>NZ_JBITHT010000028.1:0-1458 GCF_044458265.1 Nonomuraea sp. NPDC050478 | reverse complement strand
AGAGTGCGTTCCGCGAGCATATGCCTGTGATGTCGCTATGTGATCGTATGGATTTGTAGCGTTACCGCCGGTCGGTGGGGTCTGCTGTGCTGGGATGGCCGGGTGACCGAGCGCAAGCCGTACCCCAGCGACTTAACCGACGCGGAATGGGCGCTGATCGAGCCCGTGCTCACGGCGTGGAAGGCCGCGCACCCGTCCGTCAGCGGCCACGAGGGCAACTACGAGTTGCGGGAGATCGTGAACGCCATCCGCTACCAGGGACGAACCGGTGTCCAATGGGACTTTCTCCCGCACGACCTGCCGCCCAAGAGCGCGACGTACTACTACTTCGGCAAGTGGCGCGACGACGGCACCGACAAGACGATCCATGACCTGCTGCGCTGGCATCTGCGCGAGAGGAAGAAACGATTAGCCGATCCGAGCCTGGTGGTGCTGGACACCCAGAGCGTCCACGTCGCGGCCGGGGTCCCCGCCTCCACGACCGGCAAGGACGCCGCCAAGCGCGTGCCGGGCAGGAAACGGGGCCTGGCGGTGGACGTGCTGGGCCTGGTCATCGCCGTGGTCGTCCTGGCCGCCTCGGCTCATGAGAACACCGCCGGGATCGCCCTGCTGGACCGGGTCGCCGCCGGCACCGAGGGCACCGTGACCAAGGCGCTGGCCGACCAGGGGTTCAAGAACGCGGTCGTCGCGCATGGCGCCGACCTGGGGATCGACGTGGAGATCGTCGAACGCAACCCCGCCGGCAAGGGGTTCGTCCCCCAGCCCAAGAGATGGGTCGTCGAGCAAACGTACGGCATCTTGATGTTCCACCGGCGTCTGGTCCGCGACTATGAGCACCTTCCGGCCAGTTCCGAAGCCCGCGTGTATTGGGCGATGACGGACGTGATGTCCCGCCGCCTGACCCGCGGCGCGTCCCCGTCGTGGCGGTGGGCATGATCGGGCCCGACGCCCGGCCGACCGACCCGGGTGCCTGGCTCCTGGACCGGATCGACGCCCGCGAGCAGGCCTTGACCTGCCAGATCGAGCAGACCCAGGCGGAAATCGACATGCTCACCGCGAGGCTGGGCCAACTCAGCGAGGCGATCGAGCACCTGCGGATCAGCCGCAAGACCCTCATCTCCCTCGCCGAGGAAGATCCCACCCCGATCCAACCGGCCGCGCCACCTCCCGCAGTTCCCGAGCACCCGGCCTACCAGCAGATTCTCACCGTCTTCGCCGAGGCCGGCGGCTCCCTGCGCGCCCGGGACCTGGCCAGGGCAATGGACCTGCCCCTGACGCAGAACGACATCCAGAACGTCCGCGCCAAGCTCAAACGCCTGGTCAGCCGCGGCATCCTTGTCGAGACCGAGCCGGGATTGTTCACCCAGCCACGCCCGTAGTCCGACCGGCGGGTCTCCGACCAGCCGACCTAACCCAACCCCACCGATGAAAGGGACATCAACTCGCAGAACGCACTCT
>NZ_JBITHT010000027.1:0-1599 GCF_044458265.1 Nonomuraea sp. NPDC050478 | reverse complement strand
GAGCTTGTCACCTGAAGTGTGTAAAGATCCTTTCTGGGTGATGGAGAACCCTCTTTACCTGATCCGTCCTGGGTAGGCGATATCGAGTTCGATGAGTGCTTCGCGCCAGCCGATGGTGCGCTGTCCTTCGATGAGGCGGGCGGTGCTGGGCGAGTTTTTGATCTTGCCGGTTTTCTCCTTGGTCACGGCGCGTTCGCGGGCGCGTTTGTCCTCGATGTTGATGATGGCCAGCCACAGCAGTTTGACCACGGCGTCGTCGCCAGGGAAGTGGCCGCGGGCTTTGGTGACCTTGCGCAGCTGGTAGTTCAGGGACTCGATGCTGTTGGTGGTGTAGAGCAGCTTGCGGACCGCCGGGGAGAAGGCGAAGAACGGGGTGAAGCGGTCCCAGGCGGTCTCGAACACGCGGGCTGCCTGCGGATACTTCTCGCCCCAGGTGGAGGCGGTGAAGTCGGCCAGGGCGTCGAAAGCCGTCTCCGCGCTGGGCGCGGTGTAGATCTTCTTGAGCTCGGCGGCCACCGCGGCGCGGTCGCGGCGGGCGACCGGTCGCAGCGCGTTGCGGATCAGGTGCACGACGCAGGCCTGCACGGTGGTGTGCGGGAAGGCGTGGTGGATGGCGTCTTCGAAGCCGTTCAGGCCGTCGGTGCAGGCGATGATGATGTCGCGCACGCCCCGGTTGCGCAGGTCGTTCATCACCGAGGTCCAGAAGCGGGCCGACTCGCCGGCGGTGGCCGTATCGAGCGGGGTCTTGGCCAGCCAGATCCCCAGCACGTGCTTGTCGCCGTCGGCGTCGATGCCGACCGCGAGGTAGGCGGGCTTGGCCTGCACGCTGTGGTTGTCGCGCACCTTGACCACGATGGCGTCCAGGAACACCACCGGGTAGACGGCCTCCAACGGCCTGCTCTGCCAGGCGCGGACCTCTTCCAGCACGGCGTCGGTGATGTTGGAGATGGCCTCGTGCGACAGTTCTACCTCGTAGATCTGGCGTAGGTGGTGCTGGATGTCGCGCACGCTCATGCCGTGCGCGTACAGACTGATGATCATGTCGTCCAGGCCGCCGGAGACGCGGCCGGCCCGCTTGGGCACGAGCACCGGTTCGAAGGTGCCGGCCCGGTCGCGCGGCACGGCCAGCCGTACCGGGCCGACCCCGGTCTGCACCGTTTTGCCGATCCTGCCGTTGCGGGAGTTACCCGTCCCGTGGCCGGCCACCTCGTGCTTGCCATAGCCCAGATGCGCCGACAGCTCGGCCTCCAGCGCGCGTTCCAGCACCGCCTTGACCAGCTCGCCCAGCATCGAGCCCTCACCGGTCAGCCGCAGCCCGCCCTTGCCGTCTTTCGAGCGCTCCAGCAGCAGGTCCAGCACCTGGTCGCCGAGCAGGTCCCGCAACGGCACTTCGCCGTCACGATGGGGGGATTTTTCCCCGCCATGATGAGCAGCCCGTGCCAAGCTTCCCGCCTGCTCGTGCTCTGGAATGAAACTGGTGGTCAGAGCTGATGATCCCCGTGTGTTCGTCATGATGGACGCTCCCCCCGAAGCGTTAAGATGATCTACCTTGACTCATCTACCCATAGTGATCGTTTCCACACTTAGAGTGATACCCCC
>NZ_JBITHT010000025.1:0-1733 GCF_044458265.1 Nonomuraea sp. NPDC050478 | reverse complement strand
GCCTTTCCCATATGAAAATTGTCCGGCGGTGACCTACTCTCCCACACCCTCCCGAGTGCAGTACCATCGGCGCAGAGAAGCTTAACTTCCGGGTTCGGAATGTAACCGGGTGTTTCCTTCCCGCCATAACCGCCGTAACCCTCCGAAACACACAAACCACAGGGTTTGCTGTCTCAGAATTGCCTAGTGGACGCGAGCAAAACTCAATTCTACAAAAGAAGCAAGACGCTTTGTGGTCAAGTCCTCGGCCTATTAGTACCGGTCAGCTCCACACGTTACCGCGCTTCCACCTCCGGCCTATCAACCCGGTCGTCTACCGGGAGCCTTACCCCTTCACAGGGTGGGAGACCTCATCTCAAGGCAAGCTTCCCGCTTAGATGCTTTCAGCGGTTATCCCTCCCGAACGTAGCCAACCAGCCATGCACCTGGCGATACAACTGGCACACCAGAGGTTCGTCCGTCCCGGTCCTCTCGTACTAGGGACAGCCCCTTTCAAGTCTCCTGCGCGCGCAGCGGATAGGGACCGAACTGTCTCGCGACGTTCTAAACCCAGCTCGCGTACCGCTTTAATGGGCGAACAGCCCAACCCTTGGGACCTACTCCAGCCCCAGGATGCGACGAGCCGACATCGAGGTGCCAAACCATCCCGTCGATATGGACTCTTGGGGAAGATCAGCCTGTTATCCCCGGGGTACCTTTTAGCCGTTGAGCGACACCGCTTCCACACGCCGATGCCGGATCACTAGTCCCAGCTTTCGCTCCTGCTCGACCCGTCAGTCTCACAGTCAAGCTCCCTTGTGCACTTACACTCAACACCTGATTGCCAACCAGGCTGAGGGAACCTTTGGGCGCCTCCGTTACCCTTTAGGAGGCAACCGCCCCAGTTAAACTACCCACCAGACACTGTCCCCGATCCGGATCACGGACCAGAGTTAGACATTCAAAACGACCAGAGTGGTATTTCACCAATGACTCCACCCGAACTAGCGTCCGAGCTTCCCAGTCTCCCACCTATCCTACACAAGACGCTCCAAACACCAATGTCAAGCTGTAGTGAAGGTCCCGGGGTCTTTCCGTCCTGCTGCGCGAAACGAGCATCTTTACTCGTAGTGCAATTTCGCCGGGTCTGCGGTTGAGACAGCGGGGAAGTCGTTACGCCATTCGTGCAGGTCGGAACTTACCCGACAAGGAATTTCGCTACCTTAGGATGGTTATAGTTACCACCGCCGTTTACCGGCGCTTAAGTTCTCACCTTCGCCAACCCGAAAGTCAGCTAAGCGGTCCCCTTAACGTTCCGGCACCGGGCAGGCGTCAGTCCGTATACATCGTCTTACGACTTCGCACGGACCTGTGTTTTTAGTAAACAGTCGCTTCCCCCTGGCCACTGCGACCCCCACCAGCTCCCACCGCAAGGGCGTTCACCAGCAGAGGTCCCCCTTCTCCCGAAGTTACGGGGGCAATTTGCCGAGTTCCTTAACCACAGTTCACCCGATCGCCTTGGTATTCTCTACCTGACCACCTGAGTCGGTTTAGGGTACGGGCCGCCACAACACTCACTAGAGGCTTTTCTCGGCAGCATAGGATCATCCACTTCGCCACAATCGGCTCGGCATCACATCTCACCCACAAGTGTTGCGGATTTGCCTACAACACGGGCTACATGCTTACCCCAGGACAACCATCGCCTGGGCTGGACTACCTTCCTGCGTCACCCCATCGCTTACCTACTACCA
>NZ_JBITHT010000024.1:0-1985 GCF_044458265.1 Nonomuraea sp. NPDC050478 | reverse complement strand
CCCGCGTTCCGCAGCTAATCCGTGATCCAGGGCATGTTCGGGTGCGAAACCGCAGGTCGGTGGCTTGCGACTTTGTGGAAACGGCGGAAGGCCCTAGTGACACGACTTCAGCGATAACACCATCGCGTTCTGCGCATACACTGCTACGGTCTGGTGACATGTTCGTCAGGACCGCGACGCGGAAGAACAAAAACGGCACCACGGTGCGATACCTCCAACTCGCCCATAACGAGTGGGACCCTGTCGCCAAGGCCTCCAAGATGAAGGTCCTGCACAACTTCGGCCGCGAAGACCAGATCGACCGCGCCGCCGTCGAACGCCTGGTCGGCTCCCTGTGCCGGCTGCTGGACCCGGGCCGGGCCGCCGCTCTCAGCTCGGGCACGGAGCTGACCTTCATCGGCTCAGCTGCCTACGGCGGTCCCTATCTTCTCGACCAGCTGTGGCGGCAGCTGAAGATCGACACGATCCTGACGCGCATCCTCGCCTCCACCCGCCGCAGCCCGTTCACCGAACGGGTGCTGTTCGCCCTGGTCGCCAACCGCGCTCTGGACGCCTCCTCCAAACTGGCCGCCTCACACTGGATCGGCCGCAACGCCCACATCGAGAGCCTGCCCGCCTGCAGCGACGACGCCTGCTACCGGGCGATGGACTGGCTGCACCAGGTCCAAGACTCCGTCGAACGCAAGGTGTTCGACCAGGTCGCCACCCTGCTCAACCTCGAAGTCGACCTGCTGTTCTTCGACACCACCTCCACCTACTTCGAGATCGACGAACCCGATGAGCCGATCGCCCGCGACCAGCGCGGCATCCGGCTGCCCGACCCCGAAAACAGCGACGGCGACGAACCGGTGATGAAGGGCTTCCGCGCCCGCGGCAAGTCCAAGGATCACCGCGACGACCTGCCGCAGATCGTCATCGGCATGGCCGTCACCCGCGATGGCATCCCCGTCCGCGTCTGGTCCTGGCCCGGCAACACCACCGACACCGCGCTGATCCGCCAGGTCAAGGACGACATGCGGGACTGGACGCTTTCCAAGATCGTGTGGGTCGGTGATCGTGGCTTCGCCTCCGCCGACAACCGCCGCTATCTGCGCCAGGGCGATCACCACTACATCATCGGCGAACGGCTGCGCTCGGGCTCGGCCGAGGCCAAGGCCGCCCTGTCCCGCCAAGGCCGCTACCAGGACGTGGCGGAGAATTTGAAGGTCAAAGAGGTCCGGATCGGCGAGGCCGACCGGTTCGTGATCTGCTTCAACCCCGACGGCGCCGAACGCGACGCCGCCATCCGGGCGCGTCTGATCGCCCAACTGGAAGAGGTGATCGCCGGCAGCGACGCGTTGAGCGCCACCAAACGCGCCGAGCTACGCGGTGTGATTTCCACCAAGCCCGGCCTGAACCGCTACCTGCGCACCACCCCGAACGGGCTGCTGCGCATCGACGCCGCCAAGGTCAAGACCGAGACGAACCTGGACGGCAAGTACCTGCTGCGCTGCTCCGACCCGAAACTGCCGGCCGAGGACATCGCCCTTGGCTACAAGCAATTGCTGGAGGTTGAGCGAGGCTGGCGAGACATGAAGCAGGTCATCGACCTGCGCCCGGTCTATCACCGCCTCGAAGAACGCATCCGCGCGCACGTCATCTTGTGCTGGCTGGCCCTGCTGCTGATCCGCATCATCGAGACCACCACCGGCACCACCTGGAACCGCATCCGCGACGAGTTCGACCTTCTCACGGTGGCCACCTTCACCGGCCCGACCGGCACCTTCCGTCAACGCGCCGAACTGACCAAGCCCCAGCGCGACATCCTGGCCAAACTCGACATCCCGGCCCCAAAGAAGATCGTCGAAGTTGCACCCGCCGCAGACGCCTGACCAGGCACAACACCCGCGCCTAGTGACACGCCGCATCAGCGTGCCCGCAAGCGTTTCCGCAGCTCACACCCCTGATTCATGTGTTTTTCTCGCTACACATCTGCGGAACGCGGG
>NZ_JBITHT010000023.1:0-2727 GCF_044458265.1 Nonomuraea sp. NPDC050478 | reverse complement strand
CCCAACGCGGTCACCGCCATCACCTACCCCGGCCGCACCGACACCTACGCCTACGACGACGCCGGCCAACTCGCCGCCCGCACCGTCGACAACAAACAAGCCACCTTCACCTGGAACCCGCTCGGCCAGGCCACCATCCAGGGCGCGGACACCGCCATGGTGTACGACGCCGCCGGCAAACGGCTCATCCGCCGCGACCCCGGCGGCACCACCCTCTACCTCGGCCCGGTCGAACTGCGCCTCGCCAGCGGCCAGATAACCGGCAAGCGGTACTACAGCAGCAGCGACGGCTCCCTTGTGGCGCTGCGCGAGCCGAGCGGGGTCACCTGGATGCTGGCCGGACTGCACGGCAGCACCCAACTCGCTGTCAACGCCACCACCGGCAACGTCAGCCGGGAACGCTATCTCCCCTTCGGCGAGCGCCGGGGCTCAGACGACCTGCCGTTCACCGACCGCGGCTTCCTCGGCAAGACCGAAGACGCCTCCACCGGTCTCACTTACCTGGGTGCCCGCTACTACGACCCGACGATCGCCAAGTTCATCTCCACCGACCCCGAACTCGACCTACGCACACCGGAATGGGCCAACCCGTACTCCTACGCCGCCAACAACCCCATCGACCAATCCGACCCGGACGGCCGCCGGGTCGACGCCGGCGGCGGCAGCTCCGACAAGAGCTACGGCTACTCCCGCGACAAGAACCGGCCCAACGCCAACCAGAACCTCGCCAAGACCCACCACGCCAGCGGCAAGAAGAAGACCGCCCGCGAACGCAAAATCCACAAGAAGCGTATCAAGGCGAACGAGAAGAATCGCCGAAACAGAATACGCGAGCAAGCGCGGGACGCGCAGATCAGCGACAAAAAGGGCGGCGAGGAAGAATTCCGTCGACGGCAGCAACGTACTGACAAGGCGACGCTTTGCAAGCGGGATCCTGTCTACTGCGGAAGAGGGACCGTTCAAGAGAACGACGACGTCGCTCTAATCACTGGTTTCATCGGCGGGGTCGGCGGTGTCATAAAATCTGCGCTGACTCGTGGACTCTCCACCGTTGGAAAGGCAGCAGTTCCACGTCCTAAGCCAGACCCCAAGTGGTTCCCCGATCGAAAACTGCCCAGAGACAAGCACGGTAACCCACAGCCCGAGTCCAGATATCCTCATACTCAACTGGGGCGAAAGCAGGGAAGGCGAGAAAATTACCCGCAGGCGCGAAAGTTCGGCGATAATGGCGAGGTGATGAAAGACTATGACTTCACCGATCACGGTCGGCCAGATGTGCCAGGTCATGAGAATCCGCACCAGCACCGATATGAGGACAACCCAACAGGCGGAAACAAAAAGCGTGGTCCAGCAGAGCCATGGACGTGGTGAAATGCACACATTTGTAATATCCATGAATAATCTATCCGGAAAGTCGATTGGGCTCACCCAGGTGCTTTCCGCGCTTCCCGATAATTCATGGATGTGGAGTATACTGGACCTCTGGGGAACTGGCATCGCCCCCCGCGGGATGACCATGCCAGAGTTCGAAGACGCGATCTCATCTTCCGATTCAGGATACCCAGTGAGTTGGTTCGAACTGCGAACCATCGCTGCCGATCTATGTCAAGCTCATGACTGTCTTATCGTGGCGGCCGAGTCGCCACATGGACTGTCGCGGCGCATCGCGGAACGAGGTTTTCATCCAGAGCTCCTCGTGAAGATCGAAGCGCTGGACAGCACGGAGTGGCGCATCCAGATCAGGGACGATATCGATGGCTATGAAGAGGTGAGGAAACTGCTCTCATCGTTGAAATGATCCGGTACGTTGCCATCCCATCCCTCAGCCGGCCTGGAACCCGGGAGGCAGGTGGACACGATGGCAGATGCCCGCACTGTCGGTCATCGGATTCAAAGAGGTCGAGAGATGACGCCTGAACAACGCGAAGCAGTCGCCGGCCTCCTCATCATGCCTGGAGAAGGCAGGAAGGTCACGCCTGAGCGGGTGTTGAGTCTGTTCAACACCGATGATGGAAAAATTCCGGTACTTGCACTGCTCGATGAGGCCATCGCCAGGAGGGATGCCGACGAGCTTGGCCTATCACTTCTCGCAGGGTTTACCTTCGGTTTCTCGCATGACTGTATCGAGCCCCTGGTTCGATTGTGCAACGAGGACTGGCACCAATCACACGAGGATATAGTAGACGCTCTCGACGGATTCCATTCTGCGAAAGCTGTTCATGCCCTTCATCAGGTGACCCAATGGGTGCCTGAATATCTCGAGTGGGATGATGCGCGGGCACTCGCAACCAAGGCGATCTGGGCCCTCGGCAAAATTCCAGGTCCTCAGGCAGGCGAAGCTTTGGTTCGACTCCTCAACTCGGACTCTGAGATTCTTAGAGAGGCGGCCCAAGGCCAGGTCGAACGTCGGGCGGCTGAAGCCTGAGCCGCATGCCGTGATATGCCAATTTTTCAGATTCGCGTCGTACGCGAAAGCAGGGGTAGCGTAATGGTCGACCTGCTTGAGCTGGAGATTGCCCGCGTGCGCTCCTTGCGTCTCATCTTCGAACTGGATACCAAGCATCCGGACAAGGGACGTCCGTACTTTTGGTGCGCAGCCTGCAACCGCGGCATCTTCTTCTCCCGAACGCATACCCGCGTTCCGCAGATGTGTAGCGAGAAAAACACATGAATCAGGGGTGTGAGCTGCGGAAACGCTTGCGGGCACGCTGATGCGGCGTGTCACTA
>NZ_JBITHT010000022.1:0-5781 GCF_044458265.1 Nonomuraea sp. NPDC050478 | reverse complement strand
GGGCCGTTCTTGAAACGGCCGGACTGAAGTTGACGGGATCCCGTCTGATCATCGCGATCGGGCGGGATCTCGTCGTTTCAGGGGTTTCCGAATTGGATTCGTCCTGGTTCGGGGCCTGCGGAGTCGGCGTCTGGGAAGGCCCGAGTGGTGGCAGGCGGCTGGTGGAGGAGCGAGATCCGGCCGTTGGGCATGGCGAAGCTGACGGTGAGCGGGGCGCTGCGACAAGGTGGCGGGTTTTGCGGCTTATGGGGCTGGTGGCGGCCTGCTCTGGCCTGCGGGTGGTATGCCGTCGAAGGGCTGGGCCGGAGCCTGCGGCGTGTCGGCGAGTGTGACGGGCCTGTCCTGGAGCTCATGGATGTGGCGCCACTGGTCGAGAAAGTGGTCGTTGGCGACAGTGACGAGCAGAGCGACCAGGATGGTCTGGGCGACGCGTCCGTGGGCGAGCCGGTTCTTGGCATCGCCGAGGTCGAGGTCGTGTCCCTTGAGTCTGCCGTTGATGCCTTCGGTGTTGGCCCGGACAGACTTGTAGGTTCCGATCCAGGCGGAACTCAGGTAGGCCAGGTCCTGGCGGAACTTGTCGAGGTGGCCGAGATCGTCCTTGCGGATGGTGATGGTGTGTTGGCTGCAGATCTTCGGCAGTTGGCTGGCCTTCAGATCAGGCTGTGGCGGCAGGACGCGGGGTTTGGCCGCGGAGTGGGCGGCTCGCTGCCGGGCGTCGGTCAGATCAACCGCAGCGGGTCGGCTGGGTCCGCGCTGGTGGAGACGGTCGAAGCGGGGGCAGGTGACCGATGGGGAGGTGCCTGCTGCCGGGCACTGGTAGCGGACGGCGCCGTCTGCGTTCGCGCTCTGTTTGAGGCGCAGCAAGTACGGCTCTCGCGCGGCGATCAACGCGGTGAGCTCTTCCGACGGTGCGCGGATGGCGGCGTCGTCCAGGCCGGTGGTCGCCTGAGCAAGCCTGTCGGGCATCAGCGGGCATGCTGGGGAGCCGTCGATGAGCGGGCTGTCGTGGACACTGCCCTGCACTCCCCGCTGCTCCACTTTGTAATCGAGGGCGAGCCGGTAGCCGAGTTCGCGTGCGGGCCGGGCGAAGTGGCCGGGTTGCTGGTCGGTGTAGGCGCGGTCGGCGACGGCGAATGCTGCAGGCAAGCCGAGGGCGGCCAGGGGTTTGAGGGTGGTGATGGCGTTGGCGCCGATGCGTTTGTGCGGGGTGTCCAGGACCAGGCCGAGCGCCAGTTGCGGGAAAGAGCCGAGTGCCGGGCGGGTGCGGGCGGCGACGGTGAGGGTGGCACTGTAGCCGTACTCGGGTGGGCCGTTGCCGGCCGAGTGGTGCCAGCCTGCGGTGATCTCGGTGGAGGCGATCAGTTCCCCGGTGGAGCGGCGGGCCCGGGGTGGGCGGGCGAAGACGGGGGCGGCGGTGGTGTCGATGCCGACGTCGCCGCGGAAGTGACGGAGGTAGCCCCGGCCTTTGGCCCAGCGCACTGGGGTGAGCACCAGCGCGGTGACGATGTCCTGCAGCAGTTCCCGCTTGCGTGCGTGTGCTGGGTCGTCATGCTCCCACGCGGTGGCCAGCACGTCGGCCTGGTGCTGGGGCAGGCGGGCGCGCCGATCGTGGCGGGCTGGATCCAGCAGGGTGGTCAGGCGGTCGAAGGCCCGGTAGAAGCGGCGAGAAGAGGCGAGCACCTGGTGGATGTCTTCGCGGTGGACGTCGGGCAGACCGAGCCGATGGCGTGCGGCGGCGCTAAGACAGAACGCGGCGATCCGCCAGGCCTCGACGAGCGTGGCCTTGCCGGTGTGGTTGATGGACAGCAGCAGGCAGGTCAGCACCGCGGCGATGGGCAGCCCGGGCGGGCCGGGCCTCGGGCCGAGTTCGGCGTCGATCAGCGGCATGATGCCGGAGTCGTCCAGCAGCCGGGCATAGTGACCGACGACGGCATCGGGGATCTGTGCCGTCTGCTTGGCAGGTGGCCGGGGCCGGGTGGCTCGGGCTCGGGTGGTGCGCGGCGGCCAGGCGCGTGGCTTCGCCGTACTCACCTGGCCTGTTTGTCGGGCCTGCCGCGCAGCAGCGCGACCGCGGTGGACTCGTCCAGGACGGGGACGAAATGTTGGTAGTGGGCCAGTGCGGAGGTGCTCATCCCGGCCGCGGCGGCCACCACCCCCAGATCGATGCGGGCGCTCAGCAACTCGACGAGCCAGGAGGAGCGCAGCCGGCGCACCGACAGGGCGGGCAGGCCACCGGTAGGGGTGTGGCGGGCCGTCCAGGAGCTGAACAGGTTCTTGGCGTGCCGAGCGGTGCGCCTGGGCCGGAACACGAACCGGTCGCCCGGCTGGTCGGCGGCATGAGCCAGGACGTCCTCCCAGGCGGCGCGGCAGACGATCAACCGCTCGGTGCCGGGGACGGCGACCACGACCGCGCCGCAGTCCAAGCGGCGCAGATGCCCGGTGCGGACGGCGGCCACTTCTCCAGAGGCCAGACCGCAGCCGAAGGCGAGCGCCATCAACGCCAGAGCGTCGCCCCTGGCCTGGCCAGGCAGGCGTTCGGCCCAGCCGCGAAGGCGGCCGAGCTGGGCCGGCGAGTACGGCGGGCTGACCTTCTTGGGGGCTTTCATCGGTGGCGGCACCTGTTCGCCGCGTTCCAGCCAGGCCAGCGTGGCGCGCATGTGCCGCAGCCAGGACCGGTAGGTCTGCGCCGAGCTCGGGGCCAGATCGGTGCAGCCGGTCAGGACGAACGCGTCGATCGTTTCGTGCCGCAGCCACACTTCCGGGTCATCGGGCAGGCCGGAGCGGTGACACCACACGGCCAGCCGGGTGGTCGCGGTGAGCAGCCGCTGCACTCGGTAGGGGGAGCGGTCGGCGCTGGCGGCGACCAGCATCCGGACGTGCCCGGCGATCTGTTCCCATTCCGGCGTGGCCTGCTGCGGCCGGTAGTCGGTGATCTTCGCCGAGGTTTTCGCGTCGAGGGTCACACCCCATCCATAGCGGCAGGACAACCTGCCGTTACGGAGGGCGACGACATCTATCGAAAGGAGTCGTTTGTCATGGTCGGAGGACGCGGGCGTTCCCGCTCTCCCCGGGAGTTGGCCGACGACCCGGAGAACTGGCCCCACGCGAATCTGTCCGGCCATCCGGCCGCCGCCGTCGTCCAGTCCATCGCCGCAGCTCTGCAAGCAGTGATGGCCGAGCGAGGGCTGAGTTTCCGCCGACTGGCCGAGGTCAGTGGGGTGAACCGGCAGACCGTCAACGACGTGGTCGTCGGGCGTTGCTGGCCGGATGTGGCCACCATCGCCCAACTGGAGGCCGGCCTGGCCGTCCGGCTGTGGCCTGCTTCGCCCACCGGGGCGGGCGGAAGCTGACCCGCGGCGGACTCCTTCTCGCCCTGGTGAGGGCATCGTCGATCCTTCCCTCGCCTGCCCTGCCGCTCGCAGGGCAGGCGAAATCCAGGCTCGACGCCTCCCCAAAGGCCCCCATTCGAGTTACTCTCGGGAGTGCGCGAGACACTGTCAGTTAGAACCTGGAGGGTGCTCACGCAACCTCGGGTGCCGCCGAGGGCCTAATCTCGGCGGCACCCTGCTCGTCCGGCCCGGCGTCCCACGACCGTCGTTGAACGCCTGGTCTGCAATGTGTCTGTCGCTTTATGCCTCGTCGTTGGCGACTCCCCCCAGCGCGTGGCCATTGATGCCCGCGGCGATGGAGAACAGACCCGGCTCGTGCTGGGTCAGCCAGCCCAGCGCCGTCAGCCGCTTGAGCCGTGCTCGGGTGGTCTCCACCCGCCCCCGCACGTCGGGCTCGCCCAGCGCTTGAGCCACTTCCTTGGCGCGCATCGTCCGCCCGGAACTCGCCATGATCACAACGACCTGCTGGTCGAGCCCGGCGACCGGTTTCGGCGCCGAAACCTTTGGCGAGGTGTGCGTCGGGCCGTCAGGCGTGCCGCCAGACGGTGCCCGCTCAGGCCCGGAATGCCCGGCCAGCATTGGCGCGACTATCCTCCGGGCGGTGGCCAGGTCGCTCAGCCGCTCTTCCAGGGCCGCCACCTGCTCACGCAACGACTCAAGCTGCCCGCGGACGGACTCCTCGTCCGCAGCCAGCTGCTCCAGTAGCGATGCTTCGCCCAACGTCATGCCGACCTCCACGTACTGGCGCCGTGCGCAACTAGCAGAGAGTGTGCGAATGCAAAGAGTTACACAGTGCCTGCAAACCGTAACTGTAGATGGCTTTGCGGCCCACGTGAAGAGACACCTCTGCAATCAGTTCTTCCACCACCGAGCACAACTGTCCCTGTGCGACTACAGGCTCGCCGGATGGCTCGACAACCACTCACTGTGCGCCGCATTGAGGCGATCCCTCGCTGCAAAGTCTTGGAGAACCCAGTCCGCTCCGCCGTCGTAGGAAATGATCCGACTCATGCATAAGTCGACGATCAGGACGCCGGCGATGACGTCATCAGCCGCTGTTCTCAGCGCCGGACGAGCGCGTCCTGGAGGTGACGAAGGGACCACTGGGAGTTCTGCGCCTGCTCATGATCCCCACCGAGAGCCTCCGTGTCCTGCTCACGGAGGCTCTCGGCGTGTTCTCATATGCAGGTGATAGATCATTACCGGGACGTCCTGCGCCGCGTCGCCTGGCTGGACGCCCTCTGCTGGATCGTTGTGCAGCCCCTCGGAGAGCATCTCGGCCTCGACGACGTCTTGACGACGTCTTATGGCGCGTGAACGGCGGCCGCGACCCCGAACAGCGTGTCATGGCCTACCCGCCCGAGGAGGCGCTGGAGGCGGACGGGCCCGTGCTCTTCGCCTTCGAAGGCGACGGCGCCTGGGGTCTGCTGGAGTTCACCTATGGATACGGGCTCTCGGACCAGGTTCTCGCCACGGTCAGTGAGGGTGCCCGGGTGTGGATGGCGTCCTGGCACTTCAAGGGCGGCCACACGGTTGTCTACGCGGCCGACGGGCGGATCAGGGCGCGGATGTGGGAGTTCGTCTTCGGCGACCGCCGGGAGGAGGATGGCGACCCGTCCGCTTTGGCCGGTCTGCGCACCCTGCTCGACGGCCTGGTCCGCGACGACTTCGACGGCAAGTGCGCCGCCGTGTTCGCCTTCACCGAACAGACCACCGGGGTAGGCTTCGACGCCGATCAACTGCTCGCGGAGAACGCGCCCGTCATCGTTCTCGACGTGCCGCGCCCCTGACTCCCACCATTCCCGGGTCATCATGAGGGCTGCGCTACCGCGAACCGAGGCACCAGTACCTTGAGTCATCCAGGTGTGATTCGCCCCGAAAGTGACATCGTCCCGGCATGAGCCATGACCTCGCGGTGTGAGAGGGCGAGTATCCCGCGAATGATCAAGAATCGGAAGAGATGCATTCCGCCCTCTACAACCAGTACATCCACGCGGACACAGAGATTCCGCCGACCCTCTGCTCGCGGAATACGTGCAGCGCCTCCTGCAGTGCCGGCTGGACCTGGACGAGATGGACAAGGACGGCTAAGCGGATATTCCCTGGTCAACATCCCCGCTGATCGGAAAAGCGGCAGGCCCCTTACGTCTCCTTCCCCATGGTGTACCGCCGCGCGGAGGAGTCCTCGGTGTACGCGGTCCAGGTCGCGACCGAACTCGGTTTGCGCTGCTGCCACCCTCAGCTGGACCGCCTTCGGGTCTCGTAACCACTGTCAAGCCGATCACATCGAGGCGGGCGCCTCACTCGACCTGGGAAACGATCACGCGGAACTCGGGAAGCGATCTTTCATGCCTCTGCTGCTTTCCAGGCCAGGCACACTCGTGAACACCCC
>NZ_JBITHT010000021.1:0-7461 GCF_044458265.1 Nonomuraea sp. NPDC050478 | reverse complement strand
GGGCCTTCCGCCGTTTCCACAAAGTCGCAAGCCACCGACCTGCGGTTTCGCACCCGAACATGCCCTGGATCACGGATTAGCTGCGGAACGCGGGCTTCACGTCGACCACCCGCGAAACAGACCTCGTCCGAGGCATCACTGCGCGCCCAGAACGAAGCCCTGCGCCAACGTCTCAAAGAGATGCGCAGTGAGACCGCCGCCTTGAGGGATGCCCTGGAGCGGGCGCTGGGTCTGTTGCGTGAACGCGGCCAACCACCGAACCTCGGCTGAGCGCGAGCATCGGGCCCGGCCCCAGCGCACTGGTAACCCCAACCGACCCGCTGGCCCAGCACGCGACGCAAGACGGCCCGGCGCTTGGGTCGCTGCCACCAGAGGCAAAGCAGCACTGAGTAACCGCTGTTACTCATGTGGTCGCGCGAGTTGGTCATCTCCTGTTTCGCTGGGCCGGCGGACCTGGTGCAATCACCAGCATGGCAGCCAAACCCCTGCTTCTCCGCGTAGCCCTCACGCTGGCCGCGCTCCTCACCTCGGCCGCGGCCGGAGCCGCCCTCGCCTCCTCCTCGACCAGGGGGCGGACACCGCCCCCACCGGCGGAACTAGAACCAGCACAGCTGCCAGACGACCCCCCACCGCCCGCGCCGCGGCGCCACAGGTGGTGGAGGCGCGTACTGTGGGTGGTCCCGCTCCTGGCATTGACCGCCGTCTGCGCTTGGGCCGCAATCACGTGGACAGGACCAACCTGGGCGCGCTGGGTCCTGGCGGGCGTTGCGCTCGCGCTGGCGGCCTGCCTCGCGCTCGCCGCCCTCATCGGCCCGGCCGCCCGATACCTCGCCGGAGAACGCGCCCCGCTCACAAACGTCGAACGCACCGAGATGACCGCGGCCGAGCGAGTGGAGGCAGTCAACTCCGCGCGTCACACGCTCATCCAGGCAGTGACCGGGCTGGTCGTGATCGGCGGTGTCGTATTCACGGCACTGGGACTCTGGTACACCGCTCAAACGCTGAGCACCACCCAGGAGGGGCAGATCACCGACCGGTACACCAAAGCCGTCGAACAACTCGGTTCCACCAAGTCCGACGTGCGACTCGGCGGGATCTACGCACTGCAACGCCTTGCCGCTGACTCGCCACGCGACCGGGACACCATCCGCAACGTGTTGTCAGCGTTCGTCCGCAACCACGACATGTGCACCCTTCAACCCGGTGAGAAAACCCCGCCCAAGCGATGCAGCGACGACAAAGGGGAAGGTAACTACCCCATCGTGCGTCCCCCTGCCGATGTGGTCGCGGCGTTGACCATTGCTCCCACCCTGAGCGCCCTGAAATACAGCGTTGACATTATTCCCGGTGTCATTAACAGCGGTGACATTACCGGCCGCGCAGACTTCTCCAACAGCCGCTTTCCCGGAGCGGCCCTGTCCCGCGCGAACCTGGCCAGCGCGGATCTGACCAGCGCGAATCTGACTAGAGCGCAACTGGTTGAGGTGGACCTGAAGGGCGCGCGACTGGCAGGTGCGAACCTGGCCGGCGCGGACCTGTTTGAGGTGGACCTGAGGGGCGCGGATCTGATAGGGGTGAACCTGATGGGCGCGTCGCTGTCCAGCCTGGAGTTTGGCGGCGCGTACCTGATGGACGCGGACTTGTCCCGCGCGGAGCTGGTCGGCGCGGAGCTGTCCGGCGTAAGCCTGTCCGGCGCGGACCTGTCCCGCGCGGACCTGTCTATCGCGGAGCTGTCCGGCACGATCCTGTCCGGCGCGAACCTGTCCCGCGCGAGCCTGGTCGGCGCGGAGCTGTCCGGCGCGGACCTGACCAGCGCGAACCTGTCCCGCGCGGACCTGTCCGGCGCGGACCTGTCCGGCGCGAAGCTCAGCGCGGACCTGTCCGGCGCGGAGCTGTCCGGCGCGGACCTGTCCGGCGCAGACCTGAGGGGTATGCGCGGGATGACTGAGCAGCAGGTGCGGGCGGTGGCCACGGTTGACTCAGACACGACGTTCGTCTACTGAGTAGCCCACCAACGAGGCTCGGCGCCCGCCCCGTTCCCTGCGAGGAGACGGGGCTGATTGCTCCGCTAACAAGCCGTCCGGCAACGCCCGGTTACTACCAGCTACTTTGCGTCTGGTGACGGCGACCCGAGCGGCGGGCCAAGACGGGCCACAGTCAGACTCGCTCCCGAACACCATGCCTTTCTGGACATGTCTGCATTACCAAACCAAAGGTCAGGCGGCCATATGACCTTCTTGACTCCAGATAACCCGGTCGGCGTCGATCCAGTGGCGGAAGCTGCTGCGCTTGTAGCCTTCCCGGCTTTCGGTGCCGGTGGGCAGGCCGGCGACGGCATCGCGGAGGAGCATGGTCGTGGCGCGGGCGGATGGCGGGGTCTCGACGGCCTGTGCGGTGCCGCCCGTCAAGGGTGTGGCGAAGAGGACGATAGCCAGGATGGCGGGGATGGTGTGGCGTGAGGGGCGTGGCACCGAACCTCCGATGATGATTACCTAGTGTGATATTGGTCCACGCTAAGTAATCATCGTGGGTGCCGGCACAGTTACTATCGCCCCGGTGACATTCCCCTGACACGCATCAACGGCAAGCGCTACTGCCGGTCTCACCCCAAAGTCCGCCATGCAGCATCCCGCGGCGGGCCCTTGATGCACGGGGTCAGCTGTGAATGTGCTGGGCGACCTTCACCTGGAACGCTTCCACGGCCTCCCCGTCGGGGGCGAGCGGCCAGCCGATCACGCCACGGTGTCGCGCCGCTCGATGACGTGCGCGGGGTCGAGGTCGGTGCGCGGCCGGAGGTAGCGGCAGGGGTGCCGGTGCCGAAGTCCCTCCCGAGCGGTGTCCACCAGCACCTCCACCACTAGCTCGGGGCGGACCTGCCTGTAGCTGATGGGGTCGCGCTGACCGTACGGACTCGACGCCCAGCCCGGCGGCAGCGTCGCCGGCCACGGATGTTCCCCGGCCGCGGGGGTGAGCAGAGGGGCGAGCTCGGCGGCGGCCTGCGCGGACAGCTGGGTGGTGCGGCCGACGACGCGGAACCGTCCCGCCTGGTCGTAGCGGCCGAGGAGGAGTCCGCTCGGCCGCCGGGAGTGGCCGACGTAGCCGCCGACCACGGCTTCCGCGCTCTCCCGGTGCTTGAGCTTGAGCCAGCCGCGTTCCCCGCCCACGTAGCGGGAGCTGGTCGGCTTGATGACCAGGCCCTCGACG
This sequence comes from Nonomuraea sp. NPDC050478, assembly GCF_044458265.1. Classification (NCBI taxonomy): domain Bacteria; kingdom Bacillati; phylum Actinomycetota; class Actinomycetes; order Streptosporangiales; family Streptosporangiaceae; genus Nonomuraea; species Nonomuraea sp. NPDC050478. The sequence continues at coordinate 4,257 of NZ_JBITHT010000021.1, read as the reverse complement.
CCGACCGTGTGCAGGGACTCGTACCAGGTGCGCGCCTCGGCCTCGTCGGTGGTGTGCAGGCCCAGGGCGAGCACGCCGGCGGCCGGGATGGTCGCGAACAGGTCCTCCAGGAGGGTGCGGCGCTCGCGCAGAGGCAGGCCGGTCATGTCCTGGCCGCGCAGACGGAGCAGGTCGAAGACGGCGTAGTGGCACGGTTCGGAGATGGCGAGGGCGGCGGCGCGGCGGCGCCCGGCGATGTTCCGGCGGTGCAGCGCGCCGAAGTCGAGGCGGCCGGATGGCTCCCAGCGGACGATCTCGCCGTCGAGCACGGTCCCGGCGGGGATGTGCTCGAACACGGCCCAAACGACCTCGGGGAAGGTGTCGTTGAGGCGGGCACCGCGCCGGGACTGTAGATGCACGCTGCGGTCGCTGTTGATGAGGGCGATACCTCGGAAGCCGTCAAGCTTGGCCTCGTACGCCCAGGTGCCGAGGCGGCCTGGAGGGAAGTCGGCCACGCCCTTGGCCAGCATCGGCTCGATCGGGCTCCGGAGCTGCGTACGGGCGTGTTTGTGCTGGTCGGGAGGGGTGGCCATGCGCCGGTTCTACCGACCGCTCAAAACAGGACGAAAGCCCTAAACGGTAGATACATCCCCAAATCTGCTTAGTTGGTGTCGGTCAACCGGGGAACCGCTCCTTCAGCACCCTCCTCGGGAGGCGATCTACCGCTCGGTGTACAGGGCGGGGAACACGGCGGGCCGGGCTAGTGTCCCGGTCCGCCGATCACAACGGTTCACGCTGATCGTCTGCTTGGGGGGTGAGTGGGACTGGTGACGCTTCCGGAGCGGGGTTCGGCGCAGGCTTGGAAGGGAGCGATAGACCAGGGGCTTGAGGGGGCAAACCGACCGGTGGAACTGACCAGTCAGCAACGCCGTCGAACGTGATCTGGCCAGCGGAGAACTTTGCCCCGCCGAATGTGACCTTGCTGCCGGAGAAGGCTGCTGCGCGGAACGCGACCCCGGCGCCGGAGAAGTTCGCCCCAGTGAATGCGACGATGCCGCCGGAGAACGTCGCATGTTCGAAAGTGACAAATCCGTCTGAGAACTGTGTCCCCTGGAACAGGACAGTGCCGCCGGAGAATCTCGCGTGGTCAAACCTGACCCAGCCTCCACTGGAGATCTTGGCCCTATCGAAAGCAACGACGCCTGAAGGGAAGACGGCGGTGGCGAAGTCGATGAATCGGCTGATGGTGACGCCAGTGAAGTCAAAGTCGGCTCCGTGCCAGGGAATCCGGGCCTTGGCGTCGAGGTGTGCTGCAATCAAGCGCCAGATCGTTCCGCGCACCTCGTCCATGCCAGCCCATGCGGCGTGTTCAGCCGGACCGGTACTGGCGTCAGGTTCGGGGTCGGGAGGCATGCGGAGGTAGGCGCAGAGCACAGCGATACACATCTGCCGGCCGTCCTCCCAGTCGTCGGCCAGTGCTGCGAGGGCGTGCACGCCGGCGAGGCGCACCGCGGGTGATTCATTGCCGAGTTGCCCAGAGGCGGTGGTGAAGCGTTCGTTGAACAGCTTGGCCTGTTCCCGAGTCTCTCCAACCTCGGTGACGCGCTGTTTGCGGTAGGCGACGACGAGGGCAACCACTCCGCCGACGCCGGCGACGACGGCTAAAGAGATCTTGATGATGTCCAAGACCTCGGCCGTGGTCGGCCTCACCTTGGCGAGGTTGACTGGGGCGAGTTGGGCGAGCGCCAAGGCGACCAGGCCGACCGCCGCCCCGCCAGCCAGGATGAGAGTCAGGCCCAGAGCCAGACCGACGGGAATCAGCCGTACGGGGCGCCCCAGTCGTTGTCTCCGCCACCGGGCGGACCGGGGAGGGCGAGGGGCGCTGCGAAGACGCGGCAGGCGCATGCTCCCAAGGATGCACCGCCGCCGCTTCATCCAGGGGCTGATTCAGGCGGCCGCGAACGGGCCGAGCTGGTCGTCCTGGCCAACGCGGGCGGCCGCGACCTGCTTGGCGGGCTCTGGGGGCGCGCTGCCGGGGTCCGGGCCGAGGTGGGGAACAGGTCGAGCTGGCTGGGCTGGGCGATGGCGTGCTTGGCGCGGTGGCGACAGCCTCGACGCGGGTTCGCCAGTTGAGGGCGAACACCTGACAGTTCGCCTCGGAGCGGTGGCGGGTGGAGCCACACCGGGTCGGGGTGCGGCGGCCGGCGTACGACCACGCCATGCTGTCGGCTGTGACGAGGTAGCGGCCGTACCTGCGCAGGCCGGCGAGCTTGACGCCGGACCCGTGCAGCGGGAGGTCGAACTGGTCGACGGTGCGGAAGATGTCGCCGATCTCGGCACTGGCCTGGCGGCGGCAGCCAGAGCCGACGCCGACGATCTCGTAGTCCTCGGCCAGGCGGACGCCGTGCTCCTCGTACAGGGCGACGCAGGCGCTGGTGGAAGTGAGTGCCGGGAGGGCGTCCGCCGAAATGCGGACGCCCTCCCAAGGTCGGGGTCAGCTGTCGTTGACGGTGACCCGGTACAGGCTCTCTGCCGGTCCGGACAGGTCGTTTCCGGACCACTGCGCGTGGTAGATGTGGCGGCCGGTGGTGACGGGTGTGTCGGTGAAGGTGAAGGTGCCGTCGTCGTTGACGGGGACCGTGGGCAACGTGGTGCTCGGGGAGTCGTCGTCTTGCACTATGCGCTGCAGCGTGAGGGTGGAGCCTGGCGGGGGCGGGTTGCCGCCTGTTTCCAGGACGCCACTGACGTGCAACGGTGTGCCGGTGGTGCCCAGGGCTGGTCCGGTCATGGTGAGTGAGGAACGGTGCTGGACGGTCACAGCAGCCTCCGCACGGCTGGCGCGGGAGGCGTCGTCACCGGCCCAGGCCACGGTGTAGACCACTTCGCCGACACCGGGTGGGGTGTCGGTGATGGTGAAGGTGCCGTCGGTCGCCGTGGTCACGCCGTCGAGCGGCTCGTCGGTTCCGTCAGGCAGGCGGCGGGTCACCGTGAGCGGCTGCGCGCCCACAGGCGAGCCGTCGGCTCGGGTGAGCTGCCCGGTGATGAGGACCTCCATGCCGGTCAGCACCTGCGGCGACGTCGTCGGCGTCAGCAGCGACGGCGGAAGGGCGACGCCGGGCAGCCGCCACAGGTGTAGCCGGTCGCCCGGGGCGCGCAGTAGGGCGTAGACGTCGGCGCCGGAGAAGGCGATGCTGCCGGCGACCAGGTTGCCGGCCGGGTTGTCGGTCTGCAGCAGTTCGGCTCCCGTCGCGGCGTCGTAGAGGGTGAGGTCGGTGCCGGACCTGCGGCCGCCGGCGATGGTGGCGTCGTCGGCGCTGATCGCGACACTGACCGGGCTCGCGAAGTAGCCGCCGTAGGAGCCGGTCCGGGACAGGGCGGTGATGTCATAGCGGCTGAAGCGGGTGGGGTCGCCGGCCGCCGTGACCGCGACCGAGCCGTCAGAGGTCAGCGCGACCTCCCGGATGCTGGCCGTGCGGTAAGTGAAACCGGAGATCGTGCCGCGCAGCGCCGGTGCCGCCTGGCCGATGTCGTAGACCCACAAAGCGGCAGGGCTGGTGTAGGTCTCGCCGGCCACGAGCGTGCCGCCGGCGGCGTCGATGGCCGGGGCGCTATAAAGGTCGGAGGCGAGCACGATCGGCGCTGGTGCCGCCTGCGTCACGTCGAGGCCGATGACGCCGGCCCGCCAGTTTTGGCCGCAGCCGCGGCCGATCCACAGCTGGTCGCCGGTCAGCGCGAGGGTGGACGGGCACGGGTGCGCGGCCAGCCCGATCCGCCGGAGGATCGTCAGGTCGGCGGTGTCGATCTCTGCCACCTCGTCCGACCCGTACAGGGCCGCATACAGGCGGGTGCCGTCCGGGGTCAGAGCCAGCCCGTGCACCTGGGACAGTCCGGTGATGGCGCCGGTGACGCCACCGGCGGCGTCGGTGACGACGATCCGGTCGCCGGCGGAAACGAACACCCGGCCGTCACCGACCGCAAGGTCGGCGACGGAGGACAGGCCCACGGCCACGCCGAGGTCGGTCGTGGTTTCCGCGGCCGAGGCCACGGGGGAGTCCGGGGCGGCTTGGGAGGGAGCGGCCAGCAGGCCGGTCGTCACGACTGCGGTCAGGCCGAGGGCGGCTAATCGGCGCATGAGCGAGGAGGAGGCGAAGCGTGGACGCTGCTGCTGCACGTGCATCTCCTTAGAGTGCGTTCTGCGAGTTGATGTCCCTTTCATCGGTGGGGTTGGGTTAGGTCGGCTGGTCGGAGACCCGCCGGTCGGACTACGGGCGTGGCTGG
>NZ_JBITHT010000020.1:0-20593 GCF_044458265.1 Nonomuraea sp. NPDC050478 | reverse complement strand
TCCCAGCACAGCAGACCCCACCGACCGGCGGTAACGCTACAAATCCATACGATCACATAGCGACATCACAGGCATATGCTCGCGGAACGCACTCTAAGAGGCGACAGATCGTGCCGATGGCACCAGGAGGACCAGGGCCAGGTAAGACAAGGGTCAACCTCAGGGGAGAACACATCCTGCCCCTGCAGCGATATCCAGTGGCAGTCGTTCCCGATGGCACCAGTCTCACTGGTCAGACAGCAACGAGGCTCACGGTTGGGCATCAGATCTTGGTCGGCTGCTGTCGGACCAAGGCCTCCCATCCGCCCACTGTCCTTCCTGCACCAGCCACGACCCACCATTTACCGGGATGGACGCTGAGAGGGTCTCATGCCGGTCAGCGACGTCGGCACTCGATCCACCGCCGTGTTCTCGAAGGCCTGGTGAGGGCAAAATGCCACTCGAAAACGGAGCGCCCGCTACCCGACGCGGGCATGCTCGCGATAGAAGGTGAAAGACGACCCGGAAGCACCAGGTGGGGCACCACGTCTGAGGGTGCGGTGATGGCATTTTCCGCCGCGAGGCGATGGCTGGACAGGTGGGCTGACCTAGTCCCCGGCTTGGGCCGATGGCGGCGGCGGGGGCTACGCCGCTGGGTGCGGCGTGAGAGGCAGTTGCTGATGCCGACGGTGACGGTCACCGTCGGCTGCCTGGTGGCTTGGTGGATCGCCACCGTACTGATCGGCTCACCTCAGCCGGTGCTCGCTCCCACCGGCGTGCTGCTGTCGGTGACAGCGACCGCCTACAGCACCCTGGTCCAGGCCGTCCAGCAGACCATCGCGGTGCTGGTAGGACTGGCGGCTGCAATCGGCTTCGTGCAGGTGTTCGGCACCAGCGCCGCCACCATGGCCATCCTGGTCGCGGTCGCGCTGGTGGTCAGCAGAACCGTCGGCATACCCTGGCAGAACACGCAGGCGCCCATCACCGCCCTACTCGTGTTCGCCCTGGGCCGCGAGTACGGCATGGCGCGGCTGTTCGACATTGTCATCGGCGCCGTCGTCGGAGCCACGCTCATACTAGTGATTCCGCCCCGTCACGTGGGCCGGGCCATCAAGGACATGGCCGACCTGGCCGATAATCTCGCCGACCTTTGCTCCGAACTGGCGGAAGGCGTCAGGCAACCCTGGACCGCCCACCAGGCACAGAAGTGGCTGGCCCGCGCCAGACGCCTGTCCATCAGGCTGCGTTCGGCCCACGAGAGCGCCGAACGAGCCAATGAGTCCCTGCGTTTCACCCTACGTCGGGCGCGAACCCGCCAGCGCCTGCGCCGCATCATGCAGGCAGTCGCGTGCCTGGAGCACGCCTGCCTGCAACTGCGCGGCGTCGCCCGTGCCCTCGCCGATCTGGCTGCCGGGGTTCGCGGCCTGCCAGGACAGCACGAGACCAGCAGTTTTCCCCAGGTCTTCGCCGACCTGCTGGATGCGGTCGGGAAGGCTTACGCCTGTTTCGAGCAACTTCTGGTCGTCCCTGGCAACGGCGAGGACCTGCTCCGCCTGCGCGCCGCCGTAGCGGAAGGCGAGCACCTCGAACGCGCTGCCCGCAGGCAGCTGGCAGAGATCGATCCGCATTCACCCCTCTGGACGTTGTACGGCGCGCTGCTCGAGGACTGCGTCCAACTGCGCTATGAGGTCGATCCCGACGGCGGGCCGCATCGCGACGCGATCCTCCCACGCGCTCGTGAACAAGCAGCCTGGTTCACGTCACGTCGGCGACACTAACCTTCCGCCGTCCGGCGGCTGCAGCAGGTGCTCGGCCGCTCTTCGCCATCCATTGTCTACGAGGATCGAACACAACCTCGACGTAGTCCGTCAGGCAGAGTGGATCACCGCGTGCGGCAAGCCGTGGCTCGGGATCGTCCCATCCCGTCACACCAGCGACCAGGTCCCCAGTCGTCACACCGAGGCCCCGTGGTGTCCCTCGCCGGTGGGACACCACAGCCGTACTGAGCGGGTCAGCCCATCTCCTCCAGCTTGCGGCCCTTGGTCTCCCTGATCCATCTGGCGACGAAGATGAACGACAGCAGCGCCATGACGGTGTACCCGGCGTAGGTGAGCGGAAGATTCCACTCCGCGAGCGCCGGGAACGAGACCGAGATCAGCCAGTTGGCGAGCCACTGGGCCGCGGCGGCGACGCCCAGGGCTGCGGCGCGGATACGGTTGGGGAACATCTCGCCGAGCAGCACCCAGACCACCACGCCCCACGACAGTGCGAAGAACAGCACGAACGTATTGGCGGAGACGAGCGCGATCAGTCCCTGCGGGTCCGGCAGCGTAACCCTGCCGCCGGTCACCCTGGCCGCGCTGAACGCCCACGCCGTGGTGGCCAGCGCGATCGTCATCCCCACCGAGCCGATCATGAGCAGTGGCTTGCGGCCGATCTTGTCCACCAGCGCCATCGCGATCAGCGTGCCGATGATGTTGATGATCGAGCTTGAGAAGCTGATCAGCAAGGACTCGCTCTGGTTAATGCCGACCGACTGCCACAGTACGGTCGAGTAGTAGAAGATCACGTTGATGCCGACGAACTGCTGGAAGGCCGACAGAGTGATGCCGATCCAGACGATCGGCAGCAGCCCGAGCACCGGGCCGCGCAGGTCCTTCATCCCCGGCACGCCTTCGGCGCGCACCACGTGCTGAATCTCCGCGATGCGCTCGTCGAGGTCCACGTCTTCACCCTCGATCTCAGTCAGCACCTCGCGCACCTGCCGGGTGCGGCCCGACATGATCAGATAGCGGGGCGATTCGGGGAGTTTCAGTGCGAGCAGCAGATACAGCAAAGCTGGGATCGCGCAGGCACCCAGCATCCACTGCCAGGCCTGCAGCGGCCCCAGGTGGTTGCTGACGTTGCCGCCGGCGATGCTGGCGATTACGTAGTTGACGAGCTGTGAGACGGCGATGCCGAGCACGATGGCCAACTGCTGGAACGAGCCCAGCCGGCCGCGGTAGGCGGGCGGCGCCACCTCGGCGATGTACGCGGGCGCGAGCATCGACGCCATGCCGATCGCGAAGCCCGCGATCACCCGCCAGAAGCCGAGATCCCAAACCGTGAACGGCAGCATCTGCCCGATCGAGCTGATCATGAACAGCAGCGCCGCCACCTGCATGGACCTCGTACGCCCCAATTGGTCGGCCAGCCTTCCGCCCGTCCAGGCGCCCGCGGCCGAGCCCAGCAGCGCGATCGCCACCACGACCCCGGTTTCGACCGGTCCCACCCGGAAGTGGTTCTGGATACCGACGACCGCGCCGTTGACGACGGCGCTGTCGTACCCGAACAGAAATCCGCCGACGGCCGCGGCCGCCGCGATGAACACGACATGTCCCAAGCGCTCTTGACCGGCTCGGTTAAAGATCATGAGAGTTCCCCCTGATGGGGGCATACCCATCAGGTCACTCTCAGTAGCAGACTTGGGGAGTTCCGCTACGTGGTGAGGTCGATGACGACCTTGATGTCGTCCCCAGGCTCGAGAGCCTCAAGTGCGCGGTCCAGCGGCACCCGCCGGGTGATCATCCGTTCGAGCCACCTCCGATCGGCCTCGGCCAAGAAGGTGGCCGCGGCCCTGAAGTGGCGCAGGTTCGCGTTCACGCTGCCGAAGACCACGTCGTTCTCCAGCACGATCTCCCGGTTGATCATTCCGGGGTCCACCCGATGCTCGCGCCCCCCGGGCGCGAGCCCGCACAAGCACAGAGTGCCCGCCGCCGCAGTCATCGTCATGGCTTCGATGACGAGCCTCCCCGCACCGGTGCACTCGATGATGACGTCGGGTTTGTGCTGGTGGAAATCCACTAGGGACGTGCCCGAGTGGTAGGTGCCGCCCAGGTCGGAGACCATTCTCGACTTGAGCCCTCCTTCAGGAGCACGGTCCAGCACGTGCAGCTCGAGCCCTCGCTGTCGCCCCAAGAACGCGGCCAGCAGCCCGATCGGCCCCGCTCCCGTCACCAGCAGCATGTGCGGCTCGAACCAGGCCCGCGTGCCGATCCTGTCGATCTGCTCCCACGCCTTGGCGACCACGGACATGGGCTCAGTCAGCATGCCGACGCTCTCCAGCGACGGATCCAGGCGCGCGACGTGCGCGGCCTCAACCGTCCAGCGCTCGCTCCCGTACCCGTCGAGCTCCTTGATGCCGCGCTCGGTGTAGCGGCCGTTTCGGCACATGTCGAACTCGCCACGCAGGCACGCCCCGCACGGCACCGGATCGGGGCGGCGTACGACACCCGCCACCAGGTCGCCAGGCGAGAATGCGGAGCCCGCTGGCGCCTCCAACACCCGGCCGAGCGACTCGTGCCCCATGACCATCCGGTCCTTGCCTGGCGGCGGCCAGCCATACACGGCGGCGGCCAGCTCCCTGTCCGTCCCGCAGATGCCCAGGGCCAGCCCTTGGACAAGCAGCTCCCCCGTGCCCGGGTTGGGGCCGGGCACCTCCTGCACCTCCAGCGTCCCCTTCTTGCCTGGCGCAAATGTCAGCGCACGCATCTGCAACACCCCCGGACTGGTCCCTACCCCGGACGTTCAGGAGAATACGTACCGCGCCCGCGAGTGGGACACCCGTGCAGGATCGATCGAGAAGGTTAGCGTCCACGGCACGGCGCTCGGCGCGACAGCGCCTTCGGACCCGTCGTCCTCGTCGGGATCGGCGGCGTGCAGGCCGAGCTCTACCGGGACGTCGCACTCGCTCTCGCGCCCATCGGGGTGGGTGAGGCCCGTCGCCTCGTAGAGTCGCTCGCCGGCCTGCCCCTGCTCACCGGATTTCGCGGCCGGTCGGCCGTCGACCTCGATGCGGTCGCCGAGAGCGTCGCGGCCGTGTCCCGTCTCATCGCACAAGACGCCGGTGTCGTCGAGTGCGAGGTCAACCCACGCCGCGCCGGCCCTGACGGTGCGATCGCCGTCGACGCCCTCGTCCTTGCCGCCTCAACCCCAGTGAAGGATGCCACTCCATGATTGAGAAGTCTCCGCTCGCCGAGTTCACCGACCAGGTCGCCGTCGTCACGGGTGGCGGTTCGGGCATTGGCCGTGCCATCGCCGTGCGCTACGCCGCCGGGGGAGGGAACGTCGTCGTCGTCGGCCGCCGAGCAGAGCCTCTGGAGGAGACGGCCCGCATGATCGAGGACTTCGGTGTCAGCGCCGCCGTCGTCACCTGTGACGTGCGCGACGCCGACGCACTCACGGCAGCGATCGACGGCGTCGCGGCTGAGCACGGACGCATCGATGCGATGGTGAACAACGCGGCCGGCAACTTCGTGTGCCCGGCCGAGAACCTCTCGCCCGGCGGCTGGCGTGCCGTGGTGGACATCGTCCTCAATGGCACCTTCTACGGCACCCGCGCCGCGGGCCGCCACATGCTCGAAGCCGGCCGGGGCGCGATCCTGAACGTCATCGCCAGCTACGCCTGGCACGGGCACCCAGGAACCGTCCACAGCGCCGCGGCGAAGGGCGGCGTCCTCGCTATGACGCGCACGCTCGCCTCCGAATGGGGCGGACGCGGGGTGCGGGTCAACTGCATCTCCCCGGGCCCCACGGAGACGGAGGGGGCCGGTGCCGCACTGTGGCCGACCGAGGAGGACCGGCGCCGCGTGCTCGGCAGCGTCCCCGCGAACCGGTTCACCACCCCGGAGGAGGTGGCCGAGTCGGCGGCGTTCTTGCTTGACCCCCGGCGTGCTGCTTACATCACCGGCGACGTGCTCTCGGTCGACGGCGGCCAATGGCTCGGCAAGGTCATCTACTCCGATTCCTCGGCACGGGCATGAGAGTCCGGCAGAGAGGCGTGTGCTGGTCCAGGACATAGGAAACCCAGGACCCGCCATCGCCAACTACGCCAAAGAGCCTCCTCGGAGTCTCTTATCACGGACGCGCTCACCCTGCTGGACCAGTTGGCCGGCCACGACCTGGACGAGCTCGGCGCGGATGCGGTCGGCCTCATGGCATTGATCGCCTGCTAAGACGTCGAACCCGCCGATGGGGACCCGCTGCAGCCGTGACCAAGGGTCCGCACCTGGCCGACAAGCAGCCCAACCTCGGCGAAGCATCCGTCGTGCTTCGGGCACACCAGGCGAGGCGGCGTGGCTGGCCACGACCGCTCCCGACAAGCTCACCGCTGATCCACTGCCGCCGGTTCTCGGCCTGTCCGGCGGCAATCATGCCAACGGGCCCTGCCCCCGACGTGTGGACATCTTGAATACCGGATGATGGAGATCCGGAGACAAGGAGTTCCACGTGGCGATGAAGTCGTATCCGCCGGAGTTCAAGGCGGACGCCGTCGCGTTGTACCTGTCCGATCCGGGACGGACGCTGGCCTCGGTGGCCGACGATTTGGGGATCAGCCGGGAGACGCTGCGTAACTGGGTGCGTCAGGCGCAGGCGGACGGCACCGCGGGCGCGAAGGAGCGGGGCCCGGTGAGGAAGCCGGCACGTGGCCCGCTATCGTCCGACGACGTGCTGGAAGAGGAGAACAAGCAGCTCAAGGCCCGGATCAGGGAGCTGGAGATGGAGCGCGACATCCTGCGCCGGGCGGCCAAATATTTCGCCGGAGAGACGAACTGGTGAGCCGCTTCGAGTTCGTCGAGGACCATCGGGACGCCTTCGGCGTGAAGCGGCTGTGCCGGGTCTTGAAGGTGTCCCGCTCAGGGTTCTACCGGTGGATCAAGGCGGCGCCGGCCCGGGCCGAGTTCGCCCGGACCGGCGCCGCGATCCCCGCTCTGGCCGCCGTCGGCGTCTGCACGATGACCGAGGCCGCCCGCTTCCTGCCGGTCGCTCCCCGTACGCTGGCCGGCTGTTGCGCCGTCGCCGACATCCCGCTCGACGGCCATCACGACGCGCTCATCGACGCCCGGGCCGCCGCCGAGCTCCTGCGCCACTACCTCAGGCTCGCGCACCCGGACGCGCCCTGGGCCCACGTCCTCCACTCCGCCTCCGCGCTGACCTGGCCGGCCATCCCGCGTACCGACACCGACCCGGTACGGCGGGGCGTGTCCGCCGAGCGCGACACCCATTTCCTCGCGCGGCTGCTGGACAGGCTGCCGCGCGCCTCCGACACGGTCCGCGCCGACCCCTACTTCACCCTGCTCGACCAGGTACTTCTCGACCATCACATCTCGGCGGCCGAAGCCGACGCGTTGATCGCCCTGGCCGCCCAGCTGGACCTCAGCCGGGCCGATGCCGTCCGCCTGCACCCTGACTACCTGAGCGCGCTGGCTCACGCGGCCAAGGCCGACGGCATCGTCACACCTCCGGAACGCGGGGAGCTCGGTCGGGTAATCCGGCCGCACCTTGGCGACCATCCGCACCGCTCGGCGGCGCAGCTCGGCGGGATAGGGAGACTTACCAGGCATGGACTCGATCCTCTCAAGAGATCAAGTCTCCACCGAACCCGGGGCGATTCATTGTGCCGTCTGGGCGCGTTTTGCGTGTCCGGCAGTACCGAATGCTGACGGCACGTTACGGCAGGTACGAGCACACAGCGAGTACGGCGGCGGCATCCGGCGCCCCGCCCCACCCGGCGCGACCCCGACTAGCTGTAGACGCATTCCCGGATTCGATCAGATCGCTTGAACTGTATGAACGGAGTAGGCAGGCGCAGTGATCGCTGCCTCGACCTCGGTGGCGGAGGGTGTCGTTCCCGACGCTGAAAAGGATCTTTACTTTTAGTTCTGCCTTATGTGATGATCACTCTGTTCTGCAACATGCGTTCGAAAGGCGCGAATGAACCCATCACGAACAGCGTCCGGCTTATCGCGCCGGACGCGCCGCTGGGCTGCCCTGATCGCGGCCCTGATCATGCCGCTCTCGCTGATGAGCGCACCCGCGATCGCCCAGAGCCCCACGCCCCCCACCACTTCCACCCCCGCCGCCACGTCCACGACACCGCCCAGCGCTCCCGACACGCCCACCGGTAAGGCGCTGGCGCAGGTCAAGAAGGACAACCGCCGCGTCGAGATCGAGGCGCTGCGCTCGGAGAAGGCCACCTACTACGCCAACCCCGACGGCAAGACCGTGCGGATGGAACAGCACCTGCACCCCATCCGGGTCAAGAACGCCAAGGGCGACGGCTTCACCCCCATCGACACCACGCTGGTCGAGACCGGCGGCGTCATCAAGCCCAAGGCCGTCAAGGGCGAGCTGACTCTGTCGGCCGGCGACGACGCCTTCGTGCTGAAGAGTAAGGGTGGCAAGGGCTCGGCCACCATCGGCAGCCCCGGCGAACTGCCCAAGCCCACCCTCAAGGGCAGCACCGCCACCTACCCCTCGCTCTACGGCAAGGGGATCGACCTGGTCGTCACCGCCACGGCGACCGGCTTCAAGCAGGAGATCGTCCTGAGGGAGCGGGTCACCGGCCCGGTCAGCTTCCGCATCCCGACCACGGTGCCCAAGAACCTGGCCCTGGAGGAGGACGCCGCAGGTAAACCGGCGCTGCTCTCCCAGGGCAAGAAGATCGCCGACCTGCCTCCGGCGCTGCTCCTCGACGCGGTCGCGGCCGACCTCGACAGCGACGCCGACGCGGGCAAGGTGGGCAAGGCCGCCGTCACCCTGGACCAGAGCGCCTCGGCGCTGGTCTACACGCCCGACCCGGCTTATCTGGCCGACCCCGCCGTCGCCTACCCGGTCACGCTGGCCGCGTTCGACGACGACTGGTGGGAGCCCGAGCTGGGCAACGACACCTTCGTCAACAACGCCGACTACCCCAACGGCTACGCCAACAGCGGCCTGGACCGGATCCTGGTCGGCAAGTCCAACAGCGGCGCCGTCCGCTGGCGCAGCTACATCCGCTTCGACGAGTTCCCAGCCGACCACCCCATCCGGGGAGCAACAATCCAGAACGCCGATCTGGTCCTGTGGAACCACCTGTCCAGCGACTGCGGCCTCTTCGTCGGATCCGGCATCACCGCCTACCAGGTGACCGAACGCTGGGACGTCTCCACCCTGACCTGGTCATCCCAGCCGCGCATCACCACCACCGGAGCAGACACCGAATACGCCGGCTACGCCAGCACGAACTGCACCGGCGCCATGAACTACCCATGGGACCTCATCCACTCCGTCGACGACATCGTCCAGGCATGGGCGGACGGCGAGCCGAACTACGGCTTCCAACTCACCGCCGGCAACGAGTCCGACCTCACGAACTGGCGCCGCTACCGGACCAACGAGGCCGGCGGCTGCACCACAACCCCGCGGCAAGACTGCCTGGGCACACTCCACCCACCCTTCCTCACCGTGGATTTCGAGCCGCCGATCCCACCCCGCCGGGAAACGGTCGTTATCACCTCGCGTGAGCCGCTCACCTCAATCCCTGAATACGAGGAAGCCCTCACCAAGTCGATTTATGTGCCGGAAACGCCTGAATCAATCGATTCGCTAGCAATGAGCGAGGAACTGGCTGCCGCCACCGAACAGCATCGGGATGGTGAGGGCTCCTTCATTGGAACCGACAACCTCTCTCCGAGCGTGCCATATCCCGGCGACGGAGATGACAGCGACAATCCCGACGGCGAGGACACGGCAACGCCACGGGTACGGACGACAGAACCAGCCAACGACGCTACCGAAGTCCCCCTCGACTCCCACGTCCGAGCGACGTTCAGTGAGCAGGTCTACGGAGCAATCATCTCAATAAAGAGTGCCCAAGGTGCTGACGTCCAGGGCACCACCGCACTCGACAGCAACGGAGAGATTGCAACCTTTACCCCTACGCAGCCGCTCCGCCCCGGCACCAGATACACAGTTGACGTGTCGGAAGCGACTGACTCGTGGGAAAATGAGATGATTCCCTACTCGTGGTCCTTCCGGACAGTTGACCAAGCAGCCGCGCGTTGGACCCTTGACGAGGGAGACGGCCGTACCGCTGCCGACTCGTCTGGCAACAATCATGATGCAAGTCTGAACGACACCGCGTCATGGATCACCGGCAAGAGCGGAAACGGGATCTCCAACGTGCCGTCGCAGGCACGCACCACCGCCTCTGCGGCAGCGGTCAAGCAGGGCAAGGCAGTCGAGGTCGTCGATGAGACGACCGCGACCAGCATCACGTACGCCCAGCCGGACGGGAAGACGTTCAAGACCGAGGCCGCCGCCGGTCCGGTACGGGCCAGGCAGGGACACAGTTGGGTGCCGATCGACACCACCCTGGCTGAGCAGGGAGGCAAACTGAGGCCCAGAATCCTCGCCGAGGGCACGCTGGTGGAGTTCTCCGCCGGTGGTACGGATCCGTTCGTGACAATGTCGGCGGACGGGAAGTCGTACGCGTTGCGGTGGCCGACCCCTCTGCCGAAGCCGACGGTCAAGGACAGCGCCGCTACCTACACCGACGCCGCCGGTGTCGGTGCTGACTTGGTGGTGACGGCATTGCCGGACGGGTTCCGGCACGAGGTGGTGCTGCGGCAACGGCCCACCAAGCCGCTGCAGCTCCGGATCGGCGTCGAAGACGACGGCCTGACCCTGTCCGAAGGCAAGAACGGCCGGCTGCTGCTGAAGGGCAAGAACAAGAAGCTGGTCGCCGCAGTGGCGCCGACGACCGTGTTGGACAGCACCAAGGGCCGGCCGGCCAAACGCGGCGAAGCCAGCAACGAGCTGTTCACCAAGGACGGTCGCACGGAGCTGGTGGTCAAGCCGGACCAGGAGTTCCTAGCCGACGCCGACACCATCTATCCGGTGCACGTGACCGCGGTGATCACCCTGCCGACAATGGCGGACGCGTGGATCTCCGACTACGGGACACCAGGATCGAGCACTTACCGCAACACGACGCTGTGGGTGGGCACCTACGACGAAGGTGAGCCGCTGCCGCTGGTGGAGCGCGCCTATATGAAGTTTGACACTACCGCGCTGACCAACGTCAACGTATTGGCGGCCACGCTCGGCGTGCGCACCACCGAGGCCTACGGCTGTGGCGATGCCCAGTCCGGCATCAAGGCTCAGAGGATCACCGCCGGCTGGACTGACACCGAATTAACCTGGGATAACAAGCCCGACGCCACCACTGCCGGGGAAGCCATCGCCACCGACTACCCAACCTGCGCCGTGCCAGGGACGATGAGCTAGAACCTCGCCGCCATCGCCCAGGCATGGGCTTCAGGCAGCGCCAACCACGGCATCGTGTTGCGCGGCGTGGACGAGACCCTCGACGGCGGCCGCCCGCAGTACAACCGGGCCTTCACGTCGTCGAACGGCACCAACAAGCCTACCTTGAGCGTCACCTACACGCTCGGATCCACGCCTACCGTCAGTGGGCCGCAGATCAGCCCGGCAACCAGCACAGGCGGAACGGTGACCGTCACCTCGCTCACCCCGCAGCTGGCCGCCACTGTGGCCGACACCGCGGACGGCAATCTCACCGGTCAGTTCGAGATCGAGCACGACCCAGCCACCACCGGACAGGGAAGCGGCCAGATCTGGACCGGCGCCTCACCGGCCGTCACCTCCGGCAGCCAGGCCGCCACCATCGTCCCCGCCGGGAAGCTTGCCGATGGCTGGAAGATCCGCTGGCGGGCGCGCGCGGCCAATGCCACCACCTCGTCCACCTCGGCGTGGTCGGACTGGCAGACCGCCACCGTCGACGTGCCCAACCCGACCGTTGACGCTCTCCAGGTCACCCCCTCTCAGGTGATCGACGGCGCCACCGTTGCCACCAGCCTGACCCCGGCCTTGCGGGCCACGACCACCGACCCGTCTGCACAACCGCTGCGGGTCGAGTTCGAGGTCGAGCACGACCCGGCCGTGACCGGGCAGGGCACCGGCCAGATTTGGGCTGGCGCCCTCGACAACGTCGTCTCCGGTACCCAAGCCACGGCCACTGTCCCCGAGGGGAGATTGGCCGACGGGTGGAAGGTGCGTTGGCGAGTGCGGGCGGTGAACACGGCCACCACAGTCGGCTCGCTCTGGTCGGACTGGCAAGCCGTGACTGTTGATGTTCCGGACCCGGTCTCCGAACCAGTCGTGGGCGCGCTACAGGTCACCCCGTCTGAGCAGGTAGATGGGACCACCGTCACCCCCACGCGCACCCCGTCGCTGCTCGCCCAGGTGATCGACGCGGCCGGCAAGCCGCTGCGCGCCGAAGCCGAGATTGAACACGACCCGGCCGCGACCGGCCAGGGCACTGGCCAGATCTGGAACGGGGCCGCAGACAACGTCCCGGCCGGTACCCAGGCGAGCATCGCCGTCCCGCCGGATACGCTGACCGACGGGTGGAAGGTGCGCTGGCGGGCTCGCGCAGTCTCGGCCACCACCACCTCCGCCTGGTCGGACTGGCAGTCCTTCACCGTTAACGTACCCAAGCCCAACGCCACCGGCCTGACCATCACCCCGTCCAAGGTGGTGGACGGCGTGACGGTGACCGACTCGCTCACCCCCACGCTGCAGGCCACCCTCACCCACCCGGCTGGCCAGCCGCTGCGGGCCGAGGCCGAGATCGAGCATGACCCGGCTGCGACCGGCCAGGGTACCGGCCAGATCTGGACCGGTAGTGCAGACAACGTTGCCTCTGGCACCCAGGCGAGCATCGCCGTCACGGCGGACACGCTGACCGACGGGTGGAAGGTGCGCTGGCGCTTGCGCGCCATAAGCGAGCAGGCCGCATCAAGCTGGTCGGACTGGCAACAGGTCACCGTCGATGTCGTCCAGCCGGGCGAGGAGCCCTTGGCGCACACCGCCGGGCCAGTGATCCGCACTGACCAAAGCTTCACCGCCGCTGCCTGGCTGCGCTGGAGCGATAAGGATGGCAACTACACCGTCACTGAGCAGCGAGGCACGCACCAGGCACCCTTCCAGCTTGGCAACACCTCCGAGCATGGCCTGGTGTTCACTTTCACCAGCGCCGACGCCGTCGACGCGACGGTGGAGGGCGCACTGTCCAATGTCGAACCACCAGTCAATGAGTGGTTCCATCTAGCTGGCGTGTACAACGCGGAGGACAGGACCGCTTCCCTGTATCTCAACGGGACCCTCATCAACCACTCGCCCGTCAGTTACACAGCGTGGAACGCGGACACTGCGATGACCTTGGGCAGCAGGATGCGAGGCAGTCTCGACGAGGTCCAGATCTACCAACGCCCGCTCAGCGCCGATGAGCTCGCCTATGTGATCGCATCGGCCACGATCCGGGCACCCGCGACTGCGCCCGCGTCGCAGAAGGAAAGCTCATCGACCCCAGCCGCCGCTCAAGCTGACGATTTCGATTACCAGCGCCTCACTCTGCAAGATTGCATGGTCAGCCCGAGCGAAACCGGCTACGCGGAGTATGACTCTCGCATTCGGGAGATGCCCTACAACTCGTGCTGGTCTGCCTACCTCTACGTCCAGGACTTCGAACAAGACCCCGACTCCCTCAACATGAAGAAGGCGAACGCAAAAAGCTCAACCTCAGGTAGAGGCTCGTGGGGTAAACAGATCCTAGACGAACTATGGGACGGAATCACAGAACCATTCGACGATGACGACGCGTTCCGATTTCGCGCCACCTGGGTTATTCATAGCTACCTAGGCGATAAGACCGGCAATTCAGTGGTGGACGGTGCGGGAACGGGCCTGAAGCCTACTGACCTGAAGATGTGGGTCCGCCTGGACGATTTCGCCGTCGTCGACGAGGACGGGCGCGTCAAAAAATCATCAGGACAGCTGAGCGGACTGCCCATCCGGGCGATGGTGGACCAGGGATCATCCTCGTCCAGCACCGACTGCGGCGACGCCGCGTGGACAACAGCAGACGTCTCAGAATGGCACGCCCACCCTAACGCGGAGGCCCTCTTCCACCCTAAGCTCCCACCCTCCGGCGTGGCTATCTGTTCAGTTATGCCCGCCGTCAACATCTACACCGACGACGGAACGCTGACGCTCCACCTTTGGAATCAAAAGGTCTTGGATGAGAACGGCAAGACCATCGGCATACGCCGTCACGGCAGCGGGAGCCCTTACAACCTCAAATGGCTGCCAAACTTCCGTTGCGACAGAAAAGCCTTTGGCGCCAACAACCCGGATGTCGAAGACCGAGTCGGGGGCTGCGTCAACACGAGAGCCAAGCGCGTATGGGTCATGTCTAAGAGTAGAGACAGACAGTGGACACAGGTCACTGAGCACATCGAAGCTGCACTGAACCCTAACAACAAGCAAACCTTTCCGCCGCGCAGATCGGGCCATGATTGGACACAACCGTCATATCCTCCCACACGCAACATGCTGGGCAACGAGCAAAACAAAGCAATACCCGGAAACTGGGCTGCGCCAAGGGATAGCGATGCGGGCCACCCTCTGACACGAGGTACGGCAGGGGTAACCAATCCTGCAAACCGGAAACATTTCCAACAAATCGACCTGCATATGGATGTGGGAGCATCTGAGGAAAATCACTGGCTTCTGGAAAACGTCGCAAGAC
Source organism: Nonomuraea sp. NPDC050478 (assembly GCF_044458265.1). Taxonomy (NCBI): domain Bacteria; kingdom Bacillati; phylum Actinomycetota; class Actinomycetes; order Streptosporangiales; family Streptosporangiaceae; genus Nonomuraea; species Nonomuraea sp. NPDC050478. The sequence goes on along the minus strand of NZ_JBITHT010000020.1, from coordinate 6,201 downwards.
CCTAGTATATAAACCTATGCAAATACTACGAACGTAGCAAATATCCAAATCCGGACAAGCCTCTAGTCTTGCCCTACAAAAAGTCTCTGAGCTGCGACGAATACCCGTTTGCCGCTACGGTAGAAGGCGCCGCATCTGCACAGGGAAACTACTCCCTTCGTGTGGTGGACACTGAAGCCAACAGGCTCCATGGAACAGCACTCAGCAAATTCAATGCTGACTTCCGCGTAAGCGAGGGCAACAAGTTCTGGGTTCTAATCGAAGACTGAGCCTGGCTAGACTTAATCTGCTATAATCCAGAGGGTGAGGGCCATTTAATGGCCTCCACCCTCTGCTTGTATCTCCAAAGAACAGTCCGAACCAAGTGGAGTCAACCTATGAGAATCTTCCCCGCCGAAGCACAAAAAGGCCTTCTAGCCGAGCATGGACTCTATGGTTCGTTCGCAGCAACATGGGTTAGCATCGAAAATATCAACGACGTGGCGACCCGCTTGCAAGTCGCGCCAGAAGCAAGAACGACATGTGATTTCGAGACTGCCATGAGCTTATATGAGCCTAGCTCTGGGATGCGACGGGTATGGGTTAACCGGCATGCACCCGGCTGGTCCCATATTCTCACCCTTAGTGGCGCGATGCCGTCCGCTGAAGCCCTAAGCCTTGACAATCAACGCGCTTTCGAACTCGCATGCAATGGTGAGGTGGACGAAATCTACCCTCTATCATATACACGTGACGGAGTATCCGATGTAGATTTTTTTGAGATTCCCGAATATGTTCCATATTGGGACGACTTAGAATCTCCTCCATTCATGCCGACGGCAGAAGAGCTGGAGCAGCACCTCATCATAATGGGTAGAATCTCAGGGCGATTCTATGATCGGGAGTGGTTTCTATCGGAGGGCCTTCTATTAACGGTTCCTTGAAAATTTTGATCCACCTCTGCAGATGCAGAGGTTGGAAGGTTGAGGTTTGCCGGCTTGGTTGCGTGCCTTTCGCCTAGCCTTGGGCTTTCGTGCGCCCAGCAGGACGGAGGTGAAGTCGTGACGTAGCGGCTGATATGTCTGTTCGTAAGCTCGTCGTCGCTTACCGGTGGGAGTTCGGTCCGGGTAACTGCCAGGAGGCCCGGTAGCAGGCTGGTGTGTACCGCTTCAGAATCCATCGCGTAGGGCTTGAGCGGGGCGTCCTCCGGTGTGGCTACGCGCCTCGGTGGTACTCGTCGATCACCCGCCGAGCACCTTCCGGCGTTCGATCCGGCCTTTCAGGGGTACGACGGTCCGCTCGTCGTGATCGGGTGGTCGCTGCGCGCGGGACTGGTGCGGCCGATGACCGTTGTAGTGATCGGCATACTCACCGAGCACCGACCGCAGCCCGTCGTCTTGTCCACCGCCACCTTCGAAGGAAAGCTACGCGTAACGGATACGGCCGCGTTCACTGAGCGACTCCTGGGCGGGATCGGCCCGGCCAAGTCCTACGGCTGCGGCCTGCTCACGCTCGCACCCCTCCACGGCCCCCGCGTGCAGGCCGATTGATGGCCGACATCTGGTGGAAGGCCCACCGCCACGACTTGCATCGCATCGCCGACCGCGTCTCCAGCGTCTATGTCGAACGCAGCCACGGTTGTCGTCATCAACAAACGTGACACCGTCCGCGTCCCCGCCGCGATGGTCGCCGTCATGCTGATCGGTCCCGGCACCCGCATCACCCACGGTGCCGTCCAACTCCTGGGGGATTCCGGCACTGCTGTGTGCTGGATCGGTGAACAAGGCGTCCGCGGGGCTTCACCCAAGGCCAGGTAGTTAAGGTTTTTGGGCTGCTGGCAAGAGTGCTGGGGAGATTGACCGGGCGGTGTAGATGCCGGGTCCGATCTTGTGGATGAGCTGGCTGCTGGCCCAGCGGGACAGCTGCCGGTACATGGTGTTCAGGGTGACATCACCGAGGTGGCGGGCGATGTCGCGGGCCTGCCAGGAGCGGCCGGGATCTTGGTGGAGGAGGGCCAGGCCCTGTTGTTGTCGGCGACGGTCGGCTGTGGCGAGGGGGCGTTCGTCCCGGGAGGCGGCAGGCGGCGTGGGCGTGGGTTGCAGGAGGGTGATGAGCAGGCCGGTGATCGTGCGGCTGTGGTCGGGTCTGCCGTCATCGAGTCGTTCTTTGTAGCGGGAGACGGGTGATTTGACCTTCCGGGTGCTCACCCGCAGTCGGCGGGCTGGGAGCAGTCCGGCCAGAAGGGCGCGGGCGATGGCTCCGGTGGCTGGGTTGGGGTCGTCGCCGGTCACGTCGGCGGCTTGGATGACCTGGTCACGGGCGCTTTGCAGGGCGATGGTGAAGGAGCAGCGGTCCGGGTCGGTGCCCGGCAGAGACTCCGCGGTGTCGACCATGACAGTGCGCAAGAGTTGGTAGAGCGTGAGCAGCGCCCACATCTCCTGCTCCAGGCCGGCCGGGTCGCCGGAACGCAGGACTCGCCCGAGCATGAGGGTATGGCGCAGGGCGTAGTACGCCGATTCGTGCTCCCACCGCTGGTGGTAGAGCCTGACCAGGACGGCGGCCGGGTAGCGGCGGGCGTCGGTCAAGGTGGTGACCAGCCGGTAGGAGCCGGTGAAGACGGTGCCGTCGACGCAGGTCACGGTGATCTGTGCGTCGATGATCCGCACGTTGACCGTGCCGATCACGGACAGGTAGGAGCCGTCGGCCAGGCGGGACAGGATCGGCGCGCGGCGGTTGCTGCGCAGCCGGCCCAGGACTTGGGCACCGGTGCCCGTCACCGTGGCGAGGAAGTCGTTGCCGTCGAAGCCCTTGTCCCACAGCACCAGCATGTCCGGTCTCAGCAGGTGCAGCAGCCGCCCGGCGTACTCGGTCTCGCCTGTGGCGGTGGGCCCGAAGACAGCCCCGATCAGTGCTCGGGTGCCGGTTTCGACCAGGGTCATCAGCTCCAGCTGGGGATAGCCGCCGTGGGCGAGCCGATCGAGCCAGGCCCGGTTCCGGTCGGTATCGGGTGCTTCAGCGAGCTGCAGCCGTCGAAGGAGACCGTCCGGTAGCGGCCGAACCGCACTCCGGGCGTTACCGGCTGGGCCAGCGGGCCACATACCACCTCGAACAGCGCCCGCATCGGCGCGGCGCCCACCCGGCGGCGCAGGTCGCGTAACGCCTTGGCGGTTGGTGAGGCGACAGCGGGCAGCCCGGCCAGCGCGCTGGTCATCTTGTCCCAGACGAGCCGGTAGCCGACCTCCGGGAACAGACACATCGCCAGCAGGAAATACACCCCGACCCGCGAGGGAAGTTCCCGGAGCCGGTGCTGCACCCGGCCCGTCTCCGCCAGTACCGCATCCACCAGCTCGAACGGCACGACCTGGGTGAGCTCTCCCAAGTGGCCCGGTGCGAACACCCCCGCAGCTACACGCACCACCCGGGAAATGACAAACTGATCCCGCAACGGGACTCCACTCTTCAGATGATCTTCGCCGACATCTGATCTACAGGAGTCCCGTTGCACATCTCAGCTGATTGACAAGAACCGAGTTCCCTTAACTACCTGGCCTTGGGGCAAGGCCCCGCCTCTACGCCGCAGGTTTGGGTCCCAGCCGCGGCGCCGGATTGCTCTACCGGCAGGCCTGGCTTGTCACGCGTCCCAAGGAACGCCTCGCGGTCGCCCGCGCGATGTATGGCATGCGCTTTCCAGGCGAGGATGTCTCGGCCATGACCATGCAGCAACTACGTGGCCGAGAAGGCGCCCGCGTCCGCAAGCAGTACCAGCACCACTCCCGCCGTACCGGTGTTGCCTGGACCGGCCGCGACTACCGTCCCGGCGACCCCTTCGCCGCAGGTGACGACCTCAACCGTTTGCTTTCGGCAGCCAACACCGCACTGTACGGAATCTGCCACGCCGTCATTGTTGGGCTCGGCGCCAGCCTCGGGCTCGGGTTCGTCCACACCGGGTCAGCCACCTCCTTCGTGATGGACATCGCCGACCTTTACAAGGCCGAATACACCATCCCCCTCGCCTTCGACCTCGCCGCTCAAGGCCTGACCGAAGAACGCGACGCCCGCCTCGGACTGCGCGATCGCATCGCCCAGGACAAGCTCCTCGCGCGCATCGTGCGCGACATGAAGACCTTGTTGTCACCGGATGGAACCGACATTCCGGAGATCGATGTCAACGAGCTCTGGCATGAGAAGGTCGGCACGGTCGCGGGAGGTGTCAACTGGGCCGGAACCGAAGAGTTCCCTGACGATCCTCTATTCGTCGAGTTCGCCCAAGCCTCCATGGGAGAGGAACACATCGCGATCATCGGCCCCGACTTCGACAACCAGACCGACGACGGCCCTCGACGCGGCAGCGAGGCCGACACGTGACCGTTATCGTCCTCGTTGCCGCCCCCGAAGGGCTCCGGGGCCATCTGACCCGCTGGATGGTCGAAGTCAGCGCTGGCATCTTCGTCGGCAACCCCAGCAAACGGATCCGCAACCGCATCTGGACGCTGCTGGCCAACCGCATCGGTGACGGACAAGCCGTCCTCGTCGAACCCGCCGCCAACGAACAGGGGTGGGCCATCCGTACTGCCGGCAAGGACCGCTGGTACCCGGTGGACTTTGACGGACTGATTCTCTCCGCCCGTAACCGTCGATAAAGCCGCAGGTCAACAAGTGTCGGCCCCGCACGCGCGGGGATCGTCCCCAGAGCGCCATGAGGAAGATGCGCCCGATCATGTCGGCCCCGCACGCGCGGGGATCGTCCGGGATGGGGTGCGGGTGCGCCCGGCACGGGGGTGTCGGCCCCGCACGCGCGGGGATCGTCCCCGTCCATGTGACGCTTGATCTCCGTACCGGCCGTCGGCCCCGCACGCGCGGGGATCGTCCGCGGATCCCCGACTACGGTCACGGCGGTCACGGGTCGGCCCCGCACGCGCGGGGATCGTCCCGGTGCGCGTCGGCAGGTTGGTGTCGTCGCACAATCGGCCCCGCACGCGGGGGGATCGTCCGGGCGTCCCCAACTACAAGAGCCTCTGGTGGAATGCGAGAGGACTCGGCCTCACCAGCATGACTTCCCAGATGCCTGACCGCTTCTGCGCGTAGGTATCACTACCGTCGATCCCTATTTACGGTACGCGTATATTGTGCTTTTATCCTTGACTCTTACATTCGAAGGAGAGGCAGGGCGGATTTTCGCCGCATTCACAGAGATGCGTGGAGGAGGGGGTGTTGCTCAGGTTGTGATGCGGTTGCGACAGAGTCATGATCCAGTCTTGGGTTTGCGCAGTAATATCCACAATGATCAGATTTCATACGAAATCACTGCTGTCGCAGCGCTGATCGCCTTCTCGTCGTGAATGGGGGCTCCTGTGCGGTTCGCCATCTTGGGCCGGCTCCAGGTCGACCGCGGGGGAGAGCCGGTCGAGATCACCCGTACCAGGAGGCCGCTGCTGGTCACACTGTTGCTGGCCGGCTCCGGCGGAGTCGGCGCCGAGACGCTCATGCAGGCGGCCTGGGGCGACACCTACGGCCGACAAAACTCGCTGAAAACTGCCTTGTCACAGCTTCGCCGGCTACTTCCGGGGCGCATTCCGTCCGCGCGTGCTCATGGATACCGCATCGCGCTCCGCCCCGGAGACCAATTTGACCTGGTCGAATTCCGGCGGCTGGCTGAGGAGGGCAAGGCCCGGATATCAACGGGCGATCAACAAGCCGCAGTCGACTCGTTACACCGGGCACTGAAACTGTGGGGTGATCCTCCGCTGGCCGACGTGCCCGAGGACCCCATCCGATTGGCGACCTGGCGGCAAGAACTGCTGTGGGAGCGAAAAGTCGCTCAACAGGACCTCCTGCGCGCGCGGCTGAAGACCGGCGAACACCAAGAGCTCCTCGGCGACCTGCGCCGGGAGCTGGCCGACGATCCGCTGTCGGAGATCCTCAACGCCTTGCTGATGACCGCCCTGTACCGGGCGGGCTATCGGGTGGAGGCGTTGCGGCACTACGACATGCTCGCGACGCTGCTGGCCCAAGACACCGGCGCGGATCCCGGGGCGAAGCTGCGCCGGTTGCGTGACGAGATCGCCGCCGACACCCTCGACCTTCGAATTCTGGACGAAGACGAACCGGCCACCTCCGCCACCACCTGGGGGTGTTCACGAGTGTGCCTGGCCTGGAAAGCAGCAGAGGCATGAAAGATCGCTTCCCGAGTTCCGCGTGATCGTTTCCCAGGTCGAGTGAGGC
>NZ_JBITHT010000019.1:0-28665 GCF_044458265.1 Nonomuraea sp. NPDC050478 | reverse complement strand
TCATCGAACTCGATATCGCCTACCCAGGACGGATCAGGTAAAGAGGGTTCTCCATCACCCAGAAAGGATCTTTACACACTTCAGGTGACAAGCTCTCGCGGTGGAATGAATCGTCCTAGATTCGGTGGATATGGTGTGCCCTGAACCCGCGGCTCAGATGCGTCGACCTCTCGGCCCGGGGGCGGCGTTGCGGCGTGCGTAGAAGGCGGCAGCCGCAGCAGGTGCAAGGTCAACTATCAGTTCACTGTTCAGGGGGCGCAAGCTATACAGTCATCCGCTTTCGAGCTAGTGTCACTCGCGGGAGTCCGAAGCTCAGGTATCGGAAGGGCGTGCACTGGAGCAGTGGAGCGACGTTGTGAGCGTGTTGGCCCAAATCCTGCGGGCATTCTATTTTTATCCTGTGCGCGGACATCATACTTATCCATGGATCGTCACCGTGCCGAGAGTGGTACGAAGCACCCAAAGTCGCTCTGGGCCATACCTCGGCCAGATGAGTGTCACGTTTTCTGCGAAGCGGAGCATACGAACCTTCCAGACGAAGACGGACACTATTGGGCCATATCTCCCGAAGGAGAGCCATTCTTTGGCAGAAATGGCGAGCGCATGGCCTTCTTTTTCGCTCCCGTAAATACCGTAGACCCATGGCACGGGTTTCCCGTCGGCGGAAGGAAGAATATGCCTTTTCACAGCCCTCCTCCCGACAGTATCGTCGATTACTGGTATAGACAAAAGCTTATTACCTGGACCACATACAGGCGCATTTTGACGAGGCGATTGTAGTGACCAAGCTTCTTAGCGTAGAGATCAAGATTACAGGCGAATACAGAGACCTGTGGCTATATAAGCGGCGTCTATATATCTGGGATCGCGAAGGCGGACTTCGGTTCCTCGATCTCGAGGAGGCAGTGAAGCACCTGGCACGCACGTATGGGGCGTCGATCGCCAATATCGTTCAGACTCTAATATTCCGGAATGATTGGAAAGTTGGAGAGCAATTCCGGGCGATGATGCGGGTTCCCGAGGTAGAGGCAGCATATCTGCGCCCTTTTCGCGAGACATCTCGGATCGTCGTTCACATACCAGATCATCTTTTCTCGCTGAATGAATCCGAACGCTATAGTGGCCCAGTGCTAGACACATGCATTTATGCCAACCGCGTCTATCTTGGCACACCCGACGGCTTGCTGGAAACATATATCAACGAGAAAAAGCCTGCGCTCAGCTATGGCATTGACCAGCAGACCGACTTTAGGGTTGCCCGGATCGCTACACGCTACTCTGCCATCAATGCTTCAGCCGAAAAGAAGGGGTTGTATTTCGCGAGAATCAACTACATGGAGCCGGACGGTTCATTGCACGGCTTCCAAAAGGCGCACTGGAAGCAGGTGGCTGATTTCTCCCTTGCGACTTCCTTTGTTCAGCACAATCTACTGAACTACACAGATGCTTCGGTGCCAAATCTTCTCCTTGCGCAAATCGAGGAGGCTCGTCCCCATCGAAGTGCGCGTTATGACGATAGTCAGGTGATCGGCTATGAAGATTCGCTGGATCTAAGCTCGGCGGCCCTGTCGGCAGCGTCTACCTCAATGAGGACTAACGTCGACAACCATAACACAGGCTCTTTCGAGGTTATCGGGAACTCGAGCTACCATTTGCTGGCAGCCCTAAACGATCGGCTCCGAGTTATTGACCTTCGCGCCAAGAGCGGCATGGATGTCGAAGTCCGGCCCAGTAAGAAGTATCTAAGTGTTGGACTTGAGTCTGTCCGCGCCAGTGAGATTCTTCAAACCTATCCCGTAAGTGGCGGCTTCGCCGTTGAGCTGTATGACTCTCTTTGCTTGATCACAGAGCAGGGGAGCTTCAACCTAGCTTATGGTGAGATGGCTGGGGTGCGTACTTTCGCAGGTTCACTTAGGCATAAAGAAGTTGTAGCGACAGTACAGGAAGAGTGTGTCTCGTTGCTTGGCTTCTACATCGCGGAAGAGGTCCTTTTTTAGATTCCGTCCTATCAGAGGTACGCCCAGGTAGACCACTACCCCATGAATAATCAGCGAGACGGTTCCCTGAGCGTATCCCACGCCTGTACCGCTTCAAACTCGTGCACGTGGTTTGAACTGGTGTTTCATTGGGTCGGTCAGGCGGCTCGGCGGTACTCGTTGATGGCTCCGCTGAGCACCTTCCGGCGCTGAATCCGCCTTCCAACGGCACCACGGCATGCTCGTCTTGGCGGGCGTTGTTGATCGGGATTGATGCGGGGTAATGGTGGTTGTAGTACTCGGCGTACTCGTTCAGGACTGATCGCAAGTGGCGTTCGTCGTAGATCAGCATCCGGTCGGTGCATTCGCCTCGGACGGTTCGGACCCCAGCGTTCGGCGTAGCAGTTGGCTCAGGGCGTACGCGGCAGCGTCTTCATCACCGTGACGCTCAGGCTGGTGAAGACCTCGTCGAAGACGGCAGTGAACTGGTATCCCAGTCACGGATGAGGAGCCGAAAGACATGGTCCGGCGCCCGAGATCCATGATCAGATTTCTCACCTGCTGAGCGGTCCAGGCGCCGGTGGGATGAGCGGTGACGCCCAGGACGTGCACGCGTCGTGTGTCCAGCTCCATCACGAACAACACGTACAGACGTTTCAAGAAGATCGTGTCGACATGGAAGAAGTCGCAGGTGAGCAGCCCTTTCGCTTGCTGCCGTAAAAGCGTCCGCCAAGAGGTGTCGGAGCTTCTTAGCGCCAGCCGGTGTCGGCTTAAAGCCGGACTGGGCGGATCGGGCGCGCTTGGACGGCATTGGCGCGCTTCCTGCCGACGGAGCTGCGAGCTCATCGGTTGGTCACCCCAGGCACCCTCTTGCCTGGCATCGGCGTTTAATCAAACACTCATGGACCTACCCACAGCACGCCGGCCTTCCTGAGATGAGGAAGGAGGTCCGGGATCTGATCCTCTGTTTGCCGCGCCAGAACGCCAGGTGGGGGGTATCGGCGGGTACGTGGCGAACTGGTTCGGCTCGGCGTGCAGGTGAGTGAAGCGACCGTGCGGCGGATCCTGCGTTCGGACCGGACGACCTGACGCTTCAACACCGCCACCTCATGCCGGAGCACCATGATCTCGGCATCCCTTGGACTCCTGACCACGACCCCAGCAGCACCAGCGAACCGAACATCCGAATCAAGGCCAGACACAGCAGACGAACCGACATAGAGCGCGATCTTGCTTACGCAGCGCATCGATGTCAAAGCCGCAGACTGCATTCGATGAGTTATGAAGCGGTATAGGCCACCATCGACCGGCAGTTCCCCACCAAGGAAGCCCTGTACGAGGCAATCGTCGTGGCCTGCGTGCGCACGCTCGTGGACGAGGCCCGTGACCTGGCCGTCTCCGAGGAACCGGGCGCAGCGTTCTTCCGCTTCTTCACCCGCGTCGTCGAAGACGCCACACACAAGAAGACTCTGGTGGACGCCCTCACGGATGCGGGCATCGACGTCAAGGTCGGCATGAACGAGCTGAGCAGGGAGATGGTGGCTGCGATCGAGACGTTGCTGACTCGTGCCCAGCAGGCCGAAGACGTTCGCGCCGACGTGCGCATCCCCGAACTGCTCGCCCTGCTCAGCGCCGCCTGCCTAGCTGCTGAGCGTGGTCAGTGGGAGGAGGGCCTGCGCACGCGCACCCTGTCCGTCATGTTCGATGGCCTGCGCGGCCCTTCCCTCGGACCTGCGCCGGGTGTAGCAGGGGCTCAGCCCGTATAAGCCCACCATTCACTGAGCCCTTTTCATCCTGAGTAGCGGCCTTCTTCGATGAGCTGAAGGACGAGGATGGCCTGCACGAATGTGGTGGCGCGGTGTGGGCAGCAGCGCAGCCGGGTCAAGACCTTCCAGGTCTTCAAGGTGGCAACGGCGCGTTCCCCACAGGCGCGGATGCGAGCGTGTGCGCGGTTGACCGAGCGCTGATGGCGCGACAGCGGCGGCCGCAGCCGATGGCCTTTGAACGGCGTGCGGATGCTGCCGCCCGCGCCCTGATATCCCTTGTCGGCGAAGGTCTTCACCCCTGCGGCGGTCAGCGCGTCGATCAGGCCCGTGGCGCGCGCCGCGGTCAGGTCATGCGTGGCACCGGGCAACGCGGGTGAGGCCCACACCAGCCGGCCGGCTGGATCGGCCAGGACCTGCACGTTCACGCCGTGACGGCGGTGTTTACCGGAGTAGTACGGCCGTTCGTCGGCCAGCCGGTCGATCGGAATGAGGGTGCCGTCCAGGATGGTGTAGGCCAGTCGGCCGGCGCGTAAGACGGCGGCGTGGACGTCGTCGGCGAGTATGGCGAGCAGGTCGGTCGCTTCGCGGACGTAGCGCCAGGCGGTGCTGGTGCCGATGTGAAAGCCGGCGGCCAGGCGGGCGTAGGTGTCACCGTTGCGCAGGTGGGCGAGTACGAGCAGGGCTTGCCGGGATGGGTCCAGGCGCCGCCACCGGCAGCGGCGCTCGGAACGTCGGGCGCGGATCAGCTCGGCCAGGCGGATCAGGGCGTGATTGGACAGCGGAATCGAGGCACGGTAAGACAGCAACGAGGCTCTCCGGTAGAGGCATCGGATCTTGGTCGACTGCTGTCTTACCGGGAGCCTCTTCTCATGCCAACCCATCCCGGCGCCGCCCCCTGCTGACCAGCGCGATCAGGTTGGAAGAGCCTCACTTTTGACTTGTGCCCGCAAGTACGCAAGCTGCCCTTAGCCACGCCGCACGCGAAGCTCTTCTCCCCACCGGGCGCCCAGTCGCCCATCAGTAGAAGCCAGACGTGAAGTCGTTCAATGAGGCGGAGAGGTAGGTCTAGATGGCTGTGGCCACCTACACTCCGTACGTTGTGTAGAGGCGTTTGAGTTCGTCTTGCCACACAATTTGAAGTTCCGAAGGACTGTCAGGTCGCGGACGACCATGCCTCGCCAGCACGTCCGCGAAGCCAGGGTCCATCCTACCGTCCAGCATCGTGATCAAAGCCGCAAGCAGGGGCCTGTTCCGGTCCTGGTCCATCGCCGCAAGTACCGAGACCCAATCATCGCCGGTAAGCCATGCGGCTCCGTTCACGCTGAGGGCGACCGACACCCAAGTAACCGTCTCTCCCCGAGCGGCTACAGCCTGGAGGAAATCGCGAAGCTGAGAGGGGAGAACTGCGGCGCGGGGCGACGGCCATGCGTAGCGGAGTTTGAGCCGACGGATCTCGTCCTCCTCTTTACGCCAGGCCTGTTCCTCTGCACGGCGTGTAGCTCTTGCTCGCTCAAGTTCCTCTGCACGAGCTCGGCGCTCCTCCTCCTTTTGTTGCTCGAGCTGCTGCCGCACTTTCCATTCTTCAAGCCGATACACTTCACGGATTAGCGCATATTCGGCCCCAACGCGAGCGCTTTCTTCCGCCTTGGCCGCTTCCTGCTGCTGGCGCGCCTCGTGCTTTCGCTTCTCTCCTACCCAGCGCTCGGCTCGCTCCAGTTGCGCTCTGTCCCACCTGTCGTGTCCGGCGAGCGTTTTCAGCACTGGGCGTGCCCGATGCAGGAGCTCAACCACCTGCGCAACATCCTCAGCCTCCCTCGCACGCTTAATCATGTCGAGGACGCCGTACATCTCGTCCCTCGCCTTCCAGATCTCCCCTTGCGTGATCACTTGGCGTGGCACGGACCTTTTCGGAGCCGGGTGTGCAGCCGACCTCGCTCGTTTCTGCTCCGCATTGACCTGTCGCTCAACTTCCGCAGAAGCAATGGGCACGGCGGACATCGTGCCGAGTGGACGCAAGCCGTCAGCGAAGACGTCCCACGGCCGTTCAGAGCGATCAACGCGCTTGACTCGCGACACACCCACGATCTCGTGATCTTCTCCGACTGTGAACGTCAGCCGGTCTGGCACCAAGATTCGCGCTTGCAGGACATCCCCGCCTTGCCTGGGGATTACCTCTACAGGCACCCCACAGGTTCCTGCCGGGATGCCTAGGCCGCCCAGAGGACGCGCCACAGGCTCAAGTGGGCGAGCCACTGCGGTAAGAAAGTCCACCGGCCAGGACTCCTGCGTTTTCTCCGGCAGAGACGCCTGCCATGCTTCCATTTCCGGTGTGATGATGCCGTTCTCCGTAATGCGACACTCGTACAGATCGGACCAGCCGACTCGGCTGTCGGCGGTAAGCGTTCCGAGCTGCACGACGCGGCGATCCTGTCGCTGGTCACAGCGGACCAGGAGAGCGTAGCCGTGCAGGCCGGCCACATGTTCCGCCGTATGAGATGCCCTGGGCCCGAAGAGCCAGCTGACTCTCTCGTTCTCCTCCCGCAGACGGCGATCGCAGGCGGTCCAGGTCCCCGAAAGCATTGGTTCCAGTTGGACCTGAATGATTGCGTGTCGATCTCGGATCACGAGTTCCGAGCAGCTATAGTCGTTGAAAATGCCCTCGAACCGCTGGCGCGGCATGCCACTGCGCTGCTGGACCACACCTGCCAGCCCATTGTGGATGTGAAGGTGGTCCGCGCTGGCGATGCCGCGATCATGTAGTTCGCACGCTCTCGATGACGTCATGCGTGGCCCTGGCCGGTGGGCGAAGTGCGCGACTCTGTCATCGTAGATCTTGATGCTCAATTGCTGGCCACAGCCGCGAAGCAGGTGACCACACCAGAACGTTCGCCCCTCGTAAAGATCGCGAAAACGCTCCGCCGACCATGGGTCTACGGGAAGCGACGCTCCGGCATCCGAGTCCCGGTCGTCGAACACCGCAGTTTGCACCTTGCGCGTGTCACGCACGACCTTCATCGCCTTCTTCCTCCTGCTTGGCGAGAACATCGAGTGCGAGTTCCCACAGAGTGCCTTCTCCCTTGATCGACCAGCGAGAGGGGCCCTGTACAGCGACCGGGCGAACGTCCGGCGACCAGCCGGCCCTGTTCCAAATCTCCGTCACCAGGCCGGTCGGCGAGTATCTCCTCCCATCGATCGCCCATACGAGAGGCTTGGATCGGTCGTTGACCCAGGCCGCTTGGCCTCGGCGCGAATCCTCGGCCAGCCAGGACTGGAGGGCCTCTCGTTCGGGCTTCGTGGCGTACTCGAACGACAAGATGGTGCCGTCCCGAATCCGACCGGCGTCCACCAGCGTGGGAACCGCATTCGGTCGCCGCTGCCGCTTCGGGCGAGGAGCCGGCTTGTAGTCGGATGGCAGGTCCGGGCTGAGAGTGGTGTCCGCCAGGCGCGCGACAACGAGATCGACAAGCAGCGCGCATCGAACAGGGTTGGTGATCGTGCTGCTGATGAAGGAGGTGGCACCAAACTCGTCGTCGATGCAGAAGATCAACCAGGTCAGCACGGAGTCAACCAACTCCGGGATCCGCGCGAGCACCGACGCGAGGTCATAGTCAGGCGTGTCGATGCCTTCCGGATCTATGCGCCTGAACACGATATGGGTAATTAGGAAGTCGGCCTGCTCGGCGACGGCTCGAGCCCGCCCTGTCCACTTCGTCTTGGCGTCCTGGAGCGCCGCGCCCACGGCCCGCATGATGAGGTACGAATGCCAGATCTGAAACGCGGTGGGCGCCGGTTTGAACAGAAGGGCGTAGGTTTCGGCTTCCCAGAGCAGGTCCGTGCTCCGCTTCGCACGGACGGCCAGGTCGACTTTGCGGTGGGCACACGCCAGAGCAATCGCTGCCTGCACCACGGAGCAGCCGGCTTCGGGAAGCGGGTCTGGCTCGCCTCGCCGGAACGTGTAGGTCTTGTCCAGGGAGAGAGCGAAGTCCTCACGGATGGCGATCTGAGCCGAGTCCAATGCGACGACAAGGTCCCGCTGCTCGACCCGGTTCTGAACATTCGTTGCCCGCGTCACGGAGTTGCCGAAGCCTTCGGGACAGTTCCCCGTACTGATGACCTTGAGGCCGACGTAAGCCTCCGCAACCCCGTCCGGAGCCCTGCGAGCCGCTTCCGCGATAGCGGCCACGGTCTGGGCGCCGTTGACCACACTTGCCCCTTCCATGAGAACCTCGGCCGGCCCTTTGTGGCCGAGGCTCCAGGCCTTCCGTTCCACGCGATCGCAGAGAACAGTGATCCCGTTGTTGAAGTACCAGAAGTCGTGAGGGCTGTTGACGAGTGTGCTGACGAGCTCATGGTTCACCGCGGTGAGCCCCAGCGATTGCCGGATGTTCTTCGAGAAGAGCCGGTCACCGTGGGTATCGAACCAGTGAGCGATTTCCACCGCCGACGCCCGGCCTTGATAGGCGTCGTAGGGCTCGCCGATGCGGATCCATTCATCCATGTGGGCGCTTAACTGGATCGGTGGCTCGGCGAGCCCGCCTCGCACCGCTTCCCAAATCCGCTGCAAGGACCATACGTCGTGGTCGAGCTTCTTATCGAAGCCGGTGTTGAACTCGCTCTTCAGGGCGTCGAACCGTTCCAACACCGCTGACGAAAGTGTCCCCCCACCCATCAGTACGACGACAAGAGTGATGCGGCCGCGAGGATCGGTAAGGACAGCTTTGACCTGCTCAGCGTGGGCCTCGAACCGCTCGTTGAACCGTTCGAAATTCTGCTGGTCGATGGAGGTCAGCCCATCCCAGAATGCGCGAGCATCGTCGATGCCGAAGCCGGCAGTTCCCCTGTCCTTCCATTTGCTCTGAATCAAGAGCAGGTGGAGACCGTTGTCGGCGAAGGCGATCGCATCGATGCCGACGTCGTTCGCACCGTCGATGACGGCATCTCCGGCTTGCTCCGGAGTGAGATCGGCAAGCCGCCGGGCCACGAAGGCAGCCAACGCTCGACTGAGAAACTTTCGCTCGAACTCTTCCGGCGACATCTTCGTTGCATCGCCCATATGGATCAGGCCGTCGAACTCCTTGTGCAGCGCATCCGCGACGTGACGAACCTGCAACGGCATCCCGCTTGGCTTGACCATGAATTCCCCTTGTAGGAACGTGACACAGAGATCATGGCACCACTTGCGCGCAAATCCGAGCCATCTAGGCATATGCCGCTACGCAGTTCCAACTCCGCGACTCCATCGCTCGCTACTGGCCCGCTCTGCTTGCCGCACCACCACCGCTGGATGATCCGCTGACCGCCCGTTTCTACGAAGAGTCCGAGGCTGAGACCGTCGATCCACGAAGCCTTGATGACGATCGCGAGTTAATCACTGAGCCGGTCCAGGTTCCCCAGCAGCGCGCGTACGTGCTCGGTCTCCGGATTGTCCGCTCCCAGGATAGCGACCATGTCCGGCAGTAGCGCATGCAGATAGGCACGAGCCCCTTGATGGTCACCCATCCTCGCCATCAGCTCGGCAGCTTCACGGCGAAGTTCCAACGCGAGGACATCGTGCTCACCCACCGCAGCTTGCACATCCGCGAGCAGGGCTGCCATCTTGTCCAGCGCATCCTCATCCCTTCCGAGAGCCACCAGGCTGAGCGTTTGGTTGTAGCGGCAGCCGAGGACTGCCTGGTGATCTGCGCCGAGCATCTCCGTGAGCACGGGCAGAAGTTCGTCGAAATCGTCCAGCGCCGCGACGTAGTCGCGGGCGGCGAATCGGGCGTTCGCCAGGTCCATCCGCAATGCGATCACCAGCTGCCGCTCCCCCACGAGCGCCTCACCGGCCCTGACGGCTTCTTCGAGAATTTCGACCGCCTGACTGAGTCGTCCGGCCAAGGCGAGTTCCTCGGCTCGCCCCTTGGCCGCGACCAGGTCCCCCTTCGACAGGCGAGGGGTAGGTGCCGGTGACGAAGCCGGAACCGGGGGGCCAACCAGGGCGGTCTCCGCGATCCGCTCGACCACCGCCGCGTACATACGGCCCGGGTCCGGAAATGGTGCTACCACCGTCGTACCAGGCAGTGGCGGCAGCGCGACGACATGAGGTAGTAACCGCTCGTAGACCTCCGCGGCGGAGGCCGGCCGGTCAGCGGGATTCTTGGCCAGCAGCGACAGGACGAGTTGCTCGATACCAGTGGGCACATCCGGGCGCAGCGACCGCAGCGGCGGGGGTGGCTCGGAGTAGTGACGCGCCATCTCCGCCTGCGCGATCGCGGACTGGAAAACCCTCTCGCCCGCCAGCAACTCGTGAAGTACGCAGCCGAGCGCGTACAGATCGCTTCGCGCGTCCGCCTTCCCGGTTATGGCCTGCTCGGAGGGCATGTAGAAGTAGGTTCCCACGCCATGCCCCGCCCGAGTGATCTTCGTTGCGCTCGGCGCGTCCAGCATGGCAACGATGCCGAAGTCGAGCACTTTGACTGTGCCGTCCGCGCACAGGATGAGGTTCACCGGTTTCAGATCCCGGTGGATGAGCGACTGGGCATGGGCGACGGTCAGTACGGCGCACACCTGGGCAGCGATGGCCGCCGCCCAGGCCACCGGCAGAGGATTGTGCGCGTCAATCAGATGGTCGATGCGATAGCCCTCGACCAGTTCCATCACCAGAAAGTGCGATCCGTTAAGGGTGCCGACGTCATAGACGACAGGCACGCCTGGATGCCGGAGCCGGGCCGTGACCCGGGCCTCCCGGCGGAATCGCTGCTCGGCCTCCTTACGCTCCTCCGGCGTGAGGAACTTTTCCGGGCGGACGAACTTGACAGCCACGTGCCGGTCCAGTGACTGGTCGAACCCTTTCCAGACTTCGCCGTAGCCACCCTCACCCAGGCGGGTGACAAGCTCGTACCGATCGCCGATGACCGTCCCAGCATCCACGATCACGCTTATATCACTGAATGTCCCTGCTTTCCCTGATCATTCGATAAACCTGCTTCCGGCCCAGTTCGGTTATCCGCGAGCGGAAGAGCGAGTCGTCGAAGAAGCGCTGCACCAGATTGGTGTTCCCGGTGTGCCGGTCGACCACGACCTTCTCCAGGTGGTCAGCGAAGACCTCTCCGAAGTTCGCCTCATCATTGACCAGTGCGGCGACCTTCAGCGACTCGTCTGCGACGGCTTCCTCGAATTGTTGCTCCACCCAGATTTGATCGGACTCCGACAGGCCGAGACCGTACTTGTCGTTGACCGCGGCGATCAGGGCGCGTAGCGACGTCATCTCGGGCTCGGCCGCCGCCCCACCTGCACCTGAAGTGGCGGGGAGCGTCACCTCTCCCCCGGGAATCGGAGCCAGACTGACATCGTGCTCGCCGGTTTTGCTGATCCGCAGGTGGGTGAGGTCGATCTCCCCGATGTCCACCGCCGGGTCCTCCCTGCGCGGCAGCCGGTTGAGCAGGAACCTGCCGAACAGGTAGAGCCGCTCCAGCTCGTCGTCGGTGTACGGCACGACCTGCGACAGGAAACCGTACAGCCGCACGTAGCCCCGCAGGTCGGCCCGGAACTGCTCGGCCGAGTCGCTGTCGTTGGCCAGGTCCTCCTGCTGCCGCTCCTCGAAGCGCCGCACGGCGGGCTCGGTATGGCGATAGAGCGCCGCGTGCGCCTTCTCCCAGTCACGCTGCGTCGCAGAAGTCCGCTCCGCCTGAAGATATGCCTCAGCGAGGGCCTGCATCTCTGAGGCCACGAGCAAGGCATGCCCCAAGACGGCCGCCGCCCGCCGGTGGAGCAGGTTGGGATCGATCTCCTCGGTGGCGGTGCCCTCGAAGTACGGCTGGAACTCCGCCTGGATGGCCTCAGCCTCGTTGGCGAAGTCCAGCACGAAGATGTCGCCCTGCGACTTGAGCCGGTGTGTGCGGTTCAACCGCGACAGCGTCTGGACCGCCGCCACGCCGGCCAACTTCTTGTCCACGTACATCGTGGTCAGCAACGGCTGGTCGAAGCCGGTCTGGTATTTGTCCGCCACGACCAGGATCCGGTACTCGGCCTTCTCCCCGGCGTTCGGTGAGCGGTCGTCGGCCCGGCAGTAGGCGAACCTGTCCGGCAGTTCCTTCTCTCCGAACCCGTTCAGGCCTGCCTCGGTGTACTCGGTCTCGACCCCGTGCTCGTCCTTGAGCTTCAGCGTCTGAGAAAAGGCGATGAGCGTGCCGCAGTTGTCGTAGCCGTTGAGCTCGACGTAGTCGCGGATCGCCTGCCCGAGCCGGAGCGCGTGCTCCCGCGAGCGGGTGACCACCATCGCCTTGGACCGCCCGCCCATCTGTGGCGCGGTGTGCCGGCGGAAGTGCTCGACGATGATTTGGGCCCGCTGCTGCATGCTGGTGGGGTGCAGCTCGGCGAACCGGGCGAGCAGAGCCTGTCCCTTACGCCGTTCCACCTCGCGATCGTCGGGCTCCTGGCTCATCAGTCGCCACAGCGTCTTGTAGGTGACGTAGTTCTTCAGTACGTCGAGGATGAAGCCCTCCTCGATCGCTTGTCGCATCGAGTAAGTATGGGCGGCGCGCGGCTTGCCGTCCTCTCCTGGCGTGCCGAACAGGGTGAGCGTCTTATTCTTCGGCGTTGCGGTGAACGCGAAGTAGGACAGGCTGTCATGCCTGCCCCGGGCGAGTGCGCTCGCGGTCAGCAGGTTGCCGTCCTCGTCAATGTCGTCACTGCCGAGCCGGCGCAGCACGCGCTTGAGTGCTGCGGCGCCCTCGCCCGACTGAGACGAGTGCGCCTCGTCCACGATTACCGCGAACCGCTTGCCGCGAAGGCCCTCGACCTGGTGCAAGATGTGCGGGAACTTCTGCAGCGTGGTGATGATGACCCGGGCGGTCTCGCCTTGGAGCGCCTCGGCGAGCTGGGACGAGCTCTGGTCGATCCGCTTGACCACGCCCGGCGTGTGCTCGAACTGGTAGATCGTCTCCTGGAGCTGCCGATCCAGCACCACCCGGTCAGTGATCACGATGACCTTGTCGAACACCGGCTGATTCGGCTGATACCCCTTTGCCAGCGCGGACTCGTCGATCTCCACCAGGCTGCCCGAGGTATGCAGGTTCGACAGCGCGTGCGCCAGCCAAGCGATCGTGTTCGACTTTCCCGAGCCCGCCGAGTGCTCCACTAGATAGTTCTGGCCGGAGCCGTACTTCTTGGCGTGCGCGGTCAGCTTCTGCACCGCGTCCCACTGGTGGTAACGCGGGAAGATCAGCGGCAGTTTGTGGGCCTTGCCGGAGTACGGCTTGCGGCCCCGGCCCTTCTTCACGTCCTCGTCCTCGACGTGCAGGAAGCGCTTGAGCAAGTCCATCCAGGTGTCGGGGTGCCAGATCCGCTCCCAGAGGTACGCAGTCCGGTAGGTGCCGCCCTCGGGGATGTCCGGGTTGCCCGCGCCACCCTTGTTGCCCGGCCCGCCGGTGCCCATGTTGAACGGCAGGAACCGGGTCTTCTCCCTCGCCAGCCGCGTGGTGACGAACACCAGATCCTGGTCGACCGCGAAATGGACCAGTGCGCGCCTGGCGAACAGCAGTTCCTTAGGGTCTCGGTCCTTGCGGTACTGCTCCTTGGCGTCCTCCACTGTCTGGCCGGTAAGAGCATTCTTCAGTTCGGCCGTTGCGATCGGAATGCCGTTGACGAACAACACCAAGTCAAGGGCATCGGTGGAGGTAGTGGAGTAACGGAACTGACGGATAACGCTGAGAAAGTTCTTGCTGTACGGCTCCAGCGCGTCGGCGGCGATGGTGTGCGCGGGCCTGAAGTAGGCGAGTCGGAAGGTGATACCCCGGTCCTTCACTCCGTGCCGCAGCACTTCCAGTGCGCCGTCGGCGTCGATCGCCTTTGCCACAACGTCCGCCAGGCGTCGCATGGCGGACGCGTCGTCCCCGGACTGCGCGGTGACCAGACGCGCCCACTCCTTGGGCTGCGTCGCCTGTACGAAGTGCAGCAGCTCGGTGGGGTTCAGACCGAGAGCGTGGTCGTAGAGATCGCCCGCGCCCTTCATCCAACCGCGCGAGAGAAGGGCTGATTCGATGGCGTCTTCGAAGATCTTTTCATGGTGCACGGGGGGCATGGTCGCTTTCCCTCCTCCACGTGCTCTGCGCAGCACTCGCTGGCATCCGCACGTATCTGGTCGAACGATCGGTTGTGGCCCTCTGGCCGGGAAGCAGGCCGAGCCTCATTGCCTGCTTAAGGACGTCGGGGCATCGGACTCCCGAAGTGCCGCCCAGGTCCGCTGACCTCGTTCATCAGAATCTCCTTGGGGCCAGTAGGCAGCAGGCCTAATTAGCAGACAAATGGTGCCGTAGGAGGCGTCAGTAAGCGGTGTAGGCTCGCGCAGCCAGCGTTCTCAGAGCACGACCACGACCAAGTGCGCCTCGCCGCACGCACCGTCCATGTCTCTCATTCCCTTCTGATGAGGTACGGCTCCCGCTCCGACGGACGGAGCCCCGTGTCTATGGATCTCAAATGCCGCCCCCACAAGCCGTCGCCACATCAATCTGTCCGGTAACCGCCGCTGTGATCAAAGCCTGCTTTCGCTCAGCAAGAAGCTGAACGCTTCTTCTGAGAGCACTCTTCATGAATTCTGACTCGTCGCTGATGGCTGTGAGTTGATCCGCGACCTTCTCCTGCACATTGATTGGAGCTGCAGGAACCTGAATTTCCTTGATGTCTTCCCCGCGAAGTTTGATCGTCTGCCCAGATTGTCCACGAAGAAGCAAGGAAACCTGCCCTCGAACAGGAGCGCTTCGCAGGACAGCGGCCAAGAAACGTGCAGACCACCCGCGATCAGGATGGATTCGGTAAAGGAGATCGCTGAGCAAGAGCCTCCTCCCGCCAGTGTCGGCGATTGCAGCGACACCGACATTATTCACCGATCCACTTCCCCTCGTCATAAGTAGATCACCGTCATGAATGACGTAATCCAAATTAGGCGACAAATCGGCAGGAAGGCGCTTGTGTCGCATCGCATCGAACCTTCCTCCACTGACTGCACTGGTCTTTAGAACTGCCCATTCGGAAGGATGTGCTTCCATATCCTCGCACTGCGGGCTCCATCCTTGCTCAATACGGCGAACAGTTCGACGCATCGAGACGAGCCCAAAATCGCCGGCCGCACCGGTGATAATATCGGCAATCTCAGCGGTGGAGCGCTCCCCCGTCAGTTCAACCTGATTTTGTCGTAGCAGTATCATCCGATCGATACGAGCAGTCTTTACATCGAGGAAGTCAGTGATGCGCTGCTGCTCCTCCATTGAAGGAAGAGGGATATGCAGTTGCTCGATATCAGGCATATAGATCGTCTTATGCGTGGATCCGGCTGCCACTCGTCGGAGATCGGGAGCCATAGCCCGAAGAGCATGAAGAAGATACCGAGGAAGCAACTTCGGTCCACACGTCCAGGTCGCGAAGTCCTGGCTCGTCGCCATGTCGTGCCCCATAATCGCGGAGAAGCCGACCGACGCCGTACGAGAGAGGATCACTGTTCCCGCTGGATGGAGAACTGCCGCCGAGTTCGCGAGGCCGAGGCGGCTGATCTTCTCCTTCGTCTCCGTGATGGTGTCCCGGGTGCCGTCTCGAAGCTGCCAGACATCGGCCAGGGTGATCCAGGGTGTCGTGCAGTCCTCCCAGTACTCCGGGTGCTGGCGACTCGGGGTGTGACCAGTGCCCAATTTCGCGACGTACCTGATCGGCACGGTGGGCCAACGCGACTGCACGAGCCACGGAGCGAGGTCCGAGACGACAGTCATCGAGTCACCTCCCCGAGAAGCTCCTGAATCTCGGCCTCCAGCGCCTTGAGTTCGGCGTCGATCTCCTCCAGCGGGCGGGGTGGCGTGTAGACGTAGAAATGCCGTGTAAACGGGATCTCGAAGCCGATCTTCGTCTTGGAGTGGTCCACCCAGGCATCCGGAACGTGCGGCAGAACTTCACGCTTCAGGTACTCCTCGATCTCGGCCTCCAGTTCCGTCGGGGTCGAGTGCATCGAGGTCAGCGGCACGTTCTCGTTGTCCCGGAGATCGGGATCCGGCAAAGGGTTGTTCTTTCGGTCGGTCTGAAGCTGGCCCTCAGGATCGCTGACCGCCACCTCCGCCCACACCGCCTTCTCCACCGGCGCCGGCAGCTTGCTCAGGCCATGCTCGGCCAGAGCGGCGTCCAGCTTCCCGGCGAACTCCATCTTCGTGCCGCACGCCGTACCAGCCAATGACTGCAGCGCCGCGAGAAGCGCATCCCGCTGCTCGAACTTCACCACCGCCTTGGCTTCGGCCGCCACGTCCGCCGTCTCCTCGGTCACCTCGAATCGCCGCCGGAGTGGACGCTCGACCGTGATCCGCTGGTAGCCGAACGCATGGCGCGGGAAGACTTTCACCTTGGCATGGTGCTCGTGCTCGGGATCGTTCGCGATGGCTAGCGCATCCTTGTAAATCGCGGCCAGCTCGGCGATCCGCTCGTCCGGGATGAGCTTGCGCTTATCACCGAGTGACTTGCGCATTTTGACCCAGCACTCCCGGCCATCGAGCAGGATCACCTTGTCCTTCAGCGCGGGCGCCTTACGGTTGGACAGAATCCAGAAGTACGTGGAGATGCCAGTGTTGTAGAAGAGCTGATCGGGCAGGGCGACGATAGCCTCCAGCCAGTCGTTCTCCAGAATCCAGCGGCGGATCTCCGACTCCCCTGACCCCGCCGCGCCGGTGAAGAGCGGAGAGCCGTTGAAGACGATCGCGATCCGGGAGCCGCCCTGCTCCACCGGCTTCATCTTAGAGATCATGTGTTGGAGGAATAGAAACGAGCCGTCGTTGATCCGAGGCGTGCCCGCGCCGAAGCGGCCGGCCCAGCCGAGATTGTCGCGCTCGTCCTCGACCTGCTTCTGGACCTTCTTCCACTCCACGCCGAACGGCGGGTTGGCCATCAGGTAGTCGAAGCGCCCTTCAGAGTGGCCGTCCTGGATAAAGGAGTTGCCGAAGGCGATCTTTGACGGATCCTGGCCCTTGAGCATCATGTCCGAACGGCAAATCGCCCACGACTCGGGGTTGAGCTCCTGGCCGAAGACCTTGACCGTGGCCTTCGAGTTGTGGCGGGTAATGTGCTCCTCGGCGGCTGAGAGGATGCCACCCGTCCCGCAGGCCGGGTCATAGATGGTGCGGACGATGCCGGGCGTCATCACGTCCTCGTCGTCGGGGGCCATTAGCAGGTTGACCATCAGCCGGATGACCTCGCGCGGGGTGAAGTGTTCACCGGCGGTCTCGTTGGAGATCTCGGAGAACTTCCGGATCAGTTCCTCGAAGACGTAGCCCATCTGGTGGTTATCGACCACGTCCGGGTGCAGGTCGATCTCAGCAAACTTACCGAGCACCAGCCAGAGCAGCCCTGCCTCGTCCAACCGGGTGATTTGCTCGTCGAAGCGGTACTTCTCCAGAACCTCCACGGCGCCCGGCGAGAATCCGCCGATGTAGGAGCGCAGGTTGACGGCGACGTTGTCGGCGTCGCCGGTCAGCTTCCCGAAATCAAACTCGCTGATGTTGTAGAAGTTCGTCCCTGACGCGTTCTTCAGCATCCGGTCCTTGGCGCCCTCGGGCAGCGTGCTGTCCTTAAGTTCCTTCGCTTTGGCGAGGACCGCCTTCTTGGTGGGCTCCAACACGCAGTCGAGGCGGCGCAGCACGGTGAATGGGAGGATGACCTTGCCGTACTCCGACTGGCGGTAGTCACCGCGCAGCAGGTCGGCCACCGACCAGATGAAATCCGCGTACTTCTGGTGGTTGCTGCTCACCGTTCGCCCTTCTCATGGACCGGCCGGACGCTGCCGTGCGTCAGGCCATCGGATACCAGTTGAATCAGATCCTCGCCGAGATCAGCGATCTGTCGCAGGGAAGCTTCGAAGTCTGCCAGTCTCCGGAACGCCTCGCCATACCTGCGTTGCTGCTCGATCGGGAGAAGCGGGATGTCCGCGCGGCGCACGTCTACCTGAGCCCGGCTCGCCATGGTGACGTAATTGCGCGCATTGACCGAGCTGACCACGAAGCCAGCCAAGAAATGGGGATCAAGCTGGTCCGGATCGACGCGGAGCAAGGAGATACGCGGACCGAGAACCGCCCCGCCTTCCTTGACCACCCGCGCCACAGGCCGATTTACCATGTGCGGGACGACCACATCACCGGGTTGCGTCATGATCTCCTGTTGCACGGGGATACGTGGGGTGAGCCCGGTCGGTGGCCGATCGTCGATGACGTCGTCTGGCATGAGGACCGTCAGCCCGTCCGGCACGCCGGACTCTTCGACGGACTTCGCCAAGGCTTGGTGGTGAAGCGTCAACATGCCGCGCCGTACGAGCTCCGTGAGCGGGACCATTGGGAAGCTCTGATCCTCTGGAGCCGACTCGACGTCTGGCAGCAGATCGGCTGCGAGGTGCAGAAGGTCTTTCACTCGGATCCGTCGTCCCGTGACACGTTCGGGCGCGAGGTCTTCCGCCGACACCGACAGGTACCGTGCCGGGGTGAGGTCGACCTCGTCATCGAGCACCTCGATTACCGGGACGGCACGACTGACGGTCGGCTCGTCTGCCTCATCGCCGCGGTCGAAGCGACCCCAAGCACTTGCAGCGACTCGGACGAAGTCCTCTGGCCAGGTAGAGGTGTCGACCATCAACACGTGGCTCGGGGTGCGGGAGTCATGGGGTTTGCGAAGCACCCACACGTTCAGGGCGACCGCCATGTTGGGAACGGCTCCGAGCGGGAGTGTGATCACTGCTCGAAGCGCACCGCGGCGGATCAGCTGAGCACGGATACGCCGGCCAGATTTGCGGTTGGCCGAGGCGGGCGGCATGAGCATGACAGCCGTACCACCGGATTTGAGGTGGGCGAGAGCATGCTGAACCCAGGCGAGCTCTGATTCCATCCGTGGTGGCAGGCCGTACTCCCAACGAGGGTCGGCGGCCAACTCCTCGTATCCCCAAGCGCGGTCGTTAAAAGGCGGATAGCACACAACGGCATCCACCAGCGTGCCCGCGAACGCATCACCGCGAAGAGAATCACCGCAGCTGATCGCGACATTGTCAGCGTGGAGGGCGAGGTAGACGGCGGTGAGCCGGGCGGTCGCCTCGTCTACATCTTGCCCTAGGAGTAGGTTGACGCTGCTCCCGGGTTGGTCATGAAAAGCTCTCAGCAACGCCCCGGATCCGCAGGCGGGATCAAGCACGAACTCTGCAGAAGATCTGCTGAGCTCGGCCATGAGACGGGCGACAGGCTCGGGCGTGGCGTAGGTCCGCTTGGTGTGCAGTTCAAAATAGCGTTCCCGTAGGAAATCGAACGTCTCCCGGACTCCATCGGCAGCTGCGAGATCAGCTAGTCGACGGAGGAGCGGGATTCGACCCTCC
The DNA here is from genome assembly GCF_044458265.1 of Nonomuraea sp. NPDC050478. Taxonomy (NCBI): domain Bacteria; kingdom Bacillati; phylum Actinomycetota; class Actinomycetes; order Streptosporangiales; family Streptosporangiaceae; genus Nonomuraea; species Nonomuraea sp. NPDC050478. The sequence continues at coordinate 9,568 of NZ_JBITHT010000019.1, read as the reverse complement.
ACCAGCGAGGTCGGCGGTGGAGGGTCCTCCAGCGGCCCCTCGCATGCTGCATGCACCCGGGCAGGAAGCGCCTTCGCGACGACCGAGTCACTCTTGGCCGAAAGAGCTGCCCAGTCTGGGCTTTCCCGGTCCAGGTAGATGAGGAAAGCACCGAGATCGGCGAGCATCACGGCGAGATTCTCCTCGTCCACTTCCCCACGCAGGTCCTGCCAGAACCATTCTCGCTGGGGAAGCCGTCTGCCCTTCTCCGTGTGAGAAAGCAGCCATTGCTTGATCTCCTCCAAGGAGAAGGAAGGGCTGGTAGCGGTCCCTCCGACGGGCTCGGGGAAATCCTCGTGGCGGCGGCGCCAGTTGCTCACCGCCGCCCGACCGACATCCGCCAGACGAGCGATGTCAGCGGCCGTCACCTCGACGTTCCGATCCACTTGAGGCCCCTTCTCCGCTGCCGTGTCGACAGGACTGTACTCCAATAGCAGCTCCGAGAGCAACGTCTCGAAACTTGTTGGTCGATTCTATCAACACGTGCTCTAATGAACGTAAGCGCACACGACGCTCGTCCTCACGGAAGGACCAATGACACGTGAGCTCCCCCATGCGCACCGACCGGCTCCATTCCACTCAGCGGCGCAGCACACGCCGTAGGCAGCACTTCAGGCATGCCTTCTACCGGACGCGGGCCGTACACCTGCTGGACATCGAGAACCTGACGGCCTCCACCCGTCCCGGCGCCTTGGAGGTGACTGCGACCATGCAGCTCTACCGGACGGCGGTCCCGATCGGGCGGATGGACCAGTTCATCGCCGCGGTCAACCCTCGTTCACTGGTTTCGGCCGGCATCGCACTCCAGGGCGTACAGTTGCTCACCCTCTCCGGCCCCGACGGCGCAGACCGGGCGCTGGTCGAGACAGCCCTCGAAGACCACCTCGACCAGCGCTTCAGCCGGGTTGTCATCGGTTCCGGCGACGGCTACTTCGCCGACCTGGCCGTCTGGCTCATCGGCCGGGGCGTGCATGTCACCGTCGTCTCCCGCCGCGGCGCGCTCAACTGGCGGCTGTACACCTCGGTCCCGGACACCGTCATTCTCGATTCGGCGACGGTCCACGTGGCCTGACGTCGGATGGTGGCGCGGCAGCCACCGCGCCACCATCACCGTGGATCAACGCTTCACGAGTACGCCCCACACCGCCGCTGTCCGCGATGCCGCTGATGGCGGCGCAGCACATGCCCAACATCAACAGGAACAGCTATGAACAGCGAGATCGACGAGTTCGGGCCCGAGAACTGGGGCGGCGAGCTTCCGTGGGCCGAAGAGGACCCGAACACAGAGACGATGTACGCGCGTCGCCGCAGACCCGAACGCACATACCTGTCACGCACCTTCAGTCGCCCAGAAAAGGCCAGGTTCGTCTATAAGGTCTTCGACGGCCCCCAGACCAGCGCGAAGTACGACGGACGCGAATGGACCATCATCGACGGTGAGCACGGACGCGCGCAGATCAAGCTTCTGCTGATCGAGGAGCCCGGAAGCCAACACGTCAAGAGCATCATCATCCAGCGGGTTCCGACCACGAAGAGGCCGGTCAAGACGGCCCTGCGGCTGGATGGAGCTGACGCGGAACGGCTCCTGGAGCTCATTCGCAATCTTGATTACGTCCCCGTTGTGGGCCGTACCACGGAGCGTATCGATGACGCACTCGTCCGTGACCTGTTCGCTGATGCGACATCCATGCTGGCCATCTACAAAAGGGATCCTGAACGCTTCCGGAAACTCATCACCGACGACGAGACCGCCCGTGACATCATCGCCATCGCTCACCGTCGCCAGCAGGTCGAGCGCTTCCGGAAGCTGCTCCATGACGACGTCTACTTCGAAGCCGAACGCGCTCGGAGCACCGATCGCAGGGCGGAGTCGGTGTGGCAGCGCTTCTTCGAAGAGAACTCATGGATCCTCGGTGTCTCCCTTGCCGGCCAGCTGCTGACGTCCTGGAGCCACGAGAAGCTTGAGCAGGTCGTGGCCGGATCATCCATCTCGGGCCCGGGGAAGCGCGCGGATGCCCTGCTCCGTACGGCGGGCCGTATCAAGTCGCTCGTATTCGCCGAGTTCAAGACCCACAAGACCGAACTGCTCGCGACCGATGCGTACAGATCCGGATGCTGGGCCCCGTCCAAGGAACTGGCCGGAGGTGTGGCACAGGCTCAAGGAACCGTTCATCGAGCCGTCCGCGATCTCGGCGATCGGCTCGAAAGCCTCGCCCCTGACGGGAGCGTCTTCCCTGACGATCACTCCTACCTGGTGCGCCCTCGCTCATTCCTCATCATCGGACAGCTCCAGCAGCTGATCGGCCAGGCTGGCGGCGACCACCAGGAGAAAATCCGCTCCTTCGAGCTCTACCGTCGCAACACGGCGGAGCCGGAAGTCCTTACCTTCGACGAACTACTTGCCCGAGCGGAATGGTTCGTAAACACACCCGTGCCCTAGACGTCATGTCCTATCACCCTCGACAGGAGGTGGAAGGCCATGCCGTTGTAGCAACGGACCGCAGATGACCTACATAGCCACCCGGGTGTTCATGGCCGACGCCCACGTCGCCAGCACTTCGCCCGCCCCGACATGCCAAGCGACCAGGTTGGATCGTGCTCCTGTTCGGGCGCTTCTACCCGCACCTGGACAAGACCACCGGCGCGGGCGAGCTGGAGACCGAGCGGGACGCAATGCGCACGTTCTCCAACGAGGTGGGGAGTACGAAGGCATCGGCTACGTCACGCTCGATGACGAGCATCGCGACCGCGGCGAGACGATCCGCGCTGGGCTGAAGACCGCCCACTAGGCCCAAGTTTTGACCTGACGCCAACTACGACAAGATCCACCACACCTCTCACTCGCAGCTAATGGGCGCATCAGACCCGATCTGGCTCATTTCCTCTGAAACACCTCGCCTCGACTGACTGGCCCCCATCGCTCGCGGCAAGCATGATGCCTCGACTCTCCCTGATTGCCTGATAACGATCAGACATGTCGGTAGCAGTTCGGCGTGGCGGCGAGTCACTCCATCGGAAGTAGCCCTATCCTGAGGGGCTATTCACCGTCTCATCTGCGCCCCCTGATCAATGTGAGATGCCTGTGGATGATCTAGCGACATCGGTACCCCTCTTCGATGACAACCCCGCAGAGGAAGATCTCCTCGGCGTGGATGCCGTGGCCAGCGTTGTCACGCGGGTCGTAACGTCCGGTGGCCTCGACCCCGTGACCGTGGGCATTCACAGCGCCTGGGGCGGCGGAAAGTCCACCGCCCTGAACCTGATCGACGCGCAGCTGTCGAGAGTGGGCCACGTAGTGGTCGTGCGGGTGGACCCATGGGAGTTCGAGAATACGGATGACGTGCGCGGCACACTCATCGCCCAAGTTCTCAACGAGCTTCAACACCGTGTCGAGCAGGACGAGACGGAGCTGGAGGTCCGGGAAAAGGCGCTCGTCAAACTGAATGACCTTCGGCGACGTATCGCTTGGGGCCGCGTCGCACAGGTTCTCCTTACCAGTGCGGTCACGCTCTCTCCCAATCTCCCCGACCTCGTGGACGCGTTGACGCCAAAGCCGAAGGAAACCGCTGAAGGCGGCGAGGGTCCCCAAGGTATGGCAGGCTTTCGCGACCAGTTCAGCAGCCTGATGAAGGAGGTCAAGGGGATCACCAAGGTGGTCGTTCTGGTTGACGACCTTGACCGATGCCTGCCACCAACGATCATGGGCACGCTGGAGGCCATCAAGCTGTTCCTGTCAGTGAAGAAGATGGCCTTCGTCATCGCCGCCGATGAGGACTTGATCCGGGCCGCGATCGACGTACAGATACAAGGTGCCGCCAAGGGCGGCTTCGCCAAGCTGTACACGGAGAAGATCGTGCAGCTGCCGATCTCGCTGCCCCTGCTGTCGGTCGAGCAGGCTGAGGCGTACATCGCGCTGTTGCTGTGCCGTAACGCGAGCGAGCTGACTGGTCAGCAACTCACCGAGGTCATTGCCGCCTGCAACGAGCGCCGTCAGGCCGGGACGGCACCTTACGTGGTGGCCGGAGATGGAACCAGGCCGGGCCCATCAGCACAACATCTGGTTCTCGCAGCCAGTATCGCGAGAGGCTTGTCAGCAGACGTCTGGCGCAGCCCTCGGGCGATCAAGCGATTCCTCAACGCCTTCGCCGTGCGTAACCATCTCGCTTACGCCGCCGGCGCCGGTCTAACCGTGGATGTGCTGCTTAAGTTGTACTTGCTGGAGCTGCGCTACCTTTCGGAGTTCCAGTTGCTGACCCAGCTCTCCGCGGGTGAACGCGCAGCGCTGGTGACCTCCTGGGAGGAGTGGGCTCGAGGTGAGGCGCCGAAGCCGCCTGAGGGCGTCGGCGAGGCCACCCGGCTGTGGGCGGCTACGGAGCCCTACCTGGCGGGCCGAGGTTCAGAGATCGAACGCTACCTAAGCGTGGCAGCTACCCTGCACAGCGACGTACGGTTCGGGGGCGCGATCAACGCCAGGCAATTGGAGCTGATCGAGCAACTGTCGCACGCATCGGACTCTACCCGCGCGGCTGCCCTTGAGGATCTGGCCGCCCTGGAGGTCGATGAGCAGGCTGTGATCATCAATGGCCTGTACGAGCAGCTGACTCGAGTGAACGATCCCGATCACGTGATCCACTCCTTGACGACAATTGCCAGCAAATTGCCCATGCACGCGGATGCGATCGGTCGTACGTTCCGACTCCCTGCTGTGCTGACGATCCTCCAGGTGCACCACGCGCCGTATCTCATGGCATTGCCCGACGTACTCCGGCACATCATGCATGCAGACGGTGTGGATCCTGACCTCGTCAGCGCAGCGCACGCGGAACTGGGCGAGTAGTGGGAACCTCCGGGGCCTATGGCGGCAGCGGCGCCAACTCATGGGACACCGTTCACGATTCCTACGCCGACGCGGCCAACACGGGCGACGCAGGTCCATCGCCAGCACAGATCGAGAACTTCGTCAACGACTTCATGGCGGCGCTAGCCAAGTCTCCAGGCCAGGTCAGAGGCCCCACCTCGTTCTCACTTCCGGCGCTTCGCCTCACTCGGCGAAGGGGCGACGGCCTCGGGTCTTCCAGCAGCACTGGCTCCACCGGCGGCGGCAGACGTGACCTTGGGCGGCAGGCAGCCCGGGGAGCGGCAGCAGTAGCGGGTGCGCACGCCCTCCGTACTGGCAACGCAGCCATCCTCACCGAGCTCGGACTCGACGTCGACCACATCAGGTCCCTGCCCCCCGGCCGCGAGCAGTGCACCTACATCGTCAATGCCCTGCTCGGCGCACCCAGCCACCCCGATGAGGTCGCCCTTGCCGCGGCTGCGCTACGAACCATGGTCGAAGTTCAGAAGGCCAAGCAGGAAATGAGCCCGGAGCAGACCATGGAGACGTTCCTGCAGAATCTGGCTTACGAACAGGTACTCGTCGAGCTGACCTCGCAGCGGCGTACCAACACGGTGACCCCGCAGCGAGCCAAACAGATCGAGGAAAAAGCGAAGAAGTACCTGCGCGCCAGCGTGACTGCGCTGCGGTTGAGGGACAAGGCGAAGATCAGCGCGCAGGGCTTCGTGGACTACGCCACGGGCCTCGCCGGCAAAATCTTCCAGGTCTTCCGAATGCGGGGGGCTGAATGACTGCCATCGAGCTGCTCCCACACGGGGCGACACCCCAACGCCGGACATCCACTGCCTACGAATGGCCGAGCACGCCCGGCGAGACTGACACGATGCAGACAGGCCTCGGTTGGAGCCTGGCAGAGCTTGGGGATCCGGCGAACACCGCCGCAGACCTGCTCCGTATCGTGGCCGCCGCATACATTGCGGACCGTACCACCTCGCGTCCAGCTCGAACCCTGCACCGGGAACTTCGCCTCAGCGTCCACCTGGACGCTCCAGAGACGTGGACCCAGGCCGCCCTGGACGCCGCAGTCGATCTGCTGCACTGGCTCACCGGTGACACCTGGACACTGGAAATACTGAAAGCTCAGCCCACCACCAAATCTGCGAAGCCCGCCGTGAAGATCCACCCCGTGCAGACGGTGAGCCTTATGTCTGGCGGTTTAGATTCTCTCTGCGGCGCCCTACTGTGCCTCGACCAGGCCGAGTCGACTGTGTTCCTCGGACACGTGGACAGCGCGAACGCCGTCAGCCGCGCCCAGCGCCTCATCCATGACCAACTACGGACACGTCAGCCAGGACTCAGCTACCGTCGCTACGTGCTACGGCCCACCACAGACGTACGGGAACGCACCCCACGTACAAGGTCGCTGCTCTTCATGGCCATGGCGATCGCCGCGGCGTCGGGCCTCGGCGCCGGCAAGGTCTTGGTCCCGGAGAACGGATTCACCAGCATCAACCCTCCCCTGGAACCGTCGCGCGGTGGCCCACTCACCACACGCTCCACACACCCCTGGACTTTTTACGCCTTGCATGGGTTGCTGCGCGAGTTGTCTCTGGACTCGATCATTGTGCACAATCCGCACGCGATCCTGACGAAGGGGGAGCTTGTAGCAGCAGCACTACGTCCGCATTCGACGGAGGATGGACAGTTAGCCGCGATCACATTATCCTGCGCCAAGCCCAACGCCGGCCGTCCCAAGGGCGGCAATCCTAACCTGAACTGCGGGCTTTGTATTGCCTGTCTCGTACGACGTGGTGCCTTCATCGCGGCTGACCGTCCCGACAAAACCACCTATCTCATTGATACCCTCACCGGTGACGCCAAGCAGACCTTCGTCCACCACCGCCGTCACGACATCGCCGCCTGGCGCTACGCAACCGAGGCTGGCTTCGACGATATCCGCGTCCTCGCATCGGGGCTATGGCCGCCCAACACCGACTTCGACGCTGTGCTCGCCATCTGCCATCGAGGATTAGAGGAACTTCGACGTGTCCCCGTCTCCTGATCTGCCCAGGCTGGACTGCCACGCCCACATCGCTCCCGACGTCACCACATCCCAGATCGCCGCCCTACAAGGCGCCATACTCTTCGCCATGACCCGCGGCCCCGCCGAAGCCGCCGTGGCCGCACGGCGCCGCGATCAGACAATCATCTGGGGATACGGAGCCCATCCAGGGCTAAAGGCGACCGCAACACAGATCACAGCCGAGCGTATTCATCATGCCCTCAACGAGCATCTGCTCATCGGCGAAATCGGGCTAGACCGAGGATCAGCGCTGGGGCCGCAGCAAAAAGCCTTCGAAACGATCCTCCAGGCCTGCACTGCCCAACCCGTGCTGCTGTCCATCCACAGCACCGGACGAACGGGAGACGTCCTCACTGCGCTCGCCCGCTATCCACAGCGAGGGGCCATACTGCACTGGTTCAACGGCACACAGCAAGAGATCCTTACTGCAGTCGAGATGGGATGCTACTTCTCCGTTAACGCGGCCATGACCGATGAACGAATCAGCTGGATACCTTCTGACCGCCTACTTCCCGAGACCGACTTTCCCAGCAGCCGACGATCCACTAAAGCAAAACTTCCTGGGGACATCGACTACCTCGAACAACGGATCGCGCAGATGACTCGCGAAACATCCAACCAGGTTCGTATGAGGTGGTACAAGAACCTCAATCATCTTGTTCGGGCCGCCGCTGTCGACGATCGACTACCCAGCACGATTCAGAATCTGCTCGACAAGGTGCGATGACACGATACACCGCACCCTGTCCTGCTTCCCGAGGTCTGGACGCCAATGCCGGCGCCTTGGCATTAGGCCAAGTGAAGCGACCGCAGTCCCAAGGCAGCTCAGTTGCCGAGGTCTACGGCCCAGGTCACGGGAGGCACAGGTCGGCGACAAGATGGCGCGCTGCCATCAGCAAGAAAACCTGGCCCGTGGCCTACGATCACTTCAACCTTACAAATTAGAGCGGAACAAGTGAAAAGACGAATTTCTATCCCGAAATTATACAAGGATCACGAGACGAATGCTTCTTGCCTACAGGAGGAAAGGGTAGAGGTTCGTCGTGATTTAGGCGACCTGTACCCGATGATTATCGGGCTATGCAAGCTCTGCGGCCGGCGCCGGATGTACAACACTGCGATAGCAGGGCCGCCCGCACGTTGCCCCTGCACATTGGAGGAAGCGAACAAAAAGAGGAAGGAAATGCTTTTTATTGATAAGCTCGAACCGATACTCGCGACGCTACCCTATATAGACCCCATTCTGGATGCACAGCGGGGCGCAGAGTACCTGCCATACTATGCCTGCGGCATTGACCATCAGCATGGAGAACGCATTTTCATAAACCTTGGTAGACTGCCCCTCGGAGATGAAAGCCCAACTTACATCTACTTAATTGATTTCCCAGATTGGCACGGCGAAGCGTTCGTCAAAGTAGGAATTGGCCTATTCGCTAGGTTGCGAGACCACGAACGGCATGGCGGAGTCGTTCTGCAAGCAATTGAAGTGCCTCGCTGGCAGGCTTATGCAATCGAGAAGATGGTAATTGCAGATTGGCCGAGCTTCTATCCGACCACACCTCTCCCTCAAAGAGGTGACACAGAATGCCTCGTCCACGCTACAGCAAGCCAAATAGAGCTGAGTCGATATGTCGACTTATTCTCTCAGAATATGGGATAGCAGACGTAGCATAGTAGATGCGGGTGCCGAAAACTCATCCGTCCAGGTCAAGCAGGATGCCGGTACTCCCTGAGGACACCACCGAGTCGATCATGTCGGCGGATGTCGAGTCGGGTGATCGGGGCTGGGTCGGCTCCCAGGCCGGGGAGCGGCCGGAGCGGAGCGGCCTGCCGGAGGGCCCGGTGCGGCCGGTGACCGTTGTAGAACACCTCGAACTCGCGCAGGACATGAAGCAGATGGCGCTGGTTCCAGATCAAGGTACGGTCCAGCAGTTCGCGCCGGCAGGTCTGAATCCACCGCTCCATGATCGCATTTATCCGGTGGATCCGGATGCCGGTCGTGACGACGTGAAGTCCGGCATCGGCAGCACGGCGTCGAAGGCCACGGTGAAGTTGGCATCGCGGTCGCGGATGAGGAACCTGGCCGTGCTGCCCGTCTCCTGCAGGTCCATGACGAGGTTCCGGCCGAGTTGGGCGGCCCACTGGCCGGTGGAATGCGCGGTGGCGCCGAGGATCCGGATGCGCCGGGTGGCGCGCTCGATGACGGCGAAGACGTACAGCCGGGCCCCAGTCAGGGCGCGGACTTCGAAGAAGTCACATGCCAGCAGGGCGTCCGCCTGGCTGCGTAAGAAATCGGCCCAGGCGGTGTGCTGTCGCTCGGGCGACGGGTCGATGCCGTGGACCCTCATGATCTCCCACACGGTGGAGGCGGCGACCGTGACGCCGAGCCCGGCCAGCTCACCGTCGATGCGCCGGTACCCCCGGAGGGATTCTCCCGGGCCAGGCGCAGCACCAGCAGGCGGATGGCGGAGAGGGTGCGCGGGCGCCGACGCCGGGGCGTAGAGGCCGCGGGCGTCACCCGCGTTCCGCAGATGTGTAGCGAGAAAAACACATGAATCAGGGGTGTGAGCTGCGGAAACGCTTGCGGGCACGCTGATGCGGCGTGTCAC
>NZ_JBITHT010000018.1:0-32172 GCF_044458265.1 Nonomuraea sp. NPDC050478 | reverse complement strand
CTAGTGACACGCCGCATCAGCGTGCCCGCAAGCGTTTCCGCAGCTCACACCCCTGATTCATGTGTTTTTCTCGCTACACATCTGCGGAACGCGGGGCAGTCAGCCGCGTCGAGCCGAAGCTCACCTGGCGGGCGCAATGATGATGCGATCAAAGACAGCGTTTCCGGCCCGTTCTGACCATCCCCGCGTGCGCGGTGAGCACGCTCGCTGGTCCGTTGAGTCGGGACGAGGGTAGGGACCATCCCCGCGTGCACGGGGAGCACCACCTGGTGACCTGGCTGCCGCTGCTGCCCGGGGGGCCATCCCCGCGTGCACGGGGAGCACGCCACGACCAGCGCCACCGTCGCCTTCTGGAAGGGACCATCCCCGCGCGCACGGGGAGCACGGTCCGCTCGTACTGGGCGCGGATGCGCTCCAGGGACCATCCTCGCGTGCGCGGGGAGCACAGGTCCTTGCCGTCCTCGTCGTAGGTGTAGACGGGACCATCCCCGCGTGCGCAGGGAGCACGAGATCGCCGGTCTGCTGTACGCCTTGATCATGGGACCATCCCCGCGTGCGCGGGGAGCACTGCATCATCGACTGCCCGGCGCCGTACAGCAGGGGACCATCCCCGCGTGCGCGGGGAGCACGGCGAGCGGTCCGACTCGGCCTCCTCGCCCTTGGGACCATCCCCGCGTGCGCGGGGAGCACTCATGCCCGGCGACTGACAGCATGAGCAGCACGGGACCATCCCCGCGTGCGCGGGGAGCACCCGGCCGCGGCTGCTGCCGGTGCCGTCGCGTAGGGACCATCCCCGCGTGCGCGGGGAGCACCTGTTACACCATGGGGCCGTACCTGCACCACGAGGACCATCCCCGCGTGCGCGGGGAGCACACGTGGGAGGTCGACGACCCGGACGGCGAGGGGACCATCCCCGCGTGCGCGGGGAGCACCTCGACGAGGCCCAGCGCGTCCAGCAGCAGATGGGACCATCCCCGCGTGCGCGGGGAGCACGTGCCCCTCAGCATCGTCGCCACTGTCGCGCTGGGACCATCCCCGCGTGCGCGGGGAGCACACTCGACGACCTGCAGGTTTATCACGCGATCAAGCCGATTTTGAGCACTTTCAAAGAAGCGGACAGTTGCACCAATAATGCAAATAGTACGTGTAAGTGCTTCAGAAACGATCACCTAGGTCACCACGATTCACAACTCGCTCTCCCACTCGGGCGCCAGAATTGAGTGTACGAGCGAGCCTCGCCGCCCATCCCGCGACTATCCGGGTCCGAGAACACATCGGATCCTTACCGCATCGAAGACGCGGCCGACAACTACGACTCCTGCCGAGCGTGTCCGTCCTGACCGCTGAGCGCGTCATCCGAGACGGTAAGTCCAACCGGTGGCTGCTGCACCGGGTGGCAGATGAGAGGCGGATCCGGTTCCAGGCCGACGCCCGCCCCAGTCCCCTGCTCGACATCACCCGCATCACCAACAACCAGGCCAGCCAGCACTTCCAACTCTGTGCCGCGTCCTCAATCCGCGGCGGGTCCATATCGCCGACCACGGGTTGCCGATCACTTCGCCTTGACCTCCTTGCGCTCCAGTTAGACAGTGACTCATTTGGTGAGTCGGCGGTAGCAAATAAGGGCTGCGGCGATGGCGACGAAGGCTGCGAAGTGGTCGGCCCGGCGTTCATAGCGCCGGTGTAAGCGGCGGCAGCCGGCCAGCCAGGAGACCGTGCGCTCCACCACCCAGCGGTGGCGTCCCAGGCGCTGGCTGGACTCGATCCCGCGGCGGGCGATGCGGGGGATGATGCCCCGGCCGCGCAGGAAGGCGCGCAGGTGCGGGTAGTCGTAGCCCTTGTCGCCGTGGAGCTTGCCGGGTCGCCGCCGCCGGGGTCCGCGACGGGAACGGATCGGTGGAATCGACCGCACCAGCGGCTCCAGCGCCAGGCTGTCGTGAACGTTGGCGGCGCTGATCGCGACAGCCAGCGGCAGACCGGTCCGTTCGGCGATGAGGTGGATCTTCGACCCTTTCTTGCCGCGATCGACAGGATTCGGGCCTGTCAGCTCCCCCCTTTGACCGCCCGGACGCTGACCGAGTCGATCGCGCACCGCGACCAGTCCAGCTCGCCCCGGGCGCCGAGTTCGTCCAGCAGGATCCGGTACAGCTTGGCCCACACCCGCGCGGTACTCCACTCGGTGAAGCGGCGGTGCACGGTCTGCCAGGAGGCGCCGAAGACCGGGGGCAACTGACGCCAGGCGCATCCGGTGGTCGCCACGTACACGATCGCCGCCAGAATCGTCCGGTCGTCTACCCGTCGCCGCCCGCCACCTTGCGGTCGCGTCGGCGCCGGCGGGACCACCCGCTGGAACAACTCCCACAACTCATCCGGCACCAGCCGTTGAAGGAACGCATCCACGACCGATTCAACGATCAACACCCAAATGAGTCACGACCTTAGACCGTGTCCTATGTGGTGAGCCGGACGTTAAGAGGGCATGGGAAGGAACGAGTGGGAGTGGATTGTCCCGGACGGGTTGTGGGAGATCGTTCGCCCGTTGTTGCCGCCGGCACGGGTACGTCCGCAGGGCGGTGGCACGCAGAACGCGCCTGATGAAGCGGTGTTCGCGGCCATCGTCTACGTGCTGGTGAGCGGGTGCGCGTGGCGGGCCCTGCCGCCGTGTTTCGGGGTATCGAAGTCCACCGCGCATCGCCGCTTTCTGATCTGGTCGCGGGCTGGAGTGTGGGCCAAGCTGCACCAGGCCGTGCTCGGCAAACTTGCTGCCGCCGACCTGCTCGACCTGTCCCGAGTCGTACTCGACTCCGCCCACGTTCGGGCTAAAAGGGGGGCGAACATACAGGTCCGAGCCCCGTGGACCGGGGCAAGCCGGGTTCGAAGATGCATATCCTGTCCGACCGGTCCGGACTGCCCGTCGTGGTCGGTGTCTCATCTGGCAACACCCACGACAGCGAGGGCCTCAAGCCCATCGTGACCGAGCTCCAAACGAGACGCGACCCTCGCCACGGCCAGCACATCAAGCCCGGAAAGCTCCACGCGGACAAGGCATATGATCGCGATGACCTGCGTCGATGGCTACGCGGCAAGCGCATCGCGGTTCGCATCGCCCGCAAGGGAGTCGAGTCCAGCCAGCGATTAGGCCGACATCGCTGGGTGATCGAGCGGACCATGTCCTGGCTGACCGGCTATCGACGACTCACCATCCGCTACGAACGCTACTCCGGCAACTACCTGGCCTTTCTCGGCCTGGCCGCCGCACTGTGCTGCTACAAGAGGTTCATCCGGCTCACCACATAGGACACGGTCTTAGGACGGGCACGCAAACGTCACCCCAGGAGCAGGGCAACGAGCGCATCAACGTCCTCCAAGCTTTGCAGGACGTGCACCGCTCCCGCTTCGCGCAGATCATCGCTAGAGCTTCGCCCCGATGCCACCGCGACCACCGGGACCCCATTCGCGAGGGCCGCTTCGACATCGGCCGGAGTGTCTCCGATGAGTACAGCATTACGAGACGTGACCGGTTCCCCGAACGCTGTCGTCGCTCGACGCAAGGCGATACGCACCAACTCGGCCCGTGTGTCGTCATCCTCTCCGAAAGCGCCGATGTCCCAGCGGATATGCCTGTCGAGGCCGAACACCTGGAGCTTTATCTCCGCGACCATGCGGACATTGCCCGTTAAGACGGTTTGCACGACGTCGGGTATCGCGCACAGAGCATCCAACGCGACGGCGGCTCCGGGTAGCGCGTGACCGCGTTCCCTCAGCTCGGCAGCTCGTTCTGAGTGGGCCTTGGTCAGCGCAGAAGCGAACCGCTCGAAGTCCTGTCTCTCGGTACGCAGTCCGTGTAGCTTGGCAGTTTCGCGGAAGATCACGGGCTCCGTGATGCCGTCTATCTTCGCCTGCCTGACCATGGGCACGCCTGTGACCTGCTCGAAAGCCTGTGCTGACAGTTCGCGGCCGACTCCCCTCGTGTCGATGAGAGTGTGATCGATGTCCCACAGCACGACCCGGCGAACCGTCATAGGTTCCTCCATCCGTCACGCGTCGCATTCCAGACTGACACATACCCGTTCCGTTATGACCCGGCGAGCCTGGTCGCGGTCTACCCTCGATGCAGCGGCAGGAAGGGAGGCCGGGTGAACGCTCCCATGCCTCACGTCGGCGAACGCATTCGCTTCTGGCGGGAGAAAAGGCAGCGCACGCAGGCCGCCGTAGCCGGGTTGTGCGGGATAACTGAGGAGTACCTGTCCCAGATCGAACGCGGTCTGAAAGTCCCCTCTCTCCAGGTCCTGTATGGCCTCGCGCTGGAACTCAGCGTTCCCGTAGCTGCTCTACTGGGCGACGGCCGGGATGAATCCCCGTCAGAGAATGCCTACGTGGCCGACAGCGTCGTTACCGCACTGATCGGCTACGGGCCGAAGACCCATACCGAGCCAGTCACAGCTCCCGAGCTACGGGAGCGCGTCGAATCAGCATGGCGCATCTGGCAAACCAGCCCAAAACGGTTCACCGAGGCCGGCGCCATCCTTCCCGAACTCATCCAGGACACCGAGAACGCCATACGGGCCCATCGCCTCAGTCCAGACAGCGCAGCGCGGCGAGACATCCATAGAGCAGCCGCAGACCTGTATTTCCTGCTCCGCTCGTACTGCCGCCGCGCCGGGAGAATCGACCTCTCCCTCATGGTCGCGGACCGAGCGTTGCGCTCAGCCGAAGAAGCCGACGATCCAGTCCGCTCAGCCGCCGCCAAGTGGAACCTCGGCCACGTGCTCCTCGCCGAGGGCGAGCACGAAGGAGCCCAGCAGACTGCGATCCAGGGCATCGAGGCATTGCACGACCTGCCGAAGAACGGCGACGCTCTGGCGATGGTCGGCGCGCTGGAACTGGTGGCTGTCGTCGCCGACGCTCGACGCAAGAAATGGTGGCAAGCGCGCGAGCGCCTGTCCGGCAACGCCTCACAGCGCGCCGCCGAGGCCGGCGAAGGCAACATCATGTGGACCGTGTTCGGCCCCACCAACGTCGAGCTGCACATCGTGAGCATCGAGATGGAAGCGGGCGAGGCCGCCGAGGCGCTGCGCGTCGCTGATCAGATCGACACCTCACACCTGCCATCGATAGAGCGGCGCTTCACCTTCCTCCTGGAAGTCGCGCGTTGCTACGACCTGCGCCGGGAAGATCCGGCTGTGCTCGTGCACCTGCTCGATCTGGAAGCGATCTCGCCCGAAGACCTGGCGAGGAACCCCCTTGCTCGAGAGATGGTCTGCCGCCTGCGCCGCCGAGTCCGGCCCACATACCGGCGACAAGTCGAGGCGCTCGCCGAACGGCTGGGAATCGCTTGAGTCCTAAGCTGCTGGCCCACCCAAACTGACAGTTCGGGTGGTCGCGTCTTCGCTTCTCTACCGTCGCATGAAACGTCGCTCGATGACAGAGGCGGTGATCATGCGAAGGACGGCAGACGCCAACCCTGAAGCTGCTGGCGTGCGGTCCACGCCGCAGGTCGCCGAATGGGACGGCATCCGAGTACTGCGGCACGTCGGCCTGGCGATTCTCCAACGACTGTCGAACGCGAGCACGCCGGTCATTGTCGATCCCGTAGAACGTACCCTCTACTTCCTCTTGCCCGCTGGCGCGGCCGACCGCTGGCTACTCCCCGATCAGCGAGTTGCCGACCTCAAGCGCCAGCTTGTTCTCCCTCCACCGCAGCAGCAGACGCCTCCGGGCCGGTACTGGCTCTTGCCGCCGACGATCTCTGCCCGGCGCACTACCGCGAGGTCACTACGTGCCGCGTTAGAGGGCCTTTGGCACCGCTCCACCTGCGGGCCTCAGCCACCCGCAACCTCCATCATGAAAGGGCGGCCCCGGGCCCGGTGCGCTAACACCGGGAGACTCCGGGGCCTTGATCAGGAATCGAGGTCCTGACCCATGGCACAGGATAGAGCCAACCCCGCACCGCCGAAACGGCCTGAAGTAGACGCGGATCTGCTGGGCCACCGGCGGCCGGCGGAACCCGTAGCACGTTACGAGTCAGGGCCGGTGGCGACTCCAGATCTCAACTGGCATGAGCCGAACATGGCGCGCATGTACAGCTACCTCCTCGGGGGCAAGGAATACTCGCCGGCGGACCGTAGGGCGGCGGAAGAGGCGCTGAAGCTGAACCCGGACGGGCGGTTGTACGCGCGGGCGAACCGGGCGTTCCTCGGGCGGGCGGTGCGTTTCCTGGCGGAGCATGGGGTGCGCCAGTTCCTCGACATCGGCACCGGGCTGCCGTCGATGGGCAACGTGCACGAGGTGGCGCAGTCGATGCGGCCGGACGCGCGGACGGTGTATGTGGACCGTGACCCCATGGTCGCCACGCACGGGCGGGCGCTGCTGGCCACCGATGCGAACACGCGGATGCTGGAACTGGACCTGCGCAACCCGGGCCTGATCCTGAGCCGGGCCGGTGAGCTGCTGGACTTCGATCAGCCAGTGGCGATTCTGCTGGTGGCGATCCTGCACTTCATCCCAGACGAGGAGGGACCGGAGGGGATCGTCTGGGACCTGATGCGATTTCTGGAGCCGGGCAGTCACCTGGTGATCTCGCATGTGCTGGCCAGCGAGCGGACGATCCCGGCGGCGGCTGCCGCGTACCAGGGCGCTACGACGCAGGTGGTATTGCGCAGTCAGGCGGAGGTCGGGGAGCTGTTCTCCGCTGCTGGTACCGAGCTGGTCGCGCCGGGGCTGGTGCGGGTGCCGCTGTGGCGTCCAGAGCTGAATGAGGGCCTGGCTCGGGATGACGCTGCTGTGGTCGATCTCGTGGGCGGGATCGGAAGGAAAGAGCGGTGAACGGGTCAGGTGCAGCAAGCCCGGTGGGGCGACTGGCGTGGGAGCTGGCTGATCATCTGGCTCGGCGCGGAATCGAGTCGCGAGTCTCCGAATGCGAAGGGATCGCACTGGTCGGGGTCGCGCTGGTGGGCCTGAACGTGTGGTGCGAGTGGAGCGGGCAGGAGTGGCGCTTTCGCTGGTCGCTGGACGCGCCCACCGAACCGGGGCGGTGGCGTTACACCTCGTGCCCGGCCTCATCGGCAGAGACGGCGGCGCGGCGGATCGCGGCTCTGTTCCAGAAGCGGTGCGAGGCGATGTTCGGGCCGGTCGCGGCGCGGGCGGGGAGGGCTGCGCGGTGAGGGACACGAGGAACACCGCGGCGTCGGGCGCACGTGTGAGTCCCGAGGAGCAGAGACAGGCGCAGGAGCTTGAGACACAGTTCGGGGGGCGGTGGAGTGTGTTTCCGGGGGTTTCGGAGTGGTATGTGGTTCGCCGTTGTGGCCGTCCCTGCCCGCGTCCTGAGGTGCATGGCTCCCGGCATATCGGACGGGCGGCGACCCTGAAGGACCTTGCGGTCACGCTCGCGGAGTTGGACGGCGCGGACCAGGCAAACGGGGGGCCGGTCCGTTAAAGAACCTGGCGCGGTGGCGGAGCTGGAAAGTTTCTCGTGCGGGCCTCCGCCGTGTCGTCCCGTGCTCCGGCGGCTGGGCGTGCAGGCGCGGGTGAGCCTGGTCAGGGTTCGTCGGTGTGTGCCGCTCGTCGGGAGGTTCGAGGGGCCGCCGGAGCACGGGAATCCATCTGGCGCGTAGTGCCGCCAGATGGCGCGTGAGTGACGCGTCAGCGGCGTTACCCCGCACGAGCCGGTAGTTGTCCGGCTTGCTTCCGTTCGCTGGTGTTGCGGAGCGGTATGGAGCCCTCCCTTCACCCTAGATAGGGATGCTCAGACATGAATCGACTACGGTCAGTAACAAGTTTCGTGCTTATTGTGGGCTTAGTGGTCGGCTGCGGCTCGCCGCAGTCCACCGCAATCCCGGCCAGGAGCGCTCTTCAGACGGTGAAGATCGGGATCATGACGATCCCGGACTGCGCGACTGTGCAGATCGCGAAGGTGCGCGGCTATTTCGAGGCTGAAGGGCTTCCGGTCGAGATCGAAACCGTGCAGGGCGGGGGCATCGCCCTGCCCAAGCTGGAGTCGGGCGCGCTGAATTTTTCGATCATGAACTACACGGCAGCGGTGCTCGCGGAAGCGAACAAGCCGGGCACTCTGAAGATCGTGGCCGACGCCTACCAGGCGGAACCGAACACGTTCAAGCTGATGGTCCCGAAGAACTCCCCGATCAAGGATCTAGCGGATCTGCGCGGCAAGCACGTCATGGTCGCGACACTGCGGTCGGTCGGCACGCTCACCACCGAGACGGCGCTGAAGATCGCCGGGCTGACCGCCAGCGACGTCAGGTTCTCTGAGAGGCCGCTGCCGGAGATGATCGACGCCCTGGGGGCGGGCGTGGCCGATGTGGCCTGGATGACCGAGCCGTTCATCTCCGCCTATCAGGAACTCGGCGGCCGGATGCTGTATGACGTGATGCAGGGAGAGACGGAGAGTTGGCCGATCGCAGGCTGGGCCACCTCGGCAGATTTCGCAGACAGCCATCCGCGTGAGGTGGCGGCGTTCCAGCGGGCCATTTTGCGGGCTCAGCACGACGCGCAGAACAGGCAGGTGATCACGGAGATCCTGCCCACCTACACGAAGATCAAGGCGACGACGGCGGCCACGATCATCTTGGGTACCTTCCCGACCGACCTTCACCCGGAACGCATCCGGCGGGTCGCGGAGGTGATGCGCGAGTACCGGTACATCACCCGCGAGGTTGACGTCAGCTCGTTCCTGCTGCCGCTGCCGACCATCAGCACCTTGTCCCCGCCGCCGCCTCCGGTCGCGCCCTCGTCTCCCACCGCATCGGCGACGGGAGGGGCGGCGTCATGACCACACATCGCCCGGACAGCGCGTCGGTGGGGCACGGCTACGCGTACCAGTACGTGCAAGGGCTGATCGACGGGGTGCCGGACTTCGCCGCCGTACACGCTGCTGTGGAGTTGCGCGTCTTCGATGTGCTCGCGCTCAGTCCGGTGACCGGCAGCATGCTGGCGGATGTCTGCGGCGCGGACCGGGAGGCCATGGGCCGGCTGCTGGCCTGGCTGCACAGCAGGGGGTTCGTGACCAACAGCGGGGCGGGCGGCTACCGGCTCACCGAACTCGGGCAGGTTCTCACGGCCGATGCGAGCCCGTCTCAGCGGCACGCCGTCCTGGTCACGGGGTCAGGCTACTGGTGGCAGACGATCGGCAGCCTGGCCGACGTCATCCGGTACGGTCGGCCCATGCCGCCCGATGGCCTGGCACCGGTGTATGAGCACCTGGCCGTCGACGACGAGTTGGGCACGGAGTTCGACCAGTTCATGACCGCCCGGAGCAGTGTGGTCGGCGTGGATCTGGCGGGCGTCGACGACTGGGCCGGTGTCCGGGTTGTGGCCGACCTGGGCGGAGGTTGTGGCGGAGTGCTGGCCACCCTTCTGCATGCTCACCCGCATCTGCGGGGCGTGCTGGCCGAGCGTCGTGAGGTGACCTTGCGTGCCCGTACGTACCTGGCGGGGGCGGGGGTGATCGACCGGGTGGACATCGTGCCTGCCGACATCTTCGAGAAGCTCCCCCGGGGAGCTGAGCGCTACATCTTGTCCTCGGTTCTGCACAACTACAGCGACGAGGCATGCGTGGGCCTGCTGGCAGATGTGCGAGAAGCACTGGACGGCAACGGCGGGCAGGTGTGGATCGTGGAGGGCATGGTGCCGGACACGCCCGGTGTGCCAAGCCGGTGGTACAGCACCGACATGCGGATGATGGCGCTGTTTGCGGGCGGCCGGGTCCGCCCCGTCTCACAGGTGCAGGTACTGGTCGGCCAGGCCGGACTGCGCGTTCGCCACGTCCAGGAATTGCCCAGCGGGCATACCTTGGTGGTCGCCCAGCTTCGCGGGGACGAAGAGGAGCATTGCGCGCTAGGTGAGGGCGGCCATCTGAAGCCTGAGCAGGAGCCGCTGCGGGTCGTCGGAGGGCGTCGAACGTCGTCGGGCACCACCGGTGGCTGGTCCCGACCTGACCAACTGGGCGGCTGTGGAGGCGGCGGTGTCGGCTCGGACGGACGCTCGCGTCTGCGTCCGCTCTAGCTGAGCTGCTGGATTGGTGCGAACGGTCCACGTCGATGAAAGGACCCAGTAGATGACTCTGCGGCCTCAACCCCACCTCTCAGCCGCTCAGACCGGGCTCGGCCAGGCCGTCAGCGGCGGGCGAAGACTGTCCGGCACCGTCGCGGTGGACGGCTCGAAGAACGGGGCGCTGCCCCTGCTGGCTGCGGCCGCCGCCCTCAGCCGGACCGTCACAGTGACCCATCTGCCTGCCTGCCGCGACGTCACCACTATGACCCGCCTGCTCAGAGCCGCCGGCACTCGTACCGAACCGCTGCCCGGCGAGCCGGGCACACTGCGTATCACCCCCGCCCCCGATCTGGCAGGCGAGGCCGACTGGGCGCTGGCCGCCTTGATCCGCGCCTCCTACTACCTGGTGCCCGCGCTGCTGGCCTGCGGCCGGGCCGTACTGCCCTGGCCTGGCGGGTGCAGCGTGGGCGAACGCGGCATGGAGCTGCATCTGGCCGTCTATGAGGCCTTCGGCGACACCGTACGCACCGATGCCCGCGGCTATCGGATCACTCCGGCGCGCTCGGCCTCACTCACGCCGGTGGAGATCACTTTGCCTTTCCCCAGCCGCGGCGCCACCGTGGTGGCGCTGCTGCGCGCCCTGGTGGCGGGACGAGCCCTGCTCCTTCGTACGCCCAATACCTCTCCGGAGGTGACCAGCCTGGTGGCGGCGCTCGGCCAGGCCGGTCACCAGGTGACCTTCCAGGAGGGCCAGTTATCGATGCGGCCCAGCGCCGCCACCACATTCACCGGCCCTGTTCGCTGGCAGGTGCCGGGCGACAAGATCGAGGCTGGGACTCTGCTGTGCGCTCTGGCCGCCACCGGCGGAGATGGGCATGTCACCGGCGTCGACCCGGACCACCTACGGCCGCTGCTGAACCTGCTGACCGAGCTGGGCTTCGCTCCCGCCGCCCGCGGCAAGGGGGTAGGACTGGCCGCACCCGCCACGCTGAGCGGCGCCCCGATGCGGGCCATCGCCTCCCTGGCTTCGCTGGCCGAGAGCGACTGCCTGGACGCCGACTTCGAGCCACCCCTGATGGCCCTGGCCCTCACCCTGCCCGGCCGGCACACGTTCGCCGATGAGATCAACCCCGGCCGGCACGCCAACCTGCTGCCCCAGCTGCGGCGCCTGGGCGCCGTCATCACCGAGACCTCGCCCATGACCTGCCATCTGCGCGGCCCGCAGCGCCTGAGTGGAGCCGAGGTCGTGGCCACCGACATCCGCACCGGCTCGGCGCTGCTGCTGGCCGCATTGACGGCGCGCGGGACCACCAGGATCGACGGCTTGGACCAAGTACAACGCGGGCACGCCGACCTGCCCGGAAAACTGCGCTCGCTGGGCGCCGACATCACCAGCGTCGCCTCCGAGGACTGAGCCATGCCTGCGACGTCACCGGCACAACGGACAGCACGGAACCTGCAGGCGATCGTGGCCACCACCGACGTGCACTCGGCCCTGGACGACGTCCGCCCACTGCTGGCCCACCTGCACCAGGCCCGAACCCGGGCACTGATCGTCGACTGCGGCGACTTCTTCGAAGGCTCCGGCTACTACACGCTCGGCCGTGGCGTGCCGGAACGCCGCCTGCTGGCGGGCCTGTATGACGTGCTCGCTCCCGGCAACCACGGCTGGCACCACCACCTGCAGCCCGATCTGCGGCCCCTGACCGTGTGCGCCAACGTCACCGACGCCCGCGGCGTCGCCCTGTTCCGGCCCCTGCACCGGACCACCATCGCCGGACTGCGCGTGATCATCAGCGCCGTCATCGGCGAACAGGCCTTCGCCTGCGTTCCGGCCGCCGACCGCGCCGCCAACCGCTTCGTGGAGCCACACACCGCACTGAACGCCCTGCGTCGCGCGCACGGCCCTCCTGATGGCACGAGCTGGATCGTGCTCAGCCACGCGGGTTACGAACACGACTTGGCCCTGGCCCGGGCCTGCCCGCATCTGGATGTGATCTTCTCCGGGCACTGCCACAGCGACCGTCACCAGCCCACCGTCGTCGGCACCACCGCGGTGGTCAAAGGCTACGAGCTGGCCGCCGGTTACGCCCAGGCCGTTCCCGCCGCCGACGGCTGGCAGACCAGCGTGCACCACTTCGCCTCCGACGTGCCCGCGAGCGCCGTCCCCGCAGCCTGGCAGCCGCTGCTGGCCGACCTCGAACACCTACGCCGTCGGCTCGCCGCCCCGCTCGGCCACCTGGCCACGCGGTTTCGTCACCGTCCGGTGAACCTGGCCGAGTTGCTCGCCGCCACCGCCGGGGAGCTGCGCGCCCGTACCGGCGCTCCGGCCGTTCTGCTGAACCAGACCTGCCTGCGGGACACCACTCTGGGCCACCACCTGCATGTCGGTGACCTGCTACGACTCGAACCGTTCGGCAACCGTCTGATCACCGCGAGCCTGCCTCCGCGATGGGCCGCCGACCCCGTCGCGCTCCTAACCGACCTCACCCGCCAGATGGGCCCGATCATCACCGCACCGGACCCGCTCCCGGCCGGTCTGCGCCACGTGCTCACCACCCACTATCTGGCCAGCACCTTCCTGGACAGCACGCAACCCCCGAGCTCGATGCTCCTGGCCGAGGCTTTGCAGCGCCTGCTGACAGAGGCCGGCCCCGCCTGACAAGGAGGCACGTGATGATCCTCACCGGACCGGAGATCACCGCAGCGGCTCGCGACGGCAGGCTGCGCATCGACCCCTTCGAGGTCGACCAGGTCAACCCCAACAGCTACAACGTGTGCCTGGGCGAGCGCCTACTCACCTACACCGACTCCATCATCGACGCCCGCCGCCCCAATCCCACCCGCACCCACCACATCTCCGCCGGCGGGTACGTCCTGCAGCCCGAAGAGCTCTACCTTGGCCACACCCAGGAGCGCGTCGGCTCCGACACCTTCGTCCCGCTCCTGTTCGGCCGCTCCTCGATCGGCCGGCTCGGCCTGTTCGTGGAGATCACCGCCCCCATCGGCGACATCGGCTTCTACGGCCAGTGGACCCTGATGCTCTCCGCCATCCGGCCGCTGCGCATCTACCCCGGCATGAAGATCGGCCAGATCATGTTCTTCGTCGCCGTCGGACCGGTCGACCTCTACCGCGGCAAGTACCAAGCCTCGACCGGGCCGCAGTCCTCCCGTTTCTTCCACGATGAGGCCCGTCCACGGCAGGCGGCCGCCTCATGATTCTCACCGGGCCAGCCATCACCGCCGCGATCAACGCCGGAGAGATCACCATCGACCCCTTCGATCCGGCCCGCGTCTCCCCCAACGCCTACGACTGGCGGCTGGGCCCCCGCATCCGCGCCTGCACCGACGACCTGGACGCCGCCGAGCCCAGCACCTTCACCGAGGTGACCATCCCGGAGACCGGGATGATCCTGCGGCCCGGCGTACTATATCTCGGCCTCACCCACGAACAGACCGGCTCCGAGCGCTACGCCCAGCTGCTCAACGGCGACCACGCCACCGGCTGCCTGGGGTTGTGGGTCCACGTCTCGGCGCCGTTGGGCCACGCCGGGCACGCCATCCGCTGGACTCTGGAGATCCGCGCCGCTCGGCCGGTGCGCGTCTACCCGCGCATGACCTTCGGAAAGCTCGTCTTCCTGCAGACCTTCGGCGCCCCCAGCAGCTACCAGCACCTTGGCCGTAAATACGCCCGCTCCAGCGGCATCGAGGCCTCCCTGCTGTACGAGGAGATGCAAGGACAACGCCCATGACCGGCGCCGCGACCGGCCGTGTCGTGACCGCGCTGGACCTGCCCGCCGCCAGCCCTGGCGGCAGCGTGGAACTCCTGTACGACCTGTACACCGGCCACGCGCCGCTGATCGACGCCAAGGTGTTCATGCTGCCCCCGGCCGCCGCTGACACCGTCGTCCCCGCTCCGATTCAACTGCTGCCCGCGACCGGCAAGTGCCTGGACGGGCCCTCGTTCCACGCCTATGTCACCCGCCTGCGCGACCAGTTGGCCGAACGCGTCGACGCCCGCCAGATCGCGACCGTCCACCTGCAGCACCTGACCTTCGGCGCCACCCCCGCCCTCATCCGGCTCCTGCCCGACCATCCCCGCCTGGCGCTGGTCCACGGCACCGACCTGCTCTTCGCCGCCGCCCACCGCACCCAGCACCGCGTCCTGCATCAGACCGTGCGGGCCTGCCGCGCCATCGTGGTCCCCACCACCGCGATGGCCGACCACCTCCTCCACCTGGCGCCCCACGCCCGTCACGCCCGCATCGAGCACATCCCCTGGGGCGTGCCCGATTCACTCCTCGCCGCCCCGCCGCCGGCCCGACCGCGCACCGGCGGGCCGTTGCGGCTGCTGTACGCCGGACGGCTGACCCCCGAAAAAGGGCTCCACACCATCACCGAAACCCTGACCAGTATTCCCGGCCTGCACCTGAGCATCGCCGGTCCGCCCGCCGAGTACACCGCCCGCCTGGGCGGGCTCGAACGTACCGGAGGCCGCACCACCTATCTCGGCTGGCTGCCCCGGCACCAGCTCTGGCAGGCCTTCGCCGACCACGACGCGCTCATCATGCCCTCCACCACGCTGGAAGCCTTCGGCCTGGTCGCCCTCGAAGCCCAAGCCTGCGGCCTGCCGGTGTTGTATCGGCCGGTGCCCGGCCTCGTCGAGGTCTTGAACGACTCAGCGCTGGCCGCCGACCTGGGCGACCCCGCCGCCTTCCGCCAAGCCCTCCGCCGCCTCAGCACCGACCACGCCCTGTCAGCCGACCTACGCACCGCGGGTTTCGCCAACGCCGCGCGTTTCCCCCTCAGCGCCACCGCCGCCGCGCTCACTTCACTCAGCGAGCAGATCACCTGACACGCCCACCCGCGTTCACACCCGCTGCCCACCGGACCGCTTCACTAGGCTGGCAACCGGCCCGCCCAACCACGCCACCGACTCTGAAGGGCACACCATCCCATGGCGCACCGCGACGACCAGATCACCCACCTGTTGTCCGACGGGGTCCGCGAGCAGGTCTTCCCCGGCGCGGTCTGGGCCATCGGCGACGCCGACACCATCCTGGCCTCGGGCCGATGCGGCGTGCTCGATCCTGCCCAGCCCGATATCGCCATGCGCATCGACACCGTCTTCGACATCGCCAGCCTCACCAAGATCGTCGCCGTGTGGGCCGTCATCGGCACCCTGTGGCAGGAACAGAAACTACCGCTGGACGAGCCGCTCGCCGGCTTCTGGCCCGAAGTCGCCGACCACCCTCTCGGCCAGATCACCGCCCGCCACCTGCTCACCCACACCGCTGGCGTGCCGCTGCGAGCCAACCTCAAGAACCTCTACGGCACCGACCCGCACGCCATCCGCCACGGCGTCCTGGCTGAAGCCCTTCACCGCCCGCCCGGCGAAGCCGTCGAATACACCGACCGCGCCGCCCTCATTCTGGGCTTCCTCGCCGAACACCTCACCGCCACTCCCCTGGACCGACTCGCCGCCCAGCGCATCTGGCACCCCCTGGGCATGAACGACACCCACTTCGGCCCCTTGCCTTCCCATCTCGCAACCCGCAGCGCGCCCACCGAACTCGACGAAGACACCGGCGCCCACCTCAAGGGCATCGCCCACGACTTCTCCGCCCGACTTCTCGGCGGCGTCTGCGGCATCGCCGGCGCCTTCTCCACCCTCGCCGATCTGGCCCTCTTCCAGCGCCATTTGCTGGCCCCCGGCCACGCTCCGTTCGAAAGCGAGACCGTCGGCTTTAGCCCCGCCTGGGTGGCCGAATCCCTGCAGGTCCATACCGGCGACCTGGCTCCGGCCCGCGGCCTGTTCTGGCATCCCGCTCCCGGCACACGCCCCGAAGACGACATCTACGTGCACTACGGCTTCACCGGCACCGGCATGTGGACCTCCCCGAAGCAGGGGCGCTGGGCCATCTTGCTCACCAACAAGCTTTACTACAGCCGCGACCGCGATCCGCTCACGACCGTGCGCAACACCTTCCGCGCGCTCGCCTTCGACTGAACCGATCCACCAATGCGCCGCGGGCACGTCCCGCGTGAAGGTCGTCACCTCGCAGAAGCCCGGTAACACCTTCCATCTGGCAGGCCGCGTTGGAGTTTAGGGTGACCGTCTTCAATCCGCCCATAGCCAGCGGGCCTGCGCCCTCGATCGGCCGAGGCACGCCGTCCTCCTCCGCGGGCATCATGATTCCCTGACTGGGACCATCCGCGCGTGCACGGGGAGCACGCCATGTACGAGATCGGCACCGTCCAGATCCCGGGACCATCCCCGCGTGCACGGGGAGCACTGCTTCGCCTACACCCCGTGGCACGCTCAGTGGAGACCATCCCCGCGTGCGCGGGGAGCACTCGCACCAGGGCGCGGTCAGGAACTCGCTGCCGGGACCATCCCCCCGTGCGCGGGGAGCACCGCCAAGTAGATCCCCCCGAGGGGTCGGACCTGGGACCATCCCCGCGTGCGCGGGGAGCACACCGTCACCGTCCCGGACCGGCACGTGCCGGCGGGACCATCCCCGCGTGCGCGGGGAGCACATCAGCAGCGAGTCGCGCGAGTACCTGCGGGTGGGACCATCCCCGCGTGCGCGGGGAGCACGCCGCCGTCATCAAGATGAAAGATGAAGACGGGGGACCATCCCCGCGTGCGCGGGGAGCACCCCGTCCTCCAGGTCGGGGATCTCGTCGTCCAGGGACCATCCCCGCGTGCGCGGGGAGCACTGGGGCTTCGACGGGATCGTGGTGCGCAACTTGGGACCATCCCCGCGTGCGCGGGGAGCACTCTCGACGACCTGCAGGTTTATCGAGTGATGAAGCCAACTTTGAGCACTTTCAAAGAATCAGACACTAGTTTCATAAAGCCCATATCGCCTCACATGCAAACTTTCGCAACACAATCCCTCCGGCAAACCATGATCATCCGCTCCGAGGGGAGCGTACCGGCGGTTGCCGCCCTTCATGTCCGCACGGCGTCAAGGAAATCACGTTGCCAGCAGGCCGGAACAGCTCTTGCGTCTGACGGCGCGCGCCAGCGAGAAAGGATCGGGTGGAACACGTAGTCGATTTGTACGATCGCGCCAACCTCGGCGAGGCAGGAGGTGAGTGTCGGCCGCTTACGGGCGGGGGCCAACCTGCTGATTGATAAGCCGCTCCAGGTCTTCGCGAGTGTTACTAGACTCGAATAGCCCACCGTCGTCGTGGTGATCGGCGTCGGGGTCGATCCCGATGAGGTGGGCCGCCCGGTGGCTGACGTGGATGACTCGCTTGCCGCGTACGTGCCGTACGAGGTGTGCGGGGTCGTCGTCACTGGCGAGCATGTACTGCCAGATCGAGTACGGCACGGACCAACTGTCGGCCTTGGCGACAGGGGTGCCGTCGATGAGCATCTGGCGGTCGCGGATATGCACGAGCCACCGGCCGCCGACGGCGAGGGCGACCTGCCCGGCGTAGCAGCAGCCCGTTCCGCACCTGCTGCGATACTCCGACTGCCACCACCGCACGTCGAGGTTCGGGCTGGCCTGGACCTCGGTGATCCGGTCGAAGCCCTGCCAGGCCGCCTCGCGGTGGCGGAGTCGCTGGATGGTCATGGTGCTTCCTAATCAGTTCTGGGAGTAAGCCATCCGGCAGACTCCTGGTGGTAGCCGTCGGCAGATGAGCACTCTGTGTTTCCTGGACGTCGAGTCCTGGCGAAAGACCGTGCCCCTGCCGGCTGGTCGGGAGGAGTGATCGCTGATGGGATGTCGTGCCGCCCACGTGAGCGTGAGCACTGCTTGATTAGGTCGCTGATGGTTCTCCCGCAGGCTGCGCAAGGTGATCGGCATCGAGAACGGGAGAACCGGTGCGACTGTTCGTAGGAGACGACTGGGCTGAGGATCACCATGACGTGGAGGTGATGGACGCCTCCGGCCGCCGCCTGGCCAAGGCGCGGCTGCCTGAAGGCGTGGCCGGGATGACCCGGCTGCACGCGATCATCGGTGAGCTGGCCGGCGAGGACGCCGACGAGGTCGGGGTGCTGGTGGGCATCGAGACCGATCGGGGCCAGCCCGTGGGTGCGGGCGCTGGTCGCCGCCGGGTACACCGTGCTGGCGGTCAACCCGCTGCAGGCCGCCCGGTTCCGGGACCGGCTCGGGGTCTCCGGGGCCAAGAGTGACGCCGCGGATGCGCATGTGCTGGCCGATATGGTCCGCACCCACTCCCACGAGCTGCGCCCGGTGGCCGGGGATTCCGCCCAGGCCGAGGCCGTCAAGGTCGTCACCCGCACGCACAAGACGCTTATCTGGGAGCGGACCCGGCATACCCAGCGGCTGCGGCACGCGTTGCGCGACTACTTCCCCGCCGCGCTGGAGGCGTTCGAGGACCTGGACGCCGCCGACACGCTGGAGCTGCTGGCCAAGGCGCCCACCCCGGCGCAGGCCGCCCGGTTGACGATCGGGCAGATCAGCGCCGCGCTCAGACGGGCCCGCCGCAGGAACGTGGCCGGCAAGGCCGCCGCGGTCCAGGCCGCGTTGCGCGCCGATCACCTGAGCCAGCCTGAGGCGGTGAGCGCCGCCTACGCCGCATCCGTCCAGGCGCTGATCTGCGTCCTGGAAGTGCTCAACGCCCAGATCAAGACGCTGCAAGGGCAGGTCGGGGCGCATTTTGGCGAGCACCCGGCCGCTGAGATCATCCTGTCCCAGCCCGGGCTGGGGCCGGTTCTCGGTGCCCGGGTGCTCGCAGAGTTCGGTGACGACTCCAGGCGGTACGCCAGCGCCAAAGCCCGCAAGAACTACGCCGGGACCTCCCCGATCACCCGCGCGTCCGGCAAGAAGAAGGTCGCCCTGGCCCGGTTCATCCACAACGACCGGCTCATCGACGCCCTGCTCACCCAGGCATTCAGCTCGCTGAGGCTCTCGCCCGGCGCGCGCGCCTACTACGACCGGCAGCGTGCCCGCGGCTGCGGCCACAACGCCGCTCTGCGCCAGCTCGCCAACCGGCTGGTGGGCATTCTGCACGGATGCCTCAAAACCGGCACCCTCTATGACGAGACGACTGCTTGGTCGCATCATGCGGAGTCGGTTGCGGCTTGACACCTAAGCTCCTGGGATGTCTTTCGCGGTGCGTCGTCCTGCGGCCGCTCGGCCGCAGGTTGGGGAGGCTGGTGGTCGTCGACGAGGTCGGCGTCGACGACCTCGTGGTCCTGTTCGCCGGAGAGCTGCCGGTGCAGGGTGGTGGCGAAAGCCTGCAGTTGATCGAGGCTGGCCCGTCGCATGGTGGTGCCGGTCCTCGCCTCGAAGGCGGCGTACAGGTCCGTGATGCCGCCGGGCCATTGATGGAGGATCTGGTGACGCAGCCACTCGGCCTGAGCATGCCGGGTGAGCCCCTGGACGAGGTCCGGGGAGGCGCCGCTCTCGGCGGGGAGTCGCTCACCGGAAGGTGCCTCGGTGGGCGCGTGGTCTCCGGCAGGTTCCTGGCGGGCGTTCGGGGGCTGGTGCCGGCGGGCTGTCAAAGCGGCGCCGAGGGTGTTAAGCACGGTGCGCAGCTCTGGAGTGAGATGTCCGGCCTGCAGCGCCTGGTGCCAGATGGCGCGTACCCGTTCGGGGGTGGTCGCGGCTGAGGCCAGCGCGAGGTAGTCCGGCGGCGTCTGTCTGGACGGATCGTCGCCGCTGTCGTCCCTGTCGGGCGCCTCGCTGTTGCCGCGGGGCAGTTCGGGCGCGTTGCGCCGCGCCAGCTGAGAGCGTTCGGGCACGGTGCCGGTCATCAGCTGCCGGGGTGAGATGCCCTCCACGCGTAGCCGGGGCACCGGGAAGGTGACCGGCTTGCCGTCCTTCAGGGTGCGGGCTTCGGTGACGAGCAGGATGGCGTCGATGTAGTCGCCGGCGCGCTCGATGAAGGCGGCCCGATCCGGCAGGTCCTCGGCGGCGTTGAGGCCGGCGCTGACCAGCAGCCAGGTGCCCAGGCTGGGCACGTCCTGCAGCAGGACCGACAGCCGGGTCTTGACCGTGCACCGCAGCCGCCCTTCGGCCCGGCACAGGCAGGGCCGCCCGGACTTCTGCTCGATGGTCTCGCCGTCGCAGCGGCGTTCGCAGTAGGGGCCGTCCCAGTACTCCATCCATTGGGTGACCGAGTGCGGCGGCAGCAGCACGGGGATCTCATCGGCGGCCGTGGTGACCTGCCACTTGTCCATGCCCCGGGTCATCTCGGCCACAGTGCCGCCGTACAGGTGGGCGGCGGCCTCGATGAGCGGGCGGGACGGGGAGGTGAAGCGGAACGTCGACAGTTTGCGCGGGCGCACCCCGTTCTCGGTGGGGACGCTGTCGCCGATGCGGATGTGGCCGTCGGGCCAGTGGGCGCGCTGCCGGCGTTTCATCCGTTCGAACATGCGGCGGTGGATCGGCATCAGGAGACGTCCTTTCTGGTCGGGGGCTGGACGGGTTTGCGGCCGCGCAGATCCACGCCATGCAGGTAGGCGGTGACCGGCTGCAGGCCGCGGAAGGCCGCGAACGCCGCGTCGTCGGCGGGCAGCGGGATGAACCCGTAGCCGGTGGTGCGCAGGTTGAGCACCGCGGCGCCGACGAAGTCCGGGACCGGGAACTCGTGCGTGCCGTCGTGGTGGTCGGTGGCGCCGTAGCGGCACGCGGGCGGGCAGGCCAGCGCCACCGTGGCGTGGCGCAGCGCGGCGAGTTGCAGCGGGTACTCCTCCCACACCGTCGAGGCAGGGTGTTTGAGGCTGGTCTTGATGTCCACCAGCCACAGCCCGGACGGGGTGGGCAGCGGATCGGCCGGCACCGCGCGGGGCTTGAATCGGGGCACCAGCGGCGAAGTCGGGGACGGGAAGCACAGGTTCGCCCACAGGTCGCTGGTGCCGCCGTAGCCGAGATCGCGGTTGAGCATGGTGCACTCGGCGGTGACGATGTCGGCTGCGATGTCGATGCCGAAGTCGGTCAGCCACTGCCGGTAGGAGCCGAGGAACGGTTCGGTTTCCGGGTCCGGCGCGATCGGCGCCTGAAGGTTGATGGCCTGGGCCTGGCGGTGGACGCGGCTGCCCAGCCGCATCCGCCGCTCCCACTCGGCCTGGTAGGCCGCCTTGGCCTGCTTGACGAACTGGGCCAGGTCGTCGGGGTCGGCGGCGGCCCGGAGCGCGGCCGACAGGTGCTCGGCGAACCACTCGGCGGTGTGCTTGGCGGCCGCCGGCGCCAGTGCGTGCTTGGCCATGGTGGCCAGCACGTTGGTGACCGAAATCAGCAGCGCGCCGGTGGCCGGATCGCTGTAGTAGCGGCCGTTGCCGGTGGCGACGGCATGCTGCGGCCCGTCGGGATCGTGGTCGTAGACGAGCTCGTCCGGCGCGGTCATGCCGGGGCGCATCGGGGCATCCGCGCTCATCGCTGTCGCCCCGTCTCCTCCCCCGCCTGCGCGGCCGTGGTGGAGGTCGTGGTCGAACTGTCGGCGTCGCAGGCCTGGGTCAGCGCGGGGCCGTACAGGAGTTGCCCGTCGACGGTGACGCGCAGGTGACGGTCGGCGCGCCGGTCGCGGGTGTAGAGCTCGACCAGGATGCCGCCGTCCAGGGTCTGGCGGACGTAGCCGGTGATCTGGTTGGCCTGGATGCGGGCGATCGGCCAGCCGGTGACCGCGTCCTCGATCATGTCGGCGGTGATGGCTTCGACGTCGACAATGCTGCGGCCGGTCGCGGCGATGATGGCGCTGATGGCGGCGAGGGTGTCCGGTCCCCAGTTGCCGTAGGCGGCCAGCAGCGTGCGGTAGATGTCCTCGATCGCCTGGGCGTCGGAGATGAGCGCCTGGGCGCGCGGCACCGGCAAAGGGCGCGGGCCGGGCAGGTCAGACAGACACATCAGATGGCCTCCAATCAGGTGGAGTACGGAAGGAAGGAGAACCGCGGCCCCCGGTCCCGGAGAGGGAAGACGGACCGGAGGCCGCGGAGACAAGGGGTTCAGACGCCGGCGGCCAGGTGCAGCACGCGCACCGCGTGCCCCTCCATCTCATGTGCCGCGTCGGCGTCCGGCAGGGTGCGTGCGACGCTGGTGACGGCGTGCATGACGCCTCCGGCGCTGGTGTCGCCGCCCTGGATGAAGTGGGACAGGATCTGCCGCTGCTGCTCCTCGGAGTAGGAGAGCTTCTTGGCCACCAGCTCGATCGTCGCGGCGGGGTCGGCGACGCGGGCGCCGGACATCCGGGCCAGCTGGTCAAGCTTGGCGCGTACGTAGTCGAGGTCGAGGAAGGTGGTGATCGCGTCCCGGGTCTGGGCGGTGATCAGGGCCAGGTTCTTGTCCTGGGTGTCGGCGCTCCAGCGCACCACTCCCTCGTCCATCCGGCCGCCGAGGTGGACGTGCCGGGCGGCGTCGGCGTTGATGGTCATGCCGTTGCGGCAGACCTGCACCAGCAGGCGCGGCACGATGGTGAACGCTCCCTCGCCGACTTCGCTGTTGGTGATGACGAACCCGGCGAACACGACGGGGTTGTCGGCGCCGCGCTCGCCGGTGAACGGGCTTCGGTAGTCGCGCAGCAGGTCCGGGGCGAGGGCTCGGACCTGCTCGCAGACGACGCGGACGTACATGCGCCGTTCGGTCAGGTCGCAGCCGTCGATCTGGACCTGCACGCCGCTCTGGCGTACCCCGTCCAGGGCCGCCATGAGGACGTCGAAGTTGTCGATGATTCGGTAGCTGTCGGACAGGAACGCCCGCGCGACGCCGTGCCCGCCGTCGCCGCGCAGGCCGCGTACGAGGAACAGGCGGTCGGCGTCGGCCAGCCAGCCGTTGACGTTCGCGTCGTACAGGTCGGGCTTGTGCTCACGCAGGCGGCGCAGGTACGGCAGCGGGATGCCGAGCTTGCCGGCCACACCCCCGTCGCACACCGTGGTGGGGGTGTAGAGGCCGGCGGTGGTGGTGACGCCGCGCTCCGACAGCAACGGCGCCGTGCTGATGCGCAGGCGGGTGCCTTCGGCGCGGATCTGGTGGCTGTGGGCTACGACGTCGACCTTGTGCGCCTGCTGGTGGCGCAGCAGGTCGACGAGGTCTTCCAGGCCGGCGTTGCGGGTGGTCAGCGTGGGCGCGGACGAGAAATGCATCGGGGCAGCTCCCTAGGAACGAGGTGGCGGAAAGAGAAGGTCCCGGCCGCCTGAACGGGCGGCCGGGACTCGATGAGGTGAAGGGGTACGGGCTTACAGGGTGGTGAGGAATTCGTCGTCGCTCGGCAACTGGTCGAATCGCCACCCCGTGACCAGGGCCGCCGGATAGTGATCGTCGGGGTGCGGCTGGGTGGCGAAGCGGCCGCGGTGGTGCGGGGCGGCCTGCTGGCCCCGGTACACCTCGAAGACTTGGGTGTCGAGGTCGATGAGGTAGCCCCACTCGCAGTCCGTGGACTCCGCGGGGTAGGAGGAGGCGTCCTCGATGACGCCTGCCCGCAGCATCGCTTCGGGGTCTCCCTGCGTTTTCCAGAGCAGTCCGGCCCAATAGGGGACGCCGCAAGATGAGGTGTAAGCGTCCGCGTATTCGCCCAGCCGCACGATGTCATCCTCGGTGGGGGTGCTATTGGAGTCGACCACCCGCAGCGCGGCGACGCGCTCGCGCAGCATGCCCGGCGCCTGGGCGGCGTCGCGCAACCAGGCCAGCACGATGAGGCCGACTCCAGTCGGGCCGGAGTCGTAGTGGTTGTAGGCGATCTTCTCGGTCTTGTCGGCGACGAAGCCGACGAATCCGCGGCTGGCCATGGGTTACCGGACCTTCGTGTCGGTACAGGTCATGTCAGGTCCTTCCGCATCGTTGACAGCAAACGTGAAACTCGGTGGGGAACGGGGCAGCCCGAGCAGCCGCCGATCGTGGTCAGGCGGCTTGGAGACCGTCGTCGGCGATGACCTCGTCTGCGCCATCGGCCGCCTCCGGATCCCCGGGGTCAGAGTGGGAGGCGTCGTCGTGCTCCGGGACGTCGGTGATGGTGGCGCCGTGCCCAGGTGAGGGCTCATCGTCTGCGGCGGCGTACAGATTCCGGTCCACGGCTGAGTCCGCAGGATCGTCGTCTTCCTGGCCAGCAGTGAACGGATCAGTGTCGGCGGGCGTGTCGCCGAGGTAGGGGGTGCCGCCGATCAGGGCCTGCTCGATGGGCGCCGGCGTGTAAGCCTTCTCCCCCAGCTCTGGCCCCAGCTCGTGCACCAGGAACCGCAGCCAGGCGGCGGCGTCAGCGGTCGAGCAGGGACTGTGGCGGCCCTCGCGCCAGGTGTTCTTGCACTCGGCGGAGGCCTCGCTCATCTGGTACTCCCACGCCACCGCGATCGGCAGCAGTTGCAGCATGGCCAACCGGCCGGGAGCGGCGGTGGCCAGCGCCGCCTCCAGGTCCGCGGGCCCGCCAAGCTTGGTATACAGCGTCGACAAGGGGGCCGAGCCGAGCTTGTCGCGCACCGGCGCCGGCATGTCGTTGAGGATCCGGGTGATGAACCGGGCGACCGGCTTGGGCGCGCTCCTGCGGGCGAAGAGCGTGGCCAGCCACTCCTGGCGGACCGTGGCGGCCGCCGTCCACGCCCGGTTGCCCTGCATGACGATCTTGCGGGAGGGGCCGTCCGGCTCAGTCCTGGCGGACTGCGGGAGCGTGATGGTGGGCGGCGGGGTGTAGCCGTGCTGCTCGGGGGTGCTGCAGTACAGCTCCGGCTGCCCCTGCCGCCAGCTGTGGAAGAACGCCCCGCGGCCTGGGCAGTCGGTGTGCTGCTCGGGATCGAAACCCTCTACCCGGCCGGCGAGTCGGCTGAGCAGGGCGGCGCCGGCCGGTTCGTCCTCGGTCACCGGGATGCCGGCAGCGGCGAGGTCGGCCAGCGCCTGGGCGTGCGCGGCCGCTTCCTGGCGTTCCTGGCGCACCCGCTCGATGGCGTGCCGGCCGGTGTGCCCCCAGCTGGAGATGTACGTATCGATCCGGGCCAGCGCCTGCTGGTCGCCGTCGAACTCGTCCAGCAGCGCGAGCTCGTCCAGCGTCCAGGCGTATTCCATGGCCTGGGCAGTACGGCGGGTGGGTTCCGACAGCTTGCCTGCGGCGATCGCCTGGGCGACCTCTTCGCGGGTGCGGCCGGTGCGCTTGCGGATCTCGGTCCGGGTGGCGCCCAGCTGGTGGGCCATGAACAGGGCGCGGGACTGCTCGAAGGGGGTGAGGCCGAGGCGGAAGTCATCGTCGTTCTCCACGACCTGGTCGACCAGCAGGCTCGCCTTGTCCTCGGCCTTGGTCAGGTCGATCAGGCACAGCAGCTTCGGTAGGTTGATCGTGATGGCGCCTGCCAGGCGGCGGTTGCCCTTGAGCACCCACCAGCGGTGCTGTTGTTCTCCCTCGCCCCGCTGGTAGTCGTCCGGGATGGGGATGACCGTGACCGGGACCTGCAGTTGGGCCTTGAGTGAGGCGCAGAACTCCTGGGTGAGGTGGTAGTTCTCGCGCACGTTGTCGGGGAAGTGGCCGAGCTGGTTTACCGGGATCCGCGCCAGGCGGAAGTCCTCGGGCAGTTCCAGGTCGGCGTCGGGTTCGACGGTCACCGGCGGGGCGGTTTCCACGGTCTCGGGATCGGAGCTGGATGGCTCGTGGGCTTGGTCGGTGATGGACATGGGGCAGTGACTCCCATCGGGACGAGGTGGAAGTGAAGGGAAGGGGAGGAGGGCTCCCGCCGCCCGCCCTTCCGCGCAGGCAAGTGCGCGAAGGACCCGGCAGGGCGGGCGGCGGGAGGAACGAAGAGACGCCGGCGGGAGGGAAGGCCGGCGCCTCTTCGGCTTGGGGCGGCGTCAGGCCGCCGCGACGGGCTGAGCCTCGTCGGCGGCGGAGGCTCCCTGCACCATCCGCGGGGAGGCGGCGCCGGGCTGCGAGGGGCTGGTGCTTTCGGTGACCATGCTGTAGCGCGAGCACAGCCCGATCGCGGTCGTGGTGATCTTGACGATGCTGCGTACGGTCTTGTGACCGGCGCGGTCCTTGGACTCGAAACTGCGGGCGACCATGTCGCATCCCTGGACCACCAGCAGGTGGCCCTGGCGGTAGGACTCGCCTGCGCGGATGGCCTCCAGGCCGTAGGTGACCACCTCGACCTGCCGGGTCGGCACGTACGGCGAGCCGTCGCGGCCCGGCGTCGGAGGCCCGTTGACCTCCAGCTTGGCCGACCACATGGCGGGCGAGTCACCCTTGGCGGGGAAGAAACGGGGCGGGAACGCGATCCTGCCGGTGATGCTGACCTGGATGTCCATGCGCGAGGCCCTTCCTCGGCCGGCGCCCTATGGGGCGCGGCGAATCTGATCGACTACCGGGCGCGAGCGGACCGTGTGGTGGAGCCCGTCCCGGCAAGGCAGACGAAGCGCCGCCGGGCGCGAGGGACGCAACCGGGTGGTGCCCGCCACCGGCAAGATGTTTTGCGCCAGCAAAAGATCTTGCCGGTGGCGGGCACGAGCCTCGGCGAGAACCCGGTTCGCGGCCCTGCGGCCAAGGCGGCGCACGGTCGGCCGTCCGGGACGGAGCCGCCACCAGTTCTGCGACTCGGGCTGGTTCCCAGTGCCGCGCCGTGGCGGCTATCCGGCCAGCTTGGCGCGGCCAGCGTGCCTGCGAGACGATCGGCGGGATCGGTCCGGCGGTCGCGGCAGTGATAACGCTCCTGCGGTGCGTACGGATGTCGCTGAAGGTCAACCCAAGCAGTGCGCGAGAACCGAGGAACCGGCCCTGTTCCGCTTTGCGCCGACAGGTAGCATCGGCGCTGTGGAGCACGATCGCCGGCCCGAGCCGATGCGTCCCGGCCCGGAGCAGCTCGCCCGCCATCGCGCGTTCGGCAAGCTGATCGACGCGTGGATCGACGCCCATCCGGGCGCCCCGGACCTGGCGATGTGGGATGATCCGGAGTTCGTCCGCGCCGTGAACGTGCTTGATGGCCGCGACCCGGAGCACGGCCTCAATGAGGCCTAACGCAAACGGAACCTCCCCCCGAGGTGTGGACACCTTGAGTACCGGATGATGGAGATCCGGAGACAAGGAGTTCCACGTGGCGATGAAGTCGTATCCGCCGGAGTTCAAGGCGGACGCCGTCGCGTTGTATCTGTCCGATCCGGACCGGACGCTGGCCTCAGTGGCCGAGGACCTGGGGATCAGCCGGGAGACGCTGCGTAACTGGGTGCGTCAGGCGCAGGCGGACGGCACCGCGGGCGCGAAGGAGCGAGGCCCGGTGAGGAAGCCGGCGCATGGCCCGCTATCGTCCGACGACGTGCTGGAAGAGGAGAACAAGCAGCTCAAAGCCCGCATCCGGGAGCTGGAGCTGGAGCGCGACATTCTGCGCAGGGCGGCCAAATATTTCGCGGGAGAGACCAACTGGTGAGCCGCTTCCAGTTCGTTGACGACCATCGGGGCGCCTTCGGCGTCAAGCGGCTGTGCCGGGTGCTGAAGGTGTCCCGCTCGGGCTTCTACCGGTGGCGCAAGGCGGCCCCGGCCCGGGCGGAGCGGGCCGCGGCCGACGCTGCGCTCGCCGAGGAGATCCGGCACATCCACGGGGAGTTCGACGGCACCTACGGCAGTCCGCGCGTCACCGCCGAGCTGCGCGCCCAAGGTCGCAGGGTCAACCACAAGCGGGTGGCGCGGGTGATGCGCCGCTTCGGCATCGTCGGGCTGCACCTGCGCAAGAAGGTGCGCACCACGGTGCCGGAACCCTCGCATCAGAAGGTGCCCGACCTCATCGGGCGGGACTTCACCGCGCCGGCTCCGAACCGGCGTTACGTCGGTGACATCACCTATCTGCCCGTCGGCGAGGGCCGGTTCCTCTACTTGGCCACCGTGCTGGACCTGGGCTCCCGCCGGCTGGCGGGCTGGTCGATCGCTGATCATATGCGCACCGGGCTGGTGAGTGACGCGCTGCGGGCCGCGGCCAGTGGTTATGAGCCGCCAACGCCTGTCGAAGGGCACGTCCACATTCGGCGGCCCGCCGTCCACCTGGACGGCGGCGGCCTGCGTGACCATCCGGGACACCGACCGCCGGCTCGCTCGCCGTGGCGCGCTTCCCCCTCGGAGCATAGAGACCGAACCCGAGAAGGAAAGGACTGCTTCCAGCAGCTCGTCACCGCAGACCTCACCGTGATCGTCTTGGGGGTCCCGTCGGCGCGGGCCACGGGCCCATCGCCGATCCGCACGTCCCTGCCGTCGGAGGACGAGAGGATTCGCGCTTGCAGTTGGTGCCGCGCCTGGCACGGTCGCATCTCGATGGCGCGTACCCAACCTCAGCTTGCGACACCCAGCAGTGCGTCAAAAGGCGCGGCGTCTGGCCCGTGAGGGTGTCATCTCCTGGTTGCGTCCACGGAAGTGGTGTACGAGTTTGACCTGATCAGCAGGCGTGGCGCCGTGAAATGAGAACGGCCATCGCGTGATCCTTCGAGCAGCAAAGATCAACGAAGGAGAACCAGGCGATGGCCGTAGACAACAGTGTGACGCCCGCTCAGTGGCTGACGCAGCAGATCGAGACCGGCGATCCGGATCTCTTGCGATCCATGGTGAAGACCATGGCCGAGACGTTGATGTCAGCCGAGGCCGACAGCCTGTGCGGGGCCGCCTACGGCCGGCGCAGCGAGGAGCGGACCAACTCCCGCAACGGCTACCGGCAGCGCGAGTGGGACACCCGCGCGGGAACCATCGACCTGGCGATCCCGAAACTGCGCTCCGGCTCGTACTACCCGGACTGGCTGCTGGAACGCCGGCGGCGGGCCGAGCAGGCGCTGATCAGCGTGGTCGCCACGTCCTACCTGCTCGGGGTGTCGACCCGGCGGGTGGACAAGCTGGTCGAGCAGCTCGGCATCAAGCACATCTCCAAAAGCCAGGTCAGCCAGATGGCCAAGGTGCTGGATGAGCAGGTGGAGGCGTTCCGCACCCGGGCCCTCGATGCCGGCCCGTACACCTTCGTCTGGCTGGACGCGCTGACCCAGAAGGTGCGCGAAGGCGGCCGCACGATCAACGTGCACGCGCTGGTCGCCACCGGCGTCAACGCCAACGGCCAGCGCGAGGTCCTCGGCCTGGAGGTCACCTCGGCCGAGGACGGGGCCGGCTGGCTGGCCTTCCTGCGCGGCCTGGTCGCCCGCGGCCTGTCCGGTGTCCAACTGGTGGTCTCCGACGCCCACCGCGGGCTGGTCGAGGCGATCGGCGCCGCTCTGCCGGGCGCGTGCTGGCAGCGGTGCCGCACCCACTACCTGCGCAACCTGCTCACCACCGTGCCCAAGACCGCGCAGCCGTGGGTGGCCACCCTGGTGCGCACCATCTTCGACCAGCCCACCGCCGAGCAGGTCCGCAGCCAGCACGCCTGGGTCATCGACGCCCTGGAAGCCAAGTACCCCGCCGCATGCGAGCATCTCGACGCCGCCCGCGACGACCTGCTGGCCTTCGCCGCCTTCCCCCGCGAGACCTGGCGGCAGATCTGGTCCAACAATCCGCAGGAGCGGCTGAACAAGGAGATCCGCCGCCGCACCGACGTGGTGGGCATCTTCCCTGACCGGCCGTCGATCATCCGGCTGGTCGGCGCGGTGCTGGCCGAGCAGACCGACGAATGGACCGAAGCCCGCCGCTACATGGGCCTGGACATTCTGGCCAAAGCCCGTGTCCGGCTTATCGCGGGCGACACACCGGCGCAGCATCCGCTTCCGCAGACACTTACCGCTTAACCTGCAGAAACAGGATCACGCGAAGATCGATTCATACACCACGTCCGTGGACGTGACCCATCTCCTTTTCGTTCGCCGCGTCGCTGTGGATCGTCAAGCCCATCCGGATCCGCCGTGAGAACGACTCTCGGCTC
The DNA here is from genome assembly GCF_044458265.1 of Nonomuraea sp. NPDC050478. Taxonomy (NCBI): domain Bacteria; kingdom Bacillati; phylum Actinomycetota; class Actinomycetes; order Streptosporangiales; family Streptosporangiaceae; genus Nonomuraea; species Nonomuraea sp. NPDC050478. Next base: position 2,405 of record NZ_JBITHT010000018.1, on the reverse strand, counting down.
AGGTGTCGTCATGGTGGACGGACGACGCAACTCGTCGGAGCATTCATGGGGAGCAGCCATGATCGGCATCCGTCCGGGCCTTCGGATGTCTGTTTACGCCAGCAAGACGTCTCTGCCGTGGCGGGCATGAGCCTCGGCGAGAACCCGGTTCGCGGCCCCGCGACAAGGGCAGCGCACGGTCGGCCGGCCGGGACGAGGCCGCCATCAGTGCTGCGACTCGGGCTAATTCCCGGTGCCGCGTCGTGGCGGCTATCCGGCCAGCTTGGCGCGGCAGCGCGCGGCTTCCTCTGCTCCCCCGTCGGCTTCGAACACCGCAGCAGCGTCGGTGTAGCGCTCGTCGGCCTCCTTGCGGCGGCCCAGCGCGGCCAGCGCGTCACCGGCCAGTTCCTGCGCGTGCGCCTGTCCGGCGCGGTGCAGGATCTCCGCGCTCAGCTCGCGTGCCTGCTCGCTCAGCAGCAACGCGTGCTCCGCGCGGCCGGCGTTCAGCGTCACCCTCGCCAGAGTCTGTAAAGCCAGCCGCAGGAAGGACCGGTCCTGCGGCTGGCCGGCCAGTTGCCCGGCCATCTCCACGGTCTCTCGGCCCAGTGCAAGCGCGCGCTCGTGGTCGCCTCGGGCGCTGACTACGGTGGCCATCGCCCGCAGGCACAACAGCTCGGTGTACGGGTTGGCGATGTCGCAGGCGATCTGCAGTCCCCGATGGGCGTCCGTCTCGGCCTCGGACAGCAGGGCGTCGCGCCCAGAGACGTCCGGCGCCGCGGCGGCGAGCCGGCGACGGCACACCGCTCGTAACGCCAGTGATCGCGCCAGTCCGGGAAGGTCTCTGCTGCTCTCGTGGGCAGCCACACAGTTGTTGAGCAGCGGCAATGCCCTCTGGGCGCCGCCCGCACGACGCATGATCAGCGCGGCCAGGCGGTGGCGCGTCTCCGCGGCCAGCCGCACCTCCTGGGGTGAGAGTGTCCGCAGCAGGTGCCGCCACATGTCCTCGGCGTCGCGGTGGTGGCTCTCGTGGTACAGATACGACGTCACCCGCAACGCCAGCCCCATGGCCAGGCGCTGCTGCCCGTGATCGCAGGCGATGCGGACCACGTACAGGAGATTCGCCGCCTCGGTCGCCAGCCAGCCGCCGGCGTCGTCCACGATCGCCTGGCGGACGTTCGCGGGGGCGAACATCAACATCTCCAGCGCCACGATCGGCGGGGCATGCGGCTCCCGGACGATCTGCTCGTCGGCCAGGCCGGCGAGCTCCAGCCAGCCCAGCATCAGCCGGTGGATGGCCCGATCGCGCTCGTTCGGGCGCTCGGCCAGCCGCGCGGCGGCGAAGACGCGCAGCAGATCATGCTGCCGATAGCGTGGCTGGCCCAGAGAGTCGACCCCGATCGTGGCCAGCAGGCTGTGCCGGACCAAACTTTCCAGCACGTCCTCGACATCGTCGACGTCTCCCCCTTCCAGCATGGCCACCTCCCAGCCGGCGAATCCGCCCGGCCGCAGCAGGGACACCAGACGGAAGACCCGCGCCGCGCGGCCCGGCAGCGACTCGTAGCTGTCGGCAATACCCGCCTCGACCGTCATGCCGTCGGCCTGCAGCATGCTCAGCAGTCGCTTGCGCAGACGGGTGACGAACGTCGCCAGCGGCCAGTCCGGCTGCCCCGACAGCCGGGCTCCGGCGATCCGCACCGCCAGCGGGAGTCCGCCGCAAGCGCGGACGATGTCGGCGGCCGCGCTCGGGTCGGATCGGACGTGTTCGGCGCCGATGATCTCGCCCAGGAGGCGTAGCGATTCCGCCGCCGACAGCGGCTCCAGTCATACGATCCGCGGGCCGGCTCCGCCGACCAGGTGCGTGCGGCTGGTCACCATCACCGCGCAGCCCGGCGTGCCGGGCAGCAGCGGATCCACCTGGTGCATGCCGGACACGTCGTCGAGCACCACCAAGACCTTGCGGCCGGCAAGGACCGACCGGTACAGCGCTGTGCGCCCGGTGGCGGTGGCGGGCACATGACCGAGCTCGACCCCCAGCGCGGCCAGAACCTCCCCCAGCACGTCGGTGATCCCCCGCGGCCGATCCGACATACCGGCCAGGTGCACGTAGATCTGGCCGTCCGGGAAGTGCGGCCGCAGCAGGTGCGCGACCTGATGCGCCAGCGCCGACTTGCCCACTCCCGGGGGGCCGCTGATGGAGGCGATGGGCACCCGGCCGGACTCCCCCGCAGTGCGCAGGTACCGCGACAGTTCTTCCACCTCCGCGGCGCGTCCCGTGAAGTCGCTCACGGCCGGGGGTAGCTGTGCCGGGGGTAGTCCTCCGGGTCCCCAGGTGGGCCGTTCTTGAAACGGCCGGACTGAAGTTGACGGGATCCCGTCTGATCATCGCGATCGGGCGGGATCTCGTCGTTTCAGGGGTTTCCGAATTG
>NZ_JBITHT010000017.1:0-37828 GCF_044458265.1 Nonomuraea sp. NPDC050478 | reverse complement strand
TTCGTCATGATGGACGCTCCCCCCGAAGCGTTAAGATGATCTACCTTGACTCATCTACCCATAGTGATCGTTTCCACACTTAGAGTGATACCCCCCACTCGAAGCCGAGGCTAGAGAGCTAACGATGTCTTGAGCGAGGGCTAGGTTGGAGGCAGCTACGAATTTCTGTCGACGGTCCATAGCCTTGTTGATATCGGCCAGGCTGGTGAACCGGTAGTCCAGGGGGATGGCGTCGCCCTTGAGGTCGAGGACTATACCTCCTGCGGCGTTGAGAATGTAGTGCCCTGGCGCTAGATCCCAGACGGCGAAGCCTTTGGCGAACTCCATGGTGGCGTCGGTGAAGCCGGCCGCGACGTGGCACAGGCTGACAGAGCCGAAGTCGACTCCGATGCGGCCACGAGTTGCGCCGTCAGGGGAGGGCTGAGTAAGTGCGTTGAGCAGGTGGGTTTGTCGGCTAAGGGGTTGAAGTCGCTCGGCGGGTTTCATGAGGTAGTTGGTGATAAGCGCCTCGTGTAGCTCCGCGAAGCGGTGAAGTTTGAGCTCGTGGGCCTTACCGTCCTGGGTGTGAACGAAGGCTTGGTCGTTGCCGTCCTCGTCACGAGCCGCGAGGTAGATCTGCAGGTGGTGGAAGATGTCGCCCACCACGGCGGCGACGGGCCGAGCGAGGCTGCGGGAGTACACCATGACGTGCGTGTATCCGTAGAGGGCGCGGACGGCCAGCTCACTGGTGTCGAGGGGGTCGACCAGGACGCACAGGTCCGGGTCAGGGTCGGGTCCGATGACCTGCGGGTCGGCTTCTTCTGAGGCGTAGATGTACGAGGGGATAATCGGGGTCAGAAGCTCTCGGTAGCGCTCGTGCATCCATAGGTCGTGGGCGGACAGGAAGTTGTCGGAGTGGCGCAGGTTGGCGGCCTCTGATCGTTTACCTGAGAGCGCGGCCTGGATGAGGCGTGGCCGGATCTCCCCGATGACCTGCGCGACCAGTTCGGCGAGGCTCTCGGCGAGGCCGGGGAGGGTGGGAGGGGTTGTCACGAGTGACCTCCATACGGTTCAGCGCAGCTCCAGCGGTGGCTCTATGCCTGGAGGGCTCATCGTCGCAGCTACGAACACGGCCTTGAAGTTCGCCGCTCGCATGATGTTCGCTCCGGTCAGGTCGTCGAAGTCTCCGACTTCGAGCTTCCCCTTGGTCATCGCGCCGAACACTGCGAAGTAGATCTGCGCGCCGGGATAGCGGTTGCGGATTTCTCGGGATATGAATCCGACCACGTCGGCATGTTTCACCTCGAAGTCGCACAAAACGATGTCGGGTGTGTCTGGCAGGTCGGGGAACATCGATGCCTTGTCGAGGCTGATGAAGTCGCGGCTTTTGTTGCACTTGAGGTAGCCGATGGGGCAGCGGCCGAACTGGGCTGAGGCGAGGAAGGTGGCCATGACTAGCCCGGCCTCGTTGATTCCGAAGCAGGCGTCCACATCGGTACGCCGGCCAAGGTTCTTGATCTGATGAATGAGGCGTTCGATGCCGTAGCCGAAGGACGCCCAGTCAAGGTTGAGGAGCTGGCCAGGGGTGGGGCTGGGCAAGGAGTAGGCGAGCCTGTCGGGGTTGCCGTACTCGACGGTGGGGGCGGTGATGATGAAGTCGTTGCCCGCGGCATGGGTGTTGGCTGTCCCCGTTGCGACGGCCGCTTCGGTTGCTTGGGGCTCCGTGGTCGGCGCTGCCGTAGCCGGTGGGCTTGCCGAGTTGATGGTGGCGTACCTTTTCAGCGCGAGCTGATCCTCCACGGACAAGCGCTCGTACGCCTCGGCCACCAGATCGCCGGGGGAGACGTCCTCCTCGGCGACACCTGTGGGACCGCCTCCGTAGGCGGCTGCGAGGATCAGCAGGCTGGTGAAGCTAGGAGCTGATCCGGCCCTGCTGCGTTCACGGGCCCAGGTCTCCCACGCGTTGATGGACGTGCCGCCCAGGCTGGTCTGGTGGCTGGTCATCTGGTTGTACCGGACAGCGGCTTGATCCTGGGAAAGGCCACACGCATATCGGTGCGCTTGCAGGCTACAAATGACCGGATAGCGGCGCATCAGTTCCGTAGCGGCCTTTTTGACCGATCCTGTCTCCAGCCACAGTTCGCTGCCTATTCGCGCCAATCGGCGCCCTCTCGCCTGCGGGCTTGAGTCCCGGCTCTGCTTCGCCATCCGACTTCCCCCTCTCGGAAGCGTCACCAGGTTACCCATCGGGATGGGCAATAGCAGGCAGTCCCCGAAAATGTGCAGGTAGAGGCCACGTAGAGACCGGGGCGATTACGGACTCACTCTCAGGTGTAACAGGTCCACCCTCGTCATTACTGTCAATTGTCATGCCGGCACCACAACCACTTCGGAGAACCGGATGACCCCAAATGACGTAGAAGCCACACACCTGCACCGCCTCGCCGTCCGCCGAGTGGCCCGGTCGACCACCGTACAGATGTGCAATCTGATGGACCCTGAGGAAATTGCGACGATGGGCCCCAAATGCTGGCTCGACCTCCTGCACGACATTCGGAACGACCGGCTACGTCCGAAGCGGGACGGTGAGACCGTCATCATCGACATTCACGACAAGGCCGCAGGCCAGAGCCCTCGCTCGCTGCGCATCACCAGCCGGGCGTACACCGTGTTCCAGAGGGCCGCCGCACTCGGCCGATTCGATGGGTTGAAGCCTGCGCCGCTCGGCCTGGGGTTCGGCCCGTGGATCTGGGCCGAGGGCGTCGTGGAGGAGGCCGTAGCCAAAGCCCTGGACGGAGTTTCGTGAGCTTCGTCCACGCAGATCTTGAGGCCAGCCGTTCCACAGCGCCGAGCCAACTCACAGCAAGGCGGGCTGGTTCAACCCGCAACACGGCTGAGACGCCGCAGACCGTCCAGAACACCAAGCAGGACAGGAGCAGAAGCACATGAGTACATCAGCCATCGAGCAGGGCACCGAACAGCCGACCGCCGCCACCAGGGAAACAACCTTCAGCCCGTTCGACCTCGACATCAAGCTCGTGGAGAACACCCCGGCGGCCAACACGTCGCTGAGGTGCGGCACGGGGGACACGTGCGGGAGCTCCTGCCCGAGCGCCTGCACCACGTCATAGCTGCACCGGCCTGATGCGCCTCGGCCGGAGCCGAGGCCTACCGCCCTTCCCCGAATCGTGAACGGAACGGAGTGAAGACGATGACGCGCACGCGGATCCGTAGGTATCGGCGCACCGGTGCCGGGATGCTGCGCGCCACGGTGCATCCCACTCCTCCCACACTCCCGGACTGGCCGGAAGAAGGTGGGTTGATCGAGCTGTGGCGGTCGTGGCTGGCTGCGGTTTGGGCGGACGAGTCCTTCCAGCAGCCGGTCGCCCACACGAGCCCGGACTTGGCCCGCCAGGTCCGGGCAGTGCTCGACGGGCAGGTGGTCAAGCCTCGTCGAGCTCGACGGGCCGCGCTCGCCGTCGCCCGATACGCCCTGCGTTACGCGCACCGCTCAACCCCGTTCGGCCTGTTCGCCGGTGTCGCCCTGGTCGAGTTCGGCGACAGGTCGCTCGTGCGCGTCGGGAATGAGCACGAAGCCGTCGTCCGGCCCGACCCCGCAGCTCTGGACGCGGTGATCACGGCGTGGGAGAGCGGGCAGGAGCGGATGGCCGATGTCGAGGTGTGCGTGAACAACCTCGCCCGTGTGCGCGAGGACCGAGTCCATGTTCCGGCCGAGGGCGCGGACGAGTTCACCCTCGCATCAACTGCGGCCGTGGATCTGGTGCGACAGGCCGCCAGCTCTCCCATCCGGCATGCGGTCCTGCTGGGGAAGCTCGCCGCCGAGTTCTCACAGGTCGAACCTCATCGCCGGGCTGAGCTGGTCGCTGAACTGCTGCGTACGCGGCTGCTGCGTTCTCGTCTGCGTGCCGCAGCGACGGTCACCGACCCAGCCGCCGGTTTGCCGCCCGAGCTCCTCGATGCATGTGAACGCACAGCGGTGGACGTGCGGTTGGACGCTGACGTGTGGCTGCCTGAAACGGTCGCGGTCGAGATGGAGACCGCCGCGACCGTGCTGGCCCGGCTGGCAACCCATCCAGCCGGTACGCCGGCCTGGCGGCGCTACGTCGAGCGGTTCCTCGACCGTTTCGGTGAAGAGACCCAGGTACCTGTGGAGCAGCTCACCGATCCCAGCACGGGATTGGGGCTGCCGGACGGGTTCGGCCTGCTGTCGGAGCCCCCACGACCGATGTCGCGTCGTGACCGCCTGCTGCTGGACCTCGCGGGAACGGCCGCTGTCCAGGGCGATCGAGCGGTAGTCCTGTCTGAGGCGATGGTGGAGGAGTTGGAGGCTGCCGCGGCTGAGCCGTTCACCGACCTCGTGCCCGCGCCCCACTTCGAGGTATGCGCCCAGGTGCAAGCCCGCTCGATCGCCGCCCTGGACGCCGGAGACTTCCGGCTACGCGTGCACACCGTCTCCCGCGCAGCCGGAGCCATGACCGGACGGTTCTGGCACCTGCTGCCGTACCTGGCCGCCGGGTATGCCAACCTGCCCACGGTCGCGCCCGGCGCGGCCCTCGCGCAGTTGTCGTTCCATCCCACGCGAGCCGAGGCCGACCTGCTCACGCGGGCACCGCGCGTCGTACCGAAGCTGGTCAGCGTCGGCGAGTATCGAGACGGCGACGAGGACGTCCTGTACCCGCGGGACCTGGTGGTCGGCGCCCGTGACGGTCACCTCTACCTGGCGGTGGCCGAGACCGGGCAACGCCTTGAACTGCTGGCACCTACGGCGATCAACTTCCTCTGGAACAACTACACGCCGCCGCTGGTCCGGTTCCTGGCCGAGATCAGCCGCGCCGCCACAGCGCAGGTGACGTGGTTCGACTGGGGTGCCGCGTGGACGCTGCCGTTCACCCCGGCCCTGCACTACCGGCGCACCGTCTTGGTCGCCGCCCGCTGGCAACTGCGCGCCCGAGTGCTGCCCGGCCGTACAGCCTCCCTGGAGGAGTGGGCCGAGTGGCTGCACGCCTGGCGCGGCAGGGCGGGGGTGCCTGAGCGGGTGTTGCTGGCCGTTGACGACCAGCAACTGCCGCTGGACCTGACGCGGAAGATGGACGTGGACCTGCTGCGCGCGCACCTGACCGGGACACCTGTCGCGGTGTTGTTCGAGGCACCGCCGCCGGATGCTGACGGGTGGATCGGCGGGCGCGCGCACAGCATCGTTGTCTCGCTGGAGTCGAGGCGATGAGGACATTGGCGGCGCAGGCCCTGGCCGAAGGCGCGCTTGGGGTGTCGCTGCTGCACATCGAGCGCGGCGATCTGGACGGTGCGCGTCCCCTGCTGCAGGAGGCGGTCGCCGGTGGGGTCAGTACGGGGTCCAACGCCAGCCTGTATCACGGAGCTCCGGCCCTGGAGTTCGTGCTCGGCCGCGCCGGACGCGTCGACCGTGAGGTGCAGGCAGGTGCTGACCGGGTCGTGGCCGCCCGCCTGGCTGCAGCTCGCCGACGACAGCTGGGCCGGCACTTGCCGACGCTCACGGAGTTCGACCTGATCCGCGGATTGGCCGGGCTGGGGGCGCTTCTCCTGACTCGCCCTGGACCTTCTCCGTTGCTCGAAGGGGTCCTGAGTCATTTGGTGTCGTTGGCGCGCCCGATCGAGGCAGACGGTCGCATGCTGCCTGGATGGTGGTCGCCAGAGAGCCCGACACACGAAGTAGACGTCTCCGGCGGCCACGCGAACAACGGCGTCGCACACGGCATCGCCGGACCGCTGGCACTGCTGTCCCTGGCCCTGCGTCATGGCATCCGCGTCGAGGGCCAGAGCCATGCGATCACCACGTTCGCGGACTGGCTCGAGCAGTACGGCAGCTCGTACTGGACCACGCTCGACCAGCTCACCACAGACGAGCCCGCACGCGTGCCACCACTGCGGCCGTCTTGGTGCTACGGGGCGCTGGGGATCGCCCGCGCTCTACAGCTGGCCGCGCTCGCGCACGGCGACCCTGCCCGTAGGCAGAAAGCCGAGGACATCGCCCTATCGGCCCTTACCGACGCAGACCGTCTCGACCGGGTGAACGACGCCTCCCTCTGCCATGGCTGGGCCGGAATCCTGACCGTCACGACCGCCTTAGCCGCCGATAGCGCCACCCCCGACCGGTTCACCAAGAGCATCCAGCATGCCCGCCGGCAACTGGCCGAAGGGATCGACGACTTGCCCAAGCCGGGGTTCCTGGAAGGCCGGGCCGGAGCCCAACTGGCCTTGGACGGCACCAACGCCACCGGCTGGACTCGTGCCCTATTGATCCACTGACCACCGCCGTACCCATATTGAGCAGGAGCAAGAACGACGACATGGACAGCTACGAGCACAATCTCGCCGCACCGGCCGAGCCAAAGTGGTGGCAGGCCACGATCCGCTTCCCCGGAGATGCAGGAGTGAGCCCGTACGCGGCGGCCAAGCTGTCCGCCGCGCTGACCGGACGGCGTTTCTACTTCCTGCGCAAAGAGGGAGGGCTGCGGCTGCGTACGGACCGCCCAGTAGGCGCCCTGCTCGACCAGCTCGTCGCCAACGGAGTAGCGGCCGGCTGGGCGGGCGGCATCTACGAGCCAGAGACTGAAGCGTTCGGCGGCCCGCAGGCCATGGCCATCGCACACGAGCTGTTCTGCGCCGACAGCCCCGCCGCGTTGGCCGAGACCGGAAGCCCCGACAGCAAGGAACGATGCATCCTGCTCCTGTCCGCGATGTACCGGGCAGCAGGGCTGGACGCGTTCGAAGTCGGGGATGTGTGGGTGAAGATCGGCTTTCTTCGCCCGCCGATCGACCCGCCCGACGAAAGCCACCGGACGGCGGCCATCACCACTATGCGGCGCCTCATGAACGCCGACGCCGCCAAGCGTCCTCGTCCCGAACCAGGCTGGGGTGAGCGAGTCGCCGCGTTCGAGGACGCCGGCCGCCGCCTTGCCCGCCTCGCGAAGGAAGGGCATCTGAAGCGCGGCCTGCGGGCCGTCCTCGCCCACCACGCGATCTTCGCGTTCAACCGGAACAACACCTCTGCAGTCGAGCAGGCCGCCGCCGCATGGCTGGGCCGGCAGGTCGCCTTCGGAGATACCGAACCGGCCGCCGCGTCTACCAGCCAGTCCTCACCAGCACCACCTACCTTCAAGGAGCCCGTCATCAGCACCACCGTCGACCCCACCAAGCTGCGCGAAGCCATGGTGGCCAAGTACATCGACTCCGGACACCTGTGTACTCCCGAGATCATCGACGCCTTCCGCGCCGTCGAGCGCCACACGTTCATCCCCGACGCGGACGTTGAGGCCGCATACGTTGACGACGCCGTGCCGATCAAACACGACACCGACGGCGAGATGATCTCCTGCATCTCCGCGCCGTCCATCGTCGCCACACAGCTGGAACAGATAGGCGCCCGCCCCGGCCACAACGTCCTGGAAGCTGGGGCAGCCACCGGCTACAACGCCGCCCTCCTCGGCCACCTGGTAGCCCCCAACGGCCACGTGTGGACGATCGACGTCGATCAAGACCTTGTCGACACCGCCCGCACGCACCTCGCAGCCGCCAGAGTCGACAACGTGACGGCCGTGCTCGGTGACGGCGCGGCCGGCCTGCCGGAGCACGCTCCTTTCGACCGCATCCAGTTCACCGTGGGCACCGGCGACATCCCCACCAAAGTGCTCGAGCAGCTTGCTCCCGACGGCCGTCTGGTCATCCCGATGCGCATCCGCGGCAGCATCTCCCGATCCTTCGCCTTCGAACGCGACGGCGACATCTGGAAGACCGTGTCCTGCGAGATGGCGACCTTCGTGCCGCTGCGCAAGGGCATCTGCGACGACATCTACACGCGCGTCCAGATCGCCGGTGAAGGAGATGTGCACCTGGAGACCTTCAGCGAGCAACTCGTTGACCGCGAGGCGATGCGCACGATCCTGGACACCCCGGCCCACCCCGTCCACACCGGCGTGAAGTTCCGGCAAGGCGACCCATGGCAGTGGGTGTACCTGTGGCTGGCCTGCGTCCTACCGAACGGGCTGTCCCGGATGCCCGGCCAGCGGCCCGGGTTCACCCCTCACTTCGCGTGGGGTTCGATGGCCGCGCTCGACCGCGACACCCTGGCCTATCTGACCATCCGCGAAGGAGAGGACACCAAGGGACGCTTCTGGGCCATCGGCGTCATCGGTCACGGGCCCCACGCCGACGTTGTCGCCGAGCAGGTCGCCGCCGCGATCGAGGAATGGGACCGCGACTACGGCAACCACGCCCCTGCCCCCGGCTTCCGCATGGTCACCGGCGACCGCCGTGACCAGCTCCAGGCGAGCGACCCGCGCTTCGTCATCGACAAGCCCGCGAGCCGGCTCGTCGTCGACTGGCCGTAGAAGGGACCCGAGCGCCGTGGTGCACCCTGGGATCGCCGCCCGCATCCCCTTGGTCTGCCGTACCAAACCGCCTGGCAAGCCTCTGGCAGAGCGCATCGCCGATCTCACCGCGCTGACCACCGAACCGGCAGGCGCCGACCATCCCGACCTGGTGGCCCGCGCCTGCGGGGTCCTCAATATCTCCGCGCTCATCGCTTCCGACGCCGGGCTGCCCGATCTCGCCGCGGACCTGTGCTGGAGGCAGCACAAGATCTTCGCCGAGAGCGGCCGTCTCAGCCAGGAGATCGCGGTCATGTCGTTGATGCCGCTGATCAATATTGCCCGCTTGCTGATCCGGGAAGGCGACGGCAAAGCCGCCTACGAGGTGCTGAATCAGCTGTACCGCGCCGCCCAGGAGCGCAACGTCACCGCGATCCACGGTCACGACATCGACCTGTCGCTTCTCACCCACAACCAAGAAGTTCACCATGCAGTCTGTACGGAGTTGTGGATCGCCTTGCTCATCGACGGGGCCCGCGCCCTCGCCCAGCAAGGACGGTGGAACGAAGCCGCTGCCGCCATGGCCGCCCACCGTGGCATCGGCGAACGGCTTCTCGACGGACGCCAACTTCAGATCATGTCCCTGATCGAGCAGGGCCTCCCCGACGAGGCCACCAGCATGATCGACGCTACCCTGCCCGCCGAACCGTGGGAGCGCACCGTTGCGGCGCTGCTGCGCATCGCCTGCCACCGCTCCAGCAGCGCCATCTCACCGACGAAACTGGAAGAGGTCGTGCAGGACGCACTGCTTCTCATCACACAGCCGGAACCGATGACGGCGGCTTTCCGAGCGAGGCTTGGCCTGACCGCCTTCGACCTGACTACCGGCCAATCCCCGGCGCTTGCCTCACTTCTGAGCACAGCACTTGTCGAGGTGGCTTCTACCGACGCCTACGCCGCCCGCGACATCCTGAGCCATCAGAAGATGCGCGCCGAGATGACCGACCAGCAACAGCACCACCTCGGCACGGTGATCACCGCTGGAGGGCTCGGAATCGGCCGTCTCCCTCAGGTTCACGAGCACGCACTGGTCGCGGCTGTGGGGCATGCCGAGGATCGGCTGCGGGCGCTGCTCGGCCAGGGTGGCTCCGGAGCGCCCACAGGTCAATCGCGGAGACAGATTCAGCCCAGGAGGTTGTGACAAGCGATGTTGCGAATCCGGAACTCGCTTCTGTGAGCGGGGAACATCTCGTCGCACTTCCCGGCAACCACCGATGGGTTGTCGCCGAGCCCGATGACGTCCAACCAGGCGGGACGTGGGGCGCTCGGCGCGCGCCTGGATCGAGGATTCGACCGCGGAGAATAGCGGTCAGCTGCTGAAGCGGCCGGTGGCCGCGGGCGGACAAGCCGGCGGTGGCCGTGAAGCTTGCGGCTTTTAGCCGGGCGGACGTGCTTGGTGTCGCCTCTGTCGTGGTCTCGCTCGGCAGTCTTGTGCTGAGGCAGAGCCAGCGAGACGGGCACAGCGGAGATCGATGAGACGGTCGTCTTACGGCCCGACAGGTAGGAGACAGATGCGCTGTTGTCGGCGACGCTGCGTAGAGCAGCCGCAGCCGGAGGTGAGGTCTGCCGAACGGCGGATGTGTTCGTTCCCGCGCCGCCCAGAGCTATTGCGGCTATCGCGACTGCTATGGCGGTAACTCCGCCTACCTGGAGCAGCGTCCTGGCGCGTGCTCGTCCACGTGGTTGTTCACCCTTGTCGGGCATGGCCGGCCCCCCGATGGTTCTGATCATTACGGGGCGTAGCGTAGCTACGGGCTCTCCGGGCGTTCTGTGGTTTTGATCTTGCCAGGGTGACTCATGGGCTTGGCATTTCACAGGTTCAGTGGCTGATCCGCTCTTGCGGAGAGCACGCAGATCGGAGCTCCAACGCCGGGCTGGGCCATTAGAGGTGCGACGCCCGCAGTTCCGTTCGGTCTCGTGAAGCTGGTTGGGTAGATACCAGGCGAAGACCGAAGACTTACTGTAGCCTTATGACTACTTTACGCAACCAGTCCTTTGGAGCGTCAATGCGCCTGCCTCTGCTGGCCGCCAATGTCGGCCTTTGTGCTGGTCTCGTCCTCTCAGCCATCCCGGCCTACGGTGCTGCCCGGCCGAACGCGGCCTTCCTCTCCGTCACGGCGTACGGAGGTACCACGATGAAGGGTGTTTTCCTGCAGTGCCCAGGCGCGACCGAGGGGCACCCGTATGGTGAGGCCGCATGCGCCGCGCTTGATGCTGTTGACGGTGAGCTCGATCGTCTCCCCAGTCGCCCACGCCGTGTGTGCGCCGCGCGAGGTTCGGTCACGGCGACGATGGATGGTATGTGGCGGAATCGGGCCGTTGGTTGGCAGAAGACCTTTTCCAGCGTGTGTGACCTTTACGCCCAGACAGGTGCGATCTTCCGCTTCTGATAGGGCATCCAGTCCAACGTAACCGGTTAGCCGGTTGGGCTGCAGTTCGCGAGCACTCGGTGCCAGGTCTCTGGAAGGTCTCCAGGGGGTGGCAACCGAGGAGCTGGCCGGGGTGAAGACAGGGGTATACGCCGGCAGCACCTGTGCGGGGCGTTATCGCCGCTCCTTTGATGTGGTTCTTCGGCTTTCGTGTTGTGCCGTGGGACCGCATGTGTTGCGTTCCGTTATTGCAGGTGAGCGCGAGGCGTGGTGATTTCAAGTCTTTGTGATGCGCATTCTCTTTCCTTGTCGTGGTGCGAGGGGTGTGGTGATAAATCGTTGACGTAGTCAAACCCCTCTGGAGGAACCTGGTGATTCGGGAATGCCTTGCAAATGGCTGGAGAGGCGAAGCTTCTGAGCTTTTGTGCCGAATCACCGTCGCGGGCGCGTTGACGTTCGAGTTGCTGGGCGATCCAAGCTTGGCCTGGGCTTCCTCGGATCCCTACTGCCCGACGCAGTACGTCTCTGAAGAGGCGCGTCAGATGCTTGATGTGGAGAAGTTGTGCCTGCTGGTCCATCAGGACCTGGCGGAGGGACGCCCAGTCGATCTCGGCAGGCGGATCTCCGAGACCCGGCGGATGCCGGTGAAGACGGCGCCGTCACCGAGACCCAGGGTGCAATGGACGCCGAAGAGCTCGCCTGCCAGGAGGAAGAGTCCTCGGCCGACGCCCGTGACCGTACCTGTGCCTAGGCCGAGCAAGCAGCGAGAGGTATCCGAGCTGGGCAGGAGGCAGGAGACAGTTCGGCGGCCAAGCCGGCCTCCCGCGTTCGTTGCGGGTCGTGACGACAAGGTCAGACATGTCGATCGCAGACACGGCCAGGACAACGGTGCGCGCTCGAGACGGCGGGATGCCCGACCCAGGCAGACCGCTACACCCCTGCCTTTCCCGTCGCCCTCGGTGTCTTCATCATCTCTATTGCCTGTCATGAGGGGCGGTGCCGCTGATGCGATGGCGAAGCCTGTTGAGGCCTCGTCCGAGGAGAGACGACCTCTCGGTACCGCGCTGGCCTTTGGGCTGCTGGTCATGCTCGCAGGAGGTGCGCTGATCATCAGTCTGCGCCTACGGTCTCGGTCAGTGCTCTCATCAGCTGGGTCCACTGTTCACCGCCTTGAAGCGAAAGACGGCAGCTCATTTGCGACAGCGCCGGAGGTCGATGTCGTGGAGGCGGGGGTCGTGGCTGGCGACTCTCACATCGAGGAAGCAGAGCGGGAAGCGGACATCGTTGGGCTCCGGGCGGGCCGGCCTGGGTCAGATACAGGGGAGAAGGGCGTCGCGGTCCTGGACAGTTCGTCAGGCCCTACTTCCGTGGTGCTGACGGCATCGCAGTTCGTGGTGGCTCCAGGGAAGGCGAAGGGCGAAGTCCTGGGAGCACCGCGGCTGTCTTATGGGGACAAGGAGGTGTCCTTCGGTCGCGCAGAGGCGTCCGACCTGTTCGCGTTGCTATCGACCGCTCCGGAAGGGGTGTCCACGGAGGGCATCGTCGAGACGCTGTGGGCAGGCAACGGTGACCGCGGGAGCCGCCTGCTGGAGTCAGCGGTTCGGCAACTCAATCAGGTGATGAGGCAGGCGTCTGGTGCCGGGACCGGCGTGAGGTTCGTGGTGAAGGTTAGGCAGCGGCGACAACTGGCCGCCGCATACTTCGACGTGGACTTTTGGAGGTTCGAAGCCGCCTTCGTGCGGACGGGCACCGTAGAAGGGAGATCCGCCCGGCTTGCTGCCCTGCAGGAAATGCTGGCCCTGTATCGGGGGCCGTTGCTCGCGGGGCGGGATGATCTTTGGGTGCTGCCGCTGAGGCAGGCTGCTCAGCGCCAGGCCGTGGATGCGGCTGAACGATTCGCTGAGCTGGCGCGGAAGGACGACCCCGATCGCGCCGTGGACGTGCTGCGACTGGCGGTTGAGCGTGTCGATCCGCACAGCGAGGTCCTTTGGTGCCTGCTGATGTCGATCCAGGGCGAGTTGGGGCGCTTGCCGGCGGTACGGCGCTCGTTCGAGCTGTTGAAGGAGCGGATGGCGGAGATTGACGCGGTGCCGAGCGCTCAGGCGCGGCAGATGTACGAGCGGATCATCCGGTAGGCGTACGGGAGCTGTCCGTGCTTGCGAGGCGGCGCATGGTGTGCTGGTCCCGCTGTGAGTAGGTCGCCAGCACGTCGGCCGGGATCAGGTTGACAGGGCAGGTGCCGTAGATACGAGCCAGCAGGCACAAGGTGTAGACCGAGGGGCGCCGCCCCGCTCGTGGCCAAATCTCATAGTCGTACAGCCGGGATTCGCGCAGCCCTGCGCCGTCCGTTCCACTGAGGCGGTGGAAGGCGTCGACCGTCTGTGCTGCGGTGAGCCCGATGGCGTATCGGTAGAGGCGTAGCGGGGTGGCGGGGTGATCCAGACCGAGGATGACGGCTATCTGGTCAGTGGTGAAGCCGTGCTCGCGCAGGTAGCGGCTGCGTCGGCGGCAATCAAGAAGTCTTTGGTATCCGGAGTCGGACATGAGGTGGTCCCCCTTCAGCCGGTGATGCGCGGATCCCGAATCGGAATCCCGGGCGACGGTAGGTGAGCTCTGGCCAGGGGCTCCAGTCCTCGGATGGGGTGATCGACGAGCTGATCGGCGGGGGTTGGAGGCGCCGCCGCCATTGTCGCCGCAGGTCGGGGTTGGGTGCGGGTTGCGGTGGGGGCGGGGATGTGATCCGGGCAGCGAGGTGAGTGATCGTGCTGGTCGCTCCCGGATGGACCGGGGCGCAACCAGAAGGGACCGCCCAGCATGGATAACCGCGATCAGCACGCGATCTCAGCCCAGATGAACTGTGATTATGCTTCGCGACCCTCCCATCAGCAACCGCGCGTGGCGGAGTTCCCGGACCTCGCGCCGGGGCTGGTGATGTCGACGTTCCGCGCCTCAGACCTCTGGAGTGGGATGGCTTGGCGGCAAGCCTTTGCCGGACGGGCGGATCAGTCGGCTCCCGCGCGGCGGATGGTCGAGCAACTCCTGGCCGATACGGGGAGGGCCGACGATGCTCGGTGGGTGACGGCTGAGTTGGTGAGCAACGCGCTACGGCACACACGCTCGGGGCAGGCGCAAGGCTTCTTTGTGGTGGACGTACTGCGTGGCACGGACATGGCCCGAATCGCGGTCTACGACCTTGGCGGCGGCTGCTTCCCGGACTTCGCCCGCAGGCCCGACTCGGTGCCTGAGACGGCTGAGCAGGGGCGGGGCTTGCTCGGAGTGGCTGAACTGGCCGATCGAGTGGGAGCCGCTGGTGATGCGATTACCGGCCACGTGGTGTGGGCCGACCTCGCATACACCCCTGAAACCGTTTGGGCATCTCAAAGTAGCGATGCGGTTGGTCATAGTGAGGATGCCCGAGCTGGGCACGCGCTGGAAATCGGGACCGTACGGGAACTGGAGTCGGTGCCTGAGCCGAGCGCCCTCGCGGTGCATGCCACCGCCTGCCGTGACCGCGCACCCATGAAGGAGGGAGTTGCGGGCGCTGTACTGGGCCAACGTTGGGTGGGTCCCTCCGGCGCCTTGATGGCTGCGGAGAGACTGCGCCCTTCCACGGGGAAGGAGGTCGCCGGCCTGGGCCCTCGCTGGGGCTTGTGGGAGGCGAGTTGAGGTCGGCCGCGGACCAGGAGTCCGCGTCGGAGTTCGGGCAGGAGCTGTGGGCGCAGCAGGCGTTGGCTGTGCTGCGCCGGGGGAGGCCCGATTGGGCCTTTCTGGTGGTGCGGTCTCAGTGGCTGGCAATACGCGGCAGGCACGTCGTGATCAGCGCCTCTAGCCCCGATGAGTTGCGGCAGGCTCTCTCCTCGCTACCGTCCACGAGCGTTGGCAGGCGGTCAGGGACGTTGCCCGCCGAACGGTCGGGGACAGGCACCTGGGCGATTGCCGCTGCTGATGGTCCGGTACGAGTGGCTCGGCGGCCGCGTTCAAGGCTCCACTGGCTGTGGGGTTGGCGTCGGGCTGCTCCCGGCTGAGCTCTATGGCCGAGGTGCCCCGACCGGCGTATCGCTGGCGAGGAGGGGTCGTGTCACCTGACCCGAGAAAGCTCCGGCGCGGTGGCGGCTGTCGTCGCCTGGGCAATGGCGCCCGAGTCCGCGGGAGCGGGCCTTGACACCGGGCATGCAGGTGGGCGTCGATACGGTCCCGGCCCGGGCGCGGGCCGCGACGGGGCGGGTTCGCCTCGCGTAGGGGCGGGGCGAAACCCACTGTCGAGCAAGAGAGCGGGCTTGTCAGCGCGGATGTCGAGTTCGCTGTTGCGGGCTAATTAGCGGGGCATTGTTCGGTGTCGCATCCGGTGTTTTGATTTGTTGTCGCGTCCGGTATTGCCCCTGAGAGTGCGACACCGCCTGGCGTGTCATTTGCTCAGGTCAGGCGGGTTTCGGTTGTTGCGATGGCCGCCCCGAATCGCCATTAGGCGACTCCTCGAAGATGTGTGCGGGCCCGAATGGATGGCCGTGGCATCAGAAGTTCTCTTCCTTCTACCACCTGTGGACTAGGCGGCGTCCCAGTCAACCGCTCGCCCAGATGCTGGCCGGCCCCAGCGCCGGCTTCGGGCTGCGGCGAGAAGCGCCTTCGCGCAAGCTGGATCGGTGATGCGTGCGAGGCGGTTTTGAGCATATTCGCCGCCAATCGGTTGAACGCGCGAAACCATCAGCGCGTTATAGGTGTCACGAGTCTCGAAGTTTGTCGTCGAAGTGTCTTCGCATGTCGGCCCCAGTTTATTAGGGCAGCCTCTCCAGCCGTTCGGGTGACAACATTTATTGCCCGATCGACTTGCGAGTCTCGTTATATGCGAGGGATGGTCGTGGTGCAAACGAAAACACGGGCACGACCAGAAAGGGCACCACACAATGGCCATTCACAGTTCGGAAATGACCGCTACCGAATCCGTTCCCGCCGCCATTCCAACCGACGCGGCGTCCCAGACGGTCCCTGAGGGCCCCGCAGCCGTCGCCCCGGCTGACCCCGCCAGGGATGCGGACGGGCGCGTAGCGGCGGTTTGGGCGGCGCTGAACGCTGAGCCGGGCGGTTCGGCCACGGCAATAGGAGCGGCGGCCGGTCTGAGCCGGATGGTGGCGGGCAAGATCCTCAACCAGCTTGAGGCGGACGGCCGCGCCCGCCGTGAGCAGGGCGTGAGCGACGGCGGCATGCGCGGCCGGGCGGCCGACCGGTGGTTTCCGATCACCGCCGACGCCATGCCGACCCGTGACGCGGACACTTCGGCCGTACCCCCGGCACTGGAAGCGCCGGATGCCGCACCCGCCGAGATGACCACGCCGGACACGGACACGCTGGATGCCGATGCGGAACTCGTACCCCACGAGGAGGAACTACCGGCAGCCGACCCCGCACCGGCCGATGACCGTACCGACGAGGAGAACCTGCCAGAGGAGCCGATCGGCCTGCCGGAGGATCTGGTGGCCGACGAGGCGGCCGATCAGAGTTCAGACAGCGACCTCGAGGCGGACTTCGAGGCCGTCACGTCGGAGCCGGTGCCTGGGGCGGAGGCGGAGGATCCGGCGTGGGCCCGCGCGAAGGCGGAACTCGCCGAGATCGCCAGCCTGCTCAGTGGGGCGATCCTGGCGAAGGACGAGGGAAACGCCGTGATGGCGCTGGGATGCCTGGAGATGGCGATGACCAAGGTCACCTCGGCACACCGCAACGCCCGAGCGGTGCTGACCGGCACCGTCGCCCCGGCCCGCGCGGGATCCAGTGGCCGTTCAGGTCAGTCCTCCAGCGGCGCGGGCGCGGGTGACATGGTGCGGCCGGGCGGGTTGCGGGAAATGGTCCACGCGCACCTGGTCGCGTTCCCGGACAAGGACTTCACCCCGTACGAGATCGGGAAGGTCATCAACCGGTCGTCCGGCGCGGTGGCCAACGCCCTGGACCGCCTGGTCAACCTCGGCGAGGCGGTGCTGTCCTGCGAGCGGCCCCGCCGCTTCGCCCTCGCCCCTTCCGACGCGGACGGCGACGCGGGGGCGGGGACCGCCCCTTACGGCAGCTGAGCCGGGTGTGTGCGGGCCGCCCCTACCGGCCCGCACACCTCGGTCACGTAGCGGGCGGGACCTCCCTCCATACTCGCCCGCCGACGTACAGCACCCCCGGCCAATCGGCCCGCGCCGAGCCGGAACGCCACCACCACACCAGCGCGCCTGTTCCGCATGCGCGCACACCACATCACGCATCAGAAAGGCACTGTCATGGCTCACGAGATCGAGATCTTCGCCAACGGTTCGGCCGGATTCGCCGCCGCAGGGAAGCCCGGCTGGCACGGGCTCGGCTACACCGCGCCCGGCCCGATGACCGCCGAGGAACTCCTGTCCAACGCCCAGCTGGCCGGGTGGAACGTACGCAAGGTGCCGGTTGGTCAGGTCACCGACCCGGTGACCGGCCAGCCGGTGGTCACGGACGAGGACTTCCTCGTGGTGCGCACCAATCCCGTGACCGGCCAACCGGAGCGCCTCGGCCGGGTCGGTAGGGACTACCAGATCCTGCAGAACGAGGACGTCACCGACTTCCTGCAGACGCTGGTGGACGAGTCGGGGGCGATCTTCGACACAGGCGGATCGCTGAACGGCGGGCGGCGGGTGTTCGTCACCATGCGCCTCCCCGAGCCGCTCATGGTCGGCGGGTTCGATCAGATCGACCTCTATCTGGCGGCGTTCTCCCGGCATGACGGGTGGGGCGCGTTCACGACCGTTGCGACCCCGGTCCGAGTGGTGTGCGCGAACACCGAACGGGCGGCGCTGGCGAACCACGCCTCAAAGTTCACCGTCCGGCATACCGGCAACGTGGCCGGGCGCATCGCCGAGGCCAGGGAGGCGCTCAAGCTCACGTGGAAGCACGGCGAAGCGTTCGCCGCCGAGGCCGAGAAACTCCTCGCCGTGCCGATGGACCTCAAGGAGTTCCGTCAGTTCGCCACGCGCCTTCACCCGCTCCCCTCGGACGCGAAGGAACTGGCCAAGCGCAACCACGACCTGACCATGCGGGAGCTGGAGTACCTGTTCGCGCAGGCCCCCACCCAGGAGCCGATCCGTAACACGCGCTGGGCCGCGTACAACGCCGTGACGGAGCGCCTGGATCACAAGAGCCCGGTGTTCGGCAGCCGCGATGTTGCGACCGTGCGCGCGGAACGGGCCCTGCTCGACGACCACGACAACGCCAAGATCAAGGCCCGCGCTTTCCGCCTCCTGGCTACCGCCTGACAGCGGGCGCTCGGTACGGCTCCGGCGCGGGGGCCGTACCGAGCACCGCCGCCGGATGTGACAGCGCTGTGCGCCGTCCGACCTCTCGTAACCACAACCGCCAACCAGGGAGTTCACCATGGGACGACTCGAAGACCTAGCCATGCACAACGCCACCCTCGCCAGGCATGAGCTCAGCGAGGCCCTCAACCGCATCGGCAGCATCGACGACGAAGGGACGCTGCGCGACAAGGACCTGGGCCGTATCGCCCACGCTTACCACCGGATGTTGTGGTGGCAGCAGGTCACCGACCTCACGTACGGCCAGGAGGAGACCGTCGATGGCGCAACCGCGCTGCTGATCGTGCGGCAACGGGCACAGGAATCGCTGATCAACGCCCGCCCGCTGACCAACGGCGGTCTTTTCGCCTTGGCGATGGCCGAGTCCCGCCGAGGCGGCGCGCGTGCCTTCCTGGACGCGACCCAGGCGATCACCGACGCACTGGCCATACCTTCCGCTGCCGCCGCACCAGCGCCGGTTCACAGCGGCGATGGGCAGGCCGCCGGAACGGCGACCGCCCCGTGATCCTCACCCTTCAGCGGTTCATGTCACCCGACGAAAGGAACGCATCCATGCACGACCCTCACCGGCCCGGCTACGTGAGCCCAAACGACGAGCAGGTCGGCACCACGTTCGCATCCGGGGCCAGCGCTGGCCCGGCCGACGACGCACGCCCCTTCGAGGAGCTGACTGCAGAGAGCATCACCGCCGCGCGCAACGCCTACTATGCGGCGGCGGCCGAGGTAGTCATCGCCCTGCAGAACGGGCGATGGCATACCAGCGAGCAGTTGTTCGCCGCCACGCACGCACGCGCGACGCGCGCCTGGTGGGACCTCGTGGAACAGGAGATCACTGGCAACAGGCTGACGTCTGATCACGCGGTACGGCGAGTGCGCTCCTGGGCTCGCCACTACCTGACCGGCGAGCCGCCGGTCGCCCGGCCCGGCACACTGTTCGACCACGCAATCGCCCACGCCTCACGCATGGCCGCGCGCGACTTTCTCACTGCCAGCGGCCGACTCCTCACCCAGCACCTTGCCGAGCCCAGCCCAGGAGCCGGTGCCACGGCGCCCGGCGCGCCCTTGCCCAACCG
This sequence comes from Nonomuraea sp. NPDC050478, assembly GCF_044458265.1. Lineage (NCBI taxonomy): Bacteria > Bacillati > Actinomycetota > Actinomycetes > Streptosporangiales > Streptosporangiaceae > Nonomuraea > Nonomuraea sp. NPDC050478. Next base: position 18,665 of record NZ_JBITHT010000017.1, on the reverse strand, counting down.
CCACGCCACGAGTCCCACGCCGAACCCGGTAGCGGTTCCAACGGCATCGGCGGCCCCGCAGTGAACGCTCGACCGGCCGTGGCAGCGTGTCCCGGCACTGGCGTCATCAATCAACGAAAGGACAATCCCATGGGGAAGCCGCAGCGCCCCGACCCTTGCGTGTCCGACACGAGTACCACCCAAACTTCAACCACGGCTCAGCGCGTGACGCCGTCGGTTGAGGCGACGATCGAGCAGGCGCGCCAGACGCGGCAACTCAACGCCGACCTCATCGGACGGCGGCTGAGGCGCGGCGAGCGAGTGAGCGCCGAGGTGCTCTACGACACCCTGCACGCTCATACGCTCGCTGGATGGTGGCTGCTCGTCGAGCGGCACATCCAGCGCTCTCAAAATCCGAGTCCGGAGAAGACGGTGGCCAGATTCGTCTCCTGGATCAGCCCGTACCAGGACGACGACTCCAGCGCGTGCAGCACCGCTCCAGGCTGCGGGAGTCAAGGACCACGCTGCGGGCGCGAGTCCGCAGTGGCTCACTTCGCGCGGGCCCTGACCCTCATCCGACAAGACGCGGCTCGGACCTTCGTGGAGCACGTCACGACACTCGCGCCGGCCTCCTGCGCGGAGCAGGAGGAGGCGGAGGCATGAGCGAGCGTGCCCCGGACCGCGCGGATAGTTCCGACTTCGAGGTCTTCCAGATGATGGCCTGGAGGTGGAACATCACCACCGCCAAGAAGCTCGCCAGTGCCCGAGCCCCGCAGGGCCGGATCGAGCCCACGGAGTGGGCGGGCATGCTCCGGCTGGTGGCCATCGACCCTCACCACGCCGCTGAGGTGGATCTGTCCGAGCCGTTGATCGTGGCTACCGTCCCTAACGGCGGGATGCTGATCATCGACGGTTGGCACCGCCTGTATAAGGCCCTGACCATGGATGTGGCAGAGCTGCCCGCCGTGGTGCTCACGGCTGAGGAAGAACTGGCCTGCCGGATCTTCGGCGGGGAGAAGGGTCAGGGCTACCTGCGGTAGTGCCTGATCCGGTGGCATAGGAGGCATGCCCCGTCCAGCACAGAGACAGTGTGCTGGCCGGGGCATACCCTCTGCACCACCGGATCACATCGTGGTGGGGGAGTCGGTATCAACGACTCGAGGATGCTTGCCCGCTTTGATCAACGCTATGCGTTGCTGGAGGGCCTGAGGCGTGGGGTTCTGAAGGAGATACGGGTTGGGTCCGTACCCGAAGACGCTCAAGTAGGGCTCGGATGCCTCCCTAGCAGGCGCCGGCTCGTCTTCAAGCACTTCGACGAGAGGACCACCGCCGTCTGGAGCCTTCGGGTTTCGAGGATGGAGCGCGTGCCCGATGAGGCGCAGCACGCATTCGATGGGAAGCAGGTAGTCGATGAGGCCGGTCTCGTCGTCGTCCGAGAGAGTGAGGTCCTGGGGCCGGTTGCGGTTGTGCAAGGTGACCTGCCTCGCCCCGGCGAGGTGGTCGTAGAGTCGGCCTTCCAGCCATCCGGCTTCGCTGCTGTTGAGCGTCTCATCGTCGTTGGATTCGTAGCGGATGAGCAGCGCTCGGTACCAATGGTCGCGGTCTTTGAGCTGCTGGAGGACGCGTTGGCGGAGTCCGGGGTTGGTGGCTTTGCCGACGTACGCTCCCCATCGACCGTCAGCGTCTGGGCGGTCGAGCAGGATGTAGGCGCCGGGGACGTTCCAGCCTCCTTCGAGGCGGTTCGCGTGGTCTCGATCGAGCAGGAGCATGCCGGCGACTTTGTGCTTGGCTCGGATCTTGATGGGGTCGTTGAGGTCATAGGAGAGGCCGACGACGAGCGGGGGTGGGGCGAGTCGCACGGCGCACATGGGGCGTCTCCTTCACCTGGTGCCGCGACGGGTCCTTCTCGAAGAGTATCGGTCAAGTCGCTGTTGGTAACTGTCGGTTCGGTACGTGCCTCAACGTGGATCGGGTGGGCCGGTGGACGCGTGGGCGGCTGGGCGGGTGAACCCGATCAAGTCGGCGCGCTGGTAGCTGCTGATCGTCACAACCGCGTTCTTGTGGGGCGCGTGAATCATCTGGCCGTTGCCGAGGACGATGCCGACGTGGCCCGGGCCGTCGGCTTCCATCCGGAAGAAGGCGAGGTCACCGGGCTGTTCACGGCCAAAGGCGATGGCAGGGCCATGCCGCCACTGGTCGGCGGCAACGCGTGGGATGGTGATCCCTGCGGCTTGGTAGGCGCGCATGGTCAGGCCGGAGCAGTCGAAGGCGGCCGGACCTTCTGCTCCCCACAGGTACGGTTTGCCGAGTTGCGCGTGAGCGTACGCGAGCGCGGCGGCGATCTGCTCGCCGGGGATGAGCAGGACGCAGGTCCCGGCCAGGGCGTCGACGATGCGCTGGGCCATCGGCTCCCACTGGGCGTAGGCGTCGGGGTAGCCGGAATGTTGCACCGCCTGGGCGGAACGGGTGAGCGGGAGTTGCTCCCAGCGCCTCACCTTGACCAAGCGGTCGTAGAAGGTGCTGGTGGCGTACCGAGGGTCGAGAACCTGCTCCGCGGTTCCCCATCCCTGCGAGGGTCGTTGCTGGAACAGACCCAGCGAGTCCAGATGACCGTAGGGCAGGTTGCGCAGCTTGGACTCCTGCAAGGCGGTGGCCAGAGCGATCACCGCTGCCCGCGCGGGCAGGTTGCGTTCCATCGCGATCTCGACGATGAGTGTGGCGTTGGCCTGCTGCTCGCTGTCCAGAGCGATCGGTCCGCCTGCCGTACTGCTCATCGTTGTGCTTGTCACTTCGCAGGCGACACCGCCGGGTGTCCCGGATGTGCTCAGGAGACTGGTGGCGGCCGCGAGGAACGCCAAGATGAAGAGCAGCAGGAGGGCGCCGCCGGCTGCGGCAGCCTTCACCTGCTCTCCTCCTCGCTGATGACGCGGTGAAGGGGGTCCTTGTCGTCCTCGGGTGTTGCGGCTTCTTCGGTTTGGCCGAGGGCGAGATGCGGCCAGCCATCGGCGAGGTCGGCCAGCCGCATGCGGCTTTGGCCCGTCGTGGCAGTGGTGGGAAGCCAGCAAGCTCCTGCTGGGCCGCCGTCGAGGTCGGTTTGTACGGCGGTGGCGATCGGGAGGTCGGTGGTGCTGATCAGCGAACGAAGGTTGACCTCCCGGGTGTGGCTCGGGAGCCAGAACAGCACCGGGGTGGTGATGCGGGTGGTGTCGGCGAGGTCGGCGTAGGCGGCCAGCTTGTTGGTGACCTTTGCGAGAGTCATGCTGCCGGTGTCGTGTTCGAGGAAGAAGTCGATCTGGCGGCCGTTCTCGGACCAGCAGCCGTAGGCGTCCGGTCGAGCCAGGTCGCCCCAGATTTTGGCGCACTGCTTCTCTGACAGCCATGCTCGCAGGTGAGCGTCGGGGCTGTGCCGGGCCAGGTGGCCGAGGTGGACGAAGAAGTCGTTGACGCCGATCTGATGACCGCTCTTGGACGAGACGGCGATCGACATGGCCAGATCCGGGTGGTAGCCCAGCTCCTTGACGGTGGTGTGGCGACGAAAGGCGAGAAGTTCAGCCCCTGCTCGGCCGAGAACCCAGTGGTGAGGGCTTGAGCCGCCGTAGGGACTCCAAGGGCGGTACCGCGTGATCGTGTTCAGCTTGTGCAGGATGCCCAGACGGCGGCGCGTGGGCTGCGGCTTGGTGAAGAACAACCGCTGCAGCTGATGCGTGGTCAGCACCCGGTGATGGAGAAGGTGCTCAAGGATCTGGTAGTCGCGCGGTGTAAGACGGGCGGCGGCGTATGCGATGGCGTCGGCGTTGAAACGGGGCAGGCCGAGCGGGACGCGCGTGACGGGCATGATGGTCCTCCTGGATGACGGCGGCATGAGTGGCACTGCGGCGAACGGAGTAAGTGGGGTTAGCCGATCTGCTCTTCACGAGCGGTGGGCTGGCCTCGGAGGCCGGGCCGCACGTCCAGTTCGACGTTGGCCGGGCGAGCCCGGCGTATGGGGGTCTTGGGCACGGTGGTGGGCCGGGCGAACTGCTGACGGGACGCCTGGCGGATCTCGGCCTCGCGGCCCTCAACGGCGGCGGGCAAGGGCCGGGTGCGCAATGTGAACGCGGGAGTCTGCTGGCCGTCCACGATGAGGCGGGCGGCGGCTTGGTAGGCGCCGAGGTGGGTGAGGTCGTGCGGGGTGATCAGGGGAGCGGTGTGGTGCTTGAGGTCGCCTGCGTCTTTGGGTGAGGCGGCGAAGTAGACCTTGTTGCGGGCGTCGGCTGACAGAGCTTCGCGCAGGTCGGCCGGTAGTTGGTCGAGATGCTGGTGGGCCAGGACCAGGGACAGGCGATAACCGCGCGCTTCGGCGAGCACATCGTTGATGTGGCCGGGCAGGTTCAAGAAGTTGTGGCACTCGTCGATGACGAGCGAGGCGTCGGGCCGGGCGGTTTCGGCGAGGGTGGAGCGGCGGGTGGTGGCTTGCCAGGTGTGAGCGAGCAGGATGGAGCCGAACAGCCGGGCGGCGTCGTCCCCGAGGATGCCCTTGGGGAGCCGCGCGAGGACCAGCCCGCCTTGGTCGAGGAGCCGGCCGATGGGCACGGTGGTATCCGGACTGGCCAGTGCCTGGCGGACGAAGGGGCGTAGCAGGACAGCGCGGAGTTTGTTCATCACCGGGCCGATGACCGTGGCCTGACCGGCTGGGGTGAGGGCTTCGTAGGAGTCCCAGAACCCGCCCAGCAGGCTGTCGTCCAGGCGGCCCGTGATCTGCGCGCGGAATGCCTGGTCGGTGAGCAACCTCGGTACGTCGGCCAGGGTCGCCTTGCGGCCGAGAACGCTGGTCAGGGTGAGGCAGGTGGAGCGGAGCAGGTCGTCCACGCGCGGTCCCCAGGCTGTGGAGAAGCAGCGGTGGAAGATGGTGACGACGGAGTCGACGGCGAAGGCGGGGTCGTGCCCGGCGAGGATGTTGATCGATGGCGGCGGCGCGTCGTCTTGGGGGTCGAACACCACGGTTCTGCCGACGGCTCGCTCGGGGAGCCGGTTGAGGATGTCGGTGATCAGGTCGCCCTTGGGGTCGATGACCAGGGCTCCTCGTCCTGCCTGGGCGTCAGCGAGGATGAGGTTCGCCAGCAGGGTGGACTTGCCGACGCCGGTGCCGCCGAGCACGTGGGTGTGGTGGCGGGCGTCCGCCACGGGTAGCGCGACGGGCCGCTGTGGGCCGCTGTCGGCGTCCCCCAGGATGCGGGCCGTCCCTCCGGCTGTCGTGCGGGGTACGGCCGGGGATGGGGCGATGGGGCGGGCTCCCGCGCGGGTGATGCCGGGGGCATCCATGTCCCAGGGCAGGTGGGCGAGCGCGGCGAGCTCGGTCACGGACAGCAGGTAGCCGCCGTCGAGGCGACGCGAGCCGAACAGGCGGCGGGGGCGTCGCAGGCGGGCTCGGCGCAGGTACTGGTGGCCGCTGGAGAAGAGCGCGAAGACGCCGGCCAGAGCGTGTGCTTGGCCTCGCAGCCATCCTCGGACCAGCTGCGGGGAGGTGGTGGCATCCGATGGCTGCGCGGCGACGGCGTAGCGGATGGCCACGTCATACCTGGGCTGACCGGCCTTGGCCAGGATCGCGCGTACCTGCTCGGTGCGCTCGGGAAAGTCGCGGGCGAGGTCGCCGCGGCGGTGGTCGCGAGCGCTGGTGGGCAGAGGCAGAACCTCATCGAAGAGACGGCCGAGGTGATGGCGGCTGCCTCCTCCGCGCAGATGGGCCGCTGCGCGATAGGCGTGGCGCAGCCGTCGGCCGGTAGTGGGCCGGGCCAGTATCTGGACGACGGCATGCTCGCCCTCGCGCAGTCCGCTCATGGCCTCGAGCAACGATCGAACCGGATCGTGGTCGTGGTCTGTCCTAAGCGGCAGGTGCTCCGGAGCGGCGAGGACGAGTCGCCCGCCGGCAACCTTGGAGTCCTTGAGGAAGAGCGGGGCGGCAGGGCTTGTGCTCGTGGTCGAGCCTGGCCATGCAGCTTGGACCGCCTTCTCCACGATCCCGGGCGGGACGACGCCGGGCACCCACAGCCGGATGCGCACCCCCGCATCGCTGCCGTAGTACTCCCACACCAGGTGCGGCTGTCCGGTGAGCAAGCGCTTCCATGCGGGTCGGAGCAGGCCGACGAGCTGGCGCCACAACACCACGGCACCCTCGGGGTCGCTGCGGGGCGGGCTGGAGATCTCGATGAGCCGGGCCTCGGGGGTCAGGTTGAGGTGGTGGAGCCAGCCGAGTAGGTAGCGTACGGCGGCGGTCAGGGACCAGATGACGGCCAGAGCCAAGGCGAGGTGGGGCCCATAGGCGAGGGCGAGTTCCGGCAGGTGATCAGGAAGCTTGGCGAGAAAATCGAGCGCTGTTTGAACATCCTGGTCGTCGATGCCGCACAGCAAGCAGGGCGTATCACGGTGAGCTGACGAGATGGCGGTCATAGCGGGTCGCTCTCGCCGTCGTCGTCGTGGTCAGCGATGCCGATCTCTGTGAAGCTGGTTGGTCGCGCGGCTTCAGGACCCTGCTGGTCGAGCCGGTGTAGTTGGGCTGGGTCGGTGGTGATCAGCTCGATTTCCTGCGGCGAGGCGATGACGTGGAAGGCGGCTCGGCTGGCAGGGCCGGCGACCAGGAGTGCCTCGCCGCGTTCGGCGGTGAGCAGGAACTGGCGCTCCCCGTCGGTCAGGTCGAAGGCGTCTCCGACGGCGCCGATGGCCTGCGGCGCCTGGCGCAGGAGGATCTGGTTGGCCGCGTTGGCGACGATGGCCTGCCCCAGCTCAGAACCGAGCAGATCCGCGGCGTCCTGAGTGACGACGGCGAGCCCTGCCCAGTGCTTGCGTGCGGCCTTGGCCATGCGAAAGAGGAACCGTGCGCCCTCGGGTTCCTTCATCAGTAGCCAGGCCTCATCCACGACGACGAGGCGCTTCCGGCGATCGCGGGGATTGGCGACCTGCCGCCAGATGGCGTCCAGCGCCAGCAGCGTGCCGACCGCCTTCATCTCTTCTGGCAGATCACGCAGCGAGAAGACGATCAGGTGCCCGGAGGGGCTGGTGGTGGTGGGGCCGTCGAACAGCTCGCGGTAGGAGCCGGAGACGTAGGGGGCGAGCTGCGCCGCAAGCTCTGCTCCCGCAGGACTGGTACTTCTGGTAAGAGCGGTTACCAGATCGGCGAGGAGGGGTGCGGGCCGTGTCCACGTGGTGGGGTCTCGGGTGACTCCGGCGGCCTGGTAGGTGGCGACGATCGCTGAATCGAGTATCGCCCGCGCCTGCGGGCTGAGCTGGTCGCCGAGCATGGTGGCGATGAGGGTCTGCAGGAACATCGCCCGGCGTGACAGCACGTCGTCGCGAGAGCTTTGGCTGGCGGGCAGGTCGAAGGGGTTCCATCGCACTCCTGCGGCGCCGAGATGCAGGCAGGTGCCGCCGACTGCTCGTGCGAGCCGGGCGTACTCGTCTTCGGGGTCGACGACGGCGACTTCAACCCCTTGGTAGAGCAGGCGGAGCGTTTCGAGTTTGGTGAAGAAGCTCTTGCCCGCGCCGGATCTGGCCAGCACGACGGAGTTGTGGTTGTCCTGCGCGTAGCGGTCCCAGAGGATCACTCCGCAGCTGGTGGCGCTCAGCCCGTACAGCACGCTTGTCTCTCCGACCTCGGACGGCAGGTCGGGTGAGGTGAACGGGAAGGCGGCCGCCAGCGCGGCAGTGTCGAAGGTGCGCGTCGCGCCCAAGGAGTCGACTCCGAGCGGAAGATTGGTCGTCCACCCCTGCAAGGCGCGAAAGGTCGCCGGTTGCGCATCGAGTAGCAACGAGGACGCGAGGGCTCGGACTCGTTCGATCTCGGCGGCCAGTTCTGGCTCCGAGGGCGCGTGGATGGTGAGGTAGAGACCGACCTTGAACAGGCGCCCGTGGCCACGGGCAAGGCTGTCAGCCAGATCGGTGGCATCGTCGGCGGCGGCCTCCGCTGCGAAGTCGGCGAGCTTGCCGTGCTGGGCGTCGGCGCGGCTGGCCGACTCCAGGCGAGCGAGTTGTCGGCGCAAGCGCATCGCCGCGACCTGCTGTGGGATCGGCTGGATATGCAGGGACACGTCCAGGTGGCCGGGATAGGTGAGCAGAGGTTCCAGCCAGCCCGCGCTGACCTCTCGCGGGTAACCGGTTACGGCGAACGATGCTGAGACGGCGTTGGGCAAGGTGACGGTCCGGGTACCGATCTGGAGGGCGGCCGGGTGAAGCAGAGTCCCAGGTGCGCGATCGTTACGACGTCGACGGAGCTTCATGCGTCCCTCCCGATGGTGTGGTGCTGCGCTGTCGCGGAGATCGGCTCGTCCGGGAGGGCGCGACCGAGCGGATGCCGGCCGCCGAAGTCGAGGCACTCGGTGAGTGCCTGGGCGGCCTCTTGGGCATTCAGGACGCGGGCAGTGACACCGAGCGCGGCCAGGGCCCGCTCGGCTTCCTCGGCCCTGCGCAAGACGACCGCCGCCGAGGCGTCGCGCCGCACCGAGCGGCGCCCTCGGCTTGTGGCGGGATGGTCGCGGAGTACGACGAGGACTTGCCGGGTGAGCAGTTCGCGTGAGCTGTTCAGCTCGGCCAGATAACCGGCGTGGTCACGGGCCGCTGCAGCCAGGGCGGCATGCGGCAGTTCGTCGGCCTGGTGCTCAAGGACCTCAGTCAGGTCGGACAGGTCTGCTGGTCGGGTGCGGGCCAGGAGTTGGACGGGCGCTTCCAGCGAGTTCAGCCATCGCCCGAACGCTCCGACCAGGGCGGCCTGCTCGCTGGTGGTGCGCAGGTGGAAGGACAAGGTGCTGGCCTCCACCAGCACGGCGACGCCTCCATCAGTGAGCTCGAGAGCGCCATCGCTTCGGACGGCGCGCACTGGTAGCCGCAGCGGCCCGGGCAGCTTGCCTCGTAGGCGGCACCAGCGGGGTGGCCCCGCTACTCCGTCAGGAGCGGCGACCAACCTCTTGGATGTCCGGGCGAACGACACGGCAGCCAGGACGAAGCGGTCCAAACTCAGCCCATCGCGGCGTCCCAGCGCGACCGCAATCCCGAGAGCCAGGAACGGAAGCAGGATCGCGGCCAGGATGACCACAGGCAGCATCTGGTGGCACAGGTAATAGACGGCGGCGGCGATACCGCCGGTGAGGGCGACGATGAGGATCTGGCGGAAGGTGAGCCCGTAGGCGATCTTGTCTGGCTTATCGATGTCGGCGGGAATGCGCGCCAGCAGCGGAGGCGGTTCGGCCTCGTACTTCATCGGCCCTCCCCTCGTGGCTGGCGGTCCGCGCGAGGGATACGGCGGGGCGGCGGGTCGAGCCGTAGGCGGAGCTGTCCTGGCCGGGGCGCGCGGGTGGGCATGCCGGGAAGCCGATCCTGAACCCACGGTGGCCGGGGCCGGATCCATGGACGCGATGCCGTCGTGTCGGGCGGGCTGGGTGGTGTGGGTGGACGGGGAACGCGGGTGACAGGGAACGGTAGTGCCAGTTGGGTGCCTTGCCGCGCGCGCCGTGCGGATGCGGCAGCCGCCTTCGGTGTCGGTTCGGGCGGAGTGGGTGCTGGCGCGTCATGTGGAAGTTGGAGTTGCTGCCAGGCGGGTGAGCGGTTGGGCATGGCGGCTCCGGGTGATGAGCTGGGTGAGGTCGTCGGCCGGCGGTTTTTGTGCCCTTGGGGACCGCTGGGTCGGCCGTTCCGCGAAGCCCTGGTGTGGTGGTGAGCGGTGCGCGCACCGCTCTTGCGGGTGGCCGCACGGCCGAGGGCGCGGGCGGCGCCGAACGTTTTGTAGACGAGTACGGCCTTGATCAGCCGTTTCAACATGTGCGGTTGGCCCTGCTGCCAGATCGACCTGGCCACCCAGCCGGGGATTTTGATCAGCACGAACAAGATGCCGATCACGATGAGCGCGTCCATGACCTGGTTCGCGGCGGGCCGCGCCAGGGCTTCCATCGCGTCTCCTGCTCGTGGCTCTGCGGGCTTGAGCGGGTAGGCGGCGGCGGAGTCGGTGAGGAAGAGCTTGAACGCCAGGATCAGGCCGAGCGCCTGCAGGACCTGGATGGCCAGCAGGCCGAAGAAGCACCGCCACCACAGCTTGGCGATGCCCTCGGTCTGGGGGAGGGCCTGGCAGAGCAGCGCAAGCGGTGCGGCGATGATGATGAAAAGCAGCAGCGTGATGCGGATGAGCCCGATGAAGGCGAGAATCAGCCCCATCAGCGCCGCCGCGCCGACCAGCAGCACCAGGAACAGCGCGGTCCCCTCGGGGTCCTTGATCAGGCCGTCCACCTTGGCGGCGATCAGGTTCCCGGCCCGCTGCTCGTTCACTCCGTCACCGAGCAGCGCGGTGACCATGGCGTTGGTCAGGACGATCGCCTGCTGGCAGATGGTCAGCGACAAGTTCAATGAGATCACCGCGACGACCAGGCGCGGGATGATCTCGCTAGGCGTGGTGGAGGTCTGAAGGCTGCCGTAGGCCATCACGACCACGCCGCCGACCAGCACCATCAGGGCCAGCAGAGCGTTGGCGACCAGGCGTACGTGGCCGGACAGCTCCTTAACACGTTCCAGCATCATGGGAGGCGGGGCGGAGAGAAGGACGCTGCCCACCAGGACGAAGGTCGGGTTGATGGCATCGGTCACCAGAGCGGTGAACCAGCCGTTCATGGCTTTATTGATCTTGCAGCCGATGTCCATCCATCCGCACTCCTGCGCACTCGCGGGCGGTGTTTGCTGGGCCGGCGCTATCCCGGTCACCTGCGGTACGAGAAGCGGGCTGGTAGAAGGTGACGGTGCTGCCGTGGGTGTGGGCGCCGGATCGGCCTGAGCCGGTGCGGTGACGGCGAGCCCTGCCAGCAGAGTGATGATGGCCAGCACTGTGGTTGGCCATGGCAGTCCCTTCGACGCCCGGAGCCCTGCGCGGTACGGCATTCTCAGGCTCCGACGATGCCCTTGAGGATGCTCACCAGCAGGGGAGCGAGCACCGCGATGCCGTAGCCGAGAGCGGCATAGCGCAGGGTCTTCTTGGCGGCTTCGACCTCGCCTGGGTCGCCGCCGGCCAGGATGTAGCGAACTCCTCCGACGGTGAGGAAGAGGGTGGCGAGAGCTACGAGCAGGCCCACGATGACGTTACGCAGGTTGTCGATCACCGCGCCCAGCGAGGAAGGCGGTGCCGCCGCGTTGACTGTTATCAGGCTGGTGGAGTCTGCGAAGGCGACGGCGTGAACGATGACGTACTCGAGCAGGGTGCCCAGAACGAGACCGCCGAGAACGACCAGGACGACGAGGCAGATCTTGTGAGTGTGGGCTTGAGGAGAGGTGGTACGGCGCGGGCGGGTCATGTGGTGCCTCCCGAGGCGGTGAAGCGAGTAAGTGGGCGTCGTGGGCCGGGTTGTGGAAGAGGCAGGGCGGAGGTGCCGGGCCCGGCTGCAGGGCCGGGTGGGCGTCCTCCTTCGCAAGGGCGGAAGCGTTTGGGCTGGGCCGGGTGACAGGGACCGGTGACCAGTGGCCCGCCGCCGGGCTCGGCACCCTCCGCGCTGCCTTCTCACCTGGCTAAAAACCAGGTCGAACAGCCGAGTTAGGACAACGGAGCCAGCGGATTTTGCGCGGGCTTTGCTGCTCGACTCATGCGATTGCTAGCGGCTTCGGTTGAAAAGAGCCTGGTAGAGGGCGTTTTCGGCGCGCTGACGGCGCTTGAGCGCGGTGCAGTAGAGCAGGTCGTGGAGGCGGCAGTACGAGCTGAGCGAGATGCCCTCCAGCCGGGTGGAGCCGATGAGTTCCGCCTCCTGCTGGGTGATGACGCCTCGCTCAACTGCCTGACCCAGCAGCAAGTCGGGGTGACCGGCCGGGTAGGCGAGCGCATGCTGCCGCTCCTCGGGGCGGTCAATGAGGTCGGGATCGGCCAGCAGCGCGGGCCGCTGCGGCGCGTAGGCACGAATCACGGCGAACTGGGTGAGCCGCGACAGCCGCAGCACGGGGTGCGACCAGGCCAGCTTCACCCGGTCGAGGGCTTCCATGTAGGCGGCCAGCACTTCGGCTTCCAGGTCCTCACGATCGGCCCGGGCCAGGCGGTCGCCCTGCTCGGGATGAACCTTGCTGGTGAGGGCGGTGACGAGGCGGCGCAACATCGGGAGAGCGAGTGCGACGGCGGCGACCATCCACGCACCGCGCTGGGTGCGGGCCTGGTCGATGAGGTGACGCCAGACGTCGTCGCGGGTGGCGCGCGAGCAGGACGGGTGCAGCAGGATCATCCGGAGCTCGTCCATCGGAATCGGCCGGGCAGGGAGACCCTGCCCGAAGGACGCGCCGTCGAGCGACAGCGGATTCAGGCCCCTCATGAGCAGGTGGAAGGCGTGCTCGGCCACGTCCAGCGCCAGTCCACTGGCGAGCCGGTCAGCGCTCGTGGGCACGCCGTTGGCGATCGGGCTGGCGATGTCCGCGGACAGGCGAGTCGAAGGGTGAGACATGGCGACGCTCCCGAAAGAAGAGTTCGGTTCGGACGTCGCCATGCCGCCAGAGGGCCTGGGCAAGAATCGGGCGGGAAGCGGTCAGACAGCGGACACGTCAAAGATCCCTCATGGTTTGCATCACGTGTCGGAACCGTGGATGACCTGCGAAAACACCGCCACCGTGGCTGTCGGTCGGTATCAAGCCGCATCCCATGCAGCTGGACGTGAAAGGCGGCTGACCTGCGAGAACGGGGTTTGCCGGAAACTCTCGCGTCAAAAAACGATCAACAGGATGGACCAGCGTTCGACGAGGAGGATCCCGTTGCCGGTGTCGCAGGACTGCGTCCACGGCATCCGAGCCGGAGCGGACGCTCGCGGAACCCGCGTTGCACAAACATGGCTGAGTCCGCGCCTCACCAACGTAGGCCCATGCTGGTTGGCCAAGCCGGCGAACGCTGTCCGAAGCATGTACGAGACCTGCACGACAACCCTGTGAGCTGCGGAAACATCTGTTTGCCGAGATGGATCGTTGGCGAGTTCCGAGGGTGTCTCCGCCGAGGACCGGCAGGTAGGCATTGCCGAACGTTTGCTTGACGGCCTGTCCCGACGAAGGCTTCTCGGCCGGTATTTGGATCAGTGACAGGGATCGCTGACCCGGTACTCGGGCCACACCCACATGACCGAACCCACCACCACATCTTCATCCGGCACTTCCACGACCTCCACACCGGCCACAGCCGGGCATCTGCCGCTGACCGTGTGGCTGACACCGGCCGACGCCGAGTCTGTCCCGACCTGCACCATCGGCTGCTGCCATCCGGTCAGCGGACCGCTGGCCCGCCACCTCATCGCGGCATGTACTCAGCTGGGCGACACCGTGGTCCATCTCAACGCCAGCGATCATCAACTGGTGTCAGCCGCGTTGACAGCGGGCTGCCTGCCGGTGGCTCTCTTCACCGACGCCGCCCGCGCGGGCGTGACTTGGACCCGGCTCGCCCGTACCCATCCCGCCCACGACCTCGAGGTCACCGACCTGCGCGCCATCGACCCCGACGATGAGGCGCTTCTTGCCGACCTTGTCGGCAGGGCAGGGCTGACCGTGGTGGAGCAGACCTGCGAGCGACCAAGCTCGCATGGTGCGGCTAAGGCGTATGGCGTCGCAGCGGCAGCGAGGCTCTTGAAGCCGGGCGGCCACTTGGCCGTGGTAGCCGGCCTGCACCGGCGAGGCGGCGTAGTCGACCCGTTGCCGAAGCTGATCGTCCAGGCCCGAGAGGCGGGGCTGGTGTATCTGCAGCACATCGTCGCCCTGCGCCATCCCGCTCGCGGCGAGCGCATCGACCCGGGTCTCTTGCGCCGGGGCCTGGCCGAGCTGGAAGAACCTCCAGCGTGCGCTGGGTTGCCCGCCAGCGCCCGCGTGCACTCGGATGTGTTGCTGTTCACCCGGCCAAGAGGGTATTCGGAGCCTCGTGATCCGCAAGCGCCGCCTGTAGACGGTGCCGGAGCGATCGCTACCGGCGGCGTCGTCCAGGTAGGGAGTGAGCGCTGATGGCGGGGGTGACAACGTCGGTGTGGGCGACGGGGCAGCGGCAATCGCGCGTACAGCGACGCGGCCGGTACGTGCCGGAGTCGATGCAGCATCCGGGCAAGATGCTCCCCTCCATCGCCGCTCGTGTGATCGCCTCCTACACCCAGCCAGGCGAACTGGTGGTCGATCCGATGTGCGGCATCGGCACCACCCTGGTCGAAGCCGCTCACCTGGGCAGGAACGCCGCAGGCGTGGAGTACGAGGAGATGTGGGCACGCCTGGCCGTCGCGAACCTCGGCTTCGCGCAGAAACAGGGGGCGTCCGGCGTCGGGCGGGTGGTGTCCGGAGACGCCCGCAATATCACCAGCCTGCTGCCTGACCTCGCCGGGCAAGCGGCGCTGGTGCTGACCTCGCCGCCGTACGGAGTGGCCACGCACGGGCACATCCGCTCGACCCGCGACACCGGCGAGCCGGGCGTGCGCAAGTGGAACCATCACTACTCGACCGACCGCGGCAACCTCGCCCATCAGCAGCTCCCGGCATTGCTGGAGGGGTTCCGTCGCATCCTGGCCGGCTGTACGGAGCTCCTTCGACCTGGTGGGGTGGCGGCGATCACTGTGCGGCCGTATCGGGCGCGCGGCGAGCTGGTCGATCTGCCTGGCCACGTCCACCAGGTGGCGGAGGACGTGGGTCTGGTGTTCGCGGACCGGATCGTGTGCCTGCTGTGCGGGCTGGGCTACGACCGCCTGCTGAACCGAGCGTCGTTCTTCCAACTGCATGAGGCGCGCAAGGCGTGGGCGCGCGGACTGCCTATCCACGCCGTCGCCCATGAGGACCTGCTGGTCTTCCGCAAACTGGACGAGCCCCGCCCTGGCCGGCGACATGCCCTGGCGGACGGCTGCGAGGTGGAGTAGCGCGTGATGCCCCGGTTCCCGGCCTGTATGCGGGTCCGGAGCTGGGGCGCGGGCTAGACCTGTGGATTTCGCTTGACGCGGGCCATGGAGGTGGGCGTTCATACCGCCGCCACGACCCACCCCGCACCGGAACCACGGGAGGGGGCTGTGACCGCCCGTCACGGGACGGCGGTCACGCCCCGCCCCTGCGCCGGATGGCACCGGGCCGGTGGCGCAGCGTCCAGCACAGCCGCACCGGTAGCGCATGCCGGATGGCCCGTTCATCAACATTCATGGAGGTGACGCATGACCGGCACAACCCCCACTCAACGCGAGGCAACCGAAGCTACGGAAAGGCCAGAAGTGGTCAGCCTGCTGGCGGCCGGACGGCTGCTCGGCATCGGCCGCACCAAGGCATATCGCCTGGCTAAGGCGGGCGAGTTCCCCTGCCGGGTGCTGAAGATCGGGGGCCGGTATGCGGTGCCGGTGCGCGGGCTGCGGGCGCTGCTCGACCCCACGACGACGGGCGGCGACAGCCGCCCGTCAGGCCAGGAAGGACGACCATGATGGCCGAAGCCCCGCCACGGAAGGTGGTGAAGGCGGCGCGAGTCGCCAAGGGCACCACGTTCAAGATCTGCTCGTGCACCGATCCGGTCACCGGTAGGAAAATCAGCAAGACCTGCCCAAAGCTGCGCCGGGCTCACGGCGAGGGCGGCAGCCGCTGGAGCAGTTCCCACGGCACCTGGGGCTACCAGCTCGAATTGCCTGCTCACGCCGACGGCAGGCGCCGGAGCTCGTTGCGGCGCATGCCGGACCGGCCTGCCGCCGATCCGGCTGCACGACCTCCGTCATGGCGCCGCCATGGCCATGTTCGCGGCCGGAGTGGACATCATGATTGTTCAAGAGACTCCTCGGGCACAGGACCTCGGCGTTCACCCGCGACACCTATACCAGCGTCTATCCCGAGGCCGCTGCTGCGGCAGCTGAAGCGACCGCTGCGCTACTCACGGGACCATCGGTGCCCATGCATCGACCGGTGCAGCCTGAGCAGCGGCGTGCCACTCGGTCCGATACCGGCGAAGCGACTGAAAGTGCACGTGGATCGGTGATGCATCCGCCCGCGACATAAGGGCGCGACAGGTCCGGGAGGTTGGCCGCAGGAAGCATCCGCGGCCAACCTCGAGCCACTCGCCGTGTTCCGCATTTCGCCCAGGCCCGGTGGTGGCGAAGCCGGGGGACGGCTGCGAATCGCTTGGGGCGGGCGGTTCCTCGAAGCTATGTTGTCGGGGATGCGGGTTCGTTGCACATCGCGGCCGAATACAGCAGCTCGATGTCGGACTCGCTGGGTTGAGCGTCCAGGTAGCACCACACAACGCGGTGGCGACTGTGCGGCAGCAGCAGATGGCTGCCCCATCGCCCGCGTGAGAGGGCGGCCACAATGGCCAGCCCGCGGCCTTGCTCGGCATTTCGATCCAGGCGAGGTATCTGCAGGGGAACGTGGTGCGGGGCAGATAGCGCCGTCCCTGGATCGGTGACAGCGAGTCGGAAGAGGTCACTCGCGCGCGCGAGATGGATCAGTAGCCAGTGCCGGCCGTGTCCGTGGTCGGCGTGTACGACGGCGTTGGTGACGAGCTCGGAGGCGGCCAGGATCAGCGTGTCCCGGGCGGGATGAGAACGGCCTACCCAGCCGGTCACCGCCTCACGGGCCAGACGCGGGGCCTGATCGTCACGCGTCAGCTCGATCGTTCCTATGTGTTCCATGTCGGTCCGCGGAACTTCCTGTATCACCGCATTTTCCTCATTACTCCTAGGCGAACGGCTGCACGTTCTGTGGCGAGAAAGCGTGTAGCCGCCTGCGGGTATTCGGCGGCGCCCGTCATCGGCATGGTGCGACAATCCCAGACCCCGAGTGCAAATGGCGGACAGTCCGAAGCACTTCGGAGGCACGTATGCCGTGCGCTACTACACGGAAGTCGTGTATTTTCCGTGCACTGGCGGGAGGGAAGCCGATGACCTCGCAAGACACGAACATGGACCCGTCGTTGAAGACGCCACGGACAGAATTCGGCGTCTCCTTGCGCGAATACCGAATATCGGCAGGTTTGCGACAGAAGGACCTTGCTGCAGTTCTCGGCTGGTCTGTATCGAAAATCAGCATGGTCGAACGCGGAGAACGTCCGGCGGATGAGACTTTCGCACGCGATGCCGACGCTGCGCTGCAGGCGGACGGCTCGCTACTGGCGCTGTGGCGAGACACGGCCCATCAAACGGCTCGCTGGCCGGTATGGCTGGCGCAACTGGTGGAGATCGAGCAGCAGGCGGCCATGCTGCGCACCTGGCAGCCGCTGATTGTGCCGGGCATGCTGCAAACCCCGGAGTACGCCAGGGCCATCTTCCGCGGCAAGCCCGGCACCACCCCGGAGGCGGTCGAGCAGAACGTCGCCGACCGGATGCAGCGGCAAGATGTCCTCCAGAGAGAGAACGGGCCTACGCTATGGGCGGTAATAGACGAAGGTGTCCTGACTCGACCCATCGGCGCGAAGGCGGTGATGGCCGAACAGATGGCCCATCTGCTCGCCCTGGACGACCACCCCCGGGTCAACGTCCGGATCCTGCCCCGCGATTCGTGGCTCACCACTGGTCTGCAAGGCGCGTTCATCCTTCTCAGCGGACCACGCATGCCCGACATGGCCTACCTGGAGTCGGTGACGTTGAGCCAGATCACCGCGGACGCGGATCGGGTCCTGGAGACCAAGGCCAGGTACGAGATGTTGCACGGCGATGCCCTGTCACGCCGGGCGTCACTGCAGTTGATTGAGGAGATCGCCACCCAATGGAAGTGACCAAGGAACAGCTCGACAACGCCGCCTGGCGCAAGGCGACCCGCTCTGGGGACAGCGGCGACTGCCTGGAGGTGGCGCCCCTTGCAGGAGGGTGGGTAGGTATCCGGGACTCCGAACATCCGGAAAAGCCGCCCTACGTGGTCAGCCGGTCCGTGTGGAACGCCTTCATCGACGGTGCCAAGAAGGGCGAGTTCGACTTCTGACGCCTCCTGAAGCGAGCAGCGACTACGCAGAACCACGACTGCCGGCAACGTCAACTGAGTGTGGATCGTGAGGTCCTCACCGAGGGGAGGCACGTTTCGAACGGGCGGAAGCGGCACAGCTTGAAGGCGGTGATCCGGCTGAAGAAGGTGGAGCCGGTTCCGCAGCCCGGGCGCGGGCCGTTGGTGTCCTCGACCGTCCAAGTCTGCAGGTACGTGGTGGCGTACTCGGCGCGGACGGAGAGGCCGTCGTTGCTCAAGTCGCAGACCGTGATGTGTTTGCGGTCGGCTGAGACGGTGACCGAGCCCCAGTGGTTTTGTTCGTGCCAGCCGTCCGCGGGCTGGGCTACGGCTGGCGAGGGAGCCAGTATGACGATGAAAGCAGCGGCAACCAGGGCGAGGCGAGGGAACATGCAGCCATCCGTTCCGGCGAGGAGATCAGAACGGGAGCCACTGTGACCCTCACGCCCGTCGAGAGCCCGCAGCACGGCGTCGTCGACGATGTGTCTTGATCAGCCTTTGGTCGATACTTCACGAGAAGCGTCGCTCGGTGGCTGTCCGTCGATCTCCTGGCGCACCGGCCGGTTGCTATCGGCCTACCCGCGTGCCGGACGCGTGCCGAAGAGCATCAGACGAGCATGAACTCGACCGTATTCGCCTCGCACCAGGCGTACAAGAACCGAGAAACCCCAGGTGAGATGGGGTGCGGAGTGGTAGGGCGCTCGACCCGCGTTCCGCAGCTAATCCGTGATCCAGGGCATGTTCGGGTGCGAAACCGCAGGTCGGTGGCTTGCGACTTTGTGGAAACGGCGGAAGGCCCT
>NZ_JBITHT010000016.1:0-56119 GCF_044458265.1 Nonomuraea sp. NPDC050478 | reverse complement strand
AGGGCCTTCCGCCGTTTCCACAAAGTCGCAAGCCACCGACCTGCGGTTTCGCACCCGAACATGCCCTGGATCACGGATTAGCTGCGGAACGCGGGCGTCACGGCGTCTGAGCAGGTCGCGGTGCCAACGCAGGATAGTCTCCGGGCGCACCAGCAGCGCAAGGTGTCGCAGTTTCCCCCTCGGCAGGAGGCCGAGAAGTCCGGCGAGCACGAAGCGGTCACCGGACGTGAAGGCGGGCGTGGCCACTTGGCGCTGCAGGACCGTCAGCCCCCGGCGTCCTGCGCTCCGCAAGGCCATGACCTGGCCGGACGGGATTGTCGGCAGGCGCACAGTTGGCCGCGAACGGCCTCACGGCACGGCGTCTACTGCCCCGTATTTCCGCTCGGCCGTGGGGCCTGCTGTTGCCGGCGCCGCTCCCGGTCCTTTGGGTCCACATAGACCGTCACCTGCGGAGAACGTGGGCGGGACTCGGCGCCGTAGTTCGTGCGTTCGATGTCGTTGGCGATCTCGTCCAGCAGGTTGGCGTTAGTGGGGCCATAGAGGATGACGGTCATGAAGGTCGGCTCCCGACTCTCGGGCTCGGATCCGTCCCACATCTGCAGCTTTGAAAGGATGTAGGTGATGCCATGCCCCGAGGGGATCAGGTGCTTCACCGGTTCCACAGTCGAGTAGAGCGTCATCAGCAGATCGGACGGTATCTGCATTTCGCGGTTATCCAGCGCCTGAGCCGTCTGGAAGAGTCCCCGAATCACCGCAGCCGCGTGACGCAGGGCGCGAACCGCGTCGTCACTGCTACCGGGTGACGCCATGCCAGCTGTCAGTGCTCGGTTCTGGTGCCCGCACGGCGGCGGTCGTCCGCGCTGCGGCCCGATGGGCCCGGCCGGGACGGGCCATGCGTGCGCTGCCAGTTGGGCGGACCATCCTCCTCCGCGAGTTGCAGGCCCACAGTCACCGAAACCAGAGCCAACGGTGGCAGCCCGGCGAAGTCGTCGGCAACCCGCCACGAGGGCAGGCGGGCACGTCGTAGAACCCGGACCGAGATGGCGACCAACCCAGCCAGGTACAGATCGACGAGATCGACGGGGGTACGGGCCCGCTGCCAGTGAAACTCATCGAGCTGGGCAGCGCGCAACAGTCGGCCATGGGCGTACGCCACCTCGCTGACGAACTGGGTCAGGGCGAGCCGCGCCGGA
Source organism: Nonomuraea sp. NPDC050478 (assembly GCF_044458265.1). Taxonomy (NCBI): domain Bacteria; kingdom Bacillati; phylum Actinomycetota; class Actinomycetes; order Streptosporangiales; family Streptosporangiaceae; genus Nonomuraea; species Nonomuraea sp. NPDC050478. The sequence goes on along the minus strand of NZ_JBITHT010000016.1, from coordinate 54,926 downwards.
GGCCCATCGGTCACGAGACCGGCCAGCGCCAGGCCGGCGCCCCACCAGTCGGCGAGGGCCGTCCCGGTCGCTCCGACCGGAGCCGACCCGCGAGCCTGCACCGCCTCCGCGAGGAATTCTGGCAGCTCGTCGCCATCAAGCATCTGGTCCACGTTCGACATTGCGGTCAAGAGCAGGGCGACCTGCTGCGCCGGGGCTTGCACGGCAAACCACCGGTCGAAGAGAGGCTGCATGCCAAGTGGAGGGGGAACGAAGTGATCGGTAAGCAGCGAACGGAGCTCCGTTGCGGCCGTGGCCGCCGGCCGGAGATCTCCGGTGGCGGCCACCCCCAGGAAGTCTCCAAAGGGGAGGCCGAGCTGCAGATAGCTGTCCGCAGCTCGCAGCAGGGCCCGTTTGCCGGTCTCGGTGTTCAGCAGGAGACGTGCCATGGCGCACTCCCGCCAGGCGTCGGCGCTCTCGGCGGTCCGGACCCACTCCGGGCGTCCTCTGTCTACCCTTTGATCATTGAGTCGACGGCGAAGCTCCTCCGTGGTCTCGCCGTCACTCACGATCTTAATGACAGCTTGCTGCCCCTCCGCAACAGGTCCGTCGCGGAGCAGTCCCATCAGCTGAGCTGGCGTGAACCGGGGCGGGCCGAGGTTTGCGTACGTGGCGTGGAAGCGGCCCCGGGCCTCGACCGCAGCAGACTCCAGGGCCAGGGCGGCCCACACCGGGGCCGGGAGAGTCATAGCATTTCCCGGATGTCCAGTAGCGCCACGGGATGCGTGAACGCCAGGTTCAACAAGACGTCGGTCTCGACCAGTGCGCCGGTGCTGTCCGGAGCCCAGCGCGTCGCGTAGAGAATCTGCCGCGACGGAACATTGACCTTCGCCGTCACCTCTCCCTGCAGGTACCAGGGCGAGTAGGAGCGAAGATGCTTCAGCTCCCGGACCTCCTCGGCGACCCCGGGAATCGTTGGAGCGGGTCGAACGCCCACGAGAACGTAGCAAATGAAGATCCAGCCCGGGCAGGGAGGGTGTCGCGGATCGGTGTAATCGGTGCAGGCAAACTCCAGCGCGGTGCGGAAGGCGCCGTGCGTGACATTAGTCTGCTTCGTAACGTCGCGGTCGACGACGCCTGCGGCGAGCGAGATGAATGGCGTTATCTGGAAAAAGTGCTTGCCGGTACGCGGATCGCGGCGACTGTAGTGGTTGACGTGTAGATCCAGATTCGGTTCAGTCAGGCGCCCGAGTATCTGGTCGAGCGGCAGTGGTGCGGCGGCCCCCAGCTCTAGCCAGCCCCGGCATCGGATGCCTGATCCGCCGCCGAGGATGTCGACGGCGGTGGCCTCGTCCAGCTTGGCCACACCCTTGCAGCACCATTGAACAATCATGTTGTACCGACTTCGCCCGCCTCGGGCAGGCCAACCTCGCCGCTGACCTGACGGAGTAGGGCATCGTAGGCGGCGGCAACCTTCTCCTGCGCCGTGCGATCGGCCTCTGCGGCGAAGTACGCGTTCCATCGCGGATCCCATCCGTCGCCGTACGCCTCGCTGCGGTTCCCATGCCTGGACGTCGGACCGGTGCGGAGTTGAGCGTTGTGGCCGGGCGCAGAGTACGTCTTGTAAGCCTTCGCGGAGAAATGTTCGTATGCCTCGATAGTCGCTGGCCGGAAGAATGGTCGATTGGCGTAGAACAGGCGGTCGAGCGATCTCTTCCGCTGCAAAATGTCCAGGGGCGACAATTCCTTCCAGTTGCCGACCCAAGCGAAGTAGCAATGGAGGTCGTTCAGCTCGGGGAGCGCCTCGCTCAGCAGAGCGATGCGCTTTTCCACCAGTTTCTGGTTCACCCACTGGCGGGTCTCCAGGCGCTTGGTGGCCTTGGTCACCTGGAAGGCTACGGCCACGACCGCCAGCGGCGTTAGAGCCGACACGATCAGCTTGGCGATCTCCAAGGTGCTCCACACTAGGTGGCTCCCTCTCATCTAGGCATCTCATTCTCCGCCACGAGGTGGGTCCGGCGACAGATGTCCTCGCAAGCTTCAGCGCGCCGTCCAATCGACTGCCCTGATACTGCTGCTCCGCCGCCTGCCCGTGCCGCAACGCGCTACCGGCCTGGATCTTGGCCTGCTCCAGGCTGCCCGCGTAGGTGTTCGACGCACTGCCCGCGCCGCGATGAGCCTTGCCCAGTTTGGCCAGCTCGCCGGGCAACGTCTGCAACGCCTCGGCGTACTTGACCGCGTCATCGCCGCGCATGTTCAGCGCCGACTGTTCCCCGACACCCCGTTCAGCCGGGCCGTATTGTCCTCGGCCAGCTTTGCCTGCTTCAACAGGCGCCTCGCCAACGCCAGCACCTGCGCCGGATCCCCCGGAGCAGGATCGCCCGCCAGCCCGAGAGCCTCCTAACCCGCGGCTTTCACGGCGAATTTGAGCCGACCTGATCATTCACATAAGAAAAGCGCCTCCGAGCTGGGAGGATCGGACTTGTCTAAGGCCCCGTCCAACCCAGATCAGAAGGCACTTTCCGAGTGAACTCTATCGCTTCTCGCCGCAAGATCACCGTGTCCGCCGACGGACGCGGGCTGGTCTCCCACAGTGGTGGTCTGCTGCTGGCGCAGACACTGCGCATCACCGGGCTGGACAAGGACCTGTCGCAGCGGCTGGAGCAGTGGCGGCCCGGTCGAGCCGTACATGACCCCGCGAAGATCATCACTGATCTGGCCCTCACCCTGGCACTCGGCGGGGACTGCCTGGCCGACATCGCGATGCTGCGCTCCCAGCCTGAGCTGTTCGGTCCAGTCGCCTCCGACCCGACCGTCTCGCGCCTGATCGACCGGCTCGCCGCCGATCCGGTCCGCGCGCTGAAGGCCATCCGCGCCGCTCGTGCCACCGCCCGCGACCGCGTCTGGCACCTGGCCGGACCGCAGGCTCCCGGAGCCGACGGCCAGCCCGTGATCGTCGACCTCGACGCCACCATCGTCATCTCCCACTCCGACAAGCAGCATGCGGCACCGACCTGGAAGAAGAGCTACGGCTTCCACCCGATGACCGCCTTCGCCGACCACCCCGACGGTGGCGGCGAGCCCCTGGCCCTGATACTGCGGCCCGGCAACGCCGGCTCCAACACCGCCACCGACCACATCGAGACCACCCGCCTGGCCCTGGCCCAGCTGCCCAAGCACCGGCGACGCAACGTCCTGGTCCGCACCGACTCCGGTGGCGGCACCCGCGACTTCCTCGCCTGGCTGACGCGCCCCGGACGATGGCTGAAGTACTCCATCGGCTTCACCATCACCGACGACATCGCCACCGCCATCCTCAAGCTCCCGGCCACCGCCTGGACGCCCGCCTACAACGCCGACCGCCGGCCCCGCCCGGGTGCCTGGGTCGCCGAGATCACCGGCCTGCTGCAGCTGACCGGCTGGCCCAAGGGCATGCGGGTCATCGTCCGCAAGGAACGCCCGCACCCCGGCGCCCAACTGCGCTTCACCGACCTCGACGGACACCGCTTCACCTGCTTCGTCACCGGCACCGCAGGCGGCCAGCTCGCCGACCTGGAACTACGTCACGCCGCCGAGCCCGCGCCGAAGACCGCATCCGCGCCGCCAAGGACACCGGCCTGCGCAACCTGCCCCTGCACGACTTCACCCAGAACCAGATCTGGCTCGAGATCGTCGCCCTGGCCTGCGAACTGCTCGCGTGGATGCAACTGCTCGCCCTGCATGGCACCGACGCCCGCCGCTACGAGCCCAAACGCCTGCGACTGCGCCTGCTCGCCGTCGCCGGCCGCCTGGTGCACGGAGGCCGCCGCCTGCGTCTCCGCATCCCCACGCGATGGCCCTGGGCTGGCCAGGTTCTTACTGCCCTGGCCCGCCTGCACGCCCTGCCGGCACCAACCTGACCAGCACCAACCCGCCCCACGATCAGGAAAGGAAACCCTGCGGGCCCGTGGAACCCCGCCCACCCGGCGCGACAGCCGGGCACCCACGCTGGGCACAGCGAGGAAATCCACCTCCAGCCGAAGACCTCAGCCGACCAACTCAAGGCCGAGAAAGATCGAGGCTAACCACCCGTCATGTGACCACCCAACCTCGCCAACCCCTGATGAGGTTTCGCGCGGATGTACGCAACCGGCCAAGCCAGCAGTTCAACAACCAAACCAGAACGGCATGGATCGACTACGCAACCTTGCCCTGACGGCCAAATGCGCTGACGTGTGACTGCTCGCAAGTTGCTCGTACGCGTTCTATTTCCGCGATATCCGGGCCTCCATGCCGCATGTGTAACCTCACCAGCACCGGCCCGCCGCGCGCGAGGCAGGGACAAATGGCGTATCACGTCGAATGGTCAAGAACGCATGGTTGCTCGGTGGTTGCTCGCGTGTGCACGGCACGGGCCGACACGCGTGGATAGCAACCGACACAGCGGTGAAGAAAATCGCGGAAAGAGCAATACAAAACAACACATTGCGACAGCGGACGACACTTACCGAGGATTCTCATAATCCGTGGGTCGTGGGTTCAAGTCCCACCCGCCCTACCCACTTCACCAGGTACGCAGCACCCTATCCCGCTTCCGCGGGCGGGGGAAGCGGCGCTTGGGGGACCGAAGGGGGACCGCCAGTTTCGGACCCCTCCTTCAGCATGATCTTCCGAGGCACCAGACGAACCGCCGCCTCCGCTGCCGCCCTGGCCACATCCGGCAGCACCGCCGTGTAGATGTCGGACGTGATCCCGATCGACGAGTGCCGAAGCATCGCCGACACGTACTTCATGTCCGTCCCCGCCGCCAGGCTGAGCGTGGCCGCGCCATGCCGGAGATCGTGAAGGCGGATCGGCGGCAGCCCGGCGGCGAACACCAGCCGCCAGAAGTGCTCCGACACCCAGTCCGGGGTCAGCTCCGAACCGTCCTCCTGCGTGAAGATGCGGCCGGTCTCCTTCCACGAGCTGCCCCACGCCAGCTTCTCCGCCAACTGCCGCCGGCGGTGCGCCCGCAGTACGGCCAGCGTTCCCGAATCCAGCGCGACGGCCGCCTCCGATGCCCGCGACTTCGGTTTCCCCTCCTCCACCCGGCCACCGACGTTGGACAGTTGCTTAGCCACCGTCAGAACGCCTTCCTCCAGCTCGCCGTCCACCCACCGCGCACCGCACGCCTCCCCGCGCCGCAGCCCCCGGAACGCCACCAGGTGATACAAGGCATAGAGCCGGTCCGGGACGGCATGGTCGAGGAACGCGCCGAGCTGGGCCGGCGTCCACACCATGACTGGCGAAGGGCGCGGCGTCGCCAGCCACACCCGGAACCGTTCCAACGGCTTCTGGGACTTCTCTTTCGTGGCCTGCTCCGCCGCCAGCCGCTGCTCGAACTCCGCGGTGAAGGCTTCCACTCGCGGTTGGGTCCACACCAGGGCTTGCGGCCTCTCCCCCGCATCCAGCTTCACCAGCGTGGCGGCGTTGAACGACACCAGGTGGTCTCGCTCGGCGTCGGCCAGCACCGTCCGGATCGTCGCCTTGACTCTCTGCTTCGTCGACGATCCGGTCGGACGCTTTCCTCGCACGCTCGCGCGTACCTGCGGGTCGTCGGACTCTCGCGCCGCGAGCAGGGCCGCGTTCTTCTCGTCGATCCGCGTGAACACTTCCTCGACCTTCGGCGCGAACAGCCTGTCGAGGCGTACCTCGTCGAGCACCTCACCGAAGTGCGTGTCGTGGTGCGAGATGTAGCCGATCAGCGTCGACTCTCGGATGTCCTTCAACCTGCGACGCCGGACCACCCATTGCTTCCAGTACTCGCCGAAGGTCATCGCCTGGAGCGGCTGACCGGCCCTGAACTTGCGCTGTACCTCCTCGTACTCCGGCATCGGCGCCTTCTTCCGATGCGCCGCTTTGATCACGGCGAGGATCTCCATCCGCGCCTGATGCCCGTCTGGGCCAGGATCGGGGATGTCGAGCAGGCGCCCGATCGCCTGGAAGTACGCGGTCACCTCGTCCGCCGAGGCGAAGCCGCCCAGCTTCAGGTAGCTGCGTTTCCCATCCGGCCCTGGCGGGAGTTCCTCCTTGCCGTACCAAACGCCGTGTCTGGGATTCCACGAGCCGTCCTTCCGGCGCAGCTTCGGGCACTTCGCGCCGAGCTCACGGCCGTTCTGTCGGCACTTGCATCGTCTGAACGGATTGCCCGTCAAGGCTCACCTCATTCCCGATTCGCGGCTAGATGCCTCCGACCTTTTTTGCTTCCTGGTAGTCCTCGACGCTCACCCCCAGTTCTGCGGCCAGTTCCTCAGCGGGCTGCCGGGGTTCTCGGCCTAGCCAGTGCAGGGCTATCCGGGCCGCTAGGCTTTCCAGGTGATCCTGGCGATCTTCCGGTTCCCGGTCGCTGATCTGCCGCAGCCTACGGTCGATTTCCTTCGTGACCGCGTCGGTGGGATGTGTGGTGCCGCGCTCGTAAGCGTCGATGACACCGATGGCGGCCTCCTGCATCCTGGTGCGCACCAGCGCCTCAGTGACGTGGTAGATGAGGTCCGGCACCACCCGTACCGGGGTGCTCGGGATCTTGGTGGTGAACAGCTCCCGCAGGTGAATGAGGTCGGCCACGATGCTGTGGCGCCGGCGGGCCTCTTGCGCTGGTGGGGTCAGGTCGCGCCAGTCGCCCATGGCCTGCAGGATCCGGTGCAGCGTGGCGTAGCCGGCCGTCGCCTCGTGCCAGGAGTCGGCGTCCCGCCAGAAGGCAATCGACTGCTCGGCTGTGTCCGGGTCGACTCTTCGCTGCGCCAGGAAGCCCTCGTAGGCGGCGCGGCTCTGCTCTTGGGCCAAGCGGTGACGCAGGCGGGCCCAGGCCAGGAGGAAGTGGGCGTACTGCTCTGTGGCGTTGCGGCCTTCATGGGAGACCGTACGGCTCAGGTCGTGCAGGTCCCGGCCTTCGGCGTCGTCCATGGGGAGCGGGAGTTCTTCCAGGGCGATGCCGAACACGCGGGCCAGCGCGATGGCCTCGTCCACGCTGATCGCACGACGGCTGCCGTCGGGCTTGGGGTTGACGATCTTAGAGATGGCGGACTGGTGGGTGGGACATCCGGCGTTGGTGAGCTCCTGGGCCATGCGTTCCTGTGACCAGCCGCGGCGGCGCATCTCCCAGGCGATGCGCAGGGCGACGTTCTCCTCACTGAGGCTGCGCACTCCCGACTGATTGGGCTGGTCTGGATCACTTCGTTTCCCGGCTGCCGACACGCGTCACTCCTTGACACCATCCGAGCTTCATCCTGAAGGGATGGAATATTACCAATGATCGGGTTGATCGGCCACCATCGATCATGCCATCCTGATCGCGAGCGTCAACCCATCCCATTCGCGATGAACCGCTCGGCGCTGTCCGACACGGTCCAGGCGGATCCCTCATCAGAAAGGCGCGTCCTCATGGCCGAGGCATTGACTACAGCGGAACTGCTTGCTCTGCCCGTCACCGTCGACATCGTGACCGCCGCACGAGCGTTCGGCATCGGCCGGACCAAAGCGCACGAACTCGCCCGCAAGGGCGAGTTTCCCTGCCCCGTCCTCCGGGTCGGCCACACCTACCGCGTCGGCCGCGCCGCCCTCCTTCGCTGCCTCGACATCGACGACCCCGCACTCTCGCCCGCGCCGCCCGCTCAGGCAACCGACCTCGCCTCTTGAGCCAGGTCGCCCTATGAACTCCCCGTACGCACGGATCTTGCAGGCGCTCTACGACAGGACCGGCTACGCCCCCCGCGGCTCACGCACTCAGAAGAGCGCGGTCTGTCCCGCCCATGACGATCGACAGCCGTCGTTGTCCGTCGGCGTCACCAGCGACGGCATCGTCATGATCACCTGCCACGGAGGGCCGAAATGCCCCGTCCAGGACGTCATGCAGGCGCTCGATCTGCCCATGTCCGCCCTATGGCCCGAGCAATTACGAAACCCACACTCCCCCAGGCGCTCTGGCGATCGCTGGATGCCCTGCGGTCACGACCGGGTGGCCGAGTACCTCTACCAAGACGAACAGGGCACCGTCCTGTACGGCGTCGCCCGGTGCAGCCGGAAAGGGAACGGCTGTCAGGGTTTCCGCCAGTGGCGACCCGACCCAGCCAAGCGCTCCGGCCGGCGCTGGAGCCTGTACGGCGAGGACGGCAGCATGGCTGTGCATCTGGTGCCCTACCACCTGCCCGACGTCATCACCGCCGTCCGCGAAGCCCGGGTCGTGATGATCGCCGAAGGTGAGAAGGACGTCGAAGCCCTCCGCGCGCATCCGGGGATCACCGCGACCTGCAACGCCATGGGAGCCGGGAGATGGCAACCGGACTTCGCCCGCTACTTCCACGGCGCCGACGTCTCCATCGTCGCCGACCGCGACCAGGCCGGGCGTGACCACGCCCAGGCGATCGTGCACAACCTCATGCCCGTGGCCCGCTCTATCTACGTCCTGCAGGCCCGGCACGGCAAGGACACCTCCGACCACCTCTCCGCCGGTGGCACCATCGGCGACTTCATCGAGGTCTGGGCACCCAAGCCCTACACCCTCCAGGGAATCGGCGGGTGACCGCCGGAAGCGGGCCGAACTGGGCCCCCGACATCACGAGACCGAGCGAGAAACCACCAGCCGAGGCGGAAGATGCCTGGGACGAGGTCATCCCTCTCGGCTCACGGCTCGTACCGCCCCCGTTCCCTCTCGACTGCCTGCCGTCGTGGCTGGAAGAGATCGTCAAGGCAGTGGCCGAAGAGACCCAGACCGCCCCCGACATCGCCGCGACCTTCGCCCTGGGTGGCCTGTCCACCGCGGCCAGCGGCAAAGCCGTGGTCCGGGTACGCGGCGGCTGGCACGAGCCGCTCAACCTCTTCCTCGCCGCGATCGCCCCGCCCGCCACCCGCAAGTCGGCCGTCTTCCGGGCCATGACCGCGCCGCTCTACCAGGCCGAGGAGCAACTCGTCATCGCCTGCCGAGCCAAGGCACGACAGGCCGAACTGCTCCGGTCACAGCTGGAAGAAGCCGACAAGCAAGCCAGAACCAAAGCGGTACGCAGCGGCTCGGCCAGCGACCTGGCCGAGGCCGAGTCCACCGCTCTGGCTCTCGAAGAAGCGGTCGTCCCACCCGAGATCCAGCTGATCGCCAAGAACGTCACTCCCGAGGAGTGCTCCACCATCCTGTCCGAGCAGGGCGGCCGACTGGCCATCTTGTCGGCCGAGGGCGACCTGTTCGACATCGTGTGCGGCCGTTACAGCAACGGGGTGCCCGCGCTGACCCCGTTCCTCGAAGCCCACGCCGGCGACGTGCTCAAGGTGAACCGTCGCGGCCGGGCCGAGTACGTGCGCTCCCCCGCCCTGACCATCGCCGTGTGCATCCAACCCACCGTGCTCACCTTCATCGCCCAAAAGCCCCGTCTGCGCGGCCAGGGCCTGCTGGCCCGGTTCCTGTACACGCTGCCGAAGGACACGGTCGGCTACCGCAAGAGCGAACCCGACCTCGTCCCCGACGAGGTCGGGCACGCCTACGAGCGGAACATGACCCACCTGGTCATCAGCCTCGCCGAGTGGGAGCGGCCCCAGATCCTCGCACTGTCCACGGAGGCCACCAAGCTCGTCACCGAATTCCAGGACGAGATCGAGCCCAAACTCCGAGCGGGCGTCGGCGAGCTCGACAACCTGCGCGACTGGGCAGGCAAACTCGTCGGCGCCGCCGTCCGCATCGCGGGCCTGCTGCATCTGGCGAAGCATCTCCACGACGGCTTCCGTAAACCCGTCACCGAAGAAACCATGCGCCATGCCGTCGAGATCGCCCGCTATTTCATCGCCCACGCCGCGGCCTGCTTCGGCGCGATGGCGGAAGACCGGCACACGCAACTGGCCCGGGAGGCCCTGGCATGGATCACCAAGAACGAGACCGTTATGAAGGCCCGACAGTTCAGCCAGCGCGATCTGCACCGCGGCATGCAGACGAAGCTCAAGGACGCCTCGACTGTCACCGCCGTGCTGTCGCTGCTGGACGCGCACGGCTACATCCGGGCCCTTCCGGAAGCGGCTCGCGGGTCGCGAGGTGGGCGCAGACCTTCCCCGAAGTACGTCGTCCATCCTGCGCTCTTCGCCCAGCCGTGACAGAACGGCCACAACCCGCACGACCTATGGAAACAGCCGAGACAAATGGTCCGACAGAACGGTGACGAAATCACCGGCAGCGACAGAGCGCCTTCCAGCGCGTCGTATACGCCTTCAAGCCCATGCGCGAGTGCGGTTCTGTCATTCACCCAGACCATTCGTCAGCGTTGCGTCGTCATACAGCCAAGTGCCAACGAGCCCGGTCACAGCAGGTGGGCGGTTCCTGTCACTTCTGTCATCGCCTCAAAGTCTTTAGTGACAAGATGTGGAAATTATCAATAGTTGAGTTCGAATCGTCCTTAGCATCTGGTTGCCACCCTCGGCCTCGACTTAAGACGCCCCCAGAAGGGCCCCTTCAACCACCTGCTCCACGTCCGGCACCGGCACTACCGCCTCTCACGGATTGAGGACCGCGATGACCTCCTTACCTCTCTCCTTAAGCGGTGACCCCACCAAGGTCGCCGACGTCTTGGGCAATCTAGACGGCTCTACCACGCGTTTCCTGGCCGCCCTGCTCGACCAGCCGCTCAAGGCTCGGGTTATTCTGCAGGCTCGGCGACCCGCGGTCACTGCGTTATCTCGGGAGTGCTGCCTACGCATGGGTTTCGCCGTCGACGACATCGCGTTGGTGCGCCGCTCCCAGCTGATCATCGACGCAAGAGATACGGTGATCTCGGCCAACAAGGTCGTCCTCGATGTCGGCCATCCCTTAATGGCCGATCTCGACCTTGGCACCGACATTCCGCTCGGCTACCTGCTCGGCGAGATCGAGCAACGCCGGGAGATCCTTAAGCGGGGTGTGCGGCCGTGGTCATGGGGATGTCCCGATCCTTTCAGCACGACCCGGGCCAGTGCCTGGCGCTCGTATTTGATCATCAACAGCGGCCAGCCCCTCTGCCATGTCGAGGAGGTCTTCCACCCCGATGTGATCTCGCCGCCGTCTGCTGCATCCGGTCCGAAACTCTGACGATCGCCTTGCACGGCTTCGGTGAACGTCGGATGCTGTCGCTGGTCTTTGGTCGACCGGCCCTTGGCGCTGTCCCACGCGGCTGCCGGCGCGGCCGCGGCGACCAGCTTCTTGTCCTTGCCCTTCAACAGCAGCCGGCCGTTCTTGCCCTCCGACAGGGTCAGGCCCTCGTCCTCGACGCCGACCCGCAGCCAACGGTTTCGACGGCCGCTGGCGCAGCACCACCTCGTGCCGGAACCCGTCCGGCAATGCTGTTACCACCAGATCGGCACCCGCGCCGGTGGCGTCGGTGTAGGTGGCCACGCTGCCCTTTTATCGTGGGCTTGGGCCGCGACGTCCGCTTCGCGAGGCCAGCGCGGACCTTTCCCTCGGTACGCCGTCAGCCCTCTGCTCTTCGCAAAGCCGTGACAAAACCGCTACGGCGGTGATGGCCTGGGGAAACGGCTGGAACAAGAGGCAAGACAGAACGGTGACAGATCTCATGACAGTGACAGAACCTCTCCCCTCGCTCGTCTTCACCCAGAGCTAAAGGCGGGAATCGGGTTCTGTCATTCACCGAGCAGATTCGTCGTGGTTCTGTCGCTGTTACAGCAGACGCCAATGGCCCAGATCAGAGCGAACTACCGGCGTACTGTCAGTTCTGTCATCAGCTTCAGGAAACGAGCCACGAATAACGGGATGCCGGAGACTTTTCACCGTCTCGAATATCCCCAGAAGAGAACATCACCTTGATATAATCGTGCACATGGAGGCCAGCGCCTTACGAGTGGAAAATTCGCACACCATCCATCTGGCGGGCACCAGCGTCGACCGCTACGACGTAGAGCTCCCCGCACCGGCCTGTCATACGGCGATCGCAGGCTGGGATCCGCGACGGCTGCGCGCCTCGACAGCGCCGGTGAACTGCCGCCGGTGTCTGCGACTCATCGAGCGGCAGCAACTTCCAGCCATCCTTCAGGACGCAATCTTCTGACCGTTCGCGGGGTAGTCGGACTGCGCGACCGGCAGACAGCCGACGAGCCGAGTCCGACGGCGGAAGCGTCTCACCCCACGCAGGTGAGACGCTTCGCCGTGGCAGCAGCCGTCAACCGGCGGTCTGGTCAAATCTCGAGGCGCACGTGACGCCTCACACCCTGACCAGTTCGTGCGGCGCCCACTGGGCCGTAGCGCGCAGTCAGACTAGGTCGGCCTCCGATTGATCTCGATGACCGGCAGCAAGGCCACCTGGCCGGTGTGCTGATTTGCCGGAAGTGTGGGCCCGGCGGAGGTAGGGACGCCGGCGAACTGGCCGAGCAGCTGGCCCAGGGCAGTCTGACCGTCGCCGACCGCGGCGCGTTCGTCGTCGGTGAGCGGGACGGCGGCAAGCATGCGCTGCTGGTTGCCCTCGCCCTCCAGCAGCAGCGCCTTGGAGACCAATATCCTGTCCAGGGCGCGTCAGGCCGGGCTCACCTGGCGTGAGATCGCCAGCGCGCCGACCACTCGTGTCAGGGACGAATGAATGCTGTGCACTTGATTGACCCCGTGTTGCCCCAGCAGAAGCGGAGGCCGTTCGGCTCGCCGCTAACGCCGTAGGTGTAACAGGCGCTCGTGGCCAACGGAGGCCCGTTGTACCGTTGGAGGCGGCCGTCCCGGTATCGCACCGTTGCCCAAATGGGAGGACCGCCAAGCAGCCTGCATGCGCTCACTTCCAGGTGATCGCCCGACAGCTGTGCGAATCCGATGTCGGTACCGACGCGCACTTGGTGAGCTTGCGCAGCCGGAGTCGCGGCAAGCATCGTCCCAACGGCGACGGCAGCCACCATCGACGCCCGCACGCCTCGGGCTTCCCTCAATCTCATGCTGGCTCCTCTCCTCGGCACTTCGCTTTCTGCCTCTAAAGGCTGCAATGCCGAAGATCCTGCAACCAGGACACCAGGAGGACTTTTAGCGGACATACCGGGGAAACGCCAGGTTCGGGGCACTTCAGGGCGACATCCGGGGGTGCGGCCCGCGTCCTGCCGTAGTGGGGGGAGCCACACCTGAGCCGAGAAGGCGGCCTTCAGCGTTTGCGGGCCACACCGCCCAAGACACGCACCCGCCCAGGAGTGAAGTCGTCGACAATGCTGTGCGGTTGCCAGCTTTGTACGTCCACCATGCCCGGCGGCAGCAGGTCCCAGTCCGGCTGATCGAAGAAACGGGCAATCTCCTCCACCGTCCGATACGTGATCGGGTTGCTGAGGTTGTTGGAGTTGGTCGCTATGAGAATCTTGTAGAGTTCCGGGTCCACGTCAGTCCTGCTGACATGGGAGAAGATCAGATAACTCCCGGACGGCGCCGCCTCCATCAGCCGGTAGACCACGCCGTAAGGGTCATCGGCGTCGGGCACGAAGTGCAGCACCGAGCACAACACGACCGCCCACGGCTGGGCGGGGTCCAGATGCCGCGTGGTCTCCGGGTGGCTGAGGATGCCGTGCGGGTCTCGGACGTCAGCCTGGATGTACCGGGTCCGGTCATCGCCGATGATCAGTGCCTGGGCCTGCGGCAGCACGCTCGGATCGTTGTCGACGTAGACGGTCCGCGCGGACGGGGTGACCGACTGGGCGATCTCGTGCACGTTCTCCTGGGTAGGCAGACCGGAACCGATGTCCAGGAACTGGTTGACGCCCTGTTCGGCGAGGAAGCGGATGGCACGGATCAGGAACTGCCGGTTGGCCGTCGCGATGGTCTTGATCTCCGGCGCGTAGGTCAATCCGCGTTCGGCGGCGTCCCTGTCGATCTGGTAGTTGGTCGTGCCGCCCAGGAAATAGTCGTACATCCGGGCGGGAGAGGGAGAGGACATCTCTTCGTCGGGCTGTTGCGTGCGCACGCCACTCCTCGAGTCACAGGGTGAGTTTCTCTGACATCGGGCCCATCAAGATCATAGTGAGATCTCGTACGAGTTGGCGAGAAGAAGATCCCTTACATCGGCTTGTGATCGCATTTAACGAACCCACACGCTGACCGGAGGTTCGCGACCGAGGGGCACCCTGATCGAAACCTCGCCGCGACCGGCCCAACACCGGCTCTTCCTACCTTGCGGCAGGTGACCACCGAGGTAACGAGCAGCCCGTCCCCCGTCGCCGACTCGCCCGCCCGACTGAGCTTGCCTCACCGCCCACGGTACGGAGAAACCAAGCCCCCTACACGAGAGCGGCCGAGACCGACCGGCCGCCCCTTGAGCCAGGCCCGTCCCGGCCTCCACCCCACCCGGGGCGGGCCTGCCAAACGCTCCGCCGGCAGCCACCGTGTCCGCAACGGCCGCGGGCTGCTGCTCATCGCGTCCTGTGCGGCGATGGCGGTGGTCATGGCTGATGCGGGGGTGACCACGCTGGTGGTCGGCGAGTTGGCGGCCGATCCGATGACCGATCAGGTGCCGGCGTCCCAGCTCACCTGGGTCAACGTGGTCAACTTCGCGGCCATCGCGGCGCTGCTGGTGGCTGCGGGCCGGTGGGCTGATGCGCTGGGTCGGCGCGGTGTGCTCGCGGTGGGGGTGGTGCTGTTCAGCCTGGGCGCCATCGCGGTCGCGTGGACAGGCAGTTGGCCCGTGCTGCTGGGTGGCCGGCTCCTGCAGGGGGTCGGCGCGGCGATGATGTTGCCGACCTCGCTCGCCCTGCTGCTGGGCGAACTGCCTGCTGCCCGCCGCCGCGGCGCGCTGGCGCTCTGGAGCGGCTGCTCTGGCCTGGGGGTCACGGTGGCGCAGGGCGGTGGCGGTGCGCTGATCGCCGCTCACGGGTGGCGAGTCGCCTACCTGTGCAGCGCGGGGCTGGCGATCACGCTCCTGGCGGTTGTCCCGCTGCTGCCCAAAGGCCAGACCCGGACGGCCCGGCCCGAGGTGGTGGGCACGCTCGTGCCCGCTGCCGGGATCGCGGCGGCGGTGCTGGCCATCTGGCACGGCGGCCAGTGGGGCTGGACCTCGCCGCAGACCGTGGGCTGCATGGCGGTCGCCATGGCGGCGGCGGGCGTCAAGCTGGCGATCTCGCTTCGCCGCGCCGCAGACGGGCAAGCGCTGTGGCGCCGTCCGGGGGTGGCCGTCAGCACGGTCGCGTCGGCCCTGTTCGGGGCGGTGCAGTACACGGTCTTGGTGATGACGCCGCTGTACCTGCAGCAGGTCCATGGGTTGCGGGTCGCGGAAGCGGGCTGGTGGCTGATCTCGATCTCGCTGGCGGTGCTCGTCGCCGCACCACTGGCGGGCCGGCTGGGGCGGCGGTGCGGCACTACTGTGGTGATCTATACAGGGGCGATCGCCGTGGTGGCCGGGTGCACGCTGTTGCTGGGCGTCGGCGAGCTGTCGGCCTGGATGGTGCTCGCGCTGGCGACTATCGGCGCCGGGATCGGCGCGCTGGCCACGGGCACCTTTACGGCGGGCACTCTGGCGGCCGAGCCGCGGCAGTTCGCCACGGCGGCCGGCGTGGTGACCGCGGCTCGCATGGTCGGTGGGGCTCTGGGGGTCGCGGGCTCGTCCATGCTGCTGGAGCAGCCCGTCATGTCCGGCCCGCCTGCCGGTTTCACCACGGTGCTCGTCGCTGTCATCGCCGTTGCCTCCCTGCTGGCGGGCGCTGCCGTCTGCACCGCGCTGCGCGCCGCCCGGGGAGCTCATTGCAGGGCGAAGACGAGGCGTGTCCCGTCCGAGCAGGAAGTACAGGAGCTGCATCGGCTGCTGGCCGAGCTGCGCGCCGCCCTCGTCCAGGTGCGCAGCGAAGCCGACTACGAGCTGTCCCGGCTGACCTCTGGTGTCCGCCCCGCGTACTCGCTGTCCCTTCACTCCTAGGAGAACCTCGTGCCTCAACATCGCGGCGACCAACTGGGTGTCCCCCTCCCCCGCCCTGCCTCCGACGCCCCTGGGGTGACGACGGCGCGCATCCCGGTGCTCAACGTGGCGTCCGCTGACCGGTTGTGCCGGCTGCAGCGCGTCCGCAACGTCTGCCAGAACGCGATCATCGCCATCGACGCGGCGCTCGACCGTCAGGGCGACACGGGATGACCATCTCATCCGGTGGGCACGTCACCGGGGTCACCGGCCGCGTCGCCCTGGTGACCGGAGCCTCGCGCGGCATCGGGGCCGCCGTTCGCGACCGCCTGGCCGCCGCGGGCACGCTGGTCGGCGCGCTGGACCTCGATATCGGCGAGCCGCAGGACCCGGCGCAGGTAGCCGCGTTCACCTGCGACGTACGGGATCCGGAAGCGGTCGAGGCAGCGGTCCGGTTGGTCGAGCAAGAGCTCGGCCCCATCGCCATCGCGGTCAACGTCGCCGGTGTGCTGCGCCACGGCCCGCTGGCTCAGCTGGGCGAGGACGACCTGCGCGAGCTGTTCGAGGTCAACGCCCTTGGCGTGATCCGGATCTGCCGGGCGGTGGCCGGGCCGATGGTGCGACGCCGCCAGGGGGCGATCGTCAACGTCGCTTCCAACGCCGGCCACGTGCCGCGCGTCGGCCTGGCCGCCTACGGGGCGTCCAAGGCCGCCGTCATCGCCTTCACCCGGCACCTGGCGCTGGAACTGGCTCATGCCGGAATCCGCTGCAACAGCGTCTCACCTGGCTCGACCGACACGGCCATGCTGTCCGCGCTCACCAGCGCCGACCGGGCGATCGCGGGCGACGCCGGCCGGTTCCGGCTGGGCATCCCTTTGGGCCGGGTCGCGCAGCCGGCCGACATCGCCGAGGCCGTGCTCTGGCTGGCCTCGGAGCGGGCCCGCCACGTCACCATGCAGGACCTCGTCATCGACGGCGGCGCCGGCCTTACCGGATAACCCCCATTCATCTCTTTGTTCTGGGAGGACGCTTCATCGTGATCGTGTCCGCACCACCACCGATTCCCCTGCGCACCCCTGAGCCGGGCGACGTCCCCGTACCGCTGCCGTTCGACTGCACCCCGACCTCCGTCGTGATGAGCACCCCCGCCCACACTCTGCTGGCCGACGGCGACGATCAGCAGGCGCCGGTGACCGGCCCGCTGACGGAGTTGCCCGGCCAGGTCGCCGCCGCCCTGCGCCGGCCCGGCATGGTCGCCGCCGGGCTGATCTCCTTCGACGCCGAGCACTCCCGGCTGGTGGTGTGCGGCGCTCCTCGCTGGTCGGATCCGCTGCTGGCCCCGTACTGCTTCGGCTGCCGCCACCCGGCATGGAGGCTCAAGCCCGATCCGGAACCGGCCGCCTACCTGGCGGCGGTGCGGCAAGCCCAGAACATGATCACCGCCGGGCGGCTGCGCAAGGTGGTGCTGGCGCGCAGCCTGCTGCTGGAGGCGGACCGGCCGCTGACGGTCCAGGAACTTCTCGCGCATCTACCGGGCCCGAACGCGCGGTACGTGTACGCCGCCCCCACTGGCGAGGACGGCGCCCTGATCGGCGCCAGCCCCGAGCTGCTCGTCTCCCGCCACGGCCGGATGCTGTCCACGACACCGATGGCCGGCTCAACCCGGCGCAGTTTCGACCCCACCGTCGATCAGGCGCGCGCGCTGGCCCTGCAGAGCTCGGGCAAGGACCTGCACGAGCACCGGGTGGTGGTCGACGCCGTCGCCCGAGCGCTCGCCCCGTTCTGCGAGCACCTGTACGTCCCGGCCCGGCCGGAGCTCACCGCCACGTCCACCATGTGGCATCTGAGCACGCCGATCACCGGGCGACTGCGCGATCCGGGCACGTGCAGCCTGACGCTGGCCGCGGCGCTGCATCCGACTCCGGCGGTGTGCGGCACTCCCGAGAACCTGGCCCGCGAGGTGATCGGCGCGCTGGAGCCGGTCGAGCGCGGCTTCTACGCCGGACTGGTCGGCTGGCAGGACGCGGCCGGTGACGGCGAGTGGGCGCTGGCGCTGCGCTGCGGCGCCCTGTCGGGCGACACGCTGCGCCTGCACGCGGGAGCGGGCATCGTCGCCGACTCCGAGGCGCAAGCCGAGCTCGCCGAGACCAGCGCGAAGCTCTCCACCCTGCTGCGCGCCCTGCGCATCCACACCGACCTGTGAAACCCCCGCGCGGCCGCCCCACCGGCGCGTGAACGGACGAGAGAGGAGCCGTCGTGGCGATTGCCGCCATTGCCCCCTACCTGCTGCCCGCCCTGCCCGACAACCGGCTGAACTGGACATTGGAGGCGGACCGCGCCGTGCTGCTCATCCACGACATGCAGCACTACTTCCTGCGCCCCTACGAGATGGACGCCTCCCCCATCGCTGACGTGCTGTCCAACCTGCTGTCCATCCGGCGGCGCTGCGCCGAGCTGGGGGTGCCCGTCGTCTACACCGCCCAGCCGGGCTCTCAAGACCCCGCCGATCGCGGCCTGCTGAGCGATCTGTGGGGTCCCGGCCTGACCGATTCCAAGTCGGACACCGACATCTGCGCCCCGCTCATGCCCGAGCCGAGCGAGATCTTGCTGGCCAAGCACCGCTACAGCGCCCTGGTACGCAGCCCGCTGGCCCGCCTGATGCGCAACTCCGGCCGGGACCAGCTGCTGATCGGCGGCGTCTACGCCCACATCGGCATCCAGGCCACGGCCGTCGACGCCTTCAGCGCCGACCTCAAGCCCTTCGTCCTCGGCGACGCGGTAGCCGCCTTCAGTGCCGATGACCACTCGGCGGCGCTGGCTTACATGGCCCGGCACTGCGCCCGCGTGGAGGCCACCGGCGAGGTGATCCGCGCTCTGCGCGGCTGCACGGCGCCCTCCCCTATGCGCCCGTTGACCTGATTCGGAAGGCGATCTCTCGTGCTCATTCCTCATCCACCGCCAGCCGGCGACAACGCGCCTGCCCTCCTGCCCCGTCCTGGCGCCTCTGCGCGGGGAGCGGCGGTGATCCCGGTGGCCGAGACGGTCAGCCAGGTGCTGGTCGCGCTCGGGGTCCGGACGGTCTTCGGTGCGGCCGTGGACGACTGCCCGCTCACCGCCGCGCTGGACGAGCGTGGCATGCGGGTGGTCTCGGCCCGGCGCCCGAGCGCGGCGACGACCATGGCCGAGGCCTATACCCGTGTCAGCGGACGGCCCGCGGTGCTGGCCTTCTCGCAGGGGTCGGTCCTGGCGAGCGCCATCACCGGAATCATGGAAGCGGCGCACAACCGTACGCCCTTGCTGGTGCTCGCGTGCCAGAGCCCGGACGGGCTCGGCGCGGCCCGGCAGGCGGCGCTGCTGACCGCCGCCGGGGCGCTCATCGAACCGGTCACCGACGCGGCCGAGACGGTCAGCGTCGTCGCCTGGGCCCTGCACGCGGCGCGTACCCAGCGCCGCCCGCTGGTGCTGACGCTGGCGAGGGAGGTGGTGGCGGCCTCCTGCCCGCCGCCGCCGGACGCCCTGCTGGCCTCGATCGGCGACCTGCGAGCCCTCGCGCCTCGGGTGCCGGATGCCGAGGCTGTCACCCGTCTGGCGGATGTGCTCGCCGCAGCGCGCCGGCCGGTGTTCATCGCCGGGCGCGGAGCCCGGCATGCCGGCCGGGAGTTGGAGGAGCTGGCCGAGCGGACGGGCGCGCTGCTGGCGACGTCCGCGGCGGCGCACGGCCTGTTCGCCCACCATCCGTGGGATGTGGGGATTGCCGGCGACTGGTCGACTCCGGCGGTCGCCGACCTGATCCGCGAAGCCGACGTCCTGGTCGGCTGGGGGTGTTCGCTGCATGAGCGGACCACCCGCCGCGGCGACCTGTTTGGGTCGGGTACCCGGGTGGCCCAGGTGGACATCGACCCGGCCATGCTCGGGGCCCGTCGCGGCCTCGAGTTCGGCGTGGCCGGCGACGTCGCCGCCACAGCCTCGGCCGTGCTGAAGAACCTGCGCACGACCCGTACGGGCTACCGCACCGGCGAGGTGCGCCGCCGCGTCGAGCAGTCCGGTTGGCATGACGTCGGCTACCAGCCGATCCTCCTCGACGGGCGCATCGATCCCCGGACGCTGTCGCAGCTTCTGGATGCGCTGCTGCCCGAGGAGCGGACGCTCGTCGTGGACCGCGGTGACTTCATGAGCTACCCGATCAGCCTGGTGCGGGTCCCCGACGCACAGGGGTTCTGCTTCTCACACACTTTCGAGGAAGCCGGGCTCGCCCTGGCTAGTGGCATCGGCGCGGCGCTGGCCAACCCGGACCGGCTGGCCGTGGCCGCGCTCAGCGACGCCGGCGCACTGCGAGCGGCCGCCGAGTTGGAGACCGCGGTACGGCTCGCGCTGCCCCTGCTGATCGTCGTCTACAACACCAGCGACGACGGCCCGTACGGGCTGGTCGACCTGGCGGCGCTCGCGGCCGGCTACGGGTGCGCGGCGGCCGTCGTCCGGCTGGGCCGGGATCTGAAGGCGGTTCGCGACTGGATGGCCGGGCCATGCCTTGGACCGCTGCTGCTCGACGCACGCATCGCCTCGGTGCGGCTGCCCGACAACAGCTCCTGGAAGGAGGCTTCATGACGACCTTCTACGTGCTGGATCAGCTCGGTACGTCGTCCGCGGCCCGACTGAGCCAGATCGATCTCGCCCCGGCAGGGCTTCCATCCCGCCATCTGACGGGCGGCTGGTGGCAAGCACCCGCCGACGGCGCTCCGCATCCGCTGCACAGGGCAGCCGGGCGGGCCGCCCGCCGCCAGCGGGAGCTGCTCAGCTACCTGTGGAACACCGACGTGCCGGTGGCCGACGTCGTGTGCGAGCGGGACCTGCGCCCCGGCCACGAGACCGTGACCGCCTACGGTGGTCTCCGCCTGAGCGATGCCGTCCATCACGTGTTCATCGGCGGCACCCCGCCCGCCGACTCGAGAGTGGACGATCTGCACGAGGTGACCGTCATCTCGGGCGGATGCCACTTCAGCACCCGCGCCGCCCGGCTGGTCACCGAAAGCGGTCGCAGCGTCCCCATCACCTCGCTGCGCCGCGATCAGGTCGGCGAACCGGTCGTGGGGCTGCGGCTGGACGACGATCTGACGGTCTCCGAGGCCGAGACCGCGGCCCGGCTGCCGGCCGTGGGCGCGGGTGTGCTGTCACGTGTCCCGCCCAGTGTTCCGGTCCGGGTGATGCTGGATGTGCCGGATACCGCCACCACGCTGACCTTGCTGCAGGCCGCGCAGCACGGTGAAGTCCCGGCGGGGCTGCTGCTGGAGTGGTGCGAGGCGGTCGCCGCCCGCCATCCCCGTCTGGTCGGCCTGCACGCCGAAAGCTGGCGAGCCGCCCTTACCTGCCCACCCTGGGTCCGGCCGGTGCGGGTGGAGGTCTCGGCCGAACTCGAAACTGTCGGCGCCTACCTGCGGCACGCCCTGAGCTGTGGCCGGGTCCCGTCGACCGCGGAGCTGGTCGACCTCGTCGCAGCCCAGGACCGGCTCTGGCGGCTGCTCGTGCAGGTCGCCCCGCCCACGACCCCGGTCGAGCTGGCCGAGCTCAGCTACGTCGCCGCCCAGCTGCGCGCCGCCGTCTCCACGCCGCACGCTCCGCGGCTGGCGATCGCGGTGGAGAACGTCTATGAGACCAAGATTCAGCAGCGCTCCAGCGCCTTGGCCCGCGCCTTACGCGCCGAAATGCCCAACGCCCGGTTCCCTCTGGTCGGGCTCTACCCGCTGGGCCGGCTCTGGGTCCGTGACACCGACGGCGCCATCCGGCTGAACCTGCACACCCACGACCCCGGCCGATGGGCGGTTGACGAGCACGGCCACAAGATCGACCTGATTCAGCTCGCCACCGGCCTGTACACGGCGGCGCCCCGTCCGCTGGCAGGTCATGGATGAACGGCGTGCGATCACCGTCCCGGTCATCGCGAAGCCGGCCGGTACCCCTTTCATTCCAGGAGAGCCGATGTGGCACTCGCTATCGGACAACGCCCGCGACGTCATCGAGGACCTGCGGCACCGCTACGGCGACCGGCTGTATGACTACCTGCGAACCGTGCTGAGCTCCGGCGAGGCCCGGCTCGCCCTGGCTTGCACGCTGGTGTCGGCCTGCGTGCACGCGGAGCGCGTGGTCGACGATGAGCACCTGCGCGCCTGGCTGTACGGGCTGGCTCGTGCGCATCGTACCTTGGCCGCCCAAGAGGGCTCTGCGTCGCACCGGGACCGGGACGGCCCGCTCGGTGAGGCGGGGGCCGGCCTGTCACCAGGCCAACGCGAGGTGCTCGATCTGGCCGTACGGCATGAGCTGTCCGACGTCGAGATCGCCTTGATCTTCGACGTCGGCGCGGTCCAGGTTGAGGCCCTTGTAGCCGAGGCACGCGAGCAGGTGGAGGCATGGCTTGCGGTGAACGCCGCCGGGGCTGACCTGGCCCGAGACGTACCGATCCTGACCGCGCCGGACACGCTGACCGATGAACTGCTCCTGGCCGAGCCGCTCGGCGAAGAGGAAGCGCTGTGGCGTGCGGACGAGTTTCCGGTTCAGCCATCGCTCCTGCCCGACGTTCGGCACACGCCCAGCATCCGGCTCCCGGCTGCGGCCGACGACCAGCCGTTTCGGAGCTGGGAGCAAGGCAGCGAGCATGTGGAGGAGTTCTGGCGGCGGCGCCCGGACGAGGCCGATCCCGAGGCCCGCCTGTCCTTGCGTCCTGTGGTGCCGGCGCTGCGGGTCTGCATGATGGTCGTCGGGGTGGTCGCGGGTGTGTCGCTTATCGGCATGGCCTGGTCGGGACTGCACCCAGCCCGCCAGGCACCAACCTCGGTTCCTGGGGCTGAGACGATTACCCTGATCGCCACGCATCCGCCGTTCGAGCCGGCGGTCGAAGAACCGCCCCTTGTGGCGACGTCCGCGCCCGTACCCCACCGCACCGGGTCTGCTTCGGACAACCGCGCCAGTGCCAAGCCCAGCCCCGCCGTCACCCGTACGGGCGATCCGGATCGGGCAACCGGGCGTACCGGCGTGCAGGACCCGACAGGTCGCGCCACCACGAGCAGTCGCCGGTTGCCCAAGCCCGCCGCGCCATCCGCGCGGGTCTTCCCGACCGGCATCAGCCTGGGCGCGGCGCGGACGGGCTCGTTCACCATCGAGTTCTCTCCGGGCAGCGGCCGCGTGGTTTCGGCCTCCGCCAGCGACGGCATGGTGGTCGACGGAACCCGCTTCATCGTCAGCGCGCCACAGGCCAAGCCGGGCTGCTCCTCGTCGAGAGGCGCAGGGACGATCACGCTCACCTGGCGCGCCACCAACACCGGCGACGGCAGAATCTCGGCCGGCACCACCACCGCGAGCGGTACGGCCACGGTCCACGTGAGCTGGACCATCGCGGCTGACAAGGGCGTCTGGATACCCACCGGCAACCACGTCGGCGACGGCCAGGGCCACTGGTCGAACTGCCCCCACGGCTGACCCTCTTCGAACGCCCTCCCTGGAGCATCCCAGATGAGACAGTTCTTCTCCGGCATCACCCGGCGAGAAGCGCAGTTCACCGTGGCCGGCAGCGTGCTGGCGCTCGTTGTGTGCATGCCGCTCCTGGCCAGGGCCGACCCCGGTATGGTCCCCGGCAACAGCCCAGCGGATCCCAGCGCCGAGCAGGCCATGGACGTACAGCGTGGCGATTCCTGCCGGGACCTGTTGCCTGCTGATACTCCGACCCACGTGGTCTGCTATTGGCTGACCCCACCGCAAGACGCCGCCGAGGTCGCCGCGTTCTGGGCCGCTGATGGCGGCGCCAACCTGGAGGCCGCCGAGCCGCTGTCTCCCACCGCCTCCGCCACGGTGCGTCCCAGCCCTCGCCGATCGGCCACGACGAGTTCGACCCCGGCCCCCACGCCGACGGCCACTCCCGTCGAGAGCCTGTCGCCCGACGCCACTGCAAGCCCTGCGGCGACAGACCAGCCGGGCACCACCGCGATCAAGGCCGCACGGGCGGCCGGGCTGCGTATCTGGGTGGAGAGTGACCTTGCGGACGACTATCTCGCCGGCGCCACGCGATTCCAGACAGCTCTGGACGCGCTCGCCGAGGCCGCCCGTCAGCCTGGCGTGATCGGTGTCAAGTTCGCCGACAACCTCGCCTACAGCGGGTTCGCGAGCGCGGACGACGTCGAGGCCTTTCTCAGCCGCACCGTTGATGCTTTGCGCCAGGCCGTGCCTGGTAAGCGGCTCGCGATCGGCGTGGTGGTGCCCGAGCTGGGCTGCGGCGCGGCCACCGCCTGCGTCGCGGCCATGCGGGACAAGGCGCCGCTGGCCACCAAGGAGCTCGTCGAGCGCTACATCAAGGCGAGCGCCGTCGAGCAGGTGTACGTCTCCAACGGGTTGTTCGCCTCCGCCTACCACCAGCATCGGCTGCGCGACCCGAAGACCGGCAAGCAGCAGCCCATCACACCCGCGATCGCCACCCGCGCCCAATGGCTGAGCATCAAGGCCCTCGACTGGGACACGCTGGCCCAGATCAGCTCGCGCGAGTACGGCCTGGCCCACAGCGGCACCGCCGCCCTCTGGGACGACGCCCAGGCCACGGCCCAGATCAACGCCCGCATCGGCACCGTCATCGGACTGGGCGTACCCACGGTGACGCTGTGGGGGCACCACGCCGTCGACGGCGGCCGCACCTACCGGCTGCTCGACGCCGACCTGGCGGGCAACCCGCTGTGGTCGCAGCTGATCCGCCAGCAATTGCGCGAGCGGCTCTCGGTGGTGTTTGACCCGCGTTCCACCGAGCTCGGCATCCGGCAGGACATCGCCGCCCTCAGCAAGGCAGCCGGCGAGATCTTCATCCTCGTGTGAACCACGTCGAAAGGGTGCGACACCTCATGCCGTCCGACCCTCCGAACCTGCCCGACGGCCGCTTCGACGGCGAAGAAGGCCCGGCCGCGTTCGCTGACGTCGGCGACGGATACCCCGTCGAACTCGGCCCGGACAGGCGGGACTCGTCTGCGGACGGCGGGAAACCGGACCCGCCTCTCACGCCGATCAACACACGCCGCCTGCACCACCCACCACCCGCACCTGCCACAGAGGACGAGGACGAGTTCGAGCCGGCCCGCACCGACTGGCGCAAGCTCATGCCTCTGACATTCACCCTGGCCGCCGCCATCGGCCTCGGCACCTGGCTGGCACTCGCCCCTCTGGGACAGCACACCACCGAACCCGACGAGCCTTTTTCGTACGTGCAACGCACCCCGCCCACCCGCCACCCACCGACAACTGCCGAGTCCAGCCCCAGCCCGACCTTCAGCGCGACACGCACATCGGTGTCCCCCCGCAGGACCGCCTCCACCAAGCCCCGCCCATCCCCCACCTCGTCGGCCAAGAAGCCCAGCAGGCGGCCATCCGACAGGCCTGTCAGGCGGGCATCCAGCAGGCCCGCCGTGACCGTCACCGAGACGGCACGTGCCGCACCCACCCGCACAGCCCGCACCCGTGCGCCCCGGCGCGCCGGGCCGGAGGAACCACCGGGCACACTGCTCGCTCCGACCTGTCTGACCTGGGCCGAATGCCACGACGGGCCTCCCCGGGGACGCCGATGACCACGGGGTTGGCCGGTAACGGCTGGCCGCAGTTCCCGCACACGGGCTTGCTTGTCGCTGCGGTCGCTGCCCTGATGGCCGCTTGGGTGGCCGCCGTAGCCGTCCACCGCCTGCGTAATCCGCGTCGCCGTCAAGGGTTGGCGTTGTGGTGGCGGCTGCGTCTGCGGATGTATCCGGGCGCGGGCTTCGCTCGCCGTCTGGAGCTCTACCTGCACTACGGGCTGCCGGCCGCTCGCAAGGTCGCCCGCCACGCGCGCCCGTCGGTGCGGGGCTGGTGGCGGCGGCGGTTGCTCGCGCACAGCGAGATCGCCCTGTTCCTCGGCTGGGCGCAGGGCTGGATCTTCCGTATGCGTACGTACGCCACCTTCGAGGACGGCCTGCTGTGTCTGGCTCCGCAGAAGGAGGGTAAGACCGCTCACCTGGCCGGGCGCATCCTGGACGCCCCGGGCGCGATGATCGTCACCAGCATCCGTGACGACATCGTCGGCCTGACCGCCGGGCTGCGCGGCGAGCGGCGGCGCGTCCACCTGTTCAACCCTGACCGGTTCGGCACCTGGGCCTCCACCGTCCGCTGGTCCCCCGTGGACGGCTGCCACGACCAGGCCACCGCGATCCGGCGAGCCGCGCACATGGTCGCCGCAGCGGAGACCGGCGGCGTATCCGACGAGGGATTCTGGACCAACCAGGCCGCGATGGTGCTGGCCTCGCTCATGCACGCCGCCGCTCTCGAACGGCTGACGATGGAGCAGGTCTACGCCTGGGCGCTGGACGAGGACCCGACTCCGTTGAAGATCCTCACCCGCCCTCGGCCGGGGCTCGACACCGACCGCGCCGCCGCCCTGGTGCGTCGATATCACGCCCTGCACGTCCGTACGCGCGACAGCATCTTCCTCACCCTCCGGCAGGTGCTGCGCTGTATGGACGACCCGGCCATCGCCCACATGATCTGCCCCGCTCCCGGCGAAGGGCTCGACCTGGACGATCTGCTGCGTCGTCGGGAAACCCTGTACCTGATCACCGGCGACGACGTCACCCCGGCCATCCCCGTGCTGTTCACCACTCTGGTCGCCGAACTCCACCACCACGCCCGCGCGCTTGCCTCCCGCCGTCCCGGACGCCGGATGGACCCGCCGGTGCTGTTCGTGCTGGACGAGGCTCCCGAGGTCTGCCCGATCCCCCGGCTGCCCGGCTGGCTGGCCACCGCCGCCGGCTCCGGCCTGGTTTTCATCGTCGCGGGCCAATCCAATGCGCAGTTCCGCCAACGGTGGGGGCCTGAGGGGGCCCGAACCATCTGGAACAACGCCAAGGCCAAGATGCTGTTCGGCGCCACCTCCGACCCCGAAGACCTCAAGACGATGTCCGAGCTGTGCGGCGAGATCGCGATGCCGTACTGGGAGACATCGATCGACGAGTCGGGCCGGCGGCTGCGCACCCGCCGCTGGGAGAACGTCCCCGTGCTGCCGCCTGAGCAGGCTCGCCGGCTGCCGACCTGGCGGGCCCTGGTCCTGCGCCGCAACGCCACCCCGACCATCGTCCGTATCGAGCAGATCTGGAAGCGTGCCGACTACAAGCGCTGGCGCAAGAATGGCCAGGTACCGTTGCCTCGCTTGGAGCCATCGCAGGCCACCTTGAGATCTTCCCTCAGACGGCCCGACCTGCCCGGCACCGTCCGCCGAAGGCCCCGTCTCGCTCGGCCCTGGCACATCCGCCGCCCCGAAGCGGACGACCGGTGAGCGATAGGCGCCACCAGGGTGGAGGCGACGCCCAGCCTGACATCATCACCGGTCTGGCCGCCGAGCTGGAAGAACTCGCCCGCACCGTCGCTCAGCTGAACGCCTCCTCCAGCGAGCCCCAGCCCTCCAAGGCCAAGGCGTCACCCAAGCGAAGCCAGCGCCCCTGGTGCTGGCCCCGGATGCCGCACGAGGAGAAGGCCGAGCGGCTGGCCGAGCTTGCGGACTGGGTCCGCGACGTGCTGTTCGCCTGGCCCGACGCGCCGCGGGCCATCCTGAGCTGCTGGCCCCGCCACTGGGACGTCATCGAGGAGCTGTCCATGCTGTACTGCGCCTGGCGCACCGCCTACACCTGGGACGGCGCCACATCCAGCGAAGCCGCCTACTACCTCGACCGGCTCCGGCCCAGCACGGTCGAACGCCTGCAGATCCGCATGCGGCCCTGCAGCCAACGCCACCAACCGGACGGCCCTCCACGCGACGACGTTGACATCGTTGACCGCACCATCACTGAACTGGACCTGCTGGAGAACCAGAGCGAGAACTGTCGGTCCCCATCCGTACCGTGAAGGCCCTGTCGGCGACGCCGAGGAGGACATGACGATGCCGAGCTCGTACGGATCCGCCGGCGCGTCCGCCCGCGCCCGCTACCGCACCCTCCAGACGGCCGACCGTACCCGCCGTCTGCTGGTCCTCCTGGCCGTCGCGATCATCGCCGGTGGGCTGGTGGCGTGGCTGAGCACCGTCTGGCTAGGGCTGATCGTCACCGTTCTCTCCTGCCTGATCATCCTGGTCCGGCAGAGACGTACGCACACGCCGGCGGCGGCCTGGCGCAAGGGCGCGGCAGGAGAGCGCGCCACCGCCCGCCGCTTGCGCACCCTGGAGTTGGCCGGCTACACCGTGCTGCACGACCTGGCGATACCGCACAGCAACGCCAACATCGACCACCTGGTCATCGGCCCGACCGGCGTGTTCGTCATCGACTCCAAGAAGTGGCACCGCCGCACTACTGTCCGAGCAGCCGCCGGCACACTCTGGATCGGCCGCACCCCGATCGACAAGATCGTCCGGCCGGTCCTCTTCGAAGCCCGCCGAACCGGCGAGGTCCTCAGCCAGGCGACAGGACGACGCATCGAGGTCACGGCAGTCATCGCAGTACACGGCTCCCGTTTGCCCCGCTTCCGGGTCATCACGGCTCGTGGAGCGACCCTGCTGCGAGCGGCCCGCCTCGTCGGCTGGATCACCCGCCACCCTCATCGCTACGACACGGTCGAGGTGTCCACGCTGACCAGCACCGCCACCACGCATCTGCAGCCCTACACTCAAGCGCCCGACCTCACGGACCCGCAAGAGTCCTTCGGCTGACCAGAGCCCATTGCGTTCTTGCTCAAGCGCGGGAGTTCCCGCTTGTGTGAGAGCAAGCCAGCACCCACGAGTTCCTCAATGCCTATCCCGACCATCCCCGCGTACACGGGGAGCACGGCCAGGGCGGCGGTTAGGCGCCACACGGCGGAGACCATCCCCACGCGCGTGGGGAGCACGAACTCGATGTCGTTGCCGATATTCCGGCGCGGGGACCATCCCCGCGTGCGCGGGGAGCAGCACGTGGACGACCAGGCCTTTCCGACCTTCGCGGGACCATCCCCGCGTGCGCGGGGAGCACATCACCGCGCAGTCCGCGCCCGTCACGATCACGGGACCATCCCCGCGTGCGCGGGGAGCACTAGGCGAGGCGGGCCCTGTAGTCGATGAACTGGGGACCATCCCCGCGTGCGCGGGGAGCACGCCAGCGCCTCGGCAACCGTCGCGTTCTGGCAGGGACCATCCCCGCGTGCGCGGGGAGCACCGAGGAATGACCCTCTTGGCACCGTGTTGCCTGGGACCATCCCCGCGTGCGCGGGGAGCACCCTCTCGGGCACCATTCGGGAGGACGAGCTGCGGGACCATCCCCGCGTGCGCGGGGAGCACTCGACGTCGACCCCGACGCTGATCGTGACCGTGGGACCATCCCCGCGTGCGCGGGGAGCACGGCGCCCCGGCCTGGTATCAGCGGGCCGGGGCGGGACCATCCCCGCGTGCGCGGGGAGCACAAGAGGACCGGCGGCCCGCCGGGCAGGTCCGCGGGACCATCCCCGCGTGCGCGGGGAGCACATCGCCCGCTCGAGCGAGCGGGCGGCCGCGGCCGGACCATCCCCGCGTGCGCGGGGAGCACGGACGCTTCCACGTCGCGGACCGCCTGACGCAGGGACCATCCCCGCGTGCGCGGGGAGCACAACGCCACCGACGCCACGGGAGCGCGCACCTACGGACCATCCCCGCGTGCGCGGGGAGCACGGCCTCCGGGTCGGCCTCGATGCACGCTTGGAGGGACCATCCCCGCGTGCGCGGGGAGCACACTCGACGACCTGCAGGTTTGTCACGTGATCAAGCAGATTTCGAGCACTTTCGAAGAGACGGACATTCAAGGCAAATCCGCAAGAGGAGCCCCGATTGGGAGTTTCGCGACGTCGTAGATATGTCGTTTCCGCGCTGCCGCAGGTCAGCGTTGTCCGTAACGGCGTCGTTTGGCCGCCTTGCTCCAGTTGCGAGGTGGAGCGCTCGCGGCGCCTGGGCCCAGGTCCTTCGGCCGACGCAGCAGAATGAGACCCTCGTGATCGATCGGATGCCACTTGTGATCGTGGGTCTCGAACGTAAACCCCTGCTCGTTGTCGGTGGTGTACGCGAGAAGGGCTCGTCCCGTGTCCGCGTAATTTTGAACCTCCAGCCACAGGGCTTCCCTGATTCTGGCTGATGGCCCGCCGATGAAGACGCCCGGCGAGATCTCCATCAGCCATCGGGTGAGGAAACCACGCAGCCCTGACGGACATCGGGTCAGCACGATCACGGTCACCAGGGGACCTCGATGTCGTCCTGATCCGCGTAGTTGCGGCCCGACTCGACCTCTCCCTCGTCGCTCTGCAGCGTGACGATGTCGATGTCGTCGGGGTCGTCCAGCGTGGTCTCCTGGAGGAGCAGGTGCTTGATGTCGTTGACACAACGCTTCAGCAGAGCGCTCTTGTTGACGTGATCACGGATGGCTCTGCGCGTACGAGCGCCGATGTCTTCGATGCTCTCGGCGGCGACGTCGAAGGCGATCGGGATGGCGATCTCGGTCTTGTAGAGATCAGCGATGTCCAGGACGAAGGCGAGTTCGTGCCCGGAATGAATGAAACCGAGGCCAGGAGCGCAGCCCAAGGCAGTGACCGTGGTCTGGGCGATGCCGTACATACACTGGGCGGCTGCGGTCACCGCCTGGTTGGCGGGATCTCCGGCGTTGAATTCGCCGGGTACGTAGATCCTTCCGTTCCAGGGCACTCCTGTGCGCTGCGCTTCTCGCCGATAGGACTCCTTGACCCTGCGCCCTTCCCTCCCGAGCAGTTCGTGACGGGTCAGTCCGTCGGGGTTCTCGCCGGGGAAGCGCATGCGGTACATCTCACGGGCCACCTCCAGCCGGGTGCGACGGTTGGCCCATTTGGCCGCCTGCGCTTCCACCAGAGACGACGAGCGGTTCAGCGACCGCCCGCCCGAGTAGAAGCGCACGCCGCGTTCGCCCACCCAGACCACTCCGGCTCCGCAGTCGCCCAGCAGGCTCATGGCCTGGTGGGTGACTCGCGTGCCGGGACCGAGCAGCAGGGTGCCGATCGTGGCGGCCGGGATGTGGGTCACGCCCTGAGCGTCCTCGGCCGTTATGGCGTTGTCTTCCCGGTGTAGGACGCAGCGTTCCAGGTAGACGAAGGAGATGCGGTCGCCCATGCGGGTGAGTTCGCGTGGTGACGACGCCCCCCGCTGTCCGACCGTGGCCACCGCTACGCCTCTGCCAAGGTCATGAGGCCGCAGCCGTACGCTTTGCCCCGGCCGAGCCCTCGGGTGAGGGTACGGCTGAGCGCTTCCGGGTCGGTGACCTCCAGGCGACCGTCGAAGGTGACCGTGAGCAAGGTGACCGGCTTGGCGTTGCCGCGCTTCTTGAACGTGAGCTGACGCCGGTCGTGGATGACGAGCTCATGGGAGTCGTGGCCAGGTATGAGCTGGTGCTCCGCCGGCTTCTCGATCACCTTGAAGCCGGCGCTCTCCTGCCGTTGCAGCAGCCAGTCGATCTGGTGCTTCTGGCTGACGTGTGCGGTGAGCTTGGTGGGCTCTTCAGCGTTGCGGCGAATGCTGTGCACCGGGTTGGCGGTCAGCCGGAAGGCCCATCGATTGCCCTTGGCGAGCCGAGACAGCAGCGCTTGGTAGTCATAGGTCTGCCAACGCCCGGTTTCCGGCCAGCCGGCCTGCTCCACCAGGTGGGTGAGATCGGGCTTGTCCGGGCTGACGATGTAGAGGCAGGTCTCGACCTTGCTGTTGCGGTCGATCCGCCACAACACCCGCGGCCCCTCTTCGTTCACGGGCGGGATCTCGGCGAACGAAGACATCACGGCGGCGTGGAGGGCCTGAGGTGAGGACAGCAGCTTGCGCGCGCCCACGCGGGCGGTGTTCAGGCGAAACCGTGTCAGATGCATCAGGCACCTTCCAGTAGGGAGGTGGGATCGTGAACCGGCAGGGCGACCGGGTTGGGCACGCTCACCGGGATCCGGCGCACGCCTCTCAGCGCATAGCGGCGATGCAGGGGATCGAAGCTCAGCGGCTGGTCACGCAGGCTGTCGCCACCGCCTTCGGCGGGGGTGGCCTCGACGAGGATTTCCAGGTCGATCTGCTGGTCGTGACGGCGGCGACGCTGGTGCCAGGGGGCTGCCTGCCAGGGCACGTCTCTGAGAGCTTGTTCGAGGGCATGCTCGTGGTCGGCGCCGAGTTCCAGCGGGCGTGCCGGAGGGCACGAGCGACGTCCGAGGTAAGGCAGGAACACCGGGCAGCGCAGCGCGGCAAGCAGGTCGTCGATGAGTTCCGCGTCGCCTTCTACGCCGGCGACGAAGACGGCGTCGGCCAGGTAGTAGCGGTCGGAGATCGGCTGGGCGTCACCGGTGGCGAAGTGGTGGGCTGTCTGGAAGTCGCGCAGCAGCACTCCACGCTGATCGGTGCGCACGCCGAATCGCAGCGCCGCCAGGTCGGCGAGGTCGTCGGTGCGTTGCCGTCCCAGGGCCGCCGCCAGCAGACCGATCACGCCGCTCTTGGTGGGTGCCGCCTCGGTGGAACGCCGGGAGAACCTCGAGGACGCCCCCCATGACTGCAGGGGCCCGGCGAGCCGCATCAGCAGGACGCTCATCCCTGGCCCTGCCTCCCGGCGATCTCCTCGCCGACGGCCGCCACGAGCTCCGGAAGCGATACCTCGATCCCGAGGTCGGACAACGCCTGGGTGTTCTTGCCGACCCTCATGACCCAGCTCGGCGCGTCGTTCGCGACCCCGTACACCTGCTCGACCTCGGGGAGATAGGAGGCCAGGGCCTGGGCGGCGTGGCGCACGTGCCCGCCGGTCTCCGGCTCCGCGCGGCAGGGCTCCTCGAACGCCGCCACGGCGTTGATCGGGCGCGACGATCGCACCTTCACCACCACCGCGTCGGGCAGGGTGTGGTTGCCGAAGGTGTTGATCTTTCCGGTGGGCAGGGACGTGATGAAGCTCTCGACGAAGGCTTCTGCGGCCCGGCGCACGGGCTCGGTGACGGGTTCGTCGTCGCGCAGGCCCTTGCCGAGGTTCTTGCGCAGGAGATCGACGTCGACCGCGGCGTACCGGTAGAGGGTGGCGGAGTTGAACTCGACGGTGCCGATCATGCCCGCGCCCAGGTCGTCGGTGTCCCTGTTCTTGTAGTCGTCGACGGCGGTGTAGTAGTCGGACTCGATGTCGGCCTGGTGGACGCTGATGGCATGCGCCACCTGGGCCGCCGCGTCGACGTTGACGTCGGCGCCGTCGGCGACCATGCGGCCGAACAGCGCGATGTCCACCGAGTGCCGGGTGTTGGCGATCTGCCTGGCTTCCTCCTTGACCGCCTTGTCCTTGAAGAAGTCCTTGCCGGCACCGCGCGCCTTGATCGCCAACGCGGCCAGCCCGTCCAACTGGTGGGCGCTGAGGAACATCAGGTATTTGGACTCAGGAGCGGGAGGCCCCTCGGCATTCGCCTTGGCGCGCTTGGGCGGCTCGATCTTCGATCCCGTGGCCACCTGAATCGTCTCGGCGGCCAGTGCCCACGCTTCGGTCGTCTCGACGGACTCGTCGATCTTCCGGATCCGTTCGGTCAGCAGTTCGGCCACCCTGCGGGTGCGGACCCCGAGCTCGGCCGGGTCCAGCATGTCGTGGAAGCGCCGCCGGGTGGCGCGCTTCCATGCCTGGCTGGACACCCGGGCGCGGCGGACACCGCCGTAGGTCGCGGTCTTCGGGGTGCCGGTGTCGTCGCGGTTGAGGCAGCTCGGCGGGACGGTGTGCAGCACGTGCAGTTCGAGGATGGTTCGTGTCATCGTGCTTCCTTCTCGGGGGATGCGGCGTTGTCGGCGCCGGTTTCTGTCGGTGACGTGCGGCGGCGGTAGGCATGGAAAGCGCGTCCCCAACGTTCACGTACGCGCCGCATGCCGTCGGGATCCTGGGCGAGGTAGAGCAGCCGCGCGAGCAGGGCGTAGTCGAGTTCGATGGAGTCGCGGCGCAGCAGCGTGACGATTTCGCGCAGGCGGTTGGCCAGCGCCTGGCGGGTGGTGGCGGTGCCGAGGCGGACGAACCGGCGCCTGATCGTCTCGTCGATGCCGTCGTCCGGCATCAGGCGGCGGACCGCCTCCCCCAGGTCGACGCCGTCTTTGTGCATTCCCTGGCTGTCCTGGGACTGCTGGTGGAGCGCATACAAGGTCACCGCGAGGAAGAGCGCGGCCTCCGCCCTGACCGCTTCCTTCTCGGTCAGGTCCCGCTCTTCGTACAACCGCTCGATGCCGCAGACTCCCCACAGCTCGGGCACCTCTTGCGGCAGCTTGCCCGCCCCTCGGCGCAGCTGCGCGAGGGTCGCCACCGCCCAGCTCTGGTCTTTCAGGTAGCCCTTCTGCAGCTCGCTGATGTAGGCGCCGGCGCTGGAGCCTACGAGTTCGGCGATCTGGCGGGAGGCCGCGGGAGCCGTGATGGTCATGACTGTGCCTCGGCTTTCTGTAGCTGGCCGGTTCCTTGATCTCCCCCGGGTATGGCGGCCATCGGCAGCGCCCTGCGTAGGCGGAACCGGAAGGACAGATCGGCCTGGGACGCGCTGAGCCAGAAGGGGCGTCCCTTCACCTCGATGACGCGCCCCTCCCAGGCGGGGTCGCCCGCCGCAAGCAGAAGATCGCCGGCGAGGCGGCTGATGAGACGGTGCGCCTGGCTCTGCCAAGCGGCCCTTCGCTCCTCCGGATCATTTTGAGGGGTGAGGTGCCTCAGCCAGTCCCGGAACGGTCCATCAAGTGTGCTGAAACCAAGAGACCGTGCGGCTTCCTTGGCCGTGTCGGTTTCGGCTCCCGCTGCTCGGGCCAGGTCTGCGGCGAAGTCGCCGAGCACGGTCACCGCGTCCTCGGCGTCGCCGACGGCGTTGATAGCCGTCTGCCCAAGGCGTTGATCCTCCTCGTACAGCAGCACCAACGGCATGGCCACCGCGTCATCGATGATCTCGTCGATGACAGACTGCTGGGTGCCGTACTCCGCGCCGAACAATCGCGCCCGGATCAGCAGGTCGAGTGGCAGCTCACCTTCCACGGCCAGCCGGGCGGCCCAGCCGAGAATTCTGGGCCGGACAACCTGCGCAGCTTCCTTGCGCTGCTCCCAGCCGGGGGCGCGCCCGGTGACCAGGGCACCCAGGCCGCGCCACGCGCTGCGGCTGCGATCATGCTCGCGGGGCATATAGACCTGCGGCAGGCCGAGCTTCTTCTCCTGGGCCTCGCTGCGCCGCCAGCCGGTCATCGGCTCGTACTGGTGCATGTTGTGCGCGTCCAGCGGATCTCCGTACGAGAGGATCGCGCCGAAGACGCCTTCGGCGTCGAAGGCCAACCGGATGCGGCGGGACTGCCAGGTGTACAGATCGCGTAGACCTGCCGGTCGCCGAGCGAGTTCGAGTTCATCGGCCTGGCCCGGCCCTGTGGGTGGGCGTCGCCAAGCGGGTCGGTCGTGTGCGGCGTCGATCCGCAGATTGTCAGTGTCGAAGGCGACGAGGTTGAGCAGCAGCGTCTGCTGGAGGTTGGCGCCCTCGATCAGGACACCGCCCAATCTGCCTGCCCAAGCGACGCCGCGGGGGTAGGCCTTGCCTCCCTTGACCAGCGGGTCTCCCACGACACCGGTCTTGATGCCGGAGGTGTCGTAGGCCTGGGCGTGCACGACCCAGCGGGCTGCTTCCGCGTAGCTCAGCCGATCGACACCGCGGGCGCGCATGGTGAAGAAGGGCGCCCCGTTGGGGACGTCGGCCACCAACCGGTCCAGGGATGTCATGTCCCCTCTGGTCGTCTGCAGACCGGAGGTCTGGAAGAACGGCTGACCGGGGTCGAGCAGATCGAAGCGATCCCGGTGCTGATCCAGGTAGCCGTGGACGCGCTCGACGGGGAGCCCCGCATCCCAGAACTCCTGCCACTCCTCCAGGTCTAGCGGACCGTCGATCGCGTCGTGAACGATCGCCAGCAGCAGCCGCAGCAGCGCGAACTCCTGCGTCGGAACGTCCCCGACCAAGCGGCGGAGCTCGCCCGCCTGGGCGAAGACCTCCCGCAGGGAGACCTCCTCCTCGCGGCCGTCCCGGCGCTGCACCGGGAGCCACCGCTCGCGGGTCAGGTCGAAGGACGGTGCGGCAGAGTCATTGAGCACGAGTCACCTCCAAACCATCAGCAGGGGTGTAACGCAGGTCGAAGCCTGCCAGTCGGCGGCGACAGTTTTCGTCCAGCACGAGAATCAGCTCGCCCGCCAGCCAATGGGACTCCTTGGTCTGCCATGCCGAGATGTAGTCCTTCTCCAGCTCCTCGATCGCCTGGTCGAGGACTTTCGGAAATGTGAAGGCGAACGGCAGCCGCAGACCGCATCCGGCCACGATCTGTGCAAGCTTGCGGTCGGGCGGAGAGTCGACGGAAAGCTCCAGCCCGCCTCGTCCCCTCGTGAGATGGGGCAGGGTGACAAGTGCGCCGTCCGGGCGGCGCTGGACGACGAGCACTTCCAAGCTCTCTCGGCTGTCGCGGACCTGGGCGCGGCCCTTCCGCGTGTCGTCGGCGTCACCGACGCCTGCCTCCAGCCAGCCGAGCAGCGGCCGACCTGGTCGTCCTTCAGCCGCGATCTGAAAATCGAGCGCCCTTTTGTGCTGGTCGGCGTGATGGAGATCTTGCTGCCGCCGCGCCTGTTGGAGAGCCTCCTGCCACTGTGACGGCCCGACCTCTCCCGCGCCGTAAGCCTGCTGTACAAGTGCGCTGATGTCTTCGGGCAGCCGTACGACGTGGTCGGTGTCGGCAGCGCCGGACAGGTACGGCTCCAGCACCGCGGCCGAGCGCAGCAGAGCATGCCTGCGGTAGACGGAGACGGACCCGGACACCGGCTCGACCGGGACCGTCGTCCAATCCACGCCAGTCACCAGACAGCGCGCGGTACGCAGCCGTGGCGGGCGATCGCTCTGACCTTCACCTCGTCTGTGCCGATGTGTCCTGCCCATACGCTGCAGTAGGAGGTCGATGGGACACAAGTCCGACACCAGGAGATCGAAGTCGATGTCGAGGGATTGCTCGGCCACTTGGCTCGCCACCACGATGTGCGGCCCGCTCGGGCGTCGGTCCTTGCCGGGCTCCGGTGGGCCGAAACGGTCCAGCAGATCGGCGTCCTTGGCAGCGCGATCCAAGTCGACGAATCGGGCGTGCGCCACGGTCACGTTCTCTGCGCCGAACCGGCCCCGTAAGAAGGCCGCGGTGTCCAGCACGCGGTCGACGGTGTTGCGCACGACGAGCGCACAGCCGCCGTCCGCGAGTTCCTCGGCCAGCCGGTCGCCCAAGACCATCAGATCATCGTCGAGCCGTTCCACATGCACATCGGCCCTACGACCGGAGGCGTCCACCGTCTCAGGTGCGTGCGGCCGGCCCGGTTCGACAGCCGTGAGCAGTGGGTAGCCCTCGGCAGCTTCGATCCGCGTGAAGTCAGTGATCGGTTCGGTCGTCCCGGCGTACGCCTCGGCCAGTTCACGCCTGCGCCCGGCCGGCAGAGTCGCGGACAGCACGATCACGGGCACGCGGTAGGCGCCCAGCCACGACAGCACCCGGTCCAGGTACGAGTTCATGTACGTGTCGTACGCATGAGCCTCGTCGATGATGACGACCTTGCCCGCCAGCGCTAGGTGCCGCAAAGCCAGATGACGGCTCTTCAACCCCATGAACAGCAGCTGATCGATCGTTCCAACGACGAACGACGCCAGCATGCCCTTCTTCCTGCCGCGCAGCCAGTGATGGGCCACCATCGCGGCGGAGCTGACGGCGCGATCCTCCTGCGGACGGTAGTCATCGGCACGGCCGTCGACGTCAACGGCGAGGAGGGGGCGGACGCCGGAGCGCGCCATCCTCGCGTAGTGCTCGTTGAGAGCCGCCTTGGAGTGCGCCAACTGCACCGAACGGACCAGGGTCTCGGCCTGCTCCCCAGGCACCCGCTCCAGCCACTGCAACATGCGCGGGAACATGGCGCTGCTCGTGGCCATGGTCGGCAACCCGACGAATAGGCCACCAGCACCGGATCGGGCGGCGAAGACCTCGGCCACCGCCAGCGCCGCCTCAGTCTTGCCCTCCCCCATCGGCGCTTCGATCATCATGAGGCCCGGCGCCGACATCGACCGCGCGACTTCGACCGCGCGTTCCTGTACGGGCCGGACACGAGCCCCGTCCGGTAGCCGAAACCGCGAGAAGATCAGTTGCTCTGCCTCGCCGGTGAACTCGCACGCCCGCCAAGGAGACGGCAGGCCCAACGCGTGCCAGGCCCTTTCGGCCCGCTCGCTCTCGCTCCTCCCCCACGCCTCCGGCGAGTACGGAAACAGGTCGGCGTCGCTCGCGATCCAATCGGCCACGATGACCAAACCGGTCAACAGGACCTGCGCGGGCTGGGACAGCTTGACCGCCGCCCAGTCCGGCAGTCTGCCGACGACGCCACACGCTTCGGCGCAGCGATCCAAGATCTCCCATTGCACCTGCTGCCACAGCGCGGCACACGCCGGAGTACGCACCAGATGCGAGTGCGAGTCCAGATCTCGGATGCTCTCGTGGGTGGGCGGGACGCCATGGTGCCCGCCGGCGATAACCGTGAACTGATATGTAGCCGAACGTTTCCAGCCATACCGCTCGACCAGCCAGTCACGCAGAAGCACCTGCCCGGCAAGACCGTGAGGGGCCAACTTCCTATCGGGCATCCGGCTGTGCAGCGACATATCCAGGCCGGCCGATCTCATCGCATCGGCAAGTGACTCCACCTGGCAGGCGAATGCCGGAGTCGCCTTCCCGATGTCGTGAGTGGCGGCCAACCAGACCGCGAGCCGACGCCCGTCTTCCAGGCCGCCGGGAAGCGGTTCAGCGATCACCTGCTTGACCTGAGCAGGGAGCCATCGGTCCCATAGCCGACTCGCAACCGTACCAGCGTCTGCCAAATGCCGCCACAAAGGCAGCCATTCGTCTGTAGAACGATCATGTTTCGCCCAGACCGAAACTATGGCTTCCGATAGGCCGACATTGAAGAGGTCCGGAAATTGCTGATCGTTCTGCACGAGGGTATTAAAGGTCATGATCTCGCACGACGCTTAGCAAACGATGAAATTTCCCGAACATCCTGTTTGAGCGGCGGTGCCACCTCACGCACATGTTCGCCATGTTCCTTACATAGGAGCACAAGCCGCCCAGAGGTGCCACCCAACGACTTGGTGCAGGGCGGCTCCCCTTGGCTGTCCCCGCATGCACGGGGAGCACTTCATAGCGCCACTTCCTGTGGGGCCATCCCCGCAGCAGGCGGGGAGCACATCGAGATCAGGCGGTCGAACCGTCTGCCGTGATGTCGCGCCGCGGCTCCTGACATATCTTGTCAGTTGTTACCCGACCCTCTGAGTACCGCCATCGCCCAGAGAAGTCCAGCACCGGCAGCCGCACCACTCGCCAGCAGCGTCTGCGGCAGGCCCACTCCGGACATGTGTGTGAGTATGCCCGCGGCCGTGCCGACCAGGGCCGCGAATAACAGCAGCACAAAGGTTACAAGATTGAGTGGATTGGAGTTCTCCATACGCACCTCTTCTCGCTAAGGGTAGCTTGCTCCACTTCCTGTGTTCGCGTGAAGTGGTGGAGGGACATTAACACGGCCACTAGATCTCGGGAGATGTTTCGGGGAACCCCTCTGTCGGTCCGCTGTAAACGGCCACCAGGAACTTCAGGTCGGCGGCCACTCATGCCAGGGCGCGTGCGCGGGAGCACCGCCCTCCTCGCCACCATGGAGGTGCCCTGATCGGACCATCCCCACGTGCGCGGGGAGCACTTGAGCGCCTGCTCGACCTGCCAGTCCAGCTCGGGACAATCCCCGCTGCGCGGGGAGCACGTAAGCCATCGTTCTCCTTAGAAACCCAGGCGGGGAGCATCCCCGCGTGCGCGGGGAGCACGCCCTGTTGGCGGAGATGGGATGGTGCTTGATGGGACTATCCCCGCGTGCGCGGGGAGCACCGTCGAGGCGGGTCACTTGCGCCGTCCGAGGAGGGACCATCCCCGCGTGCGCGGGGAGCACGGCGCAGCCGAGGAATAGAGATAGACGCTGTGGGGACCATCCCCGCATGCGCGGGGAGCACA
This sequence comes from Nonomuraea sp. NPDC050478, assembly GCF_044458265.1. NCBI lineage: Bacteria > Bacillati > Actinomycetota > Actinomycetes > Streptosporangiales > Streptosporangiaceae > Nonomuraea > Nonomuraea sp. NPDC050478. Next base: position 15,089 of record NZ_JBITHT010000016.1, on the reverse strand, counting down.
TGTTCTTCACGACCTGGATGACCTCGGGCGCGGGACCATCCCCGCGTGCGCGGGGAGCACAGGCCGTCCGGGGAGGTCCTAGGCGAGTGGATGGGACCATCCCCGCGTGCGCGGGGAGCACAGGCCGTCCGGGGAGGTCCTAGGCGAGTGGATGGGACCATCCCCGCGTGCGCGGGGAGCACTCGGAGATGTCGTAGACGCCGGGGATCACGTCGGGACCATCCCCGCGTGCGCGGGGAGCACGGTGACATCGCCAGCACCTCGGCGGACCTGCTGGGACCATCCCCGCGTGCGCGGGGAGCACAGCATGTTGAACCGCTGCCAGGGGCTGGGCGTGGGACCATCCCCGCGTGCGCGGGGAGCACTACGGGCTCCTTTACGCTCAACGCCTCCCTGGGGGACCATCCCCGCGTGCGCGGGGAGCACGCCCCTACGGACGTGATCTGGAACCGCAGATCGGGACCATCCCCGCGTGCGCGGGGAGCACGGACGCCTTCGGGTCGGCGTTGATCCGGGCGAGGGACCATCCCCGCGTGCGCGGGGAGCACTCCGGCACCGTCACCGACGGCACCCTGTACACCGGACCATCCCCGCGTGCGCGGGGAGCACCTGCGCCACATCGGCACCAAATCGGACAAACGGGGACCATCCCCGCGTGCGCGGGGAGCACCGCCGGGCTTTGTCGTTTCCGAGCCTACTCCTGGGACCATCCCCGCGTGCGCGGGGAGCACTCTTCCTGACCTGGCACGATACGGCCGCCTGCCGCTGTTTTTGAGCACTTTCAGAGAAACCGACATTTCGCATATTTGGAAGCTCCGAGGCAAATACCGACAATCGACGTTTATCTTCGCTTACACCAACTCCTCGCGGACCATCACCTATCGTGCCCTTGATCGCGGCTTGCTTTCTCCCGGTCGGGCAAACGGGATTTCTCCATCTGACGTTCAGCATGACGGTTACCAAGCTGGTCTACGCTTCGCCCTGAACGAGACTCCGCGGCACGCTCCAAGCGGACGGCATCTTCAACACCGCGCCGTTCAGGAGACAGCGTCCTGCGCCGGGCGACTTCCTGCTCCACAGCAGCATGCTCCCGTCGCAACAGCACTCGGTATCTGCGAGCGGCCTCCGCCCGCCGCTCGGCATCAACCACATCCTGGGCACGAGCACCACGTTGCGCAGCGGTGAAGTCTCGATCCAGGTCATCACGACGGCGCCGTACCAGCGGCCAAGCGACCTTCGGTGGTGCCTGTTCAGCCGCCTCCTGGGCGGCCTGCCGCAGCTCCGGCATACTCTCGGCGAGAGCATCACGTCGTTGCCGCAGCTGCGTCCGCTGTTCATCCACCCCCCTCAGGGCGGCTTCCAACTCGCGACGGCGTGATCGTTCCCATGGTCGCAGCGTGCCGAGTTCACCGACGAGGTCATGCTCACGCTGACGGAGTTCATCGAGTTCTCGGCTGTCCGTCGCCGCTGCGATCGCCCGACGTAGTCGCCCAGCGGCCGATGACGCCGCCTCGATCCTTCGGGCCTGCTCGTTCAAACGATCCCGCTTGGCGATCAGCTGAGTCTCGACAGCGCCACCGCCGGCTTCGGCGAAGCGCCGGCGATCCCGCTCGGCGGCCCGGAGATCGGCTTCGGCAGCGGTGATCTGCCGGTTCAGCTCGTGCAGGCGCCTGTGCAGTTCGCCCTCCGCGAGCAACCCCACCCCGTACTGCGACTGCGCCAAGGCCAACGCAGCCGCCGCCCGCCGCACCGCGACCAGCGCCTCACGCTCAGCATCGCGTTGCGACCGGCCATCACCAGGCTCCGAAGTGACCTCGTCAACGCGAGACACCTGCCGGCCGGTGTCACGCTGGTTGTCCCGGTCTCGGCTGATTCCAGGCTGGCGTTCGCCTGCCGAGCGCTGGGCGACCGGCTCGGGCTCGGGCGTGAGGAACTTGTCCGTACGGTCGCCTCGTAACGTGGCGGCGTAGGCCGCCATCGCTCGCTGCAGTTCGTGATCCTCTCCCCTTACCTCGCCATGACGCGCCCGATCTTCGTCAGCTTCCAGCAGTTCCAGCGGCAGGTACAAGCGGGCGGTGGCGCGGTCGCGGGCCATCGCCGAGTACAGCGTGTGCGGGTCCAAGCCCATGCCGTAGACCAAGGCGTACTCGGCTGTCAGCCCCTGAGCGGCGGCCACCGTCATCGCCGTCCCGTACGACAAACCACCCTCGGCGATGAACCGCCGACTGATCCACTCGGTGGCCAGGGCGAGCCCGTCCGGGCCGGTGTGACGCCACTCGACCTGCACCTGATCGCGCGCGTCGATGGCCACCACCGTGCCGCGGTAACCGTTTAGCACGTTGAGCTCGCCCTCGCCGCGCCGGGCCCGGTAGTCGTTGCGCCGTACGCGGACGTGATCCCCGACCGCCAGGGTGATGTTGCGGCCGCCGGCGATCCGGTAGGTGCGCTCCGGGCCGGTGATCTCGCCGAGTTCGCGTCGCAGGGCCCGAGCCGCGAGGTTGAGCCGTTCGACGGCTTCGTTGGTGCCGGCCAGGACGAGCACATCGGCGAGTTCGTCGTGCACCGCCTCGCGGTCGCCGGTCCGATAGGGCTGCCTGGCGTGCGCCCAGTCGGCGATCAGCCGGGCCATGGTGTCGTCGGCACCGCGCCCGGAACGCACCCGCTCGCCCTGGCTCCACACGTGCAGGGCCTCACCCCGCTGGTGGGCCCGCCACAGCTCCAGGGCTTTGCGTTCCAGCGGATCTCGCTGGCGGCGGTTGTGCCGCAGGGTCAGCCCGCCGATCTGGCGGTGCACCGTGCCGAAGCCGCCGCCGATGCCGACCGCGCGCAGTTGCAGCGGGTCGCCCACGAGCACAACTTTGGTGCTCCTGCGTTCGGCCTCCTGCAGCAGCACGGCCAGTTCGCGATCGTCGACCATCGCGGCCTCGTCGACCACCAGCACGTCCACCCCGCGCAGCCCTCGCCGCTCGGGATCGCGGATGCGGCGCAGCCAGTCGGCGACGGTATGGGAGGCGATGCCGGATTCGGCGGTCAGGTTGGCAGCCGCCACCGCGGCGGTGGCCGCGCCGCGCACCACCAGGCCGCGCGCCTCGAACGCGGTCTTGACGGCCGCCATGAGCGTGGTCTTGCCTGCGCCGGCCACCCCGGTGATCGCCTCCACTCCGTGCCCGGCCATCAGCACCCGCTCCACAGCGGCGCGCTGCTCGCCGGAGAGTTCCACGGCGTTGCCGACCTCAAAGGCGTCGATGGCCATGCGCACGGTCCGGGCGTCGAGCACGGCCACGCCGCTGTCGTACCTGCTCCGTGCGCTGGCCAGGATCGCGTTCTCGGCGTCCAGGACGTCCTGGGAGGTGAAACGCTCCGCGTTGCTCAGGTGGCTCGCCCCGGATTCCGGTAGTTCCACGGCGGGGGCGTGCCGCAGGACCTCGTCGGTGAGCGCCTCAGCCTCGGCTACGCCGGCCACTCCGTCGGGCAGCGCGTCGATGACCGCGGCCAGCACATCGGCGCGGGTCACCACCTTGCGGTGCGCGGTCAGCCCTCCTCCGGCGCACCAGATCCAGGCGGCGACCTGCTCCGCGCTCGGCCGCGGCGGCAGCTCACCGCCCTGTCGGCAGGTTCGTACCAGGGTGTCCGCGTCGATGCCCTCGGCTGCGAGCTGGCGGCGCCAGTCCGCCCGCAGGTCGACCTCGTCGGTGTCGTCCTGTTTGCGCTGGCGGCTTTCCGCGGAAGCCACCTTGCGGGCCTGGCGCGAGGCCTCGTCGTAGGGCTTGCCGAACCGGGCCAGCAGGGCCTTGACCTGCCCGTCCCGCTTGGAGAACAGGACGCGTACCTGCTCGGGGATGGCCGCGATCTCCCACGCGCCGGTGTGCGGGTCCCGGATCCAGGAGATGCCGTACCGCTCGGTCAGCACGCGGCGGATGCGGGCCTTGAGGAGGGCGTCGGCGGCGTGCGCGTGCCGGTGGATGTCCCGCCCGCCGGCGGCGATCGCCGACCACCGGCCGTCGCCGCGGCCGCGCACCATGTTGGCGATGGTCACGTGGGCGTGCAGGTGCGGGTCGGGTGCCGCGCCGTCCACCGGCCGGGCGGTACGGTGCCACATCACCCATCCGAGCAGCCCGGTCGACTCCTCCCGATCGGCTACCTGGCCGTCGCCTTGGTGGCCGCGCAGACCGTAGGCGGCCCAGCCCTCCACCGCGCCCACCGTCTCGACCACGGCGTCGGCGAACACCGTCTCGAGCTCGGCGGCGAACTCTCTTCCGGCCAGCCCGTACAGCACCGACAGGCTCTTGGTGACGTCCAGGGTCAGGTCGTAGCCGCGGTTGCCGACGCGTACCCGGGACTTGCGCCACCGGCGTGCGACGGCCAGTTCGTCGGCTGTGTACGCCTCCCCTACGTCGACGCCGGCGGCGCGGGCGACCTGCTCGATCTCGGTGACCGTCATGAGATGGGCCTCGCCCTGGCGGGCGATGCCGCGCGCCATGCGGGCCACGCGCCTGGCCACCGCGGGCCGGTCGGATAACCGCTCCTGCACCGTGGTGCCCTGCTCGGCCGCGGCCGCTTCCAACGCCGCCAGGAGCGGTGCGGCAGGCAGCTTGGCGCGGGGGTCGACCTCGTGCTTGGCGGGCACCAGAACCTTGCCACTCCAGGGATGCACGCCGTCCATCAGCGCGCGGGCCGTGGCGTACTGGTCGGGGGTGAGCGGGGTCTGCGGGATGATGCCGAACTCGTGCAGGCCTTGGCCGATCCACATCAGTCCGCGTTCGTCGGCCAGCCGGTAGGTGAGCTGCTCGTGCGGTTGCTGGGGCGTGCCCTGGGCCTGGCCGTCATCGCGGTGCGCGCCGCATCCGGCGCCGCCCTGCAGCCGGTACTCCACCTGTTCCATGGAGGGTCCGATCACGCTCACCCAAGCCAAGGTGATCCACCTCCCCTGGCGGCCGGCACGGCTGCGGACCAGGCGCGAACATCGCAGATACCTTGGTCCAAGGACATGATCAGGTTGCGGAGAAGTGAGATAGATCGTCAAGATCATGCTGGTTGCAGGTGGGTTGGCGGCAGGTAAGGATTTCGCCGCGCTGTACTCCCCTGCGGGATGAGGGATGAGATTGGGGCGCGGATTCCCCGAGATCGTGTGCTTCCGCGCCCTCGCCAGGCACACGGCCGGCTCCCGCTTATCGGTCGGACGGGGTGTGGGTGCCCAGCACGCGCCGCCTGAACCTGCGCGGGGAGGTGGGACAGGCGGCAGGAACACCACGCCGGTCGTCGCGCTGGATACTGACTACGGCGGCGCCGAACCCGACGAGTACGAGAACGCCGAGGGCAATACCCGCTGCGGCGATGAGAGTGCCCCAATCGAGGGCGATGGTGCGGAGGAAGACGTTGCGCATGGAGGGCTCCTGTCTGCTGAAGGGGCCGCTTGCGTGAGCGGCGCCCGCCTTGGGTGTCCCGGCAAGGGCGACTTCGCAGGCGAAGGAGCGAAGGACAACTTGCCCGTCAAGATGTTTTGCGCAGCAAAAGATCTTGAAAGGGGCGGGTTGTCCGCAGTGACGGCCTGCGAGGCTGACCTGGCTCGGGACGCCAGCCCGGGGGACGCGGAGATGCCGCCCGCGCGCCAGCGAGCCGCAAAACAGACGGCCGTGTTCGAGGCCAAGGCCGGGCTTGGGATGAGCCGAAAGCGCCTGGCCAGACCGCACGGCTCGCACCTCGTCGCGTGCGCCTCAGGGACGAGCTGGTCAGTGGAGAAACTTCCGGCCGGTGCCGACCGTACGGTCTGGCTCACGCTGAAGAGATGGTTCGGGCCTCGGCGGCGGGAACGGAGGGGGATGGCGGGGTAACGCGCGGAGCGGAGGCGTAACGGAGACGGAGCGCCAGCGAAGCCTCCGTGAAGCCGACGTGGAGCGCGCCGTGCACAGGGTCGGCCGCAGGCCGATCGTGGGCGACGCGAGCGCAGCGAGCGCCCTGTGCGCGGAATGGCCTGCTGCCGCGCCCGCTGCGGCGAGGTAGGTCCGGGTCGGCGAGTAGTGACGACGGCGCCCAGCGGACCGAAGTACGGCGGCGCGCGGTAGAAGCGGCCGGCCTGGAGGGGCGGGCTGTGCTCTGGACTGAGGAGCGATGGAGCGAAGCGACTGAGCGACGAGGGAAGAGCGCAGCCTCAAGCGCCCCGATACTGGCCGGCCGCGGTACGGCGGCCAGCCGGCCCGGATAACCAGTCCTCCCCGCCAGGCAGTGGGCCTACTCGATCGCTCATGGCGCGGCTTCCCCTGTGATTAAGGGTGAGACCTTCTGGCGCATCTGTTCGATAATCAGGTGAGTGAAGCTCAAGCGCTTTGAGATCATGAGCTGGCCGTCCGGGAGAGGACGGGCGGCGCCAGCCTGGCGCCGCCGTGGTCGGCCGCGTCCGTGAGCCCTTCGCCCCGCCTGCCTCGAAGGAGATCCCGTGCCCACCTCCCTGTCCCAGGTACGTCTGCATGCCGACCAGGACGGCCACCGCTACGAGCTGACCCTGACCGTCGACGGTGACCGGCTGCACATCGAGATGCGCGGCAACGACGCCGACGGCCAACTACTCGCCGACTTCAGCACAGCCGAGCCCATCCCGGAGGCTCACCTGCCGGTGCTCGTCCAACTGCTGGCCGGCGGCCAGGCCGCGCTCGCCGGAAACCGGCGGACACCGACGCTGCAGGAGCGGCGGCACACACACAGCAACTCGCACCGCCCCTGGACCCCCGACGATGACCAGCGGCTCAAGGACCTGGCCGCGGCTCCTGACACCACCATCCGGGATCTGATGCAGGTCTTCGGCCGCAGCCGCGGCGCCATCCGCTCCCGGCTGGAGAGGCTGGGCATCGAGCTGGGCGGCGACACGGACAAGGGCTGAAGTACCGCCTTCCCGTGTTCGGCGCTGCCTAGGAACGGCGTGGCGGAGCTCGTACCGTCCGCCACGCCGCCCTCGGTTGGCCTTACGCGGTCGTCGTCAGGCCCTCCTGCGCTCGCTGCGCAGCCTTGGCCGAGGCGCTGGCGAGGATGTCGGGCAGGTGCTTCTTGACGAGGGTGCGCAGGCGGCGCTCATCGGTGCCGAACCGGCTCGCGACCTCGCGCACCAGCGGCTCGACGTCCGCCAGGTCGGGGGTCGGCTCGGGCAGGACGCCGGCCTCGTCCGCGCGCCTGAACAGGCGCTCGAACTCGCGGCACCACTCCTGCCGCTCGCCGAACTCCTCCATCTCCTCACGGCTCATCGGCAGTGCCTTCAGCACGTCTTCCGCGTGCCGTGGGTAGGCCTGCACCTCTGGATCGGTGAGGAGGAAGCGCACCAGCGGGTCCTCGGAGGCGGCCAGCTTCTGGTACGCCTCGGCCTGCTTGGTCTTGTCCGCCTTCTCCACCTCTCGCAGGGCGGCGTCCCGCTTGTCCTGCGCTTCGAAGTAGGCTGCGACCTGGTCGGGAGACATGGTGTGGTCCCATTCCGGAACCGGATGTGCGCGGTACACGCGGTCGGTCTCGATGCGGAGATTCTGGTCGCGATGGCGTCGAAGAACGCCTTAACCTCGGGCAGCATGATGGAGAGCTCTCCTTCTTCCCGTGCTGATGGATGGGCTGCCGGAGAAGGGGTTAAGGGGTGAGGGCCCGGGCCGAGGCGGTGGGCTTCCCCTTCCGGCGAAGAGCCGACAGCGGCACGGCGAAGCGACCCGCGATCGTCCGGTTCTGCCTGCTTCAAGAAGTTTTGCGCCAGCAGAAGATCTTGAAGCAGGCAGAACTCGCCCACGGGGACCCGCAGAGCGGGGCGAGAGGACGGTCGCGGGTCGCGCCACAGTGCCGCAGGCTGCGAAGCCGGAAAGGAGAAGACCGGAGTGCCCGGAAGCCGCACCCCCGGCACCCTGAGGAGGGCTGCCATATCAGCGGCGTGGAGCGGGGACATGCTGGACGGCCGCTGGTGATCGCGGCCGCCAGCACACCCTGAGGCTCAGTGCCGGGTGGCGGTCCTGTCCTCGTCGGTGAAGCCGTACCGCCCGCTGCGGCTGCCCCGGCGGACCATCTCGCCCGCGGTGGACAGCGCTGTCTGGCTGAGGTCGTGGTCGTAGTGGATGGTGGTCTCCTGCCGGATGCCGAGCATGCCGGCGAGCCTGGTGACGTAGGAGCCCGCGCCCAGCAGGACGAACACCCACTTGCGTTTCTTGGCCTGCAGGTCCTCGATCCAGGCACGTAGGCGCGGTGCGTCGTAGCGGTGGGAGGAGTTCTCCGCGCCGTCGGTCAGGATGACCGTGATGATCTCCTCGGGGCGTTCCGGCTTGGGCAGTGCCAGCACCAGGGTGCGGGCCCGCTCAATGGTGTCGCCGATCGCGTCGAACAGGGCGGTGGCGGCACGCGGCTGCAGCCGGATCTCCGGCACCTCCGCCAGCTCCACGTTGCTGAAGACGAGCTCGCCGACGTCGTCGAACTGGTACAGGGTGACGGTGGTGCGGCCGGGCACCTCCCGCTGCGCTTCTAGGAAGGCGCGCAGGCCCGCCTCGGTCTGGGCCGTGATCGGGTGCATGGACCCGGAGCGGTCCAGGACGATCTCGATGTGCCGCCAGCGGGCGGCGGTGTCGTCGGTCACCGCGTTCTCCTTCAATGGGCCGGTGCGGCGAGCCGGGGTGGCCCGCGCTTGGGCCGCATCAACCACGGGTTCCAGGCGCGGGGGCGGCCGCGCCGGCCGGGCTTCGGTGGCCGCGCCCCCGCGCCGGGGTTCCGTGGTAGGCCCAAGCAAGCGCGGGTCCATCCGGCACGGGACATCCGCCCGGAAGTCAGCCAGCGGCGGAGGTCAGGCGGCCTGAGCGCGGCGGCGTAGCTCGGCCAGCGGCAACGGGCGCGTCACGCCGGCCCGTCGTCGCTTGAGGATGGCGACGTCGCCGAGTTCGGCGCGTAGCCGGCTCTCTTCGTGCTCGGCACGCAGGAAGCGGTCGGGATGCGTGCGCAGGTGGTGCAGCCATTGCCGCTGACCGGCCCGTACGCAACTGCCGCCGCAGTTGTTGTGCCGGTAGCCCTGGTCGTACAGGCGGGGCGGGCGCAAGCCCAGCGCCCGGGCGGTCTGCAGCATCTGTCCCTGGGTCAGGAAGGGCGGCTCGGCCATCGGGAAGCGCACCCGCCACGGTGCCCAGCCCCGCTGGATGCCGGGGATACGGCGTCTTTCGGACCAGTCGATGCCGACGTACACGATGGTGGTCCGCGGGTCGGCGTGGGCGGTGAGCCAGTCGCGGCAGGGCTTCTGCTTCAGCCAGTACGAGCAGGGGGCGATCCTGGCGTTGCCCAGGAAGCGGACGTCGGCGAACACCTCGAACGGGGTGCGGCCGTCGCAGACTACGGTGAGGTCCACGCCGAGCTGGGCGGTGGCATCCCGGTTGAACCGGTACAGGTCGTCGTCCTCGACGAGGGTGTCGGCGAACAGCAAGGTCAGCCGATCGGTCCCGTGCTCGGCCGCGACGCGCTGAGCGGCCGCCCAGCTGCCGATGCCACCGGAGAACTGGACCACATGGCGCATCATGCGAGCTCTTCGGGCGACGGCCTCCGGGGCCAGGACACGAGCTTGCCCTGTGCGATGGCCTGCCGGCGCAGCCGGACGCAGGCGGGGCACAGGGCTTGGCGCTGTACGAGGGGATCGCCGCGCCGGGCCGGATTGCCGTCGGGGTCGACCGGGGTGCCGGTGGCTTGGTGAATCAGGACAGACACGGCGTTGTCGGGATCGACAAGGAGCGGCCGCATGCCGCACCGGCAGCATTCGGTGATCAGAAGCATGTGCCCCTCGAACGGGAGCGGCTCGTGCTCGCCGGGGTCGCTCACGGACATGCGGGATCGGCCTCCTTCGGCGTGTGGGCGTGAGTTCGGCAGGTCACAGGTCCGCCCACCCGTCAGGCATATGCCGGATGTGGCGGATTTCGTTGGCGGTGCGGACTTTGAGCAGCGCTCCCCCTTCCCGGACGGCCAGCACGACGGCGGGGCCGCGGCCCGGCACCGAGAGGATCTCCCCGCAAGCCGTGGGACGGCCGGGAGCGGGCGTTGGGGCGTTGCCAAGCACGGAGGCGAGTTCGCGCTCGTCGATGTCGTCGCTGAGCAGGCGAGCCAGCTCGGCGATGACATGCAGCAGAGCGGGGCGCAGATCCGCGCCCGGGTCGTTGAGCACGGCGCCGACGAAGTTCAGCAGGTCCGTCAGGTCCGCGCACGTCGAGGTGGACATCATCGGGGAACGTCCTCCACAAGGAGACAGGAAGCCGCCGTGCCTGCAGATGGCGGCTGGGCCGGAGGCACGGCGGAGGGAAAGGGGTCGTGCAGAAGGCGCGGTGCGGGGCCCGCCCGGAGGGAAGCCGGGCGGGCCCGCCGGATGTCAGAAGTCCGGCTCGTCACCTGCCACCGCGCCCGCGGGAACCGGCTCGCCGTTGGCCTGCTGCCGCTCGGGGAATGAGCTCTCCCACGGGTTGTCCTGCGGCGGAGTGTTCGGGCGGTTGCGCCGGGTCTTGTTCACCTGGGCGGTGGCGTGGCGCAGGGACGGGCCGATCTCGTCGACCTCGATCTCGTAGACGGTGCGCTTGTCGCCGTCCTTGTTCTCGTACGAGCGCTGCCGGAGCCGGCCCTGGACGATGACGCGCATGCCGCGGGTGAGGCTCTCGGCGGCGTTCTCCCCCGCCTGCCGCCAGACGTTGGCGGTCAGGAAGAGGCTGTCGCCGTCCTTCCACTCGTTGGTCTGGCGGTCCATGTACCGCGGGGTGGAGGCGATGCGGAACCGGGCCACCGCCTGACCTGTCGGGGTGAAGCGGAGCTCGGGGTCGTCGACGAGGTTGCCGACGATGGTGATGACGGTGTCGCCTGCGGCCATGATGATTCCTCCTTGTGGCGTGGTTACTGCGGGTTCCGAAACGAGGCGGGACGGGAGGCGGCGGGGGCCGGAGCCCCCCGCCGCCCGCGTGGGCTAGTAGGGGATCTCGTGGTCGGCGACCGCGGACTGGCGGTAGGCCTCGACGGCCTCGCACACGCACCCCAGGCAGATGCGGCCACCGTCGAGGGTCTTCCAGCTGTGCTGGAGGGTGACCTCGTTGCCGCAGCGGGTGCAGGCGGTGATGTCGGTGGCGTAGAGGGGGAGGTCGAGGCTGAGTCGCATGTCCGGCTCCTTCCGTACGGTGCCCCTGCTGGGCGGCCGTTCCGCGTTTCGGTGAGGGAGGACACGCAGGTGGAAGTGACGGAAGGCAAGGCGGCGGCCGCGTACGGGCTAGATGTTTTGGCGCCCGTTCCTGCTCTTGCGCCAAAAGATCTTGACCGTACGGGGTGAGCGCAGCGAAAGCCGCCTTGCCTGGAGGAACGTGCCTGCGAGGCTGACCGGTCCGAAATGTGGGGCGGGTGACCGGCAGGGACATACGGCAGGGCCTGCCATCGGCGTCAGATTCGACCGCTCAATCGCACCCGCCTCAGCCACCGTCTCGGGACTACGGCGACGTGCTCACCCGGCTCGGCCGGGCCCGAACGCGTCCGCTGTCCAAGCGGCTCGGTGAGCGGCTCGATCGGTCACTGTCGACATGAGCGCGTGCGCCGCGCGACGGAGTTGTTCACGAACAAGGCCGGCCTGGGCGTAAGAGAGGGCGAGAAGATCGCTTGCCGGCACGATCCTGGGGCGGCGCGCTCAGGATCGCCCAGATGAACGATCACCATGGCCATCACAGGCGGCACGCGCGCGACGGTGACTGGCCGACAACGCGACTGCTCGTCGGCTCATGCCTCCAACGGAGCCGGGGCAGCCGGTTGGTGGCGTGGGGCGGCAAGGTCGTGGGCGGAGCGGGCCAGCCAGATCATGATCAGGACGCTCGAGACCACACCGAGAGCCTCGACGGCGCTTCCCTCGTCCGGGAACGGCAATGCCGCCAGTATCAGGAAGATCGGCGCCACCAGGGCGGCGATGCCATACGCGACGGTCGCCGTCCACCAGCGGTCGTCGTACCCTTGGGCCCGCAGAACCAGCACCGTCCAGGCCAGAACGGCCACGCCGCAGATCAGCTCCACCCCACCCGGGACGGGCCAGCCGACGAGGTCGAGTACGCCGATGACGGTGAAACCGCCGTACCCGAGCACCCCCGCGCCCCGCATGTACTGCCGGTCGCCGCCCAGCACCCGCATGAACAGCAGCACGACCACCCACATCGCCGCAGTGTCGAGCACGGACGCAACCGCCCAGACCAACGACGGGGCGATGTGAACCAGCCACGTCGTAGCCGCCGCGACGTAGAGCGCCACGGGCAACCACAGGGTGTTCCGGTCCTGCTGGGGCGGCCCCGCCAGCGGCCCGCGCAGGATCTGCCAGATCCCCCATGCCCAGGACAGCCCGGCTACGACCAGGAGGAGCACGTTCTGTCCTGTCGCCGCGACGCCTTCGGTCACGGTCGCGAACAGCGTCAGCCACCACAACGGGCCGAGGTCGCCAGAGATCAGGGCGATGACGACGGCGACCGTCAGCGCGGCGCCGTACGAGGCGGTGACGCGCACGGCGGGCAGGGCTGAACGGTGACGAGGTAACACGGGGCGCTTCCTGTGAGGTTCGTTGGACATGGGAGCGAACGCCTCACCCTACAAGCGATCATGAGGATTCGAGGTAGTCGGTCAGGGTCCACTGCAACGGCTGGAGCCATCCCGGCCCGGGCGGTCCCATCAGGATGTCGATCTCGTCGAGCGTGGGCATGCGGTCACGAAGCACGCCCGGAGGCACATTGAAGTGCAGCGCCATCTGGAGCAGCAGGGCCATCGAGTAGAAGGGCTCCTTTGCCAAGACCTTGTCGACGGCGCGACGGGCGACATCCCGCTCGCCCAGGTTCCACGCGGCGCAAGCCAATAGTGAGCCGACCGGGGCCAGGAACGCGGGCTCGATCCGATCGGCCACATCGAGCAGCACGGCGGTCATGACGACCGGCTCGACCTGCGAGGCCAGCCAGGCCTCGTCGCGGACGCGGACGATCCGCAGATCCATGCTGAGGCGGATGGCGGTGGCGTCATCCACACTGCCGCCCTCCCGGTAGCGGCTGATCGTCTGGTGCAGCCGGGTTCGGGCTTCGTCCACGATCTGGCCGGTCGGCGGCTGGGCGCGCAGTTGGTCGGCGAGTTCGGTGGCGAGCCGGCGGGTGAGGTGCCGCAGCCATGTGGCACGGTCTCCGGCCGGCTGGGGAACGGGCAGGTTGGTCGACGTCATAACGGGCTCCTTGTTGATCGAGCCGCTGTCCGGGGAACCGGTCCCTCCGGACGGCGGAGATGACGCGAAAGGGCTCATGGGTGGTGGGCGATGGCCGCCTCGTCGGGGGTGCGGCTGAAGACCAGGTCGTCGGCGTAGGCCGACGCGGCCCGGTCTTCACCGAGGAACCAGACGCGCTGCCGGCCGAGGTGATTGACGGTGTCGATGCGGGCCAGGACGGGCATCCACCCGCCGCCGGCCGGGGTGTCGCCGGCGGCGAGGCGGACGAGCCAGCCCGGCTCGATGGTCCGGGCCAGCCGGTAGTCGCCGGTCATGCCGGCGCCGGATGGTGTCCGAGGCCGAGTGCGGCGCCCAGCTTGGGGCCAAGCTCCAGCGCGTCGCGGACGGCGGGCAAGGCGCGGCGCTGCCAGCCCTCCAAGGCGACGGGCAGGTCAGCGCCGTGGCGCAGGTGCTGCGTCAGCGCGGCGACCAGGGAGGTGGCCTGCTCGATGCCGTTGTTGGCGCCGCGGGCGGTGTTGGGCCGGACCGGGGCCAGCGCGTCGCCCAGCAGGACGGCGTGGGCGTGGCGGCCGACCGGGTAGACCATCCGCTCGGGCGGGGCGATGTCGACGATGGGGGCGGCGGTCCAGGCCGGAGTGGCCTCGATGATGTCGGCGGCCGTGGTGGGCAGCAGTTGCCGTGCGTGGCCGGTGACGTGCTCGCGGGCGTACGGGGTGATCTGGTGCGGCAGGACGTAGGTGCGGCGGGTCGGCTCGGCGTCCAGCAGGGTGTGGAACTCCTGCTCGGAGTGGTTGAGGTAGAAGGTCCAGTCGGTGGCGGTGCTGCCGTCGCGCTGCAGGATCGGGAACAGGTGGAAGCCTGCGCCGTACGGTTCGAGACGGGTGTAGTCGCGCAGGTCCTGCGGGAGGATCGGTGCTTGGCCGCGCCATGCGACGTATCCGCCGTAGCGGAGCTTGCGGTCCGGGTCGAGCAGGCGGCGGCCGATCGAGCGGCGGCCGTCGGCAAAGACCACCAGATCGGCGCTGATCGGATCGGCGTCGGCGATCTGCAGCTGGGCGCGGCCGTCGGGGCCGGAGGTAAGACCGTGGACGCGGCTGCCCAGGCGCAGCCATCCCTCGGGCAGGCGCTGCAGCAGCGCGGTGTTGATCAGGTGCCAGGCGGTGGAGCGGCCCGGGTAGAAGGTGTGGGTGCGGCCGGCCTCGCAGCGGTCGGCGACCTTGACCGCGACCACGCGCTCGCTGGTGAAGGGGACGAACTCGTGCTGCGGGACACCGATGGAGTCCAGCACGTCCAGGGCGCTGTGCTCCAGGCCGATGACGCCGCCGGCCTGCGCGTGCAGGCGAGGGGAGGCGTCCAGGACGGTGACGTTCGTCAGGCCGGCCTGGTGGAGTAACAGGGCCAGGGTGGGGCCGGTGATGGAGGCACCGACGATGGCGATCGCAGGCTGGTCGTCGGACTGGGAGGACGGTGCGGGGCGCGCGGGGGCGAGCGAGATCACGGCAGCTCCTTGCCGGGTTGGCTGATGGGCTGCCGGATGGGGGGCCTGGTGCCGATCTGGCCGAGGCGGCGGGGCTTCCCCTTCCGGCGGCGGCCGTCAGCGACGCGGGGAGCTGCGCCCGCAACCGTGCGTGGCTGGCGGTTCCAAGATGTTTTGCGCCAGCAAAAGATCTTGGATCGCCAGGCCTCGCCCTCCGAAGGCCCCGCTATGCGGGGGCGAGAGCAGGGTTGCGGGAGCGGCGATCGTGTCGCAGGCTGCGAAGCCCGGAAGGGGAGACCGTCGTGCTAGTCAGGGCATGCCAGGCAGTCCCGCGTTCCGCAGCTAATCCGTGATCCAGGGCATGTTCGGGTGCGAAACCGCAGGTCGGTGGCTTGCGACTTTGTGGAAACGGCGGAAGGCCCT
>NZ_JBITHT010000015.1:0-76052 GCF_044458265.1 Nonomuraea sp. NPDC050478 | reverse complement strand
TTCGTCATGATGGACGCTCCCCCCGAAGCGTTAAGATGATCTACCTTGACTCATCTACCCATAGTGATCGTTTCCACACTTAGAGTGATACCCCCGCCCTCGGCGAACGTCTCAGTGAGGGCTGGGCCGCACCCGTTCTTCCTCACCGCTGCTGACAGCCCTGGCGCGCTGGTGAGGGCGCGGTATCCGTGCCCGCATGTGAGAAGGCCACCCGCGGTGAAAGCGGACGGCCTTCTGGGAAGCAGGAGCCTCAGCTGTAGGAGTAGGACTGCGCGCTGCAGCCGGTGATGTAGGGCCCGGGGTAGACCTGCTGGGTGGAGCAGCCCCAGGTGGCGGTCAGGGTCGTGGCCGAGGAGGGAATGCTGATCGCCGGTCCGTTGGTCCAGCCGACCTGGTCATATTGGTGACCGCCGCTGCAGATGGCCGACACGCTCACCGAGGTGCTGCCGCCGGGCACGCTGATCGTGAACGACCACGTGTGGTTCGCCGGGTTCGCGACCATCGAGCTGAGGGGCATCGTCACGCCGTACGAAGGAGGCGCGGAGGCGACCGAGACGTACGAGGCGTACCAGTCGCGGGTGTCGCCGGAGTAGTTGACGTTGAGGCAGTCCACCGTGGCGTTGAGCGTCAGGGTTGAGGCGGCGGCGGGCTGCTGCATGGTCACGACCATCGCGGCGGTGGTGGCCAGCATCACGCCGGCCGTCAGTGCCCGGCGGATCAGGTTGCCAGCGATCATGGAGTCCCTTTCTTCGCGCCGTTGACTGTGGAGATTCGCCAGAGCCGCCGGCCTCGCCGTCCGCCAGGGGCGCCGCCCTGATCGGGGTGAGGCGGACGCGCACGTCGGTGAGGCCGGTCGGGTGTCGAGGGGAGGATCACACAATGGGTACGAACTGGACAGACCCATACAAGGGACCGAGCTCCGAAACAAGCGGTGAATCGCGGTTCCGTACGGCCCGTAAAAGGGCGGCGATATCGTCCCATGGATCAACAGGCTGGTCGCAGGCCATGTGACGCCATGCGATGTGGCGGTCGTACCCGCGTCATCACAGTCGTCCGCGCGGCGGTGTTCGTGAAACTTTCCACACGGGGACGCCTGGCAGCGAGCTGTCGAAGCTCGCGGTCCGGGAGCGCCCCAATGGTGATCTACGATGTAAAGGCATGGCCAAGGAGCGTTTGCTGATCATCACAAGGTAGTCACAATCCGTGCCCGAACTCCAACCCCCCAGGCATCAGGACGCGTCGTCCTGAGGGACGAAGGGGTGAGGGAAATGAGCAGCGGCCAACCCGGATACGCCGTCATCGACGTGGAGACCACGGGCCTGCGCCCGTCGTGGCACGACCGGATCGTCGAGGTCGGCGTCGTGCTGCTCGACCCGCGCGGACTCGTCACCGGCGAATGGAGCACCCTGGTCAACCCCGAACGCGACCTGGGACCGCAGCGCATCCGCGGCCTCACCGCCGCCGGCGTCCGCCACGCGCCGACCCTCAAGGAGATCGCCGGGAGTCTCGCCGGCGATCCTGCGGATCGAGCGTAGGCCCGAACCTTTGGTGCGCGGCCGCCGCACCTACCAGGAACTGGTCGAGTTGGGCTTCAGCGGGCTCGGCGGCTCGGTGCGCGCCTCGCTAAGGACGCGTCACCGAGGAGTGGACGCCGCTGTGGCGGCGGCCGGCGTGTTTCGTGACGCCGTCGTCGGATACGTTCACCCAGACCGATGGATCGCGCTGTGGCAGCGCCTGTACTGGTGACCCGCCCTGAATCCTCGGCGCGGTAGCTCTCCAGCGACATCGCCCTTAAGCGGAAGCGATCGCTGTAGCAGCAGACCGGCAAACGCTGTCACATGTCGTCGACATAACCGCCGATGCCGGTGCGCGCCCCGAGAGGTCTTCCGCCGGGCGAGTCTCCGGCTGATCATGATCGCGGCCACGGCAGCGCGATGAGAGCCTGATCCACAACGTCAATCGAAACCCCATGGGGGCACAACCGGTCGATTGCGCCCCCATGGCCGGATCCAATCAAGCCGCCTTCCGCCACCCTGTACAAAAGGCTCGTCGATCCAATGGAATCCGGTCCAGGCTTCCGCCTCCCTTTCCGCCCCTCTGAAGTGGTCGCAGACATCCACCGGCTACTACAAGGCCGGCCTTCGGGAATGGCGCCCTGCTCAAGCAGGCCGACTGGAACGGCACGGAGATCCCCTACACTGCGGCGGACATCACCCGCTACAAAGCGGGGGTCATGCGCGTCTGCGAGGAGGCCGGCCAGATCCGCACCGCCATGCACGCAATGCGTGAGGAGGGCAGTGCATTCCTGGAGGAGATCGCGGCCTTCCTCGACCGCGAGGCCCCGCTGCTCGACCGCGCCAACGAGGCCGACGGTCCGGTCGAGCTGGCTTGGCAGCCCAACACCCAGAAGCGGCGTGACTACGTCCGCACCACCAGCGCGCACAGCGCCCCGCTCATCGCCCGCGCCTTCACCAGCAACCACTCCGCGGATGCCCGACGTGGCTGACCGGGTCTATCTGCGGCACTCCACCGACAAGCAGACCGACGCGCGCCAGCGGCACGCTCTCGCCGGCCTGATGGCCGCAGGCGCCCCGGTCTACGAAGACCCCGCCACCTCCAGCCGGCAACTCTCCCTCGATCGCGCGGGCTTCACCACGCTGCTGCACGAGGCCGCCGTCGGCGACACCATCCGCATCGCCGACGCCGCCCGCCTGTTCCGCTCCGTCTCCGACATCCTCGCCCTGCGCCCGGTACTCATCCGCCGGAGCCTCCACCTGCGCGTCGAATCCGGACTGTTGCCCGGCATCGATCTGGCCAGCGACGACCCCGGCACCAAAATGATGGTCTCCGTCCTAGCAGCCGTGCTGGAGTTCCAGCGCGACATGATCGGCGAGAACACCCGCGAAGGCGTCGCCGCCGCCATTGCCATGCTCGTGGGCGCCCACCCTGGCCGGCGGACCGTGGTGAGCGGCACTCGTGGGACCAACCGCTTGCTGGGCTCGTGACTCAGCGGTAGAGGTCGGCGACGGCCGCCAGTACCTGCTGGCGGGCGGTGCTCGCGGAGGTAACGCCGGTGAGCACGTAGGCGGCGAGCCCTTCGGCCAGCGCCACCAGGGCCAGCGCCGTGACGTGTGGGTCGAGGGCGGCGGGGATGTGTCCGGCCTGCTGGTCGCAGGCGATGAAGTCGGCCATCTGGCGGTGGAAGTCGGCGTACAGGACGCGCAGCCGGGCCGCGATGGCCTCCTCGGCGAAGGCGAAGGCGTGGAAGGACTGCCGCACGCGCATGTGCGCCTCGGTGGCGGCGTCGTACGGGATGAGCTCGCCCAGCACCGTGGTGAGCACCAGGCGCGGCTCGGCGGCCTGCGGGTCGGCGCCGGTCTTGGCGCGGATGCGGGCGCTGGACAGCTCGTTGCCGCGCTCGAAGGCGGCTTCGACGAGTTGCCGCTTGGCCGGGAAGTAGTGCTGGACGCGGCCGGGTGAGATGCCCGCATGGGCGGCGACCTCGGTCAGTGAGACGGCGGCCAGGCCGCGGTCGGCGACGATGGCGAGCACCGCGTCGGCGATTTCGGCGCGTCGCTGCGCGTGGTGCGCTCCCGGTCCCCGGCCCATGGCCCCTCCCACAGTTTTCCGATGTGTCCGCATCGGATTATATGCTGACGTCACGGTAAAGCAATGTGATCGCATCGTCATATGAGGAGGAGGGCGGGTGCCGGTCGTGTTGGCGCTGCTGTGTGCCGCGCAGTTCATGGTGGTGCTGGACGTGTCGGTGGTGAACGTCGCGCTGCCGTCCATCCAGCACGCGCTCGGCTTCGACGCCCGGCACCTGGCGTGGGTGGGCAACGCCTACGCGCTGAGTTTCGGCGCTCTGCTGCTGCTCGGCGGGCGGCTGGCCGACCTGTACGGGCACCGGCGCGTCTTCGCCGCCGGCCTGACGGTGTTCACTGCCGCGAGCCTGGCCGGCGGGCTGGCCGACGCGCCGGGCGCGCTGATCACGGCCCGGGCCTGTCAGGGGGTGGGGGCGGCGGTGCTGGCCCCGGCCACGCTCACGATCTTGACCGCTGTCTTTCCCGAGGGGCCGCGCCGCACCCGCGCGATCGCGATCTGGACGGCGGTGAGCCTGGCCGGCGGCACGGCGGGCAACCTGATCGGCGGGGCGCTGACCGAATACCTGTCCTGGCGGGCGATTCTGCTGATCAACGTGCCGATCGGCCTGGTCTGCCTGACCGCCACCCGCCGGCTGGCCGCCACCCCCGACATGCGCGGCGGGCGGCGGCTGGACGTGCTCGGCGCGGTGCTGGCCACCGCCGCGCTGGCCGGGCTAGCCTACGGCCTGTCGGACGCGCCCGCCGTAGCGTTCGCCGGGGCCGTCCTGCTGGCAGTGTTCGTGCTGGTCGAGGTGCGTGTGGCGCGGGCGCCGCTGATCCCGCCCCGCCTGGTGCGGGCGCGGCCGATCTGGCTGGGCAACATCGCGATGCTGCTGGCCGGGGCGTGCCTGAACCCGATGTGGTACTTCCTGACCCTGTCCCTGCAGCACGTCCTGGGCTACGGGCCGCTGCAGACCGGGCTGGCGTTCCTGCCGCACACCCTGCTGACCATGCTGGTGGGCCTGCGCCTGACGCCATGGCTGATGCGCCGCGCCGACGATCGCGTGCTCATCGTCGCCGGGGCGCTGATCGGCGCAGCCGGCTTCTGGTGGCAGAGCCGCATCGCCCCTGGCCAGGACTACCTGACGGCCATCGCCGGCCCGGCCGTGCTGATCTCGCTCGGCGGCGGCCTACTGAACACGCCGCTGACTGTCACGGTCACCTCGGGCGTCGCCGCAGCCGACGCGGGGGCGGCCTCCGGGCTGATGAACACCGCCAAGCAGATCGGCGGCGCGCTCGGCCTGGCCGCCCTGGTCGCGCTAACGGCGGGGCAGGACGGCGAACGTGCC
Source organism: Nonomuraea sp. NPDC050478 (assembly GCF_044458265.1). Lineage (NCBI taxonomy): Bacteria > Bacillati > Actinomycetota > Actinomycetes > Streptosporangiales > Streptosporangiaceae > Nonomuraea > Nonomuraea sp. NPDC050478. Next base: position 71,119 of record NZ_JBITHT010000015.1, on the reverse strand, counting down.
GGCCCGGCCCGGGCGCCGGAGCTGGCGACTGGCTACGGGCAGGCCTTCGCCACCATCGCCGTGGTGCTGGCCGCCGTCGCCCTCCTGGCGGCCGCGCTGCCGCGACGGCGCGACGCCAGCCAGGTGCCACCCCGACAAAGCGGGGGACTGGCGACCTGAGCGCTGATCGAGCCGTCCCCTCTGCCGACCAGCGTGGTTGAGCAGCGACGATGACTCCCAGGCGAAGATCGCTTCCCGAGATGCATGTGGTCGAGCGCTCAGGGGTTCAGCGTGCTCCGTCGGACATGGGGGACCGTTGTGTACGGGTGTGGTTGTTCCAGCCACTCGCTGGTCAGCCTTGCTCCTGCGGTCCGGCCGATGACCGCGAGCATGGCGGCTTGCCGGCCGTAGTCCTCGTCGCGTTCCTCGAAGTCGACGGTCCGTTTGGCCTTGACCCGAGGTCAAGGCGGATGCTGACCGCATGACGCATTCACACGTTTCCTCATGGGCCGGCATGGTGCCCGTCGACGACACGGCCCTGGCGGTCACCGATACCCCCGGCCCCGGTCAAGCCGTCGTGTATCTCAACGGCTCCTATGCGAGCCAGCGCTCCTGGCGGCGGGTGATCGCCGAACTCGGCCCCCGGTGGCGACACCTCACCTACGACGAGCGCGCCCGCGGCAAGTCGAAGCGGTCGGCCGACTACTCCTTCGAGGGCTGTCTGCGCGACGTCGACGCGGTCCTCAAGGCGACCGGGGTGGAGCGGCCGCTGCTGGTCGGCTGGTCCTATGGTGCGGCGCTGGCGGTGCACTGGGCCGATCGCAACCCCGACCGGATCGCCGGGGCTGGTCTCGGTCGACGGCGCGGTCCCCTGGGGGCTGACCGGTGAGGAGAACCGGGAGCGGATCCGGCGCGCGTTTCGCAGGATGCGGCTGGGGCTGCCGCTCGCGCGCCCCTTCGGCCTGGCCGCCTCGATGAGTGCCGCTCAGCACGCGCAGGTCAACATCGAGATCAACGAGGTGTGCGCCGCCCTCGAACCCGTTTTGGACCGGCTGTCCTGCCCGGTGCGCTATATCCTGGCTTCCGGAGCCAACCTCGGCGGCGGTGCGGAGGAGATGGAGGAGATGCGCGCCTCTCTCGATCCGGTGGTCCGCCGCAACCCCAACCTGCGGGTCAGCACCAAAGTCGAGAGCAACCACACCCAGATCCTGCGCAAGGACTTCCGAGCGATCGCCGCCGCGGTGCGGGAGACCGCCGCCGCGCAGGCGCGAAAGGATCACTGAGCCCATGGCCGCAGGGGTGACCATCGGCCAGGCGGCCGCGTTCGCCGGCATCACGATCAAAACTGCGGCACTACCACAAGCTCGGACTGGTGGAGGAGCCCGCGCGCGACAGCTCGGGGTACCGACGCTACGGCTCGGCCGAGCTGTTGAGACTGGTGCAGGTCAAAACGCTCGCCGGCGCCGGGGTGCCGCTGGCCGACATCGGCCCGCTGCTGGACTGCGACGCCGCGCCGTTCGCCGCGGCGCTCGCCGACGTCGAGCAGCGCCTCACCGCCCGGATCGCCGCGTTGGCCGCACAGAGGGACATGCTCAACCGGCTCACCAGCGGCGACTGGACCTTGCTGCCCGACCGCGCCGTGGCGATGCTGGAGGCAATGCCGACCCTCGGCTTCACCCCCGAGGACGTACGCACCGCCCGGGAATCCTTCGTCCTGGCCAAGGCCCTGGTCCCCGAAAGCTTCGAGGACTACCTCGCCGACATCGAACACGCGCTGGGCAACCCCCGCTTCGTGGAGCTGACCAAGCGCAGCGCCGAAGTCATCGGCTGGGCACCGGATGATCCCCGCGTTGAGGAACTGGCCACCGGCATGGCCGAGCACTACCTCGCCCACCCCGACCACCTCAGGATCGTGACCGGTCTGCAAGCCCATACCGAGACCGCGACCCGCTACCGGTTGATCGCCCACCACGGCGAAGAACGCGACTCCGCCGCGGCCCGCCTGGCCTCGCTCGTTGAAGCGAGGCTCCGCGCCGGCGGTATCGACATCCCCCGACCGGATCGAGGCTGAGACCGACAGGAACTGTCGCAGAGAGCCCGTTCCCCGGCCGCCGCAGCCCGGGGAACGGGCTGAGGAGAGGATCGGTCCAGTCAAAGGGGCGGACTCACCAGACTTGGACCCGAGACACAGGCGACGTAGCACCAAAATCCAGTCTGCCCCTCCCCGGAGGCCTCCCGGTCAAGGATGAGGACGCCGGCCGGCTGTCCCCGCTCGGTCACGCCCATCTCGACGTCCTGGGCCGCTACTCCATCTCCTCCTCCGCACCGGCCGAAGGCCTGCGGCAGTTCGGCGAGATCCCTGACCTTCCCGACGGCGGGGGTGGCCGGGGAGGGGGTGCAGAACCCAGGCTTGAGGTGGGGCATGGGGCCGTCCCGATGCCCCGGTGTTCACGGCCGCGGCGCCCGGCCTGCGGCCGGGCCGGCGATCAGCGAATCTCCCACCAGGTCAGGTTGGCGGCCGCCTGGGACGTCGGCTCGATGATCTCCCATGCCTCGGTGATCAGACCGTCGTCGAGCCGCCAGATGTCGACGACCGTGATCTCCGGCCCGTCAGCGGGCAGCTGACGCCTGGAATGCATCACGACATGATCGCCGTCGGCCAGCACGTGCTGGATCTCGATCTGCATGCCGGCGAGCGGGACGAGCGCGGCGCCCACGGCGGCCAGCCATTCCGACTTCGTCTTGGAGGTCGCGTCCGGGCGGTGATGGAGGAAGTCGTCGCTCAGCAACGGCGCGAGCGCGTCGACGTCGCCGGTCGCGACCAGTGCGGTCAGCGCCTGCTGGACGATGCTCTTGTTGCCGTGGGTCATGTTCTGCGTAGTCACGGGCCGCAATGTTTCCGACGTCCGGGACATTTGTCGATGAAATGCCATTTCATGGCATTCGGGTGCTCGATGAGTAGCATCGTCGTCCATGCACACCGTGGGGGAACTGCTGCGGCAGTGGCGGCATCGCCGGCGCCTCAGCCAGCTGGATCTCGCGATCGCCGCTGAGGTGTCGGCTCGTCACGTCAGCCTGGTGGAGACCGGCAAGTCCCGCCCGAGCGCCGAGATGATCCTGCGACTGGCCGAGCAGCTCGACGTGCCGTTGCGAGAGCGTAACCGGCTGCTGCTGGCTGCCGGCTTCGCGCCCCGCTATGCCGAACGGCCGCTCGATCAGGAGTCGTTGTCGGCGGCCTGGGACGCGATCGAACGGGTGCTGCGCGCGCATGAGCCGTATCCGGCGCTGGCCATCGATCGCCGGTGGGACATCGTGATGAGCAATCGCGCCATCGACCCGTTCCTCGCCGCCGTCGCCCCCGACCTGCTGGTACCGCCGATCAACATGGTGCGGCTGGGGCTGGACCCGCGCGGGCTCGCGCCGCACATCGTCAACCTGGCTCAGGTGCGTACGCTGCTGCGCATCCGGATCGCACGGCAGCTCGCCACAGCTCCCGACCCTGGACTCACCGCGCTCTACGAGGATTACCTTGCCCCCCATTCGGTGGACGCGAGTCAACCGGTCGAGTCGGAGGTCGCCATCCCGATGATCTTCAGCTTCGGCGGGCGCGAACTGCGGCTGTTCTCGACGACGACCACGTTCGGCACTCCGATGGACATCACCCTGGACGAGGTCGCGATCGAGTCGTACTACCCGACGGACGCCGACAGCGCCGCCTACTTCACCGCACTCGACGCCGGCAGGCAGTCACCTGCCCTCTGACCAGGAAGACGGCGGCTGGAGTGAACGGAGCGCTGTTGGCCGGTGGGACGGTCGTGGCGGTACGCGCCAGGAGGAGACGCGACACGTGAGAACCGCCGGCGCGACGTCGGCCAGGAGCAATAGTCAAGACCTGTGGATCATGAGTTCCTAGGCGGCTGTGGGGACGGGTGATTCCGTCGGGCGTTCGACGAGCTTGCCGTCGATGAAGGTGGCCCCGGCGCGAACCAGGGCGACCAGGTGGGCGCCGTTGACCGCACGCCAGCGCCGCTGGGCGGACTCGATCAGCTTGAAGGCCATGGCCAGGCCGGCTGCGCGGGAGCCGGGGCCCTTGGTGACCTTGGTGCGGTGCCGGACGGTGGCGAACGTCGACTCGATCGGGTTGGTCGTGCGCAGATGCCGCCAGTGCTCGGCCGGGTAGTCGTAGAAGGCCAGCAGCTCCTCGACGTCGCCGGTGATCTTGGCGACGGCCTTGGGGAACTTGGCGCCGTAAGCGGCCTCGAAGGCGGTGACCGCGGCCAGCGCGTGGTCCTTGCTCTCGGCGTTCCAAATCTCGGCCAGGGCCTTCTTCGCGCCCGGGTGGGCCGACTTCGGGAGCGCCCCGAGTACGTTGGCGATCTTGTTAAACCAGCACACTTTGTGCCCTGGCCTGCGGGAACACCTCGGCCAGCGCCGACCAGAAGCCGAGCGCGCCGTCGCCGATGGCGAGCACCGGGGCACGCATGCCGCGCCGGGCGCAGTCCCGCAGCAGGTCGGCCCAGGATTCTGCCGATTCGCGGTAGCCGTCGGTCAGCGCGACAAGCTCCTTGCGACCATCAGCCCGCACCCCGATCAGCACCAGCAGGCAGAGTTTGTGCTCCTCCAGCCGGATGTTGACGTGGAGGCAGCCGCTGCAGGCGATGACCTTCGGTGAGTACTGGCAGCACTGGAAGGAGCGGCGGGAGCGCCTGAAAGACATCCGTGAGAGCACGCTGCTCGGCTACGTCTCCCACTATGAGACGCATATCCGGGGAGTGCTCGAGAACGTGCGGATGGACAAGGTGTTCGTGCCGACCGTCGAGCGGGTGTTCAACCGGATTGATGAGAAGAACGCTGCGCTGCTGGCCGCTCGCAAGTCCGACGATCCAGCGGTCCGCGCTTCGGTGCGAGGCAAGCGGATCACCGGGCCGGTGACCAAGCAGCGGGTGCGCGCGACGATTCGGACGGTGCTCGCGTCGGCTGAGCGAGAACACGTCGTCTCCTTCAACGCCGCGGCGCTGGTGAAACTGGACCCAGGCAAGAAGGCGAAAGGGGTGGTATGGACAGGCGCCCGAGTGCAGGCGTTCAACGCGGCCTACCAGGAGCTGCTGGCAGCCGAGCGCGCGGCGAAGCTCCAGCCGAAGAAGCGGCGGGAGAGATTCAAGATCTGGCTGGCAACGCAGCGCCCTTCACCGGTGATGGTGTGGACGCCCGCTCAGCTGGGTGCATTTCTCGACCACGCTGCCACCGACCGGTTGTACGCGCTCTACCACCTGATCGCCTTCCGAGGCCTGCGCCGAGGTGAGGCGTGCGGCGCCCGATGGGTTGACTGCGACCTGGACGAGGGCACCCTGGCGGTGTCCACGCAACTGACGAACGTCGGCAGGAAGGTGCAGGAGGGGATACCGAAAACGGAGTCGTCCGATGCGATCATCGCACTCGACCGGGGCACGCTGGAGGTGCTGCGCGAGCACCGCGAACGCCAGCTCCAGGAGAGGGCGGCGTTCGGGGCGTCCTGGATCGACGCAGGAAGGATGTTCACCTGGGAAGACGGCTCGGAGCTGAAGCCGGATTGGGTCAGCGACCATTTCGAGCGGCTGGTGTTCGCGGCGGGGGTGCCCCCCATCCGGCTGCACGACCTGCGGCACGGAGCGGCCACGCTGTCGCTGGCGGCAGGGAACGACATGAAGACGACGTCGTCGATGCTGCGCCACTCCAGTCAGTCGATCACTTCCGATATCTACACATCAGTGCTTCCGGAAATAGCGCACGCCGCCGCGGAGGCTAGCGCGGCTCTGGTGCCACGCAGAGCGGTTGCGGAGGAGGTGTCCAGGACTACCGGTCCCCCACGAGGGAAGCAAGATGATCTCGCGCCTGGGTTGGCCCTTTGTTGTCGTTCCTCGGTCGGCGGATCCCGCCAATCACCATCAATGGAGACCGGCACGAACCCGGGACCACCCTCGCACGCGAGGCCGATAGTGGCAGGAACTCGCCGACCGGGTCGCGGAGCGAACCATCCCCGCATGCGTCGGGATCGTCCGCCGTAGCGGACCCATCCCAGCAACGTGATGCGTACCGTCGACGGCCCGTCTCCGGCTCCGGCCGCGCGGCGGCGCTCGTCGCCGAGTTCGGCGGCGAGGCGCTGACCAGCAACGCCGAGCTGTTCAGACGCTCCGACGTGCTGAGGTCGGCGAGCAGCCCGCCGTCGGCGTCGTTGCCGCGCATCTCGATGCGCAGCCGATCACCGTCGACGGTCAGGGTCAGCTGGGCGGACGCACCGGCGGATCCGTCCGGACCCGGCATGGTCATGTCCTTCTCGCCGTCGCCAGCAGGGGCTTTCACGGTACGGATGGGGGCCGACAGTTCTCGCCTTGGTTCACAGCAGGGTCGGCTCGGTGATGGTGCGCTCGACGGTGTCGGCGTTGTCGCGGGGTGGCCCGTCCGGCTGGTGATGCTGGCTGCAGGGGCGCGTCCGTACCTGCAGGCGTTGATGGTGCTGGCCCGGAGGCGGTCGAGGTAAGGGGTGACGTCGCTGGAGGTCGTGCCCGCCGAAGATGACCTATCCATGGACGAGTTGAGCGAGATAGAAGCGAAGACGGCCTGGATCGGTTTCAATCACGTCCAGAATGTCTTTGGCGGCATCGGATTCGCCGTGCAGTAGCTCTCTGTACAGTACCCACAGCCCTTCGCGTGCCTTTTTCTGACATTCATCACCCAAGTCCGGATGAGCCTCGGCCTCTTCCGGGTGCGATGTGCCCGTCACCAGTTGATACAGCAGCTCCAGAGCGCCGATCCTGGCCGGTCTGGATAGCTCGCCCAGAAGGGCTGCGATGAGAACCGACACGAGGGGAGGGGCTGAGCTGTAAAGCTGTCCTTGCACCACCGCGCGATTCTCCAGCTGCCAGTAATGACGTTCGACCTCGTCGGCGTCCGACGACGAGAGCATGGCTTCGACCGTCTGGGGAATCTCTACCGCGGTCCCACCGCACACCGTGAGAGCAGGCCAGTCATGCCGCTCCACTTCTACGTTGTACAGAAGTCGATCTGTCATCGTGTCCACCTGCCTCCCGGGTCATAGGTGTTGTCCTTGGGGAATTGGTTCCTGGAGTACTTGTCCTGACATCTTACACAGGTGGGAATCCGGGTCCATTCCAGCTCGCCGGTCACCTTGTTTCTGCGCCAACCGTAGGCATTGGTGAAATCGGTTGCGCCTTGCCTGGCCACATCATCCTCGGCGCAGCCCGTGGGGTTCTTTGAACATCCGGCGTAGATGTTTCCCTTCTTGTCTCTGCCGCCGATATAAGTGGCATGATTCCTTCGGCGCTCATTCCCCTAGGCGTCACGAGCTTGTTGTGCGGCCTCCTTCGTTCCTGCGCGCGATGCGGCTTTTGCGCCTGTTTTGACGATGGCTCCTATCACCGTCTTGGCGACGCCGGCGACTCCCGTGGTGACACCGACAATCGGGCTCTTCGAATTTAGGCGGGGTTGAGGTGTCCGCGTCCGCGTCGGGTGGTGGCGCAGCGGGTGCGTAATCGCTGGTTTTCGGGGTTACGGAAGCCGTAGGCGTCGCGGGCGGTGGTCTTGATGACGCGGTTGGTGCCCTCGGAGCCGGCGTTGGTGATGCCAGTGCGGAGGAAGGCCAGGATCTCGGGCCACCAGGTCTCGATCGTGGTGGCCAGGCGTTCGAGTTCGGGCAGTCCAGAGGCGGCGCAGCGATCGTAGAAGCGGAACAAACGATCGGCGATCACCGTGCGGTCGGGGCGCGTGCGGGCCAGGGCGAGCAGGTCCAGCAGGTCTTCCTTGGCGTTCCAGGCGGCCAGGATCGGCGCGCCGAGCCGCTGGGGCAGGGCCTGCAGGTCATCGACCATCGGATCCAGCTGGGCGCCGTGCATCCGGGCCGCCGAGCGGGTCAGCCGGTTGCGCAGCTCCCACTCCCGGTTGCCCTTGCGGCCACGCCGGCCACGCACCTGCACGGTCAGGCGGCGGCGGACTTCGGTCAGGGCCTGGTTGGCCAGCTGCACCACATGGAAGTGATCGACCACCAGTGTGGCGTGCGGCAGCGCGGAACGGATCGCGGACTTGAAGATGGTGCACATGTCGATCGCGACGAAGCCCACCCGCTCGCGCCAGGATGTTCCCCGCTGCAGGAGCCAGCCGGTCACCGCGGCGATGGTACGGCCCTCGACCTGACCCAGCAGCCCCTGATCGCCGGACAGGTCCACGAACCCGGTGTGCCAGCGATCCACCGCCGTGGTCCAGGTGCCGGTGGCCTCCTCCAGCACCCAGCGAGGACGTCCCCGGCGAACCTCGTCGATGCCCAGCACCGCGACCGGTGCGGGCTGGGCGGGCAACACCCGCCGGGCATGCTCGGTGAACGCCGCCGACACCACCGGCCACGACAGGCCGTGATCGCGCGCCGACTGGATCACCGTCCGCCCGCCATCGCCGACGGCGGCACCGGCGGCCTGGCGTAATCGCAGCGTCAACCGCGACCGTGCAGGGATTTGCGGCACCTGCTCGGTGAACGTCTGACGCGGACAGGAGGCCTGGTCACAGCACCAGCGCCGCTTACGCCACCGCAACGCGCACCGCGGCCCGCCACGGGCAGGTCCCGCGGCCGGGTGGTCACCCATCCCTTCACCCGCACCGCACCCACCCCGCACTCCGGGCAGCACCTGGCCCGCTCATCGGTGGTGGCCAGGTGCACCACCGGCCCGTCTTCTATCCCGTTACCTGCGGCGACGACTTTCGTGACGGCCACACCGTCCAGATCGAGCAACCGCGTCGTATCGTTGACCATGCTCGTGGCTTCTCTGACGTGATCTGCTTGCTTCGACAACAAGAAGAATCACCGAGAGCCACGAGCCCTTTCAAGCTCCCCGCGCCACGTGAGACCTCAAACCCCGCTCAACTTCGAAGAGCCGACAATCGTCGCTGCGTCGTCGTTCTCTTGAACGGTCCCTTTTCCGCAGTGAACAGGATCCCGCTTGCAAAGCGTCGCCTTGTCGGTACGTTGCTGCCGCCGACGGAATTCTTCCTCGCCGTCCTTCTTGTCGCTGACTGCGCGTCCCGCGCTTGCTCGCGTATTTGGCAAGGGCCGAGACTACCCAAGGCGACGGCCCGTTCTGGAGGGCGAGCGGAGATCGGGTCAGTGCATGCGCTGCTGCTCGCTGTCAGGGAGCGCGAACCGGGCGCGGCACAGCGCGGTGTCGCGCAGATCCGACAGGCGCGGCACCAACGTGAGCGCCAGTTCCTCCACCGGGTGGAGCAACCCCCCGACGACCTCGGCGGTCCAGACGCGGGCGCCGGTCGGCCAGGCCAGGTTCAGGCCGATCTCTCCCTTCGGGATCACCCCGTTGAACGGCGCAGGGATGCCGCAGGTGTTCCAGAACGTTGGGAAGACAGTGCGGGAAGGTGCGCCGAAAACGGAGTCGTCCGATGCGATCATCGCGCTCGACCGGGGCGCGCTGAAGGCCCTGCGCGCGCACCGCGAGCGACAACTCCAAGAGGGGGAGGCCTTCGGGGCGTCCTGGACCGACACAGGGAGGACCTTCACCTGGGAAGACGGCTCAAAGCTGAAGCCGGATCGGGTCAGTGAGCATTTCAGACGGCTCGTCTTCGCGGCGGGCCTGCCCCCCATCCGGCTGCACGACCTGCGGCATGGAGCGGCCACGCTGTCGCTGGCGGCAGGGAACGACATGAAGACGACGTCGTCGATGCTGCGCCACTCCAGTCAGTCGATCACTTCCGATATTTACACGTCAGTGCTTCCGGAGATGGCCGCGGAGGCCAGTGCGGCTCTGGTGCCTCGCAGAGCGGTTGTCGAGGGGGTGTCCGCGACTGGCGGTCTCCCCTCGGTCTCCCACGCGGCTCCTGCCCGCGCCGAGGCCCCGCACCAATCACGCAACAACCTGGATGACCTGGGGATTCAGAAGTAGGGCGGGTGGGACTTGAACCCACGACCCACGGATTATGAGTCTGTTGATCAGCGTGTCAGGTGATGTCGGGTTCCGTCACTTACAAGCATTACCGCAGGTGAGTACATCGCGAGGGGATCGGACAGTGTCGGGAAATGCCGCTCTAAAACGGGAGTGTCCGAGACGGCCGGTCCCCCCACGGTCCCCCAAACAGGAGGCGCCATAGCCGGTGGCAGCTACCTGTAGCCTGCATGTTTCACACCGAAGAGGTCACTGGTTCGATCCCAGTATCGCCCACCATGTTGCAGCAGGTCAGAAGCCGGGCTCCCAGAGGGGTCCGGCTTTTTGATCCTCTGACCCCGATCTGACCCCTGTATGATCCCTCACCCCCTCCTTCGGGCCGCCAGGGAATGGCGGGCTGCGGGCTAGTTCGGCGACCCCGTCCGGCGGGTGATGTTCAACAGGCCCTGCCTTCATCCGAGCTCACTTTCGCGGGAACGCCTAATAGTGATCTACGACGTAAAGGCATGGGCCAAGGAGCATGTGCTGATCATCACAGGGTAGTCACAATCCGTGCCCGCATCTCAACCCTCAGGCGTCAAGACGCGTCCGTCCTGATGGACGAAGGGGTGAGGGAAATGACCAGCGGCCCAACCGGATACGCCGTCATCGACGTGGAGACCACGGGCCTGCGCCCGTCGTGGCGCGACCGGATCGTCGAGGTCGGCGTCGTGCTGCTCGACCCGCATGGCCTGGTGACCGGCGAGTGGAGCACCCTGGTCAACCCTGAACGTGACCTGGGGCAGCAGCGCACCTACGGCGTCACCGCCGCCGACGTCCGTCACGCGCCGGCCTACAAGGAGATCGCCGGGAGTCTCGCCGGTCTGTTGCGTGGGCGGGTGCCCGTGGCGCACAATCTTCGTTTCGATCTCGGGTTCCTGGAGCACGAGTTCGCCCGGGCCGGCGCCGCGATCCCCGCTCTGGCCGCCCTCGGCGTCTGCACGATGACCGAGGCCGCCCGCTTCCTGCCGGTCGCTCCTCGCACGCTGGCCGGCTGTTGCGCCGTCGCCGACATCCCGCTCGACGGCCATCACGACGCGCTCATCGACGCCCGGGCCGCCGCCGAGCTCGCCGCCCAGGTGCGCGGCGACGCCGGCGAGCCCGAGCGTACGCTGTCCGTCGATCGCGCTCCTGATGGCGCCTTGGTCTTACAGGAAGAGGCCGGTCTGGTTGAGCAGGTGAGCGGTGGTTGCGGAGGCGTGGTTGGTCAGGGTGGTGATATTCGGCAGCAGCGTCCGGCAGAGCGGCCAGCCGGCCGGATCCCACGGCGAGTTGGGGGCGGCATGGTTGATCAGGCGGGTAGCTCGTTCGCGGGCGGTGTCGATGTCGGCGGTCTGCCGGTGCGGGTGGCCGGGTCGGGGGTGCAGGCGACGGCTTGGACCAGCCGATGCACCGTGACGCTCTCGCCGTCCAGGGGGATCATGTTGTAGGCGGCCAGCTCACCCAGGGCATGCACGACCTGTGAGGTGTCGGCATCCAGAGCATCCAACAGGGTGCGGGGGATGGGTTCGGCGCCGTACCAGGCCAGCACGCGCAGCAGCTGCCCGGCCAGCGCGGTGTTGGAAGGTGATGTAGGTGCCTTCCTCGCCGCTGTCATGCGGGTATCGACGAGATCGAGGTCGCGGAGTTGTTCGGGGCCAAGCGTGCAGGTGGCAGGCCGAAGCGCTCCTTGGCCGGCCGGGGGAGAACCACACGTCACTCCCGGGCTGTGTTGCTCGCACAGCAGCACGAGGAGCATAGCGATCCTGCGCCCGCCGAGCCGGGCGATGTATCCCTCGGTCCACAGCACGGAGGGGATGCGGAAGTGGCAGTGCTTGCCGCAGTTGTTCGGTGCCCCAGCCCTCATGATCACCGGGCCCGCCCAGGAAACCCGGAACGCCGGTCCAGATGATCCGCCAGTCATCCGACGCGGCCATGGCGATCGGATCCGGTCTGTTCAGGTGCGACCGGAGGCTAGTGGAATGGGGGTATGCCGTTACTTCCGGGTCGCCGCCCTGCTTCCGCGGCCGCTGCGGCCGAGGAGATTCCGCTGGGTCTGCGCACCCCCCGAGCGGCGGCATGGTGGATGGTCCCTACTGCACTGGTGGTGGGCGGTGTGGTCGGCGGGGTGGTATGGCTGTTGCTGGCCGCCGGCTGGAGCGTGACGGAGGCGGCCGCCCGCCAGGGGATGATCCAGACCGCCTTGGCGGCCGGGGCCGGCGTGGGTGCGGTGGTGACGTTGATGCTGGCCTTCCGCCGCCAGCGCCACCAGGAGCATGCCGCGCACGTGACAGCCTTCCTGGCCGAGCGGGTTGCCGAGCACAATCGGCACGACGCCGCCGAGCGCCGGGTGACCGACCTGTACGTCAAGGCCGCCGAGCAACTCGGGCACGACAAGGCCGTCGTCCGGCTGGCCGGGATATATATGCTCTGGAACGCCTCGGTCAGGACAATCCCGGCCACCGGTAGACCGTCGTGAACGTGCTCTGTGCGTACTTGCGCATGCCGTTCACGCCGCCGCCTGACCCTGTGCCCGACCCGAGGCAGGAGCGCACAGCCGCCTTGCCGGCGGCCCGGCGCCGCTACCGGGCCGCCCGCCTGGGAGCCACCGCCGCTGTGCCCACCCCGTCCGGCACGGCAGGTGATCAGGAGGGCGAACTGCAGGTGCGGCTCACGGCGCAGCGCATCCTGGCTGCCCATGTACGTGACGACCGGCCCGCCGACCAGCACCCGGTGCCTGCGGCCGCGCCCGCCTTCTGGGAGGGCATGAGCCTGGACTTGGCCGCCGCCGCCCTGGTCGATTTCGACCTGACCGATGGCCGCGTCGCCGCCGCCGGCTTCGAAGGCGCCCGCTTCTATGGGCCGGCCCGCTTCCGCAGGACCACCTTCTGCGGGAAGGCCGCGTTCAACGGCGCGACCTTCGTCGGCGACGCCTGGTTGGAGAACGCGGCTTTCCGGCGCGACGCCTGGTTCGACAACGTGGCCTTCTGCGGGCGCGCGTGGTTTCCCGGGTCGGCCTTCTCCGGGGATGCCTGGTTCTACCAGGCGGCGTTCCGTGAGAGCAGCGTGGGCAGCGTCCCTGGGTCCGCCATTTTCGACAAGGCGACGTTCGCGACCGACGCCTGGTTCCGCGGCGGGACCTTCACCGGTGCGGCCACATTCAAGGAGGCGACCTTCGGCGGGTGGGCCGCATTCACGAAGTCGACCATCTCCAGCCACGTTAGCTTCGACCGTGCAGCCTTCTCCAGCGTCGCCGGATTTCATGAGTGCGTGCTGACCGATCCTGCGGCCAGACACGTGTTGCCGCCCCGGTGGCGGCTGGAGACGACATCGGAGGCCTCCGCCCGCCTTGTCTACCACGAGAAGAGCGGCAACTGACCCGACGATCATCGATGGTGGAGTTCTTCCGCGGTGACGAGGCCGATCAAGCAGCGAGGGCGCGCCCGTCCCGATCTTTGGCCGAACCACAAAAGACATTGTTGCCGGAGACGTCACATGGTGTGATCATGAGCATGCTGAGGGTCAGTGGTCCGCATTCCGCCGCGTGCCAGGCACGTTTGGGCGAGGGAAATGCGGAGCGCTGCCAGTTCGTGCTCGGTGGCCAGTGGTGAGGCACAAACCACTGGGCGTCGGTCGTCCCCGGGCCAGGTTGCTTTGAGGTACGCAAGGATCCCGAAGCGAGCTCGATGTCGTCGGCTCGGATCTGGCTGGGGACACCGCGGCCTTCGCCGGTGATGGTGTGGACGCCCGCTCAGTTGGGGGCGTTCCTGGACTATGCGGCCCAGGATCGGCTGTACGCGCTCTATCGCTTGATCTCCTTCCGCGAGGAGGCGGTCCACCTCCCAGAGAACAACCGCCTGCGGCAAGTCCAAGGACCACCGCGACGACCTGCCAGAGATCGTCATCGGCATGGCCGTCACCCGCGACGGCATCCCGGTCCGCATCTGGTCCTGGCCCGGCAACACCACCGACACCACACTGATCCGCCAGGTCAAGGCCGACATGCGAGACTGGACCCTGTCCAAGATCGTGTGGGTCGGGGACCGGGTTTCGCCTCCGCCGACAACCGCCGCTACCTGCGCCAGGGCGATCACTACTACATCATTGGCGAACGGCTGCGCTCGGGCTCGGCCGAGGCCGCCCTGTCGCGCCAGGGCCGCTACCAGGACGTGGCCGATAATCTGGAGGTCAACGAGGTCCGGATCGGCGAGGCCGACCAGTTCGTGATCTGCTTCAACACCCATGGCGCGATGCGCCACGCCGCCATCCGCGAACGCCTCCTTGCCCAACTACAGGAGCTGATCGCCGGCACTGACACGCCCACCGCCACCAAACGCGCCGAACTGCGCGGCGTCATCTCCACCAAACCCGGCCTGAATTGCTACCTGCGCACCACCCCCAAAGGACTGCTGCGCATCGACGCCGCCAAGGTCAAGGCGGAGACGAACCTGGACGGCAAGTACCTGCTGTGCTGCTCCGACCCCAAACTGCCGGCCGAGGACATCGCCCTCGGCTACAAGCAACTGCTCGAGGTCGAGCAGGGCTGGCCCGACATGAAGCAGGTCATCGACCTACGCCCGGTTTATCACCAGCACCACGTGGAGGCGCATCCGCACCGAGTTCGACCCGCTCACAGTCGCCACCTTCACCGGCCCGACCGGCACCTTCCGCCAGCGCGCCGAGCTGACCAAGCCCCAGCGCGACATCCTGGCCAAACTCGACATTCCGACACCGAAGAAGATCGTCGAGGCCATCCCCGCCGCAGACGCCTGACCAGACACACCACTCCCGCCTAGTGACACGCCGCATCAGCGTGCCCGAGCCGTTTCCCCAGTTCAGGCCGCAGATCTGTGTGCTTTCAGCGCTACACATCTGCAGAACGCGGGTGCGGGCGCGGTCGTAAATGCGCACTTCGTCGGTCAGACCGCCGTCCAGTGGGGTCAGGTCGACCTGCTGTCCATGACGAACAACCGCAGGTTGACCCGTCATAAGTGAGCGCCAGGTGGCTCCAGCTGTTCACTGGCAACGGTGTGGTTCCGTCGGCCGTCGAGGGGTCTCAGGATCGGTTTGCCCCAGCCGGACGGAACCGCACTGCCGTCGGTGGCGTACAGGGCGTAGGAGGCCCCCTCGGCGTTTCAGTCCCTTGGTCACCACACTCTCCAGGGGTTCCTGTCACTGTGGTTGGATTAACCCAGGCCGAGAGCGTCATCCCAGTCGTTAGGCGCAGCGACGCGGCGTTCTGGAAGGTGACCCAGCTGGAGGAGCCGTTGAACGACAGGGCCTTGCCGTACCTGCCGTTCTGCCACGAGTGGCGGTGGCCAGCCCGGCGTCATTGCTGCCGGAGGAGTCGGCCACACCGGTGCCGGATCCCTCGCTCATGCCGTAGGCCGCCACCAGCCCCGCCGCAGGCGTAGCGCCACCCGCCGTAGTGAAGTTGGCGGCATAGTCGGTCATCACGTTGCCAGCAGCGTACCTGGCTGCTCGGACTTCGATGCGGTAGCGCTCGGCAAGGCCGCTGGCGGACCCTTCAGCACATCGCCCTCAGCCCCAGCAGCATCGGCGACATCGCCGGCGCAGCACTCGTGCTCACCCATTTCGAGCACGACTACCTGCCGACAATTTGCTGAGATCGCGTCAATGCGCTCTGGATCGGGAAATCCGAATTACCACTAATCGGGAAGATCTTGCCCCTTTTGGGTTTCGCTCGAACCTCCGTGAGATTAACAAAATTTATGTGCAGATTATATGTGATCTATGTCATATTGATCACGGTGATCTTCCGGCTGATGATCAAGGTCGACAAGCCAAACTCACTCCCGATTGAGGTTGTTTGTGAACGAGTTAGGCAACAGACCCCGCATCATCAGCAAACCCAAACGAAGGCTCGCGGCCGCAACGGTGCTCACGGTGGCAGCATCGTTGCTGGTCGCAGGCCCGATCAGGCAGGCCATAGCCGACCCCGAGCCACAGAGCGCGAAGGCAACAGGCCCCGCGGTCACCACGTTCCCGCGTCCCGAGGACCCGGACGCGGCCCTGCGCGCCGCGGTGGAGCAGGCGCGCAAGGACAACAAGCCCGTCGCCGTCGAGGATGCCTTCACCGAGGCCTCCCGGACTTGGGCGTACCCGGACGGTCACCTGACCACCGAGTCCTACTCCGGCCCCACCCAGCTCAGGCAGGGCGACGGCTCGTGGGCGTGGATCGACCCGTCCCTGGTCGAGCAGAACGGCGTGCTCAGGCCCAAGCTGGCCAAGGCCAGAGTGCGCCTGTCCACGGGCGGGTCCGGCCCTTTCGCGACCATGATCCTCAGCAGGGACCGCTCGTTCGGTCTCTCCTGGCCCACGTCACTGCCCAAGCCGACGATCAAGGGCAACGTCGCGACCTATCCGGGCGTCGCAGGCCCGTCGGGGGACCTGGTCGTCACAGCGCTCGGAACCGGATTCCGGCACGACATCGTGCTGCGCGAGCGCCCCACCGATCCGGTGGAGTTCCGCATCCCGGTGCAGACCAAGGGACTCGAGCTCTCGGTGACCAAGGCCGGCGGGCTCAAGCTGAAGGGCGACAACGGCAAGAAGGTCGCCTCGGCCCCGGCGCCGTTGATGTGGGACGCCGCCGCTGACGAGCCCACCGCGGCCAAGCCGGGCCGCCAGAAGAAGATCAAGACCAGCGTGGAGTCCAAGGACGGAGCCACCACGCTGGTGCTGAAGCCGGACGCGGCTTGGCTGGCCGACCCCGCGACGCGGTACCCGGTCACCGTCGACCCCACCACCACCCTGGGGATCACCCAAGAGACCGGCATCGTCTCCCCGAACGGCCAGCGTGTGGCGGGCACGGTGGGCAGGATGCAGTACTCCACCACCGAGCAGGCCACCCGCACCCTGATGGCCTTCGACACCACCCCGATCACTGGGAAGCAGGTCACCAACGCCACCATGCAGCTGCAGCTGCGCGAGGACGTGTACAACTGCAGCGAGTTCCAGGGCATCGCGGCCCAGCGGATCACCGAGTCCTGGGTGGCCGACGACACCTACTGGAGCAACCAGCCCACCAGCACCGAAGAAGGCCGCGCCTCGATCGACCCCTGCGCGCTGCCCGGCACCAGCGGCGCGATCTGGAGCTGGAACCTCACCGCGATGACGCGGCTGTGGGCCACCGGCACACCCAACCACGGCCTGCTGCTCAAACTGACCCAGGAGACCTCGACCCCGCCCAACTACAGCGAGGACTTCCTGTTCTGGCCGCAGTTCTTCAACCAGGGCGTGCTGCCGAAGCTGAGCGTGGACTGGGTGCTGCCGCCGGCGATCCCCACCGTGACCGCCGAGTCCATCGACTCGATGGACGGCAACGACGCGATCGCCCGTAGCACCAACGTCAAGGTCACCTATAAGTCCAGCGTGCCCGAGGCGACGCCGCTGAACTACACGGTGACGGTCAACGACTCCACCATGGCCCCGCCGGCCGCCGAACTGCCCGCGGGTGAGGCCGCGTACTGGAAACTCGACGAGGCTTCCGGCACGGCCGTGACCGACTCCTCCGGCAACAACCGGAACGCGACCCTCAGCGGCGCGCACACGCGCACGCCGGGGCAACTCGGGCAGGCGGTGAAGTTCACCGGTGGCCATGCTGCGACCAGCGGCCCGGTCATCAACACCAACCAGAGCTTCACGGCGAGCGCCTGGGTGCGCCTGGACAACAGCACGCAAGAGCAGAACGTGCTGGCCCAGATGGGGGTGAACCTGCCTGGGTTCACGCTTTCCTATCAGACGTCCACGGCTCCGGAGTACGATCAGCGCTGGGTGCTGTCCATGATCAACCAGGACATCCCGGACAGCATCCACGAGACCGTCATCCAGTCGGAGCACCTTGCCAAGATCGGCGAGTGGACGCACGTGGCCGCCCAGTATGACAAGGACGCAGGCAAGATCCGCCTGTACGTGGACGGTGTGCTGGCCGGCGAGCGGGACCACACCGTCGGCTGGAACGCCCGGGGCGCCTTCGAGATCGGCCGCTCACGCCTTCTCGGCGGAAGCCTCAAGGGGTCGCTGGACGACATCCACGTCTACCAGCGGGCGCTCAGCGCGAACGAGCTCCGCGCCCTGGTCGGCGTGCCCGGCACCACCTCGCACAACAACATCCCGTCCGGGCAGGCGCTGGACAAGGTCTTCACGCTGGACAACCCGGCCAGCTTCAAGTTCGTGGTGAAGGCTTGCCGCGCCGGCATCAACCCGCCGTCGTGCAACGAGAGCCCGGCCTACCGCATCACCAGTGACGCTCCCATATTGCCGTCCGGTACCGAGACCGGCATGGCCGACCCGGAACAACCGATACTGTCCGGCGTAGTTAACCGCCCCTCCGGGGGAGAGGTCACCGCCAAGTATTACCTCTATGACAACGCTGGTCTGCCAGTCGGATCTGTCCCATTGGGAGGCCGTACTGTCAACGGTGGTCAACGTGCCTCTTTACAACTCCCTGCCGATACGGTTCAGCCGGGCAGCATCTACAAGTGGCAGATGACCGCCTGCGTCACCGCCCCCCAAGACGAGGACCCGTCACCCGATCCTGACCCGACACCCACCCCCGATCCAACGCCCGATCCCGATCCCACACCCACGCCCGATCCCACGCCGACTCCAACCCCAACGCCCACACCGTCAGGCCTGGTCGCCGCCTACGGAATGAATGAAGGCAGCGGCGCCACCGTCAACGACGTGACGGGCACCAACCACGGCACCGCCACCGACACCTCGTGGGTGACTGGTAAGTACGGCAAGGGCCTGTCCTTCGACGGTCTCTTCGGCCTCGTCACCGTCGACCACAACGCGTCGCTCCGGCTCGGCTCCAACATGACGCTCTCGGCCTGGGTTAAGCCGTCCAGCGTTGACGACTGGTTCGCGGTGATGGGCAAGGATTACGAGACACTCGACGACCTCTCCTACGCCCTGTACGCCTCCGACGGCTTCACTCCTCTTGGCTGGTTGACAACCCAGGGCCAGTCCAAGGAGGTGGCCGGCACCAGCCCGCTCCGGGTGAACACCTGGAGCCACCTCGCCGTCACCTACAACGGCAGCAGAGCCCGCCTTTACCTCAACGGCAATCAAATCGGTGACGAGCCCGTCTCCGGAACCATTCAGGACGACGGCGGCGACTTCCACATCGGCGGCAACACCATCTACGGCGAGTTCTTCGACGGCGTCATCGACGAAGTCCGCGTCTACAACCGCGCGCAGACAGCCGCCGAAATCACCGCTGATATGAACACGCCGATCGAAGGCACTGGTGTCGCGGCACAGGCGACCACGAGCAGAACCGCCAATACGGCCTCAAGCTCCGGCGGCGAGGTCTGCACCTCCAAGACGGAGCCCCTTGAATTCTCCACACCCGGCACACCGCCGGATGGCCCTCTGCATGAGCTGCGACATGTGACGCTCGGGAAGGATAATATCACTGTCAAGACGGCCAAAACTGATCCTGCTGCATGCGCTGGCTCGCCCTGCACCGTCACCGATGACACCATCATGCGAATCGGTGGTACCGGTACTGACAAAACCGCTGCGGTAATCGGATTGCGGCTTGCAGAACTGCCTGACGGTGCAGGTGTATCAGAAGCGATATTCAAACTCGGCACCCCCACCTGTCTGGCGGGATCCTGCCCGGCCGACGCAGTCATCACTGCTACTCCTTTGAAGAACCCGGTGACTAGCGAAAGCAGGGGTTCAGAACTAGCCGGCGACGCCGACCCGAGCACAACGCCGTATGTGCTTCCCCTGACCGCGCCGGAGGCAGATATCGCGGGCAGCGAGTATCAATGGCTGCTCCTTACTTCCAATAAGGATGAGCTCATCACTTTCAGTGATGACGCCGCAGCCGAGCAGCCATCGGTTGCCGTTACTTATATTCCGGCCGGCCTACCCAGCAAGGTGCTGAACCTCGCTGCGGTCGGCGGCGATGCCAGTGCAACGGCCAGTTGGGGGCTGCCGGAGTCCAACGGCAGCGTGGCACTACTCGACGGTTATGACGTTGAGGTGGTGGCTGACGATGGAAATGTCGCCAAGACACTGGAAGTGAAGGATCCATGGGCGGCCATCAGCGGCCTCGTCAACGACGTCACCTACACCGTCAAGGTACGGGCCAAGACAGTTCACGGCGCCGGTGAGTGGGCAACCGCGAGCGTCGCTACCAAGGCAGTTCCGCCACCCCCCAGCAGTGCCACGGACTGCGTGCTGGAGCCCAACCCTCAAGGGCAACGTGCGGCTACGAGCGAAGAGTCGGGCGCGCAAGCCTACATTGACCGCGTCAAGCACTACTACGAGGCGCAGGATGCGGTTTTGGAGGGTCAAGCGCCTACGATCTGGGACGCGCCCGGGGTTACTCCGAGCGCTGCTAACACCGCAAAACTCTCACTCCTCAATACTAGGCTTCTAATATACAAAGAGGGACTCGATGAAGGGGGGATAACACGTTCTAGCTCCACTGTCGCACTCGATAGTGCCGTGGTTCAGCCATCGGAAAACGGTACGGTTCGGGTCACGGCAGCTGTGCAGCGGGCATGGGCAGAGATCCCTGTCGAGGCGCAGACTGATGAGAATGGGAAGCTGATCAAGAACGCTATCGGCGCTCTCGGGCAAGTGGAGCCGAGCGAACCTTCAATCCTAGTTCATGTCTTCGACCGCTGTGGAGGAATGACAATCATCGAGGTTCCTCTAGAAGTGAGCGAGGATCCCTCCGACTATCTCGACTGTGCAGGGTTCGTTCCCGGAAGCATGGCTCCGGCTCAGGTACGAACCGCAGACGGCCCTGTCGTGGTCAAGTGTTCGGGAGACAAGGACGCCTTTCCAGCGGAATCTACAACTCCAGGTTCTGGTCTCAAGTCCTTTTCCTGCCACTGCGAGTCGGGTCCTGGTGGAGCTCGGACTGGCACCGAGTGCACCATGAGGGCGACTACGATGAGATGGTACGGAATCAAAGGTGTGGGGGTATACGCGACCGGATCACTCGGGTGGACAATCAAGAAGGGCGGCACCTTCAGCAACGAGTGGTTGCATGTCCACACCTTCAACGTCGAAGCCAGAGCTGTCACAGCATCAGCAGCCTCGCAAAACAAACTGCTCTTTACAGATCCTAAGTACAAGGCCGAGCACAAGTACGTACTCAAGAACCTGCAATTGCAGACTGAGTCAGCGGCAGCGACCAGAGCCTATGTCGGTGGCGTCTCATTCTCTTTGCCTCTTGGTGGTAGCATCGAACCCGGCGCAGAAGGCGGTATGATGACCAGCATTTCCCGCTGGGGGCCGAAGGGCCAACGCTCCTGGCGTGATCCAGGTGACGGGAACAACAGCTTCTACGTCGAGTGTACAGGCCTCATCTGCAAGTTCCGGGATGTCAAGCTGACTATCTCCGCGAACCTGTACGTGGACAAGTACGCAACGGGAGTATACAAGAGCACTGGTTGGACACCCTGGAGGCTGGCCGGCCTCACCGAGTTTAGGCACGGCTAGTCCAGCTCCGAGCGGCTCGCGGCCTGGCTGCGAGCCGCTCATTTCAGTTCCCCGACCAGGAAAGGCAGTAGATGTCAAAAAGAAGATTAGTTCCACTTGCTCTGGCCGTTCTGTTGGCGATACTGATGGTGGTCGTGAAGATGCCTCAGTTTGGCATCAAGAATGACTTTGGATTTGCTTGGGGGAATGCTCTTCAGGTCGCCTATCCTGAATATCAGATCCTTCATCGTGGCAACGCCGATGTGGAACGCGAGTTGTTCAGCAGCACGATGGCAGTGGAGGTGGATACGCATACGAACGCGGCGGCCAAACTCAAGCCGCGTCGGATTATGCGGATCTCGCAGAACATCTTCGGGGATGTAACCTTTCCTGGTATCAACGGGACAACGATGACGCCTTATTTATTGAAATTCAAGGGGGGGACGCCGGCTTCTCCGGGGGACAAAGAAGCTGCTGAGGCCCGGGCTCAAGCGGTACCTCGTGATGGGAGATTCATAGTGCTTGTGGAGTTGGCATCTCCGATGGCGGAGGGTGAGCTTCCTGTGCGCTTCGAATATGGCGAATGGAAGCGATACTTCTTGTCAAGTGTCCAGCCGAAGTCTGGAAAGCCGGTCTACTGGTGGCCCGGATGGGGCGGTTGCACCGCCATGGTAATCGAAAGCCCTATACAGAACTGCGGCGCACGACATGTCCTCGATGACTACCGCGAGTGGGTAAGACAATTCACAGATGAGGACCGTCAGGGTCTCGCAGAGATCGGCCTAGATCTACAGTGGTTGAGAATTGCAGCTGACGCAGGAAAAATCTACGGGTTCATCGATACGGTGTCGGGCAGGGATTCCCTGCTTGAGTTGCTTGCTATGCCAGCAGTCCGTACAGTCCACGTGGTCGCCAACGTGCCGGCCATCAACGACTGAGATGATCGGCCTGGCCCTGAGCAAGTCCCAGGCCTCCATGAGCCTTTTTCATCCAGGGTAACGGCCCTCTTCGACGAGCTGCAGCACGAGGATCGCCTGCACGAGCGTGGTCGCGCGATGCGGGCAGCAGCGCAGCTTGGTCAGTACCTTCCATGCCTTCAAGGTCGCGACGGCGCGCTCGCCGATGGCGCGGATACAGGCATGCGAGCGGTTGACCTCTCGCTGCCCGCGTGACAGCCATCGACGGTGGCGATGCCGCTTGAACGGCGTGCGTATGGTGCCGCCCGCGCCTTGATAGCCCTTGTCGGTGAAGGTCTTGACGCCGGCTCTGGTCAGGGCGTCGATCAGGCCGACCGTACGAGCGGCGGTCACGTCGTGAACGGCGCCCGGAAGCGCGGGCGAGGCCCACACTAGCCGGCCCACCGGATCGGCCAGCAGTTGCACGTTCACCCCATGCTGCTTGTGTTTCCCACTGTGGTACGGCCGCTCGTCGGCGAGGCGGTCGATCGGGATGAGAGTGCCGTCCAGGATGGCGTAGGTCAACCGGGCTGGTCGTGCCGTGGCGGCGTGCATGTCATCGGCCAGGACGGCCACAAGGTCGGGGGCTCGCCCCGACGGGCCCTGCCCGTCCACGGCTTCGCGAACGTAGCGCCAGGCGGTGGTGGTGTCGATGGCGAACCCGGCGGCCAGGCGTGTAGGTGTCGCCGTTACGCACGTGGGGCCAGGACCGGCAGCGCTTGCTGGGCCGGGTCTAACCGCCGCCATCGGCAGCCTTGTTCGGCCCGCTGTGTGCGGATGAGCTCGCCCAGGCGGATCAGGGTGTGGTTGGACAGCGGAATCGAGGCACGATAAGACAGCAACGAGGCTCCCGGTTGGGGCATCGGATCTTGGTCGTCTGCTGTCTTACTGAGAACCTCCCCTCATCCGCCACCGCTCTGCACATACCAGCCGTGCCCAACGGCGTCACGTTGGAAAGAGCTCACTCAATGGTGTGCTGACCGAAGTGGCGGCGGACCATCAGGCGTGCGGGGTAGGGGGATGTCAGGACCTGTCAGGCAGTGGTGTTGACCTGGTTGTGATGTGGTTGTCGCCTGGTCATGATCCCCTCTTGGATTTGCGCAGTAATATCCACAATGGTCTGATTTGATCAGGAATCACTGCTATCACATCGCCGATCGCCTTCACGTGGTGAATGGGGGGCTCCTGTGCGGTTCGCCATCTTGGGCCGGCTCCAGGTCGAGTGCGGGGACGAGTCGGTCGAGATCACGCGTACCAGGCGATCGCTGCTGGCGACACTGTTGCTGGCCGGCTCCGACGGGATCGTCGCTGAGACGCTGATGCAGGCGGTCTGGGGTGATACTCACGGCCGAGAGAACTCACTGAAAACTGCCTTGTCGCAGCTTCGTCAACTGCTCCCGGGACGCATTCCGTCCGCACGCAACCATGGGTACCGCATCGTGCTGCGCCCGGAAGACAGTTTCGACCTGACGGAATTCCGGCGGCTGGTCGAGGAGGGCCGAGTCCAGATATCAACTGGTGATCAACATGCCGCAGTCGCCTCATTACGAAGGGCATTGGATTTATGGGGCGATCCTCCCTTGGCCGACGTACCTGAGGACCCGCTCCGATTGGCGACCTGGCGGCAAGAACTGCTGTGGGAGCGCAAGGTCGCGCAGCAGGATCTCCTGAAGGCCCGATTGAACACGGGCGAGCACCATCAGCTCCTCGGCGACCTCCGCCGGGAGCTGGCTGAGGACCAGCTGTCGGAGATGCTCAACGCGTTGCTGATGACCGCCCTGTACCGGGCGGGATACCGGGTGGAGGCGCTACGGCACTACGACGGCCTCGTGACACTGCTGGCGCAGGAGACCGGCGCGGACCCAGGGGCCAGGCTGCGCCGGCTGCGTGACGAGATCGCCAACGACGCCCTCGATCTCCGGACTCTGGACGAAGACGAGCAAGTTACCCCCGTCACCACATGGGGAGCCGGAGGACTGCCTCCGGCGCAGCTGCCACCGGCGGTGAGCGACTTCACCGGTCGCGCGGCGGAAATGGAAGAACTGGCGCGATACCTGCGCACCGCCGGACAGACCGGTCGCGTGCCCATCGCCTCCATCAGCGGCCCTCCAGGGGTGGGCAAGTCCGCCCTGGCCCATCAGGTTGCGCACCTGCTGCGCCCGCACTTCCCGGACGGCCAGGTGTACGTGCATCTCGCCGGCATGTCCGACCAGCCGCGGGAGACCACCGATGTGCTGGGGGAGGTGCTGGCCGCGCTGGGGGTCGAACTCGGCCACGTGCCCGCCACCGTCCCCGGTCGCACCGCGCTCTACCGCTCGGTGCTGGCCGGCCGCCAGGTTTTGGTGGTGCTCGACGACGTGTCCGGCATGCACCAAGTGGATCCGCTGCTGCCCGGTACGCCGGGATGCGCGGTGATGGTGACCAGCCGCGCGCAGCTGGTCGGCGGAGCCGGGATGCGGATGGTGCGGCTGGAACCCTTCTCACCGGAGGAGTCGCTGAGCCTGTTGGGCGAGATCATCGGCGCCAAGCGCATTCAGTCCGACGCGGTCGCCGCCGCCGACATCGTCGACGCCTGCGGCGGGCTCCCGTTAGCCGTGCGGATCGCCGGCGCTCGCTTATCCGGACAGCCGAATTGGCCGCTGGCGACGTTCGTCACTCGGCTGCACAAGCGGCTGCTGAGCATGCTGCAGGCCGACGGCATGGCAGTCGAGGCCGGCATCGCCGACAGCTACGAGTCTTTGCCGGATCCCGAAGCGCGGGTCTTCCGCCTGGCGTCGCTGCTGAGGCCGGGCGGGTTCGCCGGCTGGGAGGCGGCCATGCTGGGAGGCGGGGACGTCGACGACGTCGAGGAAGTCCTGGAGCGCTTGAGCCGCCGCAGCCTGCTGTCCATGGTCGGGGTGGATTCGCTGGGCCAGCCGCGCTACCGACAGCATGACCTGCTGCGCGTCTTCGCCGCCGCGCGCCTGGCCGAGCAGCCCAACGAGCGCGACCGGGCCATCCACCGGCTGATGCTGGGCTGGCTGGAGCTCGCCAGCCTGGCCGACGAGCAGATCGCCCGGGAACCGCATGACCCACCCGTCATGGTGCTGGGGATGGTCATGTTCGCGCCGTCGGATGTCCGCCAGTCGATCGTGGACGACGCCGACGGCTGGCTGGCGACCGAGGTCGCCAACCTCTTGTACGTGGTCCGTATCGCTTGCGAGCACGGGCAGCAGCGCCTGGCGATGGGCCTGGCGTTGCGCGTGACGTCCTACCTGTATCGCGAGAGCCGCCATCGCGAAGCCGCGGACATGTGGCGACTCCTGCTGCAGAGTTTCTCGCCCACAGACGTGCGCTTGACCGCGGAGGTGCGCCATCGTCTGGCCGCGTTGATCATGCATGGCCCGGGCGGGGCACAGCGGGCCTCACCGCTGCTGGATGACTGTGTGCAAGCGCGGGAGAGCAGCGGAGACCTTTTCGGGTTGGCGCGGTCGCTGGCGTTGCGAGCAGTGTGCCGCCGCCAGCTCTCAAGTGGCCCGGATCACTCCGATCTGCTGAGCGAAGCCGAGGCGGACGCCGGCCGAGGGCTGCACATCGCCCGCGACATCGCCAACCCTCACGCGGAGCTGGTCTGCCTGAGAGCGATGGCCACCGTGCTCAGCACCCGCGGCGACCATGAACGCGCGCTCGCCCTGGGCCATGAGGCGGTGGCCGTGGCGGAGCAACTCGCCGAGCGCCCGCAGGATCGGTCCTACCTGCGGCTGGCACTGCAGACACTGGCCATGCTCATGCTCAACGCCGGTCGCGCGGAGCCCGCGTTGCGGTTGAGCGAGCAGACGCGCGAGCTGAGCGCGGAGCTACTACACCGAGCCGGGCAGGCGCGCGCGCAGGAACTGGCCGGTGACGCGCTCGCCGCGCTGGGCCGTCGTCAGGAGGCCGACGAGCGATACAAGGACGCGGTCGCGGTGTTCGAGGCGGACGGGGGAGCGGAGGACGCCAAGCGCTGCCGGGCCAAGCTGGCCGAATAGCGCCGCGACGCAGCATCCGTGATTAGCGCGGGTCAGGGACCGGATGGCGGGCTCGTCCCGGCAGGCTGACTGTGCGCCGCCTTGGCGCGGCGCCGCAAACCGGGTTCTCGCCAAGGCTCGTGCCCGCCACGGCAGAGATCTTTTGCTGGCGCAAAACATCTTGCCGCGGCAGGCAGCACCCGATTTGCGCGCCTCGCCTACGGCGGCGCTGGGTCTGCCTTGCCGGGACGGGCTCCACCACACGGCCAGCTCTAGCCCCGGCAGCCGATCAAGTCCGCCGCGCCCACGGGGCGCCGGCCGAGGAAGGGCCTCCCACATGGACATCCAGGTCAGCATCACCGGCAGGATTGCTTTCCCGCCCCGCTTCTTCCCCGCCAAAGGCGACTCGCCCGCCATGTGGTCGGCCAGGCTGGAGGTCAACGGGCCGCCGACGCCCGGCCGCGACGGCTCTCCCTACGTGCCGACCCGAGCGGTCGAGGTGATCACCTACGGACTGGCGGCCATCCGCGCCAGCGAGTCCTACCGCAAGGGCCACCTGCTGGTGGTCCAGGGCTGCGACATGGTCGCCCGGAGCTTCGAGTCCAAGGACCGCGCCGGGCACAAGACCGTCCGCAGCATCACCAAGATCACTGCCACGGCTATAGGGCTGTGCTCGCGCTACAGCATGGTCAGCGAAAGCACCAGCCCTTCGCAGATCAGCGCCGCCTCCCCGCGCATGGTCCAGGGTGCATCCGCCGCCGACGAGGCCCAGCCCGCCGCCGCGGCCTGACGCCACCCCGAGCCGAAGAGGCGCCGGCCTCCCTCCCGCCGGCGTCTCTTCGTTCCTCCCGCCGCCCGCCCTGCCGGGTCCTCCGCGCACTCGCCTGCGCGGAAGGGCGGGCGGCGGGAGCCCTCTCTTCACTTCATTCCGATGGGAGTCACTGCCCCATGTCCATCACCACCGAAGCCCTCGAGCCATCCGGCTCCGCTTCCGAGACCGTCGAGACCGCTCCGGAGGTGAACCTCGAACCTGATGCCGACCTGGAACTGCCCGAGGACTTCCGCCTGGCGCGGGTTCCGGTGGGTCAGCTCGGCCACTTCCCCGACAACGTGCGGGAGAACTACCACCTCACCCAGGAGTTCTGCGCCTCTCTCAAGGCCCAGCTGCAGGTCCCGGTGACGGTCATTCCCATCCCGGACGATCACCAGCGCGGCGAAGGAGAAGAGGAGCACCGCTGGTGGGTGGTGAAAGGCAACCGCCGTCTGGAAGGCGCCCTCACGGTCGGGCTGCCGAAGCTGCTGTGCCTGATCGACCTGACCAAGGCCGAGGACAAGGCGAGCCTGTTGGTCGACCAGGTCGTGGAGAACGACGACGACTTCCGCCTCGGCCTGACGCCGTTCGAGCAGTCCCGCGCCCTGTTCATGGCCCACCAGCTGGGCGCCACCCGGACCGAGATCCGCAAGCGCACCGGCCGCACCCGTGAGGAGGTCTCCCAGGCGATCGCCGCCGGGAAGCTGTCGGAGCGGACCCGCCGCACCGCTCAGGCCATGCAGTACGCCTGGACGCTGGACGAGCTCGCGCTGCTGGACGAGTTCGACGGCGACCAGGAGGCGCTGGCCCAGATCGATTCGTACATCTCCAGCTGGGGGTACACCGGCCGGCACGCCATCGAGCGGGTACGCACGGACCGGCAGGAGACGGCCGCGCACGCCCGAGCGCTGGCCGACCTGGCGGACGCGGGCGTCCCGGTGACCGAGGACGAACCCGCCGGCGCCGTCCAGCTCGCCCGGCTCGCTGGCCGGGTAGAAGGGTTCGACCCCGAGCAGCACGGCGATTGCCCGGGCCGCGGTGCGTTCTTCCACAGCTGGCGGCAGGGGCAGCCCGAGCTGTACTGCAGCACCCCCGAGCGGCACGGCTACACCCCGCCGCCGGCCATCACGCTCCCGCAGTCCGCTACGACCGAGCCGGACGGCCCTTCTCGCAAGGTCGTCGTGGAAGGCAACCGGGCGTGGATGGCGGCCGCCACGGTCCGCCAAGAGTGGCTGGCCACCCTTCTCGCCCGCAAGAGCGCGCCCAAGCCGGTCGCCCGCTTCATCACCCGGACCCTCAACGACATGCCGGCGCCGGTACGCGACAAGCTCGGGACGGCCTCGCTGGCGACTTTGTACGGCAAGCTCGGCGGGCCCGCTGACCTGGACGCCGCGCTGGCCACCGCGGCTCCCGGCCGGTTGACGATGCTGCAGCTGCTGCCGATCGCGGTGGCGTGGGAGCACCAGATGAGCGAGGCCTCCGCCGAGTGCAAGAACACCTGGCGGCCTGGTCGTCACAGCCCGTGCTCCACCGAAGACGCCGCGACCTGGCTGTGCTTCCTGGTGCACGAGCTGGGGCCGGAGCTGGGGGACAAGGCGTACGCGCCCGCGCCCATCGAGCAGGCCCTGATCGACGGCACCCCCTACCTTGGCAACACGCCCCCCGACACCGCTCCGGATCTCCCCAGCCAGGAAGACGACGACCCGCAAGAGGAAGAAGGCGTGTCCCCCGCTCCGGACGATGCGCCCTCACCCGAGCGCGACCGTGCCACCAGCGCCGACGTTCCCGAGCACCCTACCGCCGGCGCTGAGCTCAGCGCTTCCGAGGCAGCCGATGGCGAGGACGACGTCAACGCCGACGACAGTCTCCAAGCAGCCTGACAACGACCGGCGGCCGCTCTCGCTTGCCCGTTTCCGGCCGAGCTTCGCCCTTCCCGTCAACGACCCAGAAAGGTCCCTCACATGACCTGTACCGACACGAAGGTCCGGTAACCCATGGCCAGCCGTGGATTCGTCGGCTTCGTCACCGACCAGACCGAGAAGATCGCCTACAACCACTACGACTCCGCGCCGGACGGAGTCGGCCTGATCGTGCTGGGGTGGCTGCGCACCGCTTCGAAAGCTCCGGACGTGTTGCGCGAGCGCGTCGTCGCGCTGCAGGTGGTCACCTCCGGCCGGCCCACCAAGGATGACATCGAGCGGTACGGCCAGTACGCCGACCCGTACGTCTCGTCCCATGTGATCACCTGGGTGGAACTGCTCTGGAAGACCCAGGGCGACCCCGAGGCGATGCTGCGAGCAGGCGTCATCGACGACGCCTCGTCCTACCCCGTGGACTACTCCGAGTGCGAGTGGGGCTACATCGTCGACCTCGACACCGGAGTCTTCGAGGTGTACCGGGGCCGGCAGGCCGCCCCGCACAACCGCGGCCGCTTCGCCACCCGGCCGCACCCCGACGATCACTATCCGGCGGCCCTGGTCACGGGGTGGCGGTTCGACCAGTTGCCGAGCGATGAGGAGTTCCTCACCGGCCTGTAATCCCGCCCCCTCTTTCCACTTCATCTGGTCCCGGCCGCGCGTTCAGGCGGCCGGGACTTTTCCCTTTCCACCCACCTCCACGAATGGGGCGACCCCTGTGAGTTCCGCATCCGCACCTACGCTGACCACCCGCAACGCGAACCTGGAAGACCTTGTCGACCTGCTGCGCCATCAGCAGGCGCACAAGGTCGACGTCGTGGCCCACAGCCGGCAGATCCGCGCCGAAGGCACCCGCCTGCGCATCAGCACGGCGCCGTTGCTGTCGGAGCGCGGCGTCACCACCACCGCAGGGCTCTACATGCCGACCGGGGTGTGCGACCAGGGCCTCGCAAGCAAACTCGGCATCCCGCTGCCGTACCTGCGCCGCCTGCGTGAGCACAAGCCCGACCTGTACGACGCGAACATCAACGGCTGGCTGGCCGAGGCCGACCGGCGCTTCCTCGTACGCGGACTGCGCGGCAACGGCGGCCATGGCGTCGCGCGGGCGTTCCTGTCCGACAGCTACCGAATCATCGACAACTTCGACGTCCTCATGGCGGCCCTGGACGGGGTACGCCAGAGCGGAGTGCAGGTCCAGATCGACGGCTGTGACCTGACCGAACGGCGCATGTACGTCCGCGTGGTCTGCGAGCAGGTCCGAGCCCTCGCCCCGGACCTGCTGCGCGACTACCGCAGCCCGTTCACCGGCGAGCGCGGCACCGACAACCCGGTCGTGTTCGCCGGGTTCGTCATCACCAACAGCGAGGTCGGCGAGGGAGCGTTCACCATCGTGCCGCGCCTGCTGGTGCAGGTCTGCCGCAACGGCATGACCATCAACGCCGACGCGGCCCGGCACGTCCACCTCGGCGGCCGGATGGACGAGGGAGTGGTGCGCTGGAGCGCCGACACCCAGGACAAGAACCTGGCCCTGATCACCGCCCAGACCCGGGACGCGATCACCACCTTCCTCGACCTCGACTACGTACGCGCCAAGCTCGATCAGATGGCACGGCTGGCCGGTGCCCGCGTCACCGACCCCGCCGCGACGATCGAGCAGGTGGCCAAGAAGCTCTCCTACTCCGAGGAGCAGCAGCGGCAGATCCTGTCCCACTTCATCCAGGGCGGCGACACCAGCGCCGGCGGCGTCATGCACGCCGTCACCAGCGTCGCCCGGACCCTGCCGGACGCCGACGCGGCGCACGAGATGGAGGGGCACGCGGTGCGCGTGCTGCACCTGGCCGCCGGCGTCTGAACCCCTTGTCTCCGCGGCCTCCGGTCCGTCTTCCCTCTCCGGGACCGGGGGCCGCGGTTCTCCTTTCTTCCGTACTCCTCCTGATTGGAGGCCATCTGATGTGTCTGTCTGATCTGCCAGGCCCGCGCCCTTTGCCGGTGCCGCGCGCCTCCCGAAGACGGGACGCCGGCGGTACCGGGCTCGGCCTGCCGATCGCCCGGCAGATCGCCGAAACCCACGGCGGCACCCTCACCATCGAAGACAGCCCCCGAGGCGCCCGATTCGTCCTACGCCTGCCCGGCAACACCACGCCCCCCGTGGAGCACACCCGCTGGCTCGCCAGCCCCTGATAGCCAAGCCTCAGTGCGTTGTCGGCCGGGGACCGGACCGGGGGCGGAGGCCACGCCCGTGACAGTACGCCGGGACCCCAACGCCGGGACGGGGGTTACCACCATCGAGGTGACGGTAGATGGCGGCGCGGCTGACGCCGAGCCGGTTGGCGATCTGCTGGACGGCGTAGCGGCGCTTGCCGTCATCACCCTTCGTCTCATACAGCGCGCGGGCCATCTCCACGCCGTGGGAGTCCAGGGCCAGTGGGCGCCCGCCGACGCGGCCGCGTCGGCGGGCCGAGGCCAATCCTTCGAGGGTGCCCTCGACGATGAGTTCGCGGAGGCACTCGTCGAAGGCGCCGCACATGTGGAACTGCAGGCGTCCACCCGGCGTGGAGGTGTCGATGCCCTGCTTTGGTGCTACCGCCGTCGTTCTTCACAACCTGTGGGGACGACTACCCCCGCCGACGTGTGGGTATCCGAGGCCTAGCGGTTGCGGCGCCCTGGGCGCTGACCTTCCTGGAGCGCCGCTGATGCCCATCGTGAAAGAACAGGTGATTGACATGGCGTCACAGGCAGGTGACTCGTGACAGTATCCGAGATCGACTACGAGGCGGTATTCCAGGCGCTGCCGGGCGCGGTGGCCCTGTTCACCACGGACCTGGTGTACGCCGACGTCAATGAGGCGTTCTTGAGCATCATGGGGCGCACCCGTGACCAGGTGGTGGGCCGCCACCTGTCTGATGCCTTCCCCGACGACCCCGGCAACCCTGCTTCAACCGGGATGCGCAAGCTGCGGGATTCGCTGCGGTGGGTGGCCGCCACCGGGGAGCGCGACGCCATGACGCTGCACCGCTACGACGTGGAGTACCCGGATCGGCCCGGGGTCTGGGAGGAGCGGTACTGGAGCCCGATCAACGTCCCCGTCTTCGGCCCGGACGGGCGGGTGGCGTTGCTGCTGCACCGTGACGAAGACATCACCGAGCTGATCCGCACCCGCAGTGGCCGAGGCCGCGGAGGCCGGGTGACGGCATTGGAAGCCAAGCTGTACACCCAGGCGCGGGAATTGCAGGAGGTCAACGAACGGCTGCGCCAGGCCCACGCCTGCGAACGCGAAATCGCCCTCAGCCTGCAACAGGCGATGCTGCCGGCACACGAGCCGTTGAGACATCACCGTGCAGCAGCGCGCTACCAACCGGCGGCCGAAGGACTGAACGTGTGCGGGGACTGGTACGACCTGATCGACCTGCCCGGCGACCGCATTGCGGCGGCCGTCGGCGATGTCGTCGGCCACGGCTTGGCCGCCGCGGGCGTCATGGGCCAACTGCACAGTGCCCTCAGCGCCGCTTCCCGCGTTTCCCGCGGTCCCGCCCAGGCCCTGGACGTCCTCGGCGTGTTTGCTCGCTCCGTCGACGGTGCGGAGTCGAGCACGGCGGCCCTGGCTATCATCGACTGCACCAACCACACCATCGCCTACAGCAGCGCCGGCCACCTTCCGCCTGCCCTGCTGCGCCCCGACGGCGTCGTGGACTTCCTTGACCAGGCCACCGATCCCCCGCTTGGCGCCCGCCCCGAGCACGCCCCCCGCCCGCAGGCCGAGACCACGTTCAGCGAGGGAGCCACCCTCGTGCTGTATACCGACGGGCTGATCGAATGCCGCCGCGAAGACATCGATGCCGGCCTGGCCCGGCTTGCCGACTCCCTCACCCGACATCAGGGCGCCGACCCCGAAACACTCGCCGATGCCCTCCTGATCGACCTGATCCCACCTGCCGGTACCACCGACGACATTGCCCTGGTCATCCTCCGTCTGTAACTGAACCCTGACGAATCGACACCTACAACCGGCTCCTTCGCCCCGCGGTCACCGGGTGGGACCAGGACGTCTGCAGCCGACATCGTGACGACCAGGCCCGCCGGCGTGTGGTCGCCTCCTGCCGGCACGAGACCACGATGATGGCGCTGAGCTCGATCCCCGCCGTCGCCGAGAGCAGCGCGCGCAGCGCCGCCTCGGCCGCGCCGTCGTCGTCGGGCACGAGCTGGTCGACCTGTTCCAGCGCGGCCAGCACCTGCTCCTTGCTCGCCCCGGCTTCGGCGATGACGGCCGTCCACAGCGCCGCGGGGTCCAGGTCGGCGCCCGCCTCGGCGACCAGGTCGAGCTGCTCGATGAGCACCCGGCCCGCCCGCGACAGCAGCCGGGATGCCCTCTCCAGCTTCGGCAGCATCGTCAGCCGGTCGCCGGAGGACTTGCGGCGCGCCGGCGAAATCAGCCGCGAGGCCATCAGCAGCGCGAACAGGTCAAGCGCGTCGTCGATCGCCTCGGACTCCAGCGACCGGGTCACCGCCAGCATCGTCGCGGTCTTCCTCGGTCGTGCAGCCGCGCCAGCAGCGGCGCCTTGCTGCCCGCCCCGTATTTCGCGAGCGTCTTCATCCGCCGCACCGGTACCTTGTTCACGCGCACCCGCCCCAGCCGGAACCGGGCGATGTCGTCCACCCGCTGCAGCGCCCGCGCCATCTCCGTGCCCGACTGCCGCTTGGGCGCCTGCCGCAGCCGCTCCAGCTCCGACATCCGCGCCCCCGGAGGGACGACCAGCAGCCCCGACAGGTCCCGCCGCAACGCCGGATCAGCGCGCTCCACCTGACGCGCCACCGTCGCGTACAGGCGCTCGTCGGCCTGCTCCCGGACGCTGGCCACCAGGCGCTCCAGCACCGTTACCCCAGGCAGCAGCACCCGGTGCCTGCGCAGCCACGCCACCGACTGATCGAACAACGCCGTCGGCCCCTCGGCATGCGTCCACGCCCGGCCGTGCAGGAACGTCCGGAACCGCCTCGCCAGCACCCGCCCCTCCCACGACTCATGATCATCAATGTCGTGGTAGCCGTAGGCGTCCCGGATCATCCACGCGTGCTCATACGCCGTCTTCAGCCGCTCGCCGTACCTCTTGACCTGCGAGGGATCGCCGATCCCCAGCTGCTCGGCCAGGTAGTCCACCACTGGCCACGGCACCGCCAGAGGATCCTCCAGAAACAGCCCCTTGTCACGGACCGTCCCGATCTGGACGGCCACGCCCAGGCGATGGGAGTCCTGGCGCGACTTGGCGATCACATCGCGATCGAACGCGTCCAGGAAGAAGAACTTCTCCAGATCCGACAGCGACGGCAGCTCCTCGAACGCCGTGTACGCCCTGACCTGGTCATCAGACAAAAACCCCACAGGCATGGGTGACAACGGTAGAGATGTCACTGATCACCGTCAAAGCGACGATCACGCCAGATGCCCGAATCTCAAGCAGAGACGATCACACACCGAAACCAGGCGTCACGTTCCGTCCAGGATCAATCTCAGCGCCAACGGCTGTTCCTGGGTTCCTCAACCCCGTCTACGGCCCGGAGAAGGAGGCGCTCGGCGTGCTGGCCATCGAGATCGAACTCGTCCCACCCGCCACTGCGTGACGATCACCACGTCACCGAGCCGCACGCTCAGGACAAGACAGGGCCCGCGCGCCGCGCGGGCCCTGCGGCATCCGGGGGGTCTTGGCATACCGACGGGCGGGAAGTGCAGGTCCAAGTGGTTGTTGCTCTCGCAGCAACGCCCGTTTGGGGCTCATGACACGTTTCTTACCGGCACCCCAAGGTGCAGCGTCAGCGCGTCGACCAGCCCGGCGTCGAGCGCGGAGCCGATCGTGGCGCCGCCGCCCATGAGGATGACGTCGAGGTCCTTGCCACTGTCCGACGACGCCGCCTCGGCTCGCTTGCGCGCGGCGGTGACGGCGTCGGGCAGCCCGGTGGTGATGAACGTCCAGTCGAGGCCGGTGAGCCGCACGGACTCCGGCGGCGCGTTCGTCACGACGACGAACGCGGGCTTGCCGACCTCGCCGGCGCCGTAGCCGACGTTGTCGTCCCAGCCTTTCGGCCCGTCGACCACGTCGAAGAGGTGACGGCCGAGGATGACGGCGCCCGAGCGGGCTGCCGCCTCGCGCAGGACCTGGCGGTCGTCGGGGTCGTCGGAAAACGCCCACGTGTGCAGGGCCTCGCCGCCGGTGCCCAGACCGTTGTCCGGGCTGGGGTCGGGCCCAGTGACGAAGCCGTCGAGAGAGACCGAGATGTCAGCGATGATTCGAGTCATGCCAGGGCAGACCCGATCCGCCGCCCGAACTCATCGCTCACGCATGAAGCGTGTGGCGGATGCGAACTCGATAGCACGACGCGCGAGGGCGGCACGTCGGACGTACAGCGGACGATCGCCCCCGACTACCTCAGAGGCGCATATGCACGGGCCAAAGAGTATGGGTGCGGCTGCTTCTGACAGACCGAGCTGATCAGGCGGATCCGGTGCCATCGTCGCTAGGGCAGCAGAACGGCGATCAGCTTTGCGACGCGATCCTTGATCTCTTCCCGGATCGCCCGCACGGCCTCGATGCCCTGGCCTGCCGGATCATCGAGCGTCCAGTCCTCGTAGCGTTTACCAGGGAAGACGGGGCAGGCGTCGCCGCAGCCCATGGTGATTACGGCGCCGGAGGCCTCGACCACGTCGATGGTGAGCGGATGGCGTGCGGATCGGTGCCGTAGAGGTTCTTGAGGTTGGCCAGCAGCGGCACGCTGGCGGTGAGGTGTGGGTGCGCTGGTCACGCTGATCGACCACAACCCGGACCCGACCTTTCAACCCCTGCTCTACCTGATGGCTACGGCGGTGATAGGCATGTCCGACGTGCCATACCCAGCAGATGTGCAGAAAGTTTTACGAGGTCGGCGCCGTGTGTGGCTGCGGCTGCATTCGGGAAGACGAGCTACGACCAGGTCGCTGCTTACCTGGATTTAGAGGTGATCCTGCATCTCCGGCGGCGCTGGCCTGCAGTGCCCGCCCGGGTAATGCGGACAAGCCCTGGCCCGAGGCGGGAATCACGCGTCCCGCTCGTCCCGCCAGCCGCCGGGTTCGGGATGGTAGCCGTAAGCGGCGGCCCGCACCGTGTCCTCGTCCTCCAGCCCGGAGCCGATCGTGCCGCCGACGGTGGCCAGCGAGCTGATGATCCAGGCCAGGTTCAGATAGTCGGTGAGATCGACCGGCCGCTGCAGGTTCTGTTCCAGCACGGAGGTGTCGATCAGCAGCGCTGCGGCGAGTGTCGTTCCGGCGAACAGCACCAGATAGGACACCGCGGCGGCCAGGGTGAGGGTGAGGATTGTGCCCAGGTTGAACAGCCGGGCCAGCTCAGCCGGTGTCTCCCGGTCTGGTTTCTCCCACAGGTCGTGCGCGATGATCAGCCAGGTCACCAGCGCGGTCAGTCCGAGAAGCATGATCACAGTGAGGCGGAGTCCGTCGAGCGCGTCACCCATCTCCCAGATGGTGTTGGTGGTGAGCGCGAACGCGGCCGTGGCGAAGGCGCCGGCCAGGAGTTTGGACAGGCCCAGCAGGGCGCGTCCCGGGCGGTTAGCCCGGATCATTCCGGTCAGCAGCCGCACCCGGCCGGCCAGCCGCGAGGCGACGTAGCCCAGTTCCCCGGCATCGGCCTGGCCGACCACTCGGTGAATGGCGGCGACCTGGCCGGCCAGTTCGGCTGGTGCCCGGCCGGTCGGCGGTACCCGTTCCTCGGAAGTGTCGGTGAGCAGCCGGCTCACGAGACCCGGGACGACGGCGCGGAGCGCTCGCAGCTGGCGCAGCCCCAGCGCGGGCAAGGACACCGCCGCGACCCGGCGCCGGGCGGACGTATGCGCCACCAGCGGCACCCGCTTGGTGTGCAGCGGCAGGTCGGTCAGGCAGATCGCGACGTCCCACCGGGCGTCGGCGCGTCGGCGGGCGAGATCGTCGAGCAGCGCCTCGACGCCGCCGTCGCGGCGCGGCGCCACTTCACCCCAGCCAGCCCGGACGGTCCACCGCACCTGCTGGTCCACCTGCTCGGCGAGCCGGTCGGCCAACTCGGCGGCGAGCCGCGCGACCACCTGCGCCGGATAGTCCGGCGGGGTCGCCACGAGTCCGATGACGATCTCCGGCCGATGCTGCTCACTGATGGCCATGAGCGCTCCTCGCCGGTAGCCGGGTGGATTCCGGGACCGAATACCCACAGTCGCGCGGCGCATGCGTCGTGTATCGGGTGATGAAGATCTGGATGCGGCAGGTGAGGTAGGTGTCCACAGCGGGCACCGTGTCGCCGCTGAGGCGTTGATCCGGCGACGCTTGTCGAGGGAAGGGCGCCGCGAGATGGCGGCCCATGGCGCGCCCGCTTGGCCACCGCATCGTCGGGCTGTGGTTGTTTCATGCTGAGCGCTTGGTGGGGACCCGTTGGTCGGTGGGCAAGGTGTAGCGCCGGGTGGGGTCGAGCCGGGCGACGACGCTGTCGACGCCGGTGCGGAGCGAAGGGGTGGCCAGGGTGTGCCGGAGGATGTGGGCGGGCAGGGCGAGGCCGCCCGCTTGTGCAACAGCAGTCGCCGACGGCTTGGTCACGGGCGAGGGGGCCGTCGTTCGACGGCGCGAAGGTAGCGCTTCTGCTGGCGGGCATCCAGGATGCGGGGCGCGAAGCGCGGGGATGTCGTCGCGGCGCGCCACGGCGGGGCCGAGCCCGAGTTGGGTGACGACGTGTTCCGGAACGGTGAGGCAGGCGTTGACGGTGTCGGTAGCCGGACTTGAACCGATCGCCTATCTCCTGAGTAACTTCGACGCTCCGTGGCTGGACGTCTCGTGCCCGGAATAGGCGTGCAGAAGGCCGCGCCCGGACCCACCCCAACGAGATCGGGTTCTACTGCGCGGCGCACGCCTATGCACAGAGAAGTCCAGCACCCGTCCATCCGGGATCTTCAGCAGCTGATCGCGCTGCGTCCGGACAGCGGCAGGACGGCGGCCAAGGCTCGGTGACTGTAACACCGAACCCCGGCCTGTGACCCAGCACCCTGACCAATCCAGGAGCCAGACCATGCGCCACCCTTCCACACAATCAATTGACGGCGGAACGATGTCCGCGGAAGCGGCCCCGCCCGAGCGCACCCGGCGCTTCTTCAGCAAGCTGTTCCAAGCCGATCGCGGAAAGACCGCGCCGATCAGCGCACCCCCTTGCGACCCCGGCACAGGTCGGCTCGGAGATCGAGTGATTCTCGCCTTCGCGGTTGCCGTCTTGCTGGCCGTCGCCGGCGCGGCCGCCTACGTGTCGTACCAGCACTTCTACGCTCTGGCCATCGCTCTGGGGGAGCGGCACGACATGGCCATCCTCTACCCGGCGATGTCCGACGGCGTGATCGTCATGGCCTCCCTGGTGATGGTCTACTGCTCCCGCCGCCGACTCCGTGTGCCAGTCCTGGCATGGGTCGCGCTCGCCTTGGGAGGGGCGGTGACCCTGGCGGCGAACGTGGCGCACGGCTGGTCCGGCGGACTCGGATCGCGCCTGATCAGCGCCTTGGCGCCCGTGGCGTTCGCGGGAGCGTACGAGCTGCTCATGTGGATCGTCCGCAACACCCGGCGTCCGTCGGACGAGCCACCGACCAATGAGCACGTGTGCCAGCCCGCCGAACCCGTCGTCGAGGTGGAACGTACGGTACCGGTCCTGCCCACCGACCGGTACGAGGCGGCCCGGCTCGCCTACCTCGACAGCCTCAGCGAGGGTAAGCAGCGCCTTGGCCGACGCCCGCTCATGAACCGGTGGGGGCTGGAGCAGCGCGAAGCCGAAGAGATCATTGCCGAGGTGGAGCAGGAGCGGACTCAGGTAACTGAGACGAAAGGGGCCAAGACGTCAGAGGCAGAGGCCGCCGTACCACCGGCGGAGGGTGTGCCCTCGGGCGAGGCCGCCGCGGCGTGAAGAACATCATCCACGTCATTCACGTGTGCCTGGTCCTTCTCCGCGGTATGCGCGAGGCCACGCCGCATGTCCGGTGCCCCGACCCGCAATGGGCGGGCAACTGCGGATCGCGGGCCACTCGGACGGAGGCGGAGGCGTGACGGTTACCCATGAGACCCGCGACATTGCCTGCCCGGAGGAGATCGCGCCGGTCGACCGTGCGAACACCTCCGCGCCGGCCTCGAACGAGCCGGCACGGGAGGTTGAGAACCAGAACGATCTCCTTGAGGGCCGGGTGATCCAGGTAGATCAGCCACACGAGTCCGGCCCGGTGGATGTGCTCGCTGGGCTGGCTGCGCGCCGTCAGGAGCGCTCGCCGCTGGTCCCGGTATGGCTGAGGTCGCGGACGGATGCGTTGCAGGTACTCGCGTGGCAGGCCGAGCACACCGGCTACGTGCTGGCCTACCACACGCTCCGCCTCCCGAAGTACGTGGCCAAGCTCCTGGCCCGAACCCCGGTCGGCACCTGGCGGGTGCTCGTGGAATTGATCTCCTGGCTGTTCGACCTGGAAGGCCGCCCGGTCCGCCGAGCAGCCGTGTCGAAGGAGGAATCCGCGGAGTACCTGGCGCTGTCCCGGCAGCGCGACAACCGGGTAAGGTCGGCATGCTCGTCGCCGCGGCGGGCTTGATCGGGACGCCAGCTGACCAGCCGCTGCTGGACCGGGCGGTCGTTCCGAGCCGGGTGTGGAAGCTCACCAGTGACCAGGTGCTGGACGCGCTCGGCTCACTCGGCATCTCCGCCATCAATCAGGTGCTCGGCAAGAAGGGACGCGGCATCACCTTCCCCGCTCCGATCGTGCGGGACAGACCCGGTTGGCGAGCTGAGGTGGACCTCCCGCTCGGCGTGACCGTGGCGGAGGTGCTTGACAAGCGCGACAAACTCGCCTCCGGCCTGCGGCGCGCCCTGGGCTGCGTGTGGCCCGAACCCGTGTCGGAGGACTGTACGGCAACAGTTGCAGTCCCTTGAATGCCCAACTCAGACCCCGGACGGAAGAACGTCCCACAGCAGAACTGCTAACTGTCGCCAAATCGCATCCGATGCAATAGGCGGAAGTTATAGCAATGACGAAACTTCCAACGAAGTATCGTCTGACCTGCGGTAACGGAGGGCGTTGACCTCCTGCGGCGGGTTGGTGATCACTGCCGCTATGTTCGTTCCTGTTTTGTCCGGTACGGCACGTAGAGTGGGTGCGTTGTCAGAGAAGATGTTCTCCGAGGAGCAGTTGGGGCAGCTGCGTTCGTTCCCGGAGATCAGTGCGGACGAGTTGATCCGGTATTTCACGCCGACGTCAGCCGACGTGGCGTTCGTTGATCCAGGTCGTGGGCGCGGACGATCGCGCGGCGCCCGGTCCGTCGACCGGCTGGGAGCTGCAGCTTGCCGCTGAGGGCGGCCGAGTCCGGCTGGACAGGCGGCGCTGGTCGAGGTGGACGGCATCTCGGCGGCATTCGACGGACGCGGCGCCCATCTGACCTGGTTCCCGCCCGAAGTACCGCGGCGCGTTCGTCGTGGACGTGCCGCTGTCGGTCGAGGAGACGCCGTACGTGCGGCTGGGTGTCTGCCCTGGCGGGCGGGATCGCGTGGCTCGTCGAGGGGTTGTGACAGCCGCCCGGCGAATCACCGGCATTGACTTATCGAAGCCTTTGAGACCACCTCGACGAAGCGTTGCGGCGGGATGCTCCAGCTTCGCGTCCCGCTGCTGGTGGGTGCCTGGCGGGCGCTTCGGCGGAGTGGCAGGACTCGGCGTTCTTGGTAAGTGGCCTTTTCCCGGCCAATCCGGGCGGTCTTCGACAGACTGCGTGCGAGAGGCGGCGCGGCGACGGATGGCGGCGTGGGACCGCCGCGGTGGAACCCACAGCGCAGCGGCGCTGATGAGTGCGCAGAAGATCAGCAGGATGCCCGCCAGGATCTCCAGCAGCACGGTGATCGACATGAGGACTCCCCTCGACCTCGCCTGGAGATACGGCCATGAGGACGA
Source organism: Nonomuraea sp. NPDC050478 (assembly GCF_044458265.1). Taxonomy (NCBI): domain Bacteria; kingdom Bacillati; phylum Actinomycetota; class Actinomycetes; order Streptosporangiales; family Streptosporangiaceae; genus Nonomuraea; species Nonomuraea sp. NPDC050478. The sequence goes on along the minus strand of NZ_JBITHT010000015.1, from coordinate 30,094 downwards.
AGGTCTTCCCGCACCCTCCGCCTTGGCAGCCGCGTCGGCCAGGCCCGGCCGGAGGGCCATCCCGCCGGGCCTCACCCAGGCGTGGAGACCGTGATGACGGCCGGGATGTCTGACGGCGGGTACTCCCCTTACGTGCTCCTTCCACTATCGGCCCAGCTGGCGGCGCCGGTCAAACGCCCTGCGATCACTCCCAAAGAGGCCGCCGAAGTGGAGCAGACCAGACGGGTTCGCCTAGCCTGGAAGGGCGAGGGGAGTACTTCCCAAGAGCCGGCCCGGTCAGCACGGGCGTGACCTCGTCCCCGGGCGGCCGCCCGCAGGGTGGTGGGTGAAGGAGACCTCGAACGGCCCGCCGGGTCCGAGGAGTTCATGCCCGCCCTTACAGGCCTGATGATGGCTGCCCCGTTGGAGACGGTCGGCTCGCCGCAGCTGTGGGCGATCACCGTTGGCTGTCTGGCGTTGCTGCTGGGCGCCGACTTCGTCCTGACGCGCCGCCCGCATGAGGTGCAGATGCGTGAGGCGGTGGGCTGGTCGGTCTTTTACCTGGCGCTTCCTCTGCTGTTCGGCGTCTACGTGTGGCGTGCGTTCGGGTCGCAGGCGTCGGTGGAGTTCTACACCGGGTACGTGGTGGAGAAGTCGTTGTCGGTGGACAACCTCTTCGTGTTCATGCTGCTGCTCTCGGCGTTCGCGGTGCCGCGCGAGCTGGCCCGGCGGGTGCTGCTGTACGGCATCATCGGGGCACTGATGCTCCGCGCGGTCTTCATCGCCTTGGGCGCGGCCGTGCTGGCCAGTGGCACTTGGGCGTTCCTGTTGTTCGGCGCCATCCTGATCGTCACCTCGGGAAAGATTCTCAAGGACGCGCTGAGCGGCAAAGTGCAGGAGGTGGACATCTCCTCCATGCGCTCGGTCCGCCTGCTGCGGCGCTTCATGCCGGTCACCGGCGACTATCGCGGCTCCCGCCTGGTGGTCCGCGAGCAGGGCCGGCGGGCCCTGACCCCGTTGGCGCTGGCCGTCGTGGCCGTGTTCGCCACCGACATCGTCTTCGCGGTCGATTCGGTGCCCGCGGTGTACGGCGTCACCGACGACCCCTTCCTCGTCTTCGCCACCAACGCTTTCGCCCTGCTGGGGCTGCGGGCGCTGTACTTCGTGCTGCTGGGCGTGCTGGAGAAGCTGCGACACCTCAACCACGGGCTCGGCGTCATCTTGGGCTTCATCGGGCTCAAACTCATCCTGCACTGGGCGCACGGCATCTGGCCCGCCGTCCCGCAGATCCCCACCCTGGTCTCGCTCGCCGTCATCATCGTGGTACTGACGACCGTCACGATCACGAGTGTGCACGCCAACCGCCGTGATGCCCACCGCGACGCCCACCGTGATGCCCGCCGTGTCACCGGCTCACGCTCGGATGGTTGACTCGCGCGGTGCCCGGTTTTCGGAGCCGAGTCATTTCACGATCGGTTCATGGCCCGGGGGAAGGGGGCGGGCGCGCGAGGGTCTGCACCCCGTCCGCTCAGACGTCGCACCTGGGTTTGCGTGGTGCCACGGCCCCCGACGCGGTCCGCCTCTTTGCGACGTACACAGCGACCGACCGCACAACTCAGGCATACCGGCAGCAAGCCGATCACGGCCGTGAACCTGGAAGTCCGCGCTCCCCATCGGCGACCGGTACAGCCACCAGACTCGGCACATGTCCCGCAGCTCGGCGCTGGTGACCGCGTCGGCATAAGCGTCAACCAGCGCCGCCAGCGCGACCTCCAGCCCTTCCCCCGCCGGCGTGCCCGGCACAGCAGCCATGCTCATGCAGACCTCATCCTTCGTTTCACCGGCCAGCGGGGGGCGACGCCCCCAGTGCTCTACCCGCTGCCGGGCCTCTGCCATCCCTGAGGCAGATCGTCATGATCATGTCGTTTCGGCGGGCGCTAAAGGACTGCGGTTGCTGATGGCCTTCAGCCCACATAAGCCCAGAACCCACATTGGGTAGATCTTGGGGCGAGGTTTTCCCTGGTCAGTACGCGGCCGGAAGGTGGCATGGGCGAGCGTGCCCCCAATCGACTGGAACGGCCAGTGGCGTTAGAACGCCGTGGCAGGCGGAGTTGCTACCGTCTGACGCCGACAGCGACGAACCCGCTCAACCCGAATCACTCAGAGCTATTTCGCGCTTGGTCGCACGGACCCGAGCACCGGGCCTGCAGCTACCGCCCGCGTGCCCGGGGGAGGTCCAATGGGAGATGAAGGGGGGTCACCATGTCTGGACTGATCGTTGTAGGTGCCGACGGCTCGGCGACCGCCACCGCTGCAGTGGCGTGGGCCGCCGATGACGCCCTCAGGATGCGTGTGCCGCTGCGCGTCGTTACGGTGGTCCATCCCCAGCCGTATGACGCTTTGAGGTTCGCTGCCCCCGTCTTGCCCGATGCCTTGGCCGAGGCGGAAATCTTGGCGGAGGCTGAGGCTACCGTGCGTTCCCGGCAACCGGACGTCGAGGTCACCATCCAGCTCATCGAAGGCAACCCCGTGGCGGTGTTGCGCGACCAGGCCAAGGGCGCCACCGAGATCGTCCTCGGCAGCAGAGGGCTCGGCGGTCACGCCGGCACGGGGCTCGGTTCGGTAAGCATCCAGGTGGCCGGGCGCGGGCACTGCCCGGTCGTGGTGATGCGCCCCGAACAGAATGTCCCGCACCGGGAGATCGTGGTGGGCATCGATGACTCGGAAGCCAGCGACGCCGCACTCGGCTACGGGTTCGAGCAGGCCAGGCTGCGTGGTAGCCGACTGCGTGTGATCCATGCCTGGCAACTGCCGGTTCATGCCTCCGGAATCTCCTACGACATGAACGAGGTCCACGCCGCCCGGACCCAGGTCGTGGTAGACCGGCTCGCCCCGTGGCGCAAACGGTATCCGGAGGTGGCCAACGTGGAGGATGTGCGCTGCGCCGACCCAGTCGAGGCCCTCGCCGACGCCTCCGCCCATTGCGACCTGATCGTGGTCGGCTCGCACGGGCGTGGCGCCATCCGTTCGAGGCTGCTCGGCTCGGTCAGCCGCGGCGTTCTGCACGACGCTCGCTGCGCTGTGGCGGTAGTTCGTGCTTAGCTTGTCATTGCACTCCGTGATGATCACGCCGATACGGTGACCGGCTGTGGGCACTGTGAGCACCGTTCACCAGATCAAGGTCACCCTGCGCGAGGTGTATCCGCCGGTGTGGCAGTGGGGTCCAGCTGCCGTCGACGGCGACCCTGGACCAGCTGCACGAGGTGATTCAGGCAGTGGTGGACGAGGGGCCGCGGCAGGTCAGGGTCAAGGAGGTGTGGGACGCGCGGATCGAGCGGCCGACCGACGTTTTGGTGCGGATCACGTCGGCGAATATCTGCGGCTCGGACCTGCACATGTACGAGGGCCGGGATGACTTCGAGCCCGGCCGCTGGTTCGGGCACGAGAACCTGGGTCAGGTGGCCGAGGTCGGCGCCGGGGTGGACAAGGTCCAGGTGGGCGACTGGGTCGTCCCGCCGTTCGACATCTCGTGCGGGCCCTGCAAGAACTGCGAGCGGCAGCTGAAGAACTACTGACTGACCGCTCAGTCTGAGCCGACTATGGCCGGTGCCGCCTACGGCTTCGCCGACATGGGCCCCTACGGGCGGCGGGCAGGCCGAGCTGTTGCGCGTGCCCTGGGGCGACTTCAACTGCCTGCGGCTGGGCGGGGACGCCGAGTAGCGCCAGACCGACTAGGCGCGCGACCATGACCTCGAAGACGCCGGCACCTTCACGATGGGCCGGCTGGTCGGCGAGGTGTCGATCGACGAGGCGCTGCTCCTGCCGGGTATGTCGGTGAACCCCGGAAGAGCGGCGGATGGAACCCGCTGCGGTGCGGTTCGTCCGGGACTTCGTCCAGTCGGGCAAGCCGGTCGCGTCGATCTGCCACGGCCAGTGGAACTTCGTCGAGGCCGACGCCGCGCGGGGCCGCCGGCTGACCTCGTGGCCGAGCGTGCGCACCGACCTGCACAACGCCGGGGCCGAGGTGGTCGACGAGCCGGTCGACACCGACGGCGACATCACCACGAGCCGGTCGCCCGACGACCTGCCGGCCTTTTGCGAGCGCATCGTGCAGGAGTTCGCCAGGGGCCCGCAGGCCACCGCCGCTGAACGTCGGGCGTGACCTCGTCGCTCACGAACGTGCGTCCGTCGCTGTCCGCGCTGGCACTGCTTTCGGAATGGGACCTGGTTGGGGGCGGGTGCCCGCGTGCCCGCTGCGAGGCCGGCCCAGGTCCAGGCGCTTGAGGATACGCCACACGCCCGACTTGCCGACGGTGGCGTCGTGGCACCGCTTCAGGTACAGCGCGACCACGATCTTCACTCGGCGATCTCGACGTCGGTGGCGTTCAGGCTCGTCCTGGGCCGCTTGGAGCGCGTCCGTAGGCCGTCGATGCCCTCGGCTCGGCAGCGCCGGTACCAGATGGAGTAGACCTGCCGGTTGATGCCGACGTACCGGCACGACATGGCGACGTTGCCGGTGACCTCCCTGCATGCCGGGTGACTGCCAGGCGCTGCTTGGCCTCATGATCGAGCGGCGGGCTGGGCTCACGGGACCTGGGCCGGAGACCCAGGACAGCCCGGTGTCGTCCAGCCCGTCGTGGACGGCCATCCAGACGACCTGCACCTTTCATGCCTGAATCCGCTGGTGTCACCCGTTTTGTCAGGGGCAAGAAACGGAGGACGCGGGGGGCTTCAGCAGACCGGGGGCCGCCCGCAGCATACGCACATACCACCAAAACCTGCGTTAGGACGCATGATGACCGACAAACTCGCCCGTGCGCTCGGGTGGACCAGCCTCGCGCTGGGCGCGGCGCAACTGGCGGCACCACGGGCCGTGACCCGCCTGTGCGGCGTCGACGACGCGCCAGGGGCCACGACCGTCGCCAGGCTCGTCGGCGGGCGCGAGCTCCTGCACGCCGCGCTGCTGCTCGGCGCCAAGAACCCTGCCCAGTGGGCGTGGACCAGGGTCGCCGGCGACACGATGGACCTCGGCGTCCTGGGCAGGGCCGCCGCCGGCCGCACCGGCGCCCGCCGCACCCGCGCCCTGGCCGCGCTCGGCGCCGTCGCCGGGCTCACCGCCCTGGACGCCGCCTGCGCCCGGGGCGGCACTGCCAAGACCAAGGGTCCGCTGCAGGTGCGCGCCTCCATCACCATCAACAAGCCGCGCGAGGACGTCTACCGCTTCTGGCGCGACCTGCAGAACCTGCCCTCGTTCATGGTCCACCTGGACTCGGTGCGCACCATCAACCAGCGCCGCTCCCGCTGGAAGGCCAAGGGCCCGATCGTCGACCTGGAATGGGAGGCCGAGATCATCGATGAGCGGGCCGGCGACCTCATCGCCTGGCGCTCGGTGCCCGGCGCCGGCATTGCCACCGCCGGCCTGGTCAGCTTCACCGACGGGCCCGCGGGCCGCGGCACGGTCGTGGACGTCTCCCTGGAGTACGGCGCGCCCGGCCGCAAGCTCGCCGCCGCCGTCGCCCGCATGGTCGGCGAGCACCCCGAGCAGCAGGTCCGCGACGACCTGCGCCGCTTCAAGCAGGTCATGGAGACCGGCGAGGTGGTCCGCTCCGAGGGCAGCCCCGAGGGCCACCGCGCCCGGCGCCAGCTCCATCAGCGTCCCGCACAGCCGATCGGAGGACGGGCATGAAGGCCAACGTGTGGGCGGGCCGCAACCGCCTGGAGATCCAAGACGTTCCGGACCCGCAGATCCTCAACGCGCGCGACGCGATCGTCCGCGTCTCATCGACCGCGATCTGCGGCTCCGACCTGCACCTCGTGGACGGCTACATCCCGACCGTCAAGAAGGGCGACGTGCTCGGCCACGAGTTCATGGGCGAGGTCGTCGAGGTCGGCCCCGGCGTGCACAACCTGCACACCGGGGACCGCGTGGTGGTGCCGTTCCCGATCGCCTGCGGCGCCTGCTTCGCCTGCGAGGCCGAGCTGTACTCGCTGTGCGAGAACTCCAACCCCAACGCGGGCATGGCCGAGAAGCTGATGGGCCACGCGCCCGCCGGTATCTTCGGCTACTCCCACATGCTGGGCGGCTTCGCCGGCGGGCAGGCCGAGTACGTGCGCGTGCCGTTCGCCGACGTCGGCCCCATCAAGGTCGAGGACGACCTGCCGGACGAGAAGGTGCTGTTCCTGTCGGACATCTTTCCGACGGGCTTCATGGGTGCGGAGATGTGCGACATCAAGCCGGGCCAGACCATCGCGATCTGGGGCGCGGGCCCGGTCGGGCAGTTCGCCGCGGCCAGCGCGTTCCTGCTCGGCGCGGACCGGGTCATCGTCATCGACCGCTTCCCGTACCGGCTGCGGCGGGTCCAGCGCACCGGCGCCGAAGTCCTCAACTACGAGGAGGTGAACGTGCTGGAGGCGCTGCGCGACATGACCGGCGGGCGCGGCCCCGACGCCTGCATCGACGCCGTCGGCATGGAGGCCCACCACCCGACTCCGGCCATGTACGCCTACGACCGCACCAAGCAGGCCGCCCGGATGGAGACCGAGCGCCCCTACGTGCTGCGCGAGGCCATCATGGCCTGCCGCAACGGCGGCGTGGTCTCCGTCATCGGCGTCTACGGCGGGTTCGTCGACAAGTTCCCGATGGGCACTGTCATGAACCGTTCGCTGACCATCCGCACCGGCCAGTGCCACGTGCAGCGCTACACCGAGCCGCTACTGCAGCGGATCCGCGCGGGCGAGATCGACCCGAGCTTCGTCATCTCGCACCGCATGCCGCTCAGCGAGGCGCCGCGCGGGTTCGAGCTGTTCAAGAACAAGCAGGACGAGTGCAACAAGGTGGTCCTCACTCCGTAAGCCTGCCTTCGTGGCCAGAGCCGCCGTCGGCGGGGTTGTGGCGGCGGTGCCACAGAGCCATCTCCAGGATGTCCAGTGCCAGGTCGGTGCGTAGATGAGTAGCCAACTGCCAGCCGACCACCCTAGGCGAGTACACATCGATGACGAAGGCTGCGTACACCCAGCCGCTCCAGGTGCGGATGTAGGTCAGGTCCGCCACCCATAACCGGTTCGGCGCCGGCGCGTGGAAGTCACGTGCGACCAGATCATCGGGCCGGGGTGTGTCCGGGCCGGGCTAGGTGGTGCAGGTGGTCTTGCCGCGCACAAGGCCCTGTAAGCCCAGTTCGCGCACGAGCCGACGAAGCGGTGCAGCCATTCGTTCTGATCGCGGCGAAGAACGACTCGGCCATCGCGTTGTCGTAGCAGATCCCCGGTTCGGCCGGCCGAGCGGCGGATCTGCAGGTTCTTCAGGAAGCGGCCGAACTCATCCGAGGTGTAGTTCGAGCCGCGGTCGGCGTGGAAGATGGCGTCCGGCTGGAGCAGGCCTGTGGCAGCCGCCATCCGGATCGCGTCCTTGATCAGATCGGTGCGGTAGTGGTCGGCCACGGCCCAGCCGAGGACCGCTTTGCTGTGACAGTCGATGACGGTAGAGGAAGCCCTCCCAGGTGGGGATGTAGGTGATGTCGCCGACCAGTTTGAGTCCCGGACGCTGCGCGGTGAAGTCGCGGCCGACCAGGTCGGGGATGCCACGGAAGTCGCCTTGCACGGTGGTGACCGGCCGGAACGCCCGCACCTGCGCCGGGACCAGGCTCAGCTCGCGCATCAGCGCACGGACCAGTTCGGCCGAGCAGCGCTCGCCACGGCGTAGCAGCGCCGCGTGCACCCGCCGATATCCGTAGGTCTCGTGCGAGTCGGCGAAGATCTCAGCGACCAGCGCGGTGAGCAGCGTGCGGCGTTGCGCGGTGGCCGAGGCCGGCCGTCCGCGCCACTCGTAGAAGCCCGACCGCGACACCTCCAGCCAGCCGCACATGCGGGTGATCGCGTGATGGGCCTTCTCCGCATCGATCAGCTCGTACTTGGCGAGCGTCATCGATTCTCGACCGCGAAGAAGGCCGCTGCTTTTTCAAGAACGCGAGCTTCTCGCGCAGGTCGGCGTTCTCCCGCTCCAGCTCCCGGAGCCGCGCCTGGTCCGGCCCGGAGACCGGCTGCTCTTCCTCGCCCTGCACGATGGGGTGCCGGTTCACCCAGCTGCCCAGGGTGCTGGCGTTGATCCCGAACTCCCGCGCCACCGACGCGACCGTCCGCTCGCCCTCCAGCACCATGCGGACGGCTTCTTCCTTGAACTCCGGCGAGAACTGCCTGCGACGCCTCGTCACGTACCTAGGCCATGTAGTCCTCACCTTTGAAGGTCTCGAGCCGCGATCAGCTATGAGTGCGGGTACCTGAGCTGGGCAGATGATGGACGGCACCGCACCGGACCGGGAGATTCACGCGTGCCAATCCGAGGGTATGGGCCACCCTGACCACGGTCGCAACACACCCAGCACGATCCCAGGTACAGCTCATGAACAATCCAACGGACAGATCAGGTGCGCCCGGACCTCCATCTCCGGCCGAGGCCGTGGCACACGAGGTCGCCCACAAGCCAGGCAACAGCAGGCTGCTGGCCATGCTGGTCGCTGCCGAGCACGGGATCCTCTATCTGGTGTCGTTCGCGCTGCTGGCTCTGGGCGTCGGCATTCTCGCCCTGATGACCTTCACGGTCGTTCAAGGAGGGGCGTCTGGGGCTGAGAGAATCATCGTCATCCTGGAAGAGCTGCTCCTCGTGCTGATCGTGCTGGAGATCTTCGTGACGGTGCAGACCCACCTCGCGGGCGGCCGCCTGCATCTGGAACCGTTCATCATCGTCGGCACCATCGCGATCATCCGGCACATCCTGTCAGTGGTCGTCCGGCTGACTATCCCTGTGAACCCGGCAGAGAGCCGCCAGCAGCTCACAGAGCTTGTCATCTACACGGCGAGCGCCTTCATGCTGGTCGCGGCGCTGGCGCTGGCACGATGGTCGCAGCGGCGGCCCACCCGTCCGCCGTCGGGCGCGCGCCGCGACTCCAGCGCTTCCGGATGAGGACTGACCGATCCTCGCCGTCAGTCCTCCTCCTTCCGTACCTGGTCCGGCCGCTTGTCCGGGCGCAGGCCGCGCCAGCTCGGATGCCGCAGACGGCCGTCTGCAGTCCACTCCGTGTACTGCACCTCGCCCACCAGGACGGGAGCGACCCATCGCGCGTCGCGCTCGTGCGGGCGCGGCAGCTCCTCGTCGAACGGGCTGTCCGGCCGCTCGTACGGCGCCAGTCGGGCCGCGAGATCCCGCAGCATAGCGTCCGTGAAGCCCGTGCCTACATTCCCCACGTAGATCAGCCGTCCCGAGTCGTCGTACACGCCCAGGAGCAGCGATCCGATCATGTCGGCGCGTCTGCCCTCGCCTGGTCTCCACCCTCCCACGATCACCTCCTGGGTGCGGAAGTTCTTCACCTTCACCCAGTGGCGGCTGCGCCGTCCCGGCTCGTAAGTCGATGCCAGCCGCTTGGCGACCACGCCTTCCAGCAGGCGTTCGCGGCTCCGCCGGAACGCCGCGGCCCCGTCGCCGACGCTGTGGGGCGGGACGCTCCAGCGTTCTCCTGCCGCCACGGTCGTTGAAAGCAGTTCTCTGCGTTCCGCGTACGGCAGGTCGATGGTGGAGAAGTCGTCCACGTGCAGGACATCGAAGATCAGATAGGAGACCGGCGTCGACCGAGCCAATGCCGCGACTCTACTCGGATCCCGCTGGTGGATACGCGGTTGTAGCGCGGTGAAGCTCGGCACGCCCCGGTGGTCGAGTGCGACGATCTCCCCGTCGAGCACCGCGCGGCCGCGGACGGCGGTCGGGAGCGGTCCGAGCTCCGGATAGGCGGCTGTGACGTCGAGGCCGTTGCGTGAGAACAGCCGGAGTGCGGCGCCGTCCACGTAGCCGACCGTCCGTGCACCGTCCCACTTCATCTCGTAGCCGAACAGCCGGTCCTCTGCTGACGGCGGCAGCCGCCCAAGCCGCGCCAACATCGGCGAGTACTCCGGAAGGTCCCCCATGAGGAGGTCATACCCAAGTGCGGAACGCGCTCCTGTGACATCGTGGTTCAGACGAGGGCTCACTGGGAGCGCCCCGAACGACGGCTCCTCTCCTAGCGGCGGTTGTCGACCTCGGTCGTGTCGGGGGTTGTGGTGGACATGGCTGTCGGGATCGCGGGTGCCGCCGAGTTGTCCGTACCGGTCTCTTGGATCGTCGCCTAGAGCCTCGTCCTGGCCTGGATATGGCGCATCGGCTTGCGGCAGGATCAGTGCATCGCTGAGGAGGAGGGTCGTACGCACTTCACGGCCACGGGGTCCTGACCGTCGTGCATCGACTGTGGGAGCAGGTGCCCGGCCATGGGAGCAGGCAGGAGGCACGCGAACAGGCGGCACTGTTCAACCTCCCCACCGTTCACAGTGGTCATGGGCATGTTCACCTTCTACGCGGCCCAGTTCGCGATCGTGTTCCTCGCCTCCCTCGCCCTCACCACCGGGAGCTGGACCATGCCGTCGGCCTGGCCGACTACTGCAGCTGTTGTGGATGGCGGCTTCGATGGCTGTAACGGCAGGCGCGCTTGGAGCGGTCTTGGAGAACGACACGGTTGCGCGAAGCCGGGTGGCGCAGGGCGGTGCGGAAGCGGCCCGGTCCCCACGTGCGGCCGTGGACGCGTTTGGCGAGGGTGTCGCGATCCGCAGGGCCGTGCGTGATGCTCCAGCGCGTGAGCCACCTCGTCGATCTCCCGATCGAGGGTTTCCCCGGCGATGGCGGCGTACTGGCTGGCCGTCCCACTGATGCCGATCGCGCCTGGCGAGTACAGCCTGGTCCCGGGACCTGGGCGAAAGCGTGGGGCTCCTGCGCTCTCCAACGTCCTTCGGCGTTCGCTGCGCAGGCGGGCCCGCTCCCTGCGCTCCGCCGCCTCGCGCCTGCCCTCCATGCTCAGGCCATACTCGTGCTCGGCCCGGAGCAGGGACTCGCGTTCGGCGGGCTCCATCTCTTCTTTCTCTGCCGTCAGCGGGCGGGCGATGTTCTCCAGCGACTGCTGCTCTGCCTGGACGCCGAACAGCAACTCGGCAATGCCGCCGGTGGCCATGGCCGCCGCTCCGATGAAGAACCCGATCGCAGCGCCAAATGGTACGCCTCCGCCGAGGATGGCCGCCGCTACGCCGAGGCCTTCGATAAAGAGGACCGAGACGATCTCGGCAGGCGGACTCCTCTGGTGGGACTCCTCCCGCTCCGGCTCATCCGCGCCCTGCGCCGACGGCGAAAGACCTGACCGCTAGGGCAGCACCGAAGCCAGGTCCTTCGGCATGCTGGATTTCACGTCCTCCCATTCGCCGTCGGAAATGTGCTTCCTGAGCGCCTGCAACACCGTCTTGACGAGATCTTCCGTACTCTCCTGGACTTCGAAGTCCACCCCGCTCGACACACGGTCGAGGAACTTCTCGCGGTTGAGCTTCACCGGAACCGCGCCCGGGCGCCAGCCGTCGTAATAGAGACCGCGGATCAGCAGCGGCAACTGGGCGGCGAGGTGCGCGCTCTCCTCGACGGACAGCCGGTCGCGCAGCGCGTGAAGCACCGCCCGGAGGGCGGCGTAGGATCGGTTCCGGTGCTCAGCAGACCAACCGTGCGCCTCTTCGATCTCCCGCAGGACCCGGTTCGTCTTGTCCACCGTCCGGTTGAACGGCGCATAACCGGTCTCCGCCATCTCGTCCACCCCTTCGCGTTCTCTTACGGCACTACAACCCTGGCTCCAGCCGCCCTCGAACCACATCCCCAGGACATGTAGTGCACCGAGCACAAAAGATCTCGGCAGGCATGGGATTCGCTGCTCCGGCGCCGGAAAGTGCTCGATTGGGGGGACGAGATGCGGGGACGCGAACGGGAATGGAGCCAGGTCGAGGGGCTATTTCGTACGCTGGAACAAGGCGGGACCGGCACGCTACTCGTAGACGGTGAACCCGGGGTGGGCAAGAGCAGGCTGCTGAACGAAGCCGCCGATGCCGCTCCCCACCACGGCATCGGCGTGATCCGCGGCAGCGTGGAGGAGCTCGGCGAACTCGTTTCGTGCGGCTTCCTGCTGGAAGCCCTCGACCTCCCGTTCGAGGCAGAGTCCGTCGGCTCACCGGCGCACCTGCTGGACCGCCTGACGAAGGGCTTCCTAGAGCGGGCCGGAGCGCCGGTGCTGGCCGTGTTCGACGACCTGCACCGGGCCGAACCTGCGACGCTGCGGACTGTCCGTCTCCTACACGACCGGCTGACGACCCAGCCCGTCGGCTGGCTGCTGAGCGGCTCGACCGCCGGGAACGACGCCCGGGCCGCCTGCCTGTTCGGCCTCCTGGAGCGGAACGGCGCCGCGCGGGTGACGCTCGCGCCGCTCTCGCCGGAAGCCGTCGCGGAGCTGGCAACGGACATGCTCGGGAGGCCGCCCGATCCGACGACGCGTGCGCTGGTGGCCGGTGCCGGGGGCAATCCTCTGCTGATCACCGAGTTGCTTGCCGGCCTGCGCGTCGAAGGCCGCCTCGACGCGTCCTGTGGTGCCATGTCACGTGCCCATTTGCCCGCCCGGCTGCGAACGGTGGTGCGACGCTGGACCGATGCCCTGGGCGGGGAGGCCAGAAGCCTGATGGAGACGGTCGCCGTGCTCGGTGGGCCGCTACCGATCGAGCAGGCCGCGTCGCTGCTCGGCACCACACCGGCCGGCTTGCTCTCCGCCATCGAGGAAGCCACGGCGGCGGGCATTCTCGACGTCACGGGGCGTGGGCTCGCCTTCCGCTACGAGCTGATCGGGACCGCCACCGCCACATGGGTTCCTCCGCCAATACGGGATGCACTGCTGAGCCAGTCCGGCGCTCTCACAGACCTCGAACCGGCGGGCGCCCCTTTCACCGCTTCGGCCGCTGCCGTCCACGCGGCGGTCGCCGATGGGCGGCTGGAGGAGGCCGAGAACATGGTCCAGGAACGTCTCGCCGGCAATCGCTCCGCACAGAACGTGGCGGAACTACGATGCCTGCTCTCGGACATCATGTACCGGACCGGCAGAGGCGACGAGGCGATCCACGAGGCCGACAGCGTGCTGGCCCTCCCGGCCCGCTGGCATCACGTGCGTGACCGCGCGGTCGTCGTGAGGCTGTACGCCATGACACGCCTGCAAGACGAGTACGTACGGGCGTACGCGGAGGAGATCATCGACGGCGAATCCGGGCACGGTCCAACCGTCATGGTGGCCGCGCTGACCGCCCTCGCCACGATCGAGCGGGACGAGGGCAGGCTCTCCAACGCCGTTGCACTGGCCGAGGACGCCTGGCGGCTGGCCAGCGAGGACCGGCCGGACGAACGCCGCTACGAGGCCTGTCTCACCATCGCGGCGATGCTCATCGATGTGCGCCGCCTCGACGAGGCGCGGGCAATGCTCCAGCAGGCACGCACGGACATGCTCGCTCATGACCATCTGGCCTGGGTAGCGGACGTCGCGGCATTGGAGGCTCGCGCCGAGTTCGCCGCGGGCCGGTTCGACGGTGCGATCACCGAAGGGAGGAGAGCCCTGAGCCTCGCCGCCGTTCACAACATCCCGCTGGCAGCCGAGGTGGCCAGCGGCATGCTCGCCGCCGTCGCTCTCCGACGGGGCGACCTGCGAGAAGCGACGCGACGTGTCGCGGCCCCCGCAGAGGGATCGAGCGAAGCGCGTGCGCGGCACGCGCTGCTGGCAGCCCAAGTCACCGAGGCGCGCGACGGCCCTCGGAGCGCGATGACCTTGCTCACGAGTCTCTGCGGCCCGCTGCAGCAGCCGTCTTCGCTGCTCGCCATGGATCCGACGGTGAGCGCGTGGATGGTCCGGGTCGCCATGGGCGCGGGAGACCGTGCAACGGCCGAGTCCATCGTCACCATGGCGGAGTCCCTCAGCCAAGCCAGCTTGGGATTTCCGATGTTGGCCGCGTCCGCCGCGCACGCCCGGGGCCTGCTCGACGGCGATCGCGAGGCCCTCACCCGCGCTGCCGAGCAGATCGAGGACATATGGGCGCGGGCCTCGGCCGAGGAGGATCTTGGCGTGCTGCTGAAGGCCGTCGGGGAGCAGCAGGAGGCGATCACCAGTTTGGATCGAGCCTTGGCGATCTACCATGACATCGGGTCCACCAGGGATGCGGCACGCATCCGCCGGAAGCTGCGCGGCATGGGAGTGCGCCGCCGCCACTGGCACAACACTCCGCGGCCCGCTTCCGGCTGGGACAGCCTCACGGAAACCGAGGATGCCGTCGCCCTGCTCGCCGTCGACGGACATACCAACCGGCAGATCGCCGAGCAGATGTTCCTCAGCGTCCATACAGTCGCGTTCCATCTGCGGCACGTCTACCGCAAGCTGAACATCGGCTCCCGCGTCGAGCTCACACGCCTCGCGGTGGCGCAGGAACGGGTCGGCCCCGACCGGTCGCACGATGAGAGCGAAAACTGAGCCGCCGAAACTACACGAGTTGGGGATGCGACCGCCCAGCGCGCCGACAAGAGTCAGAACTGTAAATACCGAACCCGAACCTCCATCCCAGGAGGGACCGATGGCACTGCTGGCAATGCGCCGCAGGGGCGGCGAGACATACCCGATACGCGAGTTCGAGGACGTCTACGACCGGCTGGGGCAGCTGATGAATGCAGCCCTGGGAGAGTTCGCCGAAGAGAGGTCCACAGGCGTGTGGACTCCCACGGCTGACATCTCGGAGACCGAGGACTCGTATGTCGTGGAGGTCGACGTCCCCGGCGTGAAGAAGGACGAGATAGACGTTCAGCTCTCCGAGCGCGAACTGATCGTCACCGGGCAGATCGAGGAGCACGAGAGTCAGCGGCGGCACCGCAAGACGCGCAGGACCGGCAGGTTTGAGCTGCGCACGCTGCTCCCGGGGGAGGTCGACGCAGAACGGGTCGAGGCGCGCCTGTCCGACGGCGTGCTCACCATCACCGTTCCGAAGGCGGCGGCTGCCAAGCCCCGGCACATCGAGGTGACCGCCTGAGGCGGGGAAAGGAGCAGCCGTGACCGTCGCGCCGACCGGTTCCATCACGGCCCACAGGGAACGGCTCGCCACTTACCACACGTACCAGGAGGCGCAGAAGACCGTCGACTACCTGTCGGATCACGGCTTCCCCGTGCATGGGACATTGATCGTGGGCGTGGGGCTGCGCTCAGTGGAGCACGTCGTCGCACGGATGACGTACCTCCGCGCGGCCGGCTGGGGCGCGCTGAGCGGAGCCTGGTTCGGCCTCCTCATCGGCCTGTTCTTTGGGATCTTCGCGACGACGGCCGCGTCCATGGTCGCCCTGGTCCTGTGGGGACTGCTGGGCGGCGCGGTCGCCGGGGCGATCTTCGGCCTGATCGCGCACGCGGCACACGGCGGCCGAAGGGACTTCATCTCCGAGACCGGCCTAGTGGCCGACAAGTACGAGGTCCTCGTCGACTCCGAGCACGCGGCCAGGGCCCAAGAGCTTCTCCGGAAGGCGAACGAGCAATGGCGAAAGCAGTAGGCATCGATCTCGGTACCACGAACTCGGTGATCGCCGCCACGGTGGACGGTCACCCCACGGTGATACCCAACGCTGAAGGCTCCCGGACGACGCCGTCCGTGGTGGCGTTCACCGATCAGGGCGAACGGCTGGTCGGCCAGCTGGCCCGCCGCCAGGCCATCCTCAACCCGAAAGGAACGATCTATTCCGCCAAACGCTTCATCGGCCGACGCTACGACGAGATCCAGAGCGAGCAGCACGCCGTCTCCTTCGACGTCGTGGAGGGGCCCCAGGGAGCCGTGCGCTTCCAGGTCGGCGACAAGCAGTATGCGCCGGAGGAGGTCTCTGCGCTGGTCCTGCGTAAGCTGGCCGCCGACGCGGCGAAGTACCTCGGCGAGAAGGTGACCGAGGCGGTCGTCACCGTTCCGGCGTACTTCAACGACGCCCAGCGCCAGGCGACCAAGGACGCGGGGCGCATCGCGGGGCTCGAGGTGCTGCGGATCATCAACGAGCCGACCGCCGCCGCCCTGGCGTACGGGCTGGACAAGAAGTCCAACGAGACCGTGCTGGTCTTCGACCTGGGCGGTGGCACCTTCGACGTCAGCATCCTGGACATCGGCGAAGGCGTGGTCGAGGTCCGCGCCACCTCCGGCGACGGGCATCTCGGCGGCGACGACTTCGACCGCAGGATCGTCGACCACCTGGCCGACGAGTTCCAGCGGGACCAGGGCATCGACCTGCGCAACGACTCGCAGGCGCTGCAGCGCCTCTTCGAGGCGGCCGAGAAGGCCAAGGTCGAGCTCTCCGAGGTCACTCAGACCACGGTCAGCCTGCCGTTCATCACGGCGGACGCCTCCGGACCCAAGCATCTCAACACCACGCTCATGCGGTCCACCTTTGAGAAGATCACCACCGACCTTGTCGAACGCTGTATCCATCCCGTCGAGCAGGCGATGGAGGACGCCAAGCTCAGGCCCGCGGACATCGACGAGGTCATCCTCGTCGGCGGATCCACCCGGATCCCTGCCGTCCAGACCCTCGTCCGCAGGCTCACCGACGGCAAGGACCCCAACATGACGGTGAACCCGGACGAGGTGGTCGCCATCGGAGCGGCGGTCCAGGCGAGCATCATCAAGGGCGAGGTGCAGGACGTCGTGCTGCTCGACGTCACACCGCTCTCACTCGGTGTCGAGACGATGGGCGGGCTCATGACCAAGGTCATCGAGCGCAACACCACTATCCCGGCCCGCCGGACCGAGACGTTCTCTACGGCGGAGGACAACCAGAGCGCCGTGGACATCGTGGTCCTGCAGGGTGAGCGGGAGCGCGCCGCCGACAACCGAGTGCTCGGGCGTTTCCGTTTGGAGAACATCCGGCCCGCGCCACGAGGGGTGCCGCAGATCGAGGTCACCTTCGACGTCGACGCCAACGGCATACTCAACGTTTCCGCCCGGGACAAGGACACCGGGGCCGAGCAGCGGATCACCATCAGCGAGAGCTCCAACCTGGACAAGTCGGAGATCGAGCGGATGGTGGCGGACGCCGAGCAGCACCGTGACGAGGACACCAGGCTCCGAGAGACCATCGACGCTCGCAACGAGCTGGACTCGGTCGCCTACCAGGTGGAGCGCCGGCTACAGGAGCTCGGGGACACCGTACCCGTGCACGAGAAGGCACGTGCGGAGCAGCTCATCGAGGAGGCCCGCCAAGCGATCAAGGAAGAGGTGCCGATCGACCGGCTGCGGTCACTCAGTGGCGAACTGCAGCAGGTGTACCACGGACTCGGCGCCGCCGGTGGCCGGCCAGAGACGCCTGGGGTGCCTCCCCAGGCTCGGGAGGAAAGCGCCCCGGGCGCCGGCGACGACGTAATCGACGCGGAGTTCTCCACCTCGGAGCCCGATTGACATGAACGAGAACGTACCCGATGTCCGGAAGGAACCCCGTGAGGAGAGTGCCGCCGCATCTGCGGAGACAGACGCCAAACTCGCGGAGCTGGAGGACCGGTGGCTGCGCGCCGTCGCAGACTTGGATAACCTCCGCAAGCGGATCGCCCGCGACAACGAGCGGCTGCGGGCCGAGGAACGCGCCAGGGTCGCCGCCGCGTGGCTGCCTGTCCTGGACAATCTCGAGCTCGCGCTGAGCCATGCGTGCCGCGACGACGACGCGAAGGCGGTGCTCGACGGGGTGCGAGCGGTGCGCGACCAAGCCGTCGCCGTCCTGTCCAACCTGGGCTACCCACGACAGGACGAGACGGGCGTCGTCTTCGACCCGGCGCGCCACGAGGCGGTGGCCGCCGTCGAACGGGCCGGTGTCGAGCCTGGCAACGTCGTGGAAGTGCTGCGGCCCGGCTACGGCGAGGGTGAGCGGCAACTGCGGCCCGCAAGAGTCGCCGTCGCGAAGAAGGCGGGATGATGGCCACACGGCGGGACTTCTATGAGGTGCTCGGCGTGGACAGGAACGCCGACGCGGACGAGATCCAGCGCGCTTACCGCAAGCTTGTGCGCGCCTACCACCCGGACGTCAACAAAGATCCGGGGGCAGAGGACAGGTTCAAAGAGATCTCGGAGGCCTACGCTGTGCTTTCTGATCCCGAGCAGCGTCGCCGCTACGACGCCTTCGGCCACGATTTCCGCCAGGTGCCGCCCCACGTAGACCCCGCGGACTACGCCCGCGCAGGCACGCGCGCTTCGGGCGGCACCTGGCGGTCGTCACCGGCCGAAGGCTTTGGGTTCGGCACAGACGTTGACCTGGATGACCTGCTCAGCGGCATGTTCGGCGGCCGTGGCAGGCAGCGCTGGGGCCCTGTGCCCGGTGCAGACCAGGAGGCGCAGCTCACGCTGACCGTCGAGGAGGCCTACCGCGGCGGCCGTCGCGGAATCACACTGCCCGGTGGCAGGCGCGTGGACGTCACGATCCCGCCGGGGGTCACGAACGGGCAGCGCATCAGGCTCGCCGGGCAGGGCGGGCGAGGAAGCGACGGGGCGCCGGCAGGCGATCTGCACCTGATCGTGCAGATCGCCGACCATCCTCGGTATCGCGTGGAGGGCCGCGACATCCACACCGCCCTGCCACTCGCTCCTTGGGAGGCGGCACTGGGCGCTACGGTGCCCATCGACACACCAGGCGGCGAGGCGAAGCTGAAAGTGCCGCCGGGCACGTCCAGCGGCCGTCGCCTGCGCTTGAGAGGGCGCGGCATGCGCAACCCGAGCGGCCCCGCGGGTGACTTCTTCGCGGAAGTCCGGATCATGGTGCCGGCCACGCTCACCGACGAGGAGCGACGCCTGTTCGAGCAGCTCGCTGCCGCATCGCGGTTCGACCCGAGGAGGCGCTCGTGATCTACGCATTGGTACGCCCGGCCCGGCTGGACCTCGATTCCTACGCGCGGGTCACGGGGCTGCACCCGGAGATCGTCCGCCGGCTGGTAACGCTCGGACTGCTGGAGCCGGACAGGGATGCCAGGGGGGAGCTGTGCTTCACCCCCTCCCAGGTCATGGCGGCCGCCCGCATTCAGCGGCTGCACGAGGGCCTGTCCATCAACTACGCCGCGATCGGCGTGGTGATCGACCTCCTCGACCGGATCGCGGAGCTCGAGACCGCCCTGCGCGGCCCTTCGCCACGACGCTAGGGGGATGGGAATGGACCCGAACAAGATGACGCAGAAGTCGCAGGAGGCCCTGCACGACGCCCAGACCAAGGCGCTGCGGCACGGTCACACCGAGGTCGATGGGGAGCATCTCCTGCTGGCCCTGCTCGACCAGCCCGATGGGCTGACACCTCGGCTGCTGCAACAAGCAGGTGCCGACACGCAACGTCTTGGCGCCGATCTAGAGGCGGAGCTGACGCGCCGTCCCAAGGTCAGCGGCCCAGGCACCGCCCCTGGCCAGGTGTTCCTCACTCAACGCCTGGCCCGGCTGCTCGACGCCGCGGACCGGGAGGCGAGCCGGCTCAAGGATGAATACGTTTCGGTCGAACACCTGCTGTTGGCCCTGATCGAGGAGGGCTCCACGACTGCGGCAGGACAGCTGCTGCACGGCCAGGGTGTGACCAGGGACCGGTTCCTGGAGGCGCTCACCGCCGTCCGGGGCAACCAGCGGGTCACCTCGGCCATGCCCGAGGTCGCCTACGAGGCGCTGGAGAAGTACGGGCGAGACCTGGTCGCCGACGCCCGGGCGGACAAGCTCGATCCGGTGATCGGCCGTGACGAGGAGATCCGGCGGGTGATCCAGATCCTGTCCCGCAAGACCAAGAACAACCCGGTCCTGATCGGCGATCCCGGCGTCGGTAAAACGGCCGTCGTCGAGGGGCTGGCCCAGCGCATCGTCCGCGGCGACGTGCCCGAGGGATTGCGTGACAAGACCATCTTCAGCCTGGACATGGGCTCGCTCGTGGCGGGAGCCAAGTACCGCGGGGAGTTCGAGGAACGCCTCAAAGCCGTGCTGAACGAGGTGAAGGCGGCGGAGGGGCGGATCCTGCTGTTCGTGGACGAGTTGCACACTGTGGTCGGTGCCGGGGCGACCGAGGGTGCCATGGACGCGGGCAACATGCTCAAGCCGATGCTGGCCCGGGGCGAGTTGCACATGATCGGCGCGACCACGGTGCAGGAGTATCGCCAGCACATCGAGAAGGACGCCGCCCTGGAGCGGCGGTTCCAGCCGGTACTGATCGACGAGCCCTCGGTCGAGGACGCTGTGTCGATCCTGCGCGGCCTGCGCGAGCGGCTGGAGGTCTTCCACGGCGTGAAGATCCAGGACAGCGCGCTCGTCGCCGCGGTCACGCTGAGCCACCGCTACATCGCCGACCGGTTCCTGCCGGACAAGGCCATCGACCTGGTCGATGAGGCGTGCGCGATGATCCGTACCGAGATCGACTCCATGCCGGCCGAGCTCGACGCGCTCACCAGGAAGGTAATGCGGCTGGAGATCGAGGAGGCCGCGCTGGCCAAGGAGGACGACCCCGCGAGCCGGTCCCGTCTGGAAGAGCTCCGCAAGGAGCTGATCGCCTCGCGTGCCGAGGCCGAGGCGATGCGGGCACAGTGGGAGGCCGAGCGGTCGGCCCTGCGCAAGGTGCAGAGCCTGCGGCAGGAGCTGGAGAGCGTGCGGCGGGAGGCCGAACAGGCCGAACGTGCCTACGACCTCAACCGCGCCGCCGAACTGCGCCACGGCCGGCTCCCCGAACTGGAACGCCGGCTGCACGCCGAGGAGGAGCGGCTCGGTACCCGGCAGAACGGCCACCGGCTGCTGCGCGAGGTCGTCACGGAGGACGAGATCGCGTCCATCGTCTCCCGCTGGACCGGCATCCCCGTGACCCGGCTGCAGGAGGCGGAGCGGGACAAACTGCTCAAGATCGATCAAATCCTGCACGAACGTGTCATCGGGCAGGAGGAGGCCGTGCGGCTCGTGGCCGACGCCGTCATCCGCGCTCGCTCCGGCATCAAGGATCCTCGGCGCCCCATCGGATCGTTCCTGTTCCTCGGACCCACCGGGGTCGGCAAGACCGAGCTCGCGAAGTCCCTCGCGGCGGCCCTGTTCGACACCGAGGACAACATGGTGCGCATCGACATGAGCGAGTACCAGGAGCGTCACACCGTCAGCCGGCTCGTCGGTGCTCCGCCGGGCTACGTCGGTTATGAGGAGGGCGGTCAGCTCACGGAGGCGGTGCGGCGCAAGCCGTACTCGGTGGTGCTGTTCGACGAGATCGAGAAGGCCCACACGGATGTGTTCAACACGCTGCTGCAAATCATGGACGACGGGCGGCTGACCGACGCGCAGGGCCGCACGGTCGATTTCCGCAACACCGTGGTCATCATGACCTCGAACATCGGCTCCCAGCACCTGCTGGACGGGGTCACCGCCGACGGGGAGATCAAGCCTCAGGCACGCGAGAGCGTGATGGGGGAGCTGCGCCGGCACTTCCGGCCCGAGTTCCTCAACCGGGTCGATGACATCGTGCTGTTCAAGCCGCTGACCGAGGCCGAGATTGAGCGCATCGTCGACCTGATGTTCACCGACATCAGAAACCGCCTGGCCAGCCGCCGGCTCACCCTGGAGGTCACCGAGGACGCACGCCGGCTCATCGCCAACCAGGGCTACGACCCCGTCTACGGTGCCCGGCCACTGCGCCGGTTCATCGCCCGCGAGGTGGAGACCAGGATCGGACGCGCCCTGCTCGCTGGCGACGTGCCTGACGGGTCAACCATCACGGTCGGTGCTGACAAGGGTGAGCTGAACGTCACCTTCTATCCGCCTAGGACCTGACATGCACACCGTGAACTGCGCCAACTGCGGCAGACCCAACAGGGTCCCGGACGCCTACCGAGGCAGGCCCCAGTGCGGGATCTGCCACCAGCCGCTGCCGTGGATCGCCGACGCTGACGACAGCACCTTCGCCGAGGTCGCCGAACAAGCCGACCTTCCCGTCCTGGTCGACTTCTGGGCACAGTGGTGCGCCCCGTGCCGGACAGTCACCCCGGCACTCGAACAGCTCGCTCGCGAGATGGCGGGACGGCTCAAACTCGTCAAAGTCGACGTGGACGGCTCTCCGGCCCTCGCCCGCCGATACACGATCACGGCCGTCCCGACGCTCATGGTGCTGCACGAGGGCCGCGTCGTGGCGCAACGCGCAGGCGCGCCGCCCGCGCCGCAGTTGCGCGAGTGGGTCGAAGACACAGTAGGGGCACCGTCATGACGGCCTCGCCGGCCGACGTGGTCCAGACGCCTGACCTGTGCGGGGCCTATCCCCGGCTGGACGAGCATCAGATCGCCGAGCTGTCGCGGCACGGCGAGCGGCGATCCGTGTCCCCGGGCGACATTTTGCACCGGGAGGGCGAGCAGCTCCGTGAGTTCATCGTGATCCTGCAGGGCAAGGTGGCCGTGGTCGAGGGGTACGGCGCGAAGGAGCGGACGATCGCCGTCCACGGCACCGGACGATTCCTCGGCGAGCTCGGCCTCCTCACCGGCCAGGCGGGATTCGTGACCGCGGTCGTGCGGGAGCCCGGCGAGGTGCTGGCCGTGCCGGCCGACGAGATACGGACGATCGTGGCGGGCGATCCAGCGCTCGGCGACCTCATCCTGCGGTCCTACCTGACCCGCCGCACCCTGCTGATCGGTCTGGACGCCGGGTTCCGCATCATCGGCTCCCGATACTCACCCGATGCCCGGCGGTTGTGCGAGTTCGCCGCACGCAACAGGATCCCTCACCGGTGGATCGACCTGGAGGAGGACGAAGCCGCGGACGCGCTCCTGCGCGAGCTGCGCTTCTCCCCGCACGACACCCCGGTGGTGATCTGGCGCGGCGACCAGGTGCTGCGTAACCCGACCACCGCCGAACTGGCGAAGACCATCGGCCTGCTCGCCCCTGCGTCGAGCGCCACCGTATGCGATGTGGTCGTCGTAGGCGCGGGACCCGCAGGCCTGGCCGCCGGCGTGTACGCGGCCTCTGACGGCCTGACAACCGTCGTGCTCGATGCCGTAGCCGCGGGCGGCCAGGCGGGCACCTCGTCCCGCATTGAGAACTATCTCGGTTTTCCTACGGGGATCTCGGGCGCCGAGCTCGCCGAGCGTGCCGTCATCCAGGCGGGCAAGTTCGGCGCCCGCCTGACGGTCCCCGCCGAGGCGAGTGAGCTGGAACCGCGTGAGGGCCACTACGGCATCATCGTGGAGGGCGAGTGCGCCGTGAAGGCCCACGCCGTGATCATCGCGACCGGCGCCCGCTATCGGAAGCTTGATGTTCCCCATCTCGAAAAATTCGAAGGATCCGGCGTCTACTATGCGGCGACACCGTTCGAGTTGCGCATGTGCCGGCGATCGCCCGTGGTCGTCGTCGGCGGCGGGAACTCCGCGGGCCAGGCGGCGCTTTACCTGAACGGAAACGCGTCGTCGGTGCGCATGCTCGTGCGCGGCGGCGACGTACACGGGAGTATGTCCCGTTACCTCGCCGACGAGATCGACCGAACTCCCGGCATCGAAATCATGTACTGCACCGAGGTACGCGAACTGCTCGGAGACCGCACGCTACAGGCTGTTCGCGCGCAGAACACGCGAACAGGAGAACTCCTGGAGATCCAGACCAGCGCGCTGTTCGTTTTCATCGGAGCCGAGCCGCACACTGAATGGCTCAAGGGGACCGTCCCGCTGGACGACCGCGGCTTCATTGTCACGGGTCAGGGCACGTCGCCCTGGGGTACCCCCCTTTCCCTGGAAACCGGGCATATGGGCGTATTCGCCGTCGGCGACGTTCGCAGCGGCTCGGTCAAGCGGGTCGCGTCCGCAGTCGGAGAAGGTGCCATGGCGGTACGCCTGGTGCACGAGAGATTCACCACCACAGGCACTCAATAGGAAGGACGGTGATCCACATGCCCGTGATCGCAGTTTCCAGATTCGAGCACTTCTTTCGCGCCGCCGCGGGACTCGACGTGGACAAGGCCGATCTCAAGCGCTACAGCGACTTCGTCAACCGCAAACTGTACGACATGCTCATTGTCGCCGAGGCCGCCGCGAAGTCGAACCGGCGCGACATCATCCAGTTCTGGGACCTGCCCATCACCAAAGGACTGCAGGAGAACATGCACGACTTCCGGGACCTGGACGAGGAACTGGACCTGACATCGATCCTGGCGGAACTCGCGGCGCTGCCTCCGCTGGATCTGTCGCTCAGCGAAGAAACCGAGGCTCGGCTGCCGGCCGTGGCGGGTGGGCTCTCCGTGGCGCTCGCCAGGGCGATCAGGGTCATGGGGCCTGATCGTAAGAATCCGGGAAGCGAGGAGTGGACACGCACAATCCGTGTCTTCGACCTGCTGCTATGACGAGATTCGGCGCTTTGCCGCTGCCTCCGCTCGCCACGCGATCGGATGGCGGCTGCTCGGATACAGGCAGGCCTGGCCCCACACCACAGGGAGGATGGGCTCGAGCGCGATAGGTAGGAGATGTGTTCGAGAAAGGAGGACGCCATGCGTCACAACGGTCTGCGTACCGCGGCGCTGCTCGGCGCCCTGTCTACTCTGATCATCCTGGCGGGGTGGTGGCTCAGCGGCAGCACCGGAATACAGATCGCCGTCCTGGTCGCGCTCGTCAGCAACGGTGTCGCCTACTTCTTCTCCGACAAGATCGCACTGTCGGCGATCATGCGCAGCCTGTCGGCCCCGGTGACTGGCCCGCGCTGCACCAGATGGTCCGCGAACTGTCGGAGGAGGCGCGCCAGCCCATGCCCCGGCTGTACATTTCGCCGAATTCTGCAGCCGAACGCGTTCGCCACCGGGCGCAATCCGCGTCATGCCGCAGTCTGTGTGACCAGCGGGATCATCCAGATGCTGAACGAACGCGAGTTGCGCGCTGTCCTCGGGCACGAACTGTCGCACGTCTACAACCGCGACATCCTGATCTCCTCCGTGGCAGGGGCCCTGGCCACGATGGTCACCTACCTGGCCTACATAGCCGGGTTCTTCGGCGGGGGAGACGATGACGAGGGTCCCGGCCTCCTGGGGGCCCTCCTGATGATGGTCCTCGGGCCGGTGGCGGCCGGGATGATCCAGATGGCCATCTCCCGGGCACGGGAGTATCAGGCCGACGAGTCCGGCGCCCGGCTGGCCCGTGACCCGATCGGGCTGGCCAGCGCGCTACGGAAGATCCATGCGGGCACCCGGCAACTGCCGCTGCCGGAGACCGGCCGGCTCTCCTCGACCTCGCATCTCATGATCGCCAACCCGTTCCGTGGCGGGGGCATCGGGAGGCTCTTCTCCACCCACCCACCGATCGCCGACCGGATCGCACGGTTGGAGGCCATGGCCGGTTACCGCCGCTGATCTGGCTGTGCTCGGGGCCGACGGGTAATTTCCCGGTGTCGGAAGGGCGAGAGCGAGGTCAGCGACGGCGAGCGTGCGCTGGACTCGCACGTCAAAAGGGGTGGCGTCGGCCCGTCCTATGACACTCTGGTGCAGTGAGGGCAGCGTGGGAGCGTCGCGGACGGCGGATACTTTCCTTGCGGCTAGTTTTGATGTGCGTCCTGCTCGGTGCCGTGGCCGGCGGGGGCGTCGCGCTCATCGGCGCCCCTGAACTGTTCTTCTTCGTCACTTGGGATGTGGCTGTTTCCCTCGTCCTGGCGTGGGCGTGGCTGATCAGCTGGTCGCAGGACCACGAGGGGACCAAGCGCATCGCCGAACAGGAAGGTGGGACACACACCACCGACACGGGCATCCTGATCGCTGCGGTGGCCAGTCTCGCGGCTGTCGTGGCGGCCCTCCTCCGCCCGGGCAGCGATCAGGACCCTGTTGCCGCAATCGCGGTGATCTTGAGTTTGGTGACCGTGGTCCTGTCCTGGACTTTGACGAACACCGTTTTCGCCCTCAAGTACGCACGCTTGTACTATGTCGAAATTGAGGGAGGCATCGACTTCCGGCAGGAGCAGCCGCCGAGCTATAGCGACTTCGCCTACACGGCGTTCACCGTGGGGATGGCTTACGGAGTATCGGACAATGTGCTGGCCAGCACCCGCATCCGGAAAGTCGCCTTTGGGCACGCCCTGCTTTCCTATCTTTTCGGCACCGTCGTTATCGCGGTGTCGGTCGGTCTCCTCGCCGATCTGGGGCAGCGATGAGCCCGTGTCGATGCCTGACGATCTCGAACAGGTCACCCTGAAGCGCCGAGACAGTACTGGACGAGGCTGGTCGACAGCACCAGCGAACGGTCCCGCATACGCCCAGGTAGTACGAGGCGCGGTTCCTGCGTCCCTCGGGTTCAACGGACACTGGGCATGCTTTGGGCCTCCGAGGGGGCGGCACGGGGCAGGGAGATGGTCATGAGACGAAGAACCCGCGTCGTGATCGTGGGAGCCGGTTTCGCCGGGCTGGCCGCGGCGCGAACGCTGGCCAAGGCAGGTGCGCTGGTCACGCTGATCGACCACAACCCGTACTCGACCTTCCAACCCCTGCTCTACCAGGTGGCTACGGCCGGGATGAGCATGTCCGACGTGTCATACCCCATCAGGACCTACGCCGCCAAGTGGCCGAACGTGCGCGCCCGCCGCGGTGCACTAAGCAAGGTGCTGCCCGAGAAGCGGCGCGTGGAGTTGGATGACGGAAGCACGCTGGACTACGACTTTCTCGTGCTGGCCACCGGTGTGACCACCAACTGGTACGACGTGCCGGGCGCGCCGGAGAACGCACAGCCGCTCTATTCGCTCAACGACGCGGCAGCGTTGCGGCGGCGGCTCCAGCACTGTCTGGAGGACGCGGTGGCGGGCCGGCGCGACAGCGTCCATGTCGTGGTGGTGGGCGGGGGCTCGACCGGGGTCGAGATTGCCGGGACGCTGGCCGAACTGCGGCGGCGCACGCTGCCGCTGACGCATCCCGAGATTCGTCCCGACCAGACGAGCGTGACGCTGGTGGAGCGCTTCGACTTCGTGCTGGCGCCGTACAGGCCGCTGCTGCGAAATGCGGCGGCAGGCGCGCTGCGCAAGCGAGGGGTGCGACTGCGGCTGGGCACCACCGTGGCATCCGTGGAACCGGATGCGGTGGGGATCGTCGACGGGACGCACGTGCCGAGCGACGTGACCGTGTGGGCGCTCGGCGTGACTGCGCCCGCCTACGTGGCGGAATGGGGGCTGCCGCAGACCAAGGGCGGCAGGATCAGGGTCACCGAGGCTTTGAGTGTGCCGAAGCATCCCGAGATCTTCGTGGCCGGCGACCTGGCCGGACCGCCCGAGCAACTGCCGCAGCTCGCTCAGCCGGCGATCCAGATGGGAAAGCACGTGGGCAAGCAGGTCCTGGCTGCGGCTCAGGGACTACCGTTGCGGCCGTTCTCGTACCGGGATCCGGGGATCATGGCGACCGTGGGCCGGGCCGAGGCCGTGTTGCAGTTGTCCAACGGATTGACCATGCGTGGGTGGCCCGCGTGGCTGGTGTGGATCTTCATTCATGTGGCGTACCTGCTGGGCGGACGCAACCGGATCACCGTGCTGGTCAACTTCTTCTGGCGGTACGCCGGTCCGCGCCACGCCGCCACCAGCGTCAGTGAGTGAGCGCCGCCGGCAGGGCGGCCAGGTCACCAGCTTGGAGACCGTCGCGGCGCAGCCGAAGCCGGGCCGGGCGGGCTCGCCAGGGCCACGGCCCTGGCCGTCCCCTCGCCCTCTGCCCCCTGTTGTTCTTCCGCCGTAGGATCAGCGCCGGCCGAGTTCAGGCAGACTTCCGCTGTGACCACCCGCGCGACATCGGGTGGCATGCAGGTCGGCGTACTCCGCACGGGCGGCTTCGGGATAGCCGCCGTTCGTCGTTTAGGCCAGGGCGATAGAGCACCCGGTCAGAGTGTCGTCGGCAAGACCGGGCGACCTGGCACGCCGGGGTCGGCGGCGAAGAGGGAACCCGCCTCCGGCTGCTCAGCGCGGTCCACGTCCCGCGCCGAGGTGGTGATGAACAGGCGGTCCAGATTCTCGCCTCCGAAGGCGACCGAGGTGACCTTGCGCACCGGCAGGCCGACGATCGCGTCGAGGCGGCCGCCGACGTCGTAGCGGTGGACGGCTGCTCCCTGCCACAGCGCCACCCACACTCCGCCCTCGTCATCGACTGTCAGGCCGTCCGGAGCCCCAACCTCCCGGTCGATGAATACGAACGGGCGGCGCCCGCTGAGCCCGCCCTCCGGATCATAGTCGAACACGTCCACGCGCCCGGTCGCGGTGTCGGTGTAGTAGGCGAGGGAGCCGTCCGGGCTGAAGTCGAAGCCGTTGGAGATCGTCACCTCGGGCAGGACCATCCGCAGCGTCCCATCGGGTTCGGCCACGTAGAACGAGCCGCGTCCGGGACTCTCGTCGTAGGCCATGGTGCCAATATAGAAGCGGCCGTCGGGGTCGCAACCGCCCTCGTTCATCCTGATCGCAGGGTCAGTCCACGCCTCGCCGAGCGAGCGCAGCGGGGCGTCCAGGTCATCGGAGTCGGCCAGCAGCAACTCGCGTTCTGCCGCGACCACGTAGCCTCCCGACACGCGCGGCCGTACGACAGCGGCGACCTTTGCCACATGGCGGCGGCGCACGTTGCCGTCGAGGTCGAGCATCAGCACGTCGCCGGCCAGCATGTCGACCCACCGCAGTCCGCCCCACCGGCCAGACCAGACGGGCCCTTCCCCGTGCTCGGCGACGGGGTCGGTCACGGGGTACGAGGCGATGGTCATGCCGATCTCCTTGACAAGTCTCACGGGACATGTGCCGCGCATGCTGCCAGAACTGTCGTAGCCGACCACGTACCTCACCAAGCGGTGTCGCGGCGGCTCAGCCTCGTTCACCGACGCCACCGCGAAGTCCACCATGGAGATCGGAGACCTGCCCTGTGCATCGGCCAAGTGGGCAAGGGCGCGGGCGGATACGGGATGGCGGCACGATGCTTCTATGGCGTGTCAAGCGAGGGCGGACGATTCGGTTACTGGCGCCTGAGGGCGGATGATGATCTTGTAGAGCTGGCGGGCGACGTATCGCTTCAGACAGCGGATGATTTCTCTCTTGGACAGCCCGTCGGTGGTTCTGCGCTCAACGTAGGCACGGGTCGATGGATCGCAGGACATACGAGACAGCACGATGACGTACAGGGCGCGGTTAGCCTGCCGGTCGCCGCCACGGTTGAGCCGATGGCGTCGGGTTTTGCCGCTGGATGCGGGGACGGGCGATACCCCGCATAGGGCCGCGAACGATCCCTCGGAGCGCAGTCGATCGGGGTTGTCGCCGCAGGTGGTCAGCAGCTGTGCGGCGGTCTCCACACCCACGCCTAGGGTGGTGAGCAATTCGGGCCGGGCCTGCTCGATCAGCGCCTTCCACTGGTTGTAGGTGGCGTCGATCTCGGCGCTGAGGGCGCGGTAGCGAGCAGCGAGGTACCGCAGCGCCGCCTTGACGCTCTGAGCGGGGTCCGCCAGATCGGCGGACGGCCTTAACCGGAGGCAGGCATCGACGAGCCGGGCCTTCTTCAGACCGGCCAGCTGCTCGCGGAGCTCTGCCGGGGCGGTGACGATCAGCGCCTGCAGCTCATTGATGCAGGCGGTGCGCGCCTTCACCGCGCCGGCGCGGACCACATGCAGCACACGGATCGACTCGGCCACCCCGTTCCCGCTCTTCGGGACGGCGCCGGCCCTCTCCGCCAGGACAGCTTCGGCAGCGGAATAGGCGTCCAGTGGATCAGACTTACCCTTGGCCCTGCGCTGCTGCCGGTCAGGACGATTGACCTCGATCACCTTGACCTTCGCGCTGCTCAGGTGGCGAGCCAGAGCGGCACCGTAGGAGCCGGTACCTTCGACTCCCACCGCATGCAGCCGGCCGAAGGAACGCATCCACTGCAGCAGGTTCGCGTATCCC
Organism: Nonomuraea sp. NPDC050478; assembly: GCF_044458265.1. Lineage (NCBI taxonomy): Bacteria > Bacillati > Actinomycetota > Actinomycetes > Streptosporangiales > Streptosporangiaceae > Nonomuraea > Nonomuraea sp. NPDC050478. The sequence goes on along the minus strand of NZ_JBITHT010000015.1, from coordinate 381 downwards.
GCTCTGGTCGCCTGGAACTCGCGATCGGCCACCCGGCGTCCGTTCATCAACACCACCGCGGCGTGATGAGTGTCAGCATGCGTGTCGACCCCGCCCACGATTCGACGCGCCTTGGGCTTCTTGAACTCCGTCATGTGCATCCTCACCGGCTCAGGGATATCCGAAGGCGGTGCGCGCCGGGGTGGCCGAGCAGGCAGACCAGTGACGGGACGGATTCTCTCGCCGAGGCTTCCATCAAGCCACACACGGCCAGCCCGACACACACCTTTGGGAGCGCTTCCCCGTAAGAGTGCGTTCTGCGAGTTGATGTCCCTTTCATCGGTGGGGTTGGGTTAGGTCGGCTGGTCGGAGACCCGCCGGTCGGACTACGGGCGTGGCTGG
>NZ_JBITHT010000014.1:0-90332 GCF_044458265.1 Nonomuraea sp. NPDC050478 | reverse complement strand
AGGGCCTTCCGCCGTTTCCACAAAGTCGCAAGCCACCGACCTGCGGTTTCGCACCCGAACATGCCCTGGATCACGGATTAGCTGCGGAACGCGGGGCATATTCCCGCGGGCGCAGAGCGAATCAGCGGAGACCTGGCGGAGGGATACGAGCACATCCCGAACTTCCGCGTCATCCCGCCTGAGGCGTGACGGGATCGCCCACCGAGAAAATCCATGAGTGAGCTCTACGATAAGTGGCTCCACGCCTATGTCGAGGCGGAGAAGGACCCTCGGTCCCTCAGCGCCTCCCCTTGCCCCAGCTGCGGCCGACCGGCGCTACGCCTGCTGTTCGTGGTGCCGGCGGACGACACGTCGGTGGGCAGGGCGGAGTTCTGGTGCGACCACTGCAGGAAAGGAGTCTTCTTCTCCCGGGTGACCGTGCCCGCCCACGGGGACTTCGTCACCATGGAGCAACGCAGAGCCACTCCCCGGGAGAAGGTCGCGCGTTACGAGATCATCCCGCCCACGGTCCATCCCGGCTGATCGCCGGCCCGGGGTCACTCCCACTCGATGGTGCCCGGGGGCTTGCTGGTGACGTCCAGCACCACCCGGTTGACCTCGCGCACCTCGTTCGTGATCCGCGTGGAGATCCGCGACAGCACGTCGTAGGGCACCCGCGACCAGTCAGCCGTCATCGCGTCCTCGGACGTCACCGGCCGCAGCACCACCGGATGCCCGTACGTACGACCATCCCCCTGCACCCCCACAGAGCGCACGTCGGCGAGCAGCACCACCGGGCACTGCCAGATCTCCCGGTCGAGCCCCGCCCGCGACAGCTCCTCACGAGCGATCGCGTCGGCTTCACGCAGCAGGTCGAGACGCTCCCGCGTGACCTCGCCCACGATGCGGATGCCGAGACCCGGCCCCGGGAACGGCTGGCGCCACACCATCGCCGACGGCAGCCCGAGCTCCTCGCCGGCCCGCCGCACCTCGTCCTTGAAGAGCGTGCGCAGCGGCTCCACCAGCTTGAACTGCAGGTCCTCAGGCAGCCCGCCCACGTTGTGGTGGGACTTGATGTTGGCCGTGCCCGTGCCCCCGCCGGACTCCACCACGTCCGGATAGAGCGTCCCCTGCACCAGGAAGTCCACCGGGCCGTCGGCCATGATGGCGCGCTGCTCGTCCTCGAAGACCCGGATGAACTCCCGGCCGATGATCTTGCGCTTCTCCTCCGGGTCGGAGACCCCTTCGAGAGCCTTCAGGAAACGATCCGAGGCGTCGACCACCCGCAGCCGCACCCCGGTGGCGGCCACGAAGTCGCGCTCGACCTGCTCCGCCTCCCCCTTGCGGAGCAGCCCGTGGTCGACGAACACACACGTCAGCCGATCACCGATGGCCCGCTGCACGATCGCAGCGGCCACCGCGGAGTCGACGCCGCCGGACAGGGCGCAGATGGCGCGGCCGTCGCCGACCTGGCGGCGGACCGCCTCGACGGACTCCTCGACGATGTTGAGCATGGTCCAGCTGGGGCGGCAGCCGGCCGCTTCCAGGAAGTGCTTGAGCACCTGCTGGCCGTGCTCGCTGTGGAGGACCTCGGGGTGGAACTGCACGCCGTAGAGGCCGCGGCCGGGGTGCTCGAAGGCGGCGACCGGGGTCTCGCGGGTCGAGGCGGTCACCAGGAAGCCCTCGGGGGCGGCGGCGACGCTGTCGCCGTGGGACATCCAGACCTTCTGGGCCGACGGGAGGCCCGCGAAGATCACGCCCTCGTCGAGGACCTCCAGGGAGGTGCCGCCGTACTCGGCGACGCCCGTGCGGGCCACCTCGCCGCCCAGGGCCCTCGCCATCGCCTGGAAGCCGTAGCAGATGCCGAACGTGGGCACCCCGGTCTCGAAGAGGCCGTGGGGCACGTCGGGGGCGTTGTCGGCGTAGACGGACGAGGGACCGCCGGACAGGATGATCGCCTTGGGGTTCTTCGCCATCATCTCCTCGACCGTCATGGTCGACGGGACGATCTCGGAGTAGACGTGGCACTCGCGCACCCGCCTGGCGATGAGCTGCGCGTACTGCGCGCCGAAGTCGACCACCAGGACCGTGTCGAACTCAGACACCGAAGGAACCCCCCAAAGGCGAATGCGGTGCACTCAGTCTATCGACAGCAGACCGAGCGGCGGCGACCCGAGGTCGAGCAGGGACTTATGGAAGCGCTGGAGTGTGAAGCCCGCGCCCCACGCCTGCCTGGCCTGCTCGCGCAGATCCATGATGATCAGCTTGCCCCAGGTGTAGCGCCCGTACGTGGGATCGAAGGTGGCCCGCCTTGCCTCGGCCATCGCGGCGGGGCCCGCCAGGTGGGTGTGGGAGGCGAAGCGGGCGGCCGCGTCCTCGACGGTCATCGCGCCGGTGTGCACGCCGATCGCGCAGGCCAGCCGGGTGACGCGGATGAGCGCCTCCACCCAGACGCCGATCTCGAAGCGCGGGTCGCCCGCCTCGAACCCCTCCTCGACGCAGAGCTCCTCGGCGTAGTGCGCCCAGCCCTCGGCGAACGAGAACGACTGCAGCAGCCGCCGCACGTCCGACGGCGCCCGGCGCAGGGCCAGGCCGTGGGAGAAGTGGCCGGGCGCGACCTCGTGCACGTTGATGGCGGGCAGCGTGGTCTCGCTGAAGACCTCCAGCCACTCGTCGACGTCCTGTTTCGGCCAGGACGGGTCGGGCGGGGTGATGTGGTACCAGGACGGGCCTTCGGGTTCGCCGGGGGCGTTCCACGACATCATCGCCATCGCCCAGCGGCGTGACTCGGGGGCGAGGCCGACCAGGCACGTGCCGTCGTGGTAGGGCACCAGGTCCTTCTCGCGGGTGAACGCGATGGCCTTCTCGGTGCCGATCCTGGCCGCCTCGATCACGCCGTCGGCGTCGGGGTGCTGCTTGACCAGCTCGCGGACCACGTCCAGCGGCGGCCTGCCGCCCTGGCCGAGCCGGTCGCAGGCGTCGGCGAGGCGGGCCGTCAGGCGGTCGCGCTCGGCGTCGGCGCGCTCGGCCAGCCTGCCCAGGTCGACGTCCAGGCCCTCGACGGTGCCCATGAGCCGGGCCAGGGCGTCCGCGCCGAGCGCGGCGTCCGGGTCGCCGGTCTCCGCCGCCCGCTCGACGTGGGCGACCAGGCGGGTGTGCGCCTCCAGAGCGGCCTGGTCGGTGACGCCTGCGGCCAGGCCCTTGACCGCGCCGCGCAGGGACTGCGCCACGGGGGCGCTGACCTGGTCGAGCGAGGCGGTCGCGTGCCGTACCGCTTCCGGCCAGAGCGCCAGGTGGGCGGCCTTGGCGGCGGCGCGCTGCTCCTCGGGGCCGTAGTCGCGGTCGTAGCAGGCGAGGTCCAGGTTGGACAGGTGGAGCAGCGGGTTCTTGCGGTGCAGCGCGAGCTCGCCGAGCTCGAAACGCAGGCCCTCCTCGAAGACCTGGAGGTGGCGGGCGTCGTGGGGGTCTTCCGGCAGGTCGCCGTCGCCGAGCCGGGTCAGGCCGGCGCGCACGCCCTCGGGAGACAGGTCCTGGATGGCGCCGTCGTACTCGTGCCGTCCGCCTGACTCGCGTGCTTCCGGGACCATCAGGTCGGTGATGGCCCGCAATCTGGGCTGAAGTTCCGTCATGCCGGAAACGCTAGCGGCCGAGTGGGTGGCTGACCCAGACGTTGGGCTCGACGTAGACGGCGTGATCGTGGCCGGGTTCGACGTGGACGGGGTTGAGCGCGCCCGGCACCTCCGCCGGGCCCGGCCGGTCGAACGGCAGGCCTGTCCACCCGCGCCACTCGGCGAGCGTGCCGGCGATCGTCATCGAGCGCGGCGCCACCTTGACGATCTCGCCGCCCGCCCGTACGTGGACGCGCAGCCACGGGTCGTGCGGCAGCCCGTCGGGGCGGGTGCGGAAGGCGTACTCCGCCATGGGGGTGTGCGGCTCCAGGTGCTTGTGGTTGGGGCGGACCGGCGCGACCAGCTCGTCGAAGCCGAGGCGGGCGGCGTTGGCGCGCATGGCGGCCACCATGAGCGGCGAGACGCCCTTGCCGAGCAGGTCGCGGCGGACGGTGATCTCCAGGGCGGAGATCCGGCCGGGGCGCTCGCCGCGCTCGCGGGTCAGCCAGGCGCGCCTGATGACGCCGTCCCAGCCGTCGTCGGGCAGCTCGCCGTCCTTGAGCGTGAACGGCATCGTGCAGCCCCGCGCGGCCAGCCGGCCCGGCTCGGCGTCGTCGTCGGCGACCAGGACGTAGTCGGTGTAGGCCGTGTCGGCGACCGCGTAGAAGAAGTCGGCGATCGGGTCCTTCATCATGAACTCCGGCCAGGAGTGGTCCATGTCCCACAGGGTGGGGATGAACTCGGGGCGCTCGGAGAGGGTGGTGATCCGCAGGGCCATGGGCGGATATTTTCACATTTCGGAGGGCCGCTGGACGGGTTGATCCTCACTCTTGAAGATCAAGGTGGTCTGCAGGTGCACGATCTCGGGCCGTACCAGGAACCTCTCCAGGCAGAGCCGGTGCAGGTGCTCGGCGTCGGCCACGGCCACGTGCACCAGGAAGTCCTCGGCGCCGGCCACGTGGAAGAGCGTGATCGTCTCGGGCAGCGACAGCACGAAGCTCCGCAGCGGGTCGACGAGCTGGCTCGTGTGCGGCCGTACCCGCAGCGCGAGCAGCGCCTGCAGCGGCCGGCCCAGCTTGGCGACGTCGACCGAGGCGCGGAAGCCGGTGATGATCCCGCGCCGCCGCAGCGCGCGCACCCGTTCGAGCGCGGTGGAGGGCGCGACGCCGAGCCGCTCGGCGAGATCCTTGTTCGGCAGCCGGGCGTCGCGCTGGAGTGCCGCCAGGATGGCCAGGTCGATCGAATCCAGTTCGGCGTTATGCATGGAAATTGCCCTCCAATTCGGCCACACTAGCCGCACGCCGATGATGTCCTCACTATTTCGAGATATGTGGAACGTTGAGGAGTTCACCGAGTCGGCCGGCATCACGGTCGAGGAGCTGTCCGCCTACGTGGCGGAGAGCCAGCGGGGCGAGGCCCCCGTGCTCAGGCGCACGCCGCCGCGCGAGCTGGCGGACCGGCTGGGCCTGCGTGAGCTGATCGTCAAGGGCGGCATGACCCCCGCGTCGTACCGCGGCTTCCTGCGCGCCTTCCTCGCCGAGAGCACGCGGCTGCACCACCCGGCGTTCCTGGCCCACCAGACCGCCTCCCCCGACTTCCCCGCCGCGCTGGCCGACCTCGTGCACGGCGCGATCAACAACCCGATGAACATCTACGAGATGGGCGCCTCGGCGGCCACGGTCGAGTTCGAGGTCCTGCGCTGGATGCTGGACAAGGTGGGCTTCCCGGCCGGCGGCGGCGTGCTGACGCACGGCGGCTCGCTGGCCAACCTGACGGCGATGCTGGCGGCCAGGGCGCGGGTGGCGCCGGAGGCGTGGGAGGAGGGCGTGCCGGGCGACCTGGTGATCCTGGCCTCGCCGTCGGCGCACTACTCGATCTCCCGCGCGGTCTCGATACTCGGGCTCGGGCAGCGCGCGGTGGTGCCGCTGGAGACGGACGAACTGGGCCGGATCGACCCGGCCAGACTGCCGGACATCTCGGGCAAGCGGGTGATGGCGCTGGTCGCGGCGGCCTGCGCCACCGGCACCGGACTGTACGACGATCTGCGGGCGATCGGCGAGTGGTGCCGCGAGCGGGAGGTCTGGTTCCACGTCGACGGCGCGCACGGCGCCTCGGCCCTGCTGTCGGACCGGCACGCCCACCTGCTCGACGGCATCGGGCTGGCCGACTCGGTGATCTGGGACGCGCACAAGATGCTGCGCACCTCGGCCCTGTCGGCGGCGGTGCTGGTGCGCAGGGAGAGCGACCTGGACGCGGCCTTCAAGCAGGAGGCCAGCTACCTGTTCTACGGCGACCAGGGCTTCGACCAGATCGCCCGTACGGTCGAGTGCACCAAGGCCGAGCTGGGGCTGAAAGTGTTCATGAACCTGGCCTGGCGCGGCGAGCGCGGCCTCGGCGACTACGTGGCCTCCCGGTACGACACCGCCCACCGGTTCTGGGAGCTGGCCCGCGAACGCCCCGGGTTCACGGTGCCGTACGAGCCGGAGAGCAACATCGTGTGCTTCCGCCACGGCGACGGCGACCAGGTGGCGATCCGCGAACGGCTGATGCGCGACGGCACCTTCTACCTCACCTCGACCGAACTGGCCGGGGTCCGCCACCTGCGGATCACGGTGATGGCCCCGGCCACGGACGACGCCACCCTGACGGCGCTCCTGGACGAGATCGAGGCGGTCAGCGGGTGATCAGCCGGAGCGCGGCGGGGGCCGTGGCGGGGACCGCTGGGCTGCGCGGGGGGATCGGGGGCAGGGGCCGGTAGGCCGTGCCGAGCGGCGGGCGGGCGTCGGGCTCGCCCGCGTTCGGCCAGAGCGCCATGGCCCGCTCGGCCAGCGCGGTGATGGTCAGCGACGGGTTCACGCCCAGGTTGGCGGCGATCGAGGACCCGTCCACGACGTGCAGGCCCTCGTACCCGTAGAGCCGGTGGTACGGGTCGATCACGCCTTCCCCCGGCGAGGCGCCGATCGCGCAGCCGCCGAGGAAGTGCGCGGTCGCGGGGATGTCGAACAGGTCCAGCCACGACCCGCGCGGCTCGCCGCCGACCTCCTCGGCCCCGATCCGCACCGCCTCGTGGCCCGCCGGGATCCAGGTGGGGTTCGGCTCGCCGTGCCCCCGGGTGGAACGCAGCCCGAACCGGCCGCGCCGTACCGTGATCGAGTTGTCCTTGGCCTGCATGACCAGCGCGATCAGCGACCGCTCGGACCAGCCGCGCAGGTCGAGCAGCCCGAGCGCGCGCAGCGGACGGCGGGCGGCCTCGCGGGCGAACGCCTTCCACCGGTTCTGGCCGCCGTCGATCAGCAGCGTGCGCAGCAGGCCCATCGCGTTGGAGCCGTCGCCGTAGCGGACCGGCTCGATGTGCGTCTCGGCGTCCGGGTGGAAGGACGACGTGATCGCCACCCCGGCGTTGAGCTTCTCGCCGCCGCGCGACGGCCGCTCGAAGCCGAGCAGCGCCTCGGAGTTGGTACGGGTGAGCGTGCCCAGCCGGGGCGAGATCCGGGGCAGCGTGCCGTCGTCGCGCAGCCGGTGCAGCAGTCGTTGCGTGCCCCAGGCCCCGGCCGCGAAGATCACCTGCCGGGCGGTGAAGACCCGGCGCCGCCTGGCCGAGCCGGTCCGCCGGGCCAGCACCTCGTAGCCGCCGGACGGCAGCGGACGCACCGAGGTGACCGTGCACTCGGCGTAGACCCGGGCGCCGGCCCGCTCGGCCAGGTAGAGGTAGTTCTCGGTGAGCGTGTTCTTGGCGCCGTGGCGGCAGCCGGTCATGCACTCGCCGCACTGGACGCAGCCGCGCCGTTCGGGGCCCGCGCCGCCGAAGTACGGGTCGGCGCCGTCGGGCCCGAAGTAGACGCCGACGGGGGCCGGGCGGAACGTGCCGCCCACGCCCATCCGATCGGCGATCTTCAGCATCACCGCGTCAGCCGGGGTGTGCGCGGGGTTGGGCGTCACCCCGAGCATCCGCTTGGCCTGGTCGTAGTAGGGCGCCAGCTCGGCCTTCCAGTCGGTGATCGAGGCCCACTGCGGGTCGCGGTAGAACGGGTCGAGCGGCTCGTACAGCGTGTTGGCGTACACCAGCGACCCGCCGCCCACGCCCGCCCCGGCGAGCACCATCACGCCGGTGCCCTTCTCGCCGCGGAGCAGGTGGATGCGCTGGATGCCCTTCATCCCCAGCCACGGCGCCCACAGGAAGTCGCGCAACCGCCAGGAGGTCGCGGGCAGCGAGGACCGGTCGAAGCGCCGCCCCGCCTCCAGCACCGCGACCCGGTAGCCCTTCTCGGCCAGCCGGAGCGCCGAGACGCCGCCGCCGAACCCGGAACCGATGACGACGACGTCGAACCCGCTCACTTGACCCTCAGCCACTTCATCACCTTGAGCGTGGTGGTCAGCACGTCCGCCCACGTCTCCTGGGCCAGGTCGAACGGCGGCTCGATGCGCAGCCAGGACGCCTGGGAAGCCACGGTCTGCGACTCGGTGTAGCGCAGCAGGCCCTCCGTGCCGTGCCTGCGGCCCAGGCCGGACGCCTTCATGCCGCCCATCGGGGCGTCGTAGGAGGCGTACGCGGCGCCGTACCCCTCGTTGATGTTGACCGTGCCGGCCTTGATCCGGGCGGCCAGCGCGCGGCCGCGGGAGGTGTCGGAGGTCCAGATGGAGGCGTTCAGGCCGTAGGCCGTGTCGTTGGCCAGCTCGACCGCCTCGTCGTCGGAGGCGAACGGGTAGAGCGACACCACCGGGCCGAACGTCTCGTCGCGGCAGAGCTCCATGTCGTCGGTGACCCCGGTCAGCACGGTCGGTTCGTAGAACAGCGGCCCGAGGTCCGGCCTGGCCTTCCCGCCGGCGAGCACGGTCGCGCCGCGGGCCACGGCGTCGTTGACGTGCCGGGTGACGGTCTCCAGCTGGTGGCGGTGGGTCAGCGAGCCCATCTGGACCGACCAGTCGCGGCCGGGGGCGAGCTTCATGTTGCGCACCTGGCGGGCGAAGCGGTCGGCGAACGCCTCGAACAGCGACGTGTGCACGTACAGCCGCTCGATCGAGACGCACAGCTGGCCCGCGTTGGCGAAGCACGCGCGGATCGCGCCCTGCACGGCCAGGTCCAGGTCGGCGTCGTCGAGCACCAGCATCGGGTTCTTGCCGCCGAGCTCCAGCGAGCAGCCGACGAGCCGCTTGGCCGCCTCCTCGGCGATCTTCCTGCCGGTGCGGGTGGAGCCGGTGAAGGCCACGTAGTCGGCGCCGTCGAGCAGCGCCTCGCCGATCTCGTCAGGCTCGCCGGGCACGACCTGCCAGAGGTCGCGCGGCATGCCGAGCTCCACCAGCAGGTCGACGGCCCACCGGGTGGACAGCGTGGTCTGGGTGTCGGGCTTGTGCACCACCGCGTTGCCGGCCAGCAGCGCGGGCACGGCGTCGGTGACGCCCAGCGACAGCGGGTAGTTCCACGGCGAGATGAGCGCGACCACGCCCTTGGGCCGGCGCAGCTCGCTCACCCGGGTGGCGATCGGGAACGCGCCCTTGCGCCCCTGCGGGGCGAGCAGTCCGGGCGCCCGGCGGGCGTAGTAGAGCACGCAGCCCGCGACGTCGAGCACCTCCTCGAAGGCGTGCGAACGGGCCTTGCCCGTCTCGTCCTGGAGCAGGTCGAGGATCTCGTCACGCCGGTCCAGGATCACGTCGTGCAGCCGCAGGAACGGCTTCACCCGCTCCTGCACGGGCCTGGCCGCCCACTCCTCCTGCGCCGCCCGCGCTCTGCGGTACGCCTCGCGCACATCTTCCGCGCCGGCCAGGGGGAGTTCGGCGAGGGGTTCGCCGGTGAACGGAGCGATGATCTGCCGGGTTCTGCCGGTGGTGACGTGCATGCCAGAAGGATATTCGGGTTGGCTACCGACCGGTAGTTATCGGCAGCGGACGTCGGCGCACCGCGGAGAGCCGATCTTCACCCTTGAACCGGTCGCCGGGCTGATCCGTTGTGAGGGCATGAAGACGCTCACCCGGCCGATCGCGGCTGCCGCCGCGCTCGTGGCGGCTCTCGCCGCCTGCACCTCGGCACCCCCTGACAAGGCGCCCAGCACCCCGCTCGGGCAAGTCCGCCTGGTCTCCTACAGCGACTGCGACGAGCTGCTGGCCGGGTTGCGCGAGAAGGCGGCCGCGAACGTGGGCCCGTGGGGCTTCGGCGGCCCGCAGATCATGTACATGGAGGACGCGACGGCGGCCAGGGACAGCACGGCCAAGGCGACCCCCGACCACTCCACCACGAACGTGCACGAGGCCGGCGTGGACGAGCCCGACCTGGTCAAGACCGACGGCGACCGCGTCTTCACCGTCAGCGGCGGCGTCCTCCGGGTCATCGACACCGCCACCAGGAAGGTCACCGGCTCGCTCGACCTGAAGGGCGACGACGGCGGCTACTCCCCCGCCGACCTGCTCGTCTCCGGTGACCGGGCGCTGGTGCTGCTCCAGGGCGGCGGCATGGCCACCACCCGGATCGCCGACGGGTTCGCGCCGCCGGGCCAGACCCGGTACGTGCTCGTCGACCTCGCGGGCGAGCCGAAGGTGATCGGTTCGATCAAGCCCGAGGGCGCCCACGTGGACGCCCGCATGGTGGGCTCAACGGTCCGGCTCGTCACCCGCGGCCAGCCCGCCATCGCCTTCCCCGAGGCCAAGGAGAACGTCGGCGAGGCCGAGCGCAAGGCCATGAACCAGGCCGTGGTCCGCGGCGCCCCGCTGACCGCCTGGCTGCCCGAGATCGAGATCACCGACGCGTCGGGCGCCGTCAGGAAGGCCACGGTGCCGTGCGAGCGGGTCAGCCACCCGGCCGAGTACACCGGCACCTCGATGCTCACCCTGCACACGCTCGACCTGGCCCAGGGCGTCACCGCCGCCGGGTCGGACCCGATCGCGCTGGCCGCCGACGGCGACATCGTCTACGGCACCGGCCAGAGCCTGTACGTGGCGAGCAACCCGCGCTGGTGGTGGCCGATCCAGCCGGTGGACGTCGAGCAGGCCCCGGCGACCGAGCCCTCACCGGACGAGCCCACCCCCGGCGGGCCGCCGCCCGAGGAGACCGAGGTGCACCGGTTCGACGTCTCGGGGCCGGGCGCGCCCTCGTACGCGGCCTCCGGCAAGGTGCCGGGGCGGCTGCTGAACCAGTACTCGCTCTCGGAGCACGACGGCCACCTGCGCGTCGCCACCACGCTCGGCTCCGCCGACGGCCGGAGCAGCTCCAGCAGCGTGCACGTGCTCGACGCCGCCGGCATGAAGACCGTCGGCCAGGTCGGCGGGCTGGGCAAGGGCGAGCGGATCTACTCGGTCCGGTTCATCGGCCCGGTCGGCTACGTCGTCACGTTCCGCCAGGTGGACCCGCTCTACACGCTGGACCTGCGCGACCCGGCCGCCCCGAAGGTCACCGGCGAGCTGAAGATCACCGGCTACTCGGCGTACCTGCACCCGGCGGGCGACGGGCGGCTGATCGGCGTCGGGCAGGAGGCCAGCACGGAGGGCCGGACGCTCGGCACGCAGATCTCGCTGTTCGACGTCGGCGACCCGGCGAACCCGCGCAGGCTCTCGCAGCTGTTCCAGAAGGACTCCGGCTCCGAGGCCGAGTGGGACCCGCACGCGTTCCTCTACTGGCCGAAGACCGGCACCGCGGTCATCCCCCTCAGCAGCCACGCCGACGGCACGTTCGAGACCGGCGCGACCGTACTGAAGATCACCGACTCCGAGGTGACCAGGACGGGCACGATCCAGCACCCGAGCCGCACCGAGCAGGGCCTCGCCTACCAGCCCGGCATCCAGCGCTCGATGGTGATCGGCGACTCGATCTGGACGTTCTCGTACGAGGGCGCGCAGGTCAACGACCTGGCCACGCTCGCGAAGCAGGCGTGGATCCCGCTCACCTCATGACGAGGGCTCGACCGGCACGATCTCGGGGGCGCCGAGCCTGATGGCGTCGGCCTCCTGGTCGGTGTCCTGCTCCTGCGACAGGCGCTCGGCCTCGATGCGCTTGGTGTAGTACTCGACCTCGCGCTTGACCTGCTCGTCGTCCCAGCCCAGCGGGCCGGCGAGCAGTTCGGCCGCCTCCTGGGCGACGGCCGTGCCGCGGTGGAAGGTCTCGATGGAGATGTGCGTGCGCCTGGTCAGCACGTCGTTCAGGTGGCGGGCGCCCTCGTGGGTGGCGGCGTAGACGATCTCGGCCCGCAGGTAGTCGTCGGCCCCGTGCAGCGGCTTGCCCAGCGACGGGTCGGCCTCGATCAGCGCCAGCACCTCGTCGATCATCGAGCCGTACCGCTGCAGCAGGTGCTCGATCCTGGCCACGTGCAGGCCGGAGTCGTACGCGATCCGGTGACGCGAGTTCCACAGCGCCTGGTAGCCCTCCGCCCCGGCCAGCGCGACGCGGTCGGTGCACGAGGGCGGCACCCGCTGGTCGAGCCCGTGGGCGACGGCGTCGACGGCGTCCTTGGCCATCACCCGGTAGGTGGTGTACTTGCCGCCCGCGGTCATCACCAGGCCCGGCACCGGGTGCGCGACCACGTGCTCGCGCGACAGCTTGGACGTCTGGTCCGACTCGCCGGACAGCAGCGGCCGCAGTCCCGCGTAGACGCCCTCCACGTCGTCCCTGGTCAACGGCACCGAGAGCACCTCGTTGACGTGGTCGAGCAGGTAGTCGATGTCGGCACGGGACGCGGCGGGGTGCGCCTTGGTCAGGGTCCACTCGGTGTCGGTGGTGCCGATGATCCAGTGGCGGCCCCACGGGATGACGAACAGCACAGACTTCTCCGTACGGAGGATGAGCCCGGTGCGCGAGTGGATGCGGTCGCGCGGCACCAGCAGGTGGATGCCCTTGGAGGCGCGCACGTGGATCTGGCCGCGCCCGCCGACGAGTTCCTGGATGTCGTCGGTCCACACGCCGGTGGCGTTGACCACCTGCTGCGCGCGCACGTCCAGCTCGTCGCCGGACTCCAGGTCGCGCACCCGCACGCCGGTCACCCGCTCCCCCTCGCGCAGGAACCCGACCGCCTGGGCGCGCGGCGCCACGTGGGCGCCGTAGGTGGCGGCGGTGCGCAGCAGCGTCATCACGTAGCGGGCGTCGTCGACCTGCGCGTCCCAGTACTGCACGGCGCCGGTGAAGGCGGACTTCCGCAGCGCCGGGGCCAGCCGCAGCGCCCGCTTCCTGGACAGGTGGCGGTGCCCCGGCACGCCCCTGGTGAGCCCGGAGGCGAAGCCGAGCGTGTCGTAGAGCATCACGCCCGCTCCCACGTACGGGCGCTCCCACCCGAAGTGGGTCAGCGGGAACAGGAAGGGCACCGGCCGGACCAGGTGCGGGGCGATGCGCTGCAGCAGCAGCGCCCGCTCCTGCAACGCCTCGCGGACCAGGTCGAAGTTGAGCTGTTCGAGATAGCGCAGGCCCCCGTGGATCAGCTTGGACGAGCGCGAGGAGGTGCCCGACGCGAAGTCGCGGGCCTCGACGAGCCCGACCTCCAGCCCTCGCGTGGCGGCGTCGAGCGCGATGCCCGCGCCGACCACCCCGCCGCCGACCACGACCACGTCCAGCTCGCGCGACGCCATCGCCGCCAGCGCCGCCCCCCGCTCGACGGGCCCGAGCCGGGCCACGCACTTACCCGCGGCCATCCGCATTCCCCCTGCGTTGTGAGACTTGGGTCCATACCTACCCGTTATGCGCGAATCACCTTCACGCCCGCCTCGGCGAAGCGGGCGGCGTCGGCTTCGGGCAACCGCTGGTCGGTGACGAGGGTGTCGATCTCCTCGATGGGGCAGATACGGGAAAATGCCCGCTTCCCCAGCTTCGAGGAGTCCGCCACCACGGCGACCTGCGCCGCCCGGCTGATGAGCAGGTGGTTGACGCTCGCCTCGCCCTCGTGGTGCGCCGAGGCGCCCAGCTCCACGTCGAGCGCGTCGACGCCGAGGAAGGCTATGTCGAGCGTGACCTCCTCCAGCACGCCCGAGGCCAGCGGTCCTATCAGCTCGTACGACTGCGGCCTGGCCACCCCGCCGGTCACCACGATCTTCACGTGCTGCCGGACCACCAGCTCGGCGGCGATGTTGAGCGCGTTGGTGACGATCGTGAAGCCCGACTCCAGCGTCGCCTGCGTGGCCAGCGCTCGGGCCAGCTCGGAGGTGGTGGTGCCGCCGTTGAGCCCGACCACGGCGCCGGGCCGCACCAGCTCGGCGGCGGCGGCCGCGATGCGGTGCTTCTCGTCGGCGTGCCGGGCGGTCTTGTAGCGCAGCGGCAGGTCGTAGCTGACGCTCTGGGCGACCGCGCCTCCCCGCGTGCGCATGAGCATCTGCTGCTGGGCGAGCTGGTCGAAGTCGCGGCGGATGGTCGCGGTGGAGACGTCGAGCGCGCGGGCCGCGTCTTCGACGGAGAGCCTGCCTTCTTGCGCGAGCAGCTCGAGGATCGCGTTCCACCGGTCGTATCGGGACACGATCACCCTCCTTCGGAGATCCGTCAAGGGGGCAAGCGTGGCATACCCTCGCATCGGTAGCCACCAGTGCCCAATTTTGCACTTTTATGCTATAAAAAATGCAGAAACAAGCATTACGGAGGTAGCGGTGACCACCCATACCGAAGCCGAGATCGCTTCCCAGCCCGACTGCTGGCGCCGAGCGGTCGCCGGCGTCCCCGCCGGCGCGCTGCCCCGCCCGGGAGAGCGGGTCGCCGTCGTCGGCTGCGGCACCTCCTGGTTCATCGCGATGGCGTACGCGACCCTGCGGGAACGCGCCGGGCAGGGCGAGACCGACGCCTTCGCCGCCTCCGAGGCGCCCACCGGGCGGCGCTACGACCGGGTGCTGGCGCTGAGCCGCTCCGGCACCACCACCGAGGTGCTCGACCTGCTGTCCAGGCTCGACACCGCGTCCACGGCCATCACCGCCGACCCGGAGTCGCCGATCATGCGGGCCGCCGGGCAGGTGATCGTGCTCGACCACGCCGACGAGCGCTCGGTCGTGCAGACCCGGTTCGCCACCACCCAGCTCGCCCTGCTCCGCGCCAGCCTCGGCGAGGACCTGGAGCCCGTCATCGCCGACGCCGAGCGGGCCCTGGCCGAGCCGCTGCCCGACGAGCTGATCACCGCCGAGCAGGTCACCTTCCTCGGCTCGGGCTGGTCCGTCGGGCTGGCGCAGGAGGCCGCGCTGAAGATGCGCGAGGCGTCCCGCTCGTGGACCGAGGCCTACCCGGCGATGGAGTACCGCCACGGCCCGATCAGCATCGCCGGCCCCGGCCGCGTCACCTGGATGCTCGGCACCGCCCCCGAGGGCCTGCGCGCGCAGGTGGAGGCGACCGGCGGCACGTTCACCGAGAGCGACCTGGACCCGATGGCCGAGCTGGTCCGCGCCCAGCGGGTGTCGGTGGCCAGGGCGTTCGCCCGCGGGCTCAACCCCGACGAGCCCCTCCACCTCACCCGATCTGTGATCCTTTCTCCATGAGCCTTACTCTCGCCGACGCCCGCATCGTGACCCCCGACGCAGTCCACGAGGGGTGGCTGACCATCGAGGACGGCCGCATCACGCATGTCGGCCACGGATCCGCCCCCCGTCCCGGCCACAGCCTGGGCGGGCGGCACGTCGTGCCCGGCTTCGTCGACATGCACAACCACGGCGGGGCGGGCGGGTCCTTCCCCACCGGCGAGCAGGACAAGGCGCGCGACGCGGTGGCCCTGCACGCGCGCCACGGCACCACCACGACGGTGGCCAGCCTGGTCACCGACACCCCCGAGCGCCTGGCCGCGGCCGCCGCGTCGCTGGCCGAGCTCTGCGACGAGGGCCTGCTGGCCGGCATCCACTTCGAGGGCCCGTACATCGCCAGGGCGCGCTGCGGCGCGCACGACCCCGAGCTGCTGCGCGAGCCGTCCCCGGCGGAGTTCGCCGCGCTGGTCAAGGCCGGGCGCGGGCACGTACGGATGCTGACGATCGCGGCCGAGCTGCCGGGCGCGCTCGACACGATCCGGATGGCCGTCGCCGAAGGCGTGGTCGCCGCGCTCGGCCACAGCGCTGCCGACTACGAGCGGACGCTGGCCGGCATCGAGGCGGGCGCCACCGTGGCCACTCACCTCTACAACGCGATGCCGCAGCTCGGTCACCGCGACCCCGGCCCGATCGCGGCGCTGCTGCAGGACGAGCGGGTCACGGTCGAGCTGATCAACGACGGCGTGCACGTGCACCCGGCCATGCTCCGCCTGGCCTGCGCGGTGGCCGGGGCCGACCGGGTGGCGATGATCACCGACTCGATCTCGGCGACCGGGCTGAGCGACGGCGAGTATCTCCTCGGCCCGATGCGGGTGCGGGTGGTGGACGGCGTGGCCCGGCTGACCGAGGGCGGCTCCATCGCGGGGTCCACGCTCACCATGGACACCGCCTTCCGCCGGGCCGTCCGCGAGCTGGGTCTGTCGCTGCCGGAGGTGTCGCGCATGACGTCGCTGACTCCCGCCCGCGTGCTCGGCCTGTCCGGCCGGACCGGCTCGATCGCCGTCGGCAAGGACGCCGACCTGGTGGTGCTCGGCGGCGACCTGGAGGTGGCGGGCGTGATGAAGCGCGGCGTCTGGATCGCGGAGCCCTGATGATCCTCACCGTGACGCTCAACGCCGCACTCGACGTCACCTACGAGACGCCACAGGTCTCCTGGGACGGGGTGAACCGCGTCGCCGCGGTCCACCGGCGGGCTGGCGGCAAGGGCGTCAACGTGGCCCGCGTCCTGGCCGCCCTGGGCCAGGACGTGCTGGTCACCGGCCTGGCCGGCGGCCCCACCGGCCGGGCCGTCGAGCGTGACCTGGACTCCGCGGGCCTGGCGCACGCCCTGGTGCCCGTCGCGGGCGAGACCCGCACCACGCTCGTCGTCGCCGAGCCCGCCGCGCACACGCTCTTCAACGAGCCGGGGCCGACGGTGGGCGAGGACGAGTTCGCCGACTTCCTGCGCACGTACGAGGCGCTGCTGCGCGAGGCGCGGGCCGTCGTGCTGTCGGGCAGCCTGCCGCGGGGACTCCCCCCCACCACGTACGCCACGCTGGCCGCCTTCGCCCGTGACCGGGGCGTGCCCGCGATCGTCGACGCCGACGGCGAGCCGCTCCGCCACGCGCCCGACGGCCGCCCCGCGATCATCAAGCCCAACGCCGAGGAGCTGGCCAGGGCCGTCCCGCACGGCAGCCCGGAGGAGGGCGCCGAAGCCCTGCGCGACCGCGGCGCCGGGGCGGTGATCGTGTCGCTGGGCGCGTCGGGGGCGCTGGCGGTCACGGCCGACGGCACGTTCCGCGCCCGCATGCCGTACGCGGTCGACGGCAACCCCACCGGAGCCGGCGACGCGCTGGTGGCCGGGCTGGCGCTCGGCCTGGTCGCCCCGGGGCCGTGGCCCGAGCTGCTGCGCCGGGCGGCCGCGCTGGGCGCCGCCGCGGTGGCCGCGCCGGTCGCCGGCGCCTTCGACCCGGGCGTGTACGAGGCCGTCCACCCGCTGATCGAGATCGTCTGAAGGAGCCCCCGTCATGCCCCTCACCGGAATCGGCGACGTCATCCGCCAGTCCCCCGCCGGGGTGGGCGCGTTCAACGTGATCCAGCTTGAGCACGCCACCGCCATCGTGGCCGGGGCCGAGGCCCTGGGCGTGCCCGTGGTGCTGCAGATCAGCGAGAACTGCGTGCGCTACCACGGCGCGCTGGAGCCCGTCGCGCTCGCCGCGCTCGCCGTCGCCCGCGCGGCCTCGGTGCCGGTCGCCGTGCACCTGGACCACGCCACCGACCGCGCGCTGGTCGAGGAGGCGGTGGCGCTCGGGCTCGGCTCGGTGATGTTCGACGCCTCCGCGCTGCCCGACGAGGAGAACGTGGCCGCCACCGCCGAGGTGACCGCCTGGTGCCGCGCGCGCGGCGTCTGGGTGGAGGCCGAGCTGGGCGAGGTCGGCGGCAAGGACGGCGTGCACGCCCCCGGCGCCCGCACCAAGCCCCACGAGGCGGCGGACTACATCGCCAGGACCGGCGTGGACGCGCTGGCCGTGGCCGTGGGCACCTCCCACGCGATGACCACCAAGGACGCCGTGCTCGACCTGGCGCTCATCGCCGAGCTGCGGGCCGCGCTGCCGGTCCCGCTGGTCCTGCACGGCTCCTCGGGGGTGCCCGACGACACCCTGCGCGAGGCCGTACGGAACGGCATGAAGAAGATCAACATCGCGACCCACCTCAACAAGGCGTTCACCGGCGCCGTCCGCGACCACCTCACCCGCGACGCCGCGGTCGTCGACCCCCGCAAGTACGTGAAGTCCGGCCGGGACGCCGTCACCCGCGAGGTCACCCACCTCCTGTCCATCCTCACGTCATCCTGACCGTCCGGGGGCGCCTGGTCGTCAGGCGTACTCCGGTGCCATCACCGCCGCCATCCGCAGGTGCGGACCGGCCTCCTCCGCGTGGCCCTGGCGCTGGAGGGTGCGGCCGAGCAGGTGGCGCGCGTACGCGTCGTCCGGCGTGGCCGCGACCAGCCGCTCCAGCACCGCGCGGGCACGGCCGAGCTGCGCCGACAGGTAGTAGCAGCGCCCGGCGAGCATGAGCACGTTGCGGTCGTCGCCGTGCGCGTCCAGCAGCGGCCTGAGCAGCGCCAGCGCGCCGAGCGGGTCACGCTGGTCGAGCAGCGACTCCGCGTGGCGGTAGCGCTCGACCTCCTCGGGCAGCCGGCGCGCGGGCCGCGCCGCCAGCACGAACTCCCTGATCACCTCCGCCGACTGGGCCCCGGCCAGCGCCTCGGACCCGGCGACGATGGTCGGCGAGGTCCTGACGCCCATGGCCTTGCCCTTGAGCAGCAGCTCCCGTACGAGCTCGTCGCCCGCGCCGGCGTCGAGCAGCGCGCCCCCGCCGGCGAAGCCCGCGTCGGCGGCGAGCCGGTGGAGGGTCGCGCGGTCGCTGATGTCGAGCCGGTCGAGGAAGTGGGCCTTCATCACCCGCTCGGCCACCGCGTCCTGCAGGCCGGGACCGCCGTGCTCCAGGGCGAGGGCGATCAGCCGGTGGGCGTCGTGGCTGTCGGCCCGCCAGGCGGGACCCCACGTCCAGCCGAAGCCTTCCTCGGCGGCGACGAGAGCCACGCGCACGCGGTTCTCGCCGGGGGTGAGATCGGGCGCGCACCGGCGCAGGGCGGCGTCGACCGTCGGGTCGGCCATGGCCTCCTCGTGCGGGACCGCCTGCGCGGGCGCCATCGGGTCGATGCGGAACGGCCGCCACACGACCTCGGCGTCCAGCCCTTCGAGCGCTCTCTCCACTCGCCGCTTGCCGATGTAGGCCCAGCCGCAGACCACGTCGGCCCAGATCTCGATTCGCATGCCGACAATCTATGCGTCAACTGTTGATTAAGCAACATTTGTCGTATAGTGACCATCGTGAACCCCGACGATCCACGCGCCCGGCGCACCCGGGCGAGCCTGCGCGCCGCCGTCCTCGACCTCGCCACCGAGCGCGACCTGGGCGCCATCACGATCTCCGCCGTCGCCAAGCGGGCCGGGGTCAACCGGGCCACGTTCTACCTGCACTACCCGGACGTCGACGCGCTGGCCGCCGACGCCATGGAGGAGGCGGTCGCCGAGGTGGCCAGGGCCGCCGCACTCTGCCCGCTGGACGCCCCGCGCGACCTTGCGCCCGAGCCCCTGACCACGCTCTTCGCGCACATCGACGGCAACGCCGAGCTGTACGCGTGCATGCTCGGCACCCAGGGCAGCCCGCGCTTCTGCGCCCGGCTCAGAGAGCGGCTCACCAGCGAGCTGGAAGCCCGCTTCGCCGCCGGCGCCCGGCCCGCCGGCTTCGCGGACGTGCCGCCCGGCACGCACGCCGCCTACCTCGCCGGCGCACTGACCGGCGTGATCGCCCACTGGGTGATCGACTCACGGGACACGCCGTCGGCCGACGTCGCGCTCGCCTTCTGGCGCCTCTTCCGCCCGGCTGGTAAGTGATCTCCATGCACAGAAGTCGCGTCTACGCACTCCTCATCGACACCCCGGCGGACGAGGCCGAGCGGGCCACCGCCTTCTGGTCGGCCGCCCTCGGCGTCCCCGCCCGGCCGCTGCCCGGTTACGAGCAGTTCACCAGTTTCCCCGGCGCCGTCTCCGGACTCGACCTCGCCGTCCAGTCCGTCGACGACGCCCCGCGCTACCACCTGGACATCGAGACCGACGACGTCGACGCGGAGACGGCCCGGCTGGTGGCCCTCGGCGCCACCGAGGTCTCCCGCTGGCAGGAATGCCGGATCCTGCGCGCACCCGGCGGCCACCTGCTCTGCGTCCTGCCCGCGGAGAGCGACCGCTTCGACGCCGAGGCCACCACCTGGCCCTGACCTCTCACAACCAGATGGTTGTGCAAACGAATGGTTGTGGCTAGGGTCGGCGTGTGACCGTAGCCGAAGACGAGCTGTCCCTGGTGTTCACGGCCCTCGCCGACCCGACCAGGCGCGCGATCCTGGAGCGCCTGGCCGAGGGCGACGCGACCGTGAGCCAGCTCACCGAGCCGTTCGCGATGACCCAGCAGGCCGTCTCGAAACACCTGAAGGTGCTCGAACGCGCCCGCCTGATCACCCGCACCCGCACCGCCCAGTCGCGGCCGTGCGCTCTCGACACCGAGCGGCTCGAAGCCGCCGCCGACTGGATCGCCCGCCACCGCCAGGTCTGGGCCGACCGCCACGACCGGCTGGAGCGGCACCTGGCCGCCCTGCGCGACCGGGACGGGGAGACGCCATGACCGAGACCGGCGAGATGACCTACCGGCGCGTCCACCGCGCGTCGCCGGAGCTGCTGTTCGACTGCATGACCACGCCCGAGCACCTCACCCGCTTCTGGGGCCCGGCCGGCACCACCACCCCGCTCGACGGCATCGTGGTCGACCTGCGGCCGGGCGGCGCCTTCGAGACCACGATGGTCGGCGACGACGGCGGCACCTACACGATGAAGGCCACCTACGCCGAGGTGCGCCGCCCCGAGCGGCTGGTGTGGATCGAGCCGGGCGTCGAGGGCGGCATGAAGACCACGATCACCTTCCGCGACCTGGGCGACGGCCGCACCGAGGTGGTCACCCACCAGACCAACGTGCCGGCCGCCTACCTCAGCGCCGAAGCGCGGGCGGGCTTCGCCACCAGCCTGGACCGCTTCGACGCCTATCTGGCCGGCCTGAACCGGGAGGAAACCTGATCATGCCGACACTCACCTCACCCGACGGCACCGTGATCGGCTACGAGCGCTCCGGCGACGGCCCCGCGCTCGTCCTGGTCGACGGCGCCATGTGCCACCGCGCCGCGGGCCCGATGCGGCCGCTCGCCGCCCTGCTGAGCTCGTCGTTCACCGTCCACGCGTACGACCGGCGCGGGCGCGGCGAGAGCACCGACACCCCGCCGTACGCGCCCGAACGCGAGATCGAGGACCTGCGGGCGCTCATCGCCGAGGCCGGCGGCGAGGCGTACGTCTACGGCATCTCCTCAGGCGCCGCCCTCGCCCTGAGAGCCGCGGCGACCGGCCCCGGCATCACCAGGCTCGCCCTGTACGAGCCGCCGTACATCGACGACCCCGGCAACGGGGCGTACACCGCCCGCCTGCGCGAGCTGCTCGCCGCCGGGATGAGAGGCGAGGCCGTCGCGCTGTTCATGGCCCACGTCGGGATGCCCGCCCAGGCCATCGACGGCATGCGCGGTCAGCCGATGTGGGCGGCGCTGGAGGCGATCGCGCCCACTCTCGCGTACGACGACGAACTGCTCGGCGGCGGCCGGGTGCCGCACGACCTGGCGTCGGCGATCACCATCCCCGCCCTGGTCCTGTCCGGCGGCGAAAGCCCGAACGGGCTCCAGGGCGCCGCCGAGGCCACCGCGGACGCCATCCCCACGGCCGAGCACCGATCCCTCGACGGCCAGACCCACGACGTCCAGCCGGACGCCCTCGCCCCGGTGCTGGCCGCCTTCCTCGCCTGAGCAACCTATGTTGACTAATTTCGGATTAGTCAACTAACGTTGCTTGCATGCCCGTGAGTGAGATCCCCCCTCCCCAGGAGCCCGGCGACGCGCTGGCGGCCGTGGTGGCGTTGCGGCGTCTGGCCGACCAGCTAGAGGACGCCGCCGTCGAGGAGGCGATGCGTGCGGGCTGGAGCTGGCCGCAGGTCGCCGAGGCACTCGGTGTGACGCGTCAGGCGGTCCACCGCAAGCACGCCAAGCGACTCATCGCCGCGGGCGTCAAGCTGAGGAGACGTTCACCGTGAGACCGTTCGACGCGTACCTGCACGCGATCCTCACCGAGGGAGAGGCCGAGGCCCGGCGGGACAGATCGCCGACGATCGAGGCGCAGCACCTCCTGCTGGCGGTCGCGGCCCAGGAGGACACCGCGCCGCAGCGCGTCCTCGCCGAGGCCGGGCTCGGTCACCAGGCCGTCCGCGCCGCGCTCGACCGCGAGTTCGAGCACAGCCTGAGCGCCGTCGGCGTGTCCGCCGCCTTCGGCCTCCCCCGGTCGAGTGTCCTACCCGGACGCCGGCCTGGCATGGGCGCCACGGGCAGGCTCGCCCTGGAGCGGAGCTTCGCGTCCGCGGCACGCAAGAAGGACCTGCGACCGGCACACGTGCTGGTCGGGATCCTGCACGCCGAGGTGGGCACGGTCCCGCGCGCCCTCGCCCTGGCCGGCGTCGACCGCGCCGCCCTACTGTCCCGAGCCCTGGAGCTGATCAACGAATGAACGCGGGAATCCAGCGCGTCCTCGACTGGGCGGTCGCCGGTGGCGGGGTGCCCGGGATCGTCGCCGACGTACGCGACGCCGACCGGTCCTGGTTCGGCACGGCGGGCGTGGCCGACCTGACGACCCGCCGGGCGCGCCGGCCGGGCGAGCACTTCAGGATCGGCAGCCTCACCAAGGCGTTCACCGCGGTGGTGGTCCTGCGGCTGGTGGCCGAGGGCGGGCTGACGCTGGACGACACGGTGGCGACGTGGCTGCCCGGCCTGGCCGAGGAGCAGCTCGGCGCCGACGGCACGACGATCAGCGTCAGGCGGTTGCTCAACCACACCAGTGGCCTGCCGGACGTCATCCCGGGCCTGGAGACGCCGCCCCTGGAGGAGCCGGGCGGCTTCCGCTACTCGAAGGTCAACTACAACCTCGCCGGGATGATCGTCGAACGGGTGACGGGCTCGACGCTCGCCGAGGAGATCGCGCGGCACGTCACCCGGCCGCTCGGCTTGACCGGCACGTACCTCCCCGGGGACGACCAGACACTCCGCGAGCCGCACGCGCGGCACTACGCGAAGCAGCCCGACGCGGAGATCCACGACGTGACCGCGACGGACCTGAGCTGGGCCTGGGCCGCCGGCGGCATGGTCTCGACGACCGCGGACCTGCACGCGTTCCTGCACGCGCTGCTGCGCGGCCGGCTGCTCCCGCCCGGCCTGCGGCGGGAGATGTTCACCACGGTCTCCACCGAGGGGACGGGGTGGGTCCCGCACGCCCGTTACGGCCTGGGCGTCTACTCCCAGCGGCTCTCCTGCGGCGTCACGGTCTGGGGAGGGGGCGGAGCCGTGCCCGGCTCGTGGAGCTACGCCATGGCCGACCGCGACGGCTCGCGCGCGGTGGTCGCCAACGCGAACGGCGACTGGGGCGACCTGATGGCCACCTTCGGCGACCTCCTGGACGCCCGGTTCCGCATGGCCGGAACCGGGCCCTGACCACCGGCGGGATCAGCTCTGGACGGGCGAGACCACGACCTCCACCCGCTGGAACTCCTTGATGTCGGAGTAACCCGTGGACGCCATCGTCCGCTTCAGCGCGCCCATGAGGTTCATCGACCCGTCGGCCACGCTCGAAGGACCGTGCAGGATCTGCGCCAGCGAGCCCACGGTGCCGAACTCGACCCGGCGCCCGCGCGGCAGGTCGGGGTGGTGGGCCTCGGAGCCCCAGTGGAAGCCGCGCCCCGGCGCCTCGACGGCCCTGGCCAGCGGCGAGCCCACCATGACGGCGTCGGCCCCGCAGGCGATGGCCTTGGCGATGTCGCCGGAGGTGCCCATGCCGCCGTCGGCGATGACGTGCACGTAGCGGCCGCCGGACTCGTCCATGTAGTCGCGCCGGGCCGCCGCCACGTCGGAGACCGCGGTCGCCATCGGCACCGCGACGCCCAGCACGTTGCGGGTGGTGTGGGAGGCGCCGCCGCCGAAGCCGACCAGCACGCCGGCCGCGCCGGTGCGCATCAGGTGGAGGGCGGCGGTGTGGGTGGCGCAGCCGCCGACGATGACCGGCACGTCAAGCTCGTAGATGAACTGCTTGAGGTTCAGCGGCTCGGCCCGGCCGGAGACGTGCTCGGCGGAGACCGTGGTGCCGCGGATGACGAAGATGTCGACGCCGGCGTCGATGACCGCCTTGTGGTACTGCACGACCCGCTGCGGCGACAGCCGGACGGCGGTGGTGACGCCCGCGGCCCTGATCTCCTCGATGCGCCGCCCGATCAGGTCCTCCTGGATCGGGGCCGTGTAGATCTCCTGGAGGCGCTTGGTGGCAGCCTCGGCGCTGAGGGAGGCGCACTCCTCCAGCAGCGGGGTCGGGTCCTCGTAGCGGGTCCAGAGACCTTCGAGGTCGAGCGGGGCCAGCCCGCCGTGCCGGCCGATCTCGATCGCGGTGGCCGGCGAGACCACGCTGTCCATCGGGGCGACGACGACGGGCAGCTCGAACCGGTACGCGTCGATCTGCCAGGCGATCGAGACCTCTTCCGGGTCGCGGGTGCGCCGCGACGGCACGAGGCCGATCTCGTCGAGCGAGTAGGCCCGGCGGCCCGACTTGCCCCGGCCGATCTCCACCTGCTGAGTCATGGATTACCTTCTGTGATAGTTAGGAGCTTCCACGGTCATCTGGATGTCGTGGGGATGGCTCTCCTTGAGACCCGCCGCGGTGATGGGCATCAGCTCGCAGTCGGTGTGCATCTGCTCGATGGTGCGGCAGCCCGCGTACCACATGCCCTGGCGCAGCCCGCCGACGAGCTGGTGGGCGACGGCGGCGGCCGGCCCGCGGTAGGGCACCTGACCCTCGATGCCCTCCGGGATGTACTTGTCCTCGCCGTCGACCCCGGCCTGCGCGTAGCGGTCCTTGCTGAAGGAGGTGCCGCCCCGCTCGCGGTTGCGCACCGCGCCGAGGGAGCCCATGCCGCGGTAGGACTTGAACTGCTTGCCGTTGATGAAGATCAGCTCGCCCGGCGACTCCTCGCAGCCGGCCAGCAGCGAGCCGAGCATGACCGAGTGGGCGCCGGCGGCGATGGCCTTGGCGATGTCGCCGGAGTATTGCAGCCCGCCGTCGCCGATGACCGGCACGCCCGCCGGCGCGCAGGCCAGTGACGCCTGGTGGATGGCGGTGATCTGGGGCGCGCCCACGCCGGCGACCACCCGGGTGGTGCAGATGGAACCGGGGCCCACGCCCACCTTGACGGCGTCGGCGCCCGCGTCGACCAGCATCTGGGCGCCGGCCCTGGTGGCGATGTTGCCGCCGATGACGTCGACCTTGGCGTTGGCCTTGATCTTGCCGATCATGTCGGCCAGGCCCTTGGAGTGGCCGTGGGCGACGTCGACCACGATGACGTCGACGCCGGCCTCGATCAGCGCCCTGGCCCGGGTCTCGGCGTCGCCGCCGACGCCCACGGCGGCGCCGACGACGAGCCGGCCGTCGGCGTCCTTGGTGGCCAGGGGGTACTGCTCGCTCTTGGTGAAGTCCTTGACCGTGATCAGGCCGCGCAGCCTGCCGTCGGGGTCGACCAGGGGCAGCTTCTCGATCTTGTTACGCCGCAGGAGGGCGAACGCGTCGTCGCGCGAGACCCCGACCGGGGCGGTGACCAGCGGCATCTTCGTCATGACGTCGCGTACGGGACGCGTGTGGTCGGTCTCGAAGCGCATGTCGCGGTTGGTCACGATGCCGACGAGGATGCCCGACGGGTCGGTGACCGGCACGCCGGAGATGCGGTAGGTGGCGCACAGCCGCTCGACCTCGGCCAGCGTGTCGTCGGGGCTGCACGTCACGGGGTTGGTGACCATGCCGGCCTCGGACCGTTTGACCAGGTCGGCCTGCTGGGCCTGCTCCTCGATCGACAGGTTGCGGTGGAGGATGCCGATGCCGCCCTGGCGGGCCATGGCGACGGCCATGCGGGCCTCGGTCACGGTGTCCATCGCGGCGGAGACCAGCGGGATGTTGAGCGTGATGCCGCGCGAGAGCCGGGTGACCGTCTCGGCCTCGCCCGGCTGGAGATCCGAGTAGGCCGGCACGAGCAGCACGTCGTCGAACGTCAGACCCGTCTCCGTGAACTTGGACATGCCGCGGCCCCTCCCTGCCTCGCCTGATGACGCCAAGTCTAGAGGGTGTGCGCAAAACGTATGGATGCCGGGAGGACGAGGACCCCCACGGTTCGTCGTGCTCCCGGCATCGAAAGAGCCGGAGGGCGGAACGATCTGCCGTCCGCCCCCCGGCCACCGGCATCCGGGCCGGGAGCGCGCCGTGGCCACCGAACCCCCCTCCGCGTCCTGATGGCCTGCGTCGCTCCGGCCGCCTGGGCTGCCGACGCTCTGTTAAGCCTGGGTCACTCTTCGGCATGCCGCAACGTGAAAACGTGCAATTGCACGAAGTTGCACCCCTCCGGCCCAACCTGCGGACAACCGCCGGATGCCGGGTTATCCTCAGGCACGCCGTATCCCCCCAACGGAGCACGCCACGATGCGCAACGAGCAGCGGACCCTGGCCGATCCGCTCGAAACGCTGGGCCTCGACCCCACCCAGACGGCCCTCTACACGGCTGTCCTGCGCCTCCACCGGGCCACCCGGAGCGAGCTCGCCGAGGTCATGAACGGCCCGGTCGACACCCTGGCCGGCCAGCTCGACGACCTGGTCAGGCTGGGGGTGGTCGACGAGCAGTCGGGCGAGTACCTCGCCAGGCACCCCGCGGCCGCCCTGGGCCGGCTGGTGGCGGACCGCCTCGACCTGCTCGCCGAGGAGAGCCGCAGGATCGACAGCGCGCTGGGCTCGATCCGCACCCTGATCCGCGACTACGACATGGGCCGCGACTACCGGAGCGGCCCGTTCCCCGTCGAGCTGGTCAGCGGCGCCGACGTGCTGTACGAGAGCGTCATGGGCATGGCGGTGCAGGCGCCGCCGCTCACCCTGCTCGTCGCGATCCCCGACGGGCGCACGATGACGGACTTCGCCCGCAAGTTCGCCGACCCGTGGATCGACGCCCAGGAGCGGGGCCTGATGGTGATCCGCGCCGTCGTGCCGGTCGACGCGCTGACGTTGCCGGGGGTCCGCGACGCGATGACGCGTGTGATCGCCACCGGGGGCAGCATGCGGACCCTCGACAGGGTGCCGAGCTGGTTCATGACGGCCGGGGCGGAGGCCGCCGGCCTGCCCGCCCGGTGGGGCGGCAACCTGCCCGAGGTCGCGTACAACTTCTACCTGCTGCGCACCCCGATCGTGGTGGGCATGCTGAGCTCGCTGTTCGAGGAGCTGTGGAGCAGGGCGGTCCCGCTGCCGTGGGGGCGCAGGGGCGACGCCATGGCGCAGGTGGTCCGCCTGGCCGCGCAGGGCCTGTCGGACGAGGCGATCGCCCGCCACCTCGGCGTGTCGGTCCGTACGGTGCGCACGAGGTTCGCCGAGGCCATGACCGAGCTGGGGGCGCAGTCGCGGTTCCAGGCGGGTGTGGAGGCGGCGCGGCGCGGATGGCTCGACCAATGACCACCATGGGCGCCGCCCCGGTCTTATGGTGGGAAGGTGCCGGAAGACGTCCCCCGCGACCCGTTCGCGGATGATCCCGACGACCCGTCCTCGGCGATGGGCGGGCTCGACGACGCCGAGCCGCTGACCGCCGCCGAGCGCGACGAGGCGATCACCGACCTGGCCGACGTGGAGGTCTTCCGTTCCCTGCTCGAGCCGCAGGGCGTGCTGGGGCTCGTGCTCGACTGCCCGGAGTGCGGCGAGCAGCACTTCTTCGACTGGGACCTGCTGCGCGGCAACCTGCGCCAGATGATCGAGCAGGGCCGGCCGCAGGTGCACGAGCCGGCGTTCCATCCCGACCCGGCCGACTACGTCACCTGGGAGTACGCCAGAGGCTACGTCGACGGCGTCATCGACACCGAGGAGCGCCGCTGATCGAGGACGTCCGCGACCAGCACGGCGAGCACCCGCGCGGCGGGGTCGTGGTGGTCGGGAAGCCCTCCGGCGGCGAGCGCGTCGAGCAGCGCGTCGCTCTCGTCCTCTGGCGTCAAGCGGACTCCAGCTCGGCCATCTGCCTCAGCCTGGCGAGCGCCCGGTGCTGGGCGACGCGTACGGCGCCTGGTGACATGCCGAGTACATTACCG
Source organism: Nonomuraea sp. NPDC050478 (assembly GCF_044458265.1). NCBI lineage: Bacteria > Bacillati > Actinomycetota > Actinomycetes > Streptosporangiales > Streptosporangiaceae > Nonomuraea > Nonomuraea sp. NPDC050478. The sequence goes on along the minus strand of NZ_JBITHT010000014.1, from coordinate 62,468 downwards.
GTCTCCTCGGCGGACAGCCCGGACACCACACGCAACAGCAGCAGCTCGCGCTGGTTGCGCGGCAGCCGGGCGAGCAGCCTGCGGGCGTGCTCCACCTCGATGTAGCGGACGACGGTCTCCTCCGGCCCCGGCCCGTCGTCGGGCCCGTCGGGCAGGTCCTGCGTCGGCACGGCCGAGCGCACGGAGCTGCGCAGCGCGTCGGCCACCTTGTGCGAGGCGATGCCGAACACGAAGGACGCGAACGGCCGTCCCATGTCGCGGTATCGCGGCAGCGCGGACAGGACCGCGATGCACACTTCCTGGGCCACGTCATCTGCTATGTGATATTGCCCTGACACCCTGCCCAGCCTGGCGCGGCAATAGCGCACCACCATCGGACGCAACTCGCCGAGCAAGGATTCGATCGCGGTGCGATCGCCCTGCACGGCGAGGGTTGTCAGTTCTCTTAGGTCGGAGTCATCCGTCCGTGCCGGAAGTCTCGACGCGAGCCTTACCCCAATTTTGGCGTCGGCGACGCTTCCCTCGCTCACGATAGGCATGATGCCCGCGTTGATCCGGCATGTCGTCATGGCGAACGGCTACGGATTGGTCACATTGACGCGACGATAACTCTCGGTAATCGGATGACAACACTAAGCCTTTGGCTGTGGCGCAATATTTCACCGAATAACCCGATACGCACGACATTTGTCAGACGTGGACGCTTACCGCCTGCTTGAGGTTTACCGAATTAATCCGACATTCTCCATCAAGATTCGCCGCCCGCAACATGACATACCACTGGCGTTTCGAAAGCAGGTACGACTGCGAAACCGGTCCGGGCGGTGACCGAAAACCACGACGGCCCGCACCGGAGCCGGTGCGGGCCGTGAGGAGCCGAACGTGGGTCAGTGACCGTGGCCGTGACCGTGGCCCTGGCCGGCGGCCGGAGCCTCCTCCTCGGGCTTGTCGACGACGAGCGCCTCGGTGGTCAGCAGCATCCCCGCGATCGACGCGGCGTTCTGCACGGCCGAGCGGGTGACCTTGACCGGGTCGATGACGCCCTGGGCGAGCAGGTCGCCGTACTCGCCGGTGGCGGCGTTGAGGCCGTTGCCGGCGGACAGCTCCGCCACCTTGTGCGTGACGACGTAGCCCTCCAGACCGGCGTTCTCGGCGATCCAGCGGGTCGGCTCGACCAGTGCGCGGCGCACGATGGCCACACCGGTCGCCTCGTCGCCCGTCAGGCCGAGGTCGTCGAGCTCCTTGGCGACGTGGATCAGCGCCGAGCCGCCGCCGGAGACGATGCCCTCCTCGATGGCCGCGCGGGTCGCGGAGATCGCGTCCTCGAGACGGTGCTTCTTCTCCTTGAGCTCCACCTCGGTGGCGGCGCCGACGCGCAGCACGCACACGCCGCCGGCCAGCTTCGCCAGGCGCTCCTGGAGCTTCTCGCGGTCCCAGTCGCTGTCGGACTGCTCGATCGCGAGCTTGATCTCCTTGACGCGGTCCTCGATGGCCGCGGCGTCACCGGCGCCGTCGACGATCGTGGTGCTGTCCTTGTCGATCACGATGCGGCGGGCGGTGCCGAGCACCTCCAGGCCGACGTTCTCCAGCTTGAGGCCGATCTCCTCGCTGACGACCTGGCCGCCGGTGAGGATGGCCATGTCCTGCAGCATCGCCTTGCGGCGGTCGCCGAAGCCCGGGGCCTTGACGGCGACGGAGGTGAACGTGCCGCGGATCTTGTTGGTGACCAGGACGGCCAGGGCCTCGCCCTCGACGTCCTCGGCGACCACGAGCAGCGGCTTCTTGGTCTGGGCGATCTGCTCCAGCAGCGGGAGGAAGTCCGCGATGGAGGAGATCTTGCCCTGGGTGAGCAGGATGTAGGCGTCCTCCAGGACGGCCTCCATGCGCTCGGTGTCGGTGACCATGTAGGCCGACAGGTAGCCCTTGTCGAACTGGAGACCCTCGGTGAACTCCAGGTCCATGCCCATGGCGTTGGACTCTTCGACGGTCAGCACGCCGTCCTTGCCGACCTTGTCGAACGCCTCGGCGATCAGCTCGCCGATCTTGGCGTCCTGGGCGGAGATCGTCGCGACGTTGGCGATCTCCTTCTTGTCCTCGACCGGCCGGGCGGAGGCGAGCAGCTTGTCGCTGACCTCCTTGGCGGCCTTGTCGATGCCGCGCTTGAGCGACAGCGGCGAGGCGCCGGCCGCGACGTTGCGCAGGCCCTCACGGACCATGGCCTGGGCCAGGACGGTCGCGGTGGTGGTGCCGTCACCCGCGATGTCGTTGGTCTTGGTGGCCACTTCCTTGGCGAGCTGGGCGCCGAGGTTCTCGTAGCGCTCCTCAAGCTCGATCTCGCGGGCGATGGTCACGCCGTCGTTCGTGATCGTCGGAGCACCGAACTTCTTGTCGATGACGACGTTGCGGCCGCGGGGGCCGAGGGTTACCTTCACGGCATCCGCGAGGGCGTTGACGCCGCGCTCGAGCGCGCGGCGGGCGTCCTCGTTGAATTCCAGGATCTTCGCCATTTTTGCTGAAAGTCCTCTCCTAGCGTCGAAGGCCCCGGGGCTCTAGAGCGCCCGGGGCCCGACACAACCGGCTTACTTCTCGATGATCGCGAGAACGTCGCGGGCGGAGAGCACGAGGTACTCCTCGCCGCCGTACTTGACCTCGGTGCCGCCGTACTTGCTGTAGAGGACGATGTCGCCCTCACTGACGTCGAGCGGAATCCGCTTCTCGCCGTCCTCGTCCCAGTTGCCGGGGCCCACCGCGAGGACCTTGCCCTCCTGCGGCTTCTCCTTGGCGGTGTCGGGAATGACCAGGCCGGAAGCGGTGGTCTGCTCTGCCTCAAGCGGCTGAACCACGATGCGGTCGCCGAGCGGCTTAACGGGAACCTTGGTGGCGGTCGTCACGATCGGACCTCCCCTTCAGATGTGACTGATTAGAAGAGGCGACCAGCTGGGCCTGCCGTCGCGGGTGCCAGACCTGCCTCGTCGCACGTTGGCACTCTCACGGGGAGAGTGCCAACAGGAAACATATGCAAGAGGGGCTTGACAGTCAACACGAACTCGTCTGCTCACAGCGATCGTGGGCAAGCTTTCACGAGGTCGACCCGGACTCCGGAGCCTCCTGGAGCTCCAGCCTACGTCCGCGCGGGCCCCTCACGGGCCGACACGCTGGCCCGGAAGCACTCCGTACGGGCGCTACCGTCGTATGCCGTGGATCTCGACGCCTTCACCGCGCTGCTGACCCCGCGCGGCCGCGAAGCCCTGGCCGAGGCGCAGGAGCTCGTCGGCGCCGACCCCGTCGCCGCCGCCACGCGGCTGCGCAGGACCCAGGACGCCGCGCTCACCTCGGCCGCGCTCACCCAGGCCCGGCTGCGCGAGCGGGCCAAGGCCAAGTTCGGCGCCGACGCCGGGCACATGTTCTTCACCCCGCACGGCCTGGAGCAGGCGACCAGGGCCGAGGTGGCCGCCCACCGGGCGCGGCGGCTGGGCGCGGCTCCCGGGCCGCGCGTGGCCGACGCCTGCTGCGGCGTCGGGGGCGATCTGCTGGCGCTGGCGCGGGCCGGCTGCGCGGTCGACGCCGTGGACACCGACCCGCTCTCGGTCGCCGTGGCCAGGGCCAACGCCGAGGCGCTCGGGGTGGCCGACCGGGTGACCGTACGGGTGGGCGACGCCGCCGAGGTGCGGCCGGAGGCCTACGACGTGCTGTTCGCCGACCCCGCCCGGCGCACCTCCAGGGGCAGGACGTTCGACCCGCTCGCCTACTCGCCGTCCTGGCCCGTGGTGCTCGGCCTGCTGGGCAGGGCGCGGGTCGGCTGCGTGAAGGTCGCTCCGGGCATCCCGTACGAGTTCATCCCGGACGACGCGGAGGCCGAATGGGTCTCGTACAAGGGCGAGGTGAAGGAGGCCACCCTGTGGACCGGCCGCCCGCCGGAGGGGGCGCGGCGCGCGACGCTGCTGCCGGGCGGGCACACGCTCACCGCCACCGGCGCCCGCGCGGCCACCGGGCCGGTCGGGCGGTACGTGTACGAGCCGGACGGTGCGGCCGTCAGGGCGCATCTCGTCGGCGAGGTGGCCGAGCTGGTGCGCGGATGGCTGCCCGACCCGATGATCGCCTACATCTCGGGGGACGAGCCGGTCGACACCCCGTGGGCCACCCGCTACGAAATACAGCACGTGCTGCCGTTCTCGCTGAAGCGGCTCAGGGCCGCGCTGAGGGAGCGCGGAGTGGGCAACGCCGTCATCAAGAAACGCGGCTCGGCGGTCGATATAGAACGCCTGCGGGCCGACCTCAGGCTTTCCGGCGACAGGACCGCCGTGGTCATTCTGACGCGCGTATCCGATAAGCCCACTGTCCTGATCTGCGACCCCAGCCCACCTGCGTGAATGACAAATCAGGGCGATTCACCGATAAGCGCGACGTTTTTCTTCGCCCCTGACGGACCTTGATCGAAAGGCTAAGGTGGGCGGGCGGGAGTCCTCCCCCCTCTTGCGGTGAGCCGCGTTCTCCTTCTTATCTGCAAATCGGACCATCCCACCGCTACGCGGCAGACCGTCGACAGCGAAGGAGCCTTTCGGTGGACCATTCCAACCACACCACTCTGCTGCAGGCGGCGGGTGGCCAGACCGCCATCTCGGAGCGGATGCGGGAGCTGCTGGCGCGTGCCGCCCAGGATCACGTGTACGAGCAGCGCACGCAGGGAGCCGTGCTCGACGAGATCCGCCAGCGGCTGGAGGGCATGGAATGGCTCCTGCGCGAGGTGCGCGAGCGCGAACTGGGCGGCCTGAGCGGCACCCTGGAGACCGTCAGCGGCCGGCTGGACGACATCGCCGCCAAGCCGCCCCTGTGGGCCGAGGGCCTGGCCCAGCACGTCGAGGCGGTGCGCGACCACGTCGACGCGGTGGGCGAGCAGGTCGGCGGCGTCGACTCGGCCGTGGAGTCGGTCGGCAAGCGCGTCCACCCGGTCATGGAGCTGCCGAAGCTGCGCGCCGACGTCACCGCCGTGTGCGAGGGGATGGAGGAGACGCTGGGCCGGCTGCAGACGGTGGTCGACTTCACCGACGACATGGCCAAGCGGATGGGTGACGTCACGGCCAGGCTGGCGCAGGTGAGCGCGGGCATGGAGGTGGCCGCCGGCCGGTTCACCCGGCTCGACAAGTCGCTGGCCGAGCTCAACTCCCGCACCGACCGCGTCGAGGGCGTGGTGCTCGACCTGTCCGACACCTTCGACGAGCGGGTGGCGAGCGCCGCCCGCGAGGTGCGGGCCCGGGTCGACGAGGTCGACGAGCACCTGTCCGGGCGCTTCGACGGCGTCGACGGCCGGGTCGACCGGGTCGAGAGCCGGCTCATGGCGCTCGACACCCGGTTCGAGACGGCCGAGGAGAGCCTGGCCGACGTCGACGCCCGCCTGCGCGGCGTGGACGCCCGCGTGACCTCCCACACCGGCCGCTTCGACGCCCTCGACGCCCGCCTGGCCTCCCACGCGGGCCGCTTCGACGCCATCGACGAGCACCTCGACACGCACACAGGCCGCTTCGACGTGATCGACGAGCGTCTCGCCGCCCACGCCGACCGCCTCGACGCCGCGGACACACGGCTGACCGGCCGCTTCGACACCGTCGACCGGCACCTCGTCACGCACGCGGACAGGTTCGACGCCATCGACGAGCGGCTGACCGCCCAGGTCGGGCGGTTCGACACGGTCGAGGACCGGCTGACCGCGCAGGACGAGCGCCTGGAGGCCGTCGACGGCCGCCTCGGCAAGGCCGCGGGCCGCCACGAGGACCGCTTCGCCGGCATCGACGACCGCCTGACCTCGCTCGACGGGCGCCTGGGCGAGGCCGAGGAGCGCCTGGCCCACCGGGTCGAGGGCCTCGACGCCCACCTGACCGGCCTCAACACCCGCGCCGAGCAGGCCGGCGAGACCCTGGAGGCGGTCGGCCGCCGCATCGACGGCCTGCCCGCCGCCCTCGGCATCGGCGAGCTGCTCGACACCCACGGCGAACGGCTGACCGAGGCGGCCGCCTCGCTCGCCGAGATCGTCCGCTCCCGCCCCGACCGCGACACGCTCGCCGAGACCGTCTCGGACATCGTCCAGCCCGCCACCACCGACCTCAACAAGCGCCTGGGCGCCCTGGAGGAGACCATGCTGGCACTCGCCGAAGCACTGCTGCGACCGAGCCGCGCCAAGGACTGACCCGGCTCCCCCGTACGCGAGCCGGCGGAAGGGCGCTGAGCGACGCACGGCGAGTAGGCTCACCATGATCGCCAGCGACAGTGGAGGAGCCGCTCATGACCACCGACCCCACGATGGCCCGGATCGCCCAGGGAGTGGAGTTACATCACCACCAAGGGCAGCGTGATGCCGCTCGTGACCTGTTCGCGCAGATCTGGGACGACATCGGCGGCGAGCAGGGCGACCCGCTGCATGTCTGCGTCCTCGCCCACTCGATGGCCGACGTGCAGGACGACGTGCACGAGGAACTGACGTGGGACCTGCGGGCGCTCGCCGCCGTCGGCCAGGTCACCGACGAGCGGGTGGCCGAGGCCGGGGTGCCGCTGTCGGTGGCCGGCCTGTATCCGTCGTTGCATCTGAACTTGGGTGAGTGCTACCGGAAGCTGGGCGATCTCGGCCGCGCCCGCGAGCACCTCCAGCAGGCGCGGGCCGAGATCGGCGCACTCGGCGACGACGGCTACGGCCGGCTCATCAAGGGCGGGCTGGAGCGGCTGGCCGAACAGCTGGACGAGACCGTCTGAGCGCGCCCGCGCGGTCAGACGTTGACGGTCGTGATCGGCAGGGACGAGTCGGCGGGGATGTCCAGCGCGGAGGGCGCGATCCCGGCAGCCACCAGGTCGGAGCCGAGCGCGGCCACCATGGCGCCGTTGTCGGTGCACAACCCCGGGCGGGGCACGCGCAGCCGCACGCCCGCCGCGTCGCACCGCTCCTGGGCCAGGGCGCGCAGCCGTGAGTTGGCCGCCACCCCGCCGCCGATGAGCAGGTCGTGCACGTCGTACTTCCGGCACGCCTGCAACGCCTTGCGGGTCAGCACGTCGACGACCGCCTCCTGGAACGAGGCCGCCACGTCGGGCACGTGGATGCGCTCGCCCGCGGCCTCGCGGGCCTCCACCCAGCGTGCGACGGCGGTCTTGAGCCCGGAGAAGGAGAAGTCGAGCGTGCCGTCGTCGATCTTGCCGCGAGGGAAGGCGACGGCCGTGCCGGAGCCGTCGCGGGCCGCCTTGTCGATGTACGGGCCGCCGGGGAACGGCAGCCCGAGCACCCGCGCCACCTTGTCGAACGCCTCCCCCGCCGCGTCGTCCACGGTGGACCCGAGCGAGATCACGTCCGCGGCGACGTCGGGCACCAGCAGCAGCGAGGAGTGGCCCCCGGACACCAGCAGGGCGATGCACGGCTTGGGCAGCGGCCCGTGTTCGAGCTGGTCGACGGCGACGTGCGCGGCCAGGTGGTTGACGCCGTAGAGCGGGACGCCCAGGCCGAGGGCGTACGACTTGGCGGCGGCCACGCCGACCAGCAGCGCCCCGGCCAGCCCCGGCCCGGCGGTGACGGCCACCGCGTCGACGTCGGAGAGCTTCACCCCGGCCGCGGCCAGCGCCGCGTCCACGGTGGGCGTCATGGCCTCCAGGTGGGCGCGCGAGGCGACCTCGGGCACCACGCCGCCGTAGCGGGCGTGCTCGTCCATGCTGGAGGCGATGGTGTTGGCCAGCAGCGTGTGGCCCCTGACGAGGCCGATGCCGGTCTCGTCACAGGACGTCTCGATGCCCAGGACCAGGGGTGCGTCAGCCATCCTGCTTCCTTCTCATCATGATCGCGTCGGTGCCGTCGTCGTAGTAGCGGCGGCGGGTGCCGATGCTCTCGAACCCGAATCGCTCGTAGAGGCCGCGCGCCACCGGGTTGTCCTCCCGCACCTCCAGGAAGATCTCGCGAGCCCCGCGGCGGCGCGCCTCGGCCAGCAGCTCGGTGAGCATGGCGGCGCCGACGCCGGTGCCGCGGTGGGCGGGCAGCACCGCGATCGTCTGCACGTCGGCCTGGTCGGCGGCGACCGCGACCCCGGCGTAGCCGATGATCACGTCGTCGACCACGGCCACCACGTAGTGTCTGGTGCGCGGCTGGTCGGCCAGCTCGCCCCGCATCATGCCCTCGCTCCACGCGTCGAGCGGGAACGTGGCGCGCTCGATCGCCATGACCTCCGGCAGGTCGCCCTCGGTCATCTGGCGCAGCCTCACGCCGTCACCCGCTTGGGCGCGCCCGGCACGGCCGCGTCGGGGCGGCGCAGGTAGATCGGGCGGGCCTCGTCGAGCGGCACGCCCGCCGCGATGCGCTCGGCCGCCAGCGCGGCCAGGAACCCGGCGTGCGGGTAGGCGGGCTCGCGGGCCGGGCCGAGCGCGCCGGGGTAGAGACCGGCTCCGGCGCCGACCACCGGCAGACCCTCGACGGGCACCTCGGCAGGCTTGTCGACGGAGGGGCCGTCGAGCCTGGTGCGCCGGTCGGCGTAGCGGGCCCAGAAGACCTCCTTGCGCCGCGCGTCGGTCGCCACCAGGAACGGCTCGTCGAGGCCGCTGCCGTACGCCAGCGCGTCGAGGGTGCAGATGCCGTGGGCGGGCACGCCGAGCGTGGCCGCCAGCGCCTGCGCGGTCATCAGCCCGACGCGCAGGCCGGTGTAGGGGCCGGGGCCGCGGCCCGCGACGACGGCCGTCACCTCGCGCAGCGGCACGCCCGCCTCGGCGAGCACCCGCTCGACGGCCGGCGCCAGCAGCTCGCCGTGGCGGCGCGCGTCGATCGTCGTGGATTCGGCGAGCACCCGCTCGCCGTCGTGGACAGCGGCGGTGACGGCGGGCGTCGCGGTGTCAAAGGCCAGGACCAGCACGACTGTTTAGCCTACCCGCGGCTCACACCCCACCGCGCCCGTACGCGCTCCTCAGGCCCAGCCCGTGCGGTGGCGCAGCCACTCCAGCGCCTCGACGCCCTGCGCGTGCTGGAAGGCGCGCAGGGTGGGCAGCCCCGGCGGGGCCGACTGACGGCTCTGCCGCAGGAAGAAGCCGGTCAGCCCGGCCAGCGCGGCGGTGATGGCCGGGGCCGGGTCGGGCAGCAGCTCCTGCGGCGGCGGTCCGCCCTGCATGGCCACCGACGGCAGCATGGCCATGAGGTCGAACCAGGCGGCTCCCGTGCACGCCCACGGCCAGTCGACGACGTACACCCGGTCACCGGCCACCAGCAGGTTGTCGGCGCGCAGGTCGGAGTGGAGCAGCGTGTCGCCGGCGGCCCCCGCGGCCCAGCCGGACTCCAGCTCGGCCAGCGCGGCGAGATGGCGCAGCGCCCACGGGTCGAGCCCGGCGGTGTCCTCGCCCAGGAGCCTGCGCCAGCCGCGGAACGAGTCACCGAGCCGCTCCGCGATGGACGGCGCGTCGATGGGCGACGGCGTCAGCTCGGCGCCCATCCGCCGCACGGCGGCCAGCACCAGGTCGAGCTCGTCGCGGCGCCACGGCGTCACCGGATGGCGCCCCTCGATGTCCTCGAACACGAGCGTCACCCAGCCGTCGAGCTCGAACGAGGTGAGCAGCCGGGGAGCGGGCACGGCGGCGGGCAGCGCGGCGGAGATCGCGGCCTCCGCCCGGTAGATGCGGACGGCGTCGGGGTTCGGCTCCGGGCTCACGGTCTTGACGAAGGCCCGGCGGCCCCCGTCGGTGCGCAGCCGCACCGCCGCGGCCGGGGAGAAGCCGCCGTCCTGGGTGACCGCCTCGGCCACCCGGCCGCCGAGGAACTCCTCCACGGCGGCGCGCACGCCGGCGTGGACGTCCTGCCAGGGCACGCGCACGCCGGTCGCCGGCGGGTTCGTCCGAGTGCTCATGCATCCATGATCGGGTGCGGAGCAACCGGTTTTAGGCGCGCGACGCGTACACGATGATGTTGTCGACGTACTCGCCCTGGGCCGCGTCGAACCTTCCGCCGCAGGTCACGAGCTTGAGCCCGTCCTCGACGTACACCTTCCTGAGCGGGAACTCGTCCTTGTGCACCTGCTCGACGGCGTCGACCTTGTACGTGACGGTCTTGCCGTCGCTCCGCTCGACCCGTACCTTCGAGCCTTTGCGCAGGTGGCGGAGCTTGTAGAACACGGCGGGCGCGGTCTTGGTGTCGACGTGGCCGATGATCACCGAGGCGCCCTTCTCGCCGGGCACCACGCTGCCGGTGTACCAGCCCGCCATCTCGGGCTTCTCGTAGGGCGGCAGCTCGACCTCGCCGTTCTTCACGCCGAGCTTCATCAGCGGCGCCTCGACGTCGATCGAGGGGATGCCGATGGTCTCGGGCACGACCGCGGCCGCGGCCTGCTCGGGCTGCTGCATGCTCTGGCCGAAGGCGACCAGCACCAGGCCCGTGACGGCGCCCGCGAGCACCACCCGTCCGGAACTCGCCATGACTAGGACCGGCGGCGCTTGACCGCCACGCCGACGCCGACGGCGAGCGCCAGCCCGATGGCCGCGCCGACGCCGCCGAGCGGGATCGACGTGCCCTCGTCGACTTCCTTGCCGAACGTGCCGCCGCCGCCCGCCCTGGGCGCCCTGGTGGGCACGTCGCTGGGCAGCGGTTCCGCCCGCGCCACGCGCAGGGTGGCCCGGCCCGAGTGGTTGGTGCCGTCGCACTTGACGTCCACGCGGTACGAGCCGCGCCGGACCGTTCCGGAGATCTGCGCCTGACCGCGCACCCAGTCGCCCCCGGCGTTGCCGGTCGGGCTGGGCGTGCCGCCCGAGGTGGTCGGGTTGAGCGTGACCCCGCTGACGAACGCCCTGGACGTGGCGGTGCCGGTGTGGGCGGGCCCGCCCTGAGGCGCCGGGCAGTTGGCCAGGATCCACACGGTGGAGCTCTCGCCCGCAGTGACGCGATCGGGGTTGAGCTGGACCGAGATGGAGGAGACCGCCGGAGTGGCGGTCGCCGTGGCCGTCGTGGTGGCCGTCGTGGTCGCGGTGGTGGTGGCGGTCGGCTGGCCCGTGCCTGTCGGGCTGCCGGTCGGCGTGGAGCTTTCCGCCGGTGTCTGCGCCTCCGCCGCGCAGCCCATGAGGCCGATCATGAGGATGGCCCCCGCATAAGCGACTCGCCTGACCCTGAGCACCGCCGCACCCCACTCCGCCGCTCTTTTACTAGCATCCACCGGTTTCGTGGATACCGCCCTCCTGATACCCAGATTTTCTGGGCCAACCCTTACCAATGATCATGTTTCTCGTCATGGCGAAGGTACGTCAAGGGTGTCAGCATGACCCGGAGTTGGTGCGGGTTTTACTCTTGTGCGGCGTCAGTCGGCGTGTCGGCCCAGCGCGGGCCGACGCCGCGCAGGGTCACGGTGCGGGCGTCGTCGCCCGACTCGCGGTCGATGTGGATCTCCAGGCGGTCTTCGGCGAGCCCTTCGACCAGGCCCTCGCCCCACTCGACGACCGTCACCGACTCCTCCAGCGAGGCGTCGAGGTCGAGGTCGTCCACCTCCAGGTCGCCGCCGAGCCGGTAGGCGTCGGCGTGGACCAGCGCGGGGCCGCCGCACAGCGACGGGTGCACCCGGGCGATGACGAACGTGGGCGAGGTGATCGGCCCGCGGACCTTGAGCCCTTCGGCGATGCCCTGCACGAGCGTCGTCTTGCCGGCGCCGAGCGGGCCCGACAGGACCAGCAGGTCGCCGGGGCGCAGCAGGGATGCCAGGCGCGTGCCGTACGCGCGCATCTCCTCGGCGGTGCGCAGCCTCACACGCCCACCCTCTTGATCAGGTCGCGGAGCGCGTCGGTGACGGCGCCGGGACGTTCGAGCTGGATCAGGTGCGAGGTGTCGGGCACCTCGATGAACTGGGCCTTGGGCAGCGCCTCGGCCATGGCGCGGCTGTGGTCGGGGGGAGTCAGCCAGTCCTGGTCACCGACCATGATCGCGGTCGGCACCGGGTCGAGCACGTGCAGCGCGGACAGCTTGTCGTGGTTCATCAGCGCGGGGTAGAAGTCGGCGACCACCTCGGTCGGGGTCGCCCTGATCATGGACTCGGCGAAGTCGACGAGGGTGGGGCTGACGTTCTTGGAGTCGCCGAAGGCCATGTAGCGGGTCAGCAGGAAGGCGATGTCGCTGCCCGCGTGGCGGGTGCGGTCGACGAGCGAGCCCCGGCGGCCGAGCATCGACACCGTGCTCGGGGCGACCTTGTGGACGGCCTTGGACACCAGCGCGGGCAGCCCGAGCGTCAGCTCGGCCAGCTTGCCCGCGGAGGTGGCGATGAGGGCGACGCCGCGCACCCGGTCGCCGAACAGCTCCGGGTGGCGGTCGGCGAGCGCCATGATCGTCATGCCGCCCATGGAGTGGCCGACGAGCACGCACGGCCCCGGCACGAACTGGTCGAGCACCTCGGCCAGGTCGTCGCCGAGCCGGTCGATCGAGGTGTCGCCGGAGACGGCGCGCTGGGAGCGGCCGTGTGAGCGCTGGTCCCACACCACGACGCGGTGGTGCTCGCGCAGGTCCCTGCGCTGGTAGTGCCACGATTCGAGACTGAGACAGTAGCCATGGCACAGCACGACGGTCAGCGGCCCGTCGTGTCCGTCGTCGCCGCCTTCCTCTTGGGGCCTTCGCTCCTTCGGCCCGTCGACCTCGACGTGCAGGGCCACGCCGTCGGAGGTGATGAGCGTGTGGGAGCTGCCGCCCAGCTCGCCGAAGGGCTCGCTGGCCTCCAGGTCGGGGCGGAGGCGGATGCGGCCGACCGCGTAGCGCTTGGCCATGGCCGCGGCCGCGATGCCCGCGGACGCCGCGCCGACGAGCGCGCCGGCGATCCCGAACCTGCGGCGTGTTGTCGTCGTCATGTCCTCTGTCCCTCGTAGACCCTCGGCACGCGCGCCCCGATCCTCGTCACGATCTCATGCGTGATCGTGCCGAGGGTATCCGCCCACTCCTGAGCGGTCGGCTCGCCCTGGTCTCCCGGTCCGAACAGGACGACCTCGTCGCCTGCCCGCAACGGGTCGTCACCCACATCGATCATGAACTGGTCCATGCACACGCGGCCGGCCACCCGCCTTCGCCTGCCGCCGGCCAGCACCTCCGCGCGGTCGGTCGCGTGGCGCAGGATCCCGTCGGCGTAGCCGAGCGGGACCAGGCCGAGCGTGGTCTCGCGGCCGGTCACGTAGAGGTGCCCGTAGGACACCCCCGAGCCCTCCGCCACCCGTTTGACCATGGCGAGGCGCGCGACGAGCGTCATGGCCTGGCGCAGCCCGAAGTCGCCCAGCTCGGGGACGGGGCTCAGGCCGTAGACGGCGATGCCGGCGCGCACCATGTCGAAGTGCGTCCTGGGCAGGGTCATCACGGCGGCCGAGTTGGCGAGGTGCCTGATCACGTGGGAGCCGGCCACGCCCGCCTGCTCGGCCAGTTTGAGCGCGGCCTCGAAGGCGTCGGTCTGGGATTCGACGGCTGGATGGCCGGGGATGTCGGCGCAGGCGAAGTGTGACCAGATGCCGACGACCTCGACGGCGCCTTCCGCCTGCAGCTCCAGCGCCTTGCGCAGCAGGCCGGGCCAGGCGGCGAGCGGCGCGCCGCCCCTGCTCATGCCGGTGTCGGCCTCCAGGTGGACGCGGGCGGTGACGCCGGTGGCGCGGGCGGCGGCGGCGATCTCGCCGAGCAGCCGCTCGTCGGAGGCCGACACCTCGACGTCGGCCCCGATCGCCTCGCCTATCGGCTCGCCGGGCGTGATGAGCCAGGCCAGGATCGGCGCGGTGACGCCGGCGGCGCGCAGGTCGAGCGCCTCCTGGACGAACGCGGTGCCGAGCCGGCCCGCGCCGGCCTCCAGCATGGCCTCGGAGGCGGGCACCAGCCCGTGCCCGTAGGCGTCGGCCTTGACGGCGGTCATCAGCTCGGCGCCGGACGCCCGCTCGCGCAGCAGCGCCACGTTGTGCCTGATCGCGGTCAGGTCTACCCGCGCCTCCGCGGGCGTCGCCATCGGGGAGCTCATCCTTCTAGTTTGGCAGCTCCTGAACGTGGTCGAGCGCGATTTCCGCCGCTCAGAACCCCGATGACGGCAGGGCCCACGGTCTCGCCGCTCACGGCACCCGGCTCCGCGGGCTTTCTTCGTCCAGCGCCCGGATGGCGGCGGGGAGCGCCTCGGCCACCTCGGCGGCTGTGAGCGGCGCTCCGTCGGCGGCGATCCTCCCGGCCAGGCCGTGCAGGTAGGCGGCGCACGAGCCCGCGTCCCGCGCGCCGAGCCCCTGGGCGAGCAGCGACCCCGCGATGCCGGACAGCACGTCGCCGGTGCCGCCGGTGGCCAGCCACGGCGTGCCCGTGCCGTTGACCCGGGCCGGCTCGCCCTCCTCGGCGACGACCGTGGTGGACCCCTTGAGCAGCACGGTGACGCCCAGCTCGGCCGCCGCCGCCCGCGCGTGCGCGAGCGGCGCCGCCTCGATGTCACCGCGCGCCGCCCCGGTCAGCCGCGCCAGCTCGCCCGCGTGCGGGGTGATCAGGACCGGCGCGGTACGGCGGAGCAGCGAGACGTCGTGGGCCACGACGTTCAGGCCGTCGGCGTCCACCAGCACGGGCACGTCGGTGGCGAGCACCCGGAGGACCAGCTCGCGGGCCCATCGGCCGGTGCCGAGCCCGGGCCCGAGCACCCACGCCTGCACCCGGCCCACGTCGTCGATCGACGGCTCGTCCAGCTCGGTCACGACCGCCTCGGGCCAGCGGGCCCGCACCTGTCCGACTGGCCGGCAGGGCCCGGCGTAGCGGACCATGCCCGCCCCTGCGTGCAGCGCGCCGCCGACGGCGAGCACCGCGGCGCCGGTGTACTGGTCGCTGCCCGCGACGACGCCGACCACTCCCCTGCGGTACTTGTCGGAGGCGGCCGCCGGTCGCGGCAGCGTGGCCCGTACGGACGCGCGGGTGAGCGCGGTGACGTCAGGACCTGGCAGGTACGGGCCGAGCCCGATGTCGATCAGCTCCACCCGGCCCGCGTGGGCGGCGCCCGGGTCGACCAGCAGGCCGGTCTTGAGCGCCCCCATCGTCACCGTCACCGCCGCCCGGACCGCGCCCCCCTCGACCCTGCCGGTGGAGGCGTCGACGCCGCTGGGCACGTCCACGGCGACGACCGGCGCGGCGGCGTGACCGGCCGTCTCCGCCAGCCCGGCGTACGGCTCGCGCAACGCCCCCGACGCCCCGATCCCGACCAGCCCGTCGACGATCAGGTCTGCGCCCTCGACGGCACGGCGGACGTCGTCCCCGCCACCGGGCTTCCGGGACACCCCGCCCGCGGCCAGGAGCGCGGCCAGGCCCGCCTCGTGGACGCGGGAGCCGGCGAGCACCGCCGTCACCCCCGCGCCGCGCCTGGCGAGGACCGCCCCGGCGTGGAGGGCGTCGCCGCCGTTGTCGCCGCTGCCCACGAGCAACACGACGCGGCTCCCGTACACGCGGGGAAGCATGGCGGCGCAGACCGCGGCCAGCCCGGTCGCGGCGCGCAGCATGAGCGTGCCCTGCGGCAGGGTGGCCATCAGCGCGCGCTCGGCGGTCCTGATCTGGTCGGCGGTGTAGGCGGTGAACACCCTGACCAAACTATCCTTCGGCGATCACGTAAGCCATCGCGACGCCGCCGTCGTGGCTCAGCGAGACGTGCCAGCGCTGGACCCCCAGCCGGCGGGCGACCTCGGCGGCCTCGCCGGTGACGCACAGCTCGGGCCTGCCGCTGCGGTCGCGGCGCACCTCGGCCTCCAGGTGGCTCAGCCCGCGCGGCGCGCCGAGCGCCTTGGCCACGGCCTCCTTGGCGGCGAACCTGGCGGCCAGCGACTGGATCGCGAGATCCCGCTCGACCTCGGTGAACAGCCTCTCGCGCAGCGCGGGTGTGCGCTCCAGAGCGTCGCGGAAGCGTGCGATGTCGACCACGTCGACCCCGATGCCGAGGATCATCGCCCCAGGTTACCCCCAGAAGATCCGCTCGACGGGGACGTCAGAAGGCGCCTCGTGCCCAGGGACCCCAGATGGCGATCGTGCGGCCCCGCTCCGCCTGGACGTTCACGTACAGGGTGTGCCCGCCGGGCCCGAACGTGGTGCCGGCGAACTCGGCGCCGGGATCGCCCGGGATGGGCTCCAGGCGGCAGAAGTCGAAGATCTCCCCGTTCCTGGTGAGCCCGCGCAGGTAGTTGTCGCCGTCGCCGTCCTCGCAGAGCACGAGCGTGCCGCGGCCGCTGACCGTCACGTTGTCGGGCAGGTCGAGGGCGGCGGCGCGGGGCGACTGGTAGACGAGCCTGAGCGTGCCGCTCCACGTCTCGTACGCCCAGACCTGGCCGCGTCCGTCGCCGAAGCCGTCGGGCGGGTCGTCGTCCGGGGCCGCGTCGCCGCCCTGGGTGGAGACGAAGTAGATGGTGCCCCGGTGGTGGACGGCGCCTTCGAGCCTGGCGAAGACCGCCGCGCCCGCGGCCCTGCCCTGCCCGCCGACGGCCTTCCCGGCCTGGGCCCTGGACGTCCCGGCGGGCAGTGCGGGGTCGGGCTCCTCGATGTCCACCCAGGTGGTGGCGAACGTGCCGCCGGTGCGGTGTCCCACGGACAGGTCGGCGCGCGGCTCGCCCTTGACCGCGAGCATCTGCAGCTTGCCGCCGTCGAGCAGCCGCCCGGCCCGCATCGGGTGCTCCGGCGCGACGTACCGGTAGAAACCCGAGGGATGGTGGTAGTTGTCCTCGGTGAGATAGAGCGTGCCGGTGGCGGGGTCGAAGGCGGCGGACTCGTGCGCGAACCGTCCCGCGGCCCTGATCGGCCGGCCGCTGGCGGCGCCCTTCAGGGGGACCTCGAAGACGTAGCCGTGCTTCCTGGTCAGCCGGTCGTTGCCGGCGCCGGCCACGTCGGGGCCGTCCACGGTCTCCTCGCAGCTGATCCAGGCGCCCCACGGCATGGGGCCGCCGGAGCAGTTCCGCAGTGTGCCGCTGAGTGACGGGCGGCTCTTGAGCACCTCGCCTTCGCGGGTGACCCGCAGGGTGAAGGCGCCGCCGCCGGCCATCCTGTCGTAGGCGAGGTCAGGGTCGCCGAACGCGCTGACGGGGCCGCCGACCTCGTGGTTGCGGACGAGGATCGCGGTGTCGCGCGGGCCGCGGAACGCGGCCATGCCGTCGTGGCTGCCCGGCACCACGCCGCCGCCGGGTAACCGTTCACCGGCCGCGCCGAACGAGCGGTAGCGGAAGCCCTCGGGCAGGTGCAGCCGGACCTCGCCGTCGGCCAGGTCGCGCACCGGTCTCAGCCGCCCGTACCCTCCGCGCGGCCCGTCGCCCGTGACGGGCACGGCGCCGCCGCGCGCGCCCGCGCACGCGACCCCCGCGAACGGCCCGGCCGCCAGCACGGCCGCCCTGGCCAGGAAGCTGCGACGGTCCACACGACCTCCGAGACGGCGACGACTACCCGCACGATAACCCCAGGTATCCCCACCATTCCGGCGAATCCTGCATCCTTCCCCGAACTGGTTATCGGTAATCCCCCGTTTTCATCCACAGCCTGTGGATACCCCGGCTGATGGGCGAGCTGGACCGCGTCGTTACGCTGCCAAGGTGAACAACGGTTACGTTGAACTGAGCAGGGAGCAGTGGAGCGACCTCCGCAAGAACACGCCCTTGACTCTCACCGCGGACGAGCTGGAAGAGCTGCGCGGCGTTGACGACCCCATCGACCTCACCGAAGTGACCGACATCTATCTGCCGCTGACCCGGCTGCTCAACCTCCATTTCACCGGATCCAAGCAGCGCAGCAGCGTGCTGAGCGCCTTCCTCGGGCATCACGAGCGGCGCGTGCCGTACGTCCTGGGCATCGCGGGCAGCGTCGCGGTCGGCAAGTCGACGACGGCGCGGCTGCTCCACACGCTGCTGGCGAGGTGGCCGGAGCATCCGCACGTGGAGTTGGTGACGACGGACAGCTTCCTCTATCCGAACGCGGTGCTGGAGTCCAAGGGCATCATGCATCGCAAGGGCTTCCCCGAGAGCTACGACCGGCGGGCGCTGGTGCGGTTCGTGGCGGAGGTGAAGGCGGGGGCGGCCGAGGTGCACGCGCCGGTCTACAGCCATCTGGAGTACGACATCGTCCCCGGCGCCTCCCAGGTCGTGAAAAATCCAGACATCCTCATCATGGAAGGGCTCAACGTCCTCCAGCCCGCCCCGCCCACCTCCCTCGCCGTCAACGACTACTTCGACTTCTCCATCTACGTCGACGCCAAGGTGGAACACGTCCGCACGTGGTACGTCGACCGCTTCCACAAGCTCCGCCGCACCGCCTTCGAAGACCCCAAGTCCTACTTCAAGTACATCGCGGACATGCCGTACGACGAGGCGACGAAGTTCGCCGTCAACGTCTGGCGCGACATCAACGAACGCAACCTGATCGACAACATCGCCCCCACCCGCGGCCGCGCCGACCTGGTCATGCACAAGGGCCGCGACCACTCCGTCCGGCGGGTGGTGCTGCGCAGGACCTGATCCCTGAGGAGGACCCTGGCCGGGGCCCCGATGCCGGACTCAGGGATGACACCCATTCATCCCTTGGGACGACGATTCGCGGCATCCCCGGCCGGTAGGGTCCGGGGCATGCACATCCTCGCCATCGAGGGGCTGACCAAACGCTTCCCCACCGTCACGGCGCTCGACCGGCTCACGGTCACCGTCGGTCCCGGCGTCACCGGCCTCGTCGGGGCGAACGGCGCGGGCAAATCGACGCTCATCAAGATCCTGCTCGGCCTGCTGCCGGTGTCCGAGGGCCGGGCCGCCGTGCTCGGCCTCGACGCCTTCACCCAGAGCGCCGAGATCCGCAGGCTGGTCGGCTACATGCCGGAGCACGAGTGCCTGCCGCCCGACGTGTCCGCGACCGAGCTGGTCGTCCACCTCGCGCGGATGTCGGGGCTGCCGCGCACCGCCGCCCGCGAGCGCGCCGCCGACGTGCTGCGCCACGTCGGCCTCGCCGAAGAGCGCTACCGCCCGATCGGCGGCTACTCCACCGGCATGAAGCAGCGGGTCAAGCTCGCCCAGGCGATCGTCCACGACCCCAAGCTGATCTTCCTCGACGAGCCGACCAACGGGCTCGACCCCCGGGGCCGCGACGAGATGCTGACCCTGATCCGGCGCATCGGCACCGAGTTCGGCATCAGCGTGCTCGTCACCTCCCACCTGCTCGGCGAGCTGGAGCGGGTCTGCGACCACGTCATCGTGATCGACGCCGGCCGGCTGCTGCGCTCGTCCGCCATCACCGAGTTCACCCAGGCCACCGAGACCATCACGGTCGAGGTCGAGGAGGGCTCCGACGCGCTGGCCGGGCGGCTGGCCGAGCTGGGCCAGACCGTCACTCCGCACGGCCGCATGCTCCTCGTCAAGGTGCGCGGCCCCGAGACCTACGACGCCGTCCGCGACGCCACCGCCGACCTCGACCTGTGCCTCATCCGCCTGGAGCAGGGCCGCAACCGCATCGAGGACGTCTTCAGGGGGGAGGCCGCCCATGTCTGAGATCTACGACATCGGCTACCGCCACTACGACGGCCCCCGGCTGGGCCGCCACCACACCGTGCTGGCGCTGGGCGTCCACAGCCTGCGCGGCGTCTTCGGCCTCGGCAGGCCCGCCCGATCCAAGATCATGCCGTTCTCGCTGGCCGCCATCATGATGTTCCCCGTCGTGGTGTCGATCGCGACGATGGCGATGATCCAGCAGCGGGTCGGCGACTACAGCGGCTACGCCGTGGTCATGCAGGCCGTGGTGGCCATCTTCCTGGCCTCCCAGGCGCCCACCGTGGTCGCCCCCGACCTGCGCCACCGCGTCCTGCCGCTCTACCTCTCCCGCCCGGTCACCATCACCGAGTACGTCGGAGCCAAGGTCGCGGCCATGACCGTGGCGCTGTTCCTGCTGGTGGCCGTCCCGCTGACGGTGATGTTCGTCGGCGACCTGCTCGTCGACATGCCCGGGCCGCCGCCCACCGGCGAATACCTCGGCGCGGTGACCATGGCCGCGGTGCTGGCCGTGCTGCTGTCCACCGTGGGGCTGGCGCTGGCCGCGCTGACGCCCCGGCGCGGGCTCGGCGTCGCCTCGGTGATCACCGTCTACCTGCTGTCCACCGGCGCGGCGCCGATGATCTACGCCGCGCTCTACGAGTCCGGTTACCGGTCGGAAGGCGCCTGGGGCTGGCTGATCAACCCGTTCTGGCTGGTCGACGCCGCGCAGGTGTGGCTGTTCGGCAGCACGGCCCACGTCCCCGACGGCGCCTACCCCGGGGGCCCGGCGCCGATCCTGATCGTGCTGGCCCTCATCGCCGCCGCCGTGGCGGTCCTGTCTGCGCGCTACCGGAAGGCGGCCTCGCAGTGAAGATCGAGCTCTCCCAGGTCTCCCGCTGGTACGGCAACGTCGTCGCGGTCAACGACGTCACCATGACGATCGGGCCCGGCGTCACCGGCCTGCTCGGGCCCAACGGAGCCGGCAAGTCGACGCTCCTCCACATGATGGCCGGGTTCCTGTCCCCCTCCGGCGGCACCGTCACCCTCGACGGCGCCGCCGTCTGGAAGAACCACCACGTCTACCGCGACATCGGCCTGGTGCCCGAGCGCGAGGGCGTCTACGGCTTCCTGACCGGCTGGCAGTTCGTGCTCTCGGCGGCCAGGCTCCACGGCCTGCCCAACCCGGAGGAGGCCGCCCGCAAGGCCCTGGCCACGGTCGAGATGGAGGAGCCGAAGGACCGCCGGGTCGAGACCTACTCCAAGGGCATGCGCCAGCGGGTCAAGGTCGCCGCCGCGCTCGTCCACGACCCCGGCGTGCTGCTGCTCGACGAGCCCTTCAACGGCATGGACCCACGCCAGCGGCTCCACCTGATGGACCTCATCCGGTCGATGGGCACCGCCGGCAAGACCATCCTGTTCAGCTCCCACATCCTGGAGGAGGTCGAGCGGGTCGCCCAGCACATCGAGGTGCTGGTCTCGGGCCGCCACGCCGCCTCGGGCAACTTCCGCGACATCCGCCGGCTCATGACCGACCGGCCCCACCTGTTCAGGATCCGCTCCAGCGACGACCGCAAGCTCGCCGCCGCCCTCATCCGCGACGACTCCGCCGGAGGGGTCACGCTCAGCCTCGACGGCCTGGAGGTGCAGGCCACCGAGTTCCGCCGGTTCGCCAGGCTGCTCCCCCGCGTGGCCCGCGACCAGGGCGTGCGCCTGCACGAGGTGTCACCCGCCGACGAGGACCTGGAGAGCGTCTTCTCCTACCTGATCAACAGGAGCAGCTGACATGAACACCGTCGTGGCAGGCATCACCTACCGGGCGCTGCTGGGCAGGCGCAGGGTCGTCCTGCTGCTCCTGCTGCCCCTGGCGCTGATCGCCCTGGCCCTCATGTTCAGCTTCTTCGGCGGCGGCGACCAGCGCACGGCCGTGCTGCTGATGCAGAACTTCGCCATCGGCACCCTCCTGCCGCTGCTCGGTCTCATCGCCGGCACAGGAGTGATCGCCCCCGAGATCGACGACGGCACCATCATCCACCTGATGTCCAAGCCGATCTCCCGGCCACTCGTCGCGTGGACCAAGTTCGCGGTGGCGGCCTCACTGGTGGCCGTGTTCGCGGCCGTGCCCACCTACCTTGCGGCCTGGATCCTCGTGGGCAACGAAGACGGCATCGCCGCCGGCTTCGCCCTCGGCACCCTCGTCGCCGGCATCGCCTACGCGGCCGTCTTCCTGCTGCTCGGCGTCGTCACCCGCCACGCGGTCACGATCGGCATCATCTACGCCCTCGTCTGGGAGTCGCTGGTCGGCAGCCTGGTGCCGGGGGCCAAGCGCTTCTCCATCCAGCAGTGGGGCCAGACGGTCGCCGACCAGGTCGTCACCTCGCCGTTCTTCGAGGCGGAGGTCACCCTGGCCTTCGCCGTCCCCGCCCTGGTCGTCGTCACCGTCGCCGCCGTCTTCTGGGCCGGCCGCCGCCTGCGGGTCTTCTCCCTGACGGGCGACGAATAGCGACCAGGCGATTGATCGACCCGCGTGTAACGTTGTGCCATGCCCGCACGCCTGGCCCAGCTGAGTCTGACGAGCTTCAAGACCTTTCGCGACGCTCGCCTCCCGCTGGGTGACATGACGTTGCTCATCGGCCGTAACAGCAGCGGAAAATCCAACGCTCTCGACGGGCTGGAGGTGCTCTCGCGGCTCGCAGAGGGTGGCGACATCGTCGACTCCCTCGACAGCAGGCGGGGGGACGAAGGCCCGTTGCGGGGGGGCATCACGGGCTGCCCTCCCCATGGAGAGGACACGTTCCGGCTGGGTTGTCAGGTGATCAACTTTGATCGCGTCGAACACGGCGCGTACGTCGGGATCATTTTCGATGTCGAGATCCGCGTGCGCCCCGAGCCCGGGATCATCAGCGAATCGCTTCGAGGATTCTCCGGCAAGCTCCGGCGGACCAACGATCTGGCCGGGCGTGCGTTCCATACGCTGCTGCATGGCGTGAGCTCTTCCGAAGGAAGCGGAAGCATCGAAGCGCGCTACTACAACGGGCGGCCGGGCCGCGATCCGAAGGCCACCTTCCGCTCGTCCCGGCTGCTGACCGCGCAACTGCCTCTCAGACTGGACCTGACGACTGATGCGGAGCGTCATGTGGCCGCAGCGGCGCAGGACGTCCTGGACACTCTGCGCGGCGTCTTCCATCTGGACCCGGTCCCGCATCTGATGCGCCAGTACGTTCCCAGCCGGGACATCCGCCTGCGCAGGACCGCGGAGAACATCTCCGCGGTCGTCGGGCACCTCAAGCACGTCGACCCCGCGGCCTACGAGCGGCTGCTGCGGCACGCCCAAGCTCTCGTCGACCACAAGATATCCGGCATCGAGCTCATCCGCTCCGAGCTCGATGACCTGATGCTCGCGCTGCGAGAAGACGGTGCCACGACGCCGGCCCGCGAGATGAGCGACGGTCTGCTGCGGTTCATCGCCATCGCCACGACGCTGCTCCGCCAGGGCAGAGACCTCGACCTCAACCGGCGTGAGCCCACGGACGGAGCGGCGATCCCCTTGCTGGTCATCGAGGAACTGGAGAACGGCCTGCATCCGTCGCAGGCCTCGCAGCTCCTCAAGCTGGTGAAGAGCGCTACTGAGGAACGCACCGCCCAAACGGTGTTCACCACACACAGCCCCGCGCTGCTGTCGGCCCTTTCGCGAGAGGATCACCGGAACGTGGTGGTCAGCACCCGGGATCGCGAGACAGGTCTCTCCCGGCTCACCAAGCTGCCGGATCTTGCTGGTTACCCGAGCCTGATGGCACAAGGCGACCTCGGAGCCGTCATCACCTCGGGGCTGCTGGAGCAGCGTCCTCCCGAGAACGACGACCACACCGAGTTCGACCGCCTGATGGGGCTTGGGTGACCATGAGCCGCCGGGTCGAGTTCGTCGACACCTCAATCCTCTGCAACCTTCTCGACATCCCCGGGAAGAACCAGGACCGCGAGATGGTCTCCGGCCAGCTTGCGGACAAACGCAGCCGCTGCAGGCTGATCCTCCCCGTGACAGCGGTGATCGAGACCGGTAATCACATCGCCCAGCTGGCCGACGGCCGACTGCGCCGCCAGTATGCCGACAAGCTCTCCCAGCTCCTGCGGCTGGTCATCGAGGGCAAGGCGCCGTGGGTGCTTCACTCCGTGGAGTGGGGGCCGGAGTTCCTGCGAGCGCTCATCGACGGGGCAGGAACCGGAGTCCCGCTGACCGATCACGTCATGAGCAAGCTCGGGTTGGGTGATCTGTGCATCCTCGCCGAGCGCGAGCTCTATCAGAGACGGGTGAGCGGGGTCGAGGCAGGCATCTGGACTCTCGACGACCAGCTGAGGTCTCACGCCTGACCTCCGGGCACGGCGATCCCGTACCCGGAGGCCCGTTCAGGCGCAGACGGTGCGGACCACGTCGGCGAGGCGCTCCGCGACCTTGGAGGCTTCCTCCTCCGAGGAGGCCTCCACCATGACGCGGATCATCGGCTCGGTCCCGCTGGGCCGGATCAGCACCCGGCCCGTCTCGCCCAGCTCGACCTCGGCCTCGGTCACGGCCGACTTGAGCTCCGGCGCGGCGGCCTTGCCCCGGTCGACGCCCTTGACGTTGATCAGGATCTGCGGCAGCGCGGTCATCACCGACGCCAGCTCGCGCAGCGACCGGCCGGACCTGGCCACCACCGACAGCAGGTGGAGCGAGGTGAGCAGGCCGTCGCCCGTGGTGGCGTGGTCGAGCATGATGACGTGGCCCGACTGCTCGCCGCCCAGGTTGTAGCCTTCGGCCTTCATCCGCTCCAGCACGTAACGGTCGCCCACCGCGGTCTCGATCACGGTGATGCCCGCCTCGCGCATGGCCAGCTTGAAGCCCAGGTTGGACATGACGGTCGCGACCACGGTGTCCTTGGCCAGCGAGCCCTGCTCGTGCATGTCCACGGCCAGGATGGCCATGATCTGGTCGCCGTCGACGACCGCGCCGGTGTGGTCGACCGCCAGGCAGCGGTCGGCGTCGCCGTCGTAGGCGATGCCGACGTCGGCGCCGCGCGAGACCACGACCTGCGTCAGCTTGTCGAGATGGGTGGAGCCGTAGCCGTCGTTGATGTTGAGGCCGTCGGGCCGGGCGCCGATGGCCTCCACCCGCGCGCCGGCGCGCAGCAGCGCCTCGGGCGCCACCATGTGGGCCGCGCCGTGGGCGCAGTCGACCACGACGTGGAGCCCGTCGAGCCGGGCGCTGACGGTGTCGAGCGCGTGGCTGATGTAACGATCGGCCTCGCCGTACGCGTCGCGCACCCGCCCCACGGACGAGCCGACGGGGAAGCTCCACTCCTCGCCGAGCCGCCGCTCGATCTCGTCCTCGACCGCGTCGGAGAGCTTGAAGCCGCCCCTGGCCAGGAACTTGATCCCGTTGTCGGGCGCCGCGTTGTGCGAGGCCGAGAGCATGACGCCGAGGTCGGCGCCGAGCGCGGCCGTGAGATGGGCGACGGCCGGGGTGGGCAGCACGCCGAGGCGCAGCACGTCCACTCCGGACGACGCGAGGCCGGCGACCACGGCGGCCTCGAGGAACTCCCCCGAGGCTCGCGGGTCCCGGCCTACGACCGCCACCGGCCTCCTGCGGCTGGAGCCGGTGGCGAACACGCCTGCATCGCCGAGGACATGAGCCGCCGCGACCGAAAGGTCCATGGCGAGCTCGGCCGTGAGGTCGCGCCCGGCGACACCACGCACCCCGTCGGTGCCGAACAGCCGCGCCAAGTCAGCGCTTGCTGTACTGCGGAGCCTTACGGGCCTTCTTGAGGCCGTACTTCTTCCGCTCCGTGGCGCGGGCGTCACGGGTGAGGAAGCCGGCCTTCTTCAGCGGCGGGCGGTTGACTTCCACGTCCAGGAGCGCGAGCGCGCGGGACAGGCCCATGCGCAGCGCGCCGGCCTGGCCGGTCACGCCACCGCCGTCGATGCGCGCGATGACGTCGAACGCCTCTTCGGCGCCGAGCACCACGAAGGGCTCGTTGACGATCTGCTGGTGGACCTTGTTGGGGAAGTAGGTGTCCAGCGAACGACCGTTGATCGTCCACTTGCCGGTGCCGGGGACGATGCGCACGCGGGCGATCGCCTCCTTGCGGCGGCCGGTGCCGTACGAGTTGCCCGTGGTGACGGGCTTGCGCACGGGAGCGTCGGCGCTGGCGGCGGATTCGGTGGTGTACTCGGACGGGAACTCCTCGGTGGAGAAGTCCTCCTGCTCGGCCTCGACAGCCGTCTCGACACCGGTGGGCTCAGCCACGGTTCTCCTCTGAATCTTTCGCTTGCCCCATCGGGGGCAAGGCGTGGGGTTTCCCCACGAAAATCAAACTCGGTTCACTGCCCCTTGAGGGGCATGCGGGGGGACATCCCCCCGCAGGTCTACTGGGCGATCTGGGTGATCTCGAACGGCACCGGCTGCTGGGCCTGGTGCGGGTGCTCGGGACCCGCGTAGACCTTCAGCTTCTTGATCATCTTCCGGCCCAGGGAGTTCTTCGGCAGCATGCCCTTGACGGCCTTCTCGACGGCCTTGTCGGGCCGCTTCTCCATGAGCTCGCCGTAGCTGACGGAACGCAGACCGCCCGGGTAACCCGAGTGGCGGTAGGCCTTCTTCTGCTCAAGCTTGTTGCCACTCAGCGCGATCTTGTCGGCGTTGATGACGATGACGAAGTCACCGGTGTCGACGTGGTTCGCGAAGATCGGCTTGTGCTTGCCGCGGAGCAGGATCGCGACGTGGCTGGCCAGCCTGCCCAGGACGACATCGGTCGCGTCGATGACGTACCACTGACGCTGGACGTCGGCGGGCTTCGGTGAGTACGTGCGCACGGTCGTAGCCTTCTTTATGCTCGCGTCTTCGGCGCGCCGCCGGACACGGCAGCGCTATGGGGTCGGTCGGTGCGGGCACACGACGGCCCGGACCTTCCGTCTCCCGGCCCCGAGAGGGCTGTGATAGGAGATGACGCCGGACGCGCCGCGCATCGGTCTCGCGGACCTATGCACACAACGAACGAGAGGTTACCCGCCCCCGAGAGGGCAGTCAAAAGACCGATAACCTGTCGCGATTCTACCTGACCACAGAACGAATAGATTTCGGTTCCCGGCATTCCCTTCTTTACCAGGACCCGACATCTCTATCGTTGGTGGCGGTATGTGGCAGAGTTCTCACACCCGGCACACCCAGCGGCCCATCCGGCGCCGAAACCACCTGGGTGCCGTGGGCCTGCTCGCGACGGCCCTGCTCACGGGTGTGCTGCTCGGCCGGGTGTCCGGCGACTCGATGCCCGACGACCACATCTTCCTGAACGAGACCACGCCGCCCACGACGGCCCAGGCCGCCCCGAAGACCACGCCGCAGAAGGCCCAGCCGCACGCCGAGCGGATCCCCCGGCAGGTTGTCACCACGACGCCGCGCGGCAAGACGGACGTCCGGCCCACCAAGAGCCCCACCGGCGAGATAGCCGGCTTCACCGACCAGGACCCGGTCTCGGTGCTCGGCGACGACGACGACGGCCAGTCGATCAGGAACATGCCGGGCATGGCCGCCGACGTCGTCCGGCTCACCAACGCCGCCAGGGCGAGGAACGGCTGCCGCCCGCTCAGGACCGACGCCAGGCTCACCCGGGCGGCCCGCACCCACTCCATGGAAATGGCCCGCTCCGGGCAGTTCACCCACGAATCACCCGACGGCGCCTCACCCTGGGACCGGATGGAACGGGTCGGGTACGTCAACGGCACCGCCGAGAACATCGGCCGCGGCTACGCCTCCGCCAAGGAGGCCGTCCAGGGCTGGCTCGCCAGCCGCGACCACCGGCGCAACATGCTCAACTGCGACTTCAACGCCATCGGCGTCGGCGTCGTGTCCGGCCCCGGCGGGCCGTGGTGGACGCAGGATTTCGGACGTTCGTGACCACCTTCACGGTAATGTCTCCGCATGGGTTTTCCCGAGGAACCGCAAACCGGCACGGACGGCACCCCGCGTCGTTCTCGTAGAGACCGCCAGCCCCAGACCGACTCCGGCTTCTTCACACCCGCCCAGCCGAGTGCCGACGGGCAACCGCCATCGGGGCCGTTCTCCCAGGCCGGCGACGCTTTCACCCCTCGCCAGCAGGGCGCGCCAGGCCGGCCGGGCTCGTCCGACCCGTTCGCCTCCGGCCCCGCCACGGGCCCGTTGGGCGCGGCAGGCTCCTTCTCCGGCCCGCCGACCGGCCCGCTGGGCACGCCCGACCCGCGCGCCACCGGCCCGCAGGGGCCCGGCGCCTTCCCTCAGGGCCCGCGCACCGGCCCGCAAGCGGCGGCGGACCCCTTCTCCACCGACCCGCAGAACCCGTCCGACCCCTTCGCCGCCGGCCCAGGAGCGCCCGGCGGCCCAGGAGCGTCCGACGCGTTCACGCCGAGCAACAGGAAGCCCCCGCCCGGCGCCCCGCAGCCCGCCGCGAACGCGCAGCCGCCGTCCGGCCCTCCCGGTGACACGCCCGGCGACGACCCGGCCGCCAAGGAGACCGGCCGCGGCAGGCGCGGCAGGGCCAAGTCCGGCAAGCCCGATAAGACGGACAAGGCAGAGCAGGCGGAGAAGCCCGACAAATCCGCCGAGAAGACCGCCGCCCCCCGGCAGACCTGGAGCCCCTACGACGAGGGCCCCCGCTCCCGCGGCCCGCTCTGGGCCTCGCTCGCCGGCGTCGGCGTGCTGGCCCTGCTCGGCGGCGGCCTGGCGGTGATGTTCAACGCCGACGACCCCGCCGCCGTGTCCAGCTCGGAGCGCCGCACCTCCGCCCCGCTCCCGTCGGCGCCCCCCGGCGAGTTCGGCTACGCGGGCAGCCGCAGCACGGACCCCGAGCCGCTCACCGTGAAGGAGCTCTTCAAGTCCAAGAAGATCACCGCCTCGGGCCGCGCCTACGAGATGACGATCACCAGCAAGGACAAGAAGTGCGACGACGGCGTGCTCGGCGACAAGCTCAAGAAGGCCCTCAAGGCCGGCAAGTGCACACAGATGATGCGAGCCAGCTTCCGTGACAAGAAGGGCGAGACCATCGGCACGGTCGGCGTCGCCAACCTCAGCACGACCAAGAACGCCGCCAGGGTCGCCAAGGCCGGCGACAAGTCCAACTACGTCAAACCCCTCGCGGGCAAGGACGAGGTGACCAAGTTCCTCGGCTCGGGCAGCGGCGGCGCCAAGGTGTGGACGCACGGCCACTACGCCGTCCTGGTCTGGTTCCAGAACAAGGACGGGTCCGATCCCGACAAGACGGCATCCAAGCGACTCTTCCAGGCGGCCGAGGACATCACCAAGGCGACGGTCTTCAAGGCCCTCGACGTTCGTGCGCTGACGGGCGCTCGCGCGGCCTGAATTCTCACTTCGTACGCGAAAATCCCGCAAAAGTGACGATCGATCAGCGCGGGAACACTCATACCGGGGGAACGATCTAGAGACACTCGCTACGCTCGCCTTATGCGTGGCCAGGGACCCGGGTCAGAGCACGAGCGCAGGGAAGCGGGCAGCGCACCTCCGACGCCCCCGCCGAGCTTCGGTCGCCAGCCCCCCAAAGAGCAAGGGGGCCCACCGGCATACCCGGACGACCCCTCGGGACAAGCCTGGCTCACGGTCGAAGGCGAGCCACCCCGCGACGACGCCTGGCAACCCGCAGGCGCCGCCCCCGCCGAGGACTGGCTCTCCGTCCAGGAGTCCGGGCCCGATCTCGCCGCGTCGCGCCCCGCGCGTCCTTCGGACGTACGAGAGCCCGCGAGCGGCGAGCAGCCTGTCCCGGTCTACCCCGGTGCGCAGCCCTGGGAGGTGCAGGACGCGGACGGCGCGGCCTACGACTGGTACGCCGAGGACGACGAGCCGGCGGGCGTGCCCTTCACCCCGCCGGGCGTCCCCTGGCCCCAGCCGCCGAAGAGCTCGTGGGGTGAGCCCGCCGTCCCCGGCGCCCCCCGCTGGGAGCCTCCCCCGGCGTTCACCGCCGCGGCGGCCGGCATGCAGGTGTGGCCGGCCCCGGTCACCGGCTCCCCCGCCATGCCGCCGTGGCCCGCCGCCACCGGCGAACTGGAGCCCGACGACGACACCCACGCTCCCCAGCGCAGCGAGCACGGCGACCCCCCGCGACCCGAGGGACCGTCCGAGCCCTCGCTGCCATCAGAGTCCTGGCCCGCCGAGCCCGCATCAGCGACCCCGCCGTCGTCCGAGCCCACATGGCAAGACTGGCCCGCCCAGCCCCCGTCGGAAGGCCTCAGAGCCTTCCCGGCCACACCACCCCCCACGCACTCCGACCCCATGTGGCGACACTGGCCCGCCCAACCCTCCGCGGAAGACCGGACCACGCCTCCACCGGCCGGATCCGAGTCGCCGGACCTCGCCGATGGCTGGGGTCCCGAGCCCGTGGCATCAGGTCCGTCGCACTACTTCGACCCGAACACCATGGCTCCGCGCCCCGTCCCGCTCAGCGCGCCGACGCCCGCCGACCACGATGCGCCTCCGCCTCCCGCACGCGAAGGCCAGCCTCCGTACGGGTCCTCCACGGACGATCCGAGACCTCCGTACGGCGTGGAGCCGACCCGCCCCACGTACGGCGAACAGCCGGACGACGTCGAGGGCCCCACCCGCCCGGGCCAGGTGCCCCCGTTCGCCAGGAAGGGCGGGCCGGGACTCGGCGCCGGCATGCCTGTGCCGTCACCCGGCCCGAAGGGTCCGCCGGCACCCCTGTTCGACCCCAAACTCTCCCCCGCCGCCCAGCAAGGCACCACCAACCCCGCCCCAGAGACGGCAGGCCCTCCGATCACCGGCAACCCTCACCCCCCGGGACCCCCCAGCCAGAGCGGGCCCCCGGGAATCCCCAGCCAGAACCCGAGCGGCACCCACCCCACGAGCCCTGCCAGCGGCGATCCGCACACCACCGGAGCCTCCCGTGCCGTGAGCACTCCGCACGGCACCAACACTCCGCACACCGCAGGTGGCCCTCGGGCCGAAGGCACTCCTCACCTCGCGGACAACCAGCACACCGCCGGAGGCCTCCGGGCCGAGAGCGCCTCTCACGGCATCAACACTCCGCACACCGCAGGTGACCATCGGGCCGAGGGCGCCCCTGCCGGCGCGGCCGGGGCTCATGGCACGGGCGGCCCGCCCGGCGCTCCCAGGGAGCAGGCCGGCCGCCGGGCCGAACCGAGTGATGTGCCCGTGTGGCCGCCCGCTCCGCAGCGCGAGGAGCCGGAGCGCGACCAGCTCGACCTGCCGTTCGCCCCGGAGGTCTGGGGCCGTCGGCCCGCGTCCTCCCCGGAGCGTGAGGAACGCCCAGTGACCGCGTCCTCTGAGGTGCACGAGGAACGCCCGGTTACCCCGTCGTCCGGAGGGCGCGAAGAGCGCCCGGTGACCGCGGAGCCGGTCAAGGACGGGCTCCTCCAGGGCGAGGAACCACCGGCCTCTCCAGGCAGTGACCCCGAGGCACAAGCCGGAGCCGGCCCTCAGAACACACCCGAAGGTGTCACACCACCTGACGCCGGGCCACACCCTCCGGGCAGCGTGATCCAGGGAGTGCCGGTCCCACCTCCGGGAGGTTTCGGCAACCCCCAGCCGACCCAAGGCAACGCGCCGTACACGACCGGCTCCGCCCAAGGCCCGGCACGCGGCGGACCGCACGACACCCAGGGCCCGCCCCAGAGCGGCCTCGTCCCACCCCAGAGCCCACCACGCGGCGGTCCCGTCACACCCCTGACCAGGCGCTCCCCCAACCCGGCAGATCCCGCCGGACGGGTACCCCAGCAAGCAGACCCCGCCGGACGGGTGCCCCAGCAGGGAGACCCCGGCAGACGGATGCCCGGCCACGGAGACCCCGCCGCACTGGTCCCCAGCCAAGCGGACCCCCCGGGACGACTGCCCCGCCCAGGGGAGCTGGCCCCGGTGGACGCCGGTGGCCCGTTCAGGCAGCCGCCGTTCGCGGCCATCCAGGTCCAGGAGCCGCCGAAGAGCAAGCGGGCGCTGTTCGCCACGCTCGGCGTGCTGGTGCTCGCGGGGGTTGCCACGGGCGGGTTCTTCGCCGTACGGTCCGCCAACACGGCGGCGCCGGCGAACACGGCCGCGAGCGCCCCCACGGCGAGCCCCACCTCCGCCCCGTCCGTCACCCCTTCCGCCGAGCCGTCCGGAACCTCCATGCTCAACTCGGAGATCACCGACCCGAAGACGCTGTCGCTCAAGGAGGCGTTCCCGGACAAGAAGGTGGACGCCGCGGGCGCCGCCTTCACCAGGGTCAAGTCGACCGTGGCCGACGACTGCGAGGACGCCGCGTCGGGTCCGTTCGCCGAGGCGCTCAAGGAGCAGCAGTGCAGCCGCGTGCTGCGCGCCACGTACGTCGACCGCAAGCGCCGGTACGCGGTGACCACCGGCATCGCCGTCCTGCCCAGCAAGGACGCCGCGCTGGAGGTCGACCAGGCCAAGAACCTGAGCCGCAACCTGTGGTTCCGCGGCCTCGCCGGCCCTGAGGGGTCCGGTGGCGACCGGGTGCACATCGCCGGCGGCTACGCGGCCGGGCTGGTGTGGGGCCGCTACATCGTCTTCAGCTACGCCACCCACGCCGACGGCCACACCCCGGGTGACAAGGAGAAGACCCTGGTCAAGGTGAGCAGCGAGTTCCGCGACGAGACCGCCAAGGTGCTGGAGCGCCGCATCACCGACAACTGATCAGAGGGTGCGCACCCGTCTGGTGGCGCTCGCCCGGTCCGCCAGCTCCGCGTCGGCCGGGTAGCGCACCTCCTCCAGGCAGAGCCCGTGCGCGGGCGCCACATGCACCCCCGTGTCGCGTACGCCCGCCGCGAGCACCTGCCCGGGCCACTCGACCGGCCGCCGGCCGTCGCCCGCGGCCAGGAGCGAGCCGACGAGGGCCCGTACCATCGAGTGGCAGAACGCGTCGGCCACCACGGTCGCGACCAGCACCCCGCCGGGCTCGCGCGCCCAGTCAAGCCGCTGCAGCTCCCTGATCGTGGTGGCGCCCTCGCGCTTCTTGCAGAACGCCGCGAAGTCGTGCTCGCCGAGCAGCCGGGCGGCGGCGGCGTTCAGCGCGTCCAGGTCGAGCGGCCGGTTGTGCCACAGCACCTCGTGCCGCCGCAGCGGGTCGCAGCCGCCCGCGGCGTCGCTCACCCGGTACGCGTACCGCCGGGACAGAGCGGAGAATCGGGCGTCGAAGCCCTCAGGAGCCACCGAGACACGAAAAACACGGACATCTGGAGGGAGAACCCCGCCAAGCCTCCGCACGAGCACAGAGAGCCTCTCGTCCGTCCCCAGCGCGTGCGGCCGGTTCCCGTCAAGCCGCACCAGCACCTCGCCGGGCACGTCGACGTGCGCCACCTGCCCGCGCGCGTGCACGCCCGCGTCGGTGCGCCCCGCGACGGTCAGCACCGGCTCCGCGATCCGGAGGATCCGGCCGAGCGCCTGCTCGATCTCTCCCTGTACGGTGCGCAGCGCGGGCTGACGGGCCCACCCGGAGAAACCGCTCCCGTCGTACCCGAGATCCAGCCGCAGCCGTACCACGATCACCTCCATGCAGACACGCGGACGAAAAAGGGCCCGAACCCCGATGAGGAGGTCCGGGCCCGTCAAGCCTGATGTCTCAGGCCTCGTCCTTCTTCGCCTCGGGCGCCTCGGCGGCACCCTCGGCGGCCTCGTCGCCCTTGGCCTCGGCGGAGACCTCGGCGCTCTCCTCGGCCTTCGCCTCGGCAGGCTCCTCCGCGGGAGCGGCCGGAGCAGCCGGGGCGGCGGTGCGCGTGACCGTGTTCAGCGGCTCGCTCACCAGCTCGATGACGGCCATCGGGGCGTTGTCGCCCTTACGCGCGCCGATCTTGGTGATGCGGGTGTAACCGCCGGGACGCTCGGCGAACGTCGTCGCGATCTCCGTGAAGAGGTGGTGGACGACGCCCTTGTCCTTGACGACCGTGAGCACCTGGCGACGGTTGTGGATGTCGCCCTTCTTCGCCTTGGTGATCAGGCGCTCCGCCAGCGGGCGAAGACGCTTGGCCTTGGTGACCGTGGTGCGGATCCGGCCGTGGCGGAACAGATCGGTGGCCAGGTTGGCCAGGATCAGCCGCTCGTGCGCCGGGCTGCCGCCAAGACGTCGGCCCTTGGTGGGCTTGGGCATTGCTCTCTCCTTGTGAGTTAACCGCCCCGGCCGTGCCAGGTACCGGGGTCGGGCGGAAGGCCACCAGCGGCCTGCCGCGATGCGAAGGCCGCGCCGGCGAGATCCGCCGGCGCGCCCTCAACGGAAACCATCCGTGATTCCCGCCAACCGCGAAGGGCCCCAGCGAGGGACCCCGTGCGGGTCAGTACTGCTCGGTCTCGACGTACGCGCTGTCGTCGTCGTCGTAGCCGCCGCCGGCCACCGCGCTCGGGTCGAACCCGGGCGGGGAGTCCTTGAGCGCCAGCGACATCTCGTGCAGCTTCTGCTTGACTTCCTCTATCGACTTGGCGCCGAAGTTGCGGATGTCGAGCAGGTCCTGCTCGCTCCGCGCGACCAGCTCGCCCACGGTGTGGATGCCCTCGCGCTTGAGGCAGTTGTACGAGCGGACGGTGAGGTTGAGCTCCTCGATCGGCAGCGCCAGGTCGGCGGCCAGGGCGGCGTCGGTCGGCGACGGGCCGATGTCGATGCCCTCGGCCTCGACGTTGAGCTCGCGGGCCAGGCCGAAGAGCTCGACGAGGGTCTTACCGGCGGAGGCCACCGCGTCGCGGGGCTTCATGGCCGGCTTGGTCTCGACGTCGAGGATGAGGCGGTCGAAGTCGGTGCGCTGCTCGACTCGGGTCGCCTCGACCTTGTAGGTGACCTTGAGAACCGGCGAGTAGATGGAGTCGATCGGGATGCGGCCGATCTCCTGGCCGGGCTGCTTGTTCTGCGCGGCGGAGACGTAGCCGCGGCCGCGCTCGACCGTCAGCTCCATCTCGAGCTTCGCCTTGCTGTTGAGCGTGGCGATGCGCAGCTCGGGGTTGTGCACCTCGACACCGGCGGGCGGCGCGATGTCGGCGGCGGTGACCTCACCCGGGCCCTGCTTGCGCAGGTACATCACGACCGGCTCGTCGTGCTCGGAGGAGACGACGAGCTCCTTGAGGTTGAGGATGATGTCGGTGACGTCTTCCTTGACCCCGGGAACGGTCGAGAACTCGTGCAGCACTCCCTCGATCCGGATGCTCGTCACGGCCGCGCCCGGGATGGACGACAGCAGCGTGCGGCGGAGCGAGTTGCCGATGGTGTAACCGAAGCCCGGCTCCAGCGGCTCGATGACGAACCGGGAGCGTGTCTCGTCGATGGACT
Organism: Nonomuraea sp. NPDC050478; assembly: GCF_044458265.1. Classification (NCBI taxonomy): domain Bacteria; kingdom Bacillati; phylum Actinomycetota; class Actinomycetes; order Streptosporangiales; family Streptosporangiaceae; genus Nonomuraea; species Nonomuraea sp. NPDC050478. Next base: position 27,747 of record NZ_JBITHT010000014.1, on the reverse strand, counting down.
CTTCGAGAAGAGTCGGGCGCTGAGCGATCAGCATGTGCGGGTCTCCCCTTTTTCGTGTGGCGCCCGCTATATGACGCCACCCCGATGAAACAGCCTAGTTCTCGTACGGGATCCGTACGAGAACCAGGAAGGCGAGTGACTACTTCGAGTAGTACTCGACGATCAGCTGCTCCTGCACCTGGGTGTCGATCTGCTGCCGGACGGGCAGCTGGTGCACCAGGATGCGGAGCTTGTCGGGCACGACGCCCAGCCAGGCCGGGACCGTCCGCTCGCCGGCGGTGGCGCGGGCCACCTCGTACGGCATCAGGTTGCGCTTGGTCTCGCGCACCTCGACGATGTCGTGCTCGCGCACGCGGTAGGACGGGATGTCCACCTTCTTGCCGTTGACCATGACGTGGCCGTGGCGGACCTGCTGGCGGGCGGCGTCGCGCGACTGCGCGAAACCGGCGCGATAGACGACGTTGTCGAGGCGGCTCTCCAGGATCTGGAGGAGGTTCTCGCCCGACTTGCCGCTCTTGCCGGCGGCTTCCTCGTAGTAGTTGCGGAACTGCTTCTCGAGGACGCCGTAGATGCGGCGGGTCTTCTGCTTCTCGCGAAGCTGAAGCTGGTACTCGGACTCCTTGGGGCGTCCGCGGCCGTGCTCACCCGGCGGGTAAGGACGGATCTCGATGGGGCACTTGGCGGACTCACACTTGCTGCCCTTGAGGAAGAGCTTGGTCTTCTCCCGGCGGCAGAGCTTGCAGTCCGCGCCCGTGTAACGAGCCATTTCTCTGTATCTCCTGGGCTAATTCAGACGCGGCGGCGCTTCGGCGGCCGGCAACCGTTGTGCGGAACCGGGGTGACGTCCTGGATCGAACCCACCTCGAGGCCGGTGGCCTGGAGGGAGCGGATCGCGGTCTCACGGCCGGAGCCGGGACCCTTCACGAAGACGTCGACCTTGCGCATGCCGTGCTCCATGGCGCGGCGGGCGGCGTTCTCGGCGGCCATCTGAGCGGCGAACGGGGTGGACTTACGGGAGCCCTTGAAACCCACGTGGCCCGCGCTGGCCCAGGAGATCACGTTCCCGTTGGGGTCGGTGATCGAGACGATCGTGTTGTTGAACGTGCTCTTGATGTGGGCGTGCCCGTGAGCGACGTTCTTCTTTTCCTTGCGGCGCACCTTCTTCGGCGCGCCCTGACGGCTCTTAGGAGGCATTGCTTGCCTTCAACTCCTGAGGTCTTCGGTCCGCGGCTGTGGACTACTTCTTGCCAGGCTTCTTCTTGCCGGCCACGGTCTTCTTCTTGCCCTTGCGGGTGCGCGCGTTGGTCTGCGTGCGCTGACCGTGGACGGGCAGGCCCTTGCGGTGCCGAATGCCCTGGTAGCAACCGATTTCGATCTTGCGACGGATGTCGGCCTGGACCTCGCGGCGCAGGTCACCCTCGATCTTGAAGTTCGCCTCGATGTAGTCACGCATCGGGACGAGCTCTTGGTCGGAGAGCTGGTGCACACGGAGGTCGGGGCTCACACCGGTGGCCTGGAGAATCTCCTGGGCGCGGGTGCGGCCGATGCCGTAGATGTAGGTGAGAGCGATCTCCAGCCGCTTGTCGCGGGGGAGGTCGACGCCAACCAGGCGAGCCATGGCGGGCATTCTCCTTCGTTGTGGCGGAGGTCTTGCGCGCCACTTCCCCTCCCCATGCCCGGGGTGGAGGGCCCCGGCCTCCGACCGGGGGTCTCCCGAGTGGTCCAGGTCTCTGACGAGACCTGCCTGCTCGGGTGTGACACGCGCTTACGTTGCAGACTTCTCATGCGTCGAGCCCGCACCCTGATCGGGGCGGACTCGGAGAAGCCTTGCGGCGACTAGCCCTGGCGCTGCTTGTGGCGCAGGTTGTCGCAGATCACCATGACGCGACCGTGCCGGCGAATAACCTTGCACTTGTCGCAGATCTTCTTGACGCTCGGCTTTACCTTCATTGTCCTTTATGTCCTCAGACGTCTTATTTGTATCGGTAGACGATCCGCCCACGACTGAGGTCATAGGGGCTCAGTTCCACGACTACCCGGTCGTCCGGCAGAATCCGGATGTAGTGCATCCGCATCCGTCCGCTGATGTGGGCCAGGACCTTATGGCCGTTGTCGAGCTGCACCCGGAACATGGCGTTCGGGAGCGACTCAACCACAGTGCCCTCGATCTCGATGGCGCCGTCTTTCTTGGCCAAAATCCCTCGCGTTTCACTGATCGATCGTCTGAGGCTCCGGTTCACTAGCAGCCGCGACCTCACGCTTCGGAGAGAGCGGCGACCGGCAAGGGCCGCCGACGCGTGACAGTCTTAGTGAGCCGACAAAGAAGTGTACGGCACCATGGCGGAAAACGCGAAAACGCGTGCCAGATGTCCCGACACAACCAGTGGCCAGTCTACCCGACCCTCCTACCGCCTCGGGCCGTCTTCCTCCCGCGCGCCCGTACGTGATGACCTCCGGCACGACGGAAGGCCCGCCGGAGAGCGGCGGGCCTTCCTGGGCTCACGGTCAGTAGATGCGGTGCACCGCGCCGCAGTACTTGGTGGGGCCGCCCCAGCAGGTGTAGGTGTAGAGCTTCTTGATGTCCCGCTTGCTCCAGATGTGCTTGTGGGAGCCGTTCCAGCGGTAGAAGTGCTTGCCGATCTTGCCGCTCTTGTACTCGTAGCGGAACCAGACGTAGCCGTGCTTGGACGTGGACTCCTTGCCGTACCACTTCGTGTGGACCTTGCCGCCCGACTTCCAGGTCTGGCCGTAGGTGTAGGCCTTCCTGTTGCTGGAGTAGTACTTGCCCCACGTGCCGGCGGTGGCGGAGGCCGCCTGCGTGGTGGCCGGAGCCGAGGCCGCCTGGGCGGCGGGAGCGAGGGCGAGACCGGTGAGGGCCATCGAACCGGCGAGAGCGGCTGCCGCAAAGATCTTGCGCATTTCATTTCCTCCGTGAGTGGTGTTTCTCGACACCGTTCACGTTAGGAATCCGCGCGGTTTCGTTCTGTGGACGAATACGCAGAGCGCACTAGTGCACAGATGGAGGCGTCTACTTCCGCTGCTTGCCGTCTCCGAAAATCGTGCTCACCAGCAGAATCGCGCCCCAGGGACCCATCACCCACAGCGGCCACGGGTAGACGAAGTCACCCGACGTGACGCTGACGATGAGCCAGATGACCCAGTTGATCGAGCTGGCGGCGGCCCACGCGCTCCAGGCGGCCATCATCCCGGGATGCATGCGGCGCGCGGGCACCTCCTGCTGAGGGATCTTGGCGGGGAGGTTGCGCAGGTCGACGTCGGGCAGGTCGGCGGTCAGCTTGGCCAGGTCGCCGTAGGTCCTGCTCTTGTAGAGCTCCTCCAGCCGCTCGTTGAACTCGTCCATGGTGATGCGGCCCTGTGCGGTGTGCTCGCGCAGCAGGGCTGCCACCCGGTCACGGTCGACGTCGGACGCGCGCATCTCGGGGCTCTGCGCCATTCCCACTCCCGGGCTCGGGTCTACGGCTGCGAAAGGCGCTCTTTGCCCCCATCAAGAGCAGTGAGCACCCAAGGACCATTATGTGTCACCGCGACGCTGTGTTCGAAGTGCGCGGACGGCTTGCCGTCGACGGTCACCACGGTCCAGTCGTCGCCCAGCACGCGGGTGCGCTCCGAACCCAGGTTGACCATGGGCTCGATGGCCAGGCACATGCCGGCCTCCATGACCGGGCCGCGGCCGGCCTTGCCGTGGTTGGCGATCCACGGGTCCATGTGCATCTCGGTGCCGATGCCATGGCCGCCGTACTCAGGCGGGATGCCGAACCTGCCCTGCGACTTGACGTACCGCTCGATCGCGTGGCCGATGTCGGAGAGATGGCGGCCGGGGCTGAGCGTCCTGATGCCGGCCCACATCGCCTCCTCGGTGATGCGGATCAGCTCCAGCAGCTTCGGCTCCACCTCGCCCACCGGGACCGTGACGGCCGAGTCGCCGTGCCAGCCGTCGAGGATGGCGCCGCAGTCGATCGAGATGATGTCGCCCTCGCGCAGCTTGCGCGCCTCGGTGGGGATCCCGTGGACCACCTCGTTGTTCACCGACGCGCAGATCGTCGCGGGGAAGCCCTGGTAGCCCTTGAAGGACGGGATAGCGCCCTCGTCCCTGATCGCCTTCTCGGCGATGACATCCAGGTCGAGCGGGGTCATACCCGGCTCGACCGAACGCTTCAGCAGTTCGAGTGTGCGCCCGACCACCAGGCCGGCAGCGCGCATCTTTTCCAGCTGCTCAGCGGACTTGACCTGAATTCCATGCTTGTTTCGTTTGAACACGTACGGCACCCCCAAGGGCTTCAACGGGCAACATGGGAGCCCAATTCCCCCCACAATAGCCGCGAGGTGACACGGACAACCGTGCCACCTCCGCGAATGGTCTGCGGTGCTACCCCAGGAAAGGACGGATCGCGTCCATGGCTCGCTGGGTGACCTCCTCGACCGGGCCCGTGGCGTCCACGCCGACCAGGATGCCTTCGTCGGCGTAGAAGTTGATCAGCGGAGCGGTCTGCTCCTGATAGACCTCCAGGCGGTGCCTGACGGTCTCCTCTTTGTCGTCGTCACGCTGGAACAGCGTGCCACCGCAGGCATCGCACAAGTCGTCCTGCTTGTCGTCGAACTCCACATGCCAGATGCGCCCGCACTGGCTGCACGTGCGCCGGCCCGCCAGCCGCCTGACCACCTCGTCGTCGTCGACCACGAGCTCCAGCACCAGGTCGAGACCCTGGCCCCAGTCGGCGAGCATCTTCTTGAGAATCTCGGCCTGGGGCACGTTGCGCGGAAAGCCGTCGAGCAGGAACCCGTCCTGCGCGTCGTCCTCCGAGAGGCGGTCACGGACCATGGCGATGGTGACCTCGTCAGGCACCAGGTCGCCACGATCCATGTAGGTTTTGGCGAGTTTGCCGAGCTCCGTGCCCCCGGAGACGTTGGCACGGAAGATGTCACCTGTCGAAATCTTCGGGATGGACAGGTTAGATGCGATGAACTGGGCCTGAGTCCCTTTACCCGCTCCAGGGGGCCCGACTAGAACGAGACGCACTACCGCAGGAAGCCTTCGTAATTACGCTGCTGCAGCTGGCTCTCGATTTGCTTGACCGTGTCCAGACCGACACCAACCATGATCAGAATGGTCGCACCTCCGAACGGGAAGTTCTGGCTCGCTCCGGACACCGCGAGCGCGAAAATCGGGATCATGGAGATCAGACCCAGATAGAGCGCACCGGGGGTGGTCAGACGGTTGAGCACGAAGTTGAGGTACTCGGCCGTAGGCCTCCCCGGACGGATGCCCGGAATGAACCCACCGTACTTCTTCATGTTGTCGGCCACTTCAGTGGGGTTGAAGGTGATGGACACGTAGAAGTAGGTGAAGAACACGATCAGGAGGAAGAACGTCACCATGTAGATCGGCGTGTCGCCGGTGGCGAGGTTCTGCGAGATCCACTGCACGACCGTGTTGGGCTCCTCCGCGTTCGCGAACAGCGAGACGACCAGCTGCGGCAAGTAGAGCAGCGAGGACGCGAAGATGAGCGGGATGATGCCGGCCTGGTTGACCTTCAGCGGGATGTAGGTGGACGTGCCGCCGTACATGCGGCGCCCGACCATCCGCTTGGCGTACTGCACCGGGATGCGGCGCTGCGCCTGCTCGACGAAGACGACCGCGGCGACGATGAACACACCGATCACGAGCACGGCCGCGAAGGTGAACTTGTTCGCCTGGAAGATGTTGGCCATCTCCGACGGGAAGATGGCGACGACCGAGGCGAAGATCAGCACGGACATGCCGTTGCCGACACCGCGGTCGGTGATGAGCTCGCCCAGCCACATGATCACAGACGTGCCCGCGGTCATGATGAGGACCATGGTCACGATCTGGAAGACGTTGTCGGGGTTGATGAGCACGTTCGACTGGCAGTTCGGGAACAGCTGACCGGAGCGGGCCAGGGCGATGAAGGCGGTCGACTGCAGGACACCGAGACCGACGGTCAGGTAACGGGTGTACTGAGTGATCTTCGTCTGGCCTGACTGGCCTTCCTTCTTCAGCGCTTCCAGTCGTGGGATCACGACCACCAGCAGCTGCAGGATGATGCTCGCGGTGATGTACGGCATGATGCCGAGAGCGAACACCGAAAGTTTCAGAAGGGCGCCGCCGCTGAACAGCTGCACCATTCCGTAGATGTTTCCGTTGGCGCCTTCACGGGCCTGGTCGAAGCAGGCCGCCAGATTCTGAACGTGAACGCCCGGAGTCGGAAGAACCGAGCCGAGACGGAACAGCGCGATGATGCCCAGGGTGAAGAGCAACTTCTTGCGCAGGTCCGGCGTCCGGAACGCCCGGGTAAACGCGGTCAGCACGGTCCCTCCTGCGCGCCTATAAGGCGATGTGAGTATGCGATGGAGCGGGGGTCTGCCATCTGAGTCTCAGGTCAATCGAGCAGGACAGAATCCTGCCGTCTCGCGAACTCTAACGCACTACGCGCGTGGGGGCCCATTGTCAGAGCCCCCACGCCTCGTAATTGCTCTTACAGCTCGGTCACGGAGCCACCGGCAGCGGCGATCTTCTCCTTCGCGGTGTTCGAGAAGGCATGCGCCTGCACGTTCACCGCGACCGAGATCTCCCCGGTGCCCAGCACCTTGACCGGCTGGTTCTTGCGGACAGCGCCCTTGGCCACCAGCGCCTCGACGGTGACGTCGCCACCCTCGGGGAACAGCTCACCGAGCTTGTCCAGGTTGACGACCTGGTAGGTCGTCTTGAACAGGGCGTTGGAGAAGCCCTTGAGCTTCGGCAGACGCCTCTGCAGCGGCACCTGACCACCCTCGAAACCGAGGGGGACGGTCGTGCGGGCGCGACTGCCCTTGGTGCCGCGACCGGCGGTCTTGCCCTTCGACGCCTCGCCGCGGCCCTTGCGGGTCTTCGGCTTGTTGGCACCGGGAGCAGGACGCAGGTCGTGAATCTTGAGCGGAGCCTTGTCAGTCATGACTAGTCGACCTCTTCCACCTCGACGAGGTGCGTCACCACGGAGACCATGCCGCGAATCTCGGGCCTGTCCTCCTTGACGACGACGTCGCCGATCCGCTTCAGGCCAAGCGAACGCAGCGAGTCACGCTGGTTCTGCTTGCCACCGATCTTCGAGCGAACCTGAGTGATCTTCAGGCGTGCCACGACTAGCTCACCGCCTTCGCTGCCGCGGCCTCGGCGATACCCTCGCGCTGGGCCTTGAGCATGCGAGCCGGAGCCACGTCCTCGATCGGCAGGCCACGACGGGCGGCGATCTCCTCGGGCCGGGAAAGGCCCTTCAGAGCCGCCACGGTGGCGTGCACGATGTTGATCGGGTTGTCGGAGCCGAGCGACTTCGACAGCACGTCGTGGATGCCGGCGCACTCCAGGACCGCGCGCACCGGGCCACCGGCGATGACGCCGGTACCGGCGGACGCCGGCCGCAGGAAGACGACACCGGCCGCCTCCTCGCCCTGCACCGTGTGCGGGATCGTGCCCTGGATCCGAGGCACCTTGAAGAAGTGCTTCTTCGCCTCTTCGACGCCCTTGGCGATGGCGGCCGGGACTTCCTTGGCCTTGCCATAGCCGACGCCGACCATGCCGTTGCCGTCGCCGACGACGACGAGGGCGGTGAAGCTGAAGCGACGACCACCCTTCACGACCTTGGCCACTCGGTTGATCTTCACTACGCGCTCGATGTACGAGACGCCCTTGTCGGCGGCGCCGCCGCGGCGGTCGTCACGACGGTCCCGCCGCTCGCCACCGGTGCCGCCACCGCGACGCGGAGCTGCAGCCATCAGTGGTTCCTCTTCTCAGTTGCCATCAGAACTCGAGCCCGCCTTCGCGAGCGCTGTCCGCCAGAGCCGCGATGCGGCCGGCGTAGCGGTTGCCACCGCGGTCGAACACGACAGCGGTGATCCCGGCTTCCTTGGCCCGCTGAGCGAGGAGCTCGCCGACCTTCTTCGCCTTCTCGGTCTTGTCCGCCTCCAGCGCACGCAGCGAGGGGTCCATGGTGGACGCGCTCACCAGCGTGTGGCCGACGGTGTCGTCCACGATCTGGACGAACATGTGGCGGGTCGAGCGGTTGACGACCAGGCGCGGACGCTGGGTCGTACCGACGACCTGCTTGCGGACGCGGCGGTGACGGCGGGCCCGCGAGACGGTGCGGGCAGCCGTGTGCTTGCCGAACGCAGTCTTCGGAGCCATGCCTACTTACCAGCCTTTCCGACCTTGCGGCGGATCTGTTCGCCCTGGTAGCGCACGCCCTTGCCCTTGTACGGGTCGGGCTTGCGCAGCTTGCGGATGTTGGCGGCGACCTCGCCGACCTTCTGCTTGTCGATGCCGTCCACGTGGAACAGGGTCGGCTTCTCGACGCGGAAGGTGACGCCCTGGGGGGCGTCCACGATGACCGGGTGGCTGAAGCCCAGCGAGAACTCCAGCTGCGTCGGGCCCTTGGCCTGGACGCGGTAACCGACGCCGACGATCTCCAGGGACTTGGAGTAGCCCTGCGTGACGCCCTGCACCATGTTGGCGATCAGCGTCCGCGACAGCCCGTGCAGTGCGCGGACCTTGTTCTCGTCGTTGGGACGGGAGACCTGGATGGCGCCGTCGTCGTCGCGGCCCACCTTGATGGGCTCCGCGACCGTGTGAGTGAGCGTGCCCTTCGGGCCCTTGACCTGGACATCCTGGCCGTCGATCGTGATGTCTACGCCACTGGGCACAGGGATGGGCAGCCGTCCGATACGTGACATGCTGTGTTCCTCCCCTCTACCAGACGTAGGCGAGGACTTCCCCGCCCACACCACGCTTGCCGGCCTGCTTGTCGGTCATGAGACCGTGGGACGTCGAGATGATCGCGACGCCCAGTCCGCCCAGGACTCGAGGCAGGTTGTCCTTCTTCGCATAGACCCGCAGGCCAGGCTTGGAAACCCGGCGCAGGCCCGCCAGCGAACGCTCACGGCTCGGCCCGAACTTGAGCTCCACCACGAGGTTCTTGCCGACCTTGGCGTCTTCGACGCTCCAGGCCTGGATGTAGCCCTCCTGCTGGAGGATCTCGGCGATGTGCGCCTTGATCTTCGAGTACGGCATCGACACGCTGTCGTGGTAAGCCGAGTTCGCATTACGCAGACGTGTGAGCATGTCTGCGATCGGGTCGGTCATCGTCATGGCCAGTGGCCTTCCTCGCCGCGGTTTCCAGTCGGCCGAGTGTCAGTGGAGTGCACTGCTCTGCCGGTGGACCTTCGGCGTGGTCATGGGAACTCTCGGCGAGAGCTCCCGATTTTGATGTTTACAGATATGCGCGGCGGGCGGTCGCCCGAAGGGGGCGACTCACGCGCCGCCCCCCAAGGGTAACTACCAGCTGGACTTGGTGATGCCAGGCAGCTCGCCCCGGTGGGCCATCTCACGGAAGCACACGCGGCACAGGCCGAACTTCCGGTAGACGGCGCGCGGACGTCCGCAGCGCGAGCAGCGGGTGTAGGCGCGCACCTGGAACTTCGGCTTGCGCCCTGCCTTGGCGATCAGCGACTTCTTCGCCATCTGGATCAGGCCTCCTTGAAGGGGAAGCCGAGAAGCTTGAGCAGCGCCCGGCCCTGGTCGTCGTTCTTCGCGGTGGTCACGACCGTGATGTCCATGCCCCTGGGCCGGTCGACCTTGTCCTGGTCGACCTCGTGGAACATGACCTGCTCGGTCAGGCCGAACGTGTAGTTGCCGTTGCCGTCGAACTGCTTCGGCGACAGGCCGCGGAAGTCCCTGATGCGCGGCAGCGCCAGCGACAGCAGCCGGTCGAGGAACTCCCACATGCGGTCACCGCGGAGAGTGACGTGCGCGCCGATCGGCATGCCCTCGCGCAGCTTGAACTGGGCGATGGACTTGCGGGCCCGGACGACAGCCGGCTTCTGGCCGGTGATCACGGTCAGGTCGCGGACGGCGCCCTCGATCAGCTTCGAGTCGCGGGCCGCCTCGCCGACACCCATGTTGACCTTGATCTTCACCAGGCCGGGGATCTGCATGACGTTCTCGATGCCGAACTCCTCGCGAAGCTTGGCCGCGATCTCCTCGCGGTACTTCGTCTTGAGGCGCGGCGTCGGGCGCTCGGTCTCGGTGGTCGTAGCAGTCATCAGCTGTCCTCACCCGTCTCGTCGGCCTGCTCGGCCTTCTTGTCGGCGGGCTTGTCCTTCGGGCTGTCGTCCTTGAGCTTCTTCACGTTGCTCACGTGGATGGGAGCCTCCATGGTCTGCACGCCGCCAGACTTGGCGCCACGCGGACCCTGGTTGGTCTCCTTGGTGTGCTTCTTGATCATGTTGACGCCCTCGACCACCACGCGGTCCTCGCGCGGGAGCGTGGCGATGATCCGGCCCTTGGCGCCCTTGTCCTTGCCGGCGATGACGGCGACGAGGTCACCCTTCTTCACATGCAGCTTCGGCATTACAGCACCTCCGGAGCGAGCGAGATGATGCGCATGAACTTCTTGTCGCGCAGCTCACGGCCGACCGGGCCGAAGATACGGGTGCCACGAGGGTCGCCGCTGTCCTTGATGATGACGGCGGCGTTCTCGTCGAAGCGGATGTAGGAGCCGTCGGGCCGGCGGCGCTCCTTGGCGGTGCGGACGATGACGGCCCTGACGACATCGCCCTTCTTGACGCCCGTGCTGCCCGGGAGGGCGTCCTTGACAGTGGCGACGATGACGTCGCCGATACCGGCGTAGCGTCGGCCCGAGCCGCCGAGCACACGGATGCAGAGAATCTCCTTGGCACCCGTGTTGTCGGCGACCTTGAGCCGCGACTCCTGCTGGATCACGTTGACTCCTGTTAGTCGCGCCGGTTCTCGGACGGAGGCAAGCCCCCGCCCGAGCCTGGCGGAACCCGATATGGTCTTGGTCCCCCGGCCACGAACCCGCAGGGGCCGCGCCCCGGACCCCCTGAACCCTCAGGTTCAGAAGCCCGGAGCAGCCGCTCCTGGGGCCGCACCGCAGGCGACGCGAGGCCTGACGGCCTCGCGTCCTTGGACGCCGTCATGGGGAGTGACCCCCACGAGGCGCGGTATATCCGAGAAAACCTACTTGGCCTTCTCGAGGATCTCCACGACCCTCCACCGCTTGGTGGCGGAGAGGGGGCGGGTCTCCATCAGAAGCACACGGTCGCCCACGCCGCAGGCGTTGGACTCGTCGTGCGCCTTGTACTTGGTCGTACGGCGGATGACCTTGCCGTACAGGCGGTGCTTGACCCGGTCCTCGACGGCGACGACGACGGTCTTGTCCATCTTGTCGCTGACGACCAGGCCCTCACGGACCTTACGGAAGTTGCGGTCGCGCTCGGCGTCCGTCTCGGTGGTGCCGGTGGTCTCGGTCTCAGCCATCGCTCGTCTCCTTCTCGACCGTGACGATGCCCAGCTCGCGCTCGCGCATCACGGTGTAGATACGGGCGATCTCGCGGCGGACGGCACGCAGCCGCCCGTGGCTCTCCAACTGACCGGTCGCCGCCTGGAAGCGGAGGTTGAACAGTTCCTCCTTCGCCTCCTTCAGCTTCTGGACCAGGGTGTCCTGGTCCTCCACACGCAGCTCTCCGGCGGTCAGGCCCTTAGCCATCACGCCTCACCCACTTCACGCTTAACAATCTTGCACTTCATCGGCAGCTTGTGGATCGCGCGCTGAAGCGCCTCACGCGCGACCGTCTCGCCCACGCCGGACAGCTCGAACATCACGCGTCCGGGCTTGACGTTGGCGATCCACCACTCCGGCGAACCCTTACCGGAACCCATGCGGGTCTCGGCAGGCTTCTTGGTGAGGGGACGGTCGGGGTAGATGTTGATCCACACCTTCCCACCACGGCGGATGTGACGGGTCATGGCGATACGAGCGGACTCGATCTGGCGGTTGGTCACGTAAGAGTGCTCAATCGCCTGAATGCCGTACTCGCCGAACACGACCCTGGTGCCGCCCTTGGCGGCTCCGCTGCGGTCAGGCCGGTGCTGCTTGCGGTGCTTGACCCTGCGCGGGATCAGCATGGTCAGCTCCCTTCAGCACCCGGCTGCGCGGCCGGGCCGGTCTCGGGGGCAGCCTGCGCGGCCGCCTCAGTCCTGGGGGCGCGGTCGCCACGGCCACCGCGACGGGCACCACCGGAACGACGCGGACGGTCGCCGCCGCCCCTGCGGTCGTCCCGCTCGCGGCGCTGACCGGCGCGGGCGCCGGCAGCGGCGGCCTCACGCTCGGCGCGACTGGTCGCCGCCTCACCCTTGTAGATCCACACCTTCACGCCGATCCGGCCGAAGGTGGTACGGGCCTCGTAGAAGCCGTAGTCGATGTCCGCGCGGAGCGTGTGCAGCGGCACCCGGCCCTCGCGGTAGAACTCCGACCTCGACATCTCAGCACCGCCGAGACGGCCCGAGCACTGCACCCGGATGCCCTTGGCTCCGCTCTTCATCGCCGACTGCATGGCCTTGCGCATGGCACGACGGAACGAGACGCGGCTGGACAGCTGCTCGGCCACGCCCTGCGCGACGAGCTGGGCGTCGGTCTCGGGGTTCTTCACCTCGAGGATGTTGAGCTGGACCTGCTTCTTGGTCAGCTTCTCCAGGTCGCCGCGGATGCGGTCGGCCTCCGCGCCGCGGCGGCCGATGACGATGCCCGGACGCGCGGTGTGGATGTCGACCTGGACGCGGTCGGTCGTACGCTCGATCTCCACCTTGGAGATGCCGGCCCGCTCCATGCCCTTCTGCAGCATGCGACGGATCGCCACGTCCTCGGCCACGTACGACTTGTAAAGCTTGTCGGCGTACCACCGGCTCTTGAAGTCGGTCGTGATGCCGAGGCGGAACCCGTGCGGGTTAACCTTCTGGCCCACTATCGGGTCCTTCCCTTCGGCTCGCGGGACTCCACGATCACGGTGATGTGGCTCGTCCGCTTGTTGATCCGATAGGCACGACCCTGAGCACGCGGACGGAACCGCTTCAGCGTCGGGCCCTCGTCGACCCACGCGCGGCTGACGACCAGCGTCTGAGGGTCGAGATCGAAATTGTGCTCCGCGTTCGCCACCGCGCTCGAGAGCACCTTGTAGATCGGCTCGCTCGCCGACTGGGGAGCGAACTGCAGCACGGCCTGCGCCTCCGAAGCGGGCAGCCCGCGAATAAGGTCCACCACGCGGCGGGCCTTCTGGGGCGTGACGCGGACGAACCGCGCCTGAGCCCTGGCTTCCATCGCTTACTCCTCTGACTTCTGAAGGCTGTCTATCGCCGGCTGCGGCGGTCTTCCTTGACGTGGCTGCGGAAGGTCCGCGTCGGGGCGAACTCTCCGAGCTTGTGGCCGATCATCGACTCGGTGACGAACACCGGGACGTGCTTGCGGCCGTCGTGCACGGCGATCGTGTGCCCGAGCATGTCGGGAACGATCATGGAGCGCCGCGACCACGTCTTGATGACGTTCTTGGTGCCCTTCTCGTTCTGCGCGTCCACCTTCTTCTGAAGGTGATCGTCGACGAAAGGACCCTTCTTAAGGCTACGTGGCATTCTGGCTGCTCCTACCGCTTCTTCTTGCTACGCCGGCGAATGATCAGGCGGTCGCTGGCCTTGTTGGGCTGGCGGGTGCGGCCCTCGGGCTTGCCCTTGGGGTTCACCGGGTGGCGACCACCGGAGGTCTTGCCCTCACCACCACCGTGCGGGTGGTCGACGGGGTTCATGGCGACACCGCGGACGGTCGGGCGCTTGCCCTTCCACCGCATGCGGCCGGCCTTGCCCCAGTTGATGTTGGCCTGCTCGGCGTTGCCGACCTGACCCACCGTCGCGCGGCAGCGCACGTCGACCATGCGCATCTCGCCCGAGGGCATACGCAGCGTGGCGTACTGGCCCTCCTTGGCGAGCAGCTGGATCTGCGCGCCGGCGGAGCGGCCGAGCTTGGCGCCGCCGCCCGGACGGAGCTCCACCGCGTGGATGAAAGTACCTGTCGGGATGTTGCGCAGCGGCAGGCAGTTGCCCGGCTTGATGTCGGCCCCGGGGCCGTTCTCGATGCGGTCGCCCTGCTTGAGGCCGGTCGGCGCGATGATGTAGCGCTTCTCGCCGTCGGCGTAGTGCAGCAGCGCGATATTGGCGGTGCGGTTGGGGTCGTACTCGATGTGAGCGACCTTGGCCGGAATGCCGTCCTTGTCATGCCTGCGGAAGTCGATGATCCGGTAGGCGCGCTTGTGACCGCCGCCCTGGTGGCGAGCGGTGACCCGGCCGTGTACGTTACGGCCGCCCTTACCGTGAAGGGGTGCAAGCAGCGACTTCTCGGGCGTGCTGCGGGTGATCTCGGAAAAGTCCGAGACACTCGCCCCGCGGCGACCCGGAGTCGTCGGCTTGTACTTACGGATGCCCATCTTTTTCGTTCATCCTTCGTCGGAATCCAGCTCCAGAGAACTGGATCTCTTGTGTCACCGCCGGTTCCCGCCCGCGGCCCCTGACCTCGGAGCCGCGGGTCTCGAACCGGCGATACGTGCAGAGCACCCCACCCGCGTCGCCGACGGCGACCCCGGGGGGATCGCGGGGAGCAGCGCCCCCCGCGGGTCAGCCGATCTGACCGAAGATGTCGATCCGATCGCCCTCGGCCAAGCTCACGATCGCGCGCTTGGTGTCGGGACGCTTACCGAAACCGGTGCGGGTCCGCTTGCGCTTGCCCTGCCGGTTGATCGTGTTCACCCCGGTGACCTTGACCCCGAAGATCTTCTCCACCGCGATCTTGATCTGCGTCTTGTTCGCGGTGTTCCTCACCAGGAACGTGTACTTGTTGTTCTCGTCGATCAGGCCGTAGCTCTTCTCGGAGACCACCGGCTTGATGATGACGTCGCGCGGGTCGGAGACCCGCTCCATGGTCGTCTTACGGGCGACCGGCTGACCGGTGTTGTCCATCAGGCGTCTTCCTTCTCAGTGCGAGCGCCCTCCGACAGCCGGGCCACGACCTGGTCGTACGCCTCCTGCGTGAAGACCACGGCGTCGTTGCAGAGCACGTCGTAGGTGTTGAGCTGCCCGGAGTCCAGCAGGTGGACCTCCGGCGCGTTGCGCAGGCTCAGCCAGGTCATCTCGTCGTCCTCGTCGACCACGACGAGCACGGACCTGGCCTCGGTGATGGCGCGCAGCGCCTGCAGGGCCGCCTTGGTCTTCGGCGTCTCGCCGTCGACCAGGCTGCTCACCACGTGGACGCGGCCCGCGGCCGCCCTGTCGGACAGGGCGCCACGCAGCGCGGCGGCCTTCATCTTCTTGGGCGTCCGCTGCGAGTAGTCGCGCGGCACCGGACCGTGGACGACGCCACCGCCGGTGAACTGCGGCGCACGGGTCGAGCCCTGACGGGCGCGGCCGGTGCCCTTCTGCCGGTACGGCTTCTTGCCGCCACCGCGAACCTCGCCGCGGCTCTTGGCCTTGTGAGTGCCCTGCCGGCGCGCCGCCTGCTGGGCCACCACGACCTGGTGGATCAGCGGGATGTTGACCTTCGCGCCGAAGATCTCGTCAGGCAGCTCGACGGAGCCGGTCTTGGCGCCGCTCGCGTCGAGCACGTCGATGCTGGTCACTTCGCGGCCCCCTTCTTGGCAGCGGTGCGGACGAGGACCAGGCTGCCGTTGGCGCCCGGAATCGCACCCTTGATCAGGATGAGACCCTTCTCGGCGTCCACGGCGTGAACCTTGAGGCTCTGCACAGTCGTGCGGACGTTACCCATCCGCCCCGCCATGCGCAGGCCCTTGAATACACGGCCCGGGGTGGCGCAGCCACCGATGGAACCCGGCGACCGGTGCTTGCGCTGCGTACCGTGCGACGCGCCCAGACCACCGAAGCCGTGACGCTTCATCACACCGGCGAAGCCCTTGCCCTTGCTCTTGCCCGTCACGTCGACGAACTGGCCGGCTTCGAAGGTGTCGGCCAGCAGCTCCTGGCCGAGGGTGTAGTCGCTCGCGTCGTCGGTGCGGATCTCCGCGAAGTAACGGCGCGGGGTGATGTCGTGCTTACGCAGGTAGTCGCCGAGCGGCTTGTTGACCTTCCGCGGGTCGACCTGCCCGTAACCGAGCTGGATGGCGGAGTAGCCGTCCTTCTCGGCGCTGCGGACGCGGGTCACCACGCACGGACCGGCCTCGACCACGGTCACCGGAACCAGCCGGTTGTCCGTGTCGAAGACCTGGGTCATGCCGAGCTTCTTGCCCAGGACGCCCTTGATCGTCTTAGCCATGTCAGTGCGTTCCCTCAGAGCTTGATCGAAATGTCGACGCCCGCGGGGAGGTCGAGCCGCATGAGCGAGTCGACGGTCTTGGGCGTCGGGTCGATGATGTCAATCAACCGCTTGTGCGTACGCATCTCGAAGTGCTCGCGGCTGTCCTTGTACTTGTGCGGCGAGCGGATGACGCAGTACACGTTCTTCTCGGTCGGCAGCGGCACCGGGCCCGCGACCTTCGCGCCAGTCCGCGTCACCGTCTCGACGATCTTCTTGGCCGAAACGTCGATGACCTCGTGGTCATAGGCCTTAAGCCGGATGCGGATCTTCTGTCCCGCCATAGTGGCCTCGGTGTCCTTCGCTGTCGTCAGAAAAAGTATCGTGCGGCTTGTGCCGCTGTTCAGTGCGTGGCCCCACGAGCAGACGCGTGTGATCTGCCTTTTCTTCCGTGATCCGGCAGTTACTTCGGTCGTTGCCCCGAAGCCACTGCTGAATCACGGCTTTCCCGTGGTGCCCGGGCCGGGCCGCCTCGCGGCCGCCCGCCCCGTTCGTGGTGTGGCGGCCGGCCCCTCCAGGAGGCCGGCCGCCGCCCCGCGGTCGTGCTACTTGATGATCTTCACGACCCGGCCGGCGCCGACGGTGCGGCCACCCTCACGGATCGCGAACTTCAGGCCTTCCTCCATGGCGATGGGCTGGATCAGCTCAACGCGCATTTCGGTGTTGTCGCCCGGCATGACCATCTCGGTGCCCTCGGGGAGGTTCACCACACCGGTCACGTCAGTCGTACGGAAGTAGAACTGCGGGCGGTAGTTGTTGAAGAACGGCGTGTGGCGGCCGCCCTCGTCCTTGGACAGGATGTAGACCTGGCCGGTGAACTCGGTGTGCGGGGTGGTCGTGCCCGGCTTGATGATGCACTGGCCGCGCTCGACGTCGTCGCGCTTGATGCCGCGGAGCAGCAGCGCGGCGTTGTCACCGGCGTGGCCCTCGTCGAGCATCTTGTTGAACATCTCGATGCTGGTGACGGTGGTGGTCGTCTTCTCCGGCTTGATGCCGATGATGTCGACCTGCTCGTTGACCTTGACGATGCCGCGCTCGATACGACCGGTGACGACGGTGCCGCGACCGGTGATCGAGAAGACGTCCTCGACCGGCATGAGGAACGGCTTCTCCGTCTCACGCGGGGGCTCGGGGACGTTCTCGTCGACGGCGTTCATCAGCTCGACGATGCTGTCGGCCCACTTCTCGTCGCCCTCAAGAGCCTTGAGCGCGGAGACGCGGATGACGGGCAGGTCGTCGCCGGGGAACTCCTGAGCGGACAGGAGCTCGCGCACCTCGAGCTCGACGAGCTCCAGGATCTCCTCGTCGTCCACCATGTCGGACTTGTTGAGGGCCACGACGATGTAGGGGACGCCGACCTGGCGGGCCAGGAGGACGTGCTCCTTCGTCTGCGGCATCGGGCCGTCGGTGGCGGCGACCACGAGGATGGCGCCGTCCATCTGAGCGGCACCGGTGATCATGTTCTTCACGTAGTCCGCGTGACCGGGGCAGTCGACGTGCGCGTAGTGGCGCTTCTCGGTCTGGTACTCGACGTGCGAGATCGAGATCGTGATGCCGCGGGCCTTCTCCTCCGGCGCCTTGTCGATCTTGTCGAACGGCGTCGCGGCGTTCAGCTCGGGGAAACGGTCGTGGAGCACCTTGGTGATCGCCGCGGTCAGTGTGGTCTTACCGTGGTCGATATGCCCAATGGTGCCGATGTTCATGTGCGGCTTTGTCCGCTCGAACTTGGCCTTGCCCACTGGTTCTCTCCTTGAGAATCTGACTGACTTTCGTCTGCACACTCGGGCCCGGGTGTTCCCGAACCCCTAGGCGGCGGGACGGCTCGCACCGTCCCGCCAGGGACCGGGAACTATTCGCCCCGGGCCTTCGCGACGATCTCCTTGGCGATGCCCGGGGGCACCTCCGAGTAGGAGTCGAACTGCATGCTGTAGCTCGCCCGCCCCTGCGTCTTGCTACGCAGGTCACCCACGTAGCCGAACATCTCAGACAGCGGCACGAGCGCCTTGACGACGCGGGCGCCGGCCCGCTCGTCCATCGCCTGGATCTGCCCCCGGCGACCGTTGAGGTCACCGATGACGTCACCCATGTAGTCCTCGGGCGTGGTGACCTCGACGGCCATCATCGGCTCGAGGAGCACGGCGTCAGCCTTGCGCGCGGCCTCCTTGAAGGCCATCGAGCCGGCGATCTTGAACGCCATCTCCGAGGAGTCGACGTCGTGCGCGGCACCGTCCTGGAGCGTCACCTTCACGCCCACCATCGGGTAGCCGGCCAGCACGCCGAACTCGGCGGCCTCCTGGGCGCCCGCGTCGACCGACGGGATGTACTCCCGCGGCACGCGACCACCCGTGACCTTGTTCTCGAACTCGTAACCGTCGTTGCCCTCGCCCAGCGGCTCCAGGTCGATGATGACCCGCGCGAACTGACCGGAACCACCGGTCTGCTTCTTGTGGGTGTAGTCGACCTTCTCCACCTTGCGGCGGATGGTCTCGCGGTAGGCGACCTGCGGACGGCCGACGTTCGCCTCGACCTTGAACTCGCGGCGCATCCGGTCGACCAGGATCTCGAGGTGGAGCTCGCCCATCCCCCAGATGACGGTCTGGCCGGTCTCCTCGTCACGGCGGACCTGGAAGGACGGGTCCTCCTCGGCCAGCCGCTGGATCGCGGTCGACAGCTTCTCCTGGTCGCCCTTGGTCTTCGGCTCGATCGCGACGTTGATGACCGGAGCCGGGAACGTCATCGACTCGAGCACGACCTGCTTGACCGGGTCGGACAGGGTGTCGCCGGTGGTGGTGTCCTTCAGGCCCATCACCGCGACGATCTGCCCCGCGATCGCCGACGAGCGCTCCTCGCGCTTGTTGGCGTGCATCTGGTAGATCTTGCCGATCCGCTCCTTCTTGCCCTTCACAGAGTTGACGACCTGTGAACCGGCCTCGAGCGTGCCCGAGTAGATGCGGATGTAGGTGATCTTGCCCAGGTGCGGGTCGCTGGCGATCTTGAACGCCAGAGCCGAGAACGGCTCCTTCGGGTCGGCGTGACGCTCGACCGCGGTGCTCTCGTCGCCGACCGCGTGGCCCTTGATGGCGGGGATGTCGGTCGGCGCCGGCAGGTAGGCGACGATCGCGTCGAGCAGGGGCTGCACGCCCTTGTTCTTGAACGCGGTGCCGCACAGCACCGGGTTGACGGCGCCCGACAGCGTGGCGCGGCGCAGCGCCGCCACCAGCTGCTCCTCGGTGGGCTCGGTGCCCTCGAGGTAGAGCTCCATCAGCTCGTCGTCGTTCTCCGCGACGGTCTCGACCAGCTTGTCGCGCCACTCACGAGCGGCCTCGGCGTGGTCGGCCGGGATGTCGACGGTGTCGTACATCTCGCCCTTGGCCGCCTCGGCGCTCCAGATGAGGCCCTTCATCCTGATGATGTCGATGACGCCCTTGAAGTCGGCCTCGACGCCCCACGGAAGCTGGACGACGGCCGGCGTCGCGGCCAGCCGGGTGATCATCATGTCGACGCAGCGGTGGAACTCCGCGCCGACGCGGTCCATCTTGTTCACGAAACAGATGCGGGGGACGTTGTAGCCGTCTGCCTGACGCCACACCGTCTCCGACTGGGGCTCGACACCCGCGACACCGTCGAAAACGGCCACGGCGCCGTCGAGGACACGCAGCGAACGCTCCACCTCGATGGTGAAGTCGACGTGGCCCGGGGTGTCGATGATGTTGATCGTGTGACCGTCCCAGCTACAGGTGGTCGCGGCGGACGTGATCGTGATGCCGCGCTCCTGCTCCTGCTCCATCCAGTCCATCGTCGCCGAGCCCTCGTGGGTCTCGCCGATCTTGTAGTTGATGCCGGTGTAGAACAGGATGCGCTCGGTCGTGGTGGTCTTGCCCGCGTCGATATGGGCCATGATCCCGATGTTGCGGACCTTGGCCAGGTCAAGTGCGGTCGTGGTGGCCACTTTCTTCGCGTCCTCGTCGTCTCGTCGAACCCGCCGGGGTTACCAGCGGTAGTGGGCGAAGGCCTTGTTGGACTCGGCCATCTTGTGGGTGTCCTCGCGCTTCTTCACGCTCGCCCCGAGACCGTTGCTGGCATCGAGGAGCTCGTTCATCAGGCGCTCGGTCATGGTCTTCTCGCGGCGGGCCCGGGAGTACTGCACCAGCCAGCGCAGCGCCAGGGTGGTGCTGCGCGCGGCGCGCACCTCGACCGGCACCTGGTAGGTCGCGCCACCGACGCGGCGGCTGCGAACCTCGAGGGTGGGCTTGACGTTGTCGAGCGCACGCTTGAGGGTGACGACCGGGTCGTTGCCCGTCTTGTCCCTGCAGCCCTCAAGGGCGCCGTAGACGATCGACTGCGCGATGGAGCGCTTGCCGTCAAGAAGCACCTTGTTGATCAGGGCGGTGACCAGCGGGGAGCTGTAAACCGGGTCAGCCATGAGCTGACGGCGGCCAGGAGAACCCTTGCGAGGCATAGTTAGCTCTTCTCCTTCTTCGCGCCGTAGCGGCTACGGGCCTGCTTGCGGTTGCGGACACCCTGGGTGTCGAGCGAACCACGGATGATCTTGTAGCGAACACCCGGCAGGTCCTTCACACGACCGCCACGCACGAGCACGATGGAGTGCTCCTGCAGGTTGTGGCCCACACCGGGGATGTAGGCCGTGACCTCGATGCCGTTGGTGAGCCGCACACGGGCCACCTTGCGCAGGGCCGAGTTGGGCTTCTTCGGGGTCGTGGTGTAAACGCGCTGGCACACACCGCGCCGCTGCGGACTCCCCTTGAGGGCAGGAGTCTTGGTCTTGGAGACCTTGTCCTGCCGGCCCTTGCGGACCAACTGCTGAATAGTGGGCACTGCCACTCCGTTTCGTGCCTGGCCGGTGTTACGTCAGTTGTGCAATTCGCAGGTGCTGCCGGTGTCATGACCTGCGAATTGTCCTTGCCTCCACGCCCCCGCGCTCGGGCGTGTCGCGCTGTTCGCACCGACACATCCACGAGGACTACGAGCTAGGAAGCCGACCTGCGCTGCCATTGAAGAGCGCACGATCGAGAGCCCGCAAACTACGGGCACGATGGTCCAGGTTACCAGGACCTCGCGACACGTCAAAACGCCGCGACTAGGCTCGGAAGCCTTGTCGCTCCGGGTGTCGCGCGGTCCATCCCACCAGAGGCCCGGCTACTGCTCGCGCCTCATGATATAGCGAGATCTGGTCTGCTGCCGACCATACCAAGAACATCCCCCGACGGGCAGATGACGACTTCGCGCTCCCCCGTACGCGCGACCCTCCGTGCGGGGGAAGAGGGCGGGAACGAGCGAGCGCCCGGGCCCTCCTTCGAGGGGCCCGGGCGCTCGCCTGTGGCTCGTTACCGGTTGTACTGACCGAAGTCGTACTCCTCCAGCGGCACTGCCTCGCCGCTGCCGGTGCCGAACGTGTAGTCGGCCGCGGAGCCGTCGTAGCCGCCCACGGTGTACATGGCGGCCTTGGCCTCCTCGGTCGGCTCGACCCGGATGTTGCGGTACTGGGGCATGCCCGTGCCGGCCGGGATGAGCTTACCGATGATGACGTTCTCCTTCAGGCCCAGGAGCGAGTCGGACTTGGCGTGGATCGCCGCGTCCGTCAGGACCCTGGTGGTCTCCTGGAAGGAGGCCGCCGACAGCCAGGACTCGGTGGCCAGCGACGCCTTGGTGATGCCCATGAGCACCGGGCGTCCGGCCGCCGGGCCGCCGCCCTCGGCGACGGTCTCGCGGTTGATGAGCTCGAACCGCGGCCGCTCGACGAGCTCTCCGGGCAGCAGGTCGGTGTCACCGGACTCGAGCACGTTCACGCGCTTGAGCATCTGCCGCACGATGATCTCGATGTGCTTGTCGTGGATCGACACACCCTGCGAGCGGTAGACCTGCTGGACCTCCGCCACCAGGTGCAGCTGCACGGCCCGCGGGCCGAGGATGCGCAGCACCTCGTTGGGGTTGACCGCACCGGCCACCAGCTGCTGGCCGACCTTGACGCGCTCGCCCTCGGAGACCAGCAGACGCGACCGCATCGACACCGGGTAGGCGATCTCCTCGGAGCCGTCGTCCGGGACGATGACGACCTTGCGCGCCTTGTCGGTCTCGTCGATGCGGACCCGGCCCTCCGCCTCGGAGATCGGGGCGACACCCTTGGGGATGCGCGCCTCGAACAGCTCCTGGACTCGGGGCAGACCGTGGGTGATGTCGGCGCCCGCCACACCACCGGTGTGGAAGGTACGCATCGTCAGCTGCGTGCCGGGCTCACCGATCGACTGGGCGGCGATGATGCCGACCGCCTCGCCGACGTCCACGAGCTTGCCGGTCGCCAGCGAGCGGCCGTAGCAGGTGGCGCAGACACCGATCTTCGCCTCGCAGACGAGCGCGCTGCGGGTGCGGACGGTCTCGACGCCGGCCTCGACCAGCTTGGTGACGTGGATGTCGTTGATGTCGACACCCGCCGCCACGACGACCTTGCCGTCGACCTCGACGTCCTCGGCCAGGATGCGGCCGTGCACGTTGGACTCGGCGTTCTCGGCCTTGACCAGGTTGCCCGAGATGTCGCGCTCGCCGACGGCCAGCGGGACAGCACGGTCGGTGCCGCAGTCGATCTCGCGGACGATGACGTCCTGCGCCACGTCCACCAGACGCCGGGTGAGGTAACCCGAGTCGGCGGTGCGCAGCGCGGTGTCGGCCAGACCCTTCCGCTGTCCGTGGGTGGAGATGAAGTACTCCAGCACCGACAGGCCCTCGCGGAACGAGGCCTTGATCGGCCGCGGGATCGTCTCACCCTTGGTGTTGGACACCAGGCCGCGGATGCCGGCGATCTGACGCACCTGCATCTTGTTACCGCGGGCGCCGGAGTTGACCATCATCCAGACCGGGTTGGTCGCCGGGAAGGCGTTGACCATGTCGGTCTCGACGTCGGCCGTGGCGTGGGTCCAGATCTCGATGAGCTCCTGGCGGCGCTCCTCGTCGGTGATCAGACCGCGCTCGTACTCACGCTGCACCTTGTCGGCGCGGCGCTCGTAGTTCTCCATGATGTCGGTCTTGTTGGGCGGCGCGACGACGTCCTCGATCGAGATCGTGACGCCGGAGCGGGTCGCCCAGCGGAAGCCGGCGTCCTTGAGCGCGTCGAGCGAGTTGGCGACCTCGATCTTCGGGTAGGTCTCGGCCAGCTCGTTGACGATCGTGGACAGCTGCTTCTTGCCGACCTGGAAGTTGACGAACGGGTAGCTCATCGGCAGCGTCTGGTTGAACAGGCAGCGGCCGAACGTCGTCTCCAGACGGATCGGGTCGCCCTGCTCCCAGCCCTCGGGCGCGACCCAGTCACGCGGCGGCAGGACATCCTTGAGCCTGATCTGGATCTTGGCCTGGATGTCGAGCTCGCTGCGGTCGAAGGCCATCTGCGCCTCGGCGACGGAGCCGAACACGCGGCCCTCGCCCAGCGCGCCCTCCTTCATGGTGGTCAGCCAGTAGAGGCCGATGACCATGTCCTGGGTGGGCATCGTCACGGGCTTGCCGTCGGCCGGCTTGAGGATGTTGTTGGTCGAGAGCATCAGGATGCGTGCCTCGGCCTGGGCCTCAGCCGACAGCGGCAGGTGCACGGCCATCTGGTCGCCGTCGAAGTCCGCGTTGAACGCGGTGCAGACGAGCGGGTGGATCTGGATGGCCTTGCCCTCCACGAGCTGCGGCTCGAACGCCTGGATGCCCAGACGGTGGAGCGTGGGCGCGCGGTTGAGCAGCACCGGGTGCTCGGTGATGACCTCTTCGAGCACGTCCCACACGACCGGGCGGGCGCGCTCGACCATCCGCTTGGCGGACTTGATGTTCTGGGCGTGGTTGAGGTCGACCAGCCGCTTCATCACGAACGGCTTGAACAGCTCCAGCGCCATCTGCTTGGGCAGGCCGCACTGGTGGAGCTTGAGCTGCGGGCCGACGACGATGACCGAACGGCCGGAGTAGTCGACGCGCTTGCCCAGGAGGTTCTGGCGGAACCGACCCTGCTTGCCCTTCAGCATGTCGCTGAGGGACTTGAGTGGCCGGTTGCCGGGACCGGTGACCGGGCGGCCGCGACGGCCGTTGTCGAACAGCGCGTCGACGGCCTCCTGCAGCATCCGCTTCTCGTTGTTCACGATGATCTCGGGCGCGCCGAGGTCGAGAAGCCGCTTGAGGCGGTTGTTGCGGTTGATGACCCGGCGGTACAGGTCGTTCAGGTCGGAGGTCGCGAACCGGCCACCGTCGAGCTGCACCATCGGGCGCAGGTCCGGCGGGATGACCGGGATGCAGTCGAGGACCATGCCGCGCGGCGAGTTGGTGGTGTTGAGGAACGCCGACACCACCTTGAGCCGCTTGAGCGCACGGGCCTTCTTCTGGCCCTTGCCGCTGCGGATGGTCTCGCGCAGGTTCTCGGCCTCGGCGTCGAGGTCGAAGCTGACGAGCCGGTCCTGGATCGCCTGCGCGCCCATGCCGCCCTTGAAGTAGCGGCCGAAGCGGTCGCGCATCTCGCGGTAGAGCAGCTCGTCGCCCTCGAGGTCCTGGACCTTGAGGTTCTTGAAGCGGCTCCAGACCTCCTCCAGCCGGTCCAGCTCACGCTGGGCCCGGTCACGGAGCTGGCGCATCTCGCGCTCGGCGCCCTCACGGACCTTGCGGCGCTGGTCGCCCTTGGCGCCGGCGGCCTCCAGCTCGGCCAGGTCGCCTTCGAGCTTCTTCTGCCTGGCCTCGATGTCGGCGTCTCGCCGCTGCTCGATGTGCTGCCGCTCGACGGAGATCTTCGCCTCCAGCGAGGGCAGGTCACGCTCACGCATCTCGGTGTCGACCTGCGTGATCATGTAGGCCGCGAAGTAGATGACCTTCTCCAGGTCCTTCGGGGCCAGGTCGAGCAGGTAGCCGAGGCGCGAGGGAACGCCCTTGAAGTACCAGATGTGCGTGACCGGAGCGGCCAGCTCGATGTGGCCCATCCGCTCACGGCGCACCTTGGCACGGGTCACCTCGACGCCGCAGCGCTCACAGATGATGCCCTTGAACCGGACGCGCTTGTACTTACCGCAGTAGCACTCCCAGTCGCGGGTCGGGCCGAAGATCTTCTCGCAGAAGAGCCCGTCCTTTTCCGGCTTGAGGGTCCGGTAGTTGATGGTCTCGGGCTTCTTGACCTCGCCGTGCGACCACTGACGGATGTCGTCGGCCGTCGCCAGCCCGATCCGAAGCTCGTCGAAGAAGTTGACGTCTAGCATTTTGTGCGATCTCCCCCTCAGACTTCTTCCACGCTGCTCGGCTCACGCCGGGACAGGTCGATGCCGAGCTCCTCCGCGGCGCGGAAGACGTCCTCGTCGGTGTCGCGCATCTCGATGGACATGCCGTCGCTGGAGAGCACCTCGACGTTGAGGCAGAGCGACTGCATCTCCTTGATCAGCACCTTGAAGGACTCCGGGATGCCGGGCTCGGGGATGTTCTCGCCCTTGACGATGGCCTCGTAGACCTTCACCCGGCCGAGAACGTCGTCGGACTTGATGGTCAGCAGCTCCTGCAGGGCGTAGGCGGCGCCGTAGGCCTCCAGCGCCCACACCTCCATCTCACCGAAGCGCTGGCCGCCGAACTGGGCCTTACCGCCGAGCGGCTGCTGGGTGATCATGGAGTACGGGCCGGTCGACCGCGCGTGGATCTTGTCGTCGACCAGGTGGAGCAGCTTGAGGATGTAGATGTAGCCGACCGAGATCGGGTACGGGAACGGCTCGCCGGAGCGGCCGTCGAACAGGCGGGCCTTGCCGGTCTCCTGGACCATCCGGTCGCCGTCGCGGTTGGGCACGGTGTTGTTGAGCAGGCCGACGATCTCCTGCTCGTTGGCGCCGTCGAAGACCGGGGTGGCGACGTTGGTGCGCGCCTCGACCTTCTCGAAGCCCTTCTCGCGCAGCCGCTCGGCCCACGCCTCCTGGATGCCGGTGATGTCCCAGCCCCGGGCGGCGATCCACCCCAGATGGGTCTCCAGCACCTGGCCCACGTTCATCCGGCCGGGCACGCCCAGCGGGTTGAGGATGATGTCGACCGGCGTGCCGTCCTCCAGGAACGGCATGTCCTCCACCGGCAGGATCTTCGAGATGACACCCTTGTTGCCGTGACGGCCGGCCAGCTTGTCACCGTCGGTGATCTTACGCTTCTGCGCCACGTACACGCGCACCAGCTCGTTGACCCCCGGCGGCAGCTCGTCGCCCTCCTCACGGGAGAACACCCGAACCCCGATGACCTTGCCCTGCTCACCGTGCGGCACCTTCAGCGAGGTGTCACGCACCTCACGCGCCTTCTCACCGAAGATCGCCCGCAGCAGCCGCTCCTCCGGAGTCAGCTCGGTCTCGCCCTTCGGGGTGACCTTGCCGACCAGGATGTCGCCGGGAACCACCTCGGCGCCGATCCGGATGATGCCGCGCTCGTCGAGGTCGGCCAGCACCTCCTCGGAGACGTTCGGGATGTCCCGCGTGATCTCCTCAGGGCCCAGCTTGGTGTCACGGGCGTCGACCTCGTGCTCCTCGATGTGGATCGAGGACAGCACGTCGTCCTGCACCAGCCGCTGGGACAGGATGATCGCGTCTTCGTAGTTGTGGCCCTCCCACGGCATGAACGCCACCAGGAGGTTCTTGCCCAGCGCCATCTCGCCGTTCTCGGTGCAGGGACCGTCGGCGATGACCTGGTTGACCTCGATCCGGTCACCCTCGGCCACGATCGGCTTCTGGTTGAACGAGGTGCCCTGGTTGGACCGCTTGAACTTGGCCACCCGGTAGGTGGTGCGGGTGGCGTCGTCGTTGGCCACGGTGACGTAGTCGGCCGAGACCTCCTCGACCACACCGGCCTTCTCGGCGCTGATGACGTCGCCCGCGTCGGTCGCGGCACGGTATTCCATGCCGGTGCCGACCAGCGGCGCCTCGCTCTTGAGCAGCGGCACCGACTGGCGCTGCATGTTGGAGCCCATGAGCGCGCGGTTGGCGTCGTCGTGCTCCAGGAACGGGATCATCGCGGTGGCGACCGACACCATCTGGCGCGGCGACACGTCGATGTAGTCGACTTCCTCGGCCCTGGCCAGCTCGGTCTCGCCGCCCTTGGTGCGGACGAGCACCCGGGACTCGGCGAACGAGCCGTCGGGGTTGAGCGTGGTGTTGGCCTGCGCCTTGACGTAGCGGTCTTCCTCGTCGGCCGTGAGGTAGTCGATCTGGTCGGTCACCTTGCCGTCGACGACCTTGCGGTAAGGCGTCTCGACGAAGCCGAACGCGTTGATCCGGCCGTAGGAGGCGAGCGAGCCGATCAGGCCGATGTTGGGGCCTTCAGGAGTCTCGATCGGGCACATCCGGCCGTAGTGGGACGGGTGCACGTCGCGGACCTCGAAGCCGGCCCGCTCACGCGACAGACCACCGGGGCCGAGCGCGGACAGACGCCGCTTGTGCGTCAGGCCGGCCAGCGGGTTGGTCTGGTCCATGAACTGGGACAGCTGGGAGGTGCCGAAGAACTCCTTGATCGACGCCACCACCGGGCGGATGTTGATCAGGGTCTGCGGCGTGATCGC
>NZ_JBITHT010000013.1:0-141374 GCF_044458265.1 Nonomuraea sp. NPDC050478 | reverse complement strand
CTAGTGACACGCCGCATCAGCGTGCCCGCAAGCGTTTCCGCAGCTCACACCCCTGATTCATGTGTTTTTCTCGCTACACATCTGCGGAACGCGGGTGAAGATGTGCCTGCTTCTCGTTCGCGCAGCCGCTCTATCTTGGCCCGGAATGGGCTGTCGTAGAGCCATTGCCGTGACACGCCGGCGGCAGCAGCGACGCGGCTGATGTTGATGGGCTGGCCGGACTCGTCCAGTTTTCGCATCGCATTGGCGACAGCGGCCTGCATTCGGGAACGACGGTCATCGCGGTAGCGGTCAAGGGCCTCTGTCACGGGACACCTCTCAGAGACTTCAGGAGGGTGTCGAGTTTGATCAGCACCTTTCGGTTCTTCTCGGCCATGCGAGTCTGGCCGGCGCTCTCAAAGGTGGCGATGAGGTCGGCGGTGCGTGCTCGCTGCTCTTCATGGGCTGGGATGAACTCCGGGGTGGTCACGAAGTAGTCGTTGCAGTCGAGACAAGCGTTCTGCACCTCGCACGTTTGCTGCAAGGGCAGGGCGCAGTAGCCGTTCGGGAGGGTCACTTTGGCCCGGTTCATGCGCTCTTTCATCCACGCGACGTCCGCGAGAGCGCTGTCGGGGGCCAGCTGCTGGAGTAGTTCCCCGGCGGCATTGAATCGGGCCGCCGAGATGAACTCGTGTTTCAATCGCTCACCGTTGAGCCGGGCGTAGCCGCGCGTGACCGCAGGGTCGTCGTGGTCCAACAGCTCCTGGACCACTTCCTGTGGTGCACCGTTATTGAGCTCGCGGGTGCCGAAGGTATGGCGAAACTGGTGCGGGGTGATATGGGCGGGGTTTCCGTCGCGGTCGACGATGCCGACCTCGGCCATCCACTTCTGGATGGCCGAGCGGACTGCGGCGGTCGTCGTGTGTCGCTGGCCGTGGGCATTGTGGTTGTAAGCCGGGAACAACCACAGGGTGTCCGGATGCTTGGCGCGCGCCAGGCGCTGCTGCCCCTGGATCGCTGCCACGATGTCTGGGTCGCGGACGGGGTGCAAGCGTTCCCGTTCGCGTTTGGTGTTGCGGTAGCGGATCGTCGGGAATCCGTCGGCGTCCTCGCCGAGGCAGTCGATGGTCAACTCGACCAGCGTGCCGAGCCTGAAGCCGTGTCCGTCGAGGATCAGCAGTTGCGTTCGCAGGTCGGGCCGCGCCAAGCGCAGGTTCTGGGGGGACATGATCTGTCGGTGGATGAACGAGGGGATCGGCTTAGGAAGATTCTCTTCGCGCTTGGGTAGTTCCCCGATTCTGATGATCGCAGTCTCGGGGATGTGGGGCGTCCACTCATTGAGCCGGTGGTCCTCGATCAGGACTCGAAGCGCGCTGACGACGCCCTGGCGCTGTGACCCGGATATGCCGGGCTGGCGCTTCACCCAGGCGATGTAGTCGAGCAGGAGCGCGCGGCTGAGGCCCTGGGGCCCGGTCACGTGCGAGTGTTCCTGGGCGAGGAAGCGGGAGAACCACAGCAGCCGCGAGCACGTGCCACTGGCAGTGCTGAACTTCCACCCGGTGTTGATCCGGTGTGCGGCCCACTCCTTGAGCCAGCGTTTCAACCAGGGCTGCTCGACCCCGATCCACGACAGCGTTCCGACACGGGGGCTGTGGACGTCGAAGTCGTGTGGGTACCAGCGGTCCCGGTCCATGAGGGCGACCGGCCAACCCACGTCCAACGCGACCGACCCGGCGAACCGGACGTGGGCGCGGACGGACCATGCCCGCCCCTCGAAGACCTCGGGGATAGGCATATCGGTGCGTAGCCAGCGGTCCTCGGCCTCGATGCTGGGGTGGATGAGAGAGTGCAAACCCGCGTCGATGGCGGTGCGCCGGATGGCGTTGTAGTCGGTCAGCCGCAGGAAGGTGTCGTTGCGGTCCCGTCGGGCCTGCACGAGCAGCCGCAGTTCCAGCGCTAGAGATTCGGGGAGGCCGGTGAAGTCGAAGCCCGGGTGGTTGCGCTCCACCGGGCCGCCGTTCAGGCTGGCGTCGACGGCGAACGCTGCCGCGGTCAGCTCCGACCCGTGTTGGTCGCCCGCCCTTTGGGTCATCTGCGATCGACGGTCATGAAGACGGCCTCGGTGGACACCGCACAGTCGCGGCTGTCCGAGACCGTCGAAGCCGCTGCATCCCTCGACCGAACACGATGCACCCCCGATGGCGGCCTCACCGGCGGCCGGGTAGTAGACGGAGTCCAAGAACTCCGGTGCGAGTGCGGCACGAATCCTGTCGTGAGGGTCGGCATGGTCGGGAGTCGCATGGACGAGACGGAGGCTCCTGTGCATCATCTGCCGGCCACCGCGACGTCGATCCGGTCCAACGCGCGTCGGAGGTCTTCAACCGTGGTGTGCACGTAGGTCTCGCGTGTCACGTCGGCGCTGGAATGTCCGAGCAACGCGCTGACCGTCTCCATATCCGCGCCGCCGCGACGCATGAGCGTGGCGAATGTGTGTCGTAGGACATGAGCGGTCATGGGGATTCCGCTGGCCCTGCTGATACGGCCGATGAGTGCGCGCACATTGTCGTACGTCATCGGCGCCCCAGCGTTGCCGGACCACAGGTTGATGAAGACGTAGTCGCTGTCCCAGTCCCCGTACTCCTCGTCGAGGTATCTGGAGTAGAGCCGGCCGACTGCGGGATGAAGGGGCAGGATCAGCGTGGAGCGGCGCTTCGCGCGGGCGTTGTTCGCGTTGTCGTCACGCGGCACGACGGCAATCTCGCCCTTTCGAACCCGAACATCCTCGTGACGCAGACCCAGCGCGGCGCCGACCCGCAAGCCGTTGAGGCCCATTGCGGCGAGCAGCAGGCGGTCACGAAGCCGAGTCGGCGTCGTCAGGACGGTGACGAGTTCCTCCTCAGCCAGATACTCCTGCCAGGCCGCTCGGGCAACGATCACCCTCCCCAGGTGGATGGCGTCGAAGACCGCCATGCCGTTGTCCAGTATGCGGATCTCATCACCGCGGATCTTCAGTGATTATCTCCGGTTCTTGGGCTCTTTTCGCAGGTCAAGGCGATATGATCTTGTCAGGCACGTAAGGCATGTAGAGCGACAGCCATGAGCCGGCCGTGTCCGGGTCACCGAGCTCATCGACACGGGCTGTTCATCGCGTTCAGGGGCTCGCGAACGCTCGATGATCGCGCTGGGGATTCGGAGCCAAGGTGCGAGCGGCGAAACTCGTCCATGAACTCTTGCTAGAGCGCGGGGCCGCCTTGGTCGAGCAGCTCGGCGCGACTGGCACCGCTGCTCGATCTGGACGAGGACCCATCCATCCACGATCATCAAAACGCTCCCCCGCCGCCCTGGCACGCTGGGACGCCGTGAGCCTGCGCATCGAGCTGCCCTGAGCCATGTCCGAACCGCAGGTGCTTCACGCGGGCGGGCCCGCCTTGACGCGCTGCATCAGTCGTTCCACCGACCCCCGATAGCTGTGGAGGTGCTCCAGCCACCATGTGGCGCCCGCGTCGGCGTAGTTCCGGACCGACGAGCCGGGCTCGCTCACCCCGATGACCGCCACGTCGAGGTCACCCGCAGTAGCCCCGTGCCGGCGCAGCTCGCTGACCTGAGCGGCCAGGGAGTCGGCCAAGAGCGTCATGCGGCCCTCCTGGTCGTCACCAGCGACGATCCAGCCGTCCCAGCGGGCGGCACGCCGAAGGGCGCCCGGAGCCGTGCCGCCGACCCACACCGGGACCCGGGGCCGCTGGAGGGGCAGCGGCGCGAGTCGCACCCCGTCGACGGTGTAGTGAGCGCCCCGGTGGTGTATCTCCTCGCCGGACCAGAGCGCCACCATCACGTCGAGCGCCTCGTCGAGCACAACCCCGCTGGGACGCGTTGAGCCGAAGGCGGTGAATTCCTGCCTCACGCCGCCCAGCCCAGCGCCCAAGATCGCGCGGCCGCCGCTCAGCCTGTCGAGCGTCGCAACCGTCTGGGCCAGCCTTTCCGGACGGTGCCGAGCCACGGCCGTCACCGCCGTGCCCAGTCTGATGCGCGAGGTCGCCTGCGCCGCGGCGGCCAGCGCCACCCACGGGTCGGCCGACGGCATGTCCCAGGCGAAGGCCAGATGATCCCACACCAACACGGCGTCCCACCCGGCGGCCTCGGCCTCTCGGGCGAGGGTGACCAGGTGTGCCGGCTCCGCGAGGTCACCGAGGATCGCGACGTCGATGCCATAACGCATGCCCCCAACCCAAGCACCCGGCACCGACATTCTGGAGGTGCCGCCATCGCACAGCGCGGCACCGACGAGCGGGTGAGCGCCGTTCGAGACGAAGCGGTAGAGCAAGTCTGGAAGACCTGCGAGCAGGCCGACGCTGCTGTCGCCGAGGCCAACCGCGCCGCGCCCGCTCGGGACGTTAGAAGCGAGGCAACGCACCTGACATGCCTGACATGCCTGAAGACCCCTGGATATCTGTGAGGCAAGAACCCGCCAACCTTACTTGCCTCACATGTCTAACTACTGTGAGTCACACGAGATAACTCCAGTTCCTCCTGTCGTAGCCCGCCCCATACGCGAGGGCCATGAGCGTGAGGCAGTCGTCGCGCGCGCGATCGGGCTCGCCGTGCTGGGCGATCGGCCCCTTGCTCGCCCGGGCCCTGGCCGCGCACCACCTCGCCGCGGGCGAGACCTCTGTGGGAGTGATCATCCGTACCGCCAGGAATCCGATCTGATCACCGACGTGTTCACCGACACCGACACCGACGCCCGGGCCGAGGCCGGCACCATCTACCGCTTCCAAGGCCGGGAGTTCGACACGGCAATCGTCGATCTGGTGGAGGACGGCTGGAGCCGGATCGCCAGGAACCTGCCCGGAGCACGGCAGACCGTCAACGTGGCCGTCACCCAGGCCCGCCGGCTGCTCTACCTCATCGCCCTCGGCGCCGCCGTTGCCCGCGCCGGGGCCGGACCGCTACGTGTCCTGGGCGACCTGTGCCGGGAGCGCCGTGTCACGATCGTCTCCGCATGCGACCTTCTCGGCCTCGAGCACGCCCCCGAGCCGTCGGGGGCCCGGCGCACCGTGTGGGAAGCGCTGCGCGGCCATGTCAAGGTCACCGGCCTGTACGACGAGGAGCTCCTGCCGGCCGAGCTGTGCGCGGCCATCGACGCGACCGAGCGCAGCGTGTGGATGTGGAGTCCCTGGGTCCGCAAGCGCGTCTACGACATCCTGCCCGCGCTGCAGGCCACCGCGCAGCGCGGCGTCGTCGTCCGGGCGGTCGTGCTGCCGCCGCGCGAGAAGAACGCTACGAGCCCTACGTCCAGGCGCTGCGCCAGGCCGTCCAGCATGTGGTGTTCCTGCAGGAGAAGCATCAAAAAGTCGCCGTGATCGACGACAGCCTCACCTTCCTCGGCAGCATGAACATGCTGTCGCACCAGCGGGTCGGCGGACGGCGGGAAGTCATGGCCGTGATGCGCAGCCGGCACTTCGCCGCTCACATCCTGCGGCACGAACGTGCCGATGAGTTCGACCGTCCACCGACCTGCCCGGCCTGCCGGCAGCAACGCCGGGCCGCCCTGCGCGGCAGCGGCTCGAAAAGACGCCTGCACTGGCTGTGCCCGCCGCCCTGCCGGCACCCCATCAGCCCGTTCCCGGACATCGACGGCGGACGCAATCAGCGACGTGCACCTCGCCGGCCCCGGCCGTGATCCCCGACCGTGACATTTCCCTTCATCTTCCGGCAGGACAATCAAGCATCCAGCTCGATAGCCAGAAGGCGTTCGGCGAACGATCCTCACCATGGCATCCGCTCAAGCCCTGACGGCGAGGGGACGACGTGTTGTTTTCCAGGTGGCGCCAACGTGACGACATCCATCGTTGGGCTCGCGAACTGCTGGCCTCCCTCGAACACGACCGGCAGGCAGGCCACCGTCTCCTCCAGGACGCCACCGCCGAGGTGCATCGCTACCGGCGCGCGATGCGTGATGACAAGGTCGGGACCCGGCTCGGCCTGCTTCCGGTCGGGAAGCTGGACTATGACGGTCCCAAAGTCCCGGCGGGGGTCCTGCAGGCCGCCGGACTGCACACCGCGGCCGACATCCAGCGCCATCGGCAGCACCTGACGCGCTTCGACAGAATCGGGCCGAGACACGCCGACAAGCTCCGGCAAGGCCTCGCCAATGCTCTTCGGCTCCGCAGCGACGACCTGCGGCCCGCGCTGGATGAGCGCGCTTGGCACCGCTACGAGGTGGACCTGGCCAGAGCCCTGTACACGCTGCAGGTCGCCAGGAAGCTGTCGCAGGCGGCGATCTGGCCCGTTCTTCAGCCCCTGCTGGACGATCTACGCGGACTGGCCCAGGCGACGCGACGAGGGTCCTGGCTGCTGGCGAGCGACGACCGCCAGCGGCAGGTGCTCGTCGAGCATCAGACGCTGCGGGAACGCGCGCATGCTCCAGCCATCGGCATGCTTCTGGCCGATCTGCGGCAGCACCATGACCGGGTTGAGACGCTCACTCGGCGACCACTAACCGACGGTGAGGTCAAGACCGCCTGGACGAAGCACAACGCCGCCTTGATGGCCCTGCTCGAACAGCTCACCCTGCACGAGGGCGACCCCAGCGAAGTCCGCGTCATCCAGGCCGGGGCAAGGCGCGGGTCGATCCCGGCCGACCTGGCCGGCCAGATCGCCGCCCTCCAACTCGACCGCTCGCTGCTGCGCAAGGAACTGCGCCACTACCAGGAGCTGGGTGCGGCCTTCGCGCTCATCGTCGGCCGGGCCATCCTGGGAGATGAGATGGGGCTCGGCAAGAGCGTTCAGGCGCTGGCCGCGATCGGGCACGTCATCGCCCGTCAACGACAGCAACATCACCTCATCATCTGCCCGGCCTCGCTCATCGACACCTGGCTGCAGGAGATCACCGAAACGCTGCCGGGCGTTGAGGCCTACACCAGTCGCGGCCGGAGCGCCGAGGCCGACCTGCGCCTCTGGATGAGAGGCCACGGTCTCATGGTCGTCTCCTACGAACGCGCCAAGACCCTGGTACCCCATCGCCTGCCCCAGCTCGGATTCGTCGTTGTCGATGAAGTTCATCTGGTCAAGAATCCCGGCAGCCAGCGCGCACAGGCCACGGCCACACTGGTGGCCTCGGCACGGCGGTGCCTGCTCATGGGCGGTACCCCCATGGAGAACAACGCCGGTGAGTTCCTCAACGTGATCGACCTGGTCGACCCGGCCAAGGGCCGGCATCTGCGCGAGGCGTTCGATGGCGGAGAGCGTGCTGGCCGTGAGCCCGACCGGTTCCGGCGTGCCATCGCCGATGTCTATCTGCGGCGTAACAAAGACGAGGTGATGCAGGAGCTGCCGCCGCTCACCTTCCACGACGAGCCCATCGGTCTGACCGGGGCTGAGCGGCGCAGCTATGAGCAGATCGCCCTCACCGAGCACGTGACGACCGTCCGCAGGAAGCTCACGACCCTCGGTGGCGCCGCGTCAGGAAGGATGCAGCGCCTGCGCGAGATCGTCCAGGAGTGCCGCGCCAACGAGCAGAAGATCCTCGTCTTCAGCTTCTTCCGCGACGCGCTCACCCTGGCTGAGGCGGTCCTTGGCGCTGACTGCTCCGTCCTGCACGGCGACGTCCTGCACAGCCGAAGACCCCAGCAGATCGACGATTTGGAACGTGCGCCCGGCTTCGCCGCTCTCATCGCGCAGATCACCGTCGGGGGTCAGAGGCTGAATCTTTCCAGCGCCTCGGTGGTGGTCATCCTCGAACCGCAGAACAAGCCCAGCACCGAATGGCAGGCCACCGGCCGGACTCACCGCATCGGCCAGACGCGGCCGGTGACGGTCTACCGGCTCATCGCCTCTGACACGCTGGAGGAACGGCTGGTGCAACGGGGGCACGTCAAGGCCGACATCTTCAACCGGGTGGCACGCCCCAGCGACCTGGCCGACACCATCAGGGCCCGTCTCCTCATCGACCACCAGCCCGACCTCGACGCCCTCTTGGAAGAGGAACGCCGCCACATCCGCGCCCGCACGCCACCAGGCGCGGACGCACCGGCATCCGCCGCGGAGAAGAACATCACGCGGTGAGCTGGCCGCACGCCTCCGCACCTGTCAATGGCCTTCGAGTTCTCACGGCCGCCGTCACGCAACGAGCCTGGGGCATGGCCCTGCGGCCCCCACAGCACCCGCATCAGCTGCCGGGCGGAAGGCATGGACCAAGGGCAGGTGATCGATTGCAGGTGAGGCGTCCGTTGCTCTGCGCAGTCCGACGACTGCCTCCCCGCTGATGTTCCCGTATAGAGCGCCGCACGCCGAGTTCCGCCGCCTACCTGCATCACCGCGCCACCTCGGGGACCTCCGTGGCAGCGACAGCACCGAAGGTCACGGCGGCACACGCGCTGACGCCGTACTTCTGGCGCTGCGTGGACGCCTTCGGCGCCCCGATGCGGGGACCACGTGACCGCCGCCGGACGCCGAGCATGACGGGCAGCCCAGTGTGGCCGCCGGCAACGCAATGTGGCCACAGCCGCGGTGCTCAGCAGGAACGTGAAGCGCCGTCCCACTCGAACAGGTCCCTGGGCGGGACGCTCAGCGCGTCGGCGATCTGGAAGACCTTGTCCAGGTGCGGGCTGTACATGCCGTTCTCGATCCGGTTGATCGTCTTGCGGTCAACTCCGGCCAGTTCACCGAGCTGCTCTTGGGTGAGTCCGTGCCCTTCGCGGAGTTCACGCAGCCTCATACCGAACTGTCTGCGCAGCTCAGCGAGTCGTGGCGTGATCGGATCGGGCACTTACCCACGGTGGCGGGCATGATCCTCAAAGGTCTGTACCAACGTTGGTACAAATGATGGCGGGAGTGGCTGCTTGCGCCTCTGTGACGTGCAAGCATGCAGCCGCACCCCTTACCCGTGCAGCCGTTCCCGCCGCGCTCTTTGGAGAAGAAGGCATGACCCGCTTCCGCTCGGCCCACCCCCTGCCGGTCCGCACCATCACCCCGCCGCGCCGGGATCGCCACGGCGGCATGTCTCCCGCGTGGCTGCTCATGCAGGCCGCCCAGTTGTCCTGGGAGATCCGTAACGTGCTGCAGCTGATCAACGGTATGCGGCTCAACCTTAGCGAGGAACTCCATGTCCATAGCGAGGCCAGCGACATGCTGCTCAACGCCGCCCACGCCACCGCTGTCATGGAAGCCCGGCTGCCGCTGGCCCCCGCCTGGAGCAGCGGCCCGCCCCGCGCTCGCTCCATTTTCGCTCAGGCCCGCGAGGCCGGCACCGAGCCGGCCGAGGTCCGCCCGGACGTGGACCTGACGCGGCCGCCCATCGACCCGCAGGTCAAACGCGACGTCGCGGCAGCCTACCGTGACGATCCCGACCCCGACGCGCAATGCGCCGGCACCACGCTGAAAAAGGAGCGTTGTGTCAAGACCATCGTCACCGGCATCGGCTCGGAGCACTGCGCCTCGCACCTCACCCCCGCCGAACGCCAGCGCCGTGACACCCTGCGCGCCGCCCAGGACCGGCGCAATCAAGCCATCCAGGACGCGCTGGAGGAGCACCGCGCGCGGCTGGCCGCCACCTGGATCGACCGCTACGGGCGCCGCCCCCACCGCGTCGAACTGCCCGCCGCACCCAGCCGTCTGCGCCAGGTGGCGCCCCTCGATGGACATCCTGGCCTGACGGCCGACACCGACGAGCAGGCCATGCTCGCCCTGTACGACACCGGCTGGCTGAACCTGTGCCCCCGCTCGGCTGAAATCGTCGACGCGCTGCTACAGCGTCCGCGCGCCACCACCGCCGCCTTGGCCGACCTCGCCGCTGCGGCCACGCCGGAGCGCTGGCCCAGCGGCGAACACTGGCTCGAATCCGACATCTGGGACGGCATCCGACCCCCCAACCTCATGCTGCCCGCCCCTGGCGAGGATCCCGAACTCGACGAAAACCCCAGCGTCCAGGTGCTGCGCGGCGCGCTGACCACGCGCCGGCGTGAGTGGGAGCTCTGGCAGACCGGCTTCGCCGCCCTGGTGGAGGCCTGCGACGACCCGCCCCTGGACACCATGGCTGACCTGCTGGCCTTCTGGCACGACATCGGCCTGCTCGTCGCCGATGGCAGCCAAGCGGGCGCACCCGTGTGGAAACTGGCGGCCCAGCCGCCCACCCCGTGGCGGGTCGTGCACACCCGAGGCCACCTCGTGCCACCGTACCAACTGGCCGCCGCGCTGGACTGGCTGCTCGACAGCGACACGCCGGAGGACGCCGAACTCCTGCCGTGCGAGGTCTTCGCCATCATCTCGCCCTCCGGCGGCGGACACTCCTTCAGCACGGTCGCTATCCACGGCGTCGCCAGCTGACCCACCCGATCTTATCGGTGCCGCCTGCTCGGCGCCCTGCCGGCGCCCTGCCGGAGCGGTGGCCCAGAGCGGCGCTCCGCCACAGCCTTGAGCGCCGCGCAGGCCAGGGGGCACGGCCCCAGGAGCGGACAGCAAGCCTGCGGCAACCACCTCGGTGCCGTGCGCTGACGAGGCGGCCGCCGCCGGGCCGGGACGTAAGGGTGCGCTGTTCAGGTGCCGAGGTCCAGCTCGCCTTGCTCGTGGGGGCCGTGCGGTTCCCGCAAGCCCCGGATGAACCCCTCACCCCGCTCGAAGCGGTGCACCAGGACGCGCACGAAAACGGGCTTGTTGACCTGCCTGCGGCTGTCCACGGTGCGGCCCGACTACTTCGATCGCCAGATGCAGATCCGCTGGCAGGAATGGGCGTGACCGGTGCTCGTGTGGCGGGCACTCACCTCCCTGCTGGCGATGTGCCTGCCATGGCTGCTCAACCGGCCCGGCCGTGACCCTGCGTTCGGCTCCGGGCCACTGGCCACCGTCGCCCAGGATCTGATCTCCATCACCGTCTACCTGCTCACCGCTCTGGCCTTCACCTGAGACGTGCTCGGCCGGTCGCACAGCAGTTGCGACCGCACTTCGAGCTCTTCTGTGAGATGGTGTCTGACGGAATGGGACGCCGCTGTCATTTCGGAATCGCGCGAGGTCGTGCGAGGTCGGAGGTTGGTGTGGCGCACCACTGCCCAGCCGGCAGTTGTCCGGTTGCGCCGAGTTCGCCGAACCACTGCAGCCCCTGGGCCTTCGCCCGTTCGAGATAGAGGCGTAGCAGGGCGGCACACGTACGGGTGTCGCTCTCAGCGTGGTGAGCTGTGTCGTGGTCGATTCGCTCGGCGGCGGCGCAGTCGGTGAGGCGGTGGGAGGGCAGTGGCGGCCCGAAGCGGCGTGCCAAGTTGAGGGTGCACAGGGTCATCAGGTTGTCGGGGGCGTATCCCGCGCGGGCGAATTCGACGCTGAGGACTTCGCTGTCGTAGCGGACGTTGTGGGCGACGATGACTGCGCCGTCGAGCATGGCTGCCACGTCTCCGGCGATCTGCGAGAAATGCGGTGCCGTCGCCAGCTCGCGCTCGGTGAGGCCGTGGATGTGGGTGGGGCCTGGCCGGCGTCCGGGGTTGACCAGGGTGGAGTAGGTGCGGTCTTCGCTGCCGTCGGGGTGCAGGCGGATGATCGCGATTTCGGCGATGCGGGCTTTGCGGGTGTCGAGGCAGGTGGTCTCGAGGTCCACGACGGCGTACGGCAGCGAGCCGATGCGGTGACGGCGTGGCGGTGCGGCAGCCGTGGGCGTGTCCAGGTTGATCGCTAGGGTGCGGTCGGTGGTGGTGGCGAGGGCGGTGATGGATTGCTGGGTCTCGGTACCGTCGAGGCGGCGGGCGTAGGAGCGGGTGAGGAGTTCCTCGCCGATGACGTCGTCGTACTTGTCGACGCGTTTGTCGGGGATCAGCGCGGCCAAGGCGAGGGCGTCGGGGACGCCCTCTGCGGCCAGGTCGGCCAGGAGGCCGGCGGCGGCTCGCGGGGAGGTGTCGCTGATCAGCAGCGCGACTCCGTAGCTGACGACGCTGACGCCGTAGGCATGCAGGGCCAGACCCAGCGTGGTCATGATGGCGTCGCCGCGGAAGGGGAACAGCAGGGTGTCGTTGCCGTAGCTCACGAGTGGAGAGTTGTGCAGGCCGAGGCGGCGGTAGGCGGCGCGGCCCTCGGCGAGCAGGCTCTGGGCGGTGGCGTTCAGGTAGGCCGGGACCGTGGTGACCTCGTACAGGCGCCGCATGGTGGTGCGGATGCGGTCGTGGACGAGCGGGCCAGCGCTGGTGAAGCGGGGCGGGCGGCCGCCGGAGGCGCGGGTGACCTCGATGAGCTTGGCGTGGGTGTCGATGGTCAGGATGCGCCAGCGGCGGCCGGCGAAGATGATCAGGCCGCCTTCCGGGAGGGGGTGTTCGATGGGCAGGCTGCCGAGTGTTCGGCCTTCGGTGACGATGCGGTATTCGGTGGGGGCGGCGAAGGCGGCGTAGAAGGTGTGGTGGTTGATCAGCCGCTCCCCCGTCTCGGCGGGCAGCAGGAGTCCGTCGT
This sequence comes from Nonomuraea sp. NPDC050478, assembly GCF_044458265.1. Classification (NCBI taxonomy): domain Bacteria; kingdom Bacillati; phylum Actinomycetota; class Actinomycetes; order Streptosporangiales; family Streptosporangiaceae; genus Nonomuraea; species Nonomuraea sp. NPDC050478. Next base: position 128,975 of record NZ_JBITHT010000013.1, on the reverse strand, counting down.
TCTCCTGGCGGATGAGGTCGGCGGCGGCAAGGTCGCGCAGCAGGATGGCGAAGGCGGGGCTGTCGACGGCGCGGAAGGGGCCTTGCGCGCAAAGAGTGCGGTATGCGTCGGCGGGGGTGATGCCGCCGTGCTGGGCGATGAGGGACAGGATCTGCTGGGTGAGGGTGGACAGGTGCAGGGCTTCGGCGGTCGGGGGCTCGTACCAGCGTTGCAGGAGCAGCTCGATGGTGGCGATGGACTGGACGAGCTGGGCGCGCAGTTCGTCGGCCGGGTGGATGGCCGGGGTGGCTTCGGGCTCGCTGACGTACAGGCGCAGGATGGCCGGTCCGCCGCGCCGTCCGGAGCGGCCAAGGCGTTGCCGCAGGGCGGCGACGCCGGGTGGGGCGCCGATCTGCGCGATGGAGGTGACCGAGCCGATGTCGATGCCCATCTCCAGGGTGGAGGTGCAGACGGCGGTGGCCGGGCGGGTGCGATCCTTGAGACGGGCTTCGGCGTGCTCGCGGATGTCCTTGGACAGGTTGCCGTGGTGCGGGACGAACTCCTCCGGTACGCGGGCGTTCTCGCAGCGGCGGTTGAGCAGGTCGGTGTAGTCCTCGACGGCGGCGCGGGAGCCGGCGAAGACGAGGTGGTGGGAGCCGCGCAGCGTGGCGAACAGGTGATCGGCGATGGCGAGCCGGTCGCCGGTGGCGACGTCGTCGGCGGTCACCTCCTCGCCGAGGGCTTCGTGGGCGGCGCGGGCGCGCGGGTCGAGGGTGGGCGCGGTCTGGACGTAGCCGCGGATTTGGAGGCGGAGCTCCTGGGCGTCGCTGCTGGAGACGATCACGGTGACGTCGTCGCCGGCGCGCGGGCGCAGGTAGTCGGCGGCTTTGCCCATGTCGCCAAGGGTCGCCGACAGGCCGATGCGGGGAATGCGGCGGCGGGCCGCCAGGTCGAGGCGGTGCATGAGGGACTGCAGCTGAGCGCCGCGTTCGGTGCCGATGAAGGAGTGCAGTTCGTCGATGACGAGGTAGCGGGCGGACGCCATGAGGTCGCGGATCTTCCAGCCGCGCAGGACGAACATGGCCTCCAGCGACTCCGGCGTGATCAGCAGGATGCCCCGGGGGCGGTCGAGCAGCTTGCTCTTGGATGAGGCGGCAACGTCGCCGTGCCAGCGGGAAACCGTGATGCCGAGGTGTTCGCAGAGCTGGTCGAGCCGGCTGTACTGGTCGTTGATGAGGGCCTTCAGCGGGCTGATGTAGACGGCGGCGAACCCCATGGTGTCCGGTTGCTCGGTCAGGGTCGAGCAGATGGGCAGGAACGCGGCTTCGGTCTTGCCGGAGGCGGTGGCGGCGGCGATGAGCACGTCCCGGTCTCCGGCCAGGATCGGCGCGACGGCGGCTTCCTGCGCCTCGCGCAGTTCGCGCCAGTTCTGCTGCCAGATCCACTGCTGGATCTTGGGGTGCAGGCGTTCGAAGGCGTCAGAGCCGGAAGGAGGCGAGGTCGTCATCGCCGGGCCTTCCGTCGATGTCCTCGTCGAGCGGGGCGAGGTCGGGGTTGGTGTCCGGCACCGGCTCCACCGAGGGTAGGAGCTGCCGCCAGTCCACGCCCGGGTTCTGCTCCAGCACGGCCAGCAGGTCGCAGAACGCCTTGATGGTAGTGCGGGGCGTGCGGAAGTAGGCCTCGCCGATGCGGTTGGCGCAGTGGTACATGAACGCGGCCAGCGCGTCGTCGGCCAGCAGGTAGCGGGCGGGGTCGCCGCCGGCTTGGACGTGGCGCAGCTTGGTCAGCAGGACGTACAGGTCCTCCTGGGTGAGCGCGGCCAGGCGCAGCACCGGGCCGGAGTAGTCGACCAGGCCGGCGGCGGCGAAGGAGTTCTCGGCCAGCCGTGACTGCAGGGCCGGGTAGCTGAACAGGCCGCGCCGGGTGTCGGTGAGAAACTCCGGAGTGCCGCCGAAGACGAACCCGAGGTGCGCGGCCGTGCCCTGCAGAGTGTCGTTGAGGACGCGCAGGATCTGCTCATAGTTGGAGTTGCGGGCCTGGGTAGAGGCCAGCTTGTAGAGGTTGACCATCTCGTCCAGGCACACCAGCAGCCCGTCGTAGCCAGCCAGCCGGACGAAGCGGCTCATCAGCTTCAAGTGATCGTGCACGGTGGCGTCGTCGATGATCGTGCGCACGCCCAGCGCCGAGCGGGCCTCAGTCTTGGTGGCGTACTCGGCGCGCAGCCAGCGCACCGCCGCCGACTTCAGCTGCTCGTCCCCGCTGTCGTGGCCGCGCCAGTAGGCGCCGACGACCTCGGCGAAGTCGTAGCCGCCGGTCATCTCGCTCAAATGGGCCAGCCTGGCTCGGATGACCTGCGACGGGTCGGCTCCGGTCTGCTGGGCCTCGGCCAGCGCGGTGGATACGAAACGTTCCACCACACTGCTCAGCGCTCCCCCATCCGGTTTGGCGCGGGTGGCCAGGTTGCGCATCAGCTCGGCGTACAGGCTACGGGCCTGACCGCCGCTGGAGTGCAGGCGCCGGTCCGGGTTGAGGTCGGCGTGCACCGTGACCAGCTTCTTCTCCATCGCGATGGAACGCACCAGATGCAGGAAGAACGTCTTGCCGGCGCCGAACTCACCGATCACGAACCGCACCGCCGACCCACCGTCGGCAATCCGGTCGATGTCGGTCACCAGCGCCTTCACCTCGGGCTCGCGTCCCACCTGGATGTGACGCTGCCCGATGCGCGGCACGACGCCGGCCCGCAGGGACTGCAGCAGGGCGTCACGCTCTCGGGGACGGATCGCGGTCGATGTCACGTCAGCATCTCTCCCAGCAGGTTCCGGTCGACCCGGATCGGGTCGTCACCATCCAGCAGCGGCTCGCCCGCCAGCTCGTAAGCGGCCTCGTTGATCCGATCCAGCGCGCCGTCCGGCAGGAGCTTCCAGCGCGCCGCCAGGTGCTCGAACCGCGCCCGCGAGACCTGCTCGCCGGAGGCGAGCTCACGCACCAGTCCGGAGTGCTGCCCGTCCAGCCCGGCCACGGGTGCGGCGGCGGGCAGCGGCGCGGCGGCCGGCGGTGTCTCGTCCTCGGTGAAGATCGAGCCCAGCAGCGCGCCGACGCGTGCGGTCTCGGCCAGCTTGGCCGCGATCGCCGCTTCGTCCAGCCGGACGAGCGGGGCGACAGTCTGCTCAGTCCGCTGCGGGATGGCGTAGCCGCGTTCCGGTTGCGCCGGGCGGACGACGACCGGTTCCGTCGCCGGCATGGGCCTGGTGCTGACCGCCAGGAGAGCGGGGTCGAGCTCCAGCAGGCGGTAGATCTTGGTGAGCGTCTTCACCTCGTCCGGCGAGATGCGGCCGTCGGCCCCGGCCACGGCGGTGAGGAATTCCGCCACGTACTGGCGCTGGCCCGCATCGATGCCCGCGATGCGGCGGGTCAGGCCGGTGAGCTTGACCGGGGTGACGGTCAGCCAGCGCAGGTGCGCGTGCAGGCGCCGCCGCTCCTCGGCGGTCAGGTGCAGCGCCCGCTCCAGATGATTGCTCAGGTGGCGTTGCTCGGTCTCGTCGAAGTCGCCGTCGGCGGCGCTGACCGCCGCCGCCAGATGCAGCAGCAGCGTCGCCGCCTGGTAGGCGTCGGAGGCCGCCGCCGTCGGGCCGTCCGGCGCCGTGAACAACACCATGGATCCCGAGGTGAGCACCGCGCCGCCCAGACGCGGGTCGGGTTCGACGCCGACGCCCGCCCGGCCCAGCACCTGAGCCAGGGCGACGACGTCCTTCTTGACCAGCTTCGCCGCCTGCGGTGAGGAGATAAAGGTGGAGAACTCACTTACCGGTACGACGGCGAACTCCCGCGTATCCAGTCGCTGGTGCGCCCACGCGATCGCCTGCCCGGCAACACCACCAGACAGGTTCATCAGCTCGGCCGGCAGCAGCGCCTGCGCCTGGACCGAGCGCTGCCCGTCGGGCACCCGGCCGAGGTAGCGGCTGTAGGCCTCAAGGTCAGACGTGCACTCGTCGGCCAGCGCGACCAGTTTGCGGGTCGGCGCGGCGTATCCGAGAACGTCGGGGATGCCGGGCAGGGTCAGCGCGGCGACGCCGCGGAAGCCGGCGCTGGCGGGCCGGTAGTCCAGCGTGACCTCCTTGCGGCCGGGCCGCACGAGCAGCCCCTTCCCGTAGCGGGCGGCATAACGCCGCAGGAAGAGCGCGTCGAACTCGGCGGCACAGCGGGTGGCAGGGGTGCGCGGGTAGTACTCCGGATGCGAGCGGATCCAGGTCAACGCCCATTCAGCGGGCACCGGTACGCCTTGCGCCGCCAACGCCCCCAGACCGGCGCGCAGCCGCAATGGGGGCGGGTAGTCGCGCGTGGGCGGCGGCGCCGGATCCCGTTCCGGAGCTCCTGTCGCGAGGAGGTCCAGCACCTGCTCGAACTGCCCTGCGTAGCGATTGAAGGCCTTCTGTCCCCCGTAAATGCGCAGGAGACGGCGCACTTCCTGGTGGATGATCGGCAGTTCGAACGCCGCGCTGGAACGGTCCCGCTGCAGGTCGTGCAGCACCCGCCGTTCCAGCCCGTAGAAGTAGAGGAACACATAGCCGATCGGCGCCTGCGGAAAGCGTCGCCCATCCGCGAGCCAAGATAGATAGGCGGCCCTCGAGTGGGGCGGAATGTCGCTGTAGGACGGCCAATAGTCCAGTCCCTGCCCGCCCCAGTCCGGGCGGCGCAGGTCGACGGGCAACGCCGGGTTGATCAGCGCAGGGTCCGCCGAATAGCCCGACGGTGCGGTCAACTGTGTGCCGACGTAGAGGAGCCCGCCGACGATGTTGTAGCCCGCGAGATTGATTCCCGTTCCTGGGCGCAGCCACGGGTCCGCGGAGTTGTGGGGGCGTACCGAAAGTGCTGGTGGAGCGGGAGCGTGCAATGCGTGGCGATCGCGCCGGGGATCCGCTGCATGGTGCACCGGTCTCGACGGCAGCACTCCTGGCACCTGAGCGGGTTCACGTCGAAAGCGGTCCAGAAAACTCACCGATCACCTCGCCAACCCCGTGGGCTCAACGCTTGAGCAACAGGCAATGCGCCGAGCCGTCCCCAGCCACGGATGGCACTTTAGACCTCCGGCATACCGTACGCAGACACGGCGAGACCCCTCGTTATCATTCTGATTCCTCAAGCGATGACTGAAATACAGATTTCGGTCACTCCGATACCGAAAAGCTAAGAAATGATACGACTGTCCATCCGGGCGCACACCAGAAGCGAGCAGTTCCCAGAAGGCACGGACCCAATGCAGCTCGTCGCTGGTTGAACGAAGCCCCCGTCGTGTCGTTGCGTATGAAGCGAGAGCCCTCATGTACACCACCAAACATTCGATTCTTCGCATCACAGACGCATCGCGGCCTGTGGACAGAATCCATGAGGCTTGGCCGGAAATGTCGGACGCGATGAAAGAAGACTTGTGGCGGCGGTGGCGCGCCGGTGACTCCATCAGCGTGACCTCCCGGGCACTGGGCGAGCCCCCAGGGTCGGTTTTCACGGTGCTGAACACCATGGCGGCATCGCGCCGGCCGAGCGGGTGCGCCGGGCCGGCCGTTTGAGTGCCGAGGACCGGGATCGATCTCTCCGAACCTGTCAAACCTAGTGAGACGTCAGGCTACTTGCGTGCTTTGTGGTGAGATACCAGTTTCGGTGTCGTGGGTGGCTGGTTGATCCACACCTTGGTCGGCAGCGGTGGCGGGTAGGGTCGCCGGCCGCGGAACCGTTCCGGACGCGCATGGAAGGCCGCGTGGAGGGTGGCGATCCGGCGGGACTGGATGTGCACGGCGGTGCCGTCATGTACCGAGGCGGGCCTGTGGATCGCGATCCCGGAGTGACGATGCTCGTGATTGTAGTAGCGGAAAAACTGGCCGCAGAAGACGTTGGCGTCTTCGATGGAGCCGAACCGGCCGGGAAATACCGGGCAATATTTGAGGGTTTCGGACTGCGCTTCGGAGTAGGGGTTGTCGTTGGACACGTGCGGTCGGGAATGCGATTGGTCGATACCGAGGAGCGCAAGCAGACCGGTGACAGTGTTGGAGGTCATCGACGTGCCGCGATCGGCGTGGATGGAGCGGGGCGCGACGGCATCGTTGGCAGCGATGGCTAAGGTTGGGAAATCGCCTTTCTTGAGTTCCAGCCTCGGTATGAAGTGCTGAACGTCGATGTGTAGATGCCGCCGTTGCCCAAGGGAACGCTCCAAGCGAGAAGGAAACGTTTTGGCCGATCGTCTGCATCGATGGTGAGCTTGTAGGTGATATACGAATCAGGTTGTACTTCCTCGACGTCACCGTCGAGCCAGGAATTGAGCAGGGCCCGCAGTGGTCCACTGGTGTCCGCGACAGCGACAGCGCCCGAATAGGTACGTCCCTTGCGCTTCATGCGGCTACCATGAGCGACCATCTCCCGGACGACCGACGGGCCAGCGGTACCTGCGACGATGAGCGCGTTCCAGGCATCCGCTTCAGGTCCTAGCAGCTGCAAGTCGTCTGCTTTCGCGCGCGGCCTATCCGGATACACCGAAGAACTGCGCAGAACGACATAGCGGCCCCGGAACCCCTCGTAGGAGCGGATCGTCATGTCGAAGTCATCTTGTGTCTCGCGATTATGCAGGCGACCGCTCGCTTTCCCTCCCGTCAGGCTCTGCGTGAAGCCACCTTCGAAAGTGAATGAGGCCGCAGGCGTGCTCGCCAGCGCCAGATCGAGAGCCGCGGCGAGTTCCGCGCTCGTGCCGGGCGGAGGTGAAGGGCGGCGATCAGTGCGCTTCGGGGCCGGGTCTCGCTGACCGGTGGCTGCCTGCGAAGCTCGTGTGTCTGCCGTGGCGGCGGCGCTGCGCGCCTGCACAGGAGGAGGATTCGGCTGAGCGGGAAGCTTGTTGACGGCGATTGCGGTTGCTGCGCCTAGCACGATGACCACTGTGGCGGCTATCAGGGCCGCGCGACGAGTGCCGGCCGCAGGCGCGGAAGGCTGAACTGTGGGCCAGGCCGGTTCCGCGGCCGGCATGACCCAAGTCCGATCCAGCCGGGCGATGATGTCGGTGGCCGCGTCCGCCGCTGCGATGGCAGGCTGAGCGTGCCGTTCACGCCAAGACTCGGCTACCACAGCCATGACCTCAGAGGCCGACGGCCGAAGCCCAGGATCTTTGGCCAGTGTCCTGTCGACGAGCGTACGCAAGGGGCCCGGGACGGCGGAGGTGGCGACAGCCTCGTGCAACACCTTGAGGGCGAGCACTTCGGGACGTGCCACGCCGTAGGGGGGCGATCCGGTAGCCGCGTAAACGACCAGCAACCCCCAGCCGTACACGTCGGCTGCCGGTCCGGTAGGTGCGTCGCTGTACTCTTCGGGGCTTACCCATCCGGGTGAACCGATCCAGGTTCCGGTCCGGGTCATCACTGTCGCGTCGAGCGCCCGGGCGATGCCGAAGTCGACCAGTTTGGGACCGGCCGGGGAGAGGATTACGTTGGATGGCTTGAGATCGCGATGAACGACTCCTGCGGCGTGCACGGCGACCAATGCTTCGGCCAGACCTGCAGTCAGGCCGAACAGCTCATCATCGTGAAGCGGTCCATGACTGGTGACCCGGCTTTCCAGGGTCGGTCCGGGCACGTATTCGGCGGCCAGCCACGGCTGTGCCGCGCCCACATCAGCATCGATGATGCGCACGACGCACGTTCCTTTGACCTTGTCGAGCACGGAGACTTCTCGCGCGAATCTGGCGCGGAACTCCGCATCAGCGGACAGGGAGGCATGAATCACTTTGACCGCGACGCGCGCTCCGCGCAGATCAACCCCCGCGAACACGACGCCCATGCCGCCCACGCCGAGGCGGCCCACGATGCGATAGGGGCCAGCGTGCTGCGGGTCTCCGCTCCGGAGGGGAAGTAACGCTGTCGTCGGCTGCAGGAGTCCGGTCACCGCTCTCCGTCCGAGCACAAGGTAAACGTCAACTGGTCAACACCGCAGAAGTACAGAGGTCGTTGTATCCCATGTACCTCACCGTGTCGAGGGCGCGATCGAGGACGGGCGCACGAGCAGATGGAATTGAGCGTCACGCCCATGGGGCTCGAGGTCCCCATCGCCGTAATTAGGCGTGGTGAAGCAGAACTAGGGTAACGGCCCGAGTCCACTTCGGAGCCGGGCCGCGTCCAAGATTGGTGTATGAATTCGACCACTCTGCGATCTAAATCCCGTTTAAGCAACACTGACATTGTTAGTCACGATCATGTCAGTGGCGTCTTCTTGTGTCTTTCTCTCGGCGCCCTGTGATACTCGGCCAGGATCTCCAGGCCGAGATAGCGGCGCCTTCCGGTCCACTCGTCGTGCTGCTCGGCCAGCACCGTGCCCACCAGCCAGATGAGGGTCTGCAACGGTCTCCGGGGTAACTCCTTGCAAAGGAGAGACACCTGATGGTTACTGTGGTCCAGGCATCGACGGAGATCGACCTGGAGGACGGCGCGCAAGCAGTCTGAAGAACAGCCGCCGCGCTCCCAACACCATCGACACCTACCTGTCGGCCATCAACGACTCCGCCCACACCTGGTATCGCGCCTGGCAGCACGGCGGACTGCAAGCCTTGCGGTCCAAAGGGCCGAGCGGGTCGTCGTGCCTGCTGACCGAGCAGCAGATGGCGTTCCTGGAGCACGCGCTGGACTCCGGCCCGGCCGCCCAGGGCTGGACCGAGGACCAGCGGTGGACCCTCGCCAGGGTGACCGCGCTGATCGAGCAACTCTTCCGGATCTCCTACACCCTGCGCAGCACCTCCTACCTGCTGCACCGTCTCGAATGGAGCCCCTCAGGTACCGCAAGGCCGTGCCGCCGAGCGCGATGAGGACACCATCGCCACCTGGATGAAGGAGACCTGGCCCAGCGTGGAAGGACCGCGCGGGATCAGGACGCGTGGATCTGCTTGGAAGACGAGGCAGGCCAGTCACTGAGGCCACCGAAGGCCCGCACCTAGTCCCGCCGGGGACACCCCGGTCGTCACCGTCACCGGCAAAGTCTCCGGCCGCCTCTCCGTCAGCTCCACCGCCCAGACGCCTCAGTGCCGCAGCCGAAGCCGCCACCCAGGACGAAGCCACACCCGCTGAAGCACGTCCGATCATCAAGGTGGCGTAGCGGCCAGATCGTTCAGGGTGGCGTAGACCACAGGCCAGCACATGTCGACGGTATCCCTGTCGGGCGGCTCACCCATGCGGACCTGCTTGTGCGGATGCACCAAGTTCCGGTAGTCGCGCAAGGTGTGGCAGAACTTCTGCACGTCCACACCGATGAGGCGGTGCTGGCGTGCCAGGTTGATGAGGTCGTGCAGGGTACGTTGCTGCGATGGAGCCGCAGATGCGCCTAACCGGGCGTGCAGGGCATCGAGCAGGACTCCTTCCAGGAGGCTTCCCAGCATGATGATCGCGGCCACGTGGCAGCCGTTGTCGGTGCAGGTGCGGGCCTCGTCCAGGCGTCCTTGCAGAACCTTCGCGAACTGCGGGTCCCCGACGACCTGGGACATCGTCACTTTGAGGGTGACCGGTGCGAGGGAGCCGGGTGAGGCGGATCCGGGTTCGCATTCGACGATCCGCGGTCGTCCTGCCGGGCGTTCGACTTTGTACCCCTCATGTACGAGGAACTCATTGATCACTTTGGTAACCTGAGCTGCCGTGTCTGGCGGCTCGCCCATGTATTCCCTCTGATCGCACAGGCGGAGGATGACGCGTTCTATGTCGTCGACGTGGTCGCGTCGTTCGCGAAGGCGTTGGGTGATCCATTCGAGGCGGGAGCCGTCGTCATAGTCGGCGACGTCTGCCCATCCGGCGTCTTTGAGGAATTTCGGCAGTTCCCAACTGCGTCGCGCGTACGGCATGTCGTCGCCGCAGACAACACGACCGAGTTGACGCAGGGTGTTGTCGTCAAGGCGTTGCATCGCGGTTCCCGTCGTCGTCGTGCAGGGTGATGGGCTCCCAGGAGGAGAGAAGGGCCGGCTGGCGAGTCTGGACGGCTCCAGGGTTGATGCCGCGCCTGTCCAGCTCCTGCCACAGGGGCTCCAGGGCGGCGTCGGGATCGAGGTAGAAGTCGCTTTCGCGTAGCCGCCACAACTCCCAGCCCGCACGCCGCAGCTCCTGCTCACGGCGAATGTCGTGGCGTACTTGATCGGGAGTGCTGTGCCAGGCCCGGCCGTCGCATTCGACGCCGAGCCTGCCTTGCGAACCGACCACCACCAAATCGATGTGCTTGCCACCGGCGGGCACCTGCGGCACGACGCGGTAGCCGCGTTCGTGGATGCGAAGGTAGACACGTTGCTCGAAGAGCGATTCGAAGGGACGCTGGAGGTTGTCAGCACACACATCGGCCGGTTCTTGCTGGCCGAACTCGTTCAGCGCCGGGTTGGACATCCACGTCAGCAGCGAATACCGCAGATCGTTGTGCTGGAGCCGGTGAGCCGGGATCGAGGTGAACAACCACATCTGATCCCGTGCTCGGCTCGCCGCCACGTTGAACCGCTGTTGTTGCACGGTGCTACTGGCGATCTGGGGAGGGTCCGTGACCACCATCGACAAGAGGATCACATCGCGCTGGTCACCCTGGAAGTCTGGCGGTTGTCCCCAGCGCAGGTCGTGACGCTCGACGTCGGCGGCGTCGAGATGCTCGTTGATGAGGCGTTCCAGGAGGCGGACTTGTCCCTCGCCTTGGAGCACGATGACACCGAAAGTCTTGTTGGTGTAGCGGGGGTCGGCGAAGAGCTTGCTCAGCGTTTCCACGATCTGCTCGGCTTCCGCCTTGTTCCTGATCCGATGCTCAACGCCTTCGACGTAGCCGTCTTGGACATGGACGACCTTGAGCGGGTCGAGTCGTTCGGCGCCGAATTGGCGCAGCGGGACGAGGCTGTCGCGGTAGAACTGCTTGGATGACCAGCCAATAATCTCGGGCATGCACCGGTAATGATCGGTGAGCAGGACGACGTCGGGGAAGCGTGCGCGCAGCAACGCGTACAGGTTCGAGGTCGGGGCGAAGTCGTCCCGGAAGGCCGACCGTACGTTCGGCAGGTGCTCTTGGATCCGCTCATGGATGGGTTTCAGCTCACCGTAGGAGCTTCTCGAGGGCGTGCACTGCTGGTCGTCGCCCACGACGATGACGTGCGGGGCGAGCCAGAGCAGGAAGGCGGAATCGACCCGCATCTGGCTGGCCTCGTCGACGATGACGACGTCGAAGCAGTCGGGCGCGGGCTGGATGGTCTCCACGACCAGCGGCAGCGGCATGATCCATGCCGGGACCGCCTCCCGCGCGACGCTCATGGCATCGCGCACGCCTTGCCGGTAACGCTCGACGTAGCGCTTGCTCGTGCCCTTGCCCAGCTCGGTCACCCGGTTCTTGTAGGCCTGCAGGCCTTGGCGTTGCTGCTGCGTCATCCGGGTCAGGCAGTGCAGCCAGGCCGTTTGCGCCGCCAACTCCGCAGTGATGTCGCCAACGGTGCGTTCTGCTTCCTCCAGTGCCGAGGTGAGTTTGCGGTCCAGGTCGGGATCGCTGAACCGGCGGCAGTATGCAGCGGCCCTGCCCCAGTGCCATGCGGCCGCGAAGGTGGCCAGCCGATCGGTCCAGTGTGGATCGGTGGGTGAGGCGGCGATAGCCGCGGCCATCGACGGGTGCGCTACTGTGATCTTGTCCAACAGCTGCTCGCAGCGCCGCTGCTCATGCTTCCTGACGATGGCTGCGGCAAGCGCATCGACTCCCTGCTCATAGGCGTAGGGGTCCCGATCGTGGACGGCGCGCTGCAGGGCCTGCGTCACGGCTGCTGCGGTCTCGTTCGGCCGGGGTGTGAGGTGCCCGGTGATGAGGTCCAGCTGCGTGGTGGCGTGCCTGGCGATGATCTGGCGTCGGCTCCACGCAATGTTTTCCAGCAGTTCGTCCCATCCGTCAGCTGCTTGGATGAGGTGGCGCAGGTTGTTGTAGCGCAAGACGGCACCGATATGTTGGACGGCGCCGCCGAATGACTTGATCGCGGTCAGGTCGCTGGCTCGGTCGCACAGGTCGGACAACTGCGCGAGCAGCAGACCTGACTTCGGCATAGCACCGGCGTGCTGCCAGTACTCGTCCAAGACAGCGACGAGGGCCTCGGCTTCAAGATGTATCAGCAAGGCCTCGACACTCTTGTAGGTCTGTGGTGGCCGGCCGTCGACACTGCATCCGGCTAGGAGCCGTTCGGCGTCGCGAACCGCCTTGGGTCGAATGAGCCCGCGTTGAGCCCTGTTGACCAGGTAGTGGCTCAGGTCTTGTGCCGCGCGGACTCTCGCGCGTTTGACGTCGAGTTCGGCCGGAGCCAGGACGACATGGCAGGGGCCGAGTCCGGTGAGGGCCTGCTGCTGGCCTACGGCCTTGCGGGTCATCTGCTCCAGGGTCTGCCACAAAGCTTGGTCTCGTTGTGCTAGGCCGCACCTCAATGCGGTGGTGCGCCAGTCGGCCTCGTCCCAGTGAGCGGCTCGGTCGGGCACGCCGAGCCGGTGCAGCGCGTCCAGCGCCGTGTTGCAGTGCCCACTGATGGCCTCGACTTGATCGGCCGCAAGCGCGGCCAGTTGCTCGCCGAGCGGAGTCGGTGCGGGTTCATGCTCATGTGCCATCGCCGCGGCGAAGGCGCGAAACTCGGTCGGCGAGCAAAGAGCGCTGTCGGGGGGCAGGAATTCACGCGACAACCGGACTCGATCCGGGTCCGCGCTGTGCAGCAGGTGAGCGAGCTCCTGCCCCTCCGTCTCCGTCAAGGGCGGATCTGGCGGCACCGGATCCGGAAGTGGATCGATCCAGTCGAACGTGGAAGCGTGCTGTCGCACGGCTTCGACGATGCCGGCTCGCGTGCCCTCATACCCTGGAGCTGGGCTGAACGTGAGCGTTTCGCTCTCACGCAGGCGGAAGACCTGCTCTTGGAGATGGGCCCGCTGGTGCAGCGCCCGGGCCCGCTGATCACGCAGTTCCGTGATGGTGTGGCGGATCTGTTTCGCGTCGCTGCTCGCCACCCGGTCCGACAACGCCGAGATGGTACGGACCAGCATGTCGGAGCCTTTGGCATAGCGGTGGGAGAATTGCACGCATAGGTCCTGCAGAGCGGACGGGAGCTGGTCGCGCACGACCTTAAGGGCCTGGTCCTTCGCACTGGTGACCAGGACGCGTTTGCCGCGTGCCAGCAACGCGGCCATGAGGTTAGCGATGGTGTGCGTCTTACCAGTTCCGGGAGGTCCTTGGACGACGACCGCGGTGTCGTGCTGCAGGCGTTGCAGGACGGAACGCTGAGCTGCGTTGGTGGGCAGCGGGAACAGCGGATCGTCACCGAGAAGGAGATCGACCTGCCGGCCGGAGCTGGTGCGCCAAGCGATGCGTTCCTCCTTTTCCAGGTCGAACACGAGCTGGGCGAGCCCGAGGGGGGCGGGAACGTCAGGTTTTTCCAGTGTTTCGAGGATGTGCTGGTAGCAGTCGACGAGGAGATCACTGTCGCGCTCACGGATGATCAGCGCGGGCGCGACAGCGGTGATGGGGATTTCGTCTTCTGGGTCCGGCTGGCCCCACGTCCGATCGAATGGTGCGGAATGGCCGAATGCCCGTGAATGCCATTCTTCGAGCAGGTCGCACACATCATCGGAGAGAGGGTGATGCCCGCTTTTCTGCAGCGACTTCCACAAGGGTTCGACCCGATCGGCGGCGAACCCGTCCTCCGCTTCGAGAAACTGCCGGTCCTCAAACCGCGGTATTGCTTCCTGGGCGATTTTCACGGTGATGGTGGTCGTTTCGCGGTTGATGAGAAGTTCGACCCTGACGGTGATCAGATGGCGGTGAATTCTCTTCCTGTCCTGCGGCGCCGAGCGCAGCAGCCCCACTGCGAGCACGGCTTCGAGGGTGTCGTCATGCTGATCGATCTGACGGGCCGCTGATAGAAGTTGTGTATAGAGGTCGCGACGCGGCTGGGCGCGTCGCTCGGCTTCAGCCCATCGATGCCAGGCCTCCAGCCACGCCTTTCCTGCGACCGCCCCAGGCTCGTAGGTGGGCTCACTGCCCAGCGCGGGAATCGGAGACGTGCCACTTACGGGGACCGGTTCTCGCTGCGGGGTCGGATCACGAAAGGCCGGCGCACTACCCCACGGATTTGCGAGCTGGCGACGGTCGACACGGCCATCGAGGGCAGGCGGCGGATCTGGTGGAGGCAGGTGAGGCTCGTACACCAACTCCAGAAGAGTCTCATCGCTGTGGTCGCGATGGACACGTGTGTCCTCAGGCAGCTCGGCGAGCCACCAGACATTTGGGTAATCACGACAGTCACGAATCGGCTTCTTTCCGGCGCGAGCGAGATCGCGCAGGTACCTGACGAGGCCGATGGTGGTCTCGACGACTTTGGAATCTTGGGAAGTTCTCGCGGATGATGACGGCATAGTGAAGGGGCACCCTTCTGACAGCCCAGCCCTTCAGAATGCATGACCGGCAAGAACTGCTCAAGCATCGCGGCCAAAGTGTCCTTAAGGGATGTCTGTATGCATCTAATAGCGACCCTCTCAATTTATGCGCTCTCCCATCGAGGGCTGATGTAACCGAGCGATCTTTCGAGTTGCTCATTTCGGGATCAATATCGAAATATCCCTGATGAGACATCGAATCCGTGCGCTAAAGAGGTGACGATTCCTCCACGAAGAGAAAGCTTCTCGGCGTCATGCAAGGCACGAAGGTATCCATGCCTGGCTCTCCCAGTCCGGGTCTCCCGTCTGCGGCGGCCCAGTCAGGCCATTTCGACTACTCGGAATGTCCCACGCGTCGGCATCAGGCTCGCGCGGCCAGCTCGGCCCCACTTGGTGAAGACCGGCTCCCTGCATCACACCGGCTGTCATGGTGCCGTTCGTGAGACGGGTGGATTGAGGGTAGCGAGATGCTGTCTGACATGGCGATCGGGCGAGATCATGATGTGTCAGGAGCTTTCGCATCGTACTCGGCCCGCTGAGGGCCTGTGGTGGGTGCCACTGAACCCGCAGGTGGTGCCGGACCGCTGGAGGAGCACGAGAATCACGCTGCTGGATATGGCGAAGCGCGGGCTGGCCCGGCGGAGTCGGCGGTGTCTTGATCGTCGAGCGTGGGTGTGGTGCCGCCCGGTGGCGATCGGGCTAGAAGGTCGGCCGCCAGAACTCGAGGTGGTCGTTGGCGGCAGGGAACGATGAGCGCGTTGAGCAGCCTTTGGGCCACGCAGCAGTGCGCGGGGCGGTTCTTGGCTTCGCTTAAGTCGAAGTCCTTCAGCCGGCCGCTGATCCCTTAAGAGTTCACCATTGATCGTCTGTATGGGTAGATCTACGTTGTCTCGCCGTGAACCTCGTCTGTAACGAGATAACGCAAAAGATTACCCAAAATGATTGATCAGCTGAGCGATGCGCTATCAAGATGGGGGCGGAGAGCGAAGCAGAAGCGTGCGGACTCTACCGAGCCCGCACGGGCAGCGGAGCGGAGGAGCCGTTATGCCGTGGGCCAGCGATGAGTACGCTGACCCCCTCTCTGCTGGGAGCGCGCCGCCGGTGACGGTTCTGCTGGATCCGCAGGATGAACGCGGCGTCGTCGATGCCGCGCTGGCGGCGCACGCGCCGGAGCACGGCTGTGTGACCGTACATCCGACGCCCGCAGCAAGTGGGGATCAGGTCCTGGCCCATGACCTGCTGCTAGCCCTGGGCAAGCGAGCGATTCCGCTGACCGTCGAGCAGTTACCGGAGTCCTCCTCGGCTTGGGCAGCCGTGGCTACCTGGATGCGTATCGCCCGTATCACGACGTTGGTCGTGCCGCGGCCGACGCCGTACTCGCCGCGGAGATCAGGCATATCCACGGGGAGTTCGACGGCACCTACGGCAGTCCGCGCGTCACCGCCGAGCTGCGGGCACAAGGTCGCAGGGTCAACCACAAGCGGGTGGCGCGGGTGATGCGCCACTCCGGCATCGTCGGGCTGCACCTGCGTAAGAAGGTGCGCACCACGGTGCCGGAACCCTCGCATCAGACGGTGCCCGACCTCATCAGGCGGGACTTCACCGCGCCCGCCCCGAACCGGCGCTATGTCGGTGACATCACCTACCTGCCCGTCGGTGACGGCCGGTTCCTCTACTTGGCCACCGTGCTGGACCTGGGCTCACGCCGGCTGGCGGGCTGGTCGATCGCTGATCACATGCGCACCGAGCTGGTGACCGACGCGCTGCGGGCCGCGGCCACGACGCGGGGCAGCCTGGACGGTGCGATTTTTCATGCCGATCATGGGGCGCAGTACACCTCGGCCGAGTTCGCCAAGGTCTGTGCCGAGCTCGGGGTGCGCCAGTCCATGGGAGCGGTCGGCTCGAGCGCCGACAATGCCGCGGCGGAGGCGTTCAACGCCACTCTGAAACGCGAGACGCTGCAGGGAGCCACGCGGTGGTCCTCGGCGCGTGAGGCCCGCCTGGCGGTGTTCAAGTGGATCACCCGCTACAACACCCGCAGGAGACATTCCACCATCGGCTACCTCAGCCCGATCGACTACGAGCAGCAGAGCATCGATAGGGTGCAGCTCGCCGCATAACGACCGGTGTCCACACTTCGGGGCGAGCCCCCGGGGCAGCCTCACCCCCACAGCACCACCGACAGCCATGCGACGGCATGGGCTACCGCTCCGACGACGACCAGGAAGACGGCGTCACGCAGCACCGTGATGTGGGTCGCCATCGTGTTCTCGCCGGTCCTGACGGCGCGGGCGT
Source organism: Nonomuraea sp. NPDC050478 (assembly GCF_044458265.1). Classification (NCBI taxonomy): domain Bacteria; kingdom Bacillati; phylum Actinomycetota; class Actinomycetes; order Streptosporangiales; family Streptosporangiaceae; genus Nonomuraea; species Nonomuraea sp. NPDC050478. The sequence goes on along the minus strand of NZ_JBITHT010000013.1, from coordinate 112,281 downwards.
AGGCTGCGGCGAGCTCTCGGTGGATTGGCGATTGCTGGCGCGACAGGCGGGTGGTGTCAATCCAGCCGATGTCCTTGCGGGCAACTGTGACCGCTGCGGCGCCCAGCAGTCCCAGGGCGGTGCCGAGCGCGCCGACGAACCAGATGAGGAAAGCCCACAGCGACAGGCTCGCAACGATGCTGGGGACACTGGCGAAGATCACCACCAGCAGCCCGAGAGCCGTGGTGAACAGGAATTGGGCACGGCCTCGGATATGCTCCAGATCGCTGTGCTGCCGGTCGAGTTGCCGCCGGCCCTCGTCGATCACGGTGGTCAGGTCGCTCTCCTGCCAACCGGTCATGTCGCCAGGCTCGAGTCTGTGGACGTCGTAGACGGGGACCCGCCGTCCCGGCCACAGGCCAAGGACATACTGCAGATACACCCCGCCCTCAGATGGAAGCGGGTCCTTCTGCGCCATCACGACTCGCTGAGCCAGGCCGCCACGGCGGCGCTCACCGGGGTCGCGACCTGCTCGGGCAAGAACAGCCACTGACCGGCCGGGTTGACATCCAGCAGGTAAGCGCCATCGTCGGCCACGGCCCAGTCCTGGCTGCTGTAGCCCAGGCCCAACGCCTCGGCTAAGGCGCGGGCGCCCTGAGCGATCTCGTGCGGTAAGGCGGTCACAGAAAAGGACCGATGGGCGATCGGCGCGGCCCGCCAGTCAAGCGGTTGGTGCGTGGCGTCCAAGGCGGCTCCCCACACCTCATCACGCACCGTTACAACCCGCAGGTGTGATCGTGCGATGATCCGTGTCTGCACCAGGAATGGCGCGCCCGCCAGCGCCTCCAGGACAGTGTCGTCGGCATGCACAGGGGTCGCGAAGAGCGTGTACGGCTCATCGCGGTCGAAGAAATGTCCCGGCCCCAACGGTTTGACGACGATGTCGGGCCCCACGGCATCGGGCACCGCGGCGATGTCGTTGGTTACCACAGTCGCCGGGGTGGGAATGCCCAAGCGCCTAGCCGTGGTTTGCTGCACCAGCTTGTTCTCCGCCGTGACGAGCGAATCGATGCCGGTGAGCCAGTCCACGCCGCAGGTGCGCAGCACGGCCGTGAGCAGGGACAACCATGCGGTCTTCTCCGCCGCCTCGACCGACTCGATCACCACGCCTCGCTGCCAGTCGGCGGGAGCCAGCCGCCGGATCCACCCGCGTGTGCCGATCCCCGGCGCGATCACCTCAGCCCGGTGGTGTTTGCGCAAGCTCAGCCGGGCGTCCTGCCACGTATAGGTGGTCTCAGCCAGCGTCGCAGCGTTGACGATCCAGCCGTCGCGAGGCCTGGCCAGCCGTGTGGCCACGGCTTTGACGTGCGGATCATCGGGATCTCCGATGATCACCCACTCTGCGGAGCCAGTCATGGCAGGGGCAGTCCGGTACCCGCCAGCCCAGCTATCGCTCGGTCATTGTCGATGGTCTCGATCTGCCGGGTCAGTGTCGTGTCCGGTGGAGGCTCGTCCCCTTCAGTACGTGCAGGCTCGGCCAGCAGCCGATACAGGCCGCGCTGTGCACCGCGTGCCGAAAGGACGACGCCGTCATCACAAAGGGTCACCCTTTCACGATAGTGGGACATCAGTCAGTTTGGCGGCAATCCCGAGACGCCCAGTAGCGCGAATGAAGCGTCTTCGTCGATCGTTTCGATGGCCTTGGTGTTGATCGTGTCCGGCGGGTCCTCAGCCGCACCCGCTTTCGATGTGGACTTCAGCAGGCGATAGAGGGAGGCCTGCCCCGTTTGGGGGTCGCTTGCGATCGTCACGACTGCCACTGTAACGGGCGGTGGCACCCCGTACCCCGGCTCCGCGCACAGAACGCGCCGCAGCGCGACCTGCGCACCAACTGCGGCGGCTCTCGTCCGCGTCCGCCACGAGCCCTAAAGGAACCGCTCCATCCTGCGTTGGATCGTCGATCGCGTTTACTGGCACGTTCGTGACACGCTTCACTGACATTGGCTGGCAAAACGCACGTCAGAATGTAGATGCCATCTGTCAGTAGATGGCAATTCTGCCGCATCCGTCAGCAACGTTGCGTTATTGATCATCTACGGAGAAGATCAACATCTGCAATCATGGTGTGCCTCGAAGCGCCGAGTCATGCTACTGGGATCGCGGCTGGATAGTGCGACTTCCTGATTTACTTGCCGGCACAGTCCCCGACTATGCGCTGACCAGTGCACTGACACCTCGTGGCAATTCGGGGATGGCAGTTTCGTGGCAGTTCGCAGTCAGCTGATTGCAGCTGTGACGCGCAGGCTGAATGTCAGCGGAAACGCTGAGCTGTGACGCGGCTCGCGAGTACGAGGCAGTCGACAAGTTCGATGCCCTCAACCGCAACCCCTATCGGGCTCACTATGGATCCGTCACAGTTGACTTGCCAGGAGAGGGGGAGGTGCAGATTGCATATATGGGACGAATCACATGCGGTCACAACCCGTACCTCATGGCGCTCACGGGCGTGTCCGCGGCAGGGCCCGACGGCTCCTCGGGAACGGACAGCGCGTCGAACTGGTCGGGGAGTCGGCGGGCGTGAGCGGCGTCCAGGACGCGGCGGATGGTCTTGGGCGCGACGTGATGCTCGCGGGCCAGGGCCTTGATGGCGGCGCCTTGAGAGTAGGCGGTGACGACCTCGGCGGCCTTGTCCGCAGGGAGCGCGGTCGGGCGGCCGAGGGTCTTGCCGGAGGACTCGGCGGCGGCGACGCCCTGGCGGGTGTTCTCGCTGATCATGTCCCGCTGGAACTCCAGCACCGAGGCCAGCACGTTGACCATCATCTTGGTGCCGGGATCATCGGCGGCCAGATCGATCCCCGACAGCCGCCCGGACTCCACCCGCAGGTGCAGGCCGCGGCGGATGAGGACGGGCCGCAGGGCCAGGATGTCGGCGACCGAGCGAAACAGGCGGGCGGCGTCGGCGATGCGGATGGTGTCGCCGACTGCGGCCTCGTGCAGCAGCTTGGTGAACCCCGCCCCGGTCCAGGGAGAGCTGGCGGCTGGAGGTGGCCGGGTCCTCGTAGACGGGGGCGCCGGAGGCGATCAGCGCGGCCAGGGCGTGCCGCTGGCGGGCGTCGGTCTGCTTGTCGGTTGAGTGTCGCAGGTAGACGCGGTCGGCCATGTCCGATCAGGTTCCTTCCCCGCAGGGTGGCCCGGGAGGTGTCCGGCGGGCTCTGAGGCCACTTTGGGGGCGAAAAGGAGGGGCGGAAGTGGGGATCGGATCTGAGTCGCCGTGGCTATCTGGGGTTGTTCGCATCTTTTCGCAGGGCAGGGAGATGTGATCTTGCCAGGCACGTAAAGGCACGTTGGCTGGCATGCTGGGGTGAACGCGTGTTCAGGTCGTGGTGATGTTCGTTCGATGCCTGTCCGCGGGGCCCGGTCAGCGCAGCGGCTCGCCGTAGCTATAGGTGCCCGAGCTGCAGGCCGTGAGCAAGTCGGCGCGCTTCAACGCGGCTGGCTGGTGGGGTGTGCCGGCTGGGTGGCTGCCAGGCTGGTCAGGAGCTTGAGCCGCTCTTCGGAGGTGCTGCCCGGTTCCGTGGTGTAGATGGTGAGGTCGTACACAGTCCGGCTGGAGATGGGCAGGTCAAGGGACTGGTAGGTCAGCTCCAGGTCGCCGACCTGCGGGTGCCACAGCCGCTTGCCGCCAGCGTGGCGGATGCGCACGTCGTGGGCGGCCCACTGGCCGCGAAACGCGGTGCTGAGCGTGGACAGCTCGCCGACGAGGTCGCGTAGCGCCCGGTCGTGGGGCTCGCGTCCGGCCTCGGCGCGCAGCAGCGCGGCGCTGATGGCGGTGGCCGTGTCCCAGTCGGCGAAGAACCGCTGGGAGCCCGGGTCGAGGAAGATGTAGCGGGCGAGGTTGGCGCGGCCGTGCCGGGTGGTGGCAGGGCTGTCGAAGACCGGCGCGAGCAGGGCCCGAGCCAGCGCATTGTGGGCGACGATGTCCTGGCGGCCGTTGCGTACGAACGCCGCCGACATCGTCATGGAGTCCAGCAGCCACTGGACGCGCGGCGGGACCTGGACGTCCTTGCGGCGCGAAGGTGCGCGGCGGGCGGGCCGGGCGGCCTGGGCCAGGTCGAACAAGTAGGTGCGTTCGTCCTGGTCCAGGCGAAGGGCCTGGGCGACCGCGTCGAGTACCTCTTGCGATACGCCGCTGATGTGGCCCTTCTCCAGCCGGGTGTACCACTCGGTGCTCACACCGGCCAGCAGCGCGACCTCCTCGCGGCGCAGCCCGGGGACCCGGCGCCGACCTCCGGTGGGCAGCCCGACCTGCTCCGGAGTGAGCTTCGCGCGCCGGATGGCGAGGAAATCCCGGATCTGGTCGCGGTTGTCGGGCCGGTCGTCCATGCTCCCACGGTAACCGCAGGGTTCGCGCAGGCGCCGACGGTAAGGGGGTTGAGCTTATCCCCCCTATAAATGCGCTCTGTCTCGCGCCAGGCCAGGCGGGTTTCCTGGGATCAGCGAATCGAACGCGACCTGCGACACGGAGATGGACCCTGTCCGACCAGCTTCTGTAGTGGTGATCGGGCCGCCCATCACCGTCGACGCCCTCCTGTGATGCACCACCAGGACCTCCAGCACCCGGGAGTATGACCATGACCGGCGAGACCGTACTGATCACCGGCGCGGCCAGCGGCATCGGCGCCCACACCGCACGATTGCTCCTCGACCGCGGCCACCGCGTGGCCGTCACCGGCCGCGACGAGACCAAACTCAAGTCCTTCCTCGACGAGACCGGCCACCCCGACCGGCTGCTCGGCATCATCGCCGCCGCCGCCGACTGGCCGGCCGCCCAAGCCGCCGTGACCCGCACCGTGGCACACTTCGGCGCCCTGCACCCGCGGTGGCCAACGTCGGCTTCATCCCCGCCGACCACCCACGCACCATCGCCGACGAGCCGTGGTGTTCCTATCGGAAGCGAGACAGCCACCCCGGCAGGTGGCCAGAGATCTCCTGGTCAAGTCTGCGGATAGTCCGGCTCCATTTCCACCGCATGAATCTCACCTGCAAAGGAGAAGTCCATGAAACGCATCGCCAAGCGCGCGGCCCTGGCCACTCTGGCGTCCGTCGCGATGACGGCCTCACTTGCCGTCGTCCTCCCGACGGCGGCGTACGCGATCGATGAGGTCCCGTGCGGCGACCGGACCGACCTCGTGCGCGCCACAATCCACGCAACCAGCAGCTCGTCAGTCGACTACTGTTACGCCAACGCCGGAGAGGACATGTACGCCCTGAACATCTGGTGGGTCACCCGGATCTCGACCGGTAACAACCGCGTCCAGTGGTACGGGGACGGAAGGTGGCAGCCGGCTCAGCCGATCCCGAAGTGGACCGTGTTCACCTGGCCGAACCATCCCGGTGGGGTCCGCATCCAGGGGATCAGGATCCTCTGAACTGCCGGCGATATCGGGGCGGCGATCCTGCCCGATCGCCGCTCCGGCCGGCAAGGCCCCGGGGCACAGCCCCGGGAAAGCCGGGCTCCCACATTGAGGTCGCGAGTTCGCGTCACCGCCACTGACATCAACTGGCTCTGGCTCACTCACGATGATCAGCTACTCAGGGTGAGCTCGGCGAGAGGATCCCGGTGCTGTTTCTCGTTATCGCGATCTTGTAACGGACCCCGCACGGAGATGGCCGCTCGTCAACGATCTGGTTTGTCGAGAACCTGATCACCAACGAGCGGCCGTGGGGATCATTGTGCTGCATGCTTCGGCAGGCGAGAACGCCTGCTGCCTTCGTTTGTTCTGCCCCGCGCTGCGGGAGATGGATGTCCTCAATGTTGAGGACCTCGGTGACACCATGCTGATCGCGGCGCGCACCGTGGCGAGTGAAGCCCCATGCCCGAAGTGTGGGCTGCCCTCGACCCGGGTGCACAGTCACAGTGCTGGGCGTCGACGACGTCGCGAAGAAGCGCGGACACTCCTACAGCACCGCCCTGGTGGACATGGACACCCACCGTCCTATCGATCGTAGGTGTTGGCCAAGGCGGCGACCGCCTGGGCGATGCCCTGGGACATGTCGGCCTTGTACTCGACGGTGGGCGCCTCAGGGCCGACCAGCTGCACCAGCTGGCGGATCCGGTCCATCGTCACCTGGGCGGGGGAGGCGTGCAGCAGCGCCTGGATCAAGGACACGGGTTTCATCATCGCCGACCGCGTGAACGGCGGGTGCCGATTCTCCAGGTTCGCCAGCGCCTGCAGGAGTACGGACAGCAGGATGATCGTCTTCCCGGCGCCGGGCGGGCCGTCGAGCACCAGCACCGAAACCTTCGGCTCCGCGTCTGGCCGCGCCGAGGTCGGGGGTGATGCGGCGGCCATGGCCGCCGCCAAGGGGTCTCAGCGGCACCGGTGACCAGGGCGCCGACAGGAACGTCACCGGTGGCTCGCCCCTCCCCCATTGGCCTCTGCGGGGCGGCAGCGCGTTTGCGTGAGCGCTGGTGCCCAGCAGCCGGGGCTTCCCGCCTCCGCAACCTGCTCCCCACCTCCCCAGCGGTCCTGTCCACGTGGGGCGCGCTCCATCTGTTCGACGCTATCGCCCAACGCACGCATGCGCCTCAGCCGGTCGGCGACCGGCTCCTGGCTCGCGCCGCCAAACTGCGCGGCCTGGCCGACGACCATGACCGCACCCGGATCACTCTGGAGACGACGACGTGAGCCCCGCCTTCGACGAGCGTGAGCGCATCCGCCCGCCCTGGACAAGGTGTCCTACCTCGGGGTCGTCGAGGCTGGTGTCAACACCGGTTGGCAGGTCCGACCGATGCGGCCCTGGTCCCCACGCTCCATCCGGGCTCATCACTGGACACCCCTGTTGGTCGCGGGAGATCGGGTGGCGGCCACGTTCGAAGACGACAGCAGTGGTATCGCCGTCACGTTCTTCCTCGACCTCACGGACGGGCGCCTGATCGCGGCCACTCCGCCAGGACCCACGCAGCACAAGGCGATCCTCGGCCCGGGAGAGTTCCTCATCGGCTCGCAAGGCTATGGAGCGTTCTCCACCTCGCACTACGACGCGGACGGCACGGTCCTGCGCGAATGGCCCACGCATACGATGCCGCTGGTCAACCACAAGGGACGGATCGTCGGGCCCGAGTTCGAGAACCGGACGCCGTCGCGATCTCATTTCGTGGCGTTGGAGCCGAACGGTGCGGTGCGCAAAGGCCCGCACTTGCCGGGCTACTACACCTCCTACCCGGTGCTGGACAGCGACGGCACCGCGGTGTTCTGGCGTGACGGCCGGCTCCTGGCCGTCACAGCTGACCTGCATGCACGTGAACTGCATGCCGCCCCGGACGACCAGCGCAACATCATGAGCCGCACCCTCATCCTCGAGCACGGACAGATCGTGTTCGCCCTGGACGATGAGCTCCTGCTGATCTCCGGTACGGGTCTGAGCCCCATGGACGCTGGGCCCTGGCCGTGCGATAACGGAGGCCTGCACGGCAATCCCGTTCTGGATGCCGGATGACGGCACCGAGCTGATCACGCGGTGGAAGCGGGAAGATCGGTGATGTCGAAGGTCAGGCGCTTGTGCAGGTTGAGCTGGATCTCGCCGTACGGGGTCATGTTGGTGTGGAAGACGGGGGTCAGGCCGCGTCGGTGAGGACGTCCTGCCATTCGGGGAGGGCGAGGGTGTCCTGGATCATGAGAGTGTTGATGTAGCCGAGGCAGGACTGCAGGATGTGCAGGCACAACATGCCGAGCTCTTGTTCTTCCTTGCGGTTGGAGGCGAGCTCTCCGCGTTTGCCGAAGCGGATGTAGTCGTTGACGCCGTTGTAGTTCTCGACCACGTTCAGGCCGGATTCGGTCTCCCGCTGCAGGTCGCGGCCCCGCAGGTAACGAGCGAGGAAGATCGATCTCTGGGCGCGGCCGACTTCGAGCATGGCGGCGTAGGCGGGGTGGGTGGTCTCGCTGGTGAACCGGCGCAGCAGTGCCTCGGTGGAGGCGGTGCCGAGCCGGATCGCGGTAGCGTACTTCATCATCAAGTCGTAGTTGTTGGCGATGATGTCCCACCGGATCGGCCTGGTCAGCGCTGGGCCGAGCAGCGGGTAGGAGAAGTCGTCCCCGCGCCCGGGAACGTACAGCTTCATCCGGTTGATCTGCTTGAACCGAGCGACCAGGTCGAAGTCCAGCAGCCTGGTGATGCCGAACCCGACGAAGCTCGCGCCGTGGGAATCGACGTAGTTCGCCTCGATCTCCATGTCGGTGCCATGCCGCATCGCACCCTCGACCATGGCGTGGACCTCAGAGGCCGAGCAGCTGATCAGCTGACTGTGCACGGCCATCGCCCCGGACGTCTCGACCGTCCAGTAGATCAAGACCCCGCGTTTCGCCCGCCGGTAGCGGGAGTGCCATTCGGTGAAGATGTTCTGGTCGTAGGCGGAGAAGTGAGTGGAGTCCGAGGCGACCGCGGTGGTGCCCTCGCCCCACAGGGCGGTGTGGCGGGCGGCGAACGTGGCGTTGGCGATCGTCCGGGCGATCTCGCGGCAGCCTTCCACGCTCAGGTAGCGGCGCCGCACGTACCGCAGGTCGTCCTCGTTGTGGTCATGGTCGCCGGCCGCCGCGGCGCGGATCCCCGTCCCGGTCCCGTAGGCGTAGATGACCAGGAGCAGCCGCTCGAACAACTGCTGGGGATCCAGGTGCCCTTGAACTCCGGCCGGGGAGAGGGTCTGGAGGCAGCCGGTGCGCAGGCACGTTTCGGCGAACATGTCCATCAGCGGGACTACGCCCCACCGGGACCGGATGGCGGCCTTCAGCCGGCGCAGGTTGACCGGCTCGGGGAGAGCGTCCAGCGGGCTCAGCTGGACCGCGCCGGTCTTCCGTTCGGAGATCTTCAGCCAGGGCAGCCGCTGGTGGCCGAGCGCGGCATTCAACTGCCCCAGCTCATGATCCAGCTCGTCGCGCAGTTCGTCGATGAACTGTTTGGGGTCCAGCGGCTTGCGGAGCTTGGCGTAGTTTTCCGCGCGCCGTGCCTCGTAGTCCTTAGGCAGGTCGTCGTCGGGGTTGCGCCACTTCTCTGCGCCCCTGACCCAGATCTCCTTGCAGCGCAGCTTCTCCCGCAGGGACTGGAACACCCCGCACTCGTACACGCTCCGCAGGATCCGCTGGCGCCGCTTGCTGTCTGCCCCGTACAGCAGATCTACGAGCTCAGGCGGGACGATGCCGTCGGGACGGTCTCGCCGAGCTCGTAGCACTTGATCCGGTTGGACTTCTCCGACTTGTACCGCTTGAGCAGGGCAAGGGCCTGCATCATCGGCGCGTGCACGGTGTTCGTCGACCCGAACTCCAGCGCCTCGATGATCTGGATCAAGCCGGTCCGGTAGTGGTTGGTGTAGGAGGCCTTGAACACCCGCTGCTTGTGCTGCCGGTAGGAGGTGCCCTTCGCCCGGTACTCGTGTAGCAGCGACACCAGCGTCATCTACCCGCCCGGCACCGCCGGGTAGATGACGTCCTCGACCCGTGACTCCGGTGCTTCCAGAGCGGCCTCGGTCATCTTGAACAGGATGTTCTCCTTGCCCGACACCCGCTTCAACTCCGCGACGAAATCGCTGGTCACCTTGGTCTCAGCGCGGGCGTTGATCCGGTGCACCGTCGCGATCAGCAAGTCGACTAGGGTGTCGGTGATCTCCCGGCCCCGGCAGAACAGGTACGCGGCAAGCAGAATGACCTTGATGTCGTGCGGGTGGTCCCGCAGATGCGACGGCGCCTCGGCCGCCACCCGCGCCCGCCATCCTTGAAGGATCTTCGGCGCGACGTCGGCGAACAGATCCTCCGGAAGGCCGATCGCTCCGATCGAGTTGAGCTTGAACACCTCTTTCTCGATCGTCTTCACGCTCACGCTCACGTTCCCCGGCTCCTCCCGGATCTTCGCGAACAGGTCGACGCCGGTCACCTCCTCGGCGTCGAACAGGGCGCCATCGTCGGTACCGGCCTGGTCCTCCACAGCGCCCGGATCGGCGGACTGGGCGATCAACGCGAGCATCCGCGCCACCGCCTCAGCCGGAACCCTGCCCGCGACCAGCGCAGTCTGGGTCTTCTCCGCCTGGCTGATCGCCTTCCCCACGATCCGGCGGATCCGATCCGGCGCGGGCTGCTCGACCTTGTCCTCCCGCAGGTGCGCGAGGAGCTCTGCCCGCACACGGTCGGCCTGACGCTCCTTGTCGCACACGTTCATGGCCAACCAGTCGGCGGCCTTGTCCGAATCGGCCATCGAGCACTCACGGAACCCGAAGTGCTTGCGGACCTCCTTGCGGTGCTCCTTGCTCGTCCGGCCGTCCCACTCATACGACTCGAGCTCAGCAAGGGGGACCTTCACCAGCCTGGCCACGTAGTCGATCGCTTGGTCCGGCAGCTCGTACCGGCCCTTGGGGAACCGGCCATGCAGCGAGTAGAACCGGAGCATCAGCGCGAACGCCAACTTGGTTGCCGGCCGCCGATTCGACAACAACGCCAGCTCGTCCCCGACGAGCGTCCAGTTCCCGATGAGCTCGTCATCATCCAGCACACGCGCCACAACGCATCCGGCTCTCTCGCGCATGAGCGGCACCAGAAGCCGCCACAAACCCTACGAATCCGGATTAATACTGGTCATCCAAGATCGGGCGCGTCCCGAAAACTGGCGAAGAGCCCCACGCCCCGATCCGTAGTACCGCTGAGCTGGGCTAACTCGAACGCTTGTACCTGGTTGCACGAGTCTTACCGACACCCCTGGTCGCCGTCCTGGTGGCCGCTGTCCTGGGCGCGACACCCGCGCTCACCGTGCGCCTGCTCCAGCGGCGCGGCACCGGCCTGCTGGAGGCGATGACCACCCGCGACACCGGGCTCCTGCGCGCAGCCGCCCGCATGAAGAGCTGACCTACCCGGCCGCTCCATGATCCCTTCACCGGTCACCGGCGTCCGCTCAGGCCACGGAGAGGTCGAGCCGGGTTTCCATGTCCAGCCGGAACCGGCCGTTGAGTTCGAGACAGTCGTCAGCACTGAGCGGCGCTGCGGCGTCAATAGCAACGCATGTCCAACCAGGTGCCGTCGTACATGCCGTCCAGGTGGAGAATCATGGAGTTCGTGGCGGAGGTGCCATCCACAGGGGTGCCGGACTCGTCGAATGGTGTGTAGGCGACCAGCTCGTAGTCGCCGAGGTCTCCGTCGGGGTCCTCGATCTTCGCCTGGCGGTAGTGGTTCAGCACCTCCTGGATGGGCCGGTCGGTGGAGAGCTCGAAACGGATGGTGTACCAGCAGTCGCCGGAGTCGCCGCTCACCTCGACGTGCCGGTCGAAGTACCCGAGGTCCGCTCCCGCCGGCGGAGGATACTCCTGGATCCGGTCCACCATGCGCGCCAGCCGGTGGTCATCGATCCATGCCGGCGCCTTGACGATCGCCGCGAGCAGCAGGAGCGGCACTAACGCCACGGCCAGGCAGCCGATTCGGCGGGCCGTTCGTGACCGTCTGGACTCTTGCGGTGGTACGGGTGCGGGCGGGTCCGGGGGGATCGACATGGATCACATGATCGCGTACCCCGTTCCCCCTCTCGCATGAAGTCCCGCTCTGCTCGGCGACGGCTATCGCATCGACCGCCGTCGCGCAGGCGCTCCTGCGCGACCAGCACACCCGACGCGCAGCTGATCAGATCGACATCGAGGGGCCGTCCGGCAGCACGACACCACCACCAGAAGGGAATGGGTATAGCCGGCCGGACTCTTCCTCCTGCCTGCCACTCAGCCGAGGCAGAACTCGTTGCCCTCGACGTCTTGCATGACCAGGCACGACTCGTTCTCCTCATCGGCAGGCAGGAGCCGTACGCGTACCGCGCCGAGCGGGATCAGCCGAGCGCATTCGGCCTCAAGGGCCGCCAGGCGCTCCTCCCCCACCAGCCCGGTGCCGACCCGCACGTCAAGGTGCAGCCGGTTCTTCACGACCTTGCCTTCGGGAACGCGCTGAAAGTACAGCCGCGGCCCCACGCCCGAGGGGTCACTGCATGCGAACCATGAATCCCGCTGCTCAGGCGGCAGCGTGCGATTGAAGTCGTCCCAACTGGCAAACCCCTCCGGTGGCGGCGGCGGGACGTACCCCAGCACCTCACACCAGAAACGAGCAACGCGCTCAGGTGATGCGCAGTCGAAGGTGACCTGAATCTGCCTCACTGATGCTCCCACGTACCAATCCTCCCATGGGTTGCCATACGTCCCGCGATCACCCACTCAGAAGGTCGGAGGGACCTTGCGAGGGCCGGGTCTGATCAAGAGCGACTGTCCTTGATCGCGCTTGCGTGGAGCATCGATATGGAGGGCGTGTGGAACCGCTGGAGCTTTTGGAGTGCAGCCCGCCGCTGACCCGCGAGCCGCTGGACGCCGCGCAGGCGGCCGGGGTGGCGCGGGCGTTCAAAGCGCTGGGGGATCCGGTGCGGCTGCGCATCCTGTCGATCGTGGCCAGCCGCGCCGGCGGCGAGATGTGCGTGTGGGACATCCTCTCCCAAGCCGCACTGCAGGTGTCGGCCTTCGACATCGCCTTCTACCTTGGGAATGCCCGGCGACCACAACGTGGAGACAAGCCCGAATCGATGATCCTTCAGCGGCCCGTGACCGCCTCCAGGGCCGACTTGGCCTGCTGCAACGCGCGGGCGGCGTCGACGCCAAGCTGCCGCGCCTGGACGGCGAACACCTGCGCCGCCTCCGCCAGGCGCTGCTCAGCGTCCACGCCGAGGGCGGAACCGGGAGTTTCGCAGACGTAGGTCCCGTGCCGCCCGCGGGTCTCGATGACGCCGTCACGCTCGAGCTCGCGGAAGGCTCGCGCGACCGTCGCCGTGGCCAGTCCCAGGTCCCGGGCGAGCTGCCGGATGCTAGGCAGGCGGGTCAGCGGCGGCAGCACGCCGGTGGCGGCCATAGTGGCGATCTGCGCCCGCAACTGCTCGTACGGAGGAAGCGGTGAGGCGGGGTCGAGATGGAGGATCATGTCGCCGTCCGGTCGGCTGTGTTGGAGGCCGCCTCGCCTGACGTGTGGCGCCTGACCGGCCACACGCGCGGATGCCCGACGCGCTGCCAGCTCAGAGGGGCGCCCACGAACACGCACGCCACCCCGGCCCACGGCAGGATGATCCGCAGGGCCTGGCCCTCGATGCCGCCCCCGATGGAGAAGAGCTCGTATCCGAGGAACAGGAACATCATGCCGAGACCGGCACCGGCCATCCGGTGGATCGTCGTGGAACGCAGGGCATCGTCGAGCCTCATCTGTGACTCGGATCCCACGGGCTGGCGCCGGTGCACGATGAACCAGAGCGATGCCTCCATCAACACCAGCACGACCGCCGCCGTCACCGCCGGTACGGGTCCGAACCCGAACCCGGCGCGGAGGTGGCCGGCGAGGAACCAGTGCCCGATCACGCCCACGGCGATGGTGGCCAGGCCGACGACACGGATGAGGCCCAGCGCCGGGCGCCCGATGTAGTCGGCCACCCGCCTGGGCACGAGGGCGGCCGCCTTCTGGGTACGTGGACGGGTCCAGGTCACCTCGGCCAGAACCGCCCCGAGCAGGTACCCCACCAGCCAGGACGGCGAGCCCAGCAGGTCGAACGGGAAGGGCGGGGACGGCTGGGTGTAGACCAGCGCCCAGACGATGCTCGTCGTGCCGCCCAAGAAAAGGGGGATGACGAACCCGACAGTGCGCAGACACCGGCTGCGGTCGAGGTAACGGCTCGCCTGGTCCCAGTCGAGGCCGGTGGTAGGAAGGCCATGGCCGGCGGCCCACTCGACCACTTGGGCGCGGCGGTGGGGGCGGAAAGCCCGGTACAGCAACAGCGCCACGATGGCCAGGAAGATCGCGATCCACAGACTCCAGCCGACCATGGCCACCCCAATGTACTAATGATGCAGCACATTAGCACGCAACCCGGAAACCCAGGGGTGTCTGAACGGTGACTTCGGTGTTGCGTTGCAGACCCGGAGAATCGGCGCCCGCCGTTCACACGGTCGACGATGATGAACCCGTGTCCTGGATCCAGGCCCGGTGTAAGCGGCTTCACCGATCAGAAATCCTCCGCCACGTCGTCAGTTCTGTAAGCCCTCTCGTACCGGTGGAAGGATTGACGACCATGACCGACGCCACACTGCAAGGCGCCGACGAGGCCACGTTCATCGCGGCGGCCCGCTCAGGCGACACGGCGCGGTTCGCACTCATCACGGAGCGCCACCGGCGTGAGTTGCAGGTGCACTGCTACCGGATGCTCGCGAACTACGAGGACGCCCAGGACATGACGCAGGAGACGTTCCTGCGAGCATGGAACAAGCGAGAGTCGTTCAAGGGCCACGCGGCCCTGCGGACCTGGCTGTACCGGATCGCGACGAACGCCTGCCTCGACTTCCTGGAGAAGCGCAACGACCGCACACCCGTACCGTCCGAGCTGCCGGACCCCGGCTCCGAGATGCTGTACCTGCAGCCGTACCCCGACCAGATGCTCCCCGAGGACCCACAGGAATCGGTGGTGGCACGGGAGACGATCGAGCTGGCGTTCATCGTCGCCGTCCAGCACCTGCCGCCGCGGCAACGGGCGGTGTTCATCCTGCGCGACGTCCTCGGCTGGCCGGCGTCGAAAGCCGCCGACGCCCTCGAACTCACCGTCGCATCGGTGACCAGCGCACTGCAGCGGGCCCGCGTGACGATGCGCGAGCAACTGCCCGACCGCCGCCTCGACTGGCGAAGCCCCGCCACCCACGAGCTGTCGGATGACGAGCGCGGCGTGGTGAAGTCGTACATGGACGCCCATGAACGCAACGACCTCGACCGGCTGATGGCCCTGCTGCGCGACGACCTGCGCTTCACAATGCTGCCCGATCCGGGCACCCTGGTCGTCACAGCCAAGGACGCGGTGGACGGCTGGGTCTCCAGTGGGCTCTTCCAGCGCGGCTACGACGACTGGCGCTGTACCGCCACGACGGTCAACCGCATGCCCGCCGCCGCGCTGTACCTCCGCACCCCCGACAACCCGGAATACCGGCTGTTCAACATCGCGGTCCTGCACATCGTCGACGGGAAGATCGCCGAGCTCACCGGATTCGACGCCACCGACAAACCATGGCTGGACCTGCCCCCGACACTGTGATCAGACGAGCCCAGCGCACGGGCCGCCCCGCCGGCAACGTCGGCGGGGCAGCCCGTGCTCATCGCCTCGTCTCGTATCGGGTCAACACCAGGCCGCCGGAAAACGTCCGCGTCTCCACAGTTCAGGTTCACCCAACTGTCCAGGGCCGTGAAGAAAGGCGTGCCACCGCCCAGCAAGACCGGTGCGGTGACCAGCACATACTCGTCGATCAGCCCGGCCCGCATGGCCGCTGCGGCAAGTGTGGCGCCAACGATGTCCATCGGGCCGCCGTCCTCGGACTTGAGCCGGGCGATCTCGGTGACCGCGTCGCCGGTGACCAGACGGGTGTTCCAGTCGACCTTGTCGATCGTCGACGAGAACACCACCTTGGGCATGTCCCGCCAGCGGCGGGCGTACTCGATGTGCGCCGGTGTGGCGCCGGGCTGCTGGTCGGCGGTCGGCCAGTGGGAGCTCATCGCCTCCCACAGTTTGCGCCCGTACAGCGCCAGGCCGGTCGCCCCCACCCGGTCGGACCACCACTGGAACAGCTCGTCGCTCGGCACGCTCCAGCCGAGGTCATCACCGGGCGCGGCGACGTAGCCGTCCAGGCTCAGGTTCATGCCATAGGTCAGTTTCCGCATCATGTCAGCCTTCCGTGAGTCGATCTCACCCGTACAGACGGGCACGGCGCGGAAACCTCATCGGTGCGCGATCCGCGTCCGCAGGTAGCCCTGGCGTTCCGAACTCAGCACGGCGCACTCGGGCGCTACCGACCAGATCTCGATTCCACCCTCACAAACGCCCGGTCAAACAGCTACAGAGCCGGACCCTGTCACCGCGCTGGAGATCGCCAAGCAATTCCCGGCGGTGCCCGATGCCGCGAACCGCCGTATCGCCGGGAAACCGGGTCGGCGCGATGAGGAGCGAGCACCGCCACTGTTGCCTGGCCCGGTAACAGTGGCGTTCTCACTGATCCGCGGCGAGCTCGCCATCTGGTGCGGTTTTGTTGTTGGGGTTGTCAGGTATGAGAGTTGGATTTTCACCAACCCAGGCCCTTTACAATGTAGATTTCTAAGCTGGCTCCGCTCCACAACCACATCGGTGATCACGTGCTGTTGTCCTCGACACCCAGTGCACAATCCGCGTAAGCCAGCACCTTGCATCGCTCCCCTGCCCCTCGTCGTGCAGCAGCAATACGGTCCCGCTCCCCCACCCTGCACACCACTCCGTTGCGGCCCAAGTTCGGCCGCCACATCGGGCGCAGGCGGACGACCTCCCCGACCGCACCCCCGCCTGCCGCCGACCCCAGCGCGCTGCTCCCTGCAGATCCGCCCGGCACATACGGCGTTCGGATGGTCGCGCGGTTATCGGGCTTCTTGCGCAGAGGAGGCGTTCACGGCCTCTGGGCCGGCGGAGTCCCAGGTCACGTGAGGCGAGCCCGTCAGCGCAGTGGTGTCGAGGTATTTAGGTTCGAGGACGCGCTCGGTGAACTTCCAGCCATCCGGGGTGCGCTGGTAACGGTCGTGGAACAGGCCGTACATGACGACCGACCTGCCGTCGCGCTGGCGACCGATCTCGAAGACGGATTCCCGGCCGGTCGCGGTGTCGCCATCGAGTTGGATCGTGCCCGGGTGCACGGTCTGCACCCAGAACTCCCACGCATCCTGCAGCCGTTCGATACCGGCGCGGATCTCCTTCCGCCCGGTGAACTCGACGCCGGCGGGAGGGATCCGCCACACCGCGTCCCTGGTGAACAGCGACGCGAAACGGTCGTAGTCGCCGTTCATCGCCGCGTCGACGTGTTCGCCCCGCAGCACCTCGATCTCGACGCGGTCGGCGACAGTCTGCAGATCTTTCATCGGTTTCCTCTCTCCTGCGAACGTGATGGATGACGACATCGGGCTCTTGCCGGAGGGTGCGTCCGCACCAGCAGCGCTTCACTGAACGTCTAGGTACGAGGGCTGTATCTAAGACTTCTTGCCGCGGTGGCGGGGTACGGATCATTGACGAATGAGTCCGGCGCCTCGGGACGGCCAGCGAACGTGATAGGGCTCACACTGCAGTGGCGAATCGGCGCGGCGGCGTGCCCTCTTTGCCACACCTGACCAACACCCACTCCGCGGCAGCTCCGCTCCGCAACCCTGATGAGCCAGACGGGGACGTTCTCCAACCCGTCCAAACTCGAGGCGTCGCGGACGAACTGATCTCGGTTGGGGCTGGAACCTCAGTAGTAGGCCACGTTCACGACCATGGCGGCCGCCGCCAGTGCGAAGAACACGGACCAGGCGCCGAAGTGGTGGTCACGAGCCCGCGAATGAACGCAGAACGCGCCGAGGAAGTACAACACGAGGCCGGCGGCGGCGAGCAGGCCCAGCACTGGGAACGGCGAACCCGGCCAGCAGTCCCAGCGAACCCGCCGCCAGCATCAAGCCCAGCGGGAGCGTCCAGGAACGCGGCACGCGAAGCCGGTCCGCCTGCTTCTTGGGGTAGTCATGGCCGATGAGGTTGGCGATGGCGGCCAGGCCGACGACGGCCGAGGCGAGAGAGGTGATCACGAGGTAGACGGCGAACACGCTGATCCCCTTGTCCATGTCCGGTCGCGCACCACGCGGACGAGATGAGCTGCCGAGACCCACCCGACCTCGGGGGGACCGGCCGGCTCAGAGCTGTTCGAGGCGCCGGGTCAGAAAACGCCGCTCGGGGGTCGAGTCGGCCAGCTCAAGGGCGCGCCGGTAGGCCGTCCGGGCCTCGGCATCACGGCCCAGACGCCGCAGCAGCTCCCCGCGCGTCGAGTGGAAATACAGGTAGCCGTCCAGCTCGAGGCCATCGACGGCACGCAACGCCGCGGCGGGATCGCCTGCCTGGGCGACCGCCACGGCACGGTTGAGCTCGACCACCGCCGAGCCGGTCAGGTCGGCCAGCCGCCGGTACAGCTCGGCGACCTGCGGCCAGTCGATCCGCTCACGCGCCTGGAGCGAGGCGATGGCGGCCTGCACGACGTACGGGCCGCGCCCGCCCAGCGCCATCGCCCGATCCAGCGCCGCCCGGCCCGCCGCGATCTGTCGCAGGTCCCACAACGACCGATCCTGATCGTCGAGCAGTACGAGATCGTCACCGGAGAACCGGGCCCGCCGCCGCGCGTGGTGGATCATCATCAGCGCCAGCAGCCCGTGTGCCTCTGGCTCTCGCGGCATCAGCCCGGCCAGCACCTGCCCCAGCCGGATGGCCTCGGCGCCGAAATCGACCCGGCCGCTGTAGCCCTCGTTGTAGATCAGGTAGATGACCGCCAGCACCGCGTCGAGCCGTTCGGGCAGCAGATGCGCGCCCGGGACCGCGAACGGGATCCCGGTCGCCTTGATCTTGGCCTTCGCGCGGGTCAGGCGCCGCTTCATGGTCTCCTCCGAGACCACGAACGCTCGGGCGATCTCCGCGGTCTGGAGGCCGCCGAGCGCACGCAGCGTGAGCGCCACCTGCCCCTCCAGCGGCAGCGCCGGATGACAGCAGGTGAAGATCAGCTGAAGCCGCTCGTCCTTGATCAGCGTGTCGTCGAATTCGTCCATGATGGCCTCCGGCGCCGCCAGCAGGATCTTCTGGGCCAGGGTGCGCTCCCGGCGGATCCGGTCGATCGCCCGGTTCCTGGCCGTCGTCACCAGCCATGCGCCCGGAGCGGCCGGCACGCCTGAAGCCGGCCAGCGCTCCGCCGCGATGGCGAAGGCCTCCTGCGCCGCCTCCTCAGCCCGGTCGAAGTCACCGAGGAACCCGACCAGCGAGGCCAGCACCCGGCCCCACTGCTCGCGGAACACCTCCTCCAGCACGCTCAGAGCCGCACCACCGGCCTGACCTCCACGGTGCCGCCGAACCGCAGGGCCGGGACGCGCGCCGCCCATTCGAGCGCTTCGTCCAGGTCGGCGGCCTCTATCAGGCAGAAGCCACCCAGCACCTCTTTGGTGTCGGCGAACGGGCCGTCGGTCATCAGCGTCCGGCCGCCGGACAGCCGCACGCAGGTCGCCGTCTCCACGGGCTGCAACTGCGCGGCACTGACGTAGCGGTCGTCGCCGGCCATCGCGAAATACTCCGCGTACGCCGCCTCACGCTCCTCATCCGACGACGTCTCCAGGTAGCCGGGCTCGGCATAGATCAGCAGGGCGTACTGCATCGCGACCTCCAAGGCAGTGGGCTCTCATCAGTACGACGAACGAGCGGCCGCGCAGGGGACACCACCCGTATGTTGCCAAGGTAACGATTTCCCGCCCGCCCCCTGACTCGGTCGCGCTTGCGGCCCCAGCATCGTGATCAGGTGGACGGGGGCGAGGCCCTGACGGCCCTGTTCCAGGCCAGCAGTACCGGCACTCCCGCGATCAGCCCGGCGGCGCCGGCTATCGCCAGGCCGTACTCCGGTCCGGCCGCTTCGACGAGAAGGCCGCCGAGCAGGATGCCCAGTCCCTGGGCGGCGACCATGCCGGAGGAGGCCAGGCCGACCGCCTGTCCCCTGCTCTCCGGCGGAGCGATCCTCACGTACTCCGCGTTGGCCGCCACGTGGTAGCCGGTGAGTACCCCGCACGCCGTCCACAGGAGCAGCAAGGGCACGTAGCCGGGGTCCGCCGCGCTGACCACCAGCGGCACGCCGGCCAGCACCGCCATGGGGGCCATCAGCGCCATCCGCCGCGATTCGGTGAGGAATCTGGACAGCACGAACACGCCGATGACGTTGCCCGCGGGCAGGGCGGCCATGAGGAGCCCGGCTTGCGTGGTGCCCAGGCCCAACGAGGCGGCGTACGGCACCGCGATCGCCTCGGGGATGACGTGGAAGCCCGACAACATGGCCAGGCCGAGCAGGCTGCGCAACGCGCGATGCCCGGCCACCAGCCGCAGCCCGCCGAGGAGGGAGACCGGCTGCTTTCCCGCGGCCGCCGGGCGCCGGCGCACTGTGGCCAGGGTGAGTGACGCGGCGGCGGCGAACGTGGCCGCGTTGACGAGGATGGCCGTTTCCGCGCCGACCAGCGCGACGCGCGCCAGCTGGCTGCCCGCTCGCGACAGTAACCCGCCCAGCCATAATCCGCGAAACTCGCCTATCGCGAGCACTTTGGCGTACGACGATTCCGTCCGGCCCTCCTCGGCTGTCCTCGACGAACCAGCACTGCGGCAGGTCCTGCCATGTTTCCGGCAACCCGCGCGGGCAGGCGCCGGCTCACCGCGGTGGGTGGTGACCCGCCTGTTTCGTCGCAGACATCACCACTCCACCGCGGGATCACCTCGTCAGGTCCAGACGGGGTCGCGTCGCATCGGCCGCACCTCCTTTCAGGACAGGACGCCGTCCGCCGGTTACGGAAGGCACAGATCCCGGCTCGTACGTCCGCGCGCGTTGGAGCGGTCACCCAAGTACCGGACGCCCATGCCTGCCGAGGGCGGTCACCCGGCGTAGGGGCCGAACCGGCCCCAGGCGACGAGCGCGGCGAGCGCGAAGAGGATGACGGTGACCAGCAGCCCGGACGGCTCCTTGCGGCGGATGTGCCCTGGGTGCCTCACCCTCGGCTGTCGATCTGGAGACCGACGTCGATGCCGCGCGGAAGGCCGGAGTAGTTGTCGCTCATATCCAGGCGACGAACAGGCGGCCTCCCGGGGGACACCTCGGACCTCAGGGAATTCAGAGCTGTTCGAGCCAGTGGGTCAGGAACCGCCGCCGCGGGGGGCGGGGAAGTAGAGGTAACCGTCCAGGTCGAGGTGGTCCACGACGCGTAGCGCCGCGCCGGGGTCGCAAGCCTGGACGACCGCCACGGCGGTGCAGCTCAACCGCCGGCAAGCCAGCGAGGCCGGCCGGCCGCCGGTACAGCTCGGCGAACTGTGGTCAGTCGATCCACCCGCGGGCCTGCGACGACGCGATCGCGGCCTGGACTGCACCGTCGCCCGTGCGGCCGCGGCGGACGAACTCCCGGTCGTATTAACGACGAGACGGGGGTTGACGCCGGCACGATCGAGGAGCTTCGCTGCCGGCCGTCGAATCCCGGCGGCACGGTCACCGGGTCGAGGGTCAGATCGGTCATGCCACCTAGTCGCCGGCCCTGGACGGTGCCGAGTTGTAGAGCAGGTCGCGGTACTCGGGGTGATTGCGCAGCCAACTGAGGATGAAGGGGCAGATCACCAGCGCTTTCAGTCCTCGTTCGCGGATGTCGTCGAGCGCGGCGCGGGCCAGGGCCCCGCCGACTCCTCGCCCCTCGAAGGTCGGGTCGACCTCGGTGTGAGCCAGGACGATCATCTCGCTGGTCTCCTGGTAGTCGATGAATCCGGCGACCGTCGTCTCGCCGACGGAGGCTTCGTAGCGCCGCCGGTCCGGATTCCTGGTCACGTTCATGTCGATGGACATTGTTCGTTGAGCCTCCTGTTTCGGTGCTGTGACAGGTCGTCATCTCGGGTCCGCCGGGGGTTGCCCGGCGGCCAGACGAATCAGATCGGTAGCGCTCCCCGCTCGCCACATGGAAGGTCGGATTCGCGCAGCAGACGCTACTTCGCGTCAGGGAGAATCGCCTAACCCGGTCGACCCAAACCCGGTGCCTGACCGTGGTCTGCCTGTCTGGTCAGGGGAAGCGGCAGTTCTCTGAGCTGCCGGCGGGAGGCGATGCCCAGCGGAGGCGGGCTTCAACCGTGCGTGGACTGAGGAACAGGTGCGCAGCGACCTCCCGGGAGGTCGCTGCGGTGGCCACCAGCCGTGCGATGTGCGGCTCGTGGGCGGTCAGGGAGTCGGTCGGCTGGGCGGTCCGTTTGCGGGGATGCTCACCGGTGGCGCGCAACTCGCGGCGGCGCGCTGCCCTCGGGCGGATAGCCGCCTCTGATCACATGTGCTCCTGGCGGTCGGAAGACGCGGAGGCCGGCGATCGGGGCGGGGCCGCGCCGGGCGGCAGGAGCCGTGTTCGAAGCTCCGGTTTGAGGATCTTGCCTGAGCCGGTTCTCGGCAGTGTGTCCACGATGTCGAAATAGACGGGGATCTTGTACTTTGCGAGCCGGGAACGGAGGAAGTTCGCCAGCTCTGCCGCGGTGAGGGCGACGCCGTCACGGGGGACGACGAAGGCCCGGCCGACCTCGCCCCATTTCTCGTCGGGCACCCCGACCACGGCGGCCTCCGCCACGGCCGGATGCCCGAAGAGCACACCCTCCACCTCGGCCGGATAGACATTCTCCCCGCCGGAGATGTACATGTCCTTCAGCCGGTCGACGATGTGAAGGTGCCCCTCGTCGTCGAGGGTGGCGATGTCCCCGGAGCGGAACCAGCCTCCTTCGGTCAGCGCGGCGGCGGTCGCCTCCGGGTTCCGCCAGTAGCCGGGGGTGACGTTGGGCCCCTGGATGCGCACTTCGCCCGCCTCGCCGGCCTCGGCCTCAGTGCCGTCGGGCCGGACCACGCGTATGTTGGCGAAGAACACCGGCACGCCGGCCGACCCCACCTTGCGCACGCTTTCACCCGCCTCAAGGAAGGTGGCGCCCGGCGAGGTCTCCGTCAGTCCGTAGCCCTGGCAGAAGACCAAGCCCCGCTGCTGGTATGTGCGGATCAACGCGACCGGGATCGCCGCTCCCCCTGACATCAGGGTCCGCAGCGAGGACAGGTCGGCGTCGGCCCACCGCGGCGACCGCGCGAGGGCGGCGAACATCGCGGTGACCCCGAACATCCAGGTGACGCGGTGCTTCTCGATGAGGTCGTAGCAGGAGTCCACGTCCCAGAACGGCATGATCAGCGAGGTGCCGCCCTTGAGGAAGGTCGGCAGCAACGTCTGGTTCAGCGCCGCAACGTGGAAGAGCGGCGCACTGATCAGCGTCACCTCGGTGCTCGCCACGTCGACCCCGACCATGATGTTGAAGCAGTTCCACACCAGGTTGGCGTGACTGAGCATCGCCCCCTTGGGACGCCCGGTCGTGCCCGAGGTGTAGAGGATGAGAGCGATGTCGTCGAGTGCGACCGGGGTGTCGATCGGCGTGGCATCGCCTCCCGACAGAAAGGTCTCGTACTCCCGCTCCCCCGGTGCCGGCGACTCCAGCGCCACGGCCGTGCGCAGTCCCGGGAGTCCCGGAAGATCGCGTACGACCGTGGCGCACTCCGGCGCGTAGACGAGGACGGAGGCGCCGGAGTCCTCCACCATGTAGGCGATCTCCGATGCGGTCAGCCGGAAGTTCAGCGGGACGAAGATCCCTCCGAGCAGGTGCGTGGCGAACATGGTCTCGGCGAAGGCGACGTGGTTGGGGCCGAGGTAGGCGACCCGGTCCCCGGTCCGAACCCCGGCGCCGCGCAGACTCGATGCGAGCCTTGTCGTCCGCTCGTGCACCCAGGCGTAGGTGAGCGCCCGGCCGTCGAAGACGAAGGCGGTGCGGTTCGGACTCATCCGCGCCCGGCGGGCCGGCCAGCCGCCCAGTCCGGCGTTACGCATCGGCGACTCCTGTCAGGTGGAGGACGGTTCGGCCGGGTCGGTCGCGCGCGCCGCCGGGGCGACGGCGGTCAGGTCGCGGCGGCTGGTCTCGCCCAGGGCCAGGAGGCAGACCACCGTCAGCAGGCAGGAGGCGGCGATGATCACCGAGATCATCATCGTCCCTCCCCCGCCGGTGGACGCGTCGAGCTGGGCGAACAGCAGCGGTGCCAGGCCGGCGCCGAGCCCGGCGAGCTGGTAGCCCATCGAGGCTCCGGTGTAGCGGCTCCTGGTGGCGAAGACTTCGGTGTACAGCGCCGCGAGCGGGCCGTACATCATCGGGTGGATGACCGCCTGGCCCAGCACGAGCGCGACGGTGAGGACGGCGACGCTGCCGGCGTCCACCATCGGGAAGAGGACGAAGCCGAACACGGCCATGAGCAGTGCGCCGGCCAGCACGACCGGGCGGCGTCCCACCCTGTCCGACAGCGCCGACCACCCGATGATGCTCAGGACGGCCAGCGCCGAGGAGAGCGTGAGCCCGTTCAGCACGTCCGGCCGGGGGAAGCCGGCCCGCACGCCGTAGGCGATGAGATAGGTGGTCAGCGTGCCCTGGGCCACGAAGGCGGACAGACCGACGCCCACACCGAGCAGGAGAGTCCTCGGGTGATGGCGGAGCACGTCCAGCAGCGGCGCTCGGGAGCCATGGTCCGCGGCGGCCTTGAACACCGGGGTCTCCTCGACCCGCAGCCGGACGAACAGGCCGACCGCCAGCAGGACGACGCTGATCAGGAACGGCACCCGCCAGCCCCAGCTGAGGAACTCCTCCTCGCCCAGGACGGCGGCCGTGCCGCCGAGCGCCGCGGTGGACAGCACCATGCCGAAGGGGGCTCCGGCGTTGGTGAAGCTCGCCCACAGTCCGCGACGGCTGGTCGCGTGCTCGGCGGACATCAGCACGGCTCCGCCCCATTCACCGCCGACCGCGACGCCCTGCAGGATCCGGAGTACGACGAGCGCGATGGGCGCGAGGACGCCGATCTGCGCGTAGGTGGGGAGCAGGCCGATGAGGAAGCTGGCGACGCCCATCAGAGTCATGCTCAGCACCAGCATGCGCTTGCGGCCCAGCCGGTCGCCGAAATGGCCGAAGATCGCTCCGCCGAGCGGCCTGGCGAGGTAGCCCGTGGCGAAGGTGCCGAAGCTGGCGACCGTCGCCGTGAGCGGGTCGAGAGAGGAGAAGAAGACCTTGCTGAAGACCACGGCCGAGGCGGTGGCGTACAGCAGGAAGTCGTAGTACTCGATGACGCTGCCCAGGAAGCTTGAGGCGACCGCGCGTCGGAGTTGGATCCGGTTGGGGGATGTGACTGGCAGGTTCGGCATGACCGAGCTCCTCGTCCGGGAGCGAGCTAAGACTCTCGCTTGCTTGTCCCGGAGGTTAGGCAGATCCGTAACGGACGTCAATACTTTGCCCAATATGGGCGGGGGGTGGGGTGCGCCGCGCTCGCCGCGCCGGGCGCGGGCCGTACGTTTCGCCTGGTCAGGCGTAGTGACGGTAGATCACGCGCGCGACGCAGGCGGGCTTGGCGGAGCCGTCGATCTCTACGGTGAAGTCGAGGAGCATCTGGACGCCGTCACCGGGGACGTCGTCCACCGACGCCACGGCGGCGGCGAGGCGGATCTTGGCGCCGACCTTGACGGGACTGGGGAAGCGGGCCTTCTCCAGTCCGTAGTTGACGCTCATCGTCACGCCCCGGATGTCGAGCAACTCGGTGAAAAGCGGGATGACCAGGGACAGGGTCAGATAGCCGTGGGCGATCGGACCGCCGAACGGCCCCTCCTTCGCCCGCTCGGGATCGACGTGGATCCACTGGTGGTCGTCGGTGGCGTCGGCGAAGGTGTTCACCCGCTCTTGGGTGATCTCCAGCCATTCGCTGTGGCCGAGGTCCGCCCCGGCGAGCGCCTTGATCTCGCCGAGTCCGTGCACCGTCGTGGTCATGACCGTGTCGTCCCTTCCTGCGCACCCAGCCCGAGCAGGCGCGCGGCATTGTCCTTGAGGATGCGGGAGCGGACCTCCGGCTTGATCTCGAGCTTGCCGAAGTCGGCGAGCCAGCGGTCCGGGGTGATCACCGGATAGTCGGATCCGAAGAGCACCTTGTCCTTCAGCAGCGTGTTCGCGTACCGGACGAGCTGCGGCGGGAAGTACTTGGGCGACCACCCGGACAGGTCGATGTAGACCTGGGGCTTGTGCGTGGCGACGGCCAGCGCCTCGTCCTGCCAGGGGAACGACGGATGGGCCAGCACGATCTTCAGGTCGGGGAAGTCCACGGCGACGTCGTCCACCAGCATGGGGTTGGAGTACTTCAACCGGATCCCGCCCCCGCCCCGGACGCCCGCGCCGATACCCGTCTGGCCCGTGTGGAACAGGGCGATCGCGCCGGACTCCTGGATCACCTCGTAGAGGGGATAGGCCATGCGGTCGTCGGGCGCGAAGCCCTGGATGCTGGGGTGAAACTTGAAGCCGCGCACGCCGTGCTCCTCGACGAGCCGGCGCGCCTCGCGGACGCCCGCCCGGCCCTTCCACGGATCGACACTGGCGAACGGGATCAGCACGTCGGCATGCTCGGCACAGCTTTCGGCGACCTCCTCGTTCGAGATGCGAGGGTGGCCGGTGGCGTGCTCCGCGTCGACCGTGAACACCACCGCGGCCATCTTGCGCTCTCGGTAGTAGGCGGCCATCTCGGGGATGGTCGGCCTGGGGTGCTCCTTGAAGTACTTCTCCGAGGCGCCGAACAGCTCCGCGCTCAGCGAGACGTGCCCGCCGGCGGAGACCTCGGCGTGCGTGTGCACGTCGATCGCGACCAGTTCGCCGACGTTCATCCGCGGCATCTCAGCTCTCCGCCGTCTTCTGTTCGGGGACCTTGGGCGCGGGCACGCCGTACGTCTCGGGATCGGCGCCGACGCCCGTCCGCCATGAGGCGGCGATCGCGTCGGCCGTCCAGCCGCCGTCGGCGTAGGCCACCGCCTTCTCGCCGGGGTGGGACCAGAGCGCCAGCCGGTCGCCGCCGATGCCGATGGCCTGGCCCGTCACCTCCGCGGAGGCGTCGGACGCGAGGAAGACGACGAGCGGGGCGACGTCCCCGGCCGTGCCCAGGCCCTCGCCCCTGCGCAGCCATTCCGGGAACGGCCGCCCGGTCCGCTCCGACTCCTCGATGACCGGGGCGAAGGCCGGGATCGTCTTGGTCATCTCCGTCGCCGCGACCGGGACGATCGCGTTCACCGTGATGTTCGCCCTGGCCAGCTCCATCGCCCAGGTCCGGGCCATGGCGACGACGCCCGCCTTGGCGGCGGCGTAGTTGGTCTGGCCGAAGTTCCCGCGCTGACCGGCGGGCGACGAGACGAGGATCAGCCGTCCGCCCGTCCCCTGCTCGCGCATCCGCACCGCCGCCGCCCGGGCGCAGGTGAACGTGCCCCGCAGGTGCACGTCGATCACCGCGTCGAAGTCCTCGTCGGACATCTTCCACAGGACCCGGTCCCGCAGAATGCCCGCGTTGGTGACCATCACGTCCAGCCGGCCGAACTCCTTGACGGCCGCGGCGACCAGCCGCTCGGCGGCCTCGGCGGAGCCGACCGGGGCGACGACGGCCGCGGCCCTGCCCCCCGCCGCGATGATCCCGCCGGCGACTCCGGCCGCCGAGTCGCCGTCCAGGTCGTTCACGATGACCGCCGCCCCGGCCGCCGCCAGCGCCTCGGCGTAGGCCCGCCCGAGGCCACGACCCGCGCCCGTGACGACGGCCACCTTGCCCGACAGATCCATGCACCTCACCTTTCGCCGGGAAGCCTGACATCGCCGAATCTATGGCACTTATGTGACTGCCGTCAAAGATTTGCCTGACGTTGAGAACCGTCTACCCTTTGGCTGTGACCTTCGGTGGCGAAGACGACCTGACAGCGCAGTTCCGGCGCCCGCAGTCCCTGATGTTCAGCTTTCTCGGCATCTACGTGCTGGACCGCGGCGTGGCCGTCTACTCCGGCAGCGTCATAGACGTGTTCGCCCGCCTCAACGTCTCCGAGGAGGCCGTACGGTCGACGCTCGCGCGCATGGTCAAGCGCAACCTGCTGATCAGGCACCGACGGGGACGAAAGGTGTATTTCGGGCTCGCCCCGCACGCCGCGGAGGTGCTGAAGGATGGGCGCAGACGGGTGTGGGAGACCGGCGCGGTGAACCGCGACTGGGACGGCACCTGGACGGTCGTCGGGTTCTCGCTGCCGGACAGCCGGCGCAGCACCCGGAACGACCTGCGTTCTCAGCTGATCTGGAACGGCTTCGGCCTGCTGCAGAACGGGCTGTGGATAGCGCCGGGCGAGAAGGACGTCACGGACATCATCGCCTCGCTGGAGCTGGGCGACCACGTCACCGTGCTGACCGCCCGCGCCTTCAAGCCGACCGAGGCCGCCGACCTCGTCAGGAAGGCCTTCGACATCGAGCGGATCGCCGGACGCTACCGGGCGTTTCTCGCCCAGTGGGACGTCCCCCGGCCGCTCCCCGGCGCGCCGGACGACCTCGCCCGCCAGTTGCTGCTGCACACCGACTGGCTGCAACTCGTCCGCCAGGATCCCCACCTGCCGGCCGAGCACCTGCCCCCGGACTGGCCGGCCATCCGGGCCGAGCAGCTCTTCCAGGTGCTCGCGCGGGAGTACGAAAGACGCGCTGCCGAGCAGGCCGCCGCCATCCTGGACGAGCTTCCCGTGTGACGGCCGGCACCGCCGTCGATCATCGTCGTCCGCCGAACTCCCAGTGGTGGACCTCGATGTCGGCATAGCGGTCCGGGGTCAGGACGGTGCGGGCCGTGTCCCGATCCCCCGCCCGGATCAAGGCCGCCGTGCCCAGCCAGGTGGCGCCGTCGTCGGACAGCAGTGACCCGTAGGCGATCAGGTCGTCCTGCCGGTCGGGCGGTGGAAGGAGGTCGGCGGCCTGGCCCGTGCCGAGGCCGAGAACGAGATAGCGGCTGCCGCCTTCGCGGCCACCGGGAAAGTCCCACATGGTGCGGCCCAGGACGTTGCGCCAGCGGCGCAACAGCACGTCACGGTACACGCCGGCCTGGTAGTTGGGCTCGTCGAAGGCGAACGCCCGCGCGGCGGCGGGGTCCGGCAGGTCGACGATGTGCACGCTGCCGGTGGCCGTGTCGCCGTCGAGGGTGGGGCCGCGGGCGATCAGCCGCGCGTCGTAGCGGTCCATGTAGGACCAGTGCTCCTCGGTGAGCTTCTCGCGCAGCGCCGCGGAGCCGGGCCGGTCACGGTGGTAACAGAAGAATTCCATGTCGAGCCTGTTTATCACGGGTTGCGGCAGGACCCGGTGCCGATTTCGCGGACCGTCCAGGCCTCCGTGGCCGAGCCGGCCCTGACGGCGCTCGATGGCGGCTTGTGGGTGACGATCGCAACCTGTAGGTTGCTTTTGATGGCAACCTACAGGTTGCGAAAGAGAGGTGACATGGGTTCGGACGCGATCGAACGGGTGCTGGTGCTGCGGCACCCCGTCGAGCGGGTGTGGGCCGCGCTGACCACCGCGGAAGGGCTCTCGCGGTGGTTCGGCTCGGTGGCGGAGATAGATCTGCGGCCCGGTGGGCGCGCGTTCTTCCGCTGGGACGACCTCGGCGACGAATCCGTCGCCACCATCGTGGTGGTCGACCCACCACGCCGTTTCGCGTTCAGGTGGGCGATCGAGGGCCTGCCGGAGGCCGACGCACCCCGGACGCTTGTGGACTTCACCCTGGAACCGATACCGGACGGCACCCGGCTGCGCCTGATGGAGAGCGGGTTCACCCAGGCCGCCGCCGACGTGGCCCGCTCCGCCCACCAGGCCAACAGTCAGGGATGGGACACCGAGCTCGCCGACCTGGAGACCTACCTCGATGCGGCCGCCTGATGCGGAACGGCAGGCCGTCGCGGTGTTCGCGGCGCTCACCGATCCGACGCGGCGCGCACTGCTGGAGGAACTCGCCCGCGCCGGGCCCGCCACCGTCACGGACCTGGCGCGACGGCTGCCGATCAGCCGCCAGGCGATCGCCAAGCACCTCGGCCAGCTCGCCGAAGCGGGCCTGATCAGCCCAGGAGAACCGGCCGGCCGTCGCCATCCCTACCGGCTGGAATCAGCCCCCATTCGCACGGCGCAGGTGTGGCTGGCCATGCTCGCCAACCGGTGGGACGACCGGCTGACCGCGCTGGAGCTCGCACTGGACGCCACCGACACGAAGGAGTCGAGCGACAATGAACAAGCCTGAATTCACCGCCGGCCTGAACATCGCCATGAAGATCCCCAAGGCCCAGTACGAAGCCACCGTGGCCTTCTACCGCGACACCCTGGGCTTCGAGGTCAAAGAGGATGATGTCTCGTACGCTCCGACCGTCTCGAGAACTCATTCGGTACGGTTCGGACCCAATACGCTGTGGCTCGACTGCGTGGACAACTACAGCCGGCCCGACCTGTGGCTGCAGCTGCACACCGATGACCTGGACGCGGCAGCGGCCAGACTGGCCGGCAGTGGCATCCACCCGTGTGACGAGGTCGAGCCCCTGGAGGGCCTCGACTCCAGAACCCACTGGATCAAGAACCCGGCCGGTGTCGTGCACCTGCTCGCGGAGTCCCGCTGATCCCGCGGCCGTACGGTCACCGGACGGCTCGTCGCAGGACGGCCTGGATGTGATCAGGGTCGGCGGGGGCGTTGTCGAGGAGGATCGCGGTGCACAGTCCGTCGGAGGCCGCGACGAGGGCGGCGATCGCCGCAGGGTCGTCGGTCAGCGTGGTGGCGAGTTCGGCGATGTTCTCCCGCCAGCGTCGTGCCACGGGTCGTAGCGCGGGGCGGCGGGCGGCCAGGGTCGCCAGCTCGCGTTCGGCCAGGGCGCGTTCACGTCCGGGACCGCCGGACTCGGCGATGAGGTGGGCAAGGCCGGTGAGCTTGTCGCCGGGGCTGTCGATGATGTCGCGGATGCGGGCGGTGTAGGCGTCGGCGACACTCGTGAGGGCGGCGACGAGCAGGTCGTCGAGGGTCGCGAAATAGTAGGTGCTCAGGGACGTCGTGGTGCCGGCCTGCTTGGCGACCGTGCGATGGGTGACGCCTGCCGCGCCGTCGCGCGTGACCACGGCGAGGGTGGCCTCGATGATCTCCGCGCGTCGTCTCTCGCCACGCGCGCGGCGGCCGTCGATGTGCTCGCTGTCGTCGGTGGTGTCGCCCATGCCGCTCCTCGGTCCGACCCAAAAGGATAGTCGGACCATCGTTCAAACGTCGGTGTCGCGGCTCCGCGCCTCCCCGAGTGTGGGCACGTGCCGCAGCATCCCGACGCACAGCACCGCGGCAACGGCGATGGCGACCCCCGCGACCAGGGAAGCGACGTTGAGTCCGCTGGTGAAGGCCTGCTGGGCCGCCTCGACGGTCCCGGGCGGAAGGCTTTCGCTGATCGCCAGGGTCGCGTTCAGGCTGTCGGTGAGGGCGCCGGAGGTCTCGGACGTCAGATCTCCGGGCACCGTCACCCGAGTGCGGTAGACGGCGGTGGTGAGACTGCCGAGCAGGGCGACGCCGACGGCGATGCCGAGCTCCTGGACCGTCTCGGAGATCGACGCCGCCGACCCGGATCGCGCCGCCGGCACCGCGCCCACCACTATGTCGGTGCCCAGGGCGGCGAGGGCGCCCAGCCCGAGATAGACGAACGTGAAGCCGACAGCCACGGGGACCTCGTCGTCGAGCCCCGCGCCGGCGAGCAGCGCGTAGCCGGCGAGGGACGCCCCGAGTGCGGCGCCCATGACCGAGCCGGGGCGGAAACGCCGGGCGACCAGAGGAGCGCCGATGGCGGCGGCGAACATCGCCAGCGCCGGTGGTCCCATCCAGAGCCCCGCGTCGAAGGGCGTGAGCCCTTGGACGAGCTGGAGGTACTGCGTGACCAGGTACATCGAGCCACCGACTCCGACCAGGCCGATGAGCAGCACACTCAAGGCCACGGTGAAGGCCCGGTTGCCGAACAGCGTCACGTCCAGCAGCGGGTCGAGGAGGCGACGTTGACGGCGTACGAACACGATCCCGGCCAGAACGCCCGCCATGGCGTAGACGAGGGTGGCGCCGCCGGGGCCGTCGGAGGCGATGCGCTTGACGGCGTAGACGACCGGGAGGATCGCCGCCAGGGACAGGCCCACGCTGATCAGGTCCAGCCGGCCGGTGGACGGGGCCGCGTACTCCGGAAGCAGGGCGCGGGCCCCGGCCAGGACCACGAGGGCGATGGGTACCGCCGTCAGGAACGGCGCACCCCACCAGAAGGAGTCCACCAGGGCTCCGCCCACGATCGGCCCGGCGGCCATCCCGAGCGCGAACATCGTGGCCCAGACCCCGATGGCGACCGCGCGCTGACGCGCGTCGGGGAACATGTTCGAGATCAGCGACAGCGTGGAGGGCATGAGCGTCGCCCCGGCCACCCCCAGCAGGGCTCGCGCGAGGATCAACAGCTCGGCCGTGGGGGCGAACGCGGCGAACACCGAGGCCGCCGCGAAGGCGACCATCCCGATCTCCAGCAACCTGCGACGCCCGATCCGGTCGCCCAGCGTGCCCATGGTCACGAGGAACCCGGCGACGAGGAACCCGTACGCGTCCATGATCCACAGCAGCTGGGTGGCCGACAGGGACAGGTCGGCCGCCATGCTCGGCGCCACCAGGTACAGGACGGTCACGTCCAGTCCCAGCAGCACCGTCGGCATGGCCAGCAGGCCCAGGCCCGCCCACTGGCGCGCCCCTGCCCGCGTGAACTGTTGGCGCGTCATCACGTCCCTTTCGCTCTCATCATGTTTGAACGTTAGTACAATTAGTACGATCGTTCAAGATAATAGGATCGGGCGTGACGCGTAGCCGGGGCCGATCAGCGCCTCGGGGGTGTGGAGGCCGGGCGGCACGGGGGCGCCGCGCAGGCCGAGCAGTCGCTCGACGCCGAGGGCGACACCGAGCGCCGTCAGCGGGCGCTGCCCCTCCGGGTGGAAGAGGTAGCGGCTCGTCCTGAGCGGCGCGCCCGCGCGGTCCACGCCTTCGAGGTCGATCCTGACCTCCGCGGACGGGGGCCCGCCGCGCCGCCTGCCCGCCGATTCGCTGATCGCGAACGCAAAGCGGACGTTGGGCGCGCCCGTCGCGAGGGCCAGGCTCGGCACGTCGAGGATGGGGACGATCCGGCCGGGCAGCACGGCGCCGTCGACGCCGGTGACCTCCACCTCCGCGACGGCGTGCTGGGCGCGGCCGAGGCGATCGCCGCGGAGCTGAACCGGGGGCGTGCCACCGCCGCCGCGGCCATCGCGGCGCTGACGGACCTGACCGTCGACGGCATCGCCGCCGGTTCCCTTGGTGATCAGAATTGAGAACCGGGACGATTAAGAGCCCTTCAGAACGCGATCAAGTGCGGCCCGGCCCGCAGGTCCCCAGTTCGGCTTGCCGCCGGGAAGGCCCCGGTCTCCGTTCTGGCCCATGAGCATCAGGAAGAGGCTCTTCATGGCGGCCAGCCCGCGGGCGCGCCGGATCATCGCCTCGTCCGCATGCCCGTACGTGTCGAAGAACCGTGCGGCCGTGCCCGTGGGGAGCAGCACCCACGCGGCGGCGAGGTCCCACGCGGGATCGCCGGCGAACAAGGCACCGAAATCGATGACGCCCGAGATCGTCCCGTCCGTGACGACGACATTCGCGGGATGGAGGTCGCCGTGCACCCACACCGGCGGGCCCTCCCACTCGGGAGCCGCGACGGCGTCGTCCCAGACGGCCCGGACGGCGCGGACATCGCCGACGGCGTCGACAGCCTGCAAGAACTGCTCGAAGCCGCCCGTGCACCCCTTGGGGTGGGCGCCGAGGTCCGAATTGGCCGGGGCCTCGGCGGGCGCCTCCACGTGCAGCGCCCTGAGGAAGCCCGCCAGCGTGTCGGCCGCGTGGGCGCCGCGGCTGATCGAGCCGTGGTCCAGCGGCTCGCCGGGAACCCACGTCATCACGGTCCAGTGCTTGGGGAAGCGCTCGGACGGTTCGCCGGACCGCACCGGGGTCGGCACCGGAAGCGGCAGGCGCGGAGCCAGCACAGGGAGCCACCGCCGCTCCTTGAGCTGGAGCTCCGGGGTGGGGTCCATGCGCTGCATGCGCACGGCCAGCTCGTCCCCGAGGCGCCACATCTGGTTGCCCCAGCCGCCCGCCACCTCGCGGACCGCCAGCCCCGCAAGGTCCGGATGTTGCTCCTGCAGCAGGTCGCGTACCAGGTCTGCGGTGATCTCGATCTCGGTCATGCGAAGTCACGGTACTGAGGCGTGGGGCGGAGCGGCTCTCCACCCCGGCCTGAAGGCCGGAGCACTGCGGCCGACCCAGGTAGCACGCCGGCTAAGCGGACCTTGGCATGTCGAAGGAGAGGGCTCGATACCTTGCCTTCGGTGCCTCGACCGCGTGACCGGAGGAGTCGATGCCGGGATGACGGCAGGGCGACCGGTGCCCACGCAGGACGACGTGCTCGGATACTTCGACACGCTGTCGAACTGGGGACGGTGGGGCGACGACGAGCTCGGCACGCTGAACCACATCACCGACGACGTCCGGCTGGCGGCGGCGCGGGCCGTGCGCCACGGCAGGAGCGTGTCATGCGCATGGGAGGTCGCCGTACCGGAGGACATGGAGCGGTCGACGACGACCTGCCCGTGCGCCGACGCCGCGACGGGCTCGGCGTGGGCGGCCGTCACGGCGGCGGCGAACGGGATCGTCACGCGCGGTGTCCTGCTGGACGTCGCGAGCGCGCGGGATGTGCCGTGGCTGGAACCGGGGCAGGGGGTGTTCCCCGACGATCTGGAGGAGGCCGAGTGTCGCCAGGGTGTGCGGGTGCGATCCGGCGATGCGGTGCTCCTGCGGACCGGTTACGGCCGCGTCCGGCACGAGACCGGTGCGGTCAGCGGTTTCTCGCAGGCCGGGTGGCACGCGTCCTGCCTGCCGTGGCTGCATGAACGGGAGGTCGCGCTGATCGGCGCCGACACCCCGCAGGACGTTCTGCCATCAGGGTACGAAGGTGTGCTGATGCCGGTCCACGCCGTGAGCCTCGTCGCGATGGGTCTGTGGATGCTCGACAACTGCGACCTGGAGGCGTGCGCGACGACGGCTGCCGAGCTCGGCCAGTGGGACTTCCACCCCTGCCGGGCGGTGGTGTCCCGCACGGCGCCGGAAGAGGATGGTCGGTCATGCGGCGATGTGCTCTGGACGGACGCCCATGCCGATGAAACGACCCAGGAGGTGGCGCAGCGGCGGCAGCGTACGGAACGCTGTGAAGATCGGGGGCACGTGCCGGGTCGTGTCGTCGCCCAGGTCCTTGGGATAGAGGTCGCGCAGGATGCCGAGCTGGAAGGCCTGGGTGATCCTCGCGGCGCGGTCTCTGCGTGACTGCACCCGGCCCAGGTCGGCGTCTTGTGGTGTGCCGCCTCTGGCGAGAAGCGGGCCCAACAGGTTGGCGGTGGCCACTGCGTCCTGCACGGCCAGGTTGATGCCCACGCCGCCCGCGGGCGACATGGCGTGGGCGGCGTCACCGATGCACAGCAGTCCTGACCGGTGCCAGCGTGGCAGCCGGTCCACCCGGACGCTCAGATGGTGCACCGCCTCCCAGTCGTGGATCTCCTCCACGCGGTCGCGCAGCGTGGGCGCCAGGTGCGCCACCCGGTCCCGGAACGCCGGCAGCCCGGCGGTCTTGAGCTCCTCGAAAGCGGCCGCCGGGATGGTGTAGGCGATCTGCCAGAAGTCCCCGCGGTCGATGGAGATCAGTGCCCCCTTGCCGCCCTGGAAGAAGGGCACCTGGTCCTGCGGGCGGCGGGGCAGGCGGAACCACAGCACGTCCATGGGGGGCGAGGTGCTCACCGGGGCGAGGCCGGCGCGGGCCCGTACGGTGGAGTGGCGGCCGTCGGCGCCGATCACCAGGTCGGCCTGCACCTCCACGGGGCCGTCGGCGGTGTCGGCCAGGACGCCGGTCACCCGTCCCTGATCGGTGAGCAGTTGCGTGACCTGGGCGCGACGCAGGAGGCGGAAGGAGGGGTAGGCCGCGGCCTTGCCGGCCAGGAAGTCCAGCACGTCCCATTGCGGCATGAACGCGATGTAGGGGCAACGCACGTTCAACCGGCTGAAGTCGGCGAAGGTGACGTCCCGGCCGCCCATGTTGACCGTCACCTGCGGCATCTTGGTGTGCGGAAGATCCAGGAACTCTTCGATCCAGCCCAGTTCGGCGATCAGTTGCAGGGTGGAGGGGTGGACGGTGTCGCCGCGGAAGTCGCGCAGGAAGTCCGCGTGTTTCTCCAGCACGATCACCTCCACGCCCTGACGGGCCAGGAGCAGCCCGGCCATCATGCCCGCGGGGCCGCCCCCGACGACACAGCACTGTGCGCGCATCTCATCCTTCTTCCGGAAACAGCAGCCCGACCAGGGCTGCGATGTCAATCGGGGTGCCCAGCCGCCGGTTGACGGCGACAGTGGCGAACAGGGTCCTCGCGGCCGTGACCGTGTCGTGCGGGCGCAGCTCGCCGGCATCGATGCGTTCGAGCAGGAAGTCGCCGATGAGTCGCCGGCCCTCACCCGCCAGGGTCGCCAGCGGCACGCGGGCCTGGGCGGCGCTGAAGAACACGGCCATCAGTTCGGCGTTGTCGGCCAACAGCCGGTCGAACGCCTCCAGCAACTCGGTCAGCACCACGGCAGCCGGCCGGGTGTCGTGGTGCTGTGTCCGTAGCTCCCGCAGGCGGGGAAGGAAGCCCCGCTCCGACAGGAGCGTCTCCACCATCGCCTCCTTGCTTTCGAAGTAGCGATACAGCAGGCCGGGGGTCACCTCGGCGGCCTGAGCCACGTCCTTGACCGTGGCCCCGTCCACGCCCTTGTCGGCGAACACGCGCAAGGCCGCGTCCAGCAGTTGCTCCCGGCGCCATGCCGCCTGCGCACTTCGCGTCCTGGACATACTCACCTCGTTGAGTAAATGTTTATTCAACATAGCACGCACATGGTCCAGGTTGCACGGTGCTGAACGAGGTCACCATCTCGGGCGGGGCCGCCCGCGACTGATCAGCCCGTAAGCGTGGCCAGCAGTCCGCGGGCGGAACGGGCGGCCGCCGCGGCGACCCCGGGGATGCCCGAGGTGATGAACGAACCGCCGCCGGCCAGGTCGCCCACCACGTGCAGGCGCGGATCGGCGGGGACCAGCCCGCCCGACGGGTGCAGCACGGCCAGCCCGTCGGTGAGCAGGGACGTGACCAGCGGCTCGGCGGCGCGGGGCACCGCCTGGGGCGGCGGGTTCACGGCGTTGACGACGACGTCGGCGTTCAGGTCGCCGCCGTCGCCCCGGACCCGGAACCCTCCCTCCGCCGCCTCGATCTTGCGTACGCCTGCCACCATGGTGAGCTGCCCGGCCTCGAACAGCCGCAGCAGCGCGGCGGCGTTCACCGGCACCATGGGCGAAGCCAGACCGGTGGCCAGGCGGTAGTGCCCGCGCAGCCGTTCGCGGTCGGGCTCGGGCAGCAGCCGCCAGGCGTACGGGCCGACGGTGTGGGCGGTCTCCTGCAGCACCCGCCGCCCGATCCGCGGGTCGCCGACGGCGGCCAGTTGCCGCCGCAGCCGCCGTACGGGCTCCTCCGACCCCGCCGCCAGCACCTCGGCCGCGAACTGCGCGAAGTCCTCCCCCGCCGTGGCCAGTTCGGCGCGGAGCAGCCCGGTGAGATCATCCAGGGTGACGCCGCCGTGCTCACGGCACAGCGCCTCCACCCGCTCGACGGTCACGTGCACGGGCCGATGGCCGAGAGGACGTTGCCAGACGTGGGGCAGCATGCCGCTCCGCGACACCAGCGCGATCCGCCCGGCGTGGCCGCGCGCGGTGAGCGACACCACCACGTCCACGGCGCTCAGCCCGCTGCCGATCACCGCGACGTCGGCCTCGGCCGGGACCTGGCCGAGCGTGTACGCCAGCGGATACGGATCGGCCACGAACCCAGCGGCGCCACCCAGGCCGTAGTGGTCCTGCGGCGTCCCCCCGCCCACGCACAACACCACCTGGTCGGCCGGATGCTCGTGCCCGTCCTCGGTGCGCACCCTCAGCCCGGCGCCGCCACCGGAGCGGGCCGCCGCGACGACCCGGGCGGCGGCGACGCGCGTCCGCCACCCTCGCCCACGCAGCGCGGCCAGAGCGGCCTCGGCGGTGTCGGCCAGGTACGAGCCGTAGAGCGCGCGCGGCACCAGCGGCTGTCCCAGCAGCTCGTCCAGGTGGGTGGCGGCCCGCTCCGGCCCCAGCCAGGAGGCGTAGTGCCCGGCGTCCAGATGTCGGATCGACATGATGACGGGCGGGACGTTGACCAGCACACTGTCGAGATCAGGCCCGTACGGGCGTCCCCGCCACAGGTGCGGGGACGGCTCGAACACCGTGACCTCCCCCGCCGCCGATCCGGCCTCACCCACGGCCAGCGCGTCCACCAAGCCGACCGCGGCGGCGCCGCCTCCGATGATCGCGATACGCACAACGTTCTCCCTTGTTAGCCCGAAAGGTCCCTCCGAGGCTCGTACGCGCCGTGACCGCGCTCCATTACCCGCTTGCGGGGGATCGGCGAGGAATGACCCCCTCAAATGAGGGGTTGGCGGAAGGCAGGGAGAACAGACAGGCTGACCCTCGTCCGGCCCCCGCCCGCAGCCCTTGAAGGAAGCTCGATGACGCATGCGCCCCGCCACGCCGAGATCCTGTCGGCCGCCGAGCGGGCTCCCGACGCGCGCGAGCTCTTCAGGCGCGCCTCGGCCAGGCTGCGGCGCCACCTGCCGTTCGACGCCGCGGTGTGGACGGCCACCGATCCGGAAACGGGCCTGGTCACCGCGCCCATGGTGGTGGAGAACCTCGGCGCCGGCGAAGGATGCGCCGCCTACTGGCAGAGCGAGCTCCTGGAGGAGAACGTCCTGCCGTTCCGTGACCTCGCCCGCGCGGCCGTCCCCGTGGCCGGTCTGCGCGCGGCCACCCGCGACCTGCCCGCGCGCAGCGCCCGCTTCCGCCGTCTGCTCGGCGACCAGGGCGTGGACGACGAGCTGCGGGCCGTGCTGAGGATCGGCGACCGGCCGTGGGGCGTGGTCAGCCTGTTCCGCATGCGGGGAGGCCCGTCTTTCGGCGTGCGCGAGATCGCGTTGCTGGCCGACCTGTCCGGACCGCTCGCCGACCGGCTGCGCAGGTTCGCCCATCCGTCCGGCCCGGACGGCGACCCCGGCGCCCGCGCACCCGGCCTGCTGCTGTTCGACGAGCACGGCGAGGCCACGTCGATCAACGAGGAGGCGCGGCGCTATCTCGCGCTGATGCCGGACGGGCCGTCCATGCCCACGGCGCTCGGGCTGAGGCTGCCCATCTGGCTGATCGGCACGACTCTGCAGGCGCGGGCCATAGCCCAGGGCCACGATCGGGGCAACGCCAGGATTCGCATCCGGACTCTCGACAGGCAGTGGCTGACCTGCCGCGCCTCATGCCTGAGCGGTCCCGGCGGACGGCCGGGTCCTACGGCGCTCGTGATCGAGCCCGCGTCCCCCGGCGACCTGGCGGTCATCGTCGCCCAGGCGTACGGGCTGACGCCCCGGGAGTTCGAGGTCGCCCAGTTCGTGGCACGGGGCCTGTCCACCGCCGAGATCGCCACGGCCCTGTTCATCTCTCCCCACACCGTTCGCGGTCACCTCAAGGCCGTCTTCGGCAAGGCGGGGATCTCCAGCCGCGGTGAGCTCGTCGCGCACCTGTTCGCCGGACCCTACCGGCCGTAGGCGCCACCATCAGTGGCCGGTCGCGCACCCTGCCCGGGTTCGCACGCCGCAGCGTCGCCGCCAGGGGCAGACTCACCTCAAGACGATCCGTCGCGCCCTGGCGAGGTTGGCGATCAGTTCGGCACGGGTCTGGTGCTCGTGCGCGGCCCACGCGGGTTGACCGGGACCACTGCGCCACGACTCGCTGAGCGGGCTGTTGTCCACGGTGTCGAACCCGAACTGGTCGTACAGTCGCGTCACGAGTTCCACGGCTTCGGGAAAGTCGCTCGAGGCCGACAGCGCCAGACGGCCGGGAGTGCCCGCCGCCGTGCCCGCGGTGGTGATGCGGGGGGCCTGGATGTGGGTGAAGGCCTTGACGACCTTGGATCGCGGAAGGTGCTCCTGGCGCAGCTCGTGAACGGTCTTCTCACCCGAGTCGACCACCGGGATATGGCCGTCGCGCCAGACCATGTAGTTGTTCGTGTCGAGCACGATCTTGCCTGCCAGTTCCTCCTCGCGCATGTCGTTGACCACCTTGAGAGGGACCGCCACGACCGCGAAGTCACCGGCGGCGGCGGCACCGGCGGCGGTCGCGGCACGCGCCGACGGGCCGAGCTCGTCGATGAGGTCCCGCAAGGTCTCGGGTCCTCGTGAGTTGGCGATGACGACGTCGTAGCCGTTCGCGATCGCCGCACGCGCGATCTGGCTGCCGACCTCGCCCGCGCCGATGATGCCGATTACTGTCATGGTCTTTGACCTCAACCTCTAGTAAGACTGCCGGGGGTTTCGCACTCAGATCTGGTTCAGGCCGCCGTCGACGTACAGGCTCGAACCGGTGATGAAGCTGCTCTGCCCGGAGGCGAGGAAGGCCACGGCGGCGGCGATCTCCTCCGGGCGTCCGAGCCGGCCCAGCGGCACGTGCGCGGCCAGTTGCCGCCTGAAGCCGGCGGCCTGCTCCTGGTCGGGAGCGAGCCCTGACAGACCGGGGGTGTCGGTCGGGCCGGGCGTGATGGTGTTGACCCGGATGCCGCGTCCCTTGAGTTCGTTGGCCCAGGTCCGCGCGAACGATCGGGTGGCGGCCTTCGTCGCCGCGTACACGCCGAACGCCCCATCGCCGGCGTCCGCGTTGGTGGAGCCGTTCAGGATCACCGAGGCACCGTCGTTGAGCAGGGGCAGCGCCTTCTGCACGGTGAACAGCGTGCCCCGGACGTTGATGCCGAAGAGGGTGTCGAAGTGCTCCTCGGAGATCTGCTCAAGCGGCACGAACTCGGCGACCGAGGCGTTCGCGAACAGTACGTCCAGGCCCTGTCCCCTGCTGCGGATCGTCTCGTAGAGCCTGTCCAGGTCGGCCAGGTTCGAGATGTCGCCGATCACCGCGGTGGCCGCTGAACCGATCGCTCCGACGGCCGCGTCGAGTTCGGTCCTGCGCCGGCCGGTGATGAACACGTGCGCGCCCTCGGCCGCCAGTCGTACGGCACTGGCCAGGCCGATTCCGGTGCTGCCGCCGGTGACGAGAGCGGTCTTGCCTTCGAGTAGCCCCATGGGGACAACCTCCTCAGATTTCTGTATCGATCGATGCGGAAGTCGTACGGTAGCACTTCTGTATCGATCGATGCGAAAGAGGTAGGCTGCGGACGTGCGGACCAAACAGAGCGGCCCCATCGGCCGGCCGCGAGGATTCGACCCCGACGAAGCTCTCGAGCGCGCCATGCTGGTCTTCTGGGAGCACGGCTACGAGGGAGCCAGCCTGGCCGGCCTGACCGATGCGATGGGCATCTCCACCACCAGCATGTACGCGGCGTTCGGCAACAAGGAGGAGCTGTTCCGCAAGGCCCTGGAGCGCTACACCGAAGGCCCCAGCGCATACCTGGCCCGGGCCCTGGAGGAGCCGACCGCCCTCGGCGTCGCCACCGCGATCCTGGCCGGCACCGTACGGACCACCACCCGCCCGGCCCACCCCCACGGGTGCCTGGGCGTCCAGGGCGCCCTGGCCGCCAGCGACTCCGGGCGTGGCGTCCGCGACCTTCTCGCCGCCTGGCGCAACGACGGCTGCTCCCGCGTACGAGAGCGATTCCAGCGAGCCGTCGACGACGGCGACCTGCCTCCGGATGCCGACCCGGGGCTACTGGCCCGCTACGTCACCACCTTGGCCTTCGGCATCACGGTGCAGGCCGCGAGCGGCGTCGGCCGCGACGAACTCCAGGAGTTGGCCGACGCCGCCCTGCGCAACTGGCCGCTCCCCTGAGAACCGCGCTCATCCCTCGTCCACGCGGCCCTGGGGCTTCCGTCCCCTCGGAACTCGTCGAAGAGACCCGCCGCAGGGATCCGCGCGGACGGCCGGCCTGATCACCTGGTCGTCCGCGCCCCACGGCCGCGAGGTTGCCGAGGGGGACCGCGACGGCCGGGTCACGCTCAAGTAAGGCACGGATCTGGTGATCCGCGCCCGCCCGCTGCCGGCGGGGCCGAAGCAGGTCAGACGCCGAACGCCGCCGGGTAGCGGATGACGCCGCTGGGGACCGGTCGTTCAGGGGCGAGGGCGAGCGCCATCATGTACTTGTCCTCGACGTCGAAGGGCGGGCGGATGCCGTACCCGGAGGCCGGGGTGAAGCCGAAGCGCGGGTAGTACTCGGCGTGACCGAGCACGACCACCAGGTTCTCGCCCTGCTCGCGGGCGGCGCGCAGGGCGGCGCGGATCGCGGCGGAACCGGCGCCCCGCCGCTGGTGTCCGGGCTTGACGGCGCACGGGCCCAGGGCGAGTGCGGGTGAGTCGCCGACGTGACAGCGGGTGAGCAGGGCGTATCCGATGAGATCGCCGCCGGGCGCCTCGGCCAGCCAGGACAGGCCGGGCAGCCACGCCTGCGCATCGGCCCGCAGCGCCTCGACGAGGTCGGCCTCGTGCGGAGTGGGGAAGGCGGCAAGGTTGACGTCGCGGATGGCGGCGACGTCGCCGGCGCTCTCGGGACGGGTGGTCCAGGAAGGGGTCATGGTCGGGTGCGTCTCCTCGTCCTTTCGCGGGTGGCCGGCGGCGCATGGTGATCTCTTGCAGGGTAGCGGCGACCGCCTCGCGCATTCGGTGACGACAGCGCAGCGGCCCCGTTGGTGGGTGCGGCGCGGCGGACGTGGCCGGCACCAGGCCGAATGGGCACGGTGTCAGAGGCTGCCGAGGAATTCCAGGAGGAGTCGGTTGACGTCGTCGGGGCGTTCCTGCTGGATCCAGTGACCGCAGTCCAGAAGGTGGCTGCCGGTCAGGCCGGGGAGGGTGTGGGGGTAGGCGTCGACGGCGTCGGACAGCCACATGGTGGAGGCGTCGCGCCTGCCGCCGATGAACAGGGACGGCTGCTTGATCGGGGCCCCGGCGTAGGGGGCCAGGTCTTCCCAGTCGCGGTCCATGTTGCGGTAGCGGTTGAGCGCTCCGGTCAGGCCGGTCCGCTCGAACTCCGCGGCGTAGAAGCCGAGCTCCTCCTCCGTCAGCCAGGACGGCAGGGCCCCGGCGGGGAACCGCTCGCGCAGGGTGCCGCCGTCGCGGGTGACGAAGTGCGGGTCGGGTCCGGCCATGGTGTCGCCGGACAGAGCGCGGTAGAAGCCGGCGAGCCAGCCGCGCACGTCGGGCTCGATCTCGGATTCGGCCCGTCCGGGCTCCTGGAAGTAGGACACGTAGAACTCCTCCTCCCCGCCCATCTGCGCGAACACCTCGCTCGGCCGGGGTCCGCCCGGCGGCGTGTAGGGCACGCTCAAGATGCCGACCGCGTGGAACACCTCGGGCGCGACCAGCGCGGAGTGCGCGGCGATCGTCGCCCCCTAGTCGTGGCCGATGATCGCCGCCGAGGTCTCGCCGAGCGCCCGCACGACGGCGACGTTGTCCTGGACCAGGTCGAGCATCCGGTAGGCGGCCGGGTCCCGCGGCTTGGACGAGCGTCCGTATCCCCGCACGTCAAGTGCGACGGCCCGGTAGCCCGCCTGTGCCAGGACGGGCATCTGCCGCCGCCACGAATACCAGGACTCGGGGAACCCGTGCACCAGCAGCACCAGCGGCCCGCTGCCCTGCTCCACCGTGTGGATGCGTACCGCGCCCGCTTCCAGGATCCTGTGCTGGACCGTCATCGCGCCCTCCCCGACCTGCGACCTCGTGATCGCGTCGACCATAGGTCGGCGGCTTCCGGCGGCCCAAGATTCGTTGCCGTGTCGGCAACTCGCCGACGCCGAGACGGTCACCTCGCTCGCCGGGCCCTCTTCGTCGGCCGGCTCAGCAGCAGGTCCGCCAGCTTCGACCGGCCGTACGCACCGGCCGGGTCATAACCGCGCTGCCAGTTCAGGCCGTCGAAGTCGATCGTGCCGCGGGCGGCCATGCCGCTGCTCATGGTCACCACACGCGCGGCGGGCGCCTGCAGCGGCAGCGGCAGCAGCCGCACGGTCAGCGCGAACGGGCCGAGGAAGTTGCCGCCCAGCTGCAGCTCGAACCCGTCGGCGGTCTCGTGCCGCACCGGCGGGAACATCACCCCGGCGTTGTTGAGCAGCATGTCGAGCGGCCGCCCGCCGGCGATGAGCGCGTCGGCGAACTCCTGGACCGAGGCCAGGTCGGCCAGGTCGATCCGCCGTACCTCCACCTGCGCCGCCGGATGGGCCCTGAGGATCTCCGCCCGCGCCTGCTCGCCCTTGGCGACGGTGCGCACCGCCAGGATCACCCCCGTGCGCCGGAGGCGGCGAGCTTGGTCGCGGCAGCCTGGCCGGTGCCGCTGTTCGCGCCGGTCACCACGGCGAGCTTGCCGCTCT
Source organism: Nonomuraea sp. NPDC050478 (assembly GCF_044458265.1). Taxonomy (NCBI): domain Bacteria; kingdom Bacillati; phylum Actinomycetota; class Actinomycetes; order Streptosporangiales; family Streptosporangiaceae; genus Nonomuraea; species Nonomuraea sp. NPDC050478. The sequence continues at coordinate 68,294 of NZ_JBITHT010000013.1, read as the reverse complement.
GGTCGGGTACTTGGTACATGTCGGATCTCCCTAAAAGACTGCTGGTCCGCAACCCCTCCAACCGTAAAAGACCGATGGGCTCTTAATAAGAGACCGACGGTACGTATTATGGGAACGTGAACTTCAAGCGCGCCCGCACCGAGGAGCAGCGGACCGAACGACGACGCCAGATCTTGCGGACCGCGGCCGCGATGCTCACCGAGATGCCGGTCGCCAAGCTCAGCCTCAACGAGCTGAGTCGCCGCATCGGCCTGGCCAAGTCCAACGTGCTGCGCTATTTCGACTCCCGCGAGGCCGTCCTGCTCGACCTACTGGACACCGAGATCCAGGACTGGCTCGCCGGCCTGGAACACTCCCACCGGCCCGGTGAGGGCACACCCCGGCAGCGCGGCGACCGGCTGGCCGAGATCCTGGCCACCTCACTGACGCGGCGGCCGGTACTGTGCGACCTGCTCAGCGCCCAGACCGCCGTGCTGGAGCACAATATCTCCACCGAGGTCGCCGTCCGGCACAAGCACGCCGCCAAGCACTCCATGCAGACCCTGGTCCGGCTGATGCTACGGCATGTGCCCGAACTCGGCGATCAGGGCGCGGCCCGGGTGGTGGAGGTCAGCCTGCTGATGGCCACCGCGGCCTGGCCCTGCGACCGGCCCTCGGAGGCCATGCTGGCCGCCTACGCCTCCGACCCGGAGCTGGCCGCCATGCGCCTCGACTTCACCGACGTGATGCGCCGGACGGTGAAGGTGACCATCTCCGGGGTGCTGGCCCGCCAGGAAGAAGCGGCAAAGGCGGGCGCGGCCCCCTGAACCAGGACCGCGCCCGCCATGGCCCCCGACCCTGGCGGCCTGGGCGTGGGCCGATCAACCAGATCGCTTGTCGGGCGCCTCAGCACTGCAGCCTGCCGTACACGCCGACTGGTGTGCCGCACCCCGAGTGATGCAGCGACAAGTGAGAGGGAAGTGCCATGGAACTGGATTACGTCCTTGCCGGCTATCGGGTGGCTACACGCACTGATCGGCAGGATTGGCAGGAGGCCGGCCTGCCTGGCCCTAGTCTGCTGTCGCTGAGCGACTGCGTGGTGGACTTGGTGCCAGTGGATTCCAGTGGTTGGGATCACTGGTTCGCCAGTCCCCAGGAGGCTGAGATCGCTCGGAATCAGGCCGGAGACTCGGGGTTGCACGTGCTCGGAGTCGGATTCGCTGCCGCCGATGTTCGGGGGCTGCAGGCTGATATGGCCGACGATGGCTGCGACGGCAGCCTCCAGGAGCGACTGATCCGGCATGAGCAGTTCCCCGGCCCCGGCGAGCGGCGGCTGGGTTTCGAACTGGTCGGCTTCGACATCGGAAACTGGCATACCTGGACCTGCATGGGGGACCTCGTCACCGACGTTCACCAAGCCACCGGCATCCAGCCGGACCTCAATGGGCTGATCCAGGACGAGCAAGACGCGCGTCGGGCCGCTCAATGGCTCACCGACTCAGGCCTCGGCGATCCCAAGGTATTTCTCTGGGCGGCCGCACTGCTCACGGAGCCACCGCGAGCGACCCTCCGAACCGAGGAATAGCGCAGGAACGGAACAGCACCCCTCCCGGCGCTTCGAGAAGCTTGCCCGCCAAGCGGTCTGGGCGGCCTCGGGGCTGTACAGCTCGATCGCGCCGATGTTCTTCATCCGGGGCAGCTATGAGGGCTCGGCCGTCGGCTGGCCGGGTGCTCCCGGATGCCGCCCTGGCGGCATGCCGGGCATGCCGGGCGCTTCCGGGAAGCAGGGCGTGCCCTGCTGTCCGAACCACTGGACCAGGTATCGCCGCATCAGGCGCACCTCGGCCCACTGGTCGTCGCGTACCGTTCGGGCGAAGCCGGCGACCTCGGCATGCTCCGCCTCACCGTGCATGAGCACCTGCTGCGACATCATGATCGCCATCATGTGGTGCGGGATCATGTACTGCAGGAACGTCCTGTCGAGCTGATCTCCCGAAAGCCCCGACAGGTCGGGCATCGTGGTCACGCTGGGGCTCGGCGCCGGACTCCGCGGGTACCACTGCTCCAGCCACCCTCTCATCCTGCCGATCTCGGCAGTCTGCGTCGTGACGATCGACTGCCCGAGCCGCCGCATGTCGGGCCGCTCGGACCGCTGCAGTTGCCGCGCGGCGGTGACGGCCTCCTCGTGGTGGGGCACCATCTGCGCCAGGTAGTCGTATTCGCTGGTGATGGGGTACATCGGCCCCAGACCCGGGCACGTCGGCCGCGGATCCGCAGGAGAAGGACTCGGGGGCGCTGTCGGTACGGCCGCAGCGGCGGTCCCGAAACCCGTGGTGACGGCGGCCAGGAGTGCCCCGGCGGCGGCAGCGGTCCTCACAGCGCGTCGCTTCATGCGTCCCCCAACGCCGATTCGACACCTCCACCCACTGTAACGTCACCGCCCTGACCATGGCGCTCCGCCGGTGTTCAGGGCCGGGGTCAGGCCGGCGTCTCCCGGAAGCGGAAGCGGACGATGCGGGTGGACCGTTTCATGCCCGGCACCAGGTTCATCACGCGGTACAGACAGCGGATGCGCGCGGGGGCCTTGGCCCTCAGGATCGGCGCGTCGTACATCGGCGCCTCGTCGACGTACTCCAGTCGTGGGTGCCACGCGGCCAGCTCGGCGGGGACGTCGAAGCCGCAGTGGAACCGAGCGTCGTACTTGCGCAGCGTCGGGTCCCACTTCGAGGTGCGCCAGGCCCAGACCGGCACCGTGTCGATCTGGATCTGCCCTGTGGGGAAGGCGTCGACGACGCCCGTCAGCAGCCGGTGGACGTCCTTCTCGGTCAGGTACGGCACCAGCCCCTCGGCGATCATCAGCGCCGGCCTTCCGCGAGGGACGCGGTCCAGCCAGGTCAGGTCGGTGACGTCGGCGCCGACGAGCGTGCAGTGGTCGCGTGGCGGCAGGAATCGCCGCCGCAGCTCGATGACGGCGGGGTAGTCCACGTCGTACCAGTCGACGGTGGCGGGCGGGTCGATCCGGTGGACCCGGGCGTCGAGGCCGCAGCCCAGGTGCAGGACCACCGTGTCGGGATGATCGGAGAGGAAGCTCCGGGCCCAGTCGTCGTGGGCGAGGGAACGGACCACGGCGGCCAGGCCCATCTGGCTCCTGCCGAATCCGCGCCGGTCATAGCCGGGGTCGAGGCGGCGCATCACCCGCTCGGCGTAGGCGTCGCCGAGGATCGGGGCCGGCAGCAGGTTGTCCAGTGCCTTGGCCTTGAGAACAGGAGTGAGGGTCTTCTGCACTCCGAGGAGTCCGGTGTCCGTCACGACGACAACGCTACTCTTGTTCCACAAAATTCGTGAAGTTTCTGAAATGTACTAAAATATGACGACACGACGACGGTAACGTCACGACGGAGGAAGGAGCTGCCGCGGTGACGCGAGCAGGCGAGGGCGCCATCGCGGACTTCCGGGAACGGTTCGCGCAGATCCTGGTCGAGTCCGGCATGCCGCGGATGGCCGCACGCGTGTACGCCGCGCTGCTGGTCACCGACTCCGGCAGGCTGTCGGCGGCCGAGCTGGCCGAGCAGCTGGGTGTCGGCGCCTCGGCGATCTCCGGGGCGGTCAAGTACCTGGTGCGGGTGCGGCTGGTCGAGCGTGGGCGCGAGCCCGGCAGCCGGCACGACTTCTGCCGCGTCCACGAGCACACCTGGAGCCACTTCATCAGCCAGTCCGTCCCGATGCTGGTCCAGGTGCAGACCGGCGCCGAGCAGGGCGCCACGCTCCTGGGCCTCGACTCCACGGCCGGGCAGCGGCTGGACGAGACCCGCCGGTTCTTCGCGTTCATGCGCGAGGAGATCGAGCGGTCGATGGCCAAGTGGCGGCGGCAGACGGGCGAGCCCGCCGACGACTGAACGTGGCGGCACAGCCCGCACTGCGGCGAACCTCAGTGCCCCATGACCCGGCCGGCGCGGGGTTCGCCGTGCTCGCGGCTGGATGAGGGCTTCCAGTCCAGGTCAGCGCCACGGCGTCCGCGCCTGGCCGTCGAGTGGACGTGTCTGTCCGCGTCTGTCCGCAGCCCTGTTGGACACCTCCACCACAAGGCTTCGCTGGTTCTCAAGCACGACCGACGGTCATCCGGGACCTCGGTCCTCCAGAGAACAGGAATCACCATGCGTGCTCAGATGAAGACGGCCTTCTGCGGTCTCGCCCTCGGTCTCGCCGCCCTCGCCGCGCCGGCCGCCGCGCAGCCGACCGGCATGCGGGCGACCGCCATCATGGACGATCCGTGCGGCCACTTCACCCAGAACGGAACGGAGTACTACCGCAACTGCAAGGACACGAGCGAAAAGATCTGGGTCACCTACAGGATCTCCGCCCACAACCAGCATTTCTGTGTCCCGGCACAGAAAAAGGTAGAACTCGGCTACTACCTGAACGTCTACGGCGTCTATCACGACAGCTGGAACTGCTGACCTTCAGGCCGCCCGGGCTGGGCCAGGACGCCTGGTCCACGCCCGGGCGGCCGTCGCTCCGAGCCGCTCCCGCTGAACGGCCCCGGCGTCAGGTCTCCATCAGGGCCGCGGCCTCCTCGTCCGACAACGCGTCGATCTCGGCCGCCAGCCGCTCCTCCACCGCCGCCGCCAGCCCGCGGACGGTACGGGTCAGGAAGAGGATGTTGAGCGGCAGCTCGATCTCCACCTCCGAGCAGATCCTGGCGACGACCCGGGTGCCGAGCATGGAGTGCCCGCCCAGGTCGAAGAAGTCCTCCTCCACGCCGAACCCGTCCCGGTGCAGCACCTCGCTCCAGATCTCGTACACCAGCTCCTCCGCGGCCGTCCGCGGCGGGAGGGCTTCGGCGGCGGCCGCGGGGACGGGGGCGGGCAGGGCGGAGCGGTCGAGCTTGCCGTTGGGCAGCCTGGGGAAGGAGCCGACGGCCAGGTAGAGGCTGGGGACCATGGTGGAGGGCAGCCGGTCCTGCAGGTAGGCGCGCAGCTCGGCCACGGGCGCGTGCTCGTCCACGTACGCCACCAGGGCGCGGCCGCCCGGCGCGTCGTCGCGGACGGCGGCGACGGCGCGGGTGACCCCAGGATGCGCGGTCAGTGCGGCCTCGACCTCGCCGAGCTCCAGGCGGACGCCGCGCACCTTCACCTGGTCGTCCACCCGGCCGACGAACTCCACGGCGCCGTCGGCCAGGCGCCGCACCAGGTCGCCGGTCCGGTAGAGGCGGGCGCCGGGCGGGCCGAAGGGGTCGGGGACGAACCGTTCGGCGGTCAGGGACGGCCGCCGGTGGTAGCCGCGGGCCAGCCCGTCGCCGCCGAGCCAGAGCTCTCCCACCACGCCGGGCGGCACCGGCTCCAGGACCTCGCTCAGCACGTGGGCGGTGGTGTTGGCGACCGGGCGGCCGATGGGGACGGTCTGCTCCCCCGGCCGCGTCAGGTGGGTGAGCGACCAGATGGTGGTCTCCGTCGGGCCGTACATGTTGTGCACCTCGCCGGCCACCTCACGCAGCCGCCGGGCGAACGCGGGGCCGAGCGGTTCGCCGCCGCTCAGCACCCGGGGCAGGCCGACCGGCAGCTCCTCGGCGATCTCCTCCAGCACGGACGGCGGCGCCTGCACGGTGCGCACGTCCGCCTCGGCCAGGACCGCGCCCAGCTTGCTGTCGGGCGGCGCCACCACCACGGTGCCGCCCGACAGCAGCGGTCCGAAGAGTTCGAGCGCGGCGATGTCGAAGGACATGGGGGTGAGCAGGAGCATGCGTTCGGCCGCGGTGAAGGCCAGGCTCGTGACCAGGTTGACCACGCCCCGATGCGGCACCATGACGCCCTTGGGCACCCCGGTGGAGCCGGAGGTGTAGATGACGTACGCCAGGTGGCCGGGCGAGACCCGGGGCAGCGGCCGGTCGTCCGGCGGGCTCTGGGCCAGGTCGGTGAGCGCGGGCACGCCGGGCAGCCGTCCGGCCAGCTCCGGCGTGGTCAGTACGAGCGCGGCCCCCGAGTCCGCCAGCATGAAGCGCAGCCGTTCGGCGGGGTAGCGCGGGTCGAGCGGCACGTAGCAGGCGCCCGCCTTGAGCACCGCGAGCAGCGCGACCACCAGGTCGCCGCCGGGCGGAAGGCAGACCGCCACCGGCGACTCCACCCGGACGCCGCGCGAGACGAGTACCCGGGCCAGCGCCGCGGCCCGCTCGTCGAGCTCGCCGTAGGTGAGCGTGCGGCACTCGTGCGGGACGACGACGGCGGGCGCGCCCGGCGTGGCGGCCGCGTGCCCGGCCACGAGCTCGTGCAACGGCATGGAGGGGTACGGCAGCCGCGGCCCGTGCCAGGAGGTCACCGTCTCCTCCCGCCTCCCGGCGGGCATCAGCGGCAGCCGCGACAGCGGGAGGGCGGGGTCGCCGGTGGCGGCGTCGAGCAGGGCGAGGAACCCCTCGGCCAGCCGCGCGATCGTGGCGGGGTCGTACAGGTCGGTGGCGTACTCCAGCCAGCCGCTCAGATCGCCCTCGGCGTTCTGGATCTCCAAGGTCAGGTCGGTCTTGGTGGTGCCGGTGCCGATCTGGCCGCGCACGTCGTACGGCAGCTGGTTGAAGGCGACCTGGTAGAGCGGGGTGCGGGAGGGGTCGCGGGGTGGGTTGAGTTCGCTGACGATGCGGGCGAAGGGCACGTCCTGGTGGTCGAGGGCGTCCACGACGGTGGTCCGCACCCGTTCCAGCGCCTCGGCGAAGGACGGGTCGCCGCTCAGGTCGGTGCGGAGCGGGAGGGTGTTGACGAACATGCCGATGAGCGGGCCGAGCTCGGGCTGGTCACGTCCGGCGACGGGCGAGCCGATCACCACGTCGGTCTGCCCGCTCCAGCGGGCGAGCAGGGCGGCGAACGCGGTGAGCAGCACCATGAAGGAGGTGCTGCCGGTGCTTCTGGCCAGGGCGGTCACCCGCTCGGTCAGCGCGGCGGGGACGGTGAAGGGGTGGTTGGCGCCCGCGTAGCCGAGCTCGGCCGGCCGCGGCCGGTCGGGGGGCAGTTCCAGCGGCACCGATCCGGCCAGGCGCTCGCGCCAGTAGGCCAGGGACGCCTCGAAGCCCTGCTCGCGCTGCCAGACGGCGTAGTCGGCGTACTGCACGGCCAGTTCGGCGTACCGGGGCGCCCGGTTCTCGCGCAGCGCGTGGTACGCCTCGGCGAGGTCCTCGGTGAAGATCCGCATCGACCAGGCGTCGAAGACGGCGTGGTGGGCGACGAGCACGAGCCGCCACTGCCCGCCGCCGAGCCGTACCAGCCGGGCCCGCCACAGGGGCGCGTCGTCGAGGGCGAACAGCTCGGCGGCGTCGGCCGCCGCCAGGGCGGCGAGGTCACCGGGACGGTCCCGCTCGGGGCGGCCGGACAGGTCGGTGCAGGCCAGCCGCACCGTCGCCTCGGGGGCGATCAGCTGCACGACCTCCTCGCCGCGCGGCTCCAGGCGGGTCCGCAGCGGCTCGTGCCGTTCGGCCAGCATCCGCAGCGCCCGCTCGACCAGGCCGGGCTCGACCTCGCCGAGCCGTTCCAGCCGGGAGACGCCGGCGATGTTGTAGAGCGGCACGTCAGGCAGCAGCCTGGTGAGGAACCAGACGCGTTCCTGCGCGTACGAGGCGGCGAAGGCGTCTTCGGTCACAGGCATGCGCGTATCTCCCGGGTGATCGGCTCCAGCGCGCCGACCTCGCCGATCGTGGCCAGCCAGTGCCACTGGTCGAGGGCGTGGTAGAGCCGGTAGAACGCCAGCCGCTCTGCCCAGTCGGCGGGCAGGTCGCCGTACCCCTCGTAGAGGGCGCGGCGGCGGAGCGGGTCGTCGCGGACGGCGAAGTAGTCGGTGCGGGCCAGGTCCATGAGCGGGTCGCCGCCGAGCGCGTTCTCGACGTCGATGAGGCCGGTCACCTCCCACCGGCCGGCGCGCTCGGCGACCATGACGTTGCGTTCGTGGAAGTCGTGGTGCAGCAGCACCGGCGTGGTGCGGCGGGCCAGCAGGTGGCGGTCGGCGCGCAGGCGGGCGAGCAGCGCCGCGTGCAGGCCGGGGTCGCCGCCGAACTCGGCGAAGTGGGCGGCCTTGAGCTCGAACTGGCCGCCTACGTAGGCGTCGTTGGTGGGTTCCTGTACGCCGTCGAGCGGGCCGAAGGCGGGCACCGTGACGCCGTGCACGGTGCGCAGCAGGCGGCCCATGTCGCGGTAGAGCCGCTCGACGGTCGTCCGGTCCATTCCGGCGGAGACCTGGGACAGCGGCCGGCCCGCCACCTTGGTCATGACCAGGTACGCCTGGGGCAGGTCGCGCCTGGAGTCGTCGGCCCGGATCACGGTGGGCGCGGCCGCGCCGGTTCGGCCGAGCAGTTCGTAGACGTGCAGCTCCTTGCGCATGCGTTCGGTGAACAACCCCGGGTAGAGCTTGAAGATCAGCTCACGGTCGCGGGTCCTGACCTCGTAGACGGCGCTGATCTCGCCGCCGGTGCGCAGCAGCACCTTCTCGACCGGCTCCCCGAGCAGCTCAGCCGCCTTGGCCGCGCTGAGCGGCATGGTGAGCGCCTTGGCGAAGGCGGGAGCACTCCAGGCGAGGCTGACGACGTTGCCCGCCCGGTCCCGCAGCGCCCGCGCGCCGACCAGGTCGTCCGGGTCCGCCTCCGGCACCGCCTCGTCGAACCCGGCCAGCACCGGGATCCGCATGGCCACCAGCGCCAGGACGGCGATGCCCAGGCCCAGCAGGACGTACATGAACGCGATGCCGCGCCCCTGGCCCACGCCGATCACCACGCCGACGGTGTCGGCCAGCGCGCCGCCGGGCAGGAGCAGCGGCTCCAGCAGGCGTTCCCCGAGCGGGGCGACCACGGCCATGCCGACCGGCAGCGTCGACCAGGAGATCATCTGGTTGAACGCCATCACCCGGCCGTGGAACCGCTGCGGCACCTTCACGTGGATGATCGTCATGAAGACGCCGTTGACCACGGACAGGCTGCACCACAGCCCGAAAGCGCCCAGGCCCACGGTCAGCGGCGAGGCGTACACCCCGGTGACGACGGCGAACAGGCTGAGCAGCAGGGTGCCGAGCAGCACGGCGCGCATCCGGCGGCGGCGCGGCCCGCCCCACAGCGCGACGATCACGCCGCCGAACGTGGCGCCCAGGCCCCCGACGAACGAGATGCGGCCGGCGGTGTCCAGGTCGGCGAACGACAGCACCAGCGGCGAGATCGACATCAGCACCGCGGCCAGCATGACGTTCAGCACCGCGAAGTAGAGCAGCGCGGCCCGCAGGTGGCGGTTGCCCAGCGACATGCGGAACCCGCCGGCCAGCTCGGCGGCCAGCGTCTCGCGCCGCTCCAGCGCCATCGTGGCGGGGAAGCGGATGAGCGCCAGCGCGGCCAGCACCACGGCGAAGCTGATCACGTCGATCACCAGGATGCCGCCGAGGCCGATCCCGGCCAGCAGCGCGACGGCCAGCAGCGGGGCGACGAACTGGGAGGTGCCCGCGAGCAGTTGCACCACGCCGGCGGCGTGCCCCAGATACCGCTTCGGCACCAGTTGCGGCAGCGCCGCGGTGTAGGCGAGCCGCTGGAAGACCAGCGTGATCGAGAGCAGGGTGACCAGCGGATAGATGTGCCAGGTGGCCAGGTCGCCGGTCCACAGCAGCACGCCGAAGACCAGCTGCACGCCGCCTGCCAGGCAGTTGCCCAGCGCCATCATGGCTCGCTTGCCGTGCCGGTCGACGAGCGCGCCGATCAGCGGGGCGGCCAGCACGCCCGGCATGATCGCGAGCGCGACCAGCAGGGCGAAGTTCAGCAGGGAGCCGGTGGTGGTGTAGACCCAGATCGGGATGGCGAAGTCGGTCACCGCGGTGCCGACCATGGACAGGAGCTGGAACGCCGAGACGGCGAGGAACCGGCGCATGCCGGGCTCGGGCGCCCGCTTCCTGGCCGGCGGAGCCTCCTGACCGTCCGGGGCCGACGTCTCCTCGACCCACCATCCGGCGGCCGGGCCGCGGGCCTGGCGGCTCAGCTCGGCGGCCGAGCCGTACTCCATGGCGATGTGCGTGTTGGTGAGGACCTGGGCCAGGTCGTCGGCGCGGTACTTCAGGTAGTAGTGGCCGGCCTCGTCGAGGACGACCAGCGCCGTGGTCTCGGACAGGAAGTGCCACTCCCGGTAGCGCTCGCGGTAGTAGTCGGTGGCCGGATCCTGCTCCCCCACGACCGCGATGACGGGGGCGCGCAAGGGCTCGGCCCGCTCCGCCAGCATGCGGGTGAAGGCCTCCTCCGCGATCAGCGTGTCCCGCCGCTGGTTGCGGACCATGAACTTGACCTGCTCCTCGTCCAGGCCGGAGATGTCGTTGCCCATGGCCTTCATGCGGTTCTCGTACGAGCGGTCGCCTCGCAGGCGGTCGGTGCGCAGCAGCCTGCCCAGCGGCCCGGCGATCCGCCCTTCCGGACGGGCGAACGGGAAGATCGCGCCGATGTAGACCGCGGCCGGTTCGCGGCCCCGGGCCTCCAGCCGGCGGGCGACCTCTGCGGTGACGGCGCCGCCGATGCCGCAGTGGCCGTACAGGGCGATGGGGCCGTCGATGCCGTCGAGGATCTCGCGTACGGCCTGCTCGATGACCTCCTCCAGCGGCATCACCGGCTCGTCGGGGCGGCCGGGGTCGTGGCCGGGGAAGGCCATCGAGTACAGCGCGCACTCCTCGGGCAGGGCGTCGGCGAGCGGCTGGTAGACCAGGGCGTTGCCGCCGCCGTACGGGAAGCAGACGAGGGTGAGCGCGGGGGTGACGCGTGAGCGGGTGAGGCGGTGCAGCAGCGCGCGCGGCCTGTCCTCGGCCGGGGCCGGCCCTTCGATGAGCTGGGCCAGGCCGCGCACCGTGGGGTGCTGGAACAGGTCCATGACGCCCACCGAGCGGCCTTCTGCCGGGGCCAGCAGCTTGCGGATCCGGGCCACCACCTGGATGGCGACCAGCGAGTGCCCGCCGAGGTCGAAGAAGTCGTCGTCGGCCCGGATGCCGGGCACGCCCAGCAGCTCGCTCCAGATGCCGGCGACGGCGATCTCGGCGGGGGTGACCGGCAGGGCCCCGTCGCCGCTCGACCGGGTGGGGGCGGGCAGCGCGGACCGGTCCACCTTGCCGTTGGGGCTGAGGGGCATGGCGTCCAGCCGCACGTAGGCGGTGGGGACCATGTGGTCGGGCAGCAGCTCCTTGAGCCGGGCACGCAACCCGGTCGCCTCGGCATCGGTGACGACGTAGGCCACCAGGCCGTCCGCGTCGGCCACGACCAGCGCCTCGCGCACGCCCGGTTGCTCGCGGAGCACGGCCTCGACCTCGCCCGGCTCGACCCGCTGGCCGCGGATCTTGATCTGGTCGTCGGCCCGGCCGAGGAACTCCACGGCGCCGTCGCGGTGCGTCCGGGCCAGGTCGCCGGTGCGGTAAAGACGTGACCCCGCGGGCCCGTACGGGTCGGCCAGGAAACGTTCGGCGGTCAGGCCGGGCCGGTCGTGGTAGCCCAGGGCAACCTGGACGCCGCCGATGTACAGCTCGCCGGTCACGCCGGGCGGCACCGGCCGCAGCCGCGCGTCGAGGACGTGGACGCGGGTGTTCTGCACCGGATGGCCGATCGGGATCCGGCTCTCGCCCGGCACGCAGCGCCAGGCCGTCACGTCGACGGCGGCCTCGGTCGGCCCGTAGAGGTTGTGCAGCTCCACCTCCGGCAGCCGTTCGAAGAACCGGGCGGCGACGGCGACCGGCAGCTCCTCCCCGCTGCAGACCACCCTCTTCAGCGACACGCAGCGCTCGACGTCCTCCTCCTCCAGGAAGGCGGCGAGCATCGACGGCACGAAGTGCATGGTCGTCACGCCGGAGGAGACGATCAGGTCGCGCAGGTAGGCGGTGTCGCGGTGGCCGCCGGGCGCGGCGACGACCAGGCGGGCGCCGGTGATGATGGGCCAGAAGAACTCCCAGACCGACACGTCGAACCCGGCGGGCGTCTTCTGCATCACCGCGTCGGCGCCGGTCAGGCCGAAGCGCCGCTGCATCCAGTCCAGGCGGTTGACGATGGCGGCATGGGAGTTCGGCACGCCCTTCGGGCGTCCGGTCGAGCCGGAGGTGTAGATCATGTACGCGGGACAGGCGGGGGTCAGCGGCGTGTCCGGCACGTCCTCGCGCTGGAGTACGGTCTCCCCGGGCAGCAGGATCGCGGCTCGCGCGTCCCGCAGCATGAAGTCCAGGCGTTCGCGCGGATAGTCGGGGTCGAGCGGCACGTACGCGGCGCCGGACCGGACCACCGCCAGCAGACTCACGACCAGGTCGAGGGAGCGCTCCATGGCGACCGCGACCCTGACGCCCGGCCGCGCGCCCAGGTCGCGTAATCGCCGGGCCAGCTCGCCGGAGCGCCGCTCCAGCTCGGCGTAGGTGAGCCGCCGCCCGCCGAACTCCAGGGCGACGGCGCCGGGCGTGCGGGCGGCCTGCTCCTCGAACAGCTCTCCCAGCGTCCGGTCCGCCGGGTACGGCACGCTCGGCCCGGCCGAGAGGGCCAGCACGCGCTCGCGCTCCGGCCCGGTCAGCAGCTCCAGGTCCGACACCCGCCGGTCCGGCCTGGCGAGCGCGGCGCGCAGGAGCGTCCCGAACCGGGCGCCGAGCTCCTCGACCGTGGCCTTGGCCAGCAGGTTCCGGTTGTAGACGAACAGCCCGTCGAGCCCGCCGCCGCGCTCGGTCAGGAACAGCTCCAGCTCGAAGGGGGCGGCCCCGGCCGTCAGCGGGTACGGCTCCGCCGTGAGGCCCGGCCAGGCGGCGGTGTCCTCCTCGTAGCTGCGCAGCGCCAGCGCGACCTGGAACACCGCGGTACGCGAGACGTCCCGGGCCAGGCCGAGTTCGCCGACGAGCTGCTCGAAGGGCAGCCGCTGGTGCGCGAAGGCGTCCAGCGTGCTCCGCCTGACCCGGGCGAGCAGCTCGGCGAAGGTGGGGTCGCCCTCCAGGTCGGCGCGCATGGCCAGCATGTTGACGAACATGCCGATGAGCGGTTCGAGCTCGCTGCGCGGGCGCCCGCCCACGGGAGTGCCGATCGCGAAGTCGGACCGGCCGCTGTGCCGGGCGAGCAGCACCTGGTAGACGGCGAGGACGACCATGAAGAGCGTCGCGTCGTGCTCGCGGGCCAGCCTGGTGGCCGCGGCCAGCACGTCGGGGCCGAGCCTGAAGGTGTGGGAGTCGCCCTCGAAGGTGGCCACCGCGCCGCGCCTGCCGTCCAGGGGCAGCTCGATGGGCGGCACTCCGGCCAGCCGCTCGCGCCAGTAGGCCAGGTCCGCCTCGTCCGCCGGTCGGCCGCGCTGCCACACGGCGAAGTCGCCGTACTGCAGGGCGAGCGCGGGCGGCTCCTCCCCCGCGTACAGAGCACGGAGCTCCCCCGCCAGGATCTCCAGCGACCAGCCGTCACCGGCGATGTGGTGCAGGGCCACCAGCAGGACGTGGTCGTCGCCGGCCAGCCGCACGAGCAGGGCGCGCACGGGCGGTTCTGCGGCGAGATCGAAGGGCCTGGCCAGCTCGGCGCTCAGGAGCTCACGGGCCGCCGCCTCGTCCGGGGCGCTCACGCGGCGCAGCTCCACCTGCCCGGTGCCGGCCACCTCGACGCGAGGGCGGCCGTCGGGGTCGGCGCAGAATCGGGTACGCAGGATCTCGTGCCGGTCCACGACCGCTTCGAGTGCTCGGCGCAGCCGTGCGGCGTCGAGGTCCCCGCGCAGGCGCACCACGAGGGGGATGGTGTAGGCGGCCGTGCCGGGGGCGAACTGCTCCATGAACCACAGGCCCTCCTGGGCGTGGGTCAGGGGGATGTCCGCGCCGGCGGGGCGGCGTGGGATCGCGGTCGGCTTGCCGTTCGACCTGCGGCGCAGGCGTTGCTCCAGCAAAGCTCGTTTGGTGTCTGAGAGGTGGGCTCCGCCTGAGGCCGGCTCCGTCGAGGTCGCCAACGACCGCCTCACTTTCAGTGGTGAACGTCACATTAACGGGATTTGCTCACACCGCGCCGGTGAGGTCAAGCGGGTGACGCCATGAGCTGTACGACGCCAGAAAGGTCGCCGCCGCGTCGTCCGGTTGGCAGAATCCCGGCCATGGGTGCTGCCGGGAGCCGCATGGCCGTGCGAGCCTTTCTCCGAGACGTCGATGAGGCCGTGTCCGATCCGCCCCGCCCAGGGCCATGCGGGGAGCGGTTGCTCGCGGCGGCTCAGCGTCAGCTGAAGGCTCTCGGCACGTCGAGGTGGGCGCCTGTCGGCTCGGCCAGTTGCGCGACCAGCGTCGCGGGCTTCAGCGACGTCGACATGCTCGCCGTCTTCGCTGATCCGATCCGTCACGGCGCGGCCGACACGGTCCTGCCGTACTCGATCGAACAGCTCCTGGAGGCCATGGCGGCGGACCGGCCGCCGCCAGGGCCCATCAGGCCGCGGAAAGCCTACGACCTGTTCGCCGACCGCCTGGAGGCCATGGGCCCGATGTCCGGCTTCGGCCCGCTGAGACGCGCCTTCCCCGCGGTCCACTTCCCTTCGCTCACCGCTGAGCCGTCCATGGAACTGGTCCCTGGTTGCGAGGCCGACTTCCTGTGGGACTCTCCGGTGACCGCGCCCAGCTCCGGCCTGGTCGAGGTGGCGTTCCCGGCCACGGAGGATCGCTGGCTGGGCACCTCACCGGCACTGCACGAGCGCACACTCGACGCCAGTCCCGGCGGCGTCGACTACACCTGCAGGGAGGCCATCCGCATCATCAAGCTGATCAAGTACCGGCGGTCGATCCCCGTCCTGTCCTACTTCCTTGAGCTGTTCGCGCTGAGGTGGCTGGAAGGATCGCACGCGTTCGACGCCGAGAGCATCAGCCAGATCGTCGAGCAGGCCGACCTCGGCTGGCACACCAGACTTCCGGTGGGCCACCTGATCGACGACATCCCGGCGCTGCTGTCCGCGCTCGCCGGCCAGTTGGGCCGTGCGGCCGCGCAGGGTCGTCAGCTGCGGATGATCGACCTGACCACCCCGGAGCGGGAAGGGACCGTCGAAGCCTGCGACGCGACCCACGCGGTGGGCGCGGCGGAATCGTTCGAGGCCGCCGCCACGCTGGCGCACCGGGCGCGTGCCGCGGCAGACCGTGGCGACCAGGCGGCCGCGCTGTCCGCATGGAGAGAACTGCTCCGGCAGGGTGGCGTCTCCGCTTCCGAGGACGAGCCCGGTCGTTCCGGGTGAGCGTCACGCCGATGATCCCCCGCTAAGGGCTCGCCGGTTCGGCCAGGCGGCGCCGATGTCCTTCGGCCGTATCCGCGAAGTCCCGTTCGTCGTTGCCGCGGTAGTGCCGGTAGAACCACTCGGGGACGCGGCTGATGTCCTGCCGGGTGCGCAGGATCCCGTCCTGGATGTCGCGGGCCAGTTCACGCAGCCTCCGCCATTCGGCCTCGTCGATCTTCCCGGGACGTGCTTTCCGCAGCTCCGCGGTGACGAGCTTGAGCAGCCGCTCGCGCTCGGTGGCCAGGCGTTCCTGGCTGTACCAGGTTTCCAGGGCCAGTTGGTAAGCGGCCAGGGAGGGGACGAAATAGCTGACGACCACGTCCGTCATCGTGACCCCGGCGACGATCCCGGCCAGGACGCCGATGACGCACCACACGATCGCCGCCGCGAGCACGAGGCGGCCGTAGCGGCGGCGCAGCCGCGCGTCCCAGGCGAGGTTCTGCTCCTGGGCGATCAACACGTCATACGGATGGTGCACGCGATCCGTGGGGTCGTACCAGCCATCGGTGACCCGCCGATCCTTCGTGCTGCCCGGTTTGAGCTTGCGGGCCAGGCGCGAGACGTCGGGATCCGCGATCGGCTCGCCGGCGACCGCGCCGCGCCAGGGCAGGTGGAACAGGGCGGTGTCGAACATCTCCTGCAGCAACGCCCCCTGGTTGGCAAGCGAGGCCACCACCAGCCGCAGCGGGATGACGGAAATGAGAAACCACAGGAATCCGACGATCGCCACAGGGGTACGGCCGATCCCCGTCAGCGTGGTGACCACCCCTCCGGCCGCCATGGCGGCCGCCATCACCGCGCGCAGCGCCTCAGCCAACTGCCCGCGCTGGTGGCTGGCCGCGGCCGCGCGCTGTAGGCGCAACATGTCCTGGTCGAGCTGGCGCTGGTCGATCGCCCGCGCAGGCACGCCCCGCGGCGGGTTCTGGGGGCTGGCGGAAGAGCGCGTCATTCGACCGTCCGATCGCCGGATCCGCCGCGGTGTGGAGCAGGCATGCGCCCATTGTCGGCAACCGGCGAGACGCTTCCAAGTGACGAGGGCATGGCCGCTCTCACCGGTGCGCAGCCGCTCCGGCCGCCCGTGGCGTCGCCCCGTCCATCGCTCAGGGAGGCGATCCGGTGAAGTGCGGCAGGACCAGCTCGGTCAGTGTGGTGACGTCGTCGTCGGCCATCGGCTCGCCGGTCATGCCCATCCTGTGGAGCAGGGTTCCGACGACGACGTCGATGAAGAAAAGGACCCGGTTCTCCGGCTCGCCGAGCGCCTCTTGGAGGGCGATCCTGTAGGGGTCCTGCAGTCGGGTGGACAGGATTGCGCGCAGGGCCGGATCGCTGACGGCGTCGCTGAAGACGCCGGCGAACGCGTCGCCCACGCCGGGTTCGGCGATCTTCGCAGCGATCCAGCGGATGGCCGAGGACATGAGCTCGGCGCGACCGGCGCCTTCCAGTGGAATCGGGCCGAACGCGTCAAGGAGGCAGTCCACGATCAGCGCGCCCTTGGTCGGCCAGCGGCGGTAGATGGTCGTCTTGGCGATGCCGGCCGCGGCGGCGATGCGGTCGACGGTGGCCCGCGCGTAGCCGAGTTCGTGGACGGTGCTCAGCGTGGCGGCGAAGACCACGGCGTGGACGCCGGAGCGTGGGCGACCGGGCGGTCTGGCGGTCATGGCTCCCAGGATAGCCATTTGCGCTACTGTTAGTATCGATACTTCAGGTAGCGAAACACCAAGGAGCTGACATTGAGCGAGATCACCGATACGGAGCGGCCGCCGCTGGGCATCCGGTTGCTGCGTGCGCTGGGGAGGGAGCCGGACTGGCCGGCCATCACGGACGAGGAACTGGTCGCCTACCGCGAGGCGGAGAACCGCAAGCGGGCATCCCGCCTGGCACGGGTGATCACCGGCTTTCCCGACCGTGGCGCCGGCATCCGGTGGCAGGAGGTGGCGCTGCCCGGTCGTGACGTCCCGGTCCGGATCTACCGGCCGGTGGGCGCCGACCGGGCCGACCTGCCCCTGGCGCTCCACGTGCACGGAGGCGGGTTCGTGGGCACGGCGGCGCAGTGCGACTGGGTGAACAGCCACCTTGCCGCGCGCCTGCCCGCGATCGTCGTCTCGGTCGAGCACCGCCTCCTCGACCCGCGGACACCGCTGTCGGCAGCCGTCGACGACGGCTGGGACGTGCTCCGGCACGTGCTGGAGCACGCCGCCCGATGGGGGGTCGACCCGGCGCGGACCGCCGTCTTCGGGGAGAGCACCGGCGCGATGGTCGCCGCCCTGGCCGCGATCCGGGCCCGGGAGTCCGGGCTGGTCCTGAGGGCGCAAGTGCTGGTCAACCCCGCTGTCGACCTGACCTCGACCATGTTCGACCACGCCTCGATCACCCGGCATGCCCACAGCCCGACCCTCAGCCTGCCGCAACTGCGGTTGCTCCACCGGTTCGCCGTTCCGCCGGGAACCGATCCTCGTGCGCTGTCGCCGCTGTACGCCGATGATCTGGGCGGACTGGCCCCAGCGCTCGTGGTGGTGCCGACCCTTGACCCACTGGCCGATCACGGCCGCGCTTACGCCGAAAGACTGCGAGCCGCTGGGACACCCGTGCGGCTCACCGAACATCCCGGGGCGACACACGCGTTCCTCAGCATGCCGGGCGTGGTGCCGCAGGCCAAGGCCGCACGGGCGGAGATCGCCGGGTTCCTCCGGGACTCCCTCGTCCGATGACCGGCACTTGGCAGAGGACGGCCACGCTGGAGCCGGGCCGGCTGGCCTTCACCGGCGACGTCGGAACCACCGAACCGCACGCGCACGCCGCCCTCCAACTCGCCCTCAACGAGGGCCACCGCTTCCACCACCTCAAAGAGGCCGGTGTCGGCGACGTCAACTTGGGGCTGTTCACCCTGGTCTGGGACCACTTGCTCGGCACCTTCTCCTACGACCCCGCCCGCCGCTTCGCCTCCGGCCAGCTCGCCGAACCCTTCCAAGCCTCCGGTGCGTGCCACACCGAACCGTCACCGCCGGAGCGGACGGCGACGTAGGACCGGGGTCCCGGCATCAACCGATCGGTTGATGCCGGAATCCACCATCTCGCTTCCCGTCCGGACGATCCGTCGCCCCGGCCGCCGCGCGATTCTCAATGCATGCCAACACACCAGGAGCCCGCACTCCGCACCGCCGGACTCCGCAAAGTCTTCGGCGACCACGTGGCGGTCGACGACATCGACCTCACCGTCCCGGCCGGCTCCTTCTACGGCCTGGTCGGCCCCAACGGCGCGGGCAAGACCACCACCCTGGCCATGGCCGTCGGCCTGCTCCGTCCCGACGCCGGCAGCGCCGAGATCTTCGGCGTGGACGTGTGGCGTGACACCGTCCAGGCCAAGGCGCTGATCGGCGTGCTGCCCGACGGGAACGCCATGCCGGAACGGCTCACCGGCCGCGAAGCCCTCACCTACCTCGGCCTGCTGCGCGGCCTGCCCCCCGCCGTGGTCGCCGAGCGCACCGACGAGCTCCTCCAGGTCCTCGAACTGGACTCCGCCGAGCGGACGCTGATCATCGAGTACTCGACCGGCATGCGCAAGAAGATCGGCCTGGCCGTCGCCCTGCTGCACGCCCCCCGCCTGCTCGTCCTGGACGAGCCCTTCGAGGCCGTCGACCCCATCTCCGCGGCCACGATCAGGACCATTCTGCGCAGGTTCGCGGGCAACGGCGGCTCAGTGATCATCTCCAGCCACGTGATGGCTCTCGTCGAGCAGATCTGCGACCACGTGGGCGTCATCTCCGACGGCCGGGTCGTCGCCGCCGGGCCGCTCGCCGACGTGCGCGGCGCCGCGACCCTTGAAGACGCCTTCGTCGGCCTCGTCGGCGCCCGCACCGGAGGAACGGAGGGGCTGGCATGGCTCACCTCCTGACCCCCGGCCCGGCCGCCATGGCTCAGCACATGATCCGCATGCGGCTGGCGCTCATGCGCAACTCCCTGCGCGGCGACGACGCCACCAACCTGTACGCCGGCGTCTCGTTCGGGCTGCTCCTGGCCCTCGGAACGATCGCCGTCGCCGTGCTGTGGCCCGCCTACCTGCCCCTCACCCTGGCCGTGTGGCTCTCCGGCTGGATCTTCGGCCCCATCTTCATCGGGGGCGGCAACGAGGCCCTGCGCCCCGAATACTTCTCCATGCTCCCGGCCAAGCCGGGCCGGATCGCCGCCGCCCTGCTCGCCGGCGCTTTCGCGGGCCCCGCGCCCGCGGTCAATCTCATCGCCCTGCTGTCGCTGCCCGTGTACGGGTGGCGCTTCGGCCCGGCCGGAGTGCTCGTCGGCCTGGTGGCGGCGGTCACCACGCTCGTCACGATGGTGATGATCTCCCGCGTCGTCGTGGCGCTCATCGGCCTGTTCGTCAGATCCCGTGCCACCGCGGCCGCCGTCGGCATCGTGACCGGCACCGCCATCGCCCTGTGCAGCAACGGCTGGGCACCCGTCGTAGCCATGGGTGTCACCGACACCGACGCCTGGTCCGAGGTGTTCGTCCGCGTCCTGCCCTCCGGATGGGGCGTGGCCGCCATCGAGGCCTCCTGGCCCCTCGCCATCGCCATCCTGGTCGCCAACGCGGGCGT
This sequence comes from Nonomuraea sp. NPDC050478, assembly GCF_044458265.1. Classification (NCBI taxonomy): domain Bacteria; kingdom Bacillati; phylum Actinomycetota; class Actinomycetes; order Streptosporangiales; family Streptosporangiaceae; genus Nonomuraea; species Nonomuraea sp. NPDC050478. The sequence goes on along the minus strand of NZ_JBITHT010000013.1, from coordinate 48,514 downwards.
GATCGCCCTCCTCCTGGCCGCCTGGGCGGTCCTGCTGTCGCGGCGCGTCGTCTCGGCCGCACGCGGCGGTGTGCCGCCCCGCCGCGGCACGCCCCGCCCCTTCCCGGCCACCAGCGGCGCCCGCGCCGTCGCCGCCAAGGAGCTGCGCGCCTGGTGGCGCGACCTCGTCCGCATCCAGCTCCTCGCCACCGCCTTCTCCTACGCCATCGTCACCCCTCTCCTGCTCATCACCATCGACGTCTGGGTCATGGTCCCCTTCGCGGGGCTCATCGCGATCGTGATGGCGGCCGCGTCCTCGGCCAACCTCTACGGCGCCGACGGGACGGCCCTGTGGCTCACCCTCATGACCCCCGGCGCGGAACGCGCCGACGTACGCGGCCGCCAGCTGGCCTGGCTGCTCATCGTCGGCCCGGCCGCCGTCGCCCTCTCCCTGGCCGGAACCCTCGTCAGCGGCGAGACGTGGGCCTGGCCGTGGGTGCTCGGCCTGCTTCCCGCCCTCCTCGGCGGCGGCGCCGGGATCATCGTCCTGCTCGCCGTCACCTCGCTCGTCCCCGGCACCGACCCGCACAAGCGCGGCGGCAACCCGCTCAGCACCGGCGCCGACGAAACCGCCGAGACCAGCCTGGCCTGGCTCGTGCTCTGCGCGGTCCCCGCGACCGCCCTTCCCGCGGCCGGCGCCATCCTCCTCAACCCCTGGGCCGGCGTCGCCACCGGTGTGCTGACCGGAGCCCTCGGCGCCTGGGGACTCGGCAGGATCGCCTACCGCAGACTTGAGAACCACGGGATCGACCTGCTCAACCTCATGAAGCACGGCCCGGCGCCCCAAGCCGACAAACCCACCACCGCGGACCTCCCCATCCAGCACCGCATCGGGGTCATGATCTGCTACACCATCGCCTGGCTCCCCCTGTTCCCCCAGGGACTCGTGCCCATGGTCATGAAGATCTTCGGCATCGACAACCCCGTATGGTTCCTGGCCCTGCATCTCCCGCCGATCTGGCAATGGCCCGTGATCATCTTCATGATCGCCCTGGGGCTGCTCATGTACGGCTACGCCATCCTCATCCCCATGCGCCTAAGCTCGTCCTCGTCGGCCACCAGCAGCTGAGCCGCACCCCGTACGCGAGAGGAGGGCATCGCCCCGGATGAACGACCCCTTCCCGCCCTCCACCTGGGAGCGGCGCTTCGAGCGCGCCGTCGAGGTCATCCCCTACGTCACCCTCGCCGTTTCCCTCGTCATCAGCCTGGCCTCACCCGACCAGCCCGAAGGCGGGATCCCCCGCACCCTCGCGCTCACCGCCCTGGCCCTCGCCTGGATTCTCGGCGTCCGCACCCTCCTTCCCGCCGCCGTGCGCGGACGGAGGGTGGCCGTCACCGTTCACTTCGCCGGCGTCCTGTCCACGGCCGCGCTGCTGGCCTTCCACGACCCCATCTTCGTCATCTACTGCATCTCCGGCTTCTTCCTGGCGGCCAACTTCGCCCCCTCCAAGTGGACCTTCGCCGCCGTCGCCGCCACCTCCGTCGTCCTGTACGGTTCGACGCTCGACTGGACCCAGGCCACCGTCCAGCTCATCGCCTTCCACGTGGCGATCGTCGCCGTGCAGACCGTCGCCATCGGCGGCGGCCACATCCTCGGCATCAGGATCGAGGACCGGCAGCGCAAATACCGCAAAGCAGTCAGCGACCTTCAGACGGCCCTGGAGGAGAACGCCGACCTGCACGCCCAGCTCCTCACCCAGGCCCACCAGGCCGGCATCCTCGACGAACGCCAGCGCATGGCACGCGAGATCCACGACACTCTGGCCCAAGGACTGACTGGCATCATCACCCAGCTGCGCGCCGCCCAGCGCGTCAAGGACTCCGGCACCCACCTCGAACTCGCGCTCGACCTCGCCCAGGACAGCCTCACCGAGGCCCGCCGCTCCGTCGCCGCCCTCCAGCCCCGCCAGCTGGAGGAAGCCCACCTCCCCGAGGCCATGACGACCCTGGCCCGCAACTGGACCCAGACCACCGGCGTCGACCTGCACGTCGAGGTGACCGGCGACCGCGTCCCCCTCAGCCCCGCCATCGAGGTCACCCTCTTCCGCGTCGCCCAGGAAGCCCTCGCCAACGTGGCCAAACACGCGGGCGCCACCCGCGCCGGCCTCACCCTCTCCTACACCGGCCCGGTCGTCCTGCTCGACATCCGCGATGACGGCACCGGCATCCACGACCCCGGCAGCAGAGGATTCGGTCTCAGCAGCATGCGTCAGCGCCTGCGCGGCGTCGGCGGCTCCCTCGAGATCGAGAGCACGCCCGGCGAGGGCACCGCCGTCAGCGCCACCGTCCCCGCGCTCCAAGGAAACGTGCTGTGATCCGCCTCCTGATCGTCGACGACCACCCCATCGTCCGCGACGGCCTGCGCGCCGCCTTCGAAGCCGAGCCCGACATCGAGGTCGCCGGCGAGGCCGCCAACGGCCGCGAGGGCATCGACCGCGCCGCCGCACTCGGGGTCGACATCGTCCTCATGGACCTGCGCATGCCCGAGATGGACGGCGTCACCGCCATCACCGCCCTGCGCCGTTCCCACCCGCACATCAAGACCCTGGTCCTGACGACGTTCGACGGCGACTCCGACGTCCTGCCCGCCATCGAAGCCGGCGCCACCGGCTATCTCCTCAAGGACGCCCCCACCGACGAGCTTCTGCGCGCGGTCCGCGCCACGGCCGCCGGCGAGCCGGTCCTATCGCCCTCCGTCGCGGGCCGTCTGATGGGCCAGGTGCGCAGACCGGTCAAGGCCGCCCTTTCCGACCGCGAACTCCAGGTCCTCGCCCTCGTCGCCGACGGCGCCTCCAATCGCCAGGCGGCCGCCAAGCTCTTCATCAGCGAGGCGAGCATCAAGACCCACCTGCTGCACATCTACGACAAACTCGGCGTCCGCGACCGCGCCGCCGCCGTCGGCGAGGGGTACCGGCGAGGTCTGCTCAGTTAGCGGCGGGCTCAGTCGTCGGTGAAGACGGGAAGCACGGGCGGGGCGTAGCGGGCGCCGGCCTCCGGGTCGCCGGTCGACTGGGTCAGCAGCAGCCGCGTCGTCCCCAGGAGATGATCGCGCATGGCCTGGGCCGCCCCCTGCTCGTCCCGGGCCTGGATGGCCTCGAGAATGCGCTCGTGAACCCGCCAGATGTCCCACAGAGTCCGCGTCTTGGTCGTGGACAGGCCGCGCGCGGCCATCTGCGCCCGCATCGTCGCGACGGACTGGGTCACCCGCGTGTTGCCCGCGGCCTCCAGGATCATCTCGTGGAAGGCCACGTCCTCCTCCTGGAAGAGCCGCTCGTCCCCGCTCTCGCAAGCCTGCCGCATCCGTTCGAGCGCCTTGGAGAAGGACGCCATCTGGTCGTCGGTCATCATGGTCGCGGCGCGGTAGGCCGAGGGGACTTCGAGCAGGTAGCGCAGCGTGTAGATCTCTTCGATGTCGCGCGTGGCTATCTCGAGGATCCGGACGCCCCGGCTCCGCTCGAACCGGACCACGCCGTGCGTGGCGAGCTGCAGCAGGGCCTCACGGACGGGCGTCCGCGAGACCCCCAGCTGGGCGGCGATCTCCACGACGGAGTGCAGCGTGCCAGGTGCCAGCTCACCCGTGACGATGGCCCGGCGGACCGCTTCGAAGGTCTGGGCCGCCAGCGACGTCTGGTCCGTCGAGATCTGCTCCATATGGACATGGCTCCCGGTCAGTCGGTCCGCGCAGCGCCAGAACGCCGTGGTCGGCCGAGACGATATCACTCAGGACGAAGATGTGGCATGCGGCATGCAACGCCGCCGGTCAGAGGAACGACAGGTCCGCTCCCTCGCTGGCCGGCAGGACCGTCTGCGCGTACAGTCTGCGCCACCCCCGTGCGGGCAGCTCGGGCGGGACGAAGTCCGCGCGCCGGCGCTCCAGCTCGTCCTCGTCCACGAGGAGGTCGAGCCGCCGCGCCGCGACGTCCAGCCTGATGAGGTCGCCGTCGCGGACGAGCGCGATCGGTCCTCCGGCGGCGCTCTCCGGGTCGCAGTGCAGCACCACGGTGCCGTAGGAGGTGCCGCTCATCCGCGCGTCGGAGACCCGCACCATGTCCCTGATCCCGGCCTGGGCCAGCTTGGCGGGGATGGGCAGGGCGCCCGCCTCGGGCATGCCCGCCGCGATCGGCCCCGCGTTGCGCAGCACCAGGACGTGGTCCGGGGTGACGTCCAGGTCCGGGTCGTCCAGGATCCGCTGGGCGTCCTGCGCCGAGTCGATGACCAGGGCCGGCCCGGTGTGGTTCATCAGGTGCGGGCTCGCGGCCGCCGACTTGATGACCGCTCCCCTCGGCGCGAGCGTGCCCTGGAGCACCGCCAGGCTGCCCGCCGCGCCGAGCGGGTCCCCCAGCGGGCGGATCGTCGTCTGCCAGTCCTCGCGCGCCGGGCTCTCGTCGATCAGCGAGCCGAGCGGCTTGCCGGAGACGCCGACGGTCTCCCGTTCGAGCAGCGGTTCGAGGACCTTGAGCAGGGCCGGCAGGCCGCCCGACCGGTGGAAGTCCTCCAGGTATCCCGATCCGGCGGGCTTGCAGTCGACCAGGAACGGCACGTCGGCGCCGATCACGTCGAAGTCCTTGAGCGTGAGGTCCACTCCGGCCCGCCGCGCGACGGCGATCAGGTGGACCAGCGCGTTCGTCGATCCACTCATCGCCGAGAGCACCCGGACGGCGTTGCGGAAGGCGGCCGGGGTGAGGATCTCGCGCGGGACGGGGCCTCCCGACCGGGCCAGTTCGACGGCCCGGCGGCCGGTCTCGGCGCCGTGCCGCAGGCGGGCGCCGGTGGCGGCCGGAGGGGTGGCGCCGCCGGGCAGCATCATGCCGAGGGTCTCGGTGAGGCAGGCCATGGTGGACGCGGTGCCCATGACCGCGCACGTGCCCGCGGTCGACACGAGCTCGTTGCGGACGCCGGTGATCTCGGACTCGTCAAGCTCGCCGCCCCGGTGCCGGCCCCAGAAGCGGCGGCAGTCGGTGCAGGCGCCGAGGCGCTCGCCCTGCCAGCTGCCGGTCATCATCGGCCCGACCACTTCGAGCAGGACCGGCTTGTCGGAGGAGGCGGCGGCCATGAGCTGGGCCGGCACCGTCTTGTCGCACCCGCCGAGGAGGACCGCGGCGTCCATCGGCAGGGCGCGGATCATCTCCTCGGTGTCCATCGCGAGCAGGTTGCGGAACAGCATCGTCGTCGGGGAGGTGAGGATCTCCCCGAGAGAGATGGTCGGGAAGTCCATGGGCAGGCCGCCGGCTTCCAGGACGCCGCGTCTGACGGCTTCCAGCAGGGCCGGCATGTCGCGATGGCAGGTGTTGTAGTCGGACTTGGTCACCGCGATGCCGATGATCGGCCGGTCGAGCGCCTCGTCGTCGTACCCGCTGGAGGCCAGGAAAGCACGCCGTAGGTAGGTGCTGAAACCGTCGTCGCCGTAGGACGTACGGCTCCGGTCGATGGCCGACTCAGTCGGTCGGGCGGGCATGGGGACCTCCGGGGGTCTGGCAGGTTCGGGAGAAGGGGGCCGGCAGGGTCACGGGCGCAGCGGCATGGCGAGCGGGCGCATCGGGGCGCCGGTCGCGCCGCGCAGCTTCATGGCGGCGACGACGAAGGCGAACTCGTAGAGCCGTTCGGCCGAGATCTGCTCGCAGTCGACGACCTCCATGATGGGGACGCCCGCCTCCCCCAGGAGATAGGTGTGGACGACCTGCCAGTTCTCCTCGTCCGCGCCGGGCATCTGCTCCAGGGCGAGGGTGTCGCCGCCGATGACGGAGGCGCCCATCCGGGCGAGGAACTCGGCCCCTTCCAGGTTCAGGCCTGGGCTGTTGTCGATGTAGGCGTCGATCGCGGGCCAGGCGCGCATCCGGCCGGTGCGGATCAGCGCCACGTCGCCCGGACGGAACTCGACATTCTGCCGCCGCATGGCCTCGCGCAGGTCGTCCGCGCCGATCCCGTGGTTGTCGGGCAGGATGTCGGTGTCGTACAGGGCGGCGATGTCGAACAGCACCCCGCGGGCGATGATCGGAGGGATCTTCTCCGCGCCGCACTTGGTCCAGTGCCGGGAGCTGATGTGCTCCTCGGCGGAGAACCCGTTCCAGATCTTGCCGTTGTAGCCGAAGTGGTTCAGGGTGTCGATGTGCGTCCCGCAGTGGGTGTACATCGAGATGGCGTCGCCCGAGTAGGAGACCAGCTCGTTCTGCTCGCGGCCCACTCCGGTGATGTCGTCGAGGACCGTGCCGGCGGGGGTGTGCGTCATCCACTGCTGGAAGTTCGGGTCGCCGGCCTTCGTCCACGAGGGCATGCCGACGAAGTAGTCCACCGACAGGTCGATGACGCTGCCGCCGTCCGCCCGGCTCAGCACCTCACGCGACGCCTCGGGGGTGATCAGGTTGAGCATGCCGATCTCGTCGTCGGGACCGAAGGGGCTGCGGGTGACCTCGCGGAACTCCGCACAGTAAGCCGCGATCTTGTTCCTGGTCGCTTCGCTGATGAGCGCTGGTCCACACATGGTGATGTCGGCCTTCCTGTTCGATCCGGTTACTGGCCCGAGGCCATCGGGCGGGTGAGCTCGCCGTACATCTCGGGGCGGCGCCCGGCGAACACCGGCAGCTCGAACTCGCCCGGCTTCTTGATCAGCCGTTTCGTACGGGCGGCCCGGACGTCGATCGACGCCCCGAACAGCCCTTCGTCCTGGCCCGCGTCGGCCAGCACCTCTCCGGAGGGGGCGATGATCTGGCTTCTGCCCATGAAGCGGGTGCCGGCCTCGGCGTCGGCGCGGTCGGCGACCGCGAGATAGACGAGGTTCTCCAGCGCGCGCACCCGCGTCATGTGGTCGGCGAGCATGTCCGACCCCATGGGCCAGTTGGTGGGCATCGCGATGAGGTCGGCGCCCTGGAGCGCGAGCTCGCGGGCCGATTCGGGGAAGCGCAGGTCGAAGCAGATCATCACGCCGACCCGGCCGAAGGGGGTGTCGGCCACCCGGGGCGCGGCGTCGGCGCCCGGGTCGACGAACCGGTCCGCGCCGAGGTAGGGCAGGTGCTGCTTGCGGTAGCGGCCGATGATCCCGGAGGGTCCGAGCACCAGGGCCGAGTTGTAGACCCGCCCGTCCGCCTCCTCCAGCAGGCCCACCACCGCGTGCACGGAGGTCTCCGCGCAGGCGCGCACGATGCGGCCGATCCTGGGGTCGGCGGCGCCGATCGCGGCGGCGCGCGTCTCGGCGCGGGAGTCGAACAGGTAGCCGGTCAGCACGCACTCGGGGAAGACCACGAGCTGGTGCCCGCCCGCCGCGCCGGCCCGCAGGGTCTCGATGACCCGCTCGACGTTGGCGGCCACGTCTGTCCGGTCGACGCTGATCTGAGCGACCCCGACCTGGACGCCGCTTGCGGTAGGTGAGCCGGTCAACGTGCCATCCCTCGGGTCCGGTGGTGAGTGAATACCCGGCAGAGTGGCATGCAGCATGCAGCACGTCAAGTCGTTGACATGCTGCACGCTGCATGCAATGGTGACCCGACGAATCGGACATTCCGTGGGAGAGGGGCTGAGTTGTGCCAGAAGTAGTGATCGTCAGCGGTGCCGGAGGCGGCATCGGCGCCGCCACAGCGCGCGAGTGCGCGGCGGCCGGCGCGTCCGTTCTCCTGACGGATCAACGCGTCGAACCCGTGGAACGGCTCGCCGCCGAACTCCGTTCCAGCGGACACGACGCCCTGGCACACGGGCTGGACGTCACCGACGAGGACGCGGTCGCCGAAGCCTTCAAGATCGCCACCGACCGGTGGGGACGCCTCGACGGCCTGGTCAACTGCGCCGCCACGATCGTGGCCAAACCCCTGGTCGAGACCACCCTCGACGAGTGGAACCGGGTCATGACGGTCAACGCGACCGGCACCTTCCTGCTGTCCAAGCACGCGGTGGCCGCGATGCTCGCCCAGGGGACCCCCGGGTCGATCGTCAACCTCTCCTCGATCTCCGGCACGGTCGGCCTGCCCGGCCAGGCCGCCTACTGCGCCTCCAAGGGAGCGGTGCTGCAGCTGTCGCGCCAGATCGCCGTCGACTACGCCGCCGCCGGGATCCGCTGCAACGTCGTCAGCCCCGGATCGGTCGCCACCGAGCAGCTGGCCACCTACCTCGGCTCCCAGCCCGATCCCGACTCCGCCCGGCAGCGGCTCATCGCCGGCCACCCGATCGCCCGCCTGGCGGACCCCCACGAGGTGGCCAAGGTGGTCACCTTCCTGCTGAGCTCCGCCGCCAGCTTCGTGACCGGCGCGGACGTGGCCGTAGACGGCGGCTACACCGCCATCTGAGCACGGACCCGCGGTCCCTGCAGATTTCCAGAGAGGTACTCGTAAATGTCTCGGCGTACGACCTCGCCGCCGGCCAAGCGCGCCGGACCTGGTGGACTGATCGATCTGCGTCGCCTCAGGGCCGGTCGCTTCTCCTCCATCTGGCTGATCACGCTGCTGCTCTTCGCCGCCAGCCCGCTCATCTCGCCCGGCAGCCTGTCCGGATCCGCGGTGCTGTCCATGCTGCCGTTCGCGGCGGTGATGGCGATCGCCGCGCTCGGTCAGACCCTCGTCGTCGCCCACGGCGGCATCGACCTGTCGGTGCCCGGCGGGATGGCGCTGGCCGCGGTGCTCGCCACCAAACTCCCCGCCGCGTCCGGAGTCCCCGTCTGGGCGGCCGTCGGGCTCGCCCTGGTCGCGGGCGCGCTGGGCGGGCTGATCATCGGTTTCGCCGTGGTCCGGCTGTCCATCGCGGCGTTCGTGGCGTCCCTGGCGGTCAACTCCATCCTCATCGGCGTGGTCCTGCAGGTCTCCAGCGGCTTCCCCGCCTCCGCCAGCGCCGCCCTCAGCGCGTTCGCCGTCGGATCGGTCGCCGGCATCCCGAACCTGCTGCTGGTCGCGGTCGTCGTGGTCGGGCTCGCGCACTGGATCATCCGCCACACGGTGCTCGGCCGGCGCTTCATCGCCGTCGGCGCCGGACGGCCCGCGGCCCGGCTGCTCGGCCTGCCCACCGGCTCCTACGAGATGGGCGCGTACGTGGCGGCGGGCATCTGCTACTCGCTGGCCGGAGTCCTGCTCGCCGGCTACCTGCGCACGCCGGACATCCTGCTCGGCAACACCTACCTGCTCCCCACCATCGCGGCCGTCGTCCTCGGCGGAAGCCTGCTGTCCGGCGGCATCACCAACCTGGCCGCCACCGCCGTCGCCGCGCTCTTCCTCACCCAGCTGGACCAGGTGGTGCTCGCCGCCGGCGCCTCCACCGCCACCCAGCTCCTCGTCCAGGCCGCCGTACTCGCGCTGAGCGTGGTGGCCCGCGGCGTGCCGTGGAGCGCCGTCCGCGCGCGGCTGACCACCCGCGCCCCCGACCCCGCCTCCACGCTGCCATCGCGCTAGCCGACCAGGCACCCCTCACCAGTGTCCCCCAGACAGGAGAACCCCATGACCTCCACCAGAGCCCGCTTCCGGGCCCGCGGCTCGGCCGCCGTCCTGGCCCTCGCCCTCGGCGTGTCGGCCTGCGCCGGCGGGCCGGGCGCCGCGGACAACGCCACCGAGGGCGGCGTCGAGGCCGTCTACGACAACGCGGCCAAGATCGGCGACGTCTCCCAGCTCCGCCCCATGTCCGACTTCTGCGGCACCAAGCCGGTCAAGGTCGCGCTCGCGGACGGCACCGGCGACAACGCCTTCCGCAAGACGGCCCGCGCCGAGTTCGAGGACGAGGCCGCCAAGTGCCCCAACATCACCGTTCTGCCCTACGCCGACGGCCAGAACAACCCGCAGAAGGCGATCAGCGACATCAAGGCCCTGGTCGCCCAGGGCGTCGAAGCCCTCGTGGTCTTCCCCGACGCCGGCGAGGCGCTGCTGCCGACCCTGCGTGAGGCGTACAAGGCCGGCGTGCAAGTGGTGCCCTGGACGGCGAACCCCGGCGGCAAGCCGGGCGTGGACTACACCACGTTCGTCGGCCACAACACGGTCAACGACGGCGTCACCTGGACCCGCTGGATGTGCGACGCCCTCGGCGAGAAGGGCGGCAACGTCGTCTTCCTCGGCGGCACCCCGGGCAACACGCAGAGCATCACCGAGATGATCGGCATCGAGAAGGAGCTCAAGGAGAACTCCGCCTGCGGGAACGTCAAGCTGCTGAACGAGCCGGGCAAGCCGGTCGACACCAACTGGAACCCCGCCCAGATGCAGAAGGTCGTCGCCGGGCTGCTCACCAAGTACCCGACCATCGACGGCGTGATCACCGACTCGGGCGACGCCTCCCTGGGCGGCATCCGCGCCTTCCTCCAGGCCGGCCGGCCGCTGCCGAAGTGGACCGCCAACGACAACAACGGCTTCGCCTGCGCCTGGGAGGAGAACGCCGACAAGCACCCGACCTTCCAGACCGTGACCGTGTCGGCGCGTACCTGGATCATCCGTCTCGCGCTGCGCAAGGCCGTCGCCGCGCACCAGGGGATCGAGAACGACGAGCCGGAGATCATCAACATCCCGATCTTCGAGGACACGCTCGACGAGACGAAGCCCCCGAAGTGTGACCCCGACCTTCCCGCCAGCGCTGTCCTGTCCTCCGAGCTCACGCCGGAGCAGCTCAAGCAGGCCTACAGCTGATCACTTGTCGCCTTCCGCCGGGCACCCGCCCGGCGGAAGCGATGAGCCGAGTGAGGAGTGATCCTTCACATGGTCGATTCGACAGCCGGACTGGTCCTCCGCGGGGTGACCAAACGCTTCCCCGGCGTCGTCGCGCTCGACGCGGTCGACTTCGAGGTGCGCCCCGGCGAGATACACGCCCTGGTGGGAGGTAACGGCGCCGGGAAGTCCACCCTCATGGCGGTGGCGTCCGGAGCGCTGGCACCCGACGCGGGCACCATCGAGATCGCGGGCGAGCCGATGCGGCACCTGTCCCCGATCGCCGCCCGGGAGCAGGGCCTGGCCATCGCCTTCCAGCACCCGGCGCTTCTCCCCGACCTCACCGTCACCGAGAACCTCCTGCTGAGCGTGCCCAAGCGGCTGCGGCCGTCGTTCGGCGACGCTCAGGACTGGGCCAGGGAACGGCTGCTCCCCATGGGCATGGACATCGACCCGGCCGCCGTGGCCGGCCGGTTGACCCTGGCCGAGAAGCAGGCGCTGGAGATCTGCGGGGCCCTGGCCTGCGAGCCCAGCGTCCTGATCCTCGACGAGCCCACCGAGCCGTTCATGGTGGCCGAGATCGACAGGCTGTTCGAGCAGGTACGCAAGGCCGCCGCCGGCGGCATGGCCGTCGTCTACATCAGCCACCGGCTGCCCGACGTGATGGCCCTGTCCGACCGTCTCACCGTGCTGCGCGACGGCCAGATCCGCGGCACCTTCCTCGCCTCGGAGGTGACCGAGGAGGAGATCATCACCCGCATCGCGGGCCGGGAGATCGACGCGCTGTTCCCGCCGCGGCCCTCCTCCGTCGGCGACGTCGTCATGGAAGTACGCGATCTGCGCTCGGACCGGCTCCGCGGGATCACCACCACCCTCGCCCGCAACGAGGTCCTCGGCCTGGCCGGCGTGGAAGGCAACGGCCAGCGCGAGTTCATCCGCGCGCTCGGCGGAGCCGACCCCGTCACCGGCGGCCGCGTCACCGTCGCCGGCCGGCCCGTGGAACTCGGCAGCCCCCGCCGCGCCCGCCGGGCCGGCGTGGTCCTCATGCCCCAGGAACGGCACGTCGAAGGCGTCGCGACCGTCCTGTCGGTCAAGGAGAACCTCGGCGTCGCCGCCACGAACCAGACCGCCTCAGCCGGGGTCGTCAAGGGATCGGCCGAGAACGCCCTGGTGGCCGAGGAGATCCGCCAGCTCGGCATCAAGGTGGCCTCGCCCGACTCCGCCGTGGAGCACCTGTCGGGCGGGAACCAGCAGAAGGTGGTGCTCGGCCGCTCCCTGCTGTCGGACCCCAAAGTGCTGCTGTGCGACGAACCCACCCAGGGGATCGACGTCGGCGTACGGTCCGACATCTACCACCGGCTCCGGTCCACCGCCGAGTCGGGGACACCGGTGGTCGTGCTCAGCTCCGACAACGTCGAACTCGCCGGGCTGTGCGACCGCGTGCTCGTGTTCTCCCGAGGGCGGGTCGTCCGCGAACTGACCGGCGACGAGATCTCCGAGCACGCCATCACCGAGGCGTCCCTCACGGCGGCGACCTCGGCCCAGAGCGAGGAGGCCGCCGGACCGGCCCGGCGCAAGGGCCCGCTCGACAGGTTCCGCCGCCTGCTCTCCAGCGAGCAGGCGCCCAGCCTGTTCCTGGCGGCCGCGATCGTCCTGCTGGCCCTGGTGAGCGCCACCAGGAGCGAGCGCTTCCTGTCCGAGTTCAACATCGCCAGCATGCTCGGCCTGGCGGCGCCCGTGCTCTTCCTCGCCGCCGGACAGCTCATCGTCATGCTCACCGGAGGAATCGACCTGTCGGTCGGCCCCCTGAGCGGGACCCTCGTGGTCATCGCCTCGTTCTACGTCCTCGACGGGTACGGAGCCGGGTGGTGGATCCTCGGATTCGTGCTGATGTTCCTCGCGGCGGCCGCCGTGGGACTGGGCAACGGGATGATGGTCAGATACGCGAGGGTGACACCGGTGGTCGCCACCTTGGTCACCTACACCGCGCTCCAGGGATTCTCCCTGGTCATGCGCGACTCGCCCGGCGGATCGATCTCCAGCACCGTCACCGAGGCGCTCGGGGCGCGCATCGGCCCGATCCCCTACGCGGTCATCGTCGGCGCGGCCGTCCTCATCGCGCTGGAAGTGATGTCCCGGCGTTCGATGATGGGCCTGCGCCTGCGGGGCGCCGGCTCGTCGGAGCACGCCGCGCGCAACCGGGGAATCCCGGTGACCCGCGTCCACCTCGTCGTCTACGTCGCCAGCGCGCTGCTCACCATGCTCGGCGCCCTGCTGCTGATGGCGCAGATCGGCGTGGGCGACCCCACCGCCGGCGTCAGCTACACGATGGCCAGCATCACCGCCGTCGTCCTCGGCGGAGCCTCCATCTTCGGCGGCCGGGGCAGCTTCATCGGCGTCCTGTTCGGCGTCGTACTCCTGCAGGTCATCCAGAACACCACCGTGTTCCTCGGCCTGTCGCAGGCATGGCAGTACTGGATGCTCGGCCTCATGGCGCTGGCCGCCACGGCCATCTACTCCCAGGTCCGAGCCGCCCGAGCGTAAGGAGGATCGTCCCGTTCTCCCCCTTCAGGGGGCTTGCTGACCTGCTTCTCGTGTGACCTCTGAAAGGACGAGTGTGATCATGGCTGGGACTTCGGACGCCGCGCTCCGCGAACGGGCGCGCCGGGTCATTCCAGGCGGGATGTACGGACATCAGCGGGCGGGCCTGTTCCCGGAGAACTTCCCGCAGTACCTCTCCCACGGCGAAGGGGCCCTGATCCGCGACGTCGACGGCCGTGAGTTCGTCGACCTGCTCTGCGGATACGGGCCCATCGTCCTGGGCTACCAGCACGCCGGGGTCGAAGCCGCCGCCGCGGCCCAGCGGCGGCGGGCCGACTGCCAGAACGCCCCCTCGGCCAGAATGGTGGAACTGGCCGAACTGCTGGTGGACGTCGTCGACCACGCCGACTGGGCCTACCTGGCCAAGAACGGCACCGACGCGACGACCACCTGCCTGACCATCGCCCGGGCCGCCACCGGCAGATCCGTCATCCTGGTCGCCCGGGGCAGCTACCACGGAGCCGCCCCCTGGTGCACCCCCGGACTGGCCGGGGTGCTCCCGTCGGACCGCGCCGCCCTGCGGTACTTCGAGTACAACGACCACGCGAGCCTGCGGGCCGCCGTGGACGAGGCGGGCGACGACCTGGCCGGCATCATCGTCACCCCCTTCAAGCACAACGACGGCGAAGACCAGGAACTGGCCGACCCGGCGTTCGCCCGCGAACTCCGCCAGGTGTGCGACTCCAGGAACGCGGTGCTCATCCTGGACGACGTCCGCTGCGGATTCCGGCTGAACTTCGGCGGCAGCTGGGAGTCCCTGGGGATCCAGCCTGACCTCAGCGCCTGGGGAAAGGCGGTCAGCAACGGCTACACCGTCTCGGCGGTCCTCGGCGTCGAAACCCTCCGGGACGCCGCCACCAGCATCTTCAGCACGGGCACCTACTGGTTCGCGGCGGTGCCCATGGCCGCCGCCATCGCCACGATCAACGCCATCCGCGACGAGGACGGCATCGCCAGGATGGAACGCGCGGGCGAACTGCTCAGAAGCGGCATCGTGGAGCAGGCCAAGGCCCACGACCTCGCCATCTCCTACACCGGGCCCGCGCAGATGCCCTACTTCCGGTTCCTGGCCGATCAGGACTTCGAACGGATGATGCACTTCTCCCGCGTCGCCCTCGACAACGGCGTCTACATCCACCCGAGGCACAACTGGTTCGTCAGCGTGTCGCACACCGACGAGATGGTGGCCCGGGCGCTCTCCGGCACCGAGGCCGCCTTCCGCGCGGTCCGCGACCGGTTCGGCGACGGGTGAGCCCTCCGGGGCTCGCGGGCGTCAGGCGGGCCGGCCCGCCTTGCCCGTCTCGCGGAGCATCAGCAGGCCGGTGACGGCCACCAGCGCCGAGGTCAGGCCGTGGATGCCGAACGCGGCGGCCACCGAGCCGTGGTGGGCCAGCACGTTGGCCATGTCGCCGAACGGGATGACGGCCATCGTCAGCAGGACCCAGCCCAGGGCCCGGCGCTGGCCCGTCACCAGCAGGACGCCCAGGACCAGGCCCGACCCGATGTCGCGGATGCCCTTCAGGATCAGGAAGCCGCCGCCGTCGCCCGAAGGCCAGTCCGGCAGGCCGAAGGTCGGGGCGGACGTCTCGGGGGTCAGGACGTAGGACACCCCGATGTAGAGGATGAACAGGGCACCGGCGGCGGCCAGGACGGTGTTGACGTTCTTCAGCGACATGGTTCTTCTCCTTTGACGTGCCGACGCGTCCAGGCTGCTCCCGGGTGTTTGGAGGGTGCTTGGAGCCGGTTTGGAAGCCTCCTCGTACGATGTACGGATCATGGTGTTCATTCGGGTGCTGGGCGAGTTCGCCGCCGAGGTGAACGGTGAGCCCGTCCACCCCGGCGGGCCGCGGCAGCGGGGCGTGCTGGCGCTGCTGGTGGCGGCGCGCGGGCAGGTCGTGCCGGTCGACCGGATGATCGAGGACCTGTGGCGCGGGGAGCCGCCCGCGCGGGCGCTGATGTCCTTGCAGGCGTACGTGTCCAACCTGCGCCGGCTGCTGGAGCCGGGGCGCCCGCCGCGCGCGCCGGCCCGGCTGCTGGTGAGCGCGCCGCCCGGCTACGCGCTGCGGCTGCCGCCGGACTCGGTGGACGCGTGGCGGTTCGAGGACCTGCTCGACCAGGCCCGTACGGTCACCGACCCGCGCGCCGCCCGGGCACGGCTCGCCGAGGCGCTGGAGCTGTGGCGGGGACCGGCGTTCGCCGAGGTCGCCGACGAGCCGTGGGCCGCCGCCGAGACGGCCAGGCTGGACGAGCTGCGCCTGGTCGCCGCCGAACTGCACGTCGCGGCGGGCCTGCGGACCGGCGACCCCGCGACGGTGGTGCCCGAGGCCGAGCGGCTCACCCGCGGCGAGCCCCTGCGCGAGGAGGGCTGGCGGCTGCACGCCCTGGCGCTGTGGAGCAGCGGCCGCCAGGCCGACGCCCTGGCCACCCTCCGCCGCGCCCGCCGCCTGTTCGCCGAGGAGCTCGGACTCGACCCCGGCCCGGACCTGACGGCACTGGAGGAGGCCATCCTCACCGGACGCACCGACGTCCTCCGCGCGACCGTACCCCTGCCACCGCAGTCGCCTCCCCCACCGGAGATGTCTTCGTCACCGCAGATGCTTCCGCCACTGTTGACTGCCCGGCCATTGTTGACCGCTCCGCTTCCGCCGACGGTCACCCTCCCCGGGACGGCCCCTATCGCCGAGGCGTCGTTCGTCGGGCGTGAGGCGGAGCTGTCAGCGCTGGTCACGGCCGCCGAACAGGCCGCAGCCGACGGAGCCCGCGTCGCCCTTGTCACTGGTGAGGCCGGGCTCGGCAAGTCGACGCTCCTGGAACACCTCGGCAGGCGGCTGGAACGTACCGGATGGCTGGTCGCCGCCGGTCACTGCCCCGAGGCCGCCGGCGCGCCGCCCGCGTGGGCCTGGACCGAGGCGCTGAGAGCCGTCGCCGCGGCCACGTCACCGGGCGAGCACGCGGACGACCTCGCGCCGCTGCTCACCGACACCGCGCCGGTGGACGCCGACGCCACCGCCGGCCGGTTCCGCCTGCGCAGGGCCGTGTGGCGATGGCTCGCGGCGGTCGCCGCGAAACGCCCGGTCGCCGTCGTGCTGGACGACCTGCACTGGGCGGACGCCGCCACGCTGGAGCTGCTCGGCGGCGGCCTCGGCACGCGGGCCCCCATCCTGGTCGTCGCGGCCTACCGGGCGGAGGAGAGCGGCCATCTCACCGACCTGCTGGCCGCCCTCGCCCGCGCCGCACCCCTGCGGCTCGCCCTGCCCGGCCTGGACGACGCCGCCGTGGCCCAGCTCGTACGGAACGAGTGCGATGCCGACGACGAGACCGTCGCCGGCATCGCCGAGCGCACCGGCGGCAACCCGTTCTACGTGCGCGAGAGCGCGCGGCTGCTGAACGGAGAAGGCGCGCTGGTCGCCCTCTCGGAGGTCCCGCAAGGCGTACGGGACGTGCTGCGGCGCCGCCTGGCACGGCTGCCCGGGCAAGGCGTGGCCGTGCTGCGGCTGGCCGCGGTCGCGGGCCGGGAAAGCTCGGTGGACATGCTGGTCGACGCCGCCGACAGCGACGCCGACAGCGTGCTGGACGCGCTGGACGCGGGCGTGATCGCCGGACTGCTGAGCGAGCCCGCGCCCGGACGGGTCCGGTTCGTCCACGCCCTCGTCCGCGACACCCTCCTGGCCGACGTCAGCCGCCTGCGGGCGGCCCGCGTGCACGCCCGCGTCGCCGCCGCCCTGGAACCCACCGGCGACATCACGGCGCTCGCGCACCACTACGCCCGTGCCGGATCCCCCAAGGCCGTCGGCTACTGCGTCCGGGCCGCCGAGCTGGCCGAGGCCCGCTACGCCCACGACGTCGCGGCCGATCTCCTCGCCGACGCCGTCGCCAACTCGACCAGTCCGGAGGAACGCGTGGCCCTGCACGGCAGGCTGCTCCGCGCGCAGATCCGGGCCGGCGCCGTGGCCGCCGCCCGGACGACCCGCCGGCAGGCCGTCGAGTACGCGGAGTCCCTGGGACGCGACGACCTGATGATCGCCGCCTTCACCGCCTGGACCGAGCCGACGCCCTGGCAGTCCCGCCCGTACGGCACGGTGGACCGGCCCGTCGTGGACCGGCTGAGCCGCCTGCTCGAACGCACCGACCTCACTGCGGAGGTACGCGGCCGCCTCCTCGTCTCCTACGCCGAGGAACTGGCCGGCGAGGACGACCCCACTGTCACGGCGGCGGCCCGCGAGGCGCTCGGCTTGGCCACCGGGCCCCGCCTGCGGGCGGCGGCGCTCCGGATCCTGACCCGCGGCCACACCGCATCGATCGGCAGCGACGAGCTCTGCCACGAGCTGGTGGCGCTCGGCACCGAGCACGACCTGCCCGTCTACCGCGTCACCGGGCTGCTCAACCACGCCGCCGTCGCCGCAGGGGCCGGCGACCCGGCCACCATGCGCCGGGTGACCGCCGAGGCCCTCGACCTCGCGCGTACCTACCGGATGCCCGAGGCGATCGGCGTCGCCGAGGTGACGCTGGCGACCCTGGCCCTCATCGAGGGCCGGTTCGCCGACGCAGAACGGCTCTACACCGAGGCCGCCGGCGGCATGCGGCGCGCCGGATC
The DNA here is from genome assembly GCF_044458265.1 of Nonomuraea sp. NPDC050478. Lineage (NCBI taxonomy): Bacteria > Bacillati > Actinomycetota > Actinomycetes > Streptosporangiales > Streptosporangiaceae > Nonomuraea > Nonomuraea sp. NPDC050478. Next base: position 30,685 of record NZ_JBITHT010000013.1, on the reverse strand, counting down.
GCTGCACGCCCCCGGCTTCCTCGGCCTCGCGCTGGCCGCGACCTGGGTGAACGACGGCACCCTCGGCGAGCACCTGGACGAGGTGCGCGCCCTCCACGAGGCGACCGGCCCGATCGCCGCCGACCTGCTGGCCCTCGCCCTGCACGCCAGCGGCCTGACCGCCGAGGCCCGCCGGGTGCGCGCATCGGACCCGATCCGGCCCGACTACTTCTTCACCTTCCTCACCACCGCCCGCGCGATGGCCGTCATCGCCCTGGACGACCGCGCCGCCGCCGAGGAGATCTACGCGGCGCTGCTCCCTCACCGCGACGGCCCTCCGGCGGGCGTCACGAGCCTGGCGGTGGCGCTGCGTCCGGTCGCCCACACCCTCGGCGAGCTGGCCGTCTTCCTCGGCCGCGATCAGGAGGCCGCCGCCCACTTGGCCCGGGCCGCCGTCATCGCCGACCGGTGGAACGCGCCCCACTGGGCCGCCGAGGCCCGGTCACGCCGGGACATGGCCGCCACGAAAGCGAACCCGCGGGTGTCCTACGTACCTTGAAGTGCCTGCTTCCCCATGGGGAGTTACCTCACCAGACTGGAGCAAGTTTCCGAAAGACTCTTGCTCACCCTTGAAAGGCAGAGGCATGACGACGTTCCCCGCTTCGCTTCCCGGCGGCACCTGGACCCTGGGCGACCTGACCGTCACCCGGTTCGGCTACGGTGCCATGCAGCTCGCCGGTCCCGGGGTGATGGGTCCGCCGGCCGACCGCGACAGCGCACTCGCCGTCCTCCGCGAGGTCGCCGACCTCGGGATCACCCATATCGACACCAGCGACGCCTACGGGCCGCGCGTCACCAACCAGCTGATCCGCGAGGCGCTGCACCCGTACCCCGAAGCGCTGCACATCGTGACCAAGGTCGGCGCGACCCGCGACGAGCAGGGCGGCTGGCCCCCCGCGCGGCGGCCGGAAGACGTGCGCCGCGCCGTCCACGACAACCTCGAAGCCCTCGGTCTCGAGGTGCTCGACCTCGTCAACCTCCGGCTCGGCGACGCCAGCGGACCTCGGCCCGGCTCACTCGCCGAACCGTACGAGGCTCTCGCCGAACTCCAGCGGCAAGGGCTGATCCGGCACCTCGGCGTGAGCAACGCGACGCCGGAACAGGTCGCCGAGGCGCGGACCATCGCGCCCATCGTGTGCGTGCAGAACATGTACAACCTCGCCCACCGGCACGACGACGAACTGATCGACGAGCTCGCCCGGGAGGGCATCGCCTACGTGCCCTTCTTCCCGCTCGGCGGCTTCAGCCCGCTCCAGTCCTCGGCGCTCTCGGCGGTGGCCGCCCGGCTGGAGGCGACGCCGATGTCCGTCGCCCTGGCCTGGTTGCTGCGCCGGTCGCCGAACATCCTGCTCATTCCCGGCACCTCGTCGGTGGCGCACCTGCGCGAGAACGCCGCCGGCGCCGGCCTGCCGCTCTCCGGCGAGGACCTCGCCGAGCTGGACAAGATCGGCCGCTAGGCAGGCCCGCGACCGGCATGGATCAAGGGCTCGGCGGTCGTCCAGACCGTCGACCACGCCCTGCGTTTCCCGCCGGAAGGAGACCTCGCCCACCTGCTTCCGGGGGAGTTCGTGAACATGGCGTGGATGCCCGGGCTGATCGCCGGGACGGGCCTGACCGTGTGGCGCTACGCCGGCCTGCACGCCCTGCGAAGGACGCGTCCGTGACCCACCCCACCGGACGCCTGAGCGACGTCGTCCACCAGCGCCACCGCCTCGGCATCCTCGCCATCGCCGACGAGGCGGCCAAGGTGGAGTTCACCTACCTCCACCAGGTGCTCGAACTGCCCCGGGGAAACCTCAACCGGCACCTCGCCGTCCTGGAAGAAGCCGGCCTGATCGTGCTGGAGAAGGGGTACGACGGGCGGCGCCCGAAGACCTGGGTCGTCATCACCGGCGAAGGCCGGGCCGCCCTGTCGGCCGAACTCGCCGCACTCCAGGAGCTCATCCGCCGCCACGGCGACCGTACGCACCGGTGACGGACCGGCTCAGCTGGTGGCCCCCCAGGTAAGAGAGAGGCCGGTGGCGGCGCGTTCGGTGCGGATCTCCATCATGCTGCCGAGGATCGTGGCATGGTCGGACACCACCGGCGTGGCGTCGAGCGCGTAGGTGATCCGGGAGCTGACGAGCACCGGGCTGCCCTGCGGCTCGTGCAGGTGACGGGCGGCGGCGGCGTCGAGCAGACCGGGCCGGACCACCTCCGCCGCCCGGGAGACCGTCACCCCCGCGTCGGCCAGAGCCGTGTAGAGGGAGACTGCGGTGAAGTCGCGGTCGCGGATCCGGTCGGCCACCGGCCGGCGGACCCAGGACACCTGGTGCACGGCGGGACGCCCGGCGAACTCACGGACCCGCTCCAGCCGCAGGGCGGTGTCGCCGGGACGCAGCCGCAGCTCCGCGGCGATCCGCGCCGGGGCCCGGCGCACCGCCCGCCCGGCCACCGCGGTCCGCACGTCATGGCCCTGTTCACGCAGGTCGTCGGCCAGGCTGCGGAGCGAGTCGAGCTGGTACGCCAGGTGCGGCGGGGCGACGAACGTGCCCCTGCCGGGCCGCTGCACGATCAGCCTCTCGTCGCTCAGCTCCCGCAACGCCTGGCGCAACGTCATGAGCGTCACCCCGTAGGAGGCGCTCAGCTCCCGCTGCGGCGGCAGCGCCTCACCGGGGGCGTAACGCCCCGACCGGATCTTCGCGGCGAGGTCGGCGGCGATGGCGCGGTATCTCGCCTCGTGCCCGGCGTCGGAGGTCATCGTGGTCGGTCACACTCCTGGTCGAGGGCCAGGCGCAGGGTCGCCAGGAAGGCCCGCAGGTCGTCCGGCCCGGCCCCGTCGAGCACCCGCCGCATGACCGCGGCGCCGACCACCACGCCGTCGGCGTGCCGGCGGGCTTCGCGTGCCTGGTCCGGGGTGGAAATGCCAAATCCTAGCAAGACCGGCCGGTCGGTGACGCGCCTGATCCGCCCGGTGAGCTCCGCCGCCGAAGCGGCGAGGGCGGTCCGCTCGCCGGTGGTGCCCATCAGCGACACCGCGTACACGAACCCGCGGCTGCGGCCCGCGATCTCCGCCAGCCGCGGCTGCGGCGTCGCCGGCGAGGCCAGCAGGGCCGGCTCGATCCCGGCGGCTTCGGCCGCGTCCGTCAGCTCGTCCGCCTCGTGCACCGGCAGGTCGGGCACGATCAGGCCGCCGGCGCCGGCCCGGCGCAGCGCGGCGCAGAACGCCTCCGGGCCGTCGTTCAGCACCAGGTTGTAGTAGGTGCTGACGACCAGCGGCACGCCCAGGTCACCGACCTCGGCCAGGTCGGCGAGGATCCGGCGGGTGCTCGCCCCCCGGGCCAGCGCCGTGTCACTGGCCTGCTGGATGGTGACGCCGTCCATCGTGGGATCGGAGAAGGGCAGCCCGACCTCGATCGCGTCCGCCCCGGCGGCGGCGAACGCCCGCAGGTAGTCCGTCCAGCCGGGCGTGATCCCCCCGGTGACGTACGGCATGAGCAGGCCGCGGCCGGCGTCCCGGCGGGCACGCAGGTGGCGTTCGACCGCGCCGGCGGTCAGGGCGTTCGTCACAGCAGCTCCTTCAGGGTCGAGACGTCCTTGTCGCCCCGGCCGGACAACGTCATCAGCACCGTCGACCCCGCGGGCAGGTCGCCGTCGCCCGCCGCGCGGATCACCCATGCCAGGGCGTGCGCCGACTCGAGCGCCGGGACGATCCCCTCGGTGCGTGCCAGCCGCAGCGCCGCGCCGACCGCCTCGCCGTCGGTCACCGTGACGTACCGGGCCCGGCCCAGGTCGCGCAGATGGGCGTGCTCCGGGCCGACGCCCGGGTAGTCGAGCCCGGCCGCGATGGAGTGCGCCTGGATGATCTGCCCGTCGTCGTCCTGCAGGAACAGCGAACGGCAGCCGTGCAGGACACCCAGCCGGCCGCGGGCCGCCCCCGCGCCGCCGTCCGCCTCCACGCCGACCAGACGCGCCGGGGTGTCGGCGAACCCGGCGAACGTGCCGGCCGCGTTCGAGCCGCCGCCGACGCACGCCACCACATGGTCCGGGACGCCCGTCCGCAGCTCGGCGGCGCACTGCCCGCGCGCCTCGTCGCCGATGACCCGCTGGAACTCCCTGACCATCCACGGGTACGGATCCGGCCCGACGACCGAGCCGACGCAGTAGTGGGAGTCGCCGGTCGCGCCCACCCAGTGCCGCATGGCCTCGCTGGTCGCGTCCTTGAGCGTACGGCTGCCCGTGGTCACCGGGACCACCTCGGCGCCCAGCATGCGCATCCGGAAGACGTTCAGCGCCTGCCGCTCGATGTCGCGCTCGCCCATGAACACGGTGGCCTCCAGCCCGAGCAGCGCGGCGGCGGTCGCGGTGGCCACCCCGTGCTGGCCCGCCCCCGTCTCGGCGATCAGCCTGCGCCGCCCCATCCGGATGGCCAGCAGAGCCTGGCCCAGCACATTGTTGATCTTGTGGGATCCGGTGTGGGTGAGATCCTCCCGCTTGAGATACAGCTCCACACCCAGCGCCTCCGACAGCCGGCGGGCCGGCGTGAGCGGCGTCGGCCGCCCGGCGTGCACGGCCAGCAGCCGCGCCAGCGCGCCGCGGAACCCCGGATCCGCCCACGCCTCCCGGAACGCCTCCTCCACCTCGCGGCACGCCTCCACCAGCGACTCCGGCGCGTACCGCCCGCCATACCCGCCGAACCGGCCCCGCGCCCGGGGCTCGCCCATCGTCCCGTCCGGCGCGACCGCCTCACGCCACGGCAGCACGTCTCGCATGCCACCCTCCCATCGTTCTATAACTCTTCTGAGAGTTCTATAACAGTGAGTGTGGCACAGGCAGCACGGACACGCCACCACCCCCGGGCACGGCCGACCGCATCAGTCGAGTGACAGCCCCGCGACCGGAGCCACCCGGGCGGCGCCACCGAGAGCCCGCTCCACGAACGTCTCGCAACCCACCCAGGTGAACCCGCCGGAAGAGGCGCGGACCCAGACGGCATGCGGCTCAGAGGAACCAGTCAACGGCGCCGACGTCTCCGGCGCGACCACCCCCACCGGGCCCGTACCGACAGCGACCCGCAACCGGGCCCACCGATCACCGGAACGCACCGTGACCCAGTCACCGGCCCGCACTCCGAAAGCCCCCGTATCAGTCCTGATCCTCCCCTTTGTCCCGAGAGCCCCTTCCCATGCGATCAAGCGAGCGACCGACCGAAGTACCCGCCGGCCGCCACCGCCAGGAGGAGAAAGGCCACCGGGAAGCCGAGGTTGTGAAACACGCGCGCACGGACATGGGCGAGGACGGCTCCGACGAAGAACAGCACGAGCCCCAAGGCAGCGGCCAGCCCGAAGAGCGGCCGGCCGAGCAGCCCGAGCACGAGCCCTACGACCCCGGAGCCCTCAACGACCGCGAGGTAGGGGATCCACCGCGGATCGAGGCCGACCTCGGCAGAGTTACGCACCACGAACCGAGCCGAGACCACCTTCGCGACCACCTCGAAGGCGTTGGCCAGGATGCAGGCGAGAGTCGCGATGAACAGCCCGACGTCGAGTGCCGCGGTCAACGGGCATACCGCCCCAGCAGCGTCACTGGTCGCGGAGGTACCGGCGCGCCGGCCCACTCCGCGACCTTGGCCCTGAACGCGAGGGCCTCCTGAATGTTCAGGAGCGGATTGAGGTCCGCGTCGGCAAGGTGGAGGATCAGCAGGAACTCCGTGCCGTCCGCCACCCGCATGGCTGTGTAGTCAAGGCCGGTCGGTGCTGCTTCCTCGATCGCGGCGAACAACGTCTTGATGGCCGCTTCCGCTTCCGGAGCCTGCTCGGATGTGGTGTTGAATCGGACAATCTGTACGCTCATATGTGTCTCCTCAACGAGGTGTGCTCGTCAGGTAGCTGGTCACTCACCCCTCCTGACGTTGAGCACACTCGAAAGGTGACCTCACCCATGAAACTCGTCGAACACTTCGAGGCGTCTCGCCCCCGGCTGATGTCGCTGGCCCACCGGATCGTGGGCTCGTATCACGACGCGGAGGACGCGGTCCAGACCGCCTGGACGCGGATCCAGACGGCCGGGGCGGCCGACGTCGCCAACCTGGACGGCTGGTTCACCACGGTGACCGCGCGTCTGTGCCTGGACCTGCTGCGGGCACGTGAGCGACGTGGCGAACTCCCCTTGCGCTCCGACGACATCGCCGGCGCAAGGATCAGCGCCGACGAGACGTTCCTTCGCCGTGAAGAAGTCTCCAGAGCCCTGCTGGTGCTCCTCGACGAACTCTCGCCCAGGCAGCGGGTGGCGTACGTGATGCACGACCTCTTCGCCATCCCGTTCGATCAGGTCGCCGCGACGCTCGGCACCAACGCGGTCTCGGCGAAGAAGCTGGCCAGCCGTGCGCGCGCACGGCTGCGCGACGTGCGACCTGTCATACGTCGCCACGACGCGGAAGAAAACGAGATCATCGAGGCGTTCCTGGCAGCCGCACGCGGCGGCGACATCGCACGACTCGTCACCCTGATGGCTCCCGACGTTGTCCGTACCGCTGACCTTTCCCTGCTCCCGGCAGGCTCCGCAACGGAAGTCCGGGGGGCAGCGGCGGTCGCGGAAGAGACGAGGATCTTCGCCGACCGCATCGCCGTCGCGGCTCCGGTCCTCATCGCAGGGCGGCCCGGCGCGGTCATCGCACCCGGCGGCCACGCGTACGCGCTCATCCGCTTCCACATCGACGCCGGTCTCATCACGAAGATCGAGATCACTCCGTACGCGACCGGCACGATGTCGCTGCGCGACCAGCCACGAGATTCCGTCCTTACCGGCCAGAGCAGTACGGGGCCGCGATCACCATCGGCATGACTTCGGTCATGTGCCGGGCTCGACGACCCCGTGCTCGTACGCGTAGATGACCGCCTGCACACGGTCACGGCAGCCGATCTTGGGCAGAAGGTTCGCCACATGGGTCTTGACCGTCGAGACGCTGACCGTCAAGGCTTCGGCGATCTCCATGTTGGACCGGCCTCTGGCGATGAGCTCCAGCGTGTCGCGCTCTCGCGCCGTCAGCTCCGGCAGCGGCTCCACGGTCCGAGGCCGTTTCGAGGTACGGGCGAACTCCGCGATCAGCCGCCGCGTGACACCCGGCGCGACCAGGCCCTGGCCCGAGGCGACCACCCGGACCGCCTCCACCAGGTCGTCGGGTTCGACATCCTTCAGCAGGAAGCCGCGCGCTCCGCCACGCAAGGCGGCGAAGACGTACTCGTCGAGGTCGAACGTCGTCACGACGAGCACGGCGACGGGCTGCTCGACCCCCGGCCCCGCAAGTCGCTCGGTGGCGGCCAGCCCATCGAGCACGGGCATCCGGACGTCCATGAGCACCAGGTCAGGCCGCAGCCGCCTGGCGAGGCGGACGGCCTCTTCCCCGTCGGCGGCCTCCCCCACGATCCGGAGATCGGGCTCCGACTCCAGGATTGCGCGGAAGCCGGTGCGCACGACCGCTTGGTCGTCGGCGATCACGATGTCGACGGTCATGGGCGCTCCAGGGGAAATGTGGCGCTGACCAGCCAGCCGCCGTCGGGTTGTGGTCCGATGGTGAGCTCACCACCCGCGTGGTTCACGCGCTCGCGCATGCCGAGCAGGCCGTGTCCGCCGTTCGGCTCCGCGGGAGGCGGGGTGCGGGCGGGGCTCGAGTTGCGTACCGCGACTACGAACTCGGCGTCGCCGAAGGCCGTGGTCACGCTGACCGATGCTCCCGGGGAGTGCCGCCTGGCGTTGACCAGCGCCTCGCGTACGAGGCGCGAAGCGGCCAGATCGACGGTGACGGGCAGCGGGCGAGGCTCGCCCTTGGCACGCAACTCGACGTCCATGCCTGTGGTACAGGAACGGCGGACGGTCTCCTCCAGACCCGCCAAGGTCGGCGCCCTGCCACCGGCGGAGTCGAGGTCCGTCCCGGTCTCGCTCTCGCGCATGATCCCCACCAGAGCACGCATCGACACCAGCGTGTCACGCCCCTGTGCCCTGATCGCGCGCAGCGTGGCCCTGGCCGCGGCCGGGTCGCGATCGAGCAGACGGTCGGCCGCACCCGCCTGGACGACGATCGCCGACAGATCGTGGGCCGCGATATCGTGCAGCTCCCTGGCGATTCTGGCGCGCTCCTCCGCGACGGCGGCCCTCGCGCGTTCCTCCTGCTCGCCCGCGATGCGCTCGGCCTCCCTGACCTTCGCGGCGCGCCTGGACCGAACGGAGAACCCCAAGGTGGCCGGCAGCAGGTAAGCCACGGTCACAGCCGCGGCCATGCCCGGCACGTCGCCCCGCGCCACTCCCCAGAACGTGAGCAGCCCGCCGTGGTCGGCGCCGGCGACGCTCAGGAGCAGACCGCCGAGCATGTGGCCCGCCGCGCAGGCGGAGACCACGACGGTGGCCCTGACCTGCGGCAGGCGGCTCGCCACCGTGTAGGAGCAGATCAGCACACCTACCCCGATCAGCGCGGAGCGGGTCGGCAGCAGCATGCTCACCAGCGGGATCACGGTGGCGGCCACGAGAGCGGGCACGGCATGGCTGCGCCGGAAGGCTATGGTGGCGAGGTCGGCGAGGGCCAGCAGATGACTGACACCGAACGCCCAGCCCGGCAGCCCGGCCATCCGGGCATCGTCGAGGACGAACGCCAGCCGCGCCGTGACGACGACGGCCAGCACCGCCGCCACCAGGACGTCCCAGCCCTCGGGCAGACCGGCCCCGGGCCGCTCCGTCGCCATGCCCTTCCTGCTCACCCTCGCTTCGCCGGCCCTTCCCGTCATCCCGCTTCGCCGACCTGTCCCGTAGCGCGAGCCCGGCTCGCGCCACCACGGATCGGCAGCCGCTGCCAGTACGTCGCACACCGCCACGCCCACTCCAACGGACCGTAACCGAAGCGGCGCAACCACAGGTTACTCACCACGGCCTGGACGAGCAGGATGCCGACGCCGAGGAGCGCCGCGGCCGACCACCGCTCCGAACCGGGCAGGCCCATCGTCGTGCCCACAGGAACGAAGATCAGAGCGGCGCTGAAGTAGTTCGTCAGCGCCATCCTGCCCATCGGGGCCAGCACCCACGACAGCACGGCGCCCACCGGCGTACGCAGCAGGAGCAGGAACACCGCGATGTAGCAGCAAGCGGTCGCCAGCGACACCGTCAACCCCACCCGGATCTGCGCAAGCTCGGGCAAGGGCAGGGTGACGAGCCAGACCCCCAGCCCCCACACGGCCACGGCAGCGACGCCCATGACCACCAGACGGCCTGGACGGTCCCCGAGGGACTCGTGCACTCGCCACTCCGCCGCGGCGAACCCGAGCGCGAACAGCCCGGGCAGCATCCCCAGCCCGCCCACCCCTGCCAAGATCCCCGCCGCGGTCAGCGTGACGGCCACGGCGAGGAGCGCCCGGCGCGGGAGGCGGCTGAGTGGCAGGAGCACCAGCAGACCGGTGACGGCGAACGGCAGCAGCACCTCGCCGGGTTGGAGAAGGTGGAGCACTCCACCCAGGACGCCCAGCGCGACGAGCCTCCGCACGAGCAACACCCTCGGACGGCTCGTGCGTCTGGCGGCCGAGGCGAGGAAGATGCCGAACCCCACACCGAACAGCAGGTAGAAGATGGGGTAGAAGCGGCCGTAGAACAGCAGAAGGAGCGGGGTGGGCAGCTCGCCCGCGTACGCGAACATCTCCATGGTCTGGGGAATGTTGATGAAGATGATGCCGCACAGGGCGAAGCCGCGCAGCGCGTCGAGGGCGGCGATCCGCCTGAGCGGGCGATCCGGGCCAAGTGGAAGCATGCGACCAGGATGACGAGCGGGGGACCGCGTCCGCTTCGGGCGCGTGGCCATTTCCTTCTCGTTCCCGTGGCCGATCCCGCTTCCTCCTCAGGACCCCGCGGAGCGGCGATCATCTGACGCAGCGGGCCGGCCCTCCCGTGCCGGAGCACCGTCCCGCCTGAGGGCTTCCCCCTCCGCGAGCGCGTTCCTGGATACTCAGGCCCGCGGCACCGGACTTGGCTTTGGTGGTATAGCGCCTTGAACAAGCAAGGGCCGGGCTCATCACCGGGCGGTGGAGTCCACGGGCATGCGCAGTGTCGCCGCTGTCGCGACCAGCAGCGCCAGGAGCAGGACGATCGCCATGAAGACCTGCCCGTGCAGGCCGAGGACGAAGACAGTCCGATCGGCGAACGCCGGGTCGTAGGTGGCGGTGCCGGGGAACAGGAGCGCACCGATCATGCCGAGCCACGGGGTGGCCAGGATGGCGGCGGCGTGCAGCAGCGTGTTCCGCCCTGACCGTAGCGCGAGGGCCAGGCCGGTGAGGCCGAGGAGCACGGTCATCACCATGTACTGGGCGTCGTGGAACTTGGCGTGGGGTGGCCAGGCCGGGTTGAAGGAGTGCTGTGCCGCCAGGTCGGGGATGACGAGGTCGGCGAGCACGGCGCCGACCGTTGTGATCGCTGCGACGGCAATGATCAGGATTCGTGGGAGGGACATCAGATCGTCCAGGTATAGGCGGGGGTGAGTGAGCGGTCGAAGAGCACGTTCGGGAGGAGAGGAAGAACCGCGTCTCGCAGAGTGGTCATCGGCGTGGAGGTCCAGTGCGCGGCGGCTCCGGCCTGGCGGGAACGGCGGACGATCAGTTGGGTGCGCGGCCTGCGGGCGCGGTCATAGGCTTCCAGGCCCGCGCGTACGCCGAGGGTGTCCACCGCGTGCGCGAGCGTGACCGCGTCCTCGAGCGCCTGGCAGGCGCCCTGTCCCAGGTTGGGGGTCATGGCGTGGGCAGCGTCGCCGAGGACGGCGACGTTTCCGGAAACGTACGTGGGCAGCCTCGGCAGTTCGTACGTGTCGTGTTGCAGCACCGCCTCCTCTTGCGCGGAGTCGAGCAGCGCGGGGATGGGCCGGTGCCAGCGTGCGAAGCGTTCGCGCAGCTCATCCAGGCCGACGTGGGAGCCCGCCGGGGCGTTGGCCATGACGTAGCAGTAGATGCGGCCGTCGGGCATCGGCACGTGCCCGAACCGTTCGCCCCTGCCCCACGTTTCCGCGCTCCCCTCGACGGGCTGAGGGGGGACGATGAGGCGCCAGGTGGTATAGCCGACGTAGCGCGGCCCAGGGAGGCCAGGCCAGAGGGAGCGCCGGGTCACGCTGTGCACGCCGTCGGCGCCCACCACGAGATCCGCGGTGGAGGTGCCGCCGCCATGGCGGACCGTGCCGTCGGGCTGCACGTGCTGTACGTCGATGCCGGGCCGCAGAGCCCCGGGCGGCACGGCTGCTCTCAGCAGGTCGACCAGTGCGGCCCGGTGCACGGTCACCCACGGGCCGAAACGACGCTTGAGGCTGTCGACGTCGTTGCGGACCAGCCAGTCCCCCCGGCTGCTGCGGATGCCCGCGAGCGGGTCGGCCAGCCCGCCGACGCGCAGACGCTCGCCCAGGCCGAGGGCGTCCAGCGCGCGCAGACCGTTGGGCTGGATGGTCAGCCCGGCGCCCACCTCGGTGAACTCAGCAGCGCGTTCAAGGACCTCCACCTGCAGGCCACGCTGGTGGAAGGCGACGGCCGCGGCGAGTCCGCCGATGCCGCCTCCCACGATGATCACTTTCATGTCCGAATCTCCTTGACGGTCAGTGCAGGCCACGCTTGGCCGGGGCCCAGAACGGCTTGGTCTTGATCGAGGCCCGCGCCCAGTTGCGCTCACGCACCAGGAAGTCGCGCACCATCTGGCAGGTTCTGGCCTCGCCGGCCACATAAGCGGCTCCCGCGTTGCCCGGCAGATCGAGTTCGGCCACGGCCCCGAGCAGCACCCGGGAGGCGACGGCGGAGGTGCCGTGCCGGTGGACACGGCGCAGCGGCGGCGTCCCGGGCAGGGGCAGGTCGTGCTCGGGGGTCTCGCTCTCCAGGACGCCGAACACCTCGGCCGAGGCTCCCAACGCTCTGATCATCGGGCCGAACGCGGCGCTGGCGGTCTCCTCCCCGATGAACACGTGATAGGCCGCCTCGCGGGTGAAGAAGTCGCCTTGCGGCCACCAGAAGGTCACCCGATCTCCGGGCCGGGCCGCCCGCGCCCACCTCAGGCCGATGCCGTCGCCCGCATACAGGTGGACGCGCAGTTCGATAGCCGTCCTGCCGGCGTCGAGGCCCCAGATCGTGTACGTGCGCAGCGTCTCGGACGGACGCAGGATGCCCGACACCGACAGCGGATCCTTCAACTCGATCCTGATGTGCTGGCCGGGGGTGTACGGGAAGGCGGCGGGCTGGTCGGTTTCCAGCCGGATCCGGCGCATGGCCGGGTTGACCTGTTCGGCGACGGTGATGGTCGCCTCCATGGCGTACTTGCCGAACAAGCGGTCGCGCAGCGTCCGGGCCATGTCAGGACTCCTTGCGCCGCCGGACGTGGGCGGATCTGGACATCCGCCACCACACGGCCGCCACGAACACCAGCGCCGCGAGAAGGATCCACAGAAGCTCCACAGCTACTCCTTAGTGCTTCTAGATTTCTTAGATGCACTAAGGAAACATACTTGCCCTAAGATGTCAACGCCGACCGAGGAAACGACGCGAGAGGTGACGATGTCCGCAAACACCAGCCGACGGCAGAGGTTGCGCCAGGCCACCCTGGAGGAGATCCACACGGCCGCGCGCAAGCTGCTGGTCGAGCAGGGATCGGCCGCGGTCACCATCAACGCGGTCGCCCGGCAGGTCGGCATGAGCGGCCCAGCCCTCTACCACTACTACGCCAGCCACGACGAACTGGTCGGCGCAGTGACCGCCGACTTCTTCCGCGAACTGGCCACCGCGATGGAACAGGCCCGCGACGGCCACGCCGGCGCGTCGCTCGGCGAGCGGATACTGGCCGTCTGCCGCGCCATGCGCGCCTGGAGCACCGCCCACCCGGCCGAGTTCGGCTGGATATTCGCGAGCCCGATCACCCCGCAGAACCGGCGGCCGGACTCGGTGCGCCACCAGGCCGCCCTGCGGTTCGAGCAGGTCCTCCTCGACCTGATGGTCGAACTGTGGCGGACACGACCGTTCCCGGTGCCCGACCTGGCCGACCTGCCCGCATCCCTGCGCGAGCAACTGACCGCCTACTCCGCCACCCTCGACGGACGGCTCCCGCCCGAGGCCGCCCACGTCTTCCTGTCGTGCTGGACCAGGTTGTACGGGCTTCTGTGCATGGAAGTCCTGCACCAACTGGACTTCGCCTACACCGACATGGAGCCCGTCTACGAACAGTGCCTGCGCGACCTGGCCGCCACCCTCGGCCTCGACAGCCACGCGCCGGCATGACGCCCGACACCGGCTGCTGATCTCACTCCCGTCATGGGGCGAGCTGGCGGAACGCGTTGACCACCGTGATCGAGAACCGATAGTTCTCCACCAGTACCTTGCCGCTTGCAGTGGGGTTGGTTGTCAGCTGTTATTGATCTTCAACAAGCCAGCGCCTTTACAATGTAGATTACTAGTTCAGTCGAGAGCAGAGCTGGGACCAGGGATGACAGGCGGACCTCACCCAGTCCGGCCTCTCGGTTGCGCGGACCACGATCGGTCCTCCCCTCTCCCGGATGCCGAGCCGACCGAGTACGGGCCACTCCCCCACTTCAGGTCCGCACGCACGCCCGCAGGCCGCCGTCACTGGCTGCCGGACAGCTCCCCCGACAAGGTGGCGTGCATGCGGGCGCTGGGCTGGTTCAGCCCGATGATCCGTACGGTCTTGCCGCGGGCGGCGTACTTGGCCTCGACAGCGTCCAGGGCGGCGACGGAGGAGGCGTCCCAGATGTGGGCGTCGGTCAGGTCGATGACCACGTCGTCAGGGTCGGCGGCATAGTCGAACTGGGAGACCAGGTCGTTGCTGGAGGCGAAGAACAGCTCGCCGGTCACGGCGTAGACCACCTGCCCGCCGTCGGGATCGACGACGGCGGAGACCTCGGCCAGGTGCGCCACCCGGCGCGCGAAGATGACCAGCCCGGTCAGCGAACCGACGACGACGCCGATGGCCAGGTTGTGCGTGACGACCACGACCGCGACCGTGATGACCATGACGCCGATCTCACCGGCGGGCATGCGCCTGAGGGTGGCCGGGGCGATGGAGTGCCAGTCGAAGGTGCCGACCGAAACCAGGATCATCACGGCGACCAGCGCGGCCATCGGAATCTGGGAGACCAGCGGACCGAAGACGATGCACAGGACCATGAGCAGGACACCGGCGGTGAAGGTGGACAGCCGGGTGCGGGCGCCGTTCTTGACGTTGATCATGGTCTGGCCGATCATGGCGCAACCGCCCATACCGCCGAAGAAGCCGGTGACGATGTTGGCGACGCCCTGGCCGATGGACTCGCGCGTCTTGGAGGAGCGGGTGTCGGTGAGGTCGTCGACCAGCTTGGCGGTCATCAGCGACTCCATCAGCCCGACGAGGGCGAAGCCGAACGCGTACGGCGCGATGAGGGTGAGGGTGTCCAGCGTGAAAGCCACGTCGGGCAGACCGGGCACGGGCAGCGAGGACGGCAGCGTGCCACGATCGCCGACCGTGGGCACGGCCAGCCCGGCGCCGATCGTGAGGGCGGTGAGCGCGGCGATGGAGATCAGCGGAGCCGGGACCACCTTGGTCAGGCGGGGCAGGAACACCATCAGCGCCAGCGCGCTGCCGACCAGCGGATAGACGACCCAGGGCACGTCCACGAGCTCGGGCACCTGCGCCATGAAGATCAAGATGGCCAGGGCGTTGACGAAGCCCACCATGACACTGCGAGGCACGAAGCGCATCAGCTTCGCCACGCCGAGCGCGCCGAGCGCGACCTGGATGAGCCCGCCGAGAATGACGGTCGCGACCAGGTAGCCGAGGCCGTGCTCGCGGGCCAGCGGGGCGACGACCAGAGCGATGGCTCCGGTCGCGGCGGAGATCATGGCGGGGCGGCCGCCGGCGATGGCGATGACCACGGCCATGGTGAAGGAGGCGAACAGACCGACGCTGGGATCGACCCCGGCGATGATGGAGAACGAGATCGCCTCAGGGATCAGGGCAAGCGCGACGACCAAGCCGGACAGGATCTCGGTACGGGCCACCGAGGGCTTCAGCCATTCGGGGCGGCCAGGCCGCATGCGAGCAGGCAGGGTCAGAGGCGGGCGGGAAGGCACGGATGAGCTAGGCAATAGGAGTCCTTAAGGATGGAACAGCCCCGGAGGGCAGCGTCGCACCGGCCGGAGGCAGGGGCACGCTCGCGGGCGCGGAAAGGCGGCAGGCCGGACGGCGCTACCGCGGGCAGGTCACGGCGGGCAGCAGGCGGCGGTGATCAAAGGCATGCGCGCGTCGGTGTTCCTTACCTCGGGTGAGGGCGGCGCTCGGCGGCCCGGTGCGTGGGTGGCGGGATGTCCGGTCGGTACGGCGACGCCCCGACGCGGTCTGGCCAGCGGCAACTCTACCTTAACGTTAGGGTAGAGATCTGGCAGGGCTCGATGCGGCCGCCCTACCGGCTGACCAGTGAGGTTCTACAGAAGATGGACAGATCAGCGCCTTCCACCCCCGCGGGCGAGGCCCCGGCTCCGGCGGGCAGTGGCGGAGATCACAGCACAGGTCACCTGCACATCGGGCAGGTGGCCGCGCGCACGGAGCTGTCACTGCGGACCATCCGGCACTATGACGAGGTCGGCCTGGTCCGGCCCTCGGCGCGCAGCCAGGGCGGCTTCCGCCTCTATACCGAGGCCGACGTGGCCCGTCTGATGGTGATCCGCAGGATGAAGCCGCTCGGCTTCACCCTGGCGGAGATGGGCGAACTGCTGGCCATCACCGACCGGCTCGACGACCCCGGTGCGGCGGCGGAGCTGGAGACGGCCGAGCGTGAGCAGTTCCTGGCCAAACTGAGCTGGTTCGAGCAGGCCACCCGCGAACGCTGCGAGGCGCTCCGCACCCAGCTGAGCCGAGCCGAGGAGTTCGCCACCGACCTGCGGCGGCACGCCGACCGACTGACCGCCGGCCCCACCTGACCAGTGGCACCGCCCCGATGCATCAGGCCCGTGGCGTGCGTGGGTGAAGGCGACGTCGAAGGAGCATCATGACGCCCCCTCCCATGCCGCGCTCTTCGACAGAGATCCGCGCCTACCTCAAAGACCAGCTCAACCAGGCGCTTCGCCGGCCCGGCATGTTCGGCGGCGAGACGGCCCTGCGCCTCCTGTTCGACCATCTGGTCTACGCGGAACACCGGGAACAGGAGTGGGCGCAAACGATGCGGACCCTGGAATCGCGGGGCGCCTTCAACTCGCTCGGCGTGACGGGAGCGTTCAGAACCGTCCTGCCTGATGCCGGCGAGGACGGCGTCGCCTCGGTCTATGCCGAATTGGCCCACGATCGCGGATGGCTACTGGCCGACAGAACCCTGACCGCCGGAGAATACGGCTCCCTGCGCCGGGAGCTCATCGCTTGGACCGCTCACGACCGAACACTCACCGAAGTGCAGGAAGCGCTCGGCCCGCCTTCCGTTCTTCTCGGCGGCACCAACCCCTTCTACGGCAAGACGCTCGCCTACATGTCCGCACAGGCGACCGAACCGATCATCTTCCTACACCTCTGGAACGGGACCTCCGGGTCGAGGGAAACGACCTGGCATCCCATCTACGACGAACCCGTTCTCTTGGCCATCCGATTCGGGAAGGGAGCGTTCGCGGACACCTTCACGTTCACACCGGAGGGAAGCAGACGCCGCCCAGGGGGAACAGCCGCATGAGGTCACGTCCACCTCAGCCGATCGGCCAGCAGGGCCTGCTGGGCCGGGTTGGCGGTCAGCTCCAGCGCCCGCTCGTCGGCCCGCCGCGCCTGCCCACGGCGGTCCAGGTCACGCAGCAGCTCAGCCCGGGTGGCGTGGAAGAGCGGGTAACGCTCCAGCACCCGGCCGAGTGGCTCCAGCTCGGCCAGCGCCGCCTCGGGGCCTTTGACATGGCGCAGGGCGACGGCCCGGTGCAGCCGGGTGACGGGCGAGGGCGCCAGGTGCAGCAGCATGTCGTACAGCACCAGGATCTGCGCCCAGTCCGTGTCGGCGAAGGTCCCGGCCTCCGCGTGGCAGGCCACGATCGCCGCCTGGACCTGGTACGGCCCCGGCCGGCGGTGGGCGCGGGCGGTCCGCGTCAGCAGCGCCGTGGCCTGCTCGATGGCCTGCCGGTCCCAGAGGCCGCGGTCCTGATCGGCCAGCAGCACCAGCCGCCCGGCCGGGTCGAAGCGGGCCGCGCCCCGGGCCCGGTGCAGCCGGATCAGCGCCAGCAGCCCGGCCGCCTCCGGCTCCTTCGGCATCAGGTTCACCAGCAGCGCGGCCAGCCACTCGGCCTCCTCCACCAGGTCGCGCGCCTGCGCCCGCTCGGCCGTGCTCGACAGGTAGCCCTCGTTGAACAACAGATAGACGACCGCCAGCACCTCGCCGACGCGCCGCGGCAGCTCCTCCTCGGCGGGAATGCGGTACGGGATGCCGGCCTCGCCGATCTTCCGTTTGGCGCGGGTGATCCGCTGCGCCACAGTGGCCTCCGGCACGACGAAGGCCGCGGCGATCTGCGCCACCGACAGCCCGCACACCGCCCGCAACGTGAGCGCGATCTGCGCGGCGCGTGACAGCGCCGGATGGCAGCAGGTGAACACCAGCCGCAGCCGGTCGTCGCGCGGGGCGGGGTCCGGCCTGGTGAGCCCGGCGAGCTTGGCCCGGTAGTTCGACTCCCGGCGCAGCACGTCCAGGCCACGCCGCCGGGCCACGGTGAACAACCACGCGTCGGGCCGCTCCGGCACCCCCTCGACCGGCCAGCGCCGCAGCGCGGTCTCGACCGCGTCCTGCACCAGGTCCTCGGCGGCGGAGAAGTCGCCCAGCAACGACACCAGGGACGCGGCCAGCCGGCCCGCGTGCTCGCGCACCACCCCGGCCAGCACCTCCTCGTGCACCGGCCCGCTCATGAAAGGGGGCGGATCTCCACGATCGGGCAGGCCGGCCACGAGCGGGCGACCTTCAACGCCTCGTCCAGGTCGGCCACCTCGAGCTCGGCGAACCCGCTGACCACCTCCTTGCCCTCCACGAACGGCCCGTCGGTGACGACCGGCTCGCCCTGGTCCAGGCGCACCGTGGTGGCGGTGTGCACCGGCGCCAGATGCGCATGGTGGGTGATCTTGTCAGCGTGGTCGGCGAACCACTGCCCCACCGCCGCGTAGGCGGCTTCGCGCTCCAGTTCCCCCATCGCCTCCAGCTGGTGGGCGAACTCCTCGGTCTCGATGAACATCAGCACGTACTTCATGACGACTCCCCTTCAGCTCGCCGGGAGGGCGGCGTACAGGTCGACACCGTTCCCGTCCGGGTCGGCCACCGTGGCGTAGCGCATCCCCCAGAACGCGTCGAACGGCTCGGCGATCCCCCGGTGGCCCGCCTCGACGAGCTCGGCGTACCTGGCGTCCACCCCGGCCGGGGTCTCGAACTCGAAACACAGCAGAGTACGCGGCCCGCCGGTCGGCGCGCTCCAGCCGGGCAGGAACGGCGTGCGGAAACCCTCGGTGTCCAGCATCACATGCAGCCCGTTCGGCAGGTCGCAGCCGGCGTGTCCGGGCGAGTGCTCGTCCACCTTGAACTCGAGCCCGAGCCGGGCATAGAAGGCGATCGAGGCGTCCAGGTCGGACACCACGATGTCGATCGTGTTCAGCGTGGGATTCATGATGCGCTCCTTCGGGCTGGGTCGGCGAGGTTCCCCGGCTGTCCGCGCGATGCCCCATGCTCGCGTCACGTGTCCGCGACCCGACATCCCCGCTGACAGCCTGGCTCTTATCTCACAGACGATCGGCCGAGGCCCCGATACGACAGGTGCTGCTGATTACTTCACTGATCGGACGCCTTTACACTGTAGATTTTTAACCGAGGCACCGAGCCGCGAGGATCTGTTCCCGGAGGATGTCGGCATGGCCGAGGTGCTGGGCGAGCTCGCGCAGCATGTGCAGGTGGATCTGCCACAGGAAGCGCTCGCCGCGTCCCGTGACGACGGCGTCGAGGTCCAGGGAGGCCGTGTTCCTGCGGGACGTCTCGCAGATGTCCCGGTAGGCGGCCCGGACGGACGCGATCGTGTCGTCCCGCCCCAGGGCGAAGGAACGATCCGGCGTGGAGGCGATCCCGATCTCCTCGTACGAACGGCCGGTGATCGCCTGGTCGAACCAGACGCCTTCGACGTAGGTGACATGCTTGACGAGCCCCAGCGGGGTCGTCCTCGACGGTACGAGACGCCTTCGAGCCTCGTCCTCGGTGAGCCCTTCGAGGCTGTCGTGCAACCGGGAGCGGTACTCGTCCAGGAAGGCGTCCAGTTGGGCGCGCACGGCGCTGGCGGACATCATCCGTTCTCCTCAATCTGGAAAGGTCCGGGAGCAAGCAAGGATCCGCGCGGCCATGCGGGATTTGCAAAGGACGTTGCGGATCCGCAAAATCGGGGCATGGCCGAACCTCGGAGCGACGTGCCGGCCGGTGTCGGGCCGCGGCTGAAGGCGCTGCGCCTGGCGCGCGGGGCGACCCTGGCCGAGCTGGCGGAGCTGACCGGCCTGACGCCCAGCACGCTCTCGCGCCTGGAGAACGGGCGGCTCCGCCCGACCCTGGAGCAGTTGCTCCCGCTGGCCCGGACGCACGGCGTGACCCTCGACGAACTGGTCGACGCGCCGCCCACCGGCGACCCGCGCGTCCACATGCCGCCCGTCCACCGGTACGGGCTGACGTTCATACCGCTGACCCGGCGCGCCGGCGGCATCCAGGCGTTCAAGGTGATCCATCCGCCCGCCGGCGCCGACCTCACGCCGAGCCCGCGGGGGCACGAAGGCTACGAGTGGTTCTACGTCATGTCCGGGCACGTCCGGCTCGTCGTCGGCGACCGCGACCTGCGGCTCGGCCCCGGCGAGGCGGCCGAGTTCGACACCAGGCTGCCGCACTGGATCGGCAACACCGCCGACAAGCCCGCGGAGCTGCTCATGCTCTTCGGCGCCCAGGGAGAACGCGCCCACCTCTCGGTCTCCACGCCATGACCCCGATGAGTTTCCGCGCCGCCGGCGGTCATCACCGTCATGACGACCTTCGCGCTCATCCACGGCGGCGGCGGGAGCGCCTTCGACTGGCACCTGCTCGAAGCCGAGCTGCGCGGCCGCGGGCATGACACGGTCGCGGTGGACCTGCCCATGTCCGATCCGAGGGCAGGGCTGTGGGACTACGCCGACGCCGTCGTCCGGGCGGTCGGCGAGCGCCGCGACCTCGTCGTGGTCGCGCATTCGTGGGGCGGCTTCGTGGGCCCGCTCGTCTGCGCGCGGGTGGAGGCCGCCGCGCTCGTGCTGGTCACCGCCATGATCCCGAGCCCCGGCGAGACGCCGGACGACTGGTGGGAACGGAGCGGCCGGCCCCCGTCCGGCATCGACGACGAGTACGAGCTCTACCTGCAGGACGTACCCCGTGAGCTGGCCGAGCGGGTGCTGGCCCACGACGCCGCGCTCGCCGGGGACGTGAGCATGGACCGGGCCGGTCGCGAGCCCTGGCCGCTGGCCGCCTGGCCGGACGTGCCCACGAGATACCTGCTCTGCCGCGACGACCGCTGCTTCACGCCCGGATTCGTGCGCCGCCACGTGAAGGAGCGGCTCGGCATCGTCCCCGACGAGATGCCCGGCGGCCACATGGTGATGCTGTCGCGGCCGGGCGAGCTGGCCGGCTACCTGGTGGGGCTCCTGCCGTGACGGCCCCGGGCCGGGTCAGGCGCGCAGCCGCGCGTTGAGCCGTGCGGCCTGCCGCGTGAGGTGGTCGCGTTCGGGGAGGCTGGACGCCGACCGGGCGGCCTCGGCGTAGAGCCGTGCCGCGGTGACCAGGTCGCCGTCACGCTCGCGCAGGTACGCCGCGACGGCGGTGTGGCGGGGCAGGCCGGGGTCGAGCTCCGCCAGGGCGGCCAGGCCGGCCCGCGGGCCGTCGGCCTCGCCGACGGCGACGGCCCGGTTGAGCCGGGCCACCGGGCTGCCGGTGAGGCGCACCAGCTCGTCGTACCACTCGACGATCTGCACCCAGTCGGTCTCCTCGGCCGTCTGGGCGTCGGCATGGAGCGCGGCGACGGCAGCCTGGGCCTGGAACTCGCCCAGGCGGTCGCGGGCGAGTGCCGCCTGCAGCACGTCGACGCCCTCGGCGATCAGGCGGGTGTCCCACAGGCCGCGGTCCTGCTCGGCGAGCGGCACGAGCCTGCCGTCCGAGCCGGTCCGCGCCGGGCGCCGGGCGTGGTGCAGCAGCATGAGCGCGAGCAGGCCCGCGACCTCCTCGTGGTCGATCCTGGCCGCCAGCTGGCGGGTGAGCCTGATCGCCTCGGCGGCGAGGTCGACGTCACCGGAGTAGCCCTCGTTGAAGACCAGGTAGAGCACGCGCAGCACGGTGGCGACGTCACCGGGCTGGTTGAACCGGACGCCCGCGACGGTCCGCTTGGCCCTGCTGATCCGCTGGGCCATGGTCGCCTCCGGCACGAGGTACGCCTGCGCGATCTGACGCGTGGTCAGGCCGCCGACCGCGCGCAGCGTGAGCGCTACGGCCGAAGCCGGTGTCAGGGACGGGTGCGCGCACAGGAAGTACAGCTGGAGCGTGTCGTCCACCTCCTCCCCCGCCCCGGGCACGGGCTCACCCTCGGCGCGCTCCTCGCGGTGCCGCCTGGCGGTGTCGGCGCGGGCGGCGTCGAGGAACTTGCGCCACGCCACGGTGACCAGCCAGCCCTTCGGGTCCCGTGGCGGGTCGTCCGGCCACACGCGTACGGCCTCGACCAGGGCGTCCTGCACGGCGTCCTCGGCCGCCGCGAAGTCCGCTCCGCGGCGGACGAGAACGCCGATCACGGTGGGGGTGAGGGTCCGCAGGAGGGACTCATCCACCGTTCGTCACTCCGTGATGGTCGGGTGCGCGGTCAGGAACGGGCGCAGTTCGAGCCACTCGTGGATCGGTTCCCCGCCCGCGCCCGGAGCCGCGGACAGCTCGGCGGCCAGTTCGAGCGCCCGCTCGTAGCTGTCGACGTCGATCACCATCCAGCCGGCGATCAGGTCCTTCGTCTCCGCGAACGGGCCGTCGGTGACCGGCGGCCGCCCCTCGCCGTCGTAGCGGACGAACGTGCCCTCCGGGGAGAGCGCCTGACCGTCGACGAACTCGCCGGTGCCTTCGAGCCGGGCGGCGAAGTCGTCCATGTACTTCACGTGGGCCGTGACCTCCTCCGGCGTCCACTTGTCCATCGGCACGTCGTTGACCGCTGCCGGGGCGCCCCGGTAGTGCTTGAGCAGCAGGTACTTGGCCATGATGTCCTCCTTGGTGCGGTACGGCCATGGTGGCCGTGCTCGACTCTGGGACGGAGCCGCCCACGCGTTCTCGACATCCCACCGCGACATTTTTCCTGAAGCCTCCGCCGTGAGTGAGGCAGAGGTAGACCCAGCACTACCGTGCCCGCGCACCCGGATCGGTTAGCGTCGTGGGGTGCTCGCCCCCACCGCCCTGGCCGCCGTGACCCGCCGGCCGTCGGCGTTCCTCCGCTCGTCGTGGCCCTGGCGGTCGCTGGCCTACCTGCTGGGCAGCGCGATCCACGCGGTGGCGGCGTGCGTGGCGATCTACGCGGCCTACGCCTACGGCGTCGGGGTCGCGGCGGGGGGCGCGCTGCTCGCGCTGGCCGTGCTCTCCCTGCCGGCGGCGGCGTTCGAGCGGTGGCGGCTCCGGCTGGTGGACCGCGCGCCCGTCGACGACCCGCACGTCAGGCCGCCGCGGCCCGGTCCGCGCGCCTGGCTCGCCACCCGCCTGCGCGAGCAGGCGACCTGGCGGGAGCTGGGATTCACCGTCATCGCGGTGTCCGTGATGTGGTGGATGGACCTGGGATTCGTCTCGTCGGCGATCTGGCTGCCGCTGATGCTGCTGTCGGCGCCGTTCCAGCCGAGCCTGCACCTGGTGGAGAGCCTGCCGCTGATCGCCGCCGGGCTGCTGCTGTCGCCGCTCTTCGCGTACATGATGACCGCGTGGGCCGGCACCCGCGCGTTGCTCGTACGGGCTGTCCTGGCGCCGCGCGACGCGGAGATCATCCGCTCGCGCGCCCGGCTGGTCGACGCGTTCGAGGTCGAACGCCGCCGGATCGAGCGTGACCTGCACGACGGCGCCCAGCAGCGGCTGGTGGCCCTCAGCATGAAGCTCGGGCTGGCCCGGCTCGACCTGCCCCCGGGTTCGCCCGCCGAGGCGCAGCTCGCCGAGGCGCACGAGGAGGCCGGACGCGCCCTGGCCGAGCTGCGCGAGCTGATCAGGGGCGTCCACCCCCAGGTGCTCACCGACCGGGGGCTCGGCGCGGCCGTGCGCGACGTGGCGGGCCGCTCCCCCGTTCCCGTCGACGTCGACGTCTCGCTGCCCGGCCGGTTGCCGCCGTCGATCGAGGTGACCGCCTACTACGTCGTGTCGGAGGCTATGGCCAACCTCGCCAAGCACAGCGGGGCACGGCGCGGTTTCGTGCGCGCCCGGCTCCGCGACGGCGTGCTGGTGCTGGAGGTGGGCGACGACGGGGTGGGGGGCGCCGACCCGGCGGCCGGGTCCGGGCTGGCCGGGCTCGCGGACCGCGTGGCCGTCACCGACGGCCTGATGACCCTGTCCAGCCCGCCGGGCGGGCCGACGTCGCTGCGTGTGGAGATCCCATGCCCCGTCTCCGGGTAGCCCTCGCCGAGGACGGTGTGCTGCTCCGTGAGGGGCTCGCCGGGCTCCTCGACCGGTTCGGCCACGAGGTCGTCGCCTCGGTCGGCGACGGAGCGGCGCTGATCGCCGCCGTGGCCGAGCACGAGCCCGACATCGTCGTCGCCGACGTCCGCATGCCGCCCGGCTTCACCGACGAAGGGCTCCGCGCCGCGCTCACGCTGCGCGCCTCCCACCCGGGGCTCGCCGTGCTGGTGCTCAGCCAGTACGTCGAGCAGACGTACGCGGCCGAACTCCTCGACTCGGACGGCGGCTCCGGCATCGGCTACCTGCTGAAGGACCGGATCGGCGACGTGCGGGAGTTCGTGGACGCGGTGGAGCGGGTCGCCGCGGGGCGCACGGTCGTGGACCCGGAGGTGGTGCGGCAGTTGCTGAGCCGCCGCCGCGCGCCGCTGTCCCGGCTGACCTCGCGCGAGCGTGAGGTGCTCGGACTGGTCGCGGAGGGCCGCTCCAACGCCGCCGTCGCCCGCGCGCTGGTGGTCTCCGAGGCGGCGGTGTCCAAGCACATCGCCGGCATCCTGGCCAAGCTCGACCTGCCCCCGGCGGGGGACGACCACCGCCGCGTCCTCGCCGTCCTCGCCTACCTCCGGGGCCGGCCGGGCGGGCCGGAGGAGCGGCGCTGATCCGGCCGCACCTCAGCCGTCGAGCTTGCGGGCGATGGCTTCCAGGGCGGAGAGGTCCGCGGGTGAGAGCCGGTCGATGACGTGGCGGCGGACCGACTCCAGGTGGGCGGGGGCGGCGTCCTCCAGCGTCTCCAGGCCGCGTTCGGTGAGGACGAGATAGCAGCCCCGGCCGTCGGCCGGATCGGGCTCGCGCCGCAGCAGACCCCGGGCCTCCATGCGGGTGGCGTGCCGGGACAGGCGGCTGCGTGACCAGCCCATCTTGGCCGCCTGCTCGTGCAGCGTGCTGGTGCGGCCCGGACGCTCGGAGAGCGTGCTCAGCACTTCGTAGTCGGGATCGGACAGGCCGATCGCGGCCAGGTCGTGCGCGGTGCGCGACTGGACGGCGATCATCATGCGGCGCAGGGCGCGCCAGGCCCGTTCCTCGTCCGGGTCGAGCCAGCGGACCGTCCCCGGCGGTTTCTTTGACATGTAAACAAGTTACCAGCTACGTTCGTTTCCATGTCAACGAAAACTGTGCGGGTCCTCGTCCTGATGTGCAGCTCCCGTCCCGGCGCCCGGGGCCCGGCGGTGGCGGAGTGGCTGGCCGAGACGGTCGCGCCCCGCGCCGCGGAGCTCGGCGTGGAGCTCGTGCCGGTGGCCCTGCGCGACCTCGGCCTGCCGTTCCTGGACGAGGAGGACGAGCCCGCGTCCGGCGTCTACCGGCACGAGCACACCAAGCGGTGGAGCGCGACGGTGGACGCGGCCGACGGCTTCATCGCGGTCACCCCCGAGTACAACTACGGCATGCCCGCCATCCTCAAGAACGCCCTCGACTACCTCGGCCGCGAGTGGGCGTGGAAGCCGATGGGGTTCGTCAGCTACGGCAACACCTCGGCCGGCACCCGGTCGGTCCAGCACGCCAAGCAGGTGGTGACCACGCTGCGGCTGGTGCCCCTGGGCGCCACGCTCGCCCTGCGCATCGGCGACACCATGGAGAACGGGCGGGTCCGCCCCGACGCCGGCCGCGCCGCGATCGCCGTGGGGGTCCTGGACGAGCTGGTCCGGGTCGCCCGCGCCCTCCGGCCGCTGCGCGAGCAGGCCCGGTCGCAGCCGGGGCCGCTGCCGGGCTCGTACGTGAGAGAGCTGACCCCCGGCGACGCCGGGGAGGTCCTGGTGCTGCAGCGCTGCTGCTGGATGGAGGAGGCGCTGGCCAACGACACGCTGGCCGTCCCCGCTCTCGGCGAGTCGCTGGAGCGGGTGGGCGCATGGCTGGCCACCTGGCACACCACGGGCCTGTGGCAGGACGGCCGGCTCCTGGGCATGGTACGGGCGCGCCGTGTGGACGACGACTGGCACGTGGGCCGGCTCGGCGTCGTCCCCGACCTGCGCGGCCGGGGCGTGGGGCGCTGGCTGCTGGGCCGGGCCGAAGCCGCGGCCGAGGCCGGCTGCCGCCGCTTCGTGCTGCGCACCGGCGCCGAGAGCCGACGCAACCTCGCCCTCTACCACGCCCAGGGCTACCGGACGGAGTCGTCCGACGGCGCGACGGCCTTCCTCACCAAGCCGGTGCCCGCGCACGAGCCCGTCCCGGCGGCGGGTCAGCCGCCCGTGGTGGCATAGGTAGCGATGATCGCGCCCGTGCCGGTCACCTGGCTGTCGGCCAGCCGCAGCGACCGGAGCGCGCCGTCGTCACGGAAGAGACGCTTGCCGCCGCCCACCACCAGCGGGTCGATCATGAGCCGGAGCTCGTCCAGCAGGCCCAGGGCCAGCAGGGTCTGGACGAGTCCCGGGCTGCCGATCACATGCAGGTCGCCGCCTTCCTCCGTTTTCAGCGCTCGCACGGCCGCGCCGGCATCGTCCCCCAGCAGCCTCGCGTTCCGCCAGCCGAGCGGCTCGGCGAGGGTGGTCGAGGCGACGTACTTCGGCAACGCGTTCAGGGGCTCGGCGAGCACCTGCTGGTCCTGCGGCGCGTCCGGCCAGTGGGCGGCGAAGATCTCGTACGTGCCGCGCCCCAGCAGGTAGCCGCCCGCGCCGCGGACGTTGTCGATCACCCACTTCATCGACAGGTCGTCGAAGTAGCGGGCGTGCCAGCCGCCGTGCGTGAAGCCGCCGGCCGCGTCCTCGTCGGCGTAGCTGGGTGACTGCACCACCCCGTCCAGCGTCATCCACTCGTTCGCGATCACTTTCCGCATTCCGGCCTCCTGGCAGTCGTGGAGCCTGTCATCCGCGAGGACGGAGCCGGGCGCCCGTTCTCGACATGGCGGGCTTAACCGGCATGTCACAGGCGGGAGCCGCTGTCTCGTCTACGGGGTAGAGGCAATCTTCGATTGAGGGATGGACGATGAATCTCGCGCTGTGGATCGCTGCCGGACTGCTGGCCGCGGTTGCCCTGCTCGGCGGCATCACCAAGACTTTCGTGCCGAGGGAGAAACTGGCCGCGGCCCACGGCGGAGGATGGACCGGTGACGTCAGCGCGGGCTTCGTCAAGACCCTGGGCGTTCTCGAACTCCTGGCCGCGCTGGGCCTGATCCTGCCCGCCGTGCTCGGCATCGCGCCGGTTCTGGTGCCGGTGACCGCCGTGTGCTGGGTCCTGCTGATGATCGGGGCGATGATCACGCACGGCCGCCGCGGCGAGTACTCTCTCTCGGCGCTGAACCTGGTATATCTCGCCATCGCCGCGTTCATCGCGTGGGGCCGCTTCGGCCCCGAGTCCTTCGTCGGCTGACCGGCGGGGAGGAGCCGTCATGAGCAGGACCGAGGAGTTCGAGGAGCTGCGGCCGCTGCTGTTCTCGATCGCGTACCGGATCCTGGGCAGTGTGAGCGAGGCCGAGGACGCGGTCCAGGAGACCTGGCTGCGCTTCCAGGCCTCCCCCGCCCGGCCCAGGTCGGTCAGGGCTTTCCTGTCGGCCACGGTCACCAGGATCGCGATCGACGTGCTGCGCTCGGCCCGCGTCCGGCGGGAGGAGTACCTCGGGCCGTGGCTTCCGGAGCCGCTGCTCGCCGACCCCTACGAGGATCCGGAGCGGTCGGCGGAGCTGGCCGACTCGGTGTCGACGGCGGCCCTGCTGCTGCTGGAGCGGCTCAGCCCGCTGGAGCGGGCGGTCTTCGTGCTGCGGGAGGTGTTCGGCTTCGGCTTCCCCGAGGTAGCGGCGGCCGTCGGACGTTCGGAGGCGGCGTGCCGCCAGCTCGCCGTGCGGGCGCGGCGCCACATGACCGAGGGACGGCCCCGCTTCGAAGCGGATCGCAGGGAGCGGGAGGCCCTGGCGTCGCGGTTCTTCGACGCGCTGCGCGAAGGCGACGTCGCCGGCCTCCAGGAGTTGCTCGCGGCCGACGTGTCGATGGTCGGCGACGGCGGCGGCAAGGCCCCGCAACTGGCCAGGGCCGTCGCCGGCGCCGGGAACGTGGCCAGGCTGCTCGCCTCCGTCTTCCCCCGGATGGCCCTGATCGACGTGGCGTTCGAGCCGCACGACGTCAACGGCGAGCCGGGCGCGATCTTCCGCGACCGGGACGGGAAGGTGCTCCACACCCTCGCGCTGGACGTCCTCGACGGGCGGATCCAGACGATCCGCGCGGTGATCAACCCCGACAAGCTCGGGCACGTGGGCCCGGTGGCGGACGCCTGGGCGATCGACCGCGAGGCACGGCGGGCGCGGTGACAACCCGGGTTGGTTCCCGGATGTGAGGCGCTCCGGCGAGGACGAGTGCCTGATGGCGCTCGTCCTCGCCCGAGACGTGCCGTCCGGCTCCGAGCCCGGGTCAGACCTCTTCCACGCTGCTCGGCTCACGCCGGGACAGGTCGATGCCGAGCTCCTCCGCGGCGCGGAAGACGTCCTCGTCGGTGTCGCGCATCTCGATGGACATGCCATCGGTGGAGAGCACCTCGACGTTGAGGCAGAGCGACTGCATCTCCTTGATCAGCACCTTGAAGGACTCCGGGATGCCGGGCTCGGGGATGTTCTCGCCCTTGACGATGGCCTCGTAGACCTTCACCCGGCCGAGAACGTCGTCGGACTTGATGGTCAGCAGCTCCTGCAGGGCGTAGGCGGCGCCGTAGGCCTCCAGCGCCCACACCTCCATCTCACCGAAGCGCTGGCCGCCGAACTGGGCCTTACCGCCGAGCGGCTGCTGGGTGATCATGGAGTACGGGCCGGTCGACCGCGCGTGGATCTTGTCGTCGACCAGGTGGTGGAGCTTCAGGATGTAGATGTAGCCCACGGCGATGGGGTGCGGGAACGGCTCGCCGGAACGACCGTCGAACAGCCGGGCCTTCCCGCTGCGCTCCACCAGCCGGTCGCCGTCGCGGTTGGGGACGGTGTTGTCGAGCAGACCGATGATCTCCTCTTCGTGGGCGCCGTCGAAGACGGGCGTGGCGACGTTGGTGCCGGGCTCGACGCGTTCGAAGCCCTTCTCGCGCAGCCGCTCGGCCCACGCCTCCTGGATGCCGGTGATGTCCCAGCCCCGGGCGGCGATCCACCCCAGATGGGTCTCCAGCACCTGGCCCACGTTCATCCGGCCGGGCACGCCCAGCGGGTTGAGGATGATGTCGACCGGCGTGCCGTCCTCCAGGAACGGCATGTCCTCCACCGGCAGGATCTTCGAGATGACGCCCTTGTTGCCGTGACGGCCGGCCAGCTTGTCACCATCGGTGATCTTACGCTTCTGCGCCACGTACACGCGCACCAGCTCGTTGACCCCCGGCGGCAGCTCGTCGCCCTCCTCACGGGAGAACACCCGAACCCCGATGACCTTGCCCTGCTCACCGTGCGGCACCTTCAGCGAGGTGTCACGCACCTCACGCGCCTTCTCACCGAAGATCGCCCGCAGCAGCCGCTCCTCCGGAGTCAGCTCGGTCTCACCCTTCGGCGTGACCTTGCCGACCAGGATGTCGCCGGGAACCACCTCGGCGCCGATCCGGATGATGCCGCGCTCGTCGAGATCAGCCAGCACCTCCTCGGAGACGTTCGGGATGTCCCGGGTGATCTCCTCAGGGCCCAGCTTCGTGTCACGGGCGTCGACCTCGTGCTCCTCGATGTGGATCGAGGACAGCACGTCGTCCTGCACCAGCCGCTGGGACAGGATGATCGCGTCTTCGTAGTTGTGGCCCTCCCACGGCATGAACGCCACCAGGAGGTTCTTGCCCAGCGCCATCTCGCCGTTCTCGGTGCAGGGACCGTCGGCGATGACCTGGTTGACCTCGATCCGGTCACCCTCGGCCACGATCGGCTTCTGGTTGAACGAGGTGCCCTGGTTGGACCGCTTGAACTTGGCCACCCGGTAAGTGGTGCGGGTGCCGTCGTCGTTGGCCACGGTGATGTAATCCGCCGAGACCTCCTCGGCCACCCCTGCCTTCTCCGCGATCACCATGTCGCCGGGATCGGTCGCGGCACGGTATTCCATGCCGGTGCCGACCAGCGGCGCCTCGCTCTTGAGCAGCGGCACCGACTGGCGCATCATGTTGGCGCCCATGAGCGCCCGGTTGGCGTCGTCGTGCTCCAGGAACGGGATCATCGCGGTGGCGACCGACACCATCTGGCGCGGCGACACGTCCATGTAATGCACGTCGTCGGAGCGTACGTACTCGAACTCGCCGCCCTTGGTGCGGACCAGCACGCGCCGTTCGGCGAACCCGCCGTCGGCCGACAGCGGGGAGTTGGCCTGGGCGATGACGTAGCGGTCTTCCTCGTCGGCGGTGAGGTACACGATCTGGTCGGTCACCTTGCTGTCGACGACCTTGCGGTAGGGCGTCTCGATGAAGCCGAACGGGTTGAGCCTGGCGAAGGAGGCGAGCGAGCCGATCAGGCCGATGTTGGGGCCTTCGGGAGTCTCGATCGGGCACATCCGGCCGTAGTGGGACGGGTGCACGTCGCGGACCTCCATGCCCGCCCGCTCACGCGACAGGCCGCCGGGGCCGAGCGCGTTCAGCCGCCGCTTGTGCGTCAGGCCGGCCAGCGGGTTGGTGTGGTCCATGAACTGGGACAGCTGGGAGGTGCCGAAGAACTCCTTGATCGACGCCACCACCGGGCGGATGTTGATCAGGGTCTGCGGCGTGATCGCCTCGACGTCCTGCGTGGTCATCCGCTCGCGGACGACGCGCTCCATGCGGGCCAGGCCCAGGCGGACCTGGTTCTGGATGAGCTCGCCGACGCTGCGGATGCGGCGGTTGCCGAAGTGGTCGATGTCGTCGACCTCCACGACGGCCTCACCCATCGAGGTCTCGCCGGCGTGCAGCCGCACCAGGTATTCGATGATCGAGACGATGTCTTCCTCGGTCAGCGTGCCCTGGGAGATGTCGGCGCCGACGCCGAGCTTCTTGTTGATCTTGTAGCGGCCGACCTTCGCCAGGTCGTAACGCTTCGGGTTGAAATACAGGTTCTCCAGCAGGGTCTGC
>NZ_JBITHT010000012.1:0-176137 GCF_044458265.1 Nonomuraea sp. NPDC050478 | reverse complement strand
CCAGCCACGCCCGTAGTCCGACCGGCGGGTCTCCGACCAGCCGACCTAACCCAACCCCACCGATGAAAGGGACATCAACTCGCAGAACGCACTCTCACAGCGCGCCGCTGGCCCACGACGCTAATGATCAAAGTTGCATGAGCCCGGCAGCAGTTGGCCGGAACCCGCATCGCGCATAGAACTCTTCGAGGTGTGGCTCATAGTCGACGTGCAACCAGCTGGCGCCACGTGAGCGTGCCTCCTGAGCGGCACGCTGCACTAATAGCACGCCCACCCCCTGTCGACGAACTCGGGGGTGCACCGTGGTGTCGAGGATGAAGGCATGGATACCACCATCGGTGGCCACGTTGACGAAGCCCACCAGCGCCCCCTCACGGTATGCGGCCACCCAGCAGAGACTGTGGGCCAGCATCCCCGAGAACGAAGCAGGACGATGATCAGGCCACGACGCGTCGAACAACTCGTTCAGCTCCACGTCCCCAAGCGCCGGCCGCACCTCCAACCTGATCTGGTTCTCCGGGGCCTGCTCCCTCATCACCATGCTGAGCAGGGTGCCATAGATGCCCTCGGCAGGGGCACTCCGGCACCGGGATGATCAGAAGGCAGAGTGCGCGTGCGGCGGCGAAAACCCCAGTCCAGGGACTGATCGCCGTGCAATTAGCGTGCAATTAGACAGGGCAACGAGGAGTCAACCACGGTCACTCGCGACCCGGTTTCCGCCCAGCTCAGGGCCCTCACGTGCGGTGGTCCGTGCAGTTCCCAAGCTGACAGGGCGGGTTCGATTCCCGTCACCCGCTCTCATCGTGAAAGCCCAGGTCGACCGAGGGATTCGGGACCCGGGCTTTGATCTTGCCTCGGTCTGGTCGATCTTTGTGGGCTATGAACAGCCATTAGCTCTTGATCACCCCTCTCGGGAGTAGCGGCCCGCCTCGCCCTCGTCGCCGTCTTCGTCTCGGGTGCCGAGTTGCCGATCGATGGAAGACACGCGCATTACGCCAGAACACCAGGTCACGGGCTGATCGTCGTGCATTACCCTGCCATTTGGGCAGTTTCGCAGCCTGAGCGCGGTGCTGAAACTAGCCCTTGTCCTGCGTCTCAGCGGTGAACGGGAACGCATCGTTGATCAGCAGTTCCGTTACCTTGAGCAGGCGGCGATGGTAGTCAAAGGCATCGTGGAATGGAGAGGGATGGCCCAGGTGACGCAGATGCCAGCAGATTTTACGCCGGCACCTGAGGAGAGTAGCCCTGTGTGCTGAGTCGGCCATGCCCTTGTTGCGGAGGTAGGTCGATACGCAGTTGGCAAGGGTAGCGTTCAACTCGACGAGGTTGTCCCTCTCTGAGATCGCTACGTCAGGGAATGGGACGAGTCCATGCTGGGCCCATAGGACGCCGACCTCTCGGAACATCACCCGATGCCCTTCTGGTCCGGGCCATCTCCATCCATGCAGGTATCGCACCTCCGGTGCCAAGGGACTACGGCGATGCTTTCGCTTTTCGAGGCGGCGGCGGTCGGCGAAGGCGTCGATCTCCGCGAGCCAGGCGTTCCGGCTGAGTTCCAGCATGTCCAGCGCCCGGATCAGGGCCAACTCATCGCGTCGAAGGTTGCCTGCCGTGGTCAGGTAGGACCAGGTCGCGTTGAAGCCGATTGGGTGGTAGCAGCCGGCTGCGGCCCTCAGCGCGCGGAAGCGCCTCCCGAATGGAAGGTCGCGGTCGCGAACGCGCCTGGCGTATGTCCCGAAGCCCACAGCGAGATCATCCCTTACCCGGGGCCTTGGCATGCTTCCACTTCGGGTGGGATCGAGGGCAGGCGGGATGATCTCAGATGGGCGGGATGCGCGCGTCACGTGAGCAACATCAGGTCGCGGGTTGATCGCCGGGCCATTAGCGGGCCATCAAGAGGGGTGAGGAGGGGGCAACCCCGGTCGCTCAGGACCGACTCGTCGCCCAGCTCGGTGCCTCATCGGGCCATGATCGATGCGGTTCCCAAGCTGACAGCGCGGGTTCGATTCCCGTCACCCGCTCTCATCGTGGCAGCCCAGGTCGACCGAGGAATTCGGGAGCTGGGCTTCGATTCTTCCAGGGCTGTTGATCTTTGTGTGCCACTGCGTGCCATTGGGCCCATCGACAAAACGATCAACTGTGCGGTTCGCTCAGGAGGAGGGGCCCGGGTCGGCAGGAACCGGGGCGATAACATCACGATCATGGTGGGCTGGGAGATTCGGTCGGCTTCGGTGGCGGACGTCGAGATGGTGGCCGAGTTGCGGGCCGTGGTGCTGAGGCCGGATCTCGAGCGGCTCGGGCGGTACGACGAACAACGTGTACGACAGCGGTTGCGGGATGGGTTCACCCCAGCGCACACCTGGATGATCGAGGTGGATGGCGCGTCGGCCGGCTGTGTGGCGCTGCGGCCGGCCAAGGACACTTACTGGCTGGAGCACTTCTACCTGGACCCGGATTCGCAGGGCAGGGGCATCGGCACTGCCGTTCTGAGCAGGCTGTTGGAGTGGTGCGACCGCGAAGGCGCCGTGGTTCGGTTGAACGTGCTGCAGGGCAGTTCGGCCCGCCAGTTGTACGAGCGACACGGGTTCACGGCCGAGACCGAGGACGAGGTGGACGTCTTCATGGTGCGCCACCCTTCTTCGCCTGGCGATCAACCGGCGGAAACCAGGCCGGGCGGATCAGACTCACGCCCTCGGCTCTGTTTCACACCGTGACAGGTACGGCTTCTCGCGTGCACATGAAGGAGCTCTTCTTCGGCAGCGTTGCGCTCCCAGTCGACACAGCGCGGGTTCGATTCCCGTCGCCCGCTCTCAACGCGAAAAGCCAGATGGGTTCCCGACCTGGCTTTCGATCAAGCCCCTCAACAGTTGCTACCGCCCGCTCGGATCAATCGGATCTACATCAGCACCACCCGGTCAGCGTCGACATCGAACCCGAGATCCGGATGGTCGGGAGATCCCTCCGCACTCATCAACACGGACTTCCCGAGACGCCGTCCGAGCAGGCAGAAGAAATCCACGAGGACGTCCAGCCGCTCCTGCCCCTGCAACTCTCTGAGATCGACGTCGAAGTCGATCGACTCGGTTCGGTACATGCGGAAGATGACCAGCATGTCGAGGGCCAGACAGACTCTCAGCTCAGGCACTCCGTCGGCATAGGCAGCCACGGCCACGTCAGCAGCCGAAGTGAGCTCCATCGGCTCGCCACCCACCGAATCCCACGGCAGGTCAGGCACAGCACTCATCATCCCTCCAGAACGCGCCTTCGGTGAGGGACCCCGGGTCCGGGATGATCGCTGCATGGCCCTGCCCCGCTTCTCCTTCGGGCAGGTCGACGGCAGACGGGGTGATCAGGCGGGCGGTGAGCGCGCGTCGCGCGGCAGGATGGGCCCATGCCGCCCCCCAACGAGGACGAGGCGATGCTCAGGGGAGCCTGGAGACTCCTGCGGGACGCTCTGGGACATCTGGCCTGGTCTGCCCCCGATCAGATCGCCTGGCTCGGATCCGTGATGCACCCTGATGAACTGGCCCTGGATTACGATCACGCGTACCGGGTGTCGTGGATGCCCAGGGAAGCCGGGTGGATCAGAGACGAACTGTCACGACTTCTCGCCGAGATCGATCGGCTCACCGCCGAGCTGACAGAGGAAGGCCCGGCGCCATGGAGCGCCGAGGGGCTGCAAAGCCATCCCACATGGCAGCGCCTGAGAGTTCTGGCCTGCCAGGCTCTGGCACTTATGCCCCCGACCCCCTGGGATGGCGATCCGGACTCCTGATCGCTGGGCCATGAGCGAGCCATTAAGGGGTACCCGCGGCCACTCAGGACCGGCTTTCCGCCCAGTTCAGCGCCTTGGGGCGTCCTGTCAGGCCCTTCGTTCTTTCAGTAGACGCGCCGTCCTCCGCCAGCCGGCACGGCTGCGAACCTGATCGGCTCGTTCAAGATGGGGAAGGTCCTGTTGGTCACCGACCGGCCGTCGATGACCAATACGCTTCCGAGGGCCGGATCCTCAGGCTTCCACGTCCACTGTGCGCCCGATCTCGGTTTCGGCGCCGCCGCACCGAGTCCCTCGCCGTTCTGGGACCACGCCGCCTGCCTACTCTCCCTCTTCATCAGAGGACCGCGCGATCATTCCGTAAGGCGCCAGCAGAAAGACCTTGGGGGAAAGACGTTCCATGTCCCCGCGCCTGCCGAACACCAGGCCGGCGGCGAAGTCCACGAACTGCTTGGCCTCGCTGTCGGGCAGCTTGGTGAGGTCCATCACGACAGGAGTGCCGGTGCGGAAGAAGTGGCCCACCTGGATTGCCTCGTTGTAGTCCCGAGGACACAGCGTCTTGATCACGGAACATGCCTCCACCCCACGACAACATCAAGCCACCTATACAGCTACAGCACCGGACCGCACCACCCTCACCATCGCCTGATCACCGCACAGGGTCGAGGGCGATCGACGGCCTGGGCCTCGTGCCACAGCCCACCGGGCACCGTCGTGACGCGGGAGCGGCCTCCCGCGGCCGCTACGTGCCCGTCAGGAGAGCGACCAAGCGCCCGCGCGAGCCACGTACTCATACCTTCCGCACGATGACGCCCGCTGTACGGACGAAGCTTTCCACCGCCGCACGGACTTCCGGAGTCAAGGCCTTCACCGCATCCGTAGATTCGGCCTTGTTCATGCTCCCGGCCAACTCCATGGCACGGTTCGCGAGTCGTCTGATCTCGGCATCCTCTGTGATCAGCTCTACCTGATACAGAGCCGTCCACCCCGCCGCGCGTGCGCGCAAGACCTCGTCCTCCGCCGTACGAAAGGCTTCGCTGTTCTTGTCCTTGGCTCGCTCAGCCCAGGCCCTCCGTTGAGCTCTCCGGAAGTCCAGAACCATACGCGCGAAGTCGCTGTAGATCTTGATCTGCTCACCCCGAAGCCGCTCGGTTCGAGCGAACCGCTCCGATCTTTCGATGGAACGCCGCTGGAGCAGGTAAGTCATCAAAGAACCCAAGAGGGTCCCAGTGACCGCGATGATAGATGTGACGATCGCCGACATCCCCCGAGTGGACCATGAAGTGCTTTCGCTTGCGAAGTGCGGTCGGTCACTCTTGTCTCAGGTAGGGGCGCTCCAGATGATCACCGCGCCGGACATGAGCTACGGCCGAGGGCTGAGATCATCCCGCCCGCCATCGACCGGGACAAGCCGAGCAAGCCAGGGTCACGGGTTACGCGTCGCCGGAGTGCCGGCCGGATACCGACTTGCCTCACAGCGATACTTCATGATCGGTATATGGCCGCGACTAAGAGGACATCTGATATGACCGCGAACGCCTGTGTCTTCTGCAGAATCGTCGCAGGAGACGAACCCTCACAGACAATCCATGAAGACGATCACGCCATTGCGTTTCTCGACATCGCCCAGGTCACCAAAGGCCATAGCCTGGTCGTACCGAGAAAACATCACACGGACCTTTCAGAGATATCACCCGATGAGGCAGCGCAGGTCATGCGAACCGCCGTTCATGTCTCTCGCCGGCTAACTCAGGCTCTTGGCGCACCTGGCATCAACCTCTGGCACGCCAGCGGCGAAACCGCCTGGCAGAGCGTCTTCCATTTCCACATCCACGTGGTTCCCCGCTACACGCTCACCGACCTCGCTCCCCCTTGGACGGAGACCGAATCGCCGCTCGAGTCGCTTGCAGGCTTGGCAGAGGAGATTCGCAGCTGGTGCGATCTTCCATAGGAGTTCGCACAGCGGGTCCACGCACTCCGCCACCAGCGTGCATGTACGACATGACTTTCGTCAGGGTTGTTGATCGACGATCGACAGAGTGATCGCCCGGCCCGTCTCTGACAGGCTCGCCCCCGTGAAAACGCTCTTTCCCGGACGGTGGATCGGCGGTGTGACACTCGTCTTGGGGCCGGTGGTCATGTGCGCCGGATATCTGCTGCGTTACCTGAGCACAGTCACCGCCCTCACCCCTCAGCAGCAGGGGTGGGCCGAGGCGCAGCCGTTCGCCGCCTACGGTCAACTCCTCGCATACACCTCCGAACCCGCCCTTCTCACCCTCGCTTACGCGGTCTTCGCGCTGGGAGCGGTGCTGCTCTTCCCCGCCTTCGTCGCGCTGGCTCAGCGGGTCGGTGGCGGCCTCGCCTTCTGGGGCGCCGCCCTGCTGGTCGCCGGGCTTTTCTCCCGCCTGTACTTCGCCGGCGCCGACCAGACCGCCTTCCAGCTCACCGAGGTCATCGGGCTGGACCAGGCGACGAATGCGATCATGAAGGAGTACGTCGACATCTCCTACGGGCCGTGGCGGATCCCGGTCTGGGCCTCGGTCGGCCAGTACGCG
This sequence comes from Nonomuraea sp. NPDC050478, assembly GCF_044458265.1. NCBI lineage: Bacteria > Bacillati > Actinomycetota > Actinomycetes > Streptosporangiales > Streptosporangiaceae > Nonomuraea > Nonomuraea sp. NPDC050478. Next base: position 169,810 of record NZ_JBITHT010000012.1, on the reverse strand, counting down.
GGCTCGCTCCTCTTGGCCGTCGCCGCCTGGCGCTCAGGCCTCTTCGGCACCGCCCGGGCCACGATGCTGCTGCTGGCAGGAGGCACCTGGATGGGCGTGCTGAAGGGCGCATCCATCCCCGACGTCCTGGTGACCGGCCTGCTCTGTGTGGCCCTGGTCCCGCTGGGCGCGCAGGTGCTACGGGACCGGCTGCCTGCCCCAACCGGGCGTTCGAAGATACTCAGCTGGTAGGACAGTGGTCATCGTGCGGGACGTCGGCGCATCTTGATGTCGCGCATGTCGGTCACCGCGACACGCAGGACGTCGTACGCCTGACTGTAGGCGTCGAGCGCCGCGAGGGCGCGCCGGGTGGCGTCGTGCTCGCCGTCGTCCGGCCCGGCCGGCACCTGGCAGCGGAAGGTGAACGCGGACAGGGTGCCGTCGTGGGTGAAGGCGCCCCGCTCGGTGAAGCCCACCTCGGACGCGGCGAGTACGGCGGCGCGGCCGGTCTCGTCGAGATCGCCGAACTTGCCGGAGACGATCACTCTGAACACTGTGGGTCCTTCCTGACGGCGTAGGTGAGGATGTGGCCGCCGAGCAGTTCCTCGGCCGCGTCGAGGATGCCGAGGACGGCCGCGGCGATGGTGTCGGGCTCCTTCCCGATGGCCGTGCGCCGGCCGATCTCCGTGTACACGAGTGAGTGCAGGGCGCCGATCTGCCAGGCCACCACGCGGGGCGGTGAGGGACGCGCCGGTCTCCTCGGCGAGTGGGGAAATTTTAAGCTGACTCTATATTTGGAGTCCACTGGATTTTTCTGCAGGGGTGCTGCCGACGGCCCTACCGATCAGCCTCGCCGTCGTGGCATGTTGAAAGGGAGGAACCTCCTGGGGGGAGGGTCGGGGGACATGATGTGGGATTACGGGGCCGGCTCCTGGTTGGTCGGGGGCATCACCATGATCTTGATCTGGGCGCTGATCATCACTGCGATTGTGGCGCTGGTCCGCTACATCGGCGGCTCCCGGAACACGGGGATGCCGTGGAACCGGCAGGGATCGCTGCGGCCCGAGGACGTGCTCGCCGAGCGGCTCGCCCGAGGAGAGGTCGACGTCGACGAGTACAAGCGTCGTCTGGAACTGCTGCAGGGGCGAAGATGAGTTCCACGCGACACCGGCGCTAGGCAGGACGGGGCACGGAGGCCCACTCGGGGAGGGTGAACCACCGGGGCACGGCGCGGCGTAGCGCCTCGGGACCCTGCACCTCGACCGCCTGGAGGCGCAGGGCGTCCGGCCAGCTCAGGTTGCCGCGCCAGACCTCGACCATGCTGCGCACATCGGCGGTCACCGTCACGGTCACGGCGTGGCCGGGGTCCGTGTCGCAGACGTCGACCTCGTCACTGGTGATCACGAGCCACCAGCGGCGACTGTTGGACGGCACGTCCGGGAACCGGAACTCGATGACCGTCCGCCCGTCCGGAACGGCGGTCCGGTCGACGTTGCGGTGCATGTCCCACAGCAGCAGCTTCGGGTCCAGGTCCTCGTCGCCCAGCTCTCCGATCCAGCGGATGCCCCAGGCGGCGAGTGCCTCGACCACGGGGCGCAGCTCGTGGCCGGCCTGGGTCAGGACGTATCGCACGTCGTTGTCCTTGACGTGCCTCTCCACGATGCCTGCCTGGGTGAGCTGGTGCAGCCGCCGGGACAGCAGCGTGGGGGACATGCGCGGCAGTCCGCGGCGCAGCTCGTTGAAACGCTCGGTCCCGCACACCAGCTCCCGGATGACGAGCAGGGTCCAGCGTTCGTCGAGCAGTTCGACGGCCTTGGCCACGGGACAGAACTGGTGGTAGGAGGAGCCCATGTCCCGGAGTCTAGATTCGGCCGCCACGAATGCCAGTGGCAGCCGGATGCCGGTACAGATCGTGTACTAGATAGCGCATCCGCCCCTCCTTACCGTCGATTCCAGTCCACCGATCACGACGAGGGAGCAGTGCGATGACCGTCCCGAGCGACCCGACAGAGGCCGACCGTGCCCTGAAGGCCAAGCACCGCGCCATGTGGGCGCAGGGCGACTACGCCGCGGTCGCCGCCGAGGTCATCCCCGACCTGGGCGCGATCCTGACCGAGGCCTGCGGGGTGGGGCCCGGGGACCGGGTGCTGGACGTGGCCGCCGGGTCCGGCAACGCCGCCATTCCCGCCGCGCTGGCCGGGGCGAGCGTGGTGGCCGGCGACCTGACCCCCGAACTGCTGGAGGCCGGACGGGCCCTGGCGGCGCGGCGCGGCGCGGAGGTCGAGTGGCGGCAGGCCGACGCGGAGGCCCTGCCGTTCGCGGACGGCGAGTTCGACACGGTCGTGTCCTGTGTCGGGGTCATGTTCGCTCCCCACCACCAGGCCAGTGCCGACGAGCTGGTCCGGGTCTGCCGCCCGGGAGGCACGATCGGCCTGCTCAACTGGACGCCGGAGGGGTTCATCGGCCAGATGTTCGCGACGATGAAACCGTTCGTGGCCCCGCCTCCGCCCGGCGCGCAACCCCCTCCGCTGTGGGGCGACGAGGACCACGTCCGTGCGCTGCTCGGGGACGCGGTCACCGAGGTCGTCGCGCGCCGGCAGCTGGTCACGGTCGACCGGTTCGCTCACCCCGGCGCGTTCCTCGACTACTTCAAGGCCAACTACGGCCCGACCATCGCCGCCTACCGGGGGATGGCCGGGGACCCCGAACGGGTCGCCGCCCTGGACCACGCTCTCACCGAGCTGGCCCGCGACCATCTGCGAGGTGAGGAGAAAGCGGTGATGGAATGGGAGTATCTCCTCCTCACAGCACGCAAGCGCGCCTGACGTCGCCTCACCACTCGCGCGCCGCGCGCCGGGGCAGCACCACGCCGACCTCGTACGCGAGCACCACCGCCTGCACGCGGTCCCGCACGCCGAGTTTGGCGAAGATGCGGTTGATGTGCGTCTTCACGGTCGCCTCGCCGAGATGCAGCTCACCGGAGATCTCCCGGTTGGAGAGTCCCCGAGCCAGCAACCGCAGCACCTCGGCCTCCCGGGCGGTCAGGTCGGTCAGGCCAGGAGCGCTGACCGGTGGCGCCAAGGAGGTGTAGTGGTCGATCAGACGGCGGGTGATCTCGGGTGAGAGCAGCGTGTCTCCACGGACGACGGCGTGCAGCGCGCCCGCCAGCTCCTTCGGCGGAGTGGTCTTGAGCAGGAAACCGCAGGCGCCTGCGCGTAACGACCGGTAGACGTACTCGTCGAGGTCGAACGTGGTCAGCATGACGACGCGGCGGTCGGGGCGGTCCGCGAGGATCCGCTCCGTCGCGGCCACGCCGTCGAGCCTCGGCATGTGGATGTCCATCAGCACGACGTCCGGCTCGTGCCGGGCAGTCAGTCTCAGCGCCTCCTCGCCGTCCGCGGCCTCCGCGACCACCTCGATGCCGGGCTGGGTGCCGAGGATCATCCGCAGGCCGGTGCGTACGAGCACCTCGTCGTCCGCGATGAGGACGCGCGTCACACCGACGCTCCCGTACGCGACGGCGTGGAGCTTCCGCTCAAGGGCAGCTCCACCCGCACCTCGAACCCGCCGCCCTTCCCCGGACCGGTGGTGGCCGTGCCTCCGAAGAGCTCGACACGCTCGCTGATCCCCGTCACCCCGAGACCACTGCCGTCGCTCCGGCGGACGATCCGGGGGCCGTCGTCGACGACGTGGATCCTGAGATCGGTGTGTCCGACCTCGATCGCGACGGAGACCGCGGCCCCCGGGGCGTGTTTGACCACGTTGGTGAGGGCCTCCTGCAGCACCCGGTAGCCGCTGACGTCGACGGCCGCGGGAACCCTGCCGAGGTCGCCGTCGGCGGTGACGTCGACCCGCACGCCGGCGGCCCGGACTCCGCTCAGGAGCGGATCGAGGTGCCGTAACGAGGGCAGCCGCTCCAGACTCCCCTCAGCCCGGAGGACGACGAGCAGGCGGCGCAACTCGGTGACGACGTCACGACCGACGTCCTGCACCGCGTCCAGTGACTCATGGGCCTGCCGGACGTCGGAGTCGAGCACGGCCTGGGCGGCTCCGGCCTGCAGCACCATCACGGCGACGCCGTGCGAGACGATGTCGTGCAGCTCGCGGGCCACCCGGAGCCGCTCGTCGGTGCGGGCGGCGGCCTCCCGTTCGGCGGCGAGCGCGACCAGGCGTTCGGCCTCGGCACGCCGCATGCGTACGGCGTAGGCCGGTCCCATGACGGCGAGCGCGACGAAGACGATGAAGGCCCAGTCGGGGTCGTCCGCGATCGTGGTCTCGATCCCGGCCGCGAGGAAGTAGGAGACGGCGGCGATCACCGGCCCGTGGCGGCCGCCCACCGCGACGCACGCGAAGCAGACGACGACCAACGCCGCGAGCGGCGTGACCGGCGATTCGGGGAAGGAGCGGCGTGAGGCTCTGCGCGACGAAGCAGGCCCCGGCCAGGACCACCGCGGCCCGTGGGTAGGTGCCGCAGGCGGCGACCGCGAGGCAGTAGCCGGCGAGCAGCACGGTCAGCACGGCCATCCAGCCGCCGGACAACTCGGTGGGGCTGGGACCGTCGCCCTCGACGTACGGGGCGAGCGGCACGTAGAGCTCGGCCAGGCCGAACCCGAACAGCGCCAGACCCGCGGCGACAGTCACGAGGTCACGCCGCCCCAAGCCCCGGAGCCATCCCATGGCCGGGAGCGTATGTGAACCGCCCGCCGCCTGGCATCAACCCACGGGTTGATCGGCGTCCCGCGGAATCAACCCGTGGTTCAACGTCCCGGCCGACGACCTGGGCGGTACGGCGCTCCTAGCCTCTGCGTCGTCGGCCGGATCATGACAGGAGATGTCGATGGATGACCAGACCACCAGACCGTACGGCTCGCGTTTCGCGGCGGTCGCGATGGCGGGCGGCGGTGTTCTCTACAGCGCGGCCGGCGCCTTCTACTGGGCGATGTTCCCGGACGAGGTGTCCGAGACCGCGGCGAACGCGGACGTGGCCGCTTCCGCCCTCGGCGCCTGGCGGGTGGAGACGCTCCTCTTCGCGCTGGCGCACCTGCTGCTCCTGCCCGCGATGGCGGGTCTGATCGTGGCGGTCGGCCGCCGTAAGCGCCTGGTCGCCACCGTCGGCGGGGCCTTCGTCGTTCCCGCTCTCTACTTCTCGGCGGTCCACCTGTGGTACTACAACGCCTTCTTCGGGGCCCTCGCCGGAGGGGGAGTGACGGCGGACGCGGCCCGGCCGGTGGTCGACGCCCTTGACAACGACCCGCTGGTGGTGGCGTCGTTCCTGGTCTGGATCCTGGGCTGGCTGATCGGGCTCCTGATCCTGGCCTTCGGCGCGTGGCGAGCACGCCTCGTGTCCCTGTGGGTGCCGCTCGTCCTCACCGCCGGCATGGTGCTCGAGGCCGTCTCCAGCGGCCTGGCGCCCAAACTCGTGGTGAGCGCGCTGATGGCCGCCGGGCTGGTCGGGCTGGCGCGGGGCCTTCGCCCGAGCCGCGTGGAGAGCGTGTCGGTGGCCGGGCGGTAGCCGCCCCGCTCAACCGGCCATGCCCACGAGCACCGCCGCGGTGCCCATGGTCCGGTGATCCCCAGCACGCGCGCCCGCCACGTCCCCACGGCCAGCACGATCCAGCCGAAGAAGATCGCGAAGGACGGGGCGTGGAACACGTGGAAGGCGCCGTAGGAGGCGGCGACGGCCTGCTGAGCCGTCCGCAGGCCCTGGAAGTCGACGAGCTGGAAGGCGAGATGGTCGACCCCGGCGTGGAAGGTCCAGGCGAACAGGCCGAGCAGGACCAGCACGCCGCCCCACAACGCCCATCGCGGCTGCGTCACCCACACCCGCCGGACCAGGGCGATGACCGCGGGCCACAGCAGGACGTTCCCGGCGACGAAGGCGCTGTACGACAGGTTGATCCGGCCCGGGCTCGTGGCGAAGGCGGCGAGCTGCGCGGGGAAGAAGCCGTCCGCGTCCACGCGGAGGAGGACGCCGACGAGCATCAGAAGCGGCCCGAGGAGAAGCCCTGCCGCCTCGACCCAGCGACCGGGGAATGCGGTTGTCATGCCGTCGATCCAAGCGGTGGCGCCCTCGTCGCACATTGGCGGAAGGGCGAGCCTTCCGGGTAGCCCCGGCACTACCCCGGCTCCCCGCGTCAACGGGTGAGGCGGTCGTTGACCAGGCGCCGTCGTTCCGGAGACAGACCGCGAGCCGTCATGGCCCGCTCCAGGAGGTCGGGGTCGAAGCCCCGCCGCGCCATGTGGTCGATGAGGGGTTCGTACCGGTCGGCCCGGTCGCGCAGGAGCTCGGTGGCCAGCCGCAGTTCCAGGCGCACCACGGGAACGCGATGCGAGCCACAGTCGACCAATACGTAGTGCTGCCACGGGCCGCTGCCGATGCACTCCATCACGTCGGAGTCGGTCTCATGCTCGACCGTGCTGATCTCCACCTGGACCCCGTCGACCTCGTACCTGGTGAAGTACTGCGAGGCTCCCGGGAGCCAGGATGCCGCGTACAGGCAGGGAAAGGACGACAGAGCGGCGGCGAACGTGTCCACGTCCTCCCGCCGAGCCACCAGGAGATCGACATCCCCGGCGGGAAGCCGGACACCTTGCAGCAGAGCGGCACTCGTGCCGCCCACGCGGTATGTCGGGCCGGCTCCCAGGGCGGTCAGAGCCGTCTCCAGCGCCGCCGTCACGTCCTCCAGCCGCAGAGACGCCCCACCTGTGCTCATGACGGCCAGCGTATCGAGCACCGGGAAGATCTTGATCATTTTGGACGATTTCAGTCCCGGGTGGCGAGCATTCTCACGGGCGGCACATACTGGAGGGGATGAAGCCAGCCAGCGGTGCGTCCCATCGCCACCTGCCCACAAGTCCCTTCAAGCCCCGGCCTCCCGCCCCGCCTGTCGAGCGGTTCAGCGTGGACGACCGAGTGACCCACGATCGGTACGGTCTCGGCGTCGTCATCGCCGTGGAAGACGAGATCGCCGTGTTCGTCGATTTCGGATCGCGCCAGGAGCGGATCACTACACCGTTCAACAAGCTGTACAAGCTCTGAGGCCCGCCCGACGGAGGAGAAGCTGCCGGACCTGAGCCCGGCAGCCATGTCGTGTCCCGCCCGACTCAGGCGAGCCGCCAGGCGAGGAGCCCCTCAGGCGCGTCCGCTTGCGCGAAACCCGCCGTGACCAGCTCTTCCTGGATCACCTCCCGCCCAGGACGGTAGGCGTTGCCGACGATCTCCTCCTCGCTGAGCACCTTGTCGCCCTCGGTGACCCGGTAGAGGTAACGGGCCTTGCAGGCTTCCCCGCTGGACTCGATGATCTCCGACAGGACCGTGTAGGTGTGCCGGCCCACCTGGCGTGACTCCAGCTCCCGGAGGGGAGACGGGGCCGGAGGGCCGCCGTCGCGCCAGGTGAAGATCAGCAGGCCACCCGGCTCCAGATGTGCCGCCAGCACCGGCCAGAGGCGCCGGCGATAGTCCGGTTCCAGGGCGTACATCACTCTGATCATCACCATGGCCTCGACCGGCTCGTCCAGGTCCAGGCTCAGCGCGTCACAGGAGAGCACGGTCACGCGTTCCAGCAGTTCCGCGCGCGCGTTCAGCCGTGACAGCAGCATCCCGCGCATGCCTGCCGAGGGCTCCAGGGCGAAGATCTCGGCCGGTGTCGAGTCGGCCAGCGACGTGGTGATCAGGCCGGTTCCCGCACCGATCTCCAGGATGCTCCGCCGTACGCCTGAGAGAAGCGAAGGCAGTTTCCGGCGGATCTCGACCCCGTGCTCGTTCTCGTGGAACAGGTCATAGAAGGGAAGGGAGACGAAGTCGGTCATGGCGGGCCACGCTACTCCCGTACGAGATTCCTGACAGGCGGGAAGTCCTCTTCGCCTCTCACGGGCGGAGGCACGACGAGAGCGCGTCACACCAGGCAGAACTCGTTTCCCTCAGGGTCGGCCATCACCACGTGATCCGGTCTTTCCCGCAGGTCGTCCTGGCGGATCACCGTCGCGCCCGCGGCGGTCAACCGCTCGACCGCCTCGACCACACGCGGCCACCGCACCTCCCAGGGCGTGCCGCGGCCTCCGCCGACCTGTACGTCGAGGTGAAGCCGGTTCTTGACCACCTTCGACTCCGGCACCTGCAGGAAGGACAAGTCAGGACCTACCCCGTCGGGATCGGACAGATAGGCGCCCTCATCCCACTCCTCCTCCGGGACGTCGTGATGCGCGAACCACTCCTCCCAGCTGTCGAAGCCCGCCGGGGGCGGCTTCTCGACATATCCCAAGGCAAGGGCCCAGAACCTCGCCAGCTTCGCCGGCTGCGCGCAGTCAATCGTCAGACTCCATCTGGTCGCCAAAGGACTCTCCTCTTTGCAGCCACGCTCAGACTTCAGGATGATCGCCCAGTGAGAAGGCCCGCGTATGGGCAGTGAACTGGGTGGCGATCAGTTCCAGCAAGGCGGCGTGTGTCTCTTCGTCGGCGGCCGCGACCAGGCCGCCGGCGCCGGTGTGGGGCGGCCGGCCGTGCAGGTCGGTCACCACGCATCCGGCGGCCCGGCACAGCGCGATCCCGGCGGCGAAGTGGACGCTGTCCTGGAGATGGCCGTCGGTGACGTACGCGGCTCGCCGGCCGGCGGCGACCCAGGCCACGGCGAGGGTCGTGGAGACGACGCGGGGGCGGAACCGCTCGGCGAACGCGGGCTCGGCGAGCAGCCGCACAGCCCGGAAGGCCGGGTCATTGGGGAACGGCGGGTCGAGGTTGACGTCGACCAGGCGCGTGTCGGGCGACGGTGTGAGCCGCTCGTCCGCGCCGTCGTGGCGGAGGTACGCGTGAGCGCCGTCCGTCCAGAAGACTTCGCCGGCGAACGGATCGGACGAGGCCGCCACCGTGATGTCCGGGCCCACCCGCAGGGCGACGTTCACCGCCACCAGCATGTTCCGCGCGGCGTAGTTCAGCGTGCCGCACAGGGGGTCGACCAGCCACATGCGCTCCGCGGCTCCTGAACCCGTGCGGCCGCTTTCCTCACCGGTGACGGAATCGTCCGGCCGAGCCGTACGGATGACGTCCAGGATGGCCTGCTCCGCTTCGAGGTCGGCGGAGGTGGCGAAGTCGCCCCCGGATTTCGGGAAGCGCGCCAGCGGCGCGCCGTATCGGGCCGCCACGACGGCCGCTCCCGCCTGCGCCGCCTTGACGGCCACTTCCTCGTCTGTGATCAGCACGCGTGCAGGATAGGCGGGGTCTCCGGGCGGGGGTGGAGCGGGGTTAGGGGTATTGACGGAGGGGATTACTGGTCTCACCGAGAGTAGTGATCCTGGAGGTATGATGCGCCGGCAGAGGCCCGATCTCCCGCTGCTGGCCGTCGCCGTCGGGTTGCTGCTGGCGGTGGTCCTGTGGGGGGCGGTCTTCACCGAGTCCCTCACCGTGGCCGGGGACGCCGCGCTCGGCTGGGTGGTGGGCAACTTCGGCTGGTTGTTCGTGGTGGCCGCCGACTTCTTCCTGATCCTGGCAGTGGTGCTCGCGCTCAGCCGGTACGGGCGGATCCGGCTCGGCAAGGATGACGACGTCCCGGAGTTCAGCAACCTGGCCTGGACGGCGATGATGTTCAGCTCCGGGATGGGCATCGGGCTGATGTTCTACGGCGTCGGCGAGCCGATCACGCACATGCTCAGCCCGCCGCCCGGCCTGGGCATCGAGGCGGGCTCGCCCCTGGCCGCGCGGACGGCGATGGAGTACTCCCTGTTCCACTGGGCCCTGCACCCGTGGGCCATCTACGCCGTCACCGGCATGGCGCTGGCCTACTCCACCTTCCGCATGGGACGGGGCAACCGGTTCAGCGAGGCGTTCACCCCGCTGTTCGGCGGACGGTCCAGGCCGATGGTGGGGCGGGCGCTGGATCTGCTGGCGATCCTGGCCACGGCCTTCGGCACCGCGACCAGCCTGGGCCTGGGGGCGCTCCAGGTGGAGTACGGCCTGAACGAGCTGCTCGGGATCAGCGGGCGGCGGCTGGAGGTGGCCGTCATCGTCGTGCTGACGGGCGCGTTCGTCCTCTCGGCGTTCACCGGGGTGCACCGCGGCGTGCGCGTGCTCAGCACGGTCAACGTCTACCTGGTGGCCGTGCTGGCGGTGTTCATCTTCCTGTTCGGCCCGACCGTGGCGATACTCAACCTGATCCCCGCCTCGCTCGGCGGCTACCTGAACGACCTGCTCGCGCTGTCGTCCCGTACGGGCGTGTTCGTCGACAAGGCCTGGCTCGGCACCTGGACTCTCTTCTACTGGGCGTGGTGGATGTCCTGGGCGCCGTTCGTGGGCGCCTTCATCGCCCGGATCTCCCGGGGCCGCACCATCCGCGAGTTCGTCATCGGCGTGCTGCTCGTCCCGTCCGGCGCCAGCCTGCTGTGGTTCTCGATCAGCGGCGGCAGCGCCGTCTGGATGCAACTGTCGGGTACGGCGGACTTCACGGCGGAGATCGCGCAAGGCGCCGAGGCGGCGTTGTTCGCCCTCCTCGACCAGCTGCCGCTCGCCCTGCTCTCCACCGTGCTCGTGGTGGTGCTGGTCGGGCTCTACTTCGTGACCAGCGCGGACTCGGCCGCTCTGGTGCTCGGGTCGCTCTCCGCCCGGGGCTCGCTCGATCCCTCCCGGCTCCTGGTGGTGATGTGGGGCGTGCTGGTCGGGGTGGTCGCGCTGGCGCTGCTGCTGGCCGGCGGCCTGACGGCGCTGCAGCAGGCGACGATCGTGGTCGCGCTGCCGTTCATGATCGTCATGCTCCTGCTCTGCCTGGCGCTGGTGAAGGAGCTGCGCGAGGACCCCGGCGCGGGGCCGCTGCCGCGCCGGGCCCCGCGCGGCCTGCCGGGCGCGTTCCGCCGGGTCGGCGGCGAGGACGAGTGAACGGGTCAGTCCTGGTGAAGCCGGAGCAGCCGGCGCGCTGGGGTGGAACGTGAAGCCCCGCACACCGTACTCCTCGACCAGGCGGCGACCACGGTGTGGGGCTGTGCGGGATCCGTGACGTCGTACTGTGGAAGCGGCTGCCCAGGGAGGAGGTCGACGCGGATGGGTCTGGAGGTCGAGAGCCGGCCGTCCGATTCGCCGTACATCGAGCGGGTGTGGCGCAGCAGCAGCGGCGACGGGCTCGAACGGATGACGTCGGTGGCCACGGCCCATGGGGAGCTGGTCCTCTGGGAGGAACGCGGCCGGGTCAGCGTCTCGGTCCGGGGGCCGGAGACGCGGGCGAGCCGGGCTCCGGTGCCCGAGGACGCCACGTTCTTCGGGATCGTCTTCTCCGCCGGCACGTTGATGCCGCACCTGCCCTTCCACCGGCTCGTCGACCTCGACGTGGAGATCCCCGAGGTGACGCGCAGGTCGTTCTGGCTGAAGGGGTCCGCCTGGCATCTTCCCGGTTACGACAACGCGGAGTCGTTCGTACGGCGGATGGTCCGTGAGGGCGTGCTGGAGCGCGACCCGATCGTCGCCGAGGTGCTCCGCGGCGCGTCGCCGGACCTGTCCGAGCGCACGATCCAGCGGCGGTTCGTGGCGGCCACCGGGCTCACCCGCGGCGCCATCCGGCAGATCGACCGGGCCAGGCGGGCGGCCGTCCTCATCCAGGAGGAGGTGCCGATCCCCGACGTGATCGACCGGCTCGGATACTTCGACCAGCCGCACCTGGCGCGGTCGCTCTCGCGCTACATAGGGCGGACCGCCACGCGGCTGAGCGACCCGTCGGAGCCGCTGTCGCTTCTGTACAAGACCTGAGCGTCCCTTCGCGCCTAGTCTCCACTGTCGATCCGAACGACAGAGGAGCAGAGTCATGGCGAAGATCATTTCCAACTTCTTCATCTCGCTGGACGGCGTGGTGGAGTCGCCGGACCAGTGGCACTTCCCGTACTGGAACGACGAGATGGGCGCCGTGGTCCAGGCGGGCCTGCAGAGCCAGGCGGCGATGCTGATGGGCCGCAAGCTGTACGAGGAGTCGTCGGCCTACTGGACCACGACCGACCAGGACCAGGAGATCGCCGCGCTTTTCAACGCCGCCCCCAAGTACGTCGTGTCGAGCACCCTGGAGAAGGCCGACTGGAACAACACCACGGTCATCGGCGGTGACGTCGCGGCCGGGCTTCGCGACCTCAAGGAGCGGCTCGACGGCGACATCCAGATGTCCGGCTCCGCGACGACCGTGCGGTGGCTTCTCGCGAACGGGCTGCTCGACGAGCTGAAGCTGCTCGTCCACCCGATCGTCGTCGGACGCGGCCAGCGGCTGTTCGAGGACACCCCGACCCACCCGCTCAAGCTGGTCGAGTCCCAGACGTTCCAGACCGGGGTTCTCAACCTGACCTACGTCCCGGACACCGACTGACGTCGTCGCCGTTTCTGTCGCCCAGGTGCTCTAGTCTCCAGCCATTGATCAAGCCCGGCGAGTCTGGAGAAGCACGGACGTGAAGGCCGGCCAGACGAAGGTCACCGCCTTCCCCACCGCGGCGGCGAAGAAGATCGGCGAGAAGACCCGCAAGGGCTACGCGCCCGCCGTGCGCGGGGTGCGGCAGCGCCGGGCCGTGACCCGCCGCGTCATCACCAGCACCCGCTCGACCGCCCGGCAGGCGCCGGTCCTGTGGCGCTTCGACAGCGGCGCGCCCGCGTTCGGCATCTTCGTGGACGGCGAGCGCTGCTGGGTCGGCAACCAGCGCGGCGACGTCTGCACCGTCACCCACTCCGGCACCGTGACCGGGCGCTTCCGGCTGCCCGACGGCGTCAAGTGCATCGTGGCCGACGACTTATGGATCTACGCCGGGTCGACGACGGCCGCGTGTACGACCTGAGCGGCAAGGTGCCCAGGTCCGCGTACGAGATCGCCGCCGATGTGGACATCTACTGGCTGGACATCCACGACGGCGTGCTCGGCGTCTCCGACCGGGCGGGGCGGATCACCACGATCGACTACGAGGACGAGTTCCAGTGGGCGCGGACCGGCGCGGGCGACTCGGCCTGGATGGTCCGGTGCGACGAGGACGCCGTCTACCACGGCCACTCGAACGGCGTCGCCCGCTACGACGCCGCCGACGGGACGCTCGTATGGGAGAACAAGGTGGCCGACGACGTGCTGTTCGGCTGGCAGGAAGCGCACTCGGTCTACGCCGGCACGGCCCGCCGCACCGTGCACGAGGTGGTCCTGGAGACCTCCGGCGGGGGCGACGGCGTGGTGGTGGAGTGCGTCAGGGACGGCGAGCGGCTCCGGGTCCGCGTGGTCAGCCCCGGCTACGAGTCGTGGAACGTACAGTTCCCGAAGGACATCCGCGAAGCGGGCGTCCGCTACCTGGTCGACGGCGTGCGCTCGGCCGGCCGCGGCGGTTTCTACCGCGCGTACGGCGAGATCAGGCGCCTGCACTGACCCGATCCGCCCCCCGAAAGGACGAGACAGTGACTGAACCAGGACAGGACCGGTACCGATCCGTCGCCATGATCGGCCTGGTGAGTTCGGTGAGCTTGAGTTGCCTGGTGGGCTGGGCGGAGCTGCCCGCCGTCATCGTCGTCTTCCTGGCCGTTCCCGGGCTCCTGTGCGTGGTCTACCTGCTCTGGGCCATCCTGCGGGAGTGAGACCGCTCTTGACAGTTGGCCGAATGATGCATGCAATATATTGCACATCGCCAACCCGAGGAGCTGCGGCGTGTCCATCGACGACTTCGAGCGCTACCCCCTGACCTTCGGCCCCAGCCCCGTCCACGCCCTGGAGCGGCTCAGCGACCACCTGGGCGGGGCGCGGATCTGGGCCAAGCGCGAAGACTGCAACAGCGGCCTGGCCTTCGGCGGCAACAAGACCCGCAAGCTGGAGTACCTGATCCCCGACGCGCTCCGGCAGGGCGCCGACACGCTGGTGACCATCGGCGGCGTGCAGTCCAACCACACCAGGCAGGTCGCGGCGGTGGCGGCCAAGCTCGGGCTGAAGGCCGTCCTCGTACAGGAGAGCTGGGTCGACTGGCCCGACGCGGTCAACGACAAGGTGGGCAACATCCTGCTGTCGAGGATCATGGGCGCGCAGGTCCGGCTCGTCGAGGCCGACTTCGGCATCGGCTACAAGGACAGCTGGACCGACGCCATCGAAGGCGTCCGATCCTCGGGCGGCACACCGTACGCCATCCCGGCGGGCGCCTCCGACCACCCGCTCGGCGGGCTCGGCTTCGCCAACTGGGCGTACGAGGTGCGTCAGCAGGAGCGCGAGCTGGGCGTCTTCTTCGACACCATCGTGGTGTGCAGCGTGACCGGCAGCACCCAGGCCGGGATGATCGCCGGTTTCGCCGGTCAGGACCGCCCGCGCCGCGTCCTGGGCATCGACGCCTCCGCCAAGCCCGCCGAGACGCGGGCCCAGGTGGAGAAGATCGCCCGCGCCACCGCCGAGCTGATCGGCCTGGGCCGCGACCTGCGCGACGACGAGATCACGCTGCTGCAGGGATGGGCGGGCGACCTCTACGGCGTTCCCGTACGGTCCACGACCGACGCCATCCGGCTCACCGGGAGCCTGGAAGGGGTGATCCTCGACCCCGTCTACGAGGGCAAGTCCATGGCCGGGCTCATCGACCTCGTACGGAACGGCGACATCCCCAAGGACGGCAACGTCCTGTTCGCCCACCTCGGCGGCCAGCCCGCACTCAACGCCTACAGCGGGGCCTTCTGACTCACGCGAGCGCCGCGCGGATCTGTCCGAGCCACTCCGTGCCCAGCCGGCGTCCGTCGGGGAGCTGGTCGCCCCGATCCCAGCGCCAGGTGGTGATCATCGCCAGCATGAGGATCCGGCACTCGCGCAGCAAGTCCTGGTCGACACCCGGGTAGTGCTCGCCGACCTCTTCGGGCGCGTGGGCGAGGTCGAACTCGACAGGTCCGCGGCAGCACGTCTCGAGGTCGACGAACAGCAGGCCCTTCCTCGTGGTGAGCACGTTGCCCGGGTGCGGCTCGCCGTGCAGCAGCTGCTCGGCGCCGCCGCGTTCGCCGATCGCCCGTTTCAGGCTGCTCAGCGTGCCGGCGAGCAGCTCCCGGTCGGCGTCGGCGAGCGCCGGAGTACGGTCGCGGCTCGCCACGAGCCGCTGAGCCTGCTCGACCCGGTCCGTGAAGTGCGGCGCCGGGACGTCGAGCTTGCGCATGCCGGCATGCAGCCGCCCGAGCGCGTCGGCGTAGTCGGCCGGTGGGATCTCCCGGCGTGACACGGGTTCGTGGTAGGTCCACAGCGTGACCATCAAACCGTCACGCTCATGGACGCGTGGCTCCACCCGGGGGTCGAGCGCGGCCACCGGGCACCCTGCCTCGACGAGCCGTTGCGCGAGCTCGACCTCGAACCGCGCGACCGGCTGCGCCACGGGCGCCACCCGGGCCACGACGTCACAGGGCAGCAGACGCAGGGTGAGCGCGTTCGAGTCGTGCAGAACGATCGCGTCGTCCGCCGTCAGGCCGAGTGACGAGGCGACCGACGTGGCCGCGGCCACCGCACGCGTGGCATCTGCTGTCTGCATCGTCGCGAGCCATCCTCCCCAAGCGGTGCAACCCGGGCACCCTACCAACGGCCCCCGACGCGGAAAAAGCGGTTTAGCGGCTGCCCAGGGTGGCGTCGGTAGGGGAGATCAGCTGGGGCTTGCCGGTGACCTTCGGAGAGGCATCCAGGTGGGCAGGGGGCCGGTGGTCAGGAAGTCCTCGACCACTCTGGTGCACCAGTCGGGCTTCTCCTGGAGGAGGGTGTGGGACGTGCCGGGGACGACGGTCAGATAGCCGTCGGGCAGGCTCCGGTACAGCTCCACGGTGTGCTCCAGCGTCACGATGTCGTCGTCGGCGGCCATGACCAGCGCCGGACAGGTCACGGCACCGAGATCAGCCGGCTTCAGCCCGCGTTCCTCGGCCACCGCCCGCACGATCTTGGCCACCACCACCGGGAGATGGTCGGCGCCGTCAGGGGACACCTCCGCGTACGCCGCCACCAGGGGCGGAGGCAGCGGCCCCTCACCGGAGGGCCGCACGATCATGCCCTCCATGTCGAAGGCGCCACTGATCAGGACAAGCCGGTCGACGAGGTCGGGGCGGCGCACGGCCACCCACAGCGCCACGGTCGCACCGGCGCTGTAGCCGACGAGCCGCACCGGCCCGCCGACGACCTCGTCCAGGAACGCGATGGTGTCCTGCGCCATCAACTCGACCGTGATCGGCCCCGGCACGTCGGCCGTGTGACCGTGGCCGCGGCGTTCGGGCAGCAGCACCCGGAAACGGCCGGCCAGCGCGCCGAGGTTGCCGTGGAAGTCCCTGCTGTCGGAGAAACCGCCGTGCAGCAGCACCAGCGGCTCCCCTTCGCCGCGCTCGTCGTACCAGGTGCGCACGCCGTTCACAGCCACATAGCCCGCCATCGGGTCGTCCCTTCGTCGCCGCCCCGGTGACCGTCACCGGGGTACACAGGTCATACGGCGCGGAGGGCGGAAACTCATCGCTCCAGCACACCGGGCAGGCCGAAGAGCGGGAACAGCCGGTCGGCGTCGAGGTGGGTCGTCACCTCCGTGATCAGCCCGCCGGACAGTGTGAGGGTCACGAGCGCGAACCGCTCAAGCCTGCCGTCAGGTCCCGGCAGATACTGGGCGAACGCGGGCGAGCCGTTGGCCGCGGTCGGCACGAGGCGTGCGCCCGCGCAGGGGTGCCCGGCGGCGAGCAGCGTCCGGCGGATCTCCGCCCGCCCGCGCAGCCACCACCGGAACGGCGGCATCGACATGACGACGTCCTCGTGCAGCAACGCCACCATGGCCTCGACGTCGTACCGCTCGAAGGCGTCGCAGTAACGGGCGAGGAGCCGCCGCTGCGCCTGGTCGAGCGGAGGGTGGGGCTCGTCGGGGCTCACGGAGGCGGCCCGCAGCTTCGACCGGGCGCGTTGCAGCGCGCTGGTGACGGACGCGACGGAGGTGTCGAGCAGCCGGGCGACCTCGTCAGCTCTGCAGCACAGCACGTCGCGCAGGATCAGCACCGCCCGCTGCCGGGGCGGCAGTTGCTGCAGCGCGGCGACGAACGCCAGCCGGATCGTGTCACGCCGCGCGGCCAGCTCCGCCGGATCGCCGCCGGCCGGCAGCACGCGGGCGTCGGGGACCGGCTCGACGAACGCGCTGTGGGGGAGCGGCTCACCGAGGTCGGGACCGGCCTGCGCGGACGGGCCGAGGTCGATCGCCCGGGCCCGGCGCCGCGCGCCCCGCAGCAGGTCGAGACAGACGTTGGTGGCGATGGCGTAGAGCCACGACCGCATCGGCGCACGGCTCTCGTCGAACCGGTCGAGACTCCGCCAGGCGCGCACCAGGGTCTCCTGCACCGCGTCCTCCGCCTCGAACGGCGACCCGAGCATCCGGTAGCAGTAACCCGTCAGGGCGACCCGGTGCTGCTCCAGCAGATCCGATGCTTCTGGCTCACCCATGCCCGCGAGGCTACCGCCGCCCTCCGACAACTCCGCGAGGCCGCTTCCCGATCAACCGCGCCGCCACCACGGCGGCCTGACCTCGCGCGCCTCGGTGCCGGGGGGCGCCTCGCCGGTGCCGGCGAAGGCGTAGAAGACCGCGAGGTCGTGACGGTCGCCCTTGCGGACGCGCTTGGCGACCTTGTCGTGCGGGTAGCCGGCCCACCGCCCGTCGGGACTCTCCACGGTGGCGGCCTGCCGGTCGGTGTCGTACCGCCAGCGCCACCCGTGGTTGCGTACGAGCATCTCGCCGAGATAGGCGCTCGCGATCACGCGTCCGCGATCTGCATGACCACCGCCTTCGGCTCGGTGAAGAACTCGCGGCTGAAGTCGCCGCCCTCCCGGCCGATGCCCGAGTCGCCGACGCCGCCGAACGGGGCCCGTAGGTCTCTGATGAAGAAGCAGTTGAGCCAGACCGTGCCCGCGCGGAGCGCCGCCGAGACGCGGTGGGCGCGGTTGACGTTCTCGGTGAACAGCATGGCGTTCAGCCCGTAGCGGGTCGCGTTGGCCGCGGTGACGGCCTCGGCCTCGGTGTCGAAGGGCTGGACGACGACCACCGGGCCGAAGATCTCCTCGCGCCAGTGGCGGGCGGACGGGTCGACGTCCGCGAGCACGGTCGGCCGGACCGACCAGCCGTCGCCGAGCCCGCCGGTCAGCATCGTGCCGGGCGCGTTTTCGACGTACGAGCGGACCTTGGCGAAGTGGGACTCGCTGGCGAGCGGGCCGAGTTCGGTGGCCGGGTCCTTGGGGTCGCCGGTGCGGAGCGACTCGGCCTTCTTGACGAACCGGTCCAGGAACTCGCCGTAGACGGCCCGCTCGACGTAGAGCCTGCTGCCGGCCAGGCACACCTGGCCGGCGTTGCGGAAGATCGCCTCGGCGGACCAGTGGACGGCGTTGTCGAGGTCGGCGTCGGCGAACACCAGGTTGGCGCCCTTGCCGCCGAGCTCCAGGCTGACCGGGGTGAGGTTGGCGGCGGCGGCGCGGGTGATGGCGCGGCCGGTCGCGGACTCGCCGGTGAACGTGACGCGGTCGACCCGCGGGTCCTCGGTGAGCGCCTGGCCGGCGGAGTCGGGGCCGTAGCCGTGCACGACGTTGAGCACGCCCGGCGGCAGCCCGGCTTCGAGCGCGAGCCTGGCCAGGAGCGTGGCGGAGACCGGGGTGTCCTCGGCGGGCTTGAGCACGACCGTGTTGCCCCAGGCCAGCGCGGGGGCGATCTTCCACGACTCCAGCATGAGCGGGAAGTTCCACGGCGCGATGGCGGCGGCGACGCCGGCGGGCTCGTAGCGGGTGTAGGCGTGGTGGCCGGAGTCCATCGGCAGCGCCTGCCCGGTCGACAGGCGGGCGTGGTCGGCGAAGAAGCGGAGGTTGGCGGCGGCGCGCAGCACGTCGTGGCCGCTCTGGGCGACCGGTTTGCCCATGTCGCGGGTGTCGGCCAGGCTCAGCTCGGCGCGGTGCTCCTCGACGAGGTCGGCGAGCCGGTGCAGGAGCCTGCCGCGCTCGGCGAACCCCATCCGGGGCCACGGCCCCTCGTCGAACGCCCGCCGGGCCGCCGCCACCGCCCGCGCGGCGTCGTCGGCCCCGCCGAGCGCGACCTCGGCCCACGGTTCCCGCGTCCACGGGTCGACGCTGGGCATCCGCCGCCCGTCGAGGGATCCGGTCTCCTCGCCGTCGATGACGTGACCGTAGAAGCCGGTCATGAGCGCGGCCCCCTCTCGGCGATCGTGACGTCGCCGGCGGCCCAGTGGGTCGGCGGGATCTCCCGTACGATCACGCGGACGCTCTCCTTGGGTGAGCCGACGGAGGCGACGACGGCCTCGGTGACGTTGGAGATCAGCGCGCGGATGCTCTCGGCCGGACGGCCCTGGATGAGTGTGACTTCAACGAGAGGCATGGACACCACCTGGGAAGAGGTCGGCGGCGGTCCCGGTGCGGACCGCACGTTCCTGGTCGGGGGCGAGGCCGGCCGGGGCCAGGGCGGCTCCGGCGGGGCGTTCGGCGATGGGGAAGGGGTAGTCGGTGCCGACCATGACGCGGTCGGCGCCGACGGTCTCGACGAGCGTGCGGAGTGTGCCGGGGTCGTAGACGAGCGAGTCGTACCAGAACCGGCGCAGATACTCCCGCACCGGTCGTTCGGGCGCCCGGACGCCGGGGAGCATGGCCACGCACCGTTCGATGCGCGGCAGCATGGCGAGCAGCGCGCCGCCACCGTGCGCGAGCACGACCCGCAGGCCGGGGTGCCTGTCCAGGACGCCGCCGAGGATGAGCGTGGCGGCCGCGGCGGCGGTCTCGGCCGGCATGCCGACCGCGTACAGCAGCCCGTGCGCGCCGAGCCGGTCGGCGCCCAGCACCTGCCAGGGGTGCACGAGCAGCACCGCGTCGCGCTCGGCGACGGCCGCGTAGAAGACGTCCAGCGCCCGGTCGTCGAGCGGCCGGCCGTCGACGTTGGTGCCGATCTCGACGCCGGCCAGCCCGAGCCCGTCGACGCACTCGCCGACCATGGCGGCGGCGACGTCCGGCTCCTGCAGCGGCACCGTGCCGAGCCCGGTGAAGCGGCGGGGCTCGGCGGCGACGAGACCGGCGATCCACTCGTTCTGCGCGCGGGAGAGCTCGATCGCGCCGTCGACCGGGAGTCCGTAGCCGAACGTGACCGGGATCGGGGACACCACCTGGGAGGTCACGCCTTCGGCCGCCATGTCGGCGAGCCGCCGCCCGGTGTCCCAGCAGCGGTCGTCGAGGGCGCGGAAGAACCGGCCGCCCAGCTGGAGGTCGGCCGTGCACGGCCCGGTGGCCCGCAGGCCGGGCCAGGCTCCCGCGTACCTCTCGGACAGGCGCGGCAGGTCGCGCGGGATCGCGTGCGTGTGGACGTCGACGGTCACGGCGCCACCACCTGGGCGGTCTCGATGGACCCGCGCAGCTTGGCCAGCAGCGCGGTGAGCGTGCGGCGCTCGTCGCCGCTGAGCTGCCAGGCGATCGCGTCCAGGTAGCGCCAGTGGGACGGCAGGAACCCCGCCAGGAACCGCTCGCCCGCCTCCGTGTTGGCCACCAGGAACGAGCGGCGGTCGCCGGGGTTGACCCGCCGCTCCACGTACGACCGCGCCACCAGCCCGTCGACCACGCTCGTCAGGTTGGCCGGGCGCACCGAGATGGCCTGGGCCAGCTCGCCCATGTTGAGCGGCCGGTCGGCGCGGTGCAGGACGGTGAGGATGTTGAGCTGGCTTACTGTCAGCCCGTGGGGCGCCAGCTCGGCGGTGCCGGCCCGGTCGAACGACGACATCGCGCGGTAGAGGGTGAGGGTGAGCTTCAGCAGGTCGGGGTCGAACTCCGGGCCGTGCTCGTCCGCCGCGCGGGCGACCTGCCACTCGACGTCCTGGAAACCGGGCTCTTCGGCCACGCGGCCCCCTGGTTATTCGAAACGTAGATATTTATGGTGGATGATAATACAGATCCACTTCGAAATCCTGGAGGGCCCGGAATGGGCGAAGTCCTGGGCGTCGGCGTCACGCACTACCCTCCGTTCAGCGGCACGGACGCGGACATGGCCGGCCTCTTACGGCGCACCATGGCCGACCCCGGCATCCCCGCCGAGGTGAAGGACCCCGCCAACTGGACCGCGAACGCCCGCCGCGAGTGGGGCGACGACGGCGGCGCCACCGGTGCCGCGGAGCACCGCGAGGCTCTGATCAAGGGCTTCGAGCAGGTACGGGCCGCCATCGACGACTTCAATCCCGACGCCGTCCTGATCTGGGGCGACGACCAGTACGAGAACTTCCACGAGGACCTCATCCCGCCCTACGCGGTGCTCGCCTACCCCGACCTGGAGCTCCGGCCTTGGGCGCAGGCCGGCTACTCGGCGGACATGCAGGGCAAGCCGAACGTGTGGGACGAACCGTACGACACCACCTTCCGGGTGCGCGGCCGGCCCGACATCGCCCGGCATCTCGCCTCCGGGCTGCTGGAACGCGGCGTCGACGTGGCCTACGCCTACAAGCAGGCGCACCATCCGGGGCTGCCGCACGCGTTCCTCAACGCCGTCCTCTACCTGGACTACCACCGCACCGGCTTCGACTACCCGGTCATCCCGTTCCCGATCAACTGCTACGGCCGGCGGGTCGTCAGCTACCGCGGCTTCATGAGCGAGATCGAGGACAGGCGCGAGCTGGACCCGCCGTCGCCGTCGCCCGCCCGGCTGATGCAGGTCGGGGCGGAGGTGGCGCGGCTCTGCGCCGAGTCGCCGTGGCGGATCGCGCTGCTCGCCTCCTCCAGCTGGTCGCACGCCTTCCTGTGCGACCGCACCTGGCGGATGTGGCCCGACACGCCCGCCGACGCCCGCCTGTACGAGGCCCTCGTCAAGGGCGACCTGGACGTGTGGCGCGCCACCACGCTGGCCGACGTCGAGGCGGCGGGGCAGCACGAGCTGCTCAACTGGTTCCCCCTGGTGGCGGCCATGGAGGCGCTCGGCCGGCCGGCGCCGCAGTGGTCGGCGTTCGTGGAGACCGAGGTGTTCAACTCGAACAAGGTGTTCGCGGTCTACCGGTGACGCCTGCCGGGTCAGTCGAACAGGTCGTCGAGGGTCTGGACGGTGATGGCCCGGGTGGCCCAGGTTTCGAGCTGGTCGAGGTCGGCGCAGGCGGTGATGCGGGCCCGGGTGTCGTCCGGGATGTCGAGGCCGCGGGTTTCCAGGAGCAGCAGCACCAGGCGTGCGGCCTCTTCAGCCTTGCCTTCTGCCTTACCTTCGGCTTTGCCCTCGACTTTGCCTCGGGCTTGGCCTTCTTCGAGGCCGCGGCCGAAGTGTTCGCGCGCGAAAGGGCTGTAGACGGGCCAGGTGGTGGATTTCATGATCTCCTCCAGGAGGCGCCGGATCTCGGGCGCGGCCGTGGACCATGACCGCCATGGCCGCCAGTCCGGGCTGGGCGGCGGCCTGGTGGGGGTCGGTGATGGCGGGGATGTCGTCCGGTCCCAGCACGTGGGCCTGGAGGCGGTATCCGGTCAGGCCGGAGTCGATCGGCTGGGCGTAGTAGGCGGCGGCCGCACGGTCGGGGCAGATCACCAGGACGGTGACGTCGCAGCCGAGCAGCAGCCACAGCGCGGCGGCGTAGCGGGCGAGTTGGTGGGGCGCCTTGGACTTGTCTTGCTGGATCTCCACGATGATGGCGTGGGCGGGGCTCTGGGGCGGGCCCATGACGAGGACCAGGTCGGCCTCGAAGTCGCCGGAGGGCCGAGTGTTGAACGTGCTGTCCTCCACACGGATCAGCGGGGTGACGGGCACGTCGACGCCCATGAGGTCGCGCAGGATCTCCACGGCCAGTTGGGGGCGTTCACTGATCATTTGGATGAGGGCGTCGTGTGGGGGAGACGGCATGCCACTTATTGTGACATGAGAATCACTTAAAGTAATGAATCATGTTGCCGACGTGGGAAGCGACACTCTGTCAAGATCGCTGAATGCTGCGATTGGCCACCACACTCCTGGCGGCGGTGCTGGTGCTCAGCGGCGGTCATCTCCTGACCGGACCGCTCGCGTTCGAAGATCACGCCGCACGCGCCGTGTGGACCTGGCGTACCAGCGGCGCGGCCGATATCTGGCGCGAGGGTTTCGTCCCGCTTGAGGACCTTGCCGCTATACCGCCGAGGGTGGTCGAGCGGATCCGGCAGGATGAGGAGTACGGCTGGGTCGTAGCCGGCCCGCTTCCCGCCACGCCGCCTGAGACGCAGATCCGCTGGGATGACGGGGCCACCATGCGGGCTCCGGTGATAGGTGCGCGAGAGGCGCTCCTGACCGTCTCTCCTTGGGGAACGGAGACGAACTTCCCCGAGGACGAGACATACCACTTGACCGGCGCCACCTTCACCACCATGCGGCTGAAGACCCTGCGCGGCATGGCGACTGTGCCCGCCTGGCGGCTGTACTTCTCGGATCTGCCTGGCCCGATCGATCAGGTGGCGGTCGACCAGGAAGCGGTCGGGACCATCGAGGGCGCGGTCGGCAGCCTGATCGGCGATGTCAGGGCCGTCGAGGCGCTGGACGAGCGCACGCTGCTGGTGAGCTACGAGTACGGCTCATGCACAGGAAAGCCGAGGGACGTCAGGTTGAGAGTTCGTGAGGAGCCGGACGTGGTGGTCCTGGGGTTCGACGTCCACGGGCCTCGTCAACTCGGCTTCTGTGCCGGTGTGGGTATGTCCGGCCAGGGCGTGATCGAGCTTGACGAGCCGCTCGGTGCCCGGGTGCTCCTCGACGCGAAGAGCAGAGTCCCGGTCCTGTGTCGGCACGTGCCCAACGCGTGCAGAGCCGGGAACGGGTGATCCAGGCTTCCCGTGCATCGTGCTCTGACCATGTGACACGTGGACCCGGCCGGTCACATACATCCGAACCGAATCGAGGCGTACACAAGGGCTTCGCCCCCAGGCGCTCCGCGCCGTCTCAGCTCAGGCGCTCCGATGAGGCGCCTGCGGCGCAACCCCAGCGCCTGCGGCGCAACCCCAGCGCCTGCGGCGCAACCCCAGCGCCTGCGGCGCAACCCCAGCGCCTGCGGCGCCTTCGCGTGCCCTGTCGGTCGTGGGATTCGACGAACGCGCGGACCCTTGATGGGGAGCCGTCGGAAGACGGGCTTACCCGGCTCGCTCTGTTTCCGGCGGCCCGCGGCACGCGCGAGGGCGCCGAAGGCGCGGGGTTTGCGCCGGAGGCGCCTCAAGGAGACGTCTGAGCTGTGGGGCGCGGAGCGCCTGACGAGTGAAGACCATTTGGGCCGTGGGCTGGTGAAACGGGGGAGCCGGGGATGGGAGTACATTCTTCCGGTGCGTCGCATCTCTGTCGTGGGCAACTCCGGGTCGGGCAAGTCGACGGTGGCGGCGGAGCTGGCCGGGAGGCTGGGTGTGCCGTGGCTGGAGCTGGACTCGATCTTCCACATGCCGGGCTGGACCCCGCGCCCCGTGGACGAGTTCCGGGCCGAGGTCGACGCGTTCACCGCGGGCGACGGGTGGGTGGTCGACGGGAACTACTCGGCCGTGCAGGAGCTGGTGTGGTCGCGTAGTGACACCGTGGTCTGGGTGGATCCGCCGAGGGCCACGGTGATGCGCAGGCTCGCGGCCAGGACGCTGCGCCGGATGGCCACCGGGGCCGAGTTGTGGAACGGGAACCGGGAGAGGTTCCGGTTCCTGTTCACGAAGGACGAGTCGATCCTGCGCTGGGCGTGGGTGAAGCATGACGAATACCGCGAGCGGTACGCGAAGGCCGCCGTGGATCCGGCGTACGGGCATCTGAGGTTCGTCCGCGTCACGTCGAGCGGCGAGCTGGCGCGCGTCCTGGACGGCTGATCACTCGCCGCGCCGGGCGCGGGCGGCCCGGCGTTTGCCCTCGTGCATGGCCTGGACGCGGGCGACCGGGATGGTGTGGCCCTCCTCGATCAGGTCGGCGGGCAGCGACTGCGGCGAGGGCAGCCCAGCGGCCCACGGGTCGCCGTCGCCGAGCAGGGCGGGGGCGGTCCTGATGGTGAAGTCGCGCGGCGTCACCCGGTCGAGCTCGTCCCACCCGACCGGGAACGAGACCGGCGTCCCCGGCCTGATCCGCGGGCTGTAGGCGGCCACCGCGGTGGCCCCGCCGGCCCTGGTCGAGTCGAGGAACACCTTGCCCTGGCGGTCTTCCCTGATGAACGCGGTGGTGGCCAGGGCGGGGTCGAGCCGCTCGGCCCGCGCGGCGACGGCCCGGGTGGCCGCGGCCAGGTCCTCCATGGAGATCCCGGCCACGACCGGCACGAACACGTGCAGGCCCTTGGCCCCGGAGGTCTTGACCGCCCCGGACAGCCCGGCCTGGCCGAGCGCCTCCCTGATCAGGCCGGCGGCCCGCACCACCAGCGAGAAGTCGCCGCCCTCCGGCGGGTCGAGGTCGAGCACCAGGTGCGTGAAGTGGTCGCCGACGAGCAGGGCGGGGTGGTATTCGACGGCCCGCTGGTTGGCGAACCAGAGCAGCGTCCGCCGGTCGTCGCAGAGCGCGTAGGAGACCTGGCGGTGCGACGCCTCCGCCCAGATGGTCACCGTGCGGATCCACGAGGGGGCGTACTTGGGGAGGTTCTTCTGCATGAAGGGCGCCTGCCCCGGCCGCACCCGCATCACCGACAGCGCCCGCCCGCGCAGTGCGGGCAGGATGCGGTCGTGTACCGCGTCGAGGTAGTCGACCAGATCACGCTTGGTCGCGTCAGCCCCGTCGAACAGCGGCTGGTCGAGATTGGTCAGCCGCACCTCGTCGCGCGTCTCATCGCCGGTCACCCCGCCCACGATAACCGCCGGGGACGACAATCAGTCCTTGACGTCCAGCCCCATGGACCTGGCCGTGCCTGCCACGATCTTGACCGCCTGGTCGAGGTCGTCGGTGTTGAGGTCGGGCAGCTTGGCCTCGGCCACCTGCCTGAGCTGGGCCGTGGTGACGACGCCGCCGCTCTGGTGGCCGGGGCGGGGGCTGCCGCCGTTCAGCCCGGTCACCTGGCGGATCAGCGAGGCCGTGGTGGGCTGCTTGACGGTGATGTCGAAGGCCCGGTCCTCGTAGACCGTGACCACGGCCGGTATCACGTAGCCGCGCCGGCCGGCGGTCAGCTCGTTGTACTGCTTGCAGAACTGCATGAGGTTGATGCCGAGAGGGCCGAGGTCCTTGCCGACGGTCGCCGGGCCGGCCTCGCCCGCGTTCAGGTGCATGGTGACGACCCTGGTCACCTTGTTCTTCGCCATGCGGGCTAAGCTAAAGTCTCCCGTAACAGGAGACTCAAATGGATTATTCGATCGGCAAGCTGGCGCAGCTGACCGGTCTCTCCGTCAAGACCATCCGGTTCTACTCCGACGAGGGCGTGCTGCCCGCGCCCGGCCGCACCCCCTCGGGCTACCGCCGCTACACCGACGAGCACCGCGTCCACCTGGAGCTCGTACGCACACTGCGGGAGATCGGCGTCGACCTGGCCACGATCCGCTCGCTGGGGCGGCGCGAGCTCAAGGACGTGCTCGCCCTCCACCTGCGGGCCGTGGAGACCCAGCTCACCGCGCTGCAGCGGACCCGGGCCGTGCTGCGCGCCACCCTCGCCAAGGACGACCCCGCCGACGAGGACCTGCGCCGGCTCCACACCCTCGGGCGGCTGGGCGCGGCCGAGATGGAGACGCTGCTGGACACGTTCATCGACGACGTGGGCGGCAGCCCCGCCCAGCGGGAGTGGCTGGCGGACATGCGCGCGTGCATGGCCCCCGAGCTGCCCGAGGACCCCACGGCCGCCCAGCTCGACGCGTGGCTGGAGCTGATGGACCTGCTGGCCGACGACGGGTTCCGGCGCAACCTGCGGGAGACGTCCGCGGACTTCTGGGATCGCCCGTACGACCATGGGACGTGGCAGCGGGAGAGCGCGGCCATGGCGGAGGAGGCGCTGCGGGCGGTCGAGGCGGGGGTCTCGCCCGCCGCGCCCGAGGCGGTCCCGGTGCTCGAACGCGCCCTCGCCGTCATGGGCGGCGACCGCGACGAGGTCCTGCGCGCCTTCGACCGGCACGATCCGCGCGCCGCGCGCTACTGGGAGCTGGTCGCGGCCGTACGGGGCCTCGACCCCGAGCCCTCACCCATGGCCGTCGCGTACGACTGGATCCACCGAGGGCTCAGAACCAATCGTGAACTTTCTCCGCAACCGGCGCGTACCTCGGAGTGATCGAACCATCGAGGGGAGCTGATGCGGGTGCGGACCCGCCTGCTGATCGCCGCCTTGGCCCTGTGCGTGCCCGCGTCCGCCGCGTGCGCGCCCGCCACCGGAGAACCGCTGCCCGCCGCGCAGGCCGCGTACGGGGAGGCCGACATCCGGTTCTCCCAGGAGATGATCCCGCACCACCGGCAGACCATCCAGCTCGCCGGACTGGCGGAGGGCCGGGCCGACAACCTGTACGTGCAGGATCTGGGCGGGAGGCTGATCGCCCTGGAGCAGGCCGACATCGTCAAGATGGCGTCCTGGCTGCGCGAGTGGAAACGGAAGGTGCCGCCGGACGACGCGAAGGTCGCGCACTCCATGCCCGGCATGCTGTCGGCCGAGCAGATCAAGGTGCTGGAAGGGATGTCGGGCGCGGAGTTCGACAAGTCCTGGCTGACGGTGCTGTCGAGACACCTGGCCTCCGGCACCGAGATGGCCGAGAAGGTGCTCGACCAGGGCAGACACCAGCCGACCCTGCGCCTGGCGAAAGAGATGATCAAGAATCAGCGGGCCACCATCGCCGAGATAGCCGGGCTGCTGGCCTGACCGGACCGGCAGGGCGGGTCGCCGCCGGGAAAGGCGCCCGCCCTGCCCGCCCCGCGTCAGTCTCCCTTCGGAGGACCGGCCGCGCCTGCCATAAGCTCGCGCTCCTCACGCGTCGCGATGAGCCCGGCCGGTGCCACGATCTTCGACTCCTCGTACGGGGCCTCCGTGTCGGGCAGCGGCGCCCGGGAGCGGATCGCGACGATCCAGACCCGTGCGGCGTCCACGATCACGATGATGATGAGGATCGCGAACAGCGCGGCCAGGACGCCGTCGACGGTGGAGTTGAACACGACCCGTTCCATGTCGCCGATCGACTTGGCCGGGGCCAGGACCTCTCCCTGGTCGAGTGCGGTCTGGTAGCGGTCGCGCTGGGCGAAGAACCCGAGGCCGGGGTCGGGCGAGAACACCTTCTGGTAGCTCGCCGTCAGCGTGACCGCGACGTCCCACGCCAGCGGGACACCGGTCACCCAGGCCCATTTCAGCCGCCCGCTCTTGATCAGCAGCGTGGTGGCGACGGTGAGCGCCACCGCCGCGAGCAACTGGTTGGCGATGCCGAACAGCGGGAAGAGCTGATTGATGCCGCCCAGCGGATCGTTGACGCCCTGGTAGAGGAAGTAGCCCCAGGCCCCCACCACGATCGCGCTGGTCGCGAGGAGCCCCGGCCACCAGCTGACCTTGCGCATCGGCTTCCACACGTTGCCCAGCGTGTCCTGGAGCATGAACCGGCCCACGCGGGTGCCGGCGTCGACCGTGGTGAGGATGAACAGCGCCTCGAACATGATCGCGAAGTGGTACCAGAAGGCCTTCAGCGCGGCGCCGCCGAGGAACCCGGAGAAGATCTCCGAGATGCCGACGGCCAGCGTGGGCGCTCCTCCGGTACGGGCGATCAGGGTCTCCTCCTGGACCGCCGCCGCGGCCGCCTGGAGTTCCTGCGGCGTGATGACGAAGCCCATGTTGGTGACCGCCTCGGACGCCGTCTGGACCGTGGCGCCGAGCACTCCCGCGGGCGAGTTCATCGCGAAGTAGAGGCCGGGGCTCAGGATGGAGGCCGCGGCGATGGCCATGACCGCCACGAACGACTCCATCAGCATGGAGCCGTAGCCGATCATCCGTACCTGGGACTCCTTCTGGATCATCTTCGGGGTCGTCCCGGAGGAGATCAGCGCGTGGAACCCGGACAGCGCGCCGCAGGCGATGATGATGAACACGAACGGGAACAGCGACCCGGCGAACACCGGCCCCTTGCCGTTGAACGCGAACTCGGTGAACGCGGTGTTCTGCATCGCCGGCATCGTGACCAGGATGCCGACCGCCATCAGCGCGATCGTGCCGATCTTCATGAACGTCGACAGGTAGTCGCGCGGCGCGAGCAGCATCCACACCGGCAGCACCGCCGCGATGAACCCGTACGCGATCAGCCACAGCGCCAGCGCCGACGGGCTCAGCGTGAAGACCCCGGCCCAGCTCGAGTCCTGCACCCACCCGCCGGCGACGATGGCGAGGATCAGCAGCGCGACGCCGATGACCGAGACCTCCACGACCTTGCCCGGCCGGAGCACTCGCAGGTAGAAGCCCATGAACAGGGCGATCGGGATCGTCATCGCGATCGAGAACACGCCCCACGGCGACTGCGCCAGCGCGTTCACCACGACCAGCGCCAGCACCGCCAGCAGGATGATCATGATGGCGAAGACCGCGATCAGCGCCGCCACCCCGCCGACCGGGCCGATCTCGTCGCGGGCCATCTGACCGAGGCTGCGCCCGTTGCGGCGCATGGAGAAGAACAGGATCACCATGTCCTGCACCGCCCCGGCGAAGATCACGCCGGCCACGATCCAGATGGTGCCGGGCAGGTAGCCCATCTGGGCCGCCAGCACCGGCCCGACCAGCGGGCCCGCCCCGGCGATGGCGGCGAAGTGATGACCGAACAGGATCCGCCGGTCGGTGGGCTGGTAGTCGATGCCGTTGTCGAGCCGCTCAGCGGGCGTCGCCCGCCGGTCGTCGGTGCGGAGGACCTTGCGCTGGATGAACCGGGCGTAGAAACGGTAGGCGATGGCGTACGAGCCGAGTGCGGCGGCGAGCAACCAGACCGCGTTGACGTTCTCACCCCTGGACAGGGCGAGCACGCCCCAGCCGGCGGCGCCTATCAAGGCGACCGCTGTCCAGATGATGATGGAGCGCACCTTCACCGATTACCTCCCATATATGGGACGGCCCAGGCAGCAGCGGAGTCCGGCGTCCGGTGGCAGATCGGTGGTGAAGCGCCGCCAGCGCCACAGCGGACGGCAGTCGATCGTCACGGGCAGCTCGACTAGATGCACCCAGGCGGAGGGGTGGGCGTACACCAGATCGGTCCCCAGCCTCCGGGCCCTTCGCGGCAACCGGGACCGCCGCAACGGCCTGACTGAGAACTCCCCGGCGTCGGCGCAGCAGAGGCCCGTGACGTGCCAATCGAAGAAGACCACTTCGTCGGCGCGAAGGAAATCCTGTGCGGCGGCCGTGAGCATGATGCGAGACATCTGGGGCTCCTGAAATAATTGGTGCTCAGAAGCTAAAGACGCCCTTACCCGGGTTATTGACTACCAAAACGCTGTCTTGACCGGGGTAATCCCTCCGCAATGGAGCTGTTAGAAACGGCGGCACTGGCCTTCCTTGTCGCCCTCCACACGGTTGCCCTTGCCGGTGGGCGCGGGACGGTTCTCCTCGCACTGGAGGTTGCCGCCGACCTTGTTCTTGTAGATCTTGACCCGGCCGCGGTTCTCCTCGATCTGGATGTCGCCGTCCACCCGGGTCGAGCTGACGGTGACGGTCCCGCTCTCCTTGACCTGGATGTTGCCGTCCACCTTCGAGCCCTTGGTCACCGACACGCGCCGCGCCTCCTCGGCCTGGATGTCGCCGTCCACCCGGATGCCGCGCGCTTCAAGGGTGGCGCCCTCGCCCACCTTGACGTTGCCGTCCACCTTCGTACCGACGAGCGTGCACTTCTCGCCCTTGGGCACCTTGATGTCGCCGTCGACGGACACCGCGCGGATGACGCCCCGGCACGTCCGGTCGTCCGCGTACGCGGGAGCGGCGGCGAACACGGAGCCGAGCAGGGCGCCGGCCAGAACCAGGGAGATCTTCTTCATGTCAGTCCTCTTTCTCGTTCGTACTGGTTAAAAGCCTTTCGTCCCGTGGTGAGCGGTCAGTGAGCGACAGATGAGGGCACTCTCATCTGTCGGTGGCGTCTCGTACGGTGTGGAGGGTGACCGAGAAAGAGATCCTGCGCGCGAGCCTCCAGGAGGTACGCGACGCGATGCTGTTCAAGCTCGACGGGCTGAGCGACGCCGACATGCGGATGCCCATGGTGCCCTCGGGCACCAACCTGCTCGGCCTGGTCAAACACCTGGCCGGCCTGGAGTACGGCTATCTGGGCGAGGTGTTCGGGCGGCCCGCGCCGGAGCGGATGTCATGGCACGACGACGGCACCATCTGGGACGGCGCCGACATGTGGGCGGCCGAAGGCGAGACCACCGACTACCTCACCGGCCTCTACCGCCGTGCCTGCACCCACGCCGACGAGACCATCGAGGCCCTCGACCTCGCCGCCGTCGGCACCGTCCCGTGGTGGCCGGAGGGGCGCAGAGAGGCGTCGCTGCGGCAGCTGGTGGTCCGCATGATCCAGGAGACGTCCCGGCACGCCGGCCACGCCGACATCATCAGGGAGCTCATCGACGGCTCAGGTGGGCGCCACCCGGGCGACACGTCCTTCCCTGAGCCGGGCGACCCTTACTGGCGTGACTACGCCACCCGCATCCGTGAAGCGGCATCCAAGGCCTGACCCCTGGACCAGAGTCGCAGCTGAGCCGTTCTTCTGAGGCGCCTCCGGCGCAACCCCGGCGCCCGCGGCGCCCAAAGGGCTTCGCCCAGCGGGCGCTCCGCGCGTTCCAGCTCAGGCGTTCCACAAGGCGCCTCCGGCGCCATGGGGCTTCGCCCTCAGGCGCTCCGCGCCACGTCAGCTCAGACATTCTCACTCAGAAGGGGCGAGAGTTGATCGCTTACGCCGCCTGAGGGGGGCTGGTCACGGGCTCGTCGCCGGGTTACGGACGGGCCTGAGCGAACAATCCCGGCACGGTGGCGGGCACGCCCGCACGAGCTCAAGGACCCGGGTCGCTCACTTCCTCTCCGTCCACGACTCGTAGGCGGAGTCGTCCGGGAGCACCCAAACAGCCGCATCGGGCCGCTTGATCTCCTTCAGCGGCTTCACCGCGCCCGTCTTGCGCGAGACCTGGTAGACCGCCACTCCGGTCGCGGTCTTCGATCGCACGACCAACCGCCCGGACCTGTCGAAGTCGATGTCGTCGATGTACTGCCCGCGCGGCAGTTTCACCCTCACCACGGCGCCCGCGCGGCCAGTGCGCAGGTTCAGCAGGCGCACCTTGCGATACTTGCCGGCCTTGCCGACCAGGACGGCCGAGGTGGTGTAGTCCCCCGCTAGCGCGCTCGGCGTCAGCCGCGTCTTCAGCCGCAGGCGGGACCGCAGCGCCCGGTCGAACACGACGCTCTGCTCCCCGCCCAGCAGCAGCCGCTTGCTGTCCGGGCTGAACCTGGGCAGGTTCCACGTGTCTGTCTTCTCCGGCGGCCCCATCGCCTTGCGCTCGCGCAGGTCCACGAGGACGCCCAGGCCCGGTCCCGAGGTCCCGGTGACGACATAGCTGCCGTCATAGGACACGATCGGCCACTCCTCACCGATGGCATACGCCGTGATCTTGGCGACCACCCGCTCCTTGCCGTGCACGGTCCGCGCCACGAACAGGCCGTCCTTCTTCCGGTAGTAGAAGATGTGCCGCCCGTCCCCGCTGATCAGGAACGGCGCGCGCTCCCCACTGTTGACCGCGTCCTTGGGCGCTACGGCGAGCGCCTCCGGCACCTTCACCACCTTCCCACTGGTCAGCACCACTTCCCAGGTCTGCGTCCGCTGCGCGTAAGCGATTGTGGCCGGTGCTTCGGCGGCCGCGGGCTGGGCGGTCGCCGTCAAGCAGGTGAGGGTAAGTGCCGCGAGTGACGTACGAAATCGCATGTTCCATGGGATGCCGCCGACGCGGGGGAAGTTGCGTACGCGGTCGCGTCCATACGAGTTCGACCAGCTCAGCAGGCGTGGCGCAGGGTTCCTGAGCTGCCCGGACTCGGCCTGTGCGGGTCGAGGAGCCGCGCGTGCGCCCAAGCCGCCGGTTTCGATACGCGCCCGCTGAGCTGCACGTCAGCCGAGCGCGAGCGACACCCCCGCCACGACGGTGTACGCCGTCACCGCGGCCAAAAGGATCGCGAGCGTGCGCCAGCTCTCACGGGCGCGCAGGCACTGCGCCCCGCCGAGCGCGAACGCGAGGCCGAACAGCACGAAGCCGACGACGTCGTCCTCGCGCGGGCTCTCGATGACGCCGCCGGCGAGCCGCCAGACGATCGCGCCGACCGCGATGAGGGCTCCCGCGACGACGAGCGCCCAGAGTGTCGCGAGGAGCGGCCCGCGCGGTCGGTCCTCCGACGCGACGCCGCCCGCGGGCAGGCTGCGGCGGTCGGGAGCGAGGAGCACGGTCGGCACGACGAGCAGCGCGAGCCATCCGACCGCGAAGATCGCGGCGTCGATCAGGTCGTGCCCCTGGATGACCGACGAGACCACGCTGGTGATGCCCATCGCCGCGACCATCGCGACGAACCAGGCGGTGAGCGCCGACCGCCGGCGCGGCAGTACGGCGAGGACGATGCCCGCGGCGCCGACCGCCCCCATGACGGCGGCGCTCACGGTGTCGGCCGTCCGGTGCAGTTCGGGCGTGCGGGTCCAGCCGTGGTCCGTGGTGTCGGCGAAGCTCACCCACGGCGTGAGGATCGACTGCCACACGCCGAATCCGACGATGAGCAGCAGCGCGATCGCGGCGACGACGACGCGGAACACGATGTGGCGACGGACTCGCGCGGGCGCGGGCGGAAACGCTTCGGCGGACAGGGACATGGGATCTCCTCCGGATCACGAGCTGGTGGACTGGGTCGTGCCCGACCAGCGTCACGGCGCGGGGGCGTCCCGGGACAGGGCGAGGGAACCCGTCGACCCGGGCGATGTGCCCGGCCGGACGGGACACCGGCCCGTGGCGTCCCGGGCGCGCGCGCCCCAGACTGATCCCATGTGGGTCCCGAGAGCCGCCGTCGGTGCGGTCGCCGTGCTCGTCGGCGTGGCCGGCCTGGCGGGCGCGGCGGCCGAGGGGTTCGCCGCGGCGGCCCATGACGTACGGCTCCCTCTCGCGCTCGCGCTGGCGGGCACGCTCGTCGGTGTCGGATGGTCCTTCGCCGGCGCGCTCCTGGCCTGGCTCCGCCCCGCCAACGCGATCGGCTGGCTCCTCCTCGTCGTCGGGACCATGACCCAGCTCTCGCTGACCGAGGAGGCGTTCGCCGCGGCCGGCTGGCTCGGCCCCGCGGCGGCCGCAGGCGACTGGACGGCACGCGTTCCCGGGCTGGTCCTCACCCTGGTGGGCGGATGGAGCATCATGGCGATGCTGGGCACGCTGCCCGCGTTCTTCCCCACCGGGCGCCCGCCCGGACGCGCCTGGTGGTGGCCGGTGGGCGTGGTCGCCCTCGGGGCGGTGCTCATCCAGCTGCACTGGCTCGCGGGGCAGCCGTCGGACGGCCCGCTCGGCGCGGTGTCCTTCGTCGTGTACCTGGCCGGTGCGGCGACGATCTGGGTGCTCGCGATCGTCAGGTGGGCCAGGTCGGCCGCGCCGCGACGCCAGCAGCTCGCGTGGCCGCTCGGCATCGTCATCCTCATCATCGTGGTGAACCTGCTCGGCGACAGCCTGGCCGCCCAGGTCGCCCAGGTCACGAGCCTGTATCTGCTGCCGGCGGCGATCGCGGTCGCGGTGCTGCGCTATCGCCTGCTGGGCATCGACGCGTCACCACGGGCGGATCCGGTGCGGGTCGTGGCCGAGATCGGCACGCACGTCGGCGCGCCGGCCGACACCGACGGCGAACTGCTCACCGCGGTACTCGCCGCCGTGCGGCGGTCGGTCGGCGCCCCCGGCGCCCGGATCCGCGACGCCTTCCGATCGGTGATCGCGTGCAGCGGTGACCTGCGGCCCGACGCCGAGCTCCCCGCCACGGCGTTCAGCGCCACCCTGGCGGTCGGCGGAATGCCGCTCGGCGTGCTGGAGGTCGTGCCGAGGTGGCCGGAGGAAGGGTTCGCACGGCGCGAGGAAAGGATGCTCGCCGCGCTGGCCGCGCAGGTGGCCGCCGTGCTCCACGCGCGGGGCCTGGCCGAACAGCTGGAGGCGCAGCGTGATGCCGCGATGGACGCCCGCACGCGGGAGCGCGAACGGCTCCGCCACGAGCTGCACGACGGGCTCGGGCCCGCCCTGACAGGGATGGGACTGGGGCTCGCCGGACTGGAGGACGCGATCCGGGCGTCCAGTGCGACGACCGCGCTGCAGATCACCGGGGTGCTCCGCGCCGAGGCGGCCGTGACCGTGTCGGAGGTGCGTCGCATCCTCGACGACCTGCGGCCGGCGGCGATCGAGGAGCGCGGCTTCGCCGAGGCGATCCGGCGCGGGGTCGTCTCGGTGGCCGCGGCCCTGCCGGTCAGCGTGGAGGTCGGTCCGCTGCCCGTGCTGCCGCCGAGGGTGGAGCAGACGGCCTACCGGGTCGTGACCGAGGCGGTGACCAACGCCGTCCGCCACGCCGGCGCCACGCGACTCGACGTGTGCGTGCGCGGCGACGAGGGCGACAACCTCGTTGTCGACGTGCGCGACGACGGCGCGGGATTCGACCCGTCCCGGCCGCCGGGCGGCGGGATCGGCCTGGCCTCGATGCGGTCACGCGCCCGCGAGCTCGGCGGCGAGGTCGCGATCAGCTCGTCGGAGGCGGGCACCACGGTGACGCTGAGGGTGCCGACGGCGGTGCGGATCGCATGAGTGCCCCGGTACGCCTGGTCGTCGCCGACGACCACCCGATGTTCCGCTTCGGCCTGCGCGCGGCCCTGGCCTCCTCACCCGACGTCGACGTCGTGGGCGAGGCCGCTGACGGCGCGGAGCTGGTCCGGCTCGTGGAGGAACTGTCGCCCGAGGTCGCGCTCACCGACCTGGAGATGCCCGGGGTCGACGGGCTCAGTGCCCTGGCCACGCTGACCGACCGCTTCCCCGACCTCGGGGTGCTCGTGCTGACGATGCACGCCGACGACGAGCGGCTGCTCGCCGCGGTACGCGCCGGCGCTCGCGGCTACCTGCTCAAGGGCGCGGAGCGCGAGGAGATCACCCGCGCCGTCCTCGTGGTTGCCGCCGGGGGCACCGTGTTCGGCGGAGAGGTCGGCCGCCGGATCGCCGCGTACGCGACACGGCCGCTCACCGCCGCGGGCAAGGTCTTCCCAGAGCTCACCGATCGCGAGCACGAGGTGCTCGGCCTCGTGGCGGCGGGGCTCGGCAACCACGGGATCGCGGCCAGGCTCGTCCTCTCCGAGAAGACCGTGCGCAACCACGTCGCCGCCATCCTCGCCAAGCTCCAGGCACGCGACCGTGCGGCGCTCGTCGCGCGCGCCCGCGACCGCGGACTCGGGCAGCATCCGGTCGAGTGACGTCGCGCGCGGTCGAGGATCGGCGCCTGCGCCGCGTCCCGGGACCTTGCCTGACTCGGGTGAGTCAAACTCTTGTGATCCATCCGTGGGACGCCGACGAATCAGAGTCTGCTTCGCCAAGTCGACGAAAGGACTCTGCGATGAAGCATCCACGCCACTGGTTACGCCGGCCACTCGCGGCAGGCACCGCCCTGGCACTCACTCTGGGTCTGCTGGCCTTCGGTTCTCCCGCTGCGGCGGCCGGTCCTCCTCCGCCCGCCTACGCTGCCGGCCTGCCCGACCTGAGCACGCCGCGCGTGGCCCACGACTACACCCTCACCCGGTCGGCCAAGGGGGTGGCGGCGCGCGGCGCGGACGGCTCCTTGCTGTACAGCACGTTCTCGGGCGGCGTCTTCGGCCCCTTCCAGTCGCTGGGAGGGGTGATCGTCGGTGACCCGAACGTCGTGGTGACCTCCTACGGCACCGAGTTCTACGTACGCGGCACCGATGACCAGGTCTACACCAACACCATCACCCCGTCCGGCGTGGTCACCGGCTACTCCATCGTGCCCGGTCTGAGGGTGACCGGCGAGGTCGAGGCGATCGTCGCCTTCGACGAGCCGCCCGCCAGCGTCAAACTCTTCGCCCGGGGCACCGATGGCGCGGTGTGGACGAACGTCCGCCGCAACGGCGCCTGGGTGGGCTGGCGCAGCCTCGGCGGTTTCGCCACCAGTGACATCACCGCCAGCCGCGGGTTCTTCACTCTTCCCTTCAACGTCCGCGTCTTCGTCCGGGGCAGCGACAACCGCGTCTACTTCAGCAATGTGAGCGCGAATACCGCCACCGCCTTCGAGCCGATCGGCGACCTGCGCGTCACCAGCAACATCGCCGTCCGTGACGACTTCGGCATCAACGCGTACGAGATCGCGGCCCGGGGCGAGGACAACCGGGTGTGGACCATGAACCTCGTCACCATAGGCGCCACCTGGCAGCCGCTGGACGGCCTCACCGCGACCAGCGACATCGCGCTCGCCACCAACTTCCTGTACGTCCGCGGGCCCGACAACGCCGTCTACGCCTACCGGCGTGACCGCGTCGTGGGCTACGAGCGGGTCGACGGCGAGGCGACCGGCAATCCCGCGGCCTTCGCCACCGCCCCCAACGGCGGCCCCCACGACCAGACGCTGCTGGCCCGGCTGACCTCCGGCGCGCTGGCGACCAACTTCCGGCCCTACGTCAACGGCCAGCCGGCCGGCCAGTTCGGCGGCTACACCACCATCGCCGGTCCCCCTGTCGACTGATTCCCCGATCGGTGGCCGGGGTAGCCCCCGGCCACACGGCACGCCGCCTTCGCGCCGGCCGCACCACCTGCCCCGCTGCCACGTGACGTCACGAGTGTGAGTCGTCCCTCTGACTATGGTGGATGCTCAAAGATCGAGGGAGTGGCGATGTCGGTGGTGCGGCTGCTGGTGCTCGGGGCCGTGCGGCGGCGCGGCAGCGCGCACGGCTACCAGGTCCGCTCCGACCTGGAGTCGTGGGGCGCGCACGAGTGGGCGGGGCTCAAGCCGGGCTCGATCTACCACGCGCTGCGCCAGATGGCCGTCGAGGGACTGCTCCGCGCGGACGAGGAGGCGCCCAGCACCGCCGGCGGCCCGCCACGGATCGACTACGAGATCACCGAGGCGGGCGAGGCCGACTACTTCGCGCTGCTCCGCCACGCGCTCTCCAAGGCCGACCAGCGGCTCGACATGCTGAGCGCCGGAGCGGGCCTGATGGACGACCTGCCCAGGGCCGAGGCGGTCGAGCTGCTGAAGACGCGGGTGCGGGCGCTGGAGGAGTGGCGTTCCCGGGTCCGGCGCGACTGGTCGCCGGACGAGGACCCGGAGGCGTGGGGCATGGTGGGGGAGGTCCTCGGCATGTGGGTGCACACCGCCGAGAGCGCCGCCGAGTGGACCCGCGGCCTCGTCGAGCGACTGGAACGCGGCGCGTACGTGATGGCGGGCGAGAAACCCCGCACGCCGGTCAGCCGTCCAGACCGCGGGTGAAGAAGACATCAGGCCGCGGATCGGCGGGCGCTGAGTGACCCCCGCGCGCCGGTCAGTCGTCCAGGCCGCGGGCGCTGAGTGCTTCGCCCAGGGCGTCGGCGTGCCGCAGCGCGCCCACCACCAGCGGCACCGCGAACGCGCGCATGCTCCACTCGACGCCCCTGGCCCGCTGCGCCTCACGTACGCGGCTGGCGAGCGCGGCGATGACCGGGATGCTGCGGATGGTGAGCGAGAGCAGCAGCGACAGCCGGAACGGGTCCAGCCCCACCCGCCGGGCGGGCCGCAGGGCACGCTCCAGCGTGGCCATCATGGCCGAGGTCCTGGTCGTCAGCGTGACCAGCCCGGCCAGTGCGACCGCCAGCACGATCCTGGACGTCACCAGGACCGCGGCCGACGGACCGGCGAGGACGAGCTGGATCACGAACAGCGCCGCCACGAACCAGAGGACCGGCCGCACCTGCGCCCACGCCGCTGCCGCGCCCACCCGCGCGACCGCGTACAGCAGCACGACCACCACGGCCGCGCCCGCCATCGCCCACACGCTGGGCAGCAGGATCAGCCCGGTGCAGCAGACCGCCAGAACCGCCAGCTTGGCCCCGGTCGGCATCCGGTGCAGGAACGAGTCGCCCGGCACGTAAGCGCCGGTGAGGGCGTTCACGCCATCAGCCCGCGGTAGTGGCCGATCGCCTCGTCCGGCGGCGCGTCGGCGACCACCCGGCCGTCTTCCAGCACCAGCACCCGGTCGAAGTCCGCCAGCAGCGACAGGTCATGGGTGACCACCACCACCTGCTGGGGCAGGACGCGCAGGTGCTCGGCCACCAGCCTGGAGTGGCGCAGGTCGAGCAGCGTCGTCGGCTCGTCCATGATCAGGATCTCCGGCTCCAGCACCAGCACCGAGCAGAGCGCCAGCAGTTGTTTCTGCCCGCCGGACAGCTGGTGCGCCGGATGGTCGGCGTGCCCGGCCAGCCCGTGCCGCTCCAGCACGGCCGCCACCCTGTCCCGCACCTCCTCGGCGGGGAGCTTGTGGCGGCGCAGCGAGAACGCCACGTCCTCGGCCACGGTCGGCATCACGATCTGCGCGTCCGGGTCGGTGAACAGGAACCCCACCCGCCGCCGGATCCTGGCCGCCTGCCGCCGCGTGTCGTGACCCAGCACGGTCACCGTCCCCGAGGTGGGCAGCGCCAGCCCGTTGAACAGCCGGGCGAGCGTGCTCTTGCCCGACCCGTTGGCCCCGATCACGCCGATCCGCCGCTCGGCCAGCGTCGCGCTCACCCCGCGCAGCACCTCGCGCTCCCCGAGCCGGACACGCACGTCAGCGAGCTCGATCACTCACACCACCTCGACCGGACATAGACGTCAGCGAACGCGAGCACTCCGACCACCTCGGCGAGGACGAGCCCTTTCACTCAAACCACCTCGAACAGGGCGGCGACGCCGAGCCCGCCGCCGACCGCCGCCG
This sequence comes from Nonomuraea sp. NPDC050478, assembly GCF_044458265.1. NCBI lineage: Bacteria > Bacillati > Actinomycetota > Actinomycetes > Streptosporangiales > Streptosporangiaceae > Nonomuraea > Nonomuraea sp. NPDC050478. The sequence continues at coordinate 130,091 of NZ_JBITHT010000012.1, read as the reverse complement.
TCGCGAGCCCGAGTGTCCCCCGGGGCGCCCCGGCCCGCACCAGCCGGGTGAACAGCCGCGTCACCACGACCGCACCGCTGGCCCCCCATGGGTGCCCGAGCGCGATCGCGCCACCGTCCGCGCACACCCGCCCGGCGTCCGCGCCCAGCGGGTCGAGCCCGAGCGCGTCGGTGACGGCCAGCGTCTGCGCGGCGAACGCCTCCACGATCTCCACCGCCGCCACCCGTTCCAGGCTCGTGCCGGTACGGGCGAGCAGCCGGCGCACGGCGGGCACCGGCCCCCAGCCGGGCAGCGCCGGATCGCACCCCACCACCGCGCCCGCCACCAGCCGCAGCCCCGGCCTGCCGTCACGCAGCCGTTCCGGCACCACGGCGACCGCGGCGGCGCCGTCGCTGTTGGGCGAGCAGTTGCCCGCGGTCACCGCGCCCCCCGGCACGAACGCCCCGGGCAGCCGCGCCAGCGTCGCCGGGCGCAGCGTCCGAGGCCGCTGGTCGCTGGAGTGCTCACCGACCGGGACGATCTCCGCCGCGAACCTGCCCGCCGCCCGGGCGTCCACCGCCTTGGCGTGGCTGGCGGCCGCATAGGAGTCCTGGCGCTCACGGCTCACGCCGCGCGCCGCGCCGAGGGCCTCCGCCGCTTCCCCCATGTCCGGATCCGGGTGCCCTTCCGGGGCGAAAGGAGCACGCTCGTACGGGGACCCGTCCCGAAACGCCCGCACCGGCGCGGTCGACGCGCTCTCGGCGCCCCCGGCGATCACGAACTCCATGTCCCCGCTCCGTACGGCCTGCGCGGCGATCAGGATGGCGGCCAGCCCGCTCCCGCACTGCCGGTCCACCGTCACCCCCGGCACGCCTTCCCCCAGCCCGGCCCTCAGCGCCGCCACCCGCGCCACATTCCCTCCGGGCCCCATGCAGTTCCCCAGCACGACGTCCTCGACCCAGGCGAACGCCCCGTGTCGAGCGGGGCCGACCGCACCCGGGTCACGCTCCGCGAGAACCCCACTCGGGGTGAGGTCCCGGGCGCTGGGACGAGGTTCTGCGTGCTCCGCTAGGTCTGGGTCGCGTCCGTGCCCCCCGCAGGTGAGGTCGTGCGCGTTCGCGCGGTCCTGGTCGGGGAGGTGGTCCCGGTCATGCTCCGGCAAGGGCCCGCGACGGGCGTCGCGGGCCACTGCGCCGATCACCGCGGCGGCCAGGGCGTCGACCGTGACCGTTTTGAACGCGTGGCCGGCGGTGCCGATCGGGGTCCGGCGGGCGGCCACGATCACCGGATCGTGCGGGCCCGTCATGGGAGTCCCCGCAGGTCGGCGTCGCCGGTGGTCGGGTGGCCCGTCACGGGAGTCTCCGCAGGTCAGGGTTGCCGGTGGTCGGGCGGCGCGCCATGAGAGTTCCCGCAGGTTGGGACTGCCGGTGGTCGGGTGGCCCCGTCATGGGAGTCTCCGCAGGTCGGGGTCGGTGGTGGTCAGGCGGGCCGCTACCTGGGCGCGGGCGGGCTTGCCGGTCGGGGTGCGGGGGAGGTCGGTGATCGCGTACCAGCGGCGGGGGCGCTGGGCGGCGGCCAGGCCGTCGCGTGCCACCTTTTCCAGGGTGGTCCTGGACGGGAGCGGGCCGGCGCCTGCCTCGACCACGGCGGTCACGACCGCTCCCAGCTCGGGGTGCGGGGAACCGACGACCACGACGTCACCCACGCCGGGCGCGCGCCGGAGCACCTCCTCGACGTCCTCGGGGACCACCGTCGCGCCGCCGGTCTGGATCGCGCCGTCGCCACGGCCGCGCAGCCGCAGCGGCTCTCCCGGCGTGTACGGATCGGCGAGGTCGCCGACGCTCATCCACTTGTCCTCGGCCTTGAGAGGGCCCGCCACGCCGCCCAGGTAGCCCTCGGCCAGCCAGGGGGAGCGCGCCCACACCTCGCCCAGCGGCGGCCTGACCTCGATCTCCACCCCGGGGAACGGCCGCAGTCCGCCGCCGTCGGCGTCCACGGCCACGAAGGACAGCTCGGTGGCGCCGTAGTAGGCGACCACCCGCACGTCCCCGGCGCGTTCCCGCACCTCGGGCGGGAGCGCGGCCCCGCCCACCACGACGACCCGCAGCGGCGCGTCCTCGGGCAGGGCGTCCAGCAGCCGTGGCAGCAGGTGCGGCACCACGTGCACCGCCGTCGCCCGCCGCGCCAGCTCCGGCAGCGACCCCGGCGCCCACCGGCCGGGCGCCAGCACCGTCGCGCCCACGGCCAGCGCGTGCACGGCCGCGAACCCGTACAGGGAAGACGTCAGCGGCCCCGGGACCAGCACCACATCATCCGCGCCGATCCCGGTGATCTCGCTCAATGGAGCGAACGACCCCGTCCACGACTCCCGCGTACGGACGACGGCACGCGGCCGCCCGGTGCTCCCCGAACTGAAACACGCCCACGCCAGATCACCAGGCGACGGCGCGAACCATCCCCCGCCGGGCAAGGACCGGGTGACCGGCCCCGCCGAGCCGACCCCGGCGAGCTGGGTCTGTGCGCCCGGGTCGGTCGGACCGGTGGTGAGCAGGGTCTCGATGAGGAGGTCCGCTGGGATGCCGTCGCGCAGGGCTGGCTCGTACAGCAGTGGTGTGGCCCCCGTCAGGTCGGCGGCCAGGATGGCGATCAGCTGGTCGACGGGGTCACGCAGGCAGATGCCCACGACCGGCGCCCTCGTCCGGGCAGCAGCCGTGATGGCGCGCCCGTCCGCCGGTGGGGTGGCCCGAGCAGCGATCGGCCGGGGGAGGGCGGCCGTGAGGGACGCCGCCTCTTCCAGCGCGCGACGGGCCAGGGCGCCGTACGTGATGTCGCCGTACGGGCCGGAGACCGCGACCCGGTCGGGGCAGGTGGAGGCGTGCCGGATGACCTGTGCTGCGACTGGCATGCCCCGGTCAGCCCTCCTCGCCGGATCTCGGACGCTTGTGGACGGTGGGGATCGCGCCCGGGTAGGCGCGCTGCACCCCTCGCGCGATCCACGAGGCCAGCACCGCCTTGGCCAGGTCGCCCGGCACGAAGGTCAGGGTGAACAGGGCCGCGCCGCCCAGCGTGAGATCACCGAAGATCGCGTACACCGGGATGCCGCACAGGTAGATGACCCCCATGCCGCCGACCAGGCACGCTACCAGCAGCCGGACCATGCTCGGGCTGCGCCCCCCGCGCTCCGCGATCCACCCGGTGACGAACGCGCCCGGCAGCCACCCGATCAAGAACCCCGCGGACGGCTGGGTGAAGACGCCGAGCCCGCCCCGGCCCCCGGCCAGGAGCGGCAGCCCCACCGCCACCAGCGCGAGCAGCACCAGCACCGCCAGCGCCCCCCGCCGCGAGCCGAGTATCAGCCCGGCGAGCATGACCCCCAAGGTCTGAGCCGTGACGGGCACCAGGCCGCCGAAGAGGCTCACCCCAGGAACCAGCCCCAGCACCGCGATCAGCGCGGCGAAGACGGCCACCCGGGCGACGTCTGCAGGGGAGAACCACTTCATCGCTCCTCCTCGATTGTGTGTGCGGATTCGATCCCACACCACGGGGCGGGATTCACGCATGGAGGGTTGCCACAACGTTCCCCGCCGAGGAATGTCTCAGATGGATGGCCGAGAGACGGACCGGGAGGAATACGCGCCTGCGTACGGGAAGAGACTACGTGCGACGAAGGGACGAGGATGACTTCCAGCGGTCTGGGCGGAATCGTCGAGTGGGTCACCGGTCTCATGGAGACGCTCGGCGCGCCCGGCGCGGGCATCGCGGTCGCGCTGGAGAACCTGTTCCCGCCGATCCCGAGCGAGGTCATCCTGCCGCTGGCCGGGTTCACGGTGAGCAGGGGCGGGCTGGTGTTCTGGCACGTCCTGCTGTGGACCACGATCGGCTCGGTGGTGGGCGCGCTCGCGCTCTACGCGATCGGGGCGCTGCTGGGCAGGCGGCGGGTGCACGCGCTGTACGCGAAGGTGCCGCTGCTCAAGCCGGAGGACGTGGACAAGAGCGAGCAGTGGTTCGCCAGGCACGGCCGCAAGACGGTGTTCTTCGGGCGGATGGTGCCGCTGTTCAGGAGCCTGATCTCGATCCCGGCCGGCTTCGAGCGGATGCCGTTGCCCACGTTCGTGCTGCTCACCGCGGTGGGCAGCTTCATCTGGAACACCGCGCTCGTGACCGCCGGCTACTTCCTGGGCCGGCAGTGGTTGATCGTCGAGACGTACGTCGGGATCTTCACGTACGTGGTGATCGGCCTGGTCGTGCTGGCCGTCGGGGTGTTCGTCTGGAAGCGGCTGTCGGAGCGCCGCGGCGCCCGGCAGAACTGACGCGGGTCACGTGAAGTGGGTGACGAACCAGGAGCCGGTCAGGTCGGCGACCTGGTCCAGGGCTCCGGGTTCCTCGAACAGGTGGGTGGCGCCGGGCACGATCTCCAGGCGGCTCTCGCCGCCCAGCTCCCGCTGGGCCTCCCGGTTCAGTTCGAGCACCTGCTCGTCGTGGCCGCCCACGATGAGCAGCGTCGGCGCCCGTACGGAAGCGAGACGCGGGCCCGCGAGATCCGGGCGGCCGCCCCGGGAGACGATCGCGGCCACGTCGGCGTCCGGCTCGGCCGCGGCGCTGAGGGCGGCGGCGGCGCCGGTGCTCGCGCCGAAGTAGCCGAGCGGCAGGTTCGCCGCGGCCGGCTGCTCCCGCACCCGCTCCGTCGCCGTCAGCAGTCTGCCTGCCAGCAGTTCGATGTCGAACACGTTGGCCCGGTCGTACTCCTCCTCCGGCGTCAGCAGGTCGAACAGCAGGGTGCCCAGCCCGGCCTCGTTCAGCGCGGCGGCCACGTACCTGTTGCGCGGGCTGCGGCCGCTGCTGCCGCTGCCGTGCGCGAACAGCACCACGCCGCGCGCCCCGTCCGGGACCACCAGCTGACCTGAAAGTTCGGCGTCCATCCTCACCACCTCCACTCAAGCAGGGTGTCTACCCAGCTCACGCGGGTGTGTTCCTGCGACGATGCCGGGATGGGGGAGCGATCGAGGCAGGGGCTGCCGCCGTTCGAGCGGATCTCCAGGCAGAGCAGGCTGATCCTGGAGCGCGCTCGCAGCCTGGGACTGCCCGGATGGCTGCGCGCCGAGCGTGAGCCGCTGCTCCAGGGGATCAAGCTGACGGCCGCGTGCGTGCTCGCCTGGTGGCTGGTGGCCCGGGTGCTGCAGGACAGGATGCCGGTGCTGGGGGCGATCGGGGTGCTGCTCACGTTCTCGGCCACCGCCTACGGCACGGTCGTGCGCGGGGTGCAGCAGGTCGGGGCCGTCACGGTCGGGCTCTTCGGCGCCGGTGGGCTGATCCTCCTGCTCGGCATCAACGGGATCACGCTCGCCATCCTGGTCGCGGGCGGGCTGGTGGTGACCCGGCTGCTCAACCTGCCCAAGCAGAACGTGCAGATCCCGATCACCGCCCTGCTGGTGTTCGCGCTGGGCGCCACGTACAGCCTGGAGCGCCTGGTCGACCTGCTGCTGGGCGCCGTCATCGGCATCCTGGCCAATCTCGTCGTGCTCCCGCCCCGGTACGTGGAGGAGGCGCGCAGGGAGATGGCCGAGCTGGCCGGTGACCTGTCGTCGCTGTCCGCCGCCATGGGCAAGGGCGTGCGCGGCGCGTGGGGTGAGGACGAGGCGAGAAGCTGGCTGGAGCGGTCCCGCGAGGTGGACGCGCGCCTGCGGGAGAGCCAGGAGGTGGCCGAGCAGGCCGCCGAGTCGGTCCGGCTGGTGCCGCTCCGGCGGCGACGGCAGGACGAGCAGCTCGACCAGGTGGCCGAGGCCATGACCTGCCTCGACCACGCGGGCCTGCAACTGCGCGGCATCGCCAGGTCGCTCACCGACCTGGCGGCCGGGGTGCGCGGGCTGCCCGCCGAGGACGTCCACCGGGTGCCCGCGGCGCTCGGCGACGAACTGCTGGCCATCTCCAAGGCCTTCGCCGCGTTCGGCCGGCTCCAGCTCGGCCGGGGCAGCGTGCGCGACCTCGGCCGGCTGCGGACCGCGCTGCGCGAGAGCGGCGAGCACCAGGTGCTGGTCGCCGAGCGCGTCCCCGACACCGAGAACGTCCAGCTGTGGTCGTTGCACGGGGCGATGCTGGACCAGTGCGCGACCATCAGGCACGAGCTCGACCCGGAGAACGGGCCGCACCAGGCGGCGTTCCCCGCCTGGCTCATCCCCGGCTGACGGTCCCGGTCAGGTCATGACCAGCACGGTGACGAACTGCAGTACGTGCCAGGCCACGTAGGCGCCCGCCGCGATGAACGCCCACTCCTTGGCCCTGGAGACGCGGGTGACGCGGCGCAGCACCTCGACCGGCTCCCGCCGCGCCCGCGCGGACCTGGCCAGGAAGTACGCCGACGTGAACCAGGCCGCGCCCGACACCGCCAGCAGCCCTGCCGAAAGCAGGAACAGCAGCTCCGGCTCGGGCATCGCGTCGCCCGGGGCGAGCTGGCGGGTCCACGCGGCCGGCACCAGGGTGAGGACCAGGACGGTGATCCGCCTGTCCCCGCGCGCCTGTCGCCTCAACCACCGCAGGTCTCGACGCAGATGGTTCTTGAGCATCCGGATCACCTCCGCTGTCCGTGGCCGGTGAGACCAGTTGAACGCCGGTGACCTGATCAGATCTGCGACCTCCCCCGGGCGGAATTCACGACATTCGTCGGAGTTCCTGGGCGGCCTTTCTCGCCTCCACCACGTCGCCCACCTCGTCGAGGGTGCGCACCGCCTCTCCCAGATGGGCCACGGCGGCCGCGGCGTCGCCTCGCCGCCACGCGATCAGGCCGAGCGCCCGCAGCGCGCAGCCCAGGTCGCGGCGGGTGCCGCAGGCGTGGTGGACCTCCCTGGCCCGCGCGGCGTGCACGTACGCCTCCTCGGGCCGGTTCAGGTCGAGCAGGATCATGGCGAGCGTGGTGAGCGCAGCACCCCAGCGGTCGCGCGTACCGGTCTCGTGCAGCAGCTCGACGGTCTGGCGCGCGTACGCCAGCGCGGGGGACGGGCGGCCCGCGGTGTGCAGCGCCAGCGCGATCGACAGCAGCGCGCTGGCCTTGTCGTCGCGCATCTCCTCCCTGATCTCCAGCGACCGCCTGGCCGCGCGCAGCGCGTCCTGGTGCCGGCCGAGCGACAGGTACGTGTTCGCGAGCGTCTCCTGGACGTCGGCCTCGGCTCTACGACCGCCGACGGCCTGCACGATGTCCAGCGCCTCCAGCGCGTACACGAACGCCACCTGCGACTGGCCCTGCCTGCGCCGCACCCGGGCCAGCCGGTTCAGCATGCGCGCCTCCATGGGCAGGTCGCGGATCACCCGGCTGATGGCCAGCGCCTGCGTGAGGTACTCGTCGGCGCGCAGGTAGTCGGCCAGCCGCCAGTGCACCAGCCCGATGTCGCCGAGCGTCTCGGCCTTGCCCTGCTCGTGGTGGAGCTCGACCTGTACGGCCAGCGCCTGCTCGAAGTGGGCCAGCGCCTCGTCGTACCGGGAGCCGTTGCGCGCGATGCGGCCCAGCGCGCACAGCGCCCGGCCCGAGCCGTGCTGGTCGCCGGTGGCGGTGTAGCCGGCCAGCGCCCGCTCGGCGTCGCGCCGGGCGTCGTGCGGCAGCCGCAGCGTGTCGTACACCTCGGCCAGGCAGAGCAGCGTCTCGGCCTCGGCGTGCTCGTCGCCCAGCTCGTGGCAGATCGACAGCGCCTCCAGCCCTTCCGACAGCGCGGCGTTCGGCTCGCCGAGGCTCTGCTGCACCCGGGCCAGCATGATCAGGCTCTGGGCGGTGCCGCGCCGGTCGCCCAGCTCCTCCCGTACCTCCAGCGCCTGGCCGGCGTGGTGGAGCGCCGGCTCGTGCCGTCCCTGGGACAGGTGGAGGCGGGACAGCGCGTGCAGGCTGTCGGCCACCCCGGCCAGGTCGCCGATCTCCTGGTAGCCGCAGAGCGCCTCGTCCGCCGCCTTCAGCGCGTCCTCCAGGTTGCCCGCGATGCCGTGCACCTCGGCCAGGTCGATGAGCGCGCGGGCGCGGCCCTCCCGGTCGCCGAGCGTGGCGAAGTCGGCCAGCGCCTCGCCGATGTAGCGGGCCGCCCGGGTGGACGGGCCGATGTCGCGGTGGATCGAGCCCAGATGGCTGCGCATCAGCGCGACGGCCCGCCGGTTGCCGATCCGCTGCGCGCACTCCAGCCCCGCCTGCTGGATCTCCAGGTTGTTCTCGTAGTACCGCAGCCGCCTGAACGGCTCGAACACGGCGTGCGCGAGCTGCCAGGCGATCCCGTACGCGCCGCTCTCCTCGGCGGTGCGCACCACCGACACCAGGGCACGCCGTTCGGCCTCGAACCACTCGCCCGGAGTGCCCGGCTCCGTGGCGGTCATCAGGTAGTGGTCGAGCAGCCGTACCCTGGCCTCCCGCACGCCCGCCTCGGCGTGCCTGCCCAGCTCCCTGGCCAGCCGCTTGACCAGGTCGTGCACCCGGTAGCGGGAGCCGGGCAGCGGCTCGACCAGATACGCCCGGTGCAGCCCGGCCAGTGACGCCAGCGCCTCCGGCACCGGCACGCCGAGCGCCGCGGCCAGCACCTCGGGCGTGAAAGGGCCGCCGGGCAGCAGCCCGATGTGCCGGAAGGCACGCCGCTGCGCCGGCCCGAGCGACTCGTACGCCAGATCCAGCGCCGACCCGAAGGCCTGCTCCGGGTCGCCGGGGAACCGCTGCCGCCGCTCCGGGCGGCGCAGCTCCTGCACCCGGGAGGCGACGCTCAGCTCCGGGTTCTCGGCGAGCTTGGCGGCCGAGATGCGCAGCGCGAACGGATGGTACGAGCACACCCGCGCCAGCTCGGCCAGCCCGTCGCGGTCGGCCGCCCGCGGCGAGTCCTCACCCAGCAGCCCGACCAGCAGCGCCACCGCGTTGCCCGGGTCGAGCACGTGCAGGTCCATCAGGTCCGCCTGGCCGGTGGCGCGCAGCGGCGCCATCCTGGTCCGGCTGGTCACCAGCACCACGCAGTCCCTGCCGCCGGGCAGCAGCGTGCGCACCTGGGCCGGGTCGGCGGCGTTGTCCAGGATGAGCAGCAGCCTGCGCCCGGCGATCCGGCTGCGGTAGAGCAGCATCAGCTCGGCCTCGTCGGCGGCCGGCATGTGCTCGCCGACGCCGAGCGAGCGCAGGATCTGGCCGAGCGCCTCCGCCGTGGTCATCGGGGGCTGGGCGGGCGACTGGCCGCGCAGGTCGATGACGATCTGCCCGTCGGGGAACCGGCCGGCGTGCAGGTGCGCCCAGTGGGTGACCAGCGCCGTCTTGCCGACGCCCGGCAGGCCCTGGATCACCATCGTGTTCGTCCTGCGGGTCCGCTCCAGCCATTCGGTGAGCAGGTCCAGGCTCTGCTGCCGCCCGGTGAAGTCGGGCACGTCCGCGTGGAGCTGCGCGGGACGGGGCACCTCGGCGGCCGGCAGCGGCTCGGCCGGCGCGCCCGGCCCGGTGAGGAACGGGGTGATCCGGCCCTCCCACGGCACGGCCAGATGCTCCCAGTCGCCGGCCAGCGTGCGCATCGCGGCCGGGTCGGCGACGCGTAACCGTCGGTAGCCGGGACGCACCAGCCAGCCGCGCCGCACCCACTGGGCGAGTGTCCGCTGCACCACGTCGGGAACGCTGCCGACCAGGTCGGCCAGCGTCTCCATGGACAGCGGCGGGGCCGACTCGGAGGCCAGCCCGTAGCGGGCGTCCAGGTTGAGCAGCCACACGGCCAGCCGGGTCGCCACCGGGGCCCTGGCCAGCGCCTCGTGCCTGCGCGCCGCCACGTTCCTGGCGAACAGCTCCTGCACCAGCGCGGTCGCCACGGCCGTGCTGGACGCGGCGTGCTCACGCAGCCGCCGCATGTCGATCGGCCAGGCGCGCACCTCGGTCAGCGCGTCGACCTTCACCCGCTCCCCGGGGTGCCAGAACGCCGGCTCGCCCACCAGGTCGCCGCCGGACCGCAGGTCGTGCACGATCTCGCGGTCGCCGCCGGGGAGGTACTCCCTGGCGTAGCCGTGCTCGATCAGATAGACGCGGCCGGTGGGCCGCAGCGGGGAGCAGAGCCATTCACCACGCCGGTAGACCCGGGCGCGGGCGTTCTCCTCGACGAGGGATCGGAACACGTTCACCGGCACCACCCATCTCGGGACGGCGGTGTCCGCGGCATGACAGCACGACCCAGGTCGGGGGCAGACCTGTCAGGACAGTCCAACCCGGGGAAAGGGCCCTGTCAACCGGAGGGGGCGATCAGACGGTCGCGGTGTCGGCCCGGTCGGGGACGAAGCGGTAGCCGACGTTGCGGACCGTGCCGATGAGCGACTCGTACTCGGTGCCGAGCTTGGCCCGCAGCCGCCGCACGTGCACGTCGACGGTCCTGGTGCCGCCGAAGTAGTCGTAGCCCCAGACCTCCTGCAGCAGCTGGGCGCGGGTGAACACCCGGCCGGGGTGCTGCGCGAGGTACTTCAGCAGCTCGAACTCCTTGAACGTCAGGTCGAGCACCCTGCCCCGCAGCCGCGCGGTGTAGGTGGCCTCGTCGATGGACAGGTCACCGCTGCGGATCTCGTCGGGCACGTCCTCGCCGGAAGCCTGGGAGATGCGGCCGATGGCCATGCGCAGCCGCGCCTCCACCTCCGCCGGGCCCGCCTTGTCGAGCAGGACGTCGTCGACTCCCCACTCCGCCGTCATCGCGGCCAGCCCGCCCTCGGTGACGATCACCATCAGGGGGCAGTCGACGCCGGTGGTGCGGATCAGCCGGCACAGGCTCTTGGCCTGCACGAGCTCTTTGCGCGCGTCGACGATCACGGCGTCCGACGGAGGCGCGTCGAGGAGGGCGGACGCCTCCGCGGGGGCCACGCGGACCGAGTGGAGCAGCAGCCCCAGAGCCGGGAGCACCTCCGCGGACGGCTCGAGCGCGTTGGTGAGCAGAAGCAGGTTGCTCATGGCGGCCTCCTCGAACAAGTAAGGACCCGGGGGCTACGTCGCCCGAGTCCTGTAGGCGAGGATATCCCAGGAGCAAGTCGCGTCCATTGAGCGTCCGGCAGGTGAACGACGCATCGCATGAAACAACCAGGTAAACAGGAACGCACAATGGTGGAGAAGGATCGGTGAGACAGCCATGGCCTCGGGAAAAGTGCGTTATTGGGCGGCGGCGAAGGCGGCGGCAGGTGTGGCCGAAGAGGAGTTCGAGGCGGTCACACTGGGCGAACTCATGACGAAAATCACAGCAGATCGCGCCGAACTCGCCCGTGTGGTCAGCAGATCGTCATTTCTGATCGACGGTTCTCCCGTCGGTAAAAGACCCCATGGCGAGGTCGAACTCTCCGACGGCGTGACCGTGGAGGTGCTGCCGCCGTTCGCCGGCGGGTGATCCGCCCGTCTCGCGGGGAATGGAGCCGATAAGCTTCTTGACCCCCGCCCGAGACAGGGAGTGCGATGCGCAAGCTGCTCGTTTTCCTGATCCTGCTGATCATCCTCCTCGCCGTGCTCGACCGGGTGGCGGTCGCGGGCGTGCAGCGCGACCTCGCCAACAGGATCGCCGCCGCCGCCGACGTGCGGGGCACCCCGGAGGTGGAGATCACCGGCATCCCCTTCCTGACCCAGGCGATCTCCGGCCACTACCAGGAGGTCCGCTTCGACCTCGGCACCCTGCGTTACGGCGGGGTGCCGATCGAGGGTCTCAAGGGAGCCGCGTACGACGTGACCGCGCCGCTCGCCGACCTCCTCCAGAACCGCGCCGACATCCGGGCCGGGCGGGTCGCCGTCACCGGCACGCTGACGGACGCGACCATCGACAGGTTCGCCCCGCAGGGCGTGAAGGTCAGCGGCAAGGGCGACCGGTTCGTCGCCTCGGGCGAGCTGGCGGTGGGCGCGCAGAAGGTGAAGTTCACCGCGGAGATGAAGGTCGAGATGACCGACGAGGGCATCCGGCTGCAGGCGGAGAAGATCGAGGGGGTGCCCGCCCAGCTCGCCCGGTTCGTGACCTACACGATCCCGTTCCAGGGGAAGCTGCCCTTCGACGTGAAGGTGACCGAGGTCAAGAGCGTGTCCGGAGGTCTGCGGATCTCCGCCGAAGCGTCTGACGTGCCGCTCCGTGGATGAGCGTGAACCGTCCCGCCCTCTCGTACGTGATGAGGGGGTGAGCTCAGCTGGCACCGCCGACGAGGAACTCGTGAGGACCCTGTTCGACGAGCACGCCGGGCCACTGTACGGATACGTGCTGCGACTGACGGGCGACTCGGGACGGGCGGAGGACGTGGTGCAGGAGACGCTGCTGCGGGCGTGGCGGCATCCCGGCGCACTGGAGGGCCGCCCGATCCGCGCCTGGCTGTTCACCGTGGCCCGCAACCTCGTCGTCGACCAGCACCGCGCCCGCCGGGCGCGGCCCCCCGAGACGGGCGACGAGGCGCTGGCGGTGCTGCCGGCCGACGACGAGCTGGAGCGCGCGGTCGAGTCGTGGGCCGTGGCCGAGGCGTTAGCCGCGCTGCGGCCCGAGCACCGCGAGGTGCTCATGGAGGTCTACTACCGGGGGCGATCGGTGAAGGAGGCGTCGGCGAAACTGGGCATCCCGGCGGGCACGGTCAAGTCGCGCACCTACTACGCGCTGCGGGCGCTCAAGCTCGCGCTGGAAGAGCGGGGGCTGGCGCCATGACGACGTGTGAGGAGGTCCGGCTGGCGCTCGGCGCGCACGCGCTCGGCGCGCTCGACCCGCAGGAGGCCGAGGAGATCGACCTCCACCTGGCCACCTGCGAGGAGTGCGGCGGCGAGCTGGAGGAGCTGGCGGGCGTCGCCGGGTTCCTGGGCAAGGTGTCCGAGCGCGACGTCGAGCTGGTCGCCAGCCCGCCGCGGCGGGTGCTCGAACGGCTGCTCACCGACCGCGCCAGGCGGCGCAGGCGGGGCCGCGCGCTCATGGCCGTCGCGGCCGCGGCGGCGGTGGTGGGCGTGGGCGGCGTCGTGTGGTCCGCCATGCCCGGCGAGGCTCCGACGGCCGCCTCGGCGCCGGCCGCCGAGCGGGCCAGCCAGTTCAGCGCCGGCGAGGGCGACGCCGCCCAGTCGGAGCTCGCCGAGGACAACAGCGCCGAGGACAACAGCGCAGAGGCGCAGGACAGCGAGAAGCTCACCACCCGGCAGGAGTCCTCACCGGCGCCTTCGGACTCGCGCGCGCCCGCCCCGCTGCGCTCCCCGCTGGGACGCGCGTTCACCGGCGCCGACGCCGGCTACCGGGCGACCGTGACCGCCGCGCCCGACGGCCGCCGCACGGATCTGATGGTGCAGGTCGAAGGGATCCCGCCCGGCACGGAGTGCAGGCTCGTGGTCGTCGCCGCCGACGGCTCCCGCGAACGGACCGAGCCGTGGCAGGTCACCCGCGAGATGTACGAGGACAACGCGGTCTTCCGGCACGAGACGCGCACCGCGATGGCCGACATCGCCGCGTTCGAGATCACCGATGCCGGCGGCGAGGTGCTGGTGCGGATCCCGGTGACGGGGAAGTAATCCGCGGGGCCGGTGGTTGCAGCGGAAGATGACCGGAGTGTGGATCGCGCTGGCCACGCTGGCGCTCGGAGCGGCGATCGGGGTGATCAGGCTGCGCGCCGACGGACGCCTGCGCGACCGTGATCCCGGCGACCGGCTGGGAGCCGGCGAGCTGGGCGCGGAGCTGGGGGAGCGGGCCACGCTCGTGCAGTTCTCCACCGCCTTCTGCCAGCCGTGCCGCGCGACGCGCCGGATCCTCGCCGACGTGAGCGCGCTGGTCCCCGGCGTGGCGCACGTGGAGATCGACGCCGAGTCCAGGCTCGACCTCGTACGGCGGCTCGACGTGCTGCGCACCCCGACCGTCTTCGTGCTCGACGGCCGGGGAGCCATCGTGCGCAAGGCGTCAGGGCAGCCCAGGAAGGCCGACGTGCTGAACGCGCTCGCCGCGGTCGTGTCTCACGACCCGTCTCACAAGCCGGACGACATGTGACAGATGTCGAGACGCCGAGTAGTCTTCTCGGCATGAACCCATCGACAGAGCTGCTGACGAAGCGGCGCGCGGTTGATTTCTGCCGCGTCGCGACCGCGCTCTGTCGCGCTGCCTGAGGACGGTCTCGCGCGGACTTCCGATCCGCCTCTTCCCGACCCCCTTGCAGGAGCATCCCACGATGCGTGCCGATCCCAGAGCGCTGCGCTTCGGCGCGGCCATGACCACTCTGATCCTCCTCCTCGTCCTGGTGACGGGCAGCGCCTGGCTGCTTGCCGCCCAGGCCGTGGTGTTCGCGTTCGGCATCGCGGGCAGATCACCGTACGGGATGCTTTTGGGGGCGTTCGTCAGGAGCGCCCCTAAGGAGACCGAAGACTCCCGCCCGCCGCGTTTCGCGCAGGGGGTGGGGCTGGTCTTCGCGGTCGCGGGGCTGGCCGGATTCGCCACCGGGATCATGTCGCTGGCCCTCGTGGCCACGGCCGCGGCCCTCCTCGCCGCATTCCTCAACGCAGCCTTCGGATTCTGCCTTGGCTGCGAAATGTATCTGCTGATCCGCCGTATATTGCCCGCCGCCAACATGGAGGTACCACAATGAGCCGCTCCGCCGTCCTGGTGGATGCCGACTGGGTCGAGGCCAACCTCGACACCCCTGGTGTCGTCTACGTCGAGGTCGACGAAGACACCAGCGCCTACGACAAGGGCCACATCCGTGGCGCAGTGAAGATCGACTGGCGGCAGGACCTGCAGGACCCGGTCCGCCGCGACTTCGTCGACAGGACCGGTTTCGAGGCGCTGCTCTCCGACCGCGGCATCGCCAACGACGACACCGTGATCCTCTACGGCGGCAACAACAACTGGTTCGCGGCCTACGCCTACTGGTACTTCAAGCTGTACGGCCACGAGAACGTCAAGCTTCTCGACGGTGGCCGCAAGAAGTGGGAGCTGGAGTCCCGCGAGCTGGTCACCGACGTGCCGGAGCGTGCCAAGACCCAGTACGTCGTCGCCCAGGAGGACACGTCCATCCGCGCCTTCCGCGACGACGTGGTCGCCGCGATCGGCAAGCTCAACCTGGTCGACGTCCGCTCGCCCGACGAGTTCACCGGCAAGCTGATCGCCCCCGCCCACCTGCCGCAGGAGTCGGCGCAGCGCGGCGGCCACGTGCCGACCGCCCGCAGCATCCCGTGGTCCAAGGCGGCCAACGACGACGGCACCTTCAAGTCCGACGACGAGCTGCGCACCCTCTACACCGAGGCGGGCGTCGACTTCGGCAAGGACACCATCGCCTACTGCCGCATCGGCGAGCGTTCCGCCCACACCTGGTTCGTCCTGCACGAGCTGCTCGACCAGGAGAACGTGAAGAACTACGACGGTTCGTGGACTGAATACGGCTCGCTCGTGGGCGTGCCGATCGAGCTGGGGGAGGCCCGATGAGCGCGCAGGGTTGCGGAGCGCCGGAGCAGACCATCGCGCTGCCGGCCGGGATCGATCTGTCCAACCAGGCGGTGATCCAGGGCAGGGTCACCGGCGTCGGTACCGCCTACGCGCGGCTGCTCGACCACACCGGCGAGTTCACCGGTGAGGTCGTGGTGTCCGACGAGGGAGTGTTCCGCTTCTTCGCCGGCCCCGGCGACTGGACCGTACGCATCATCGCGGGCGGCGGCGTCACCCGCGACGTCCAGGTGAGCGCCAAGCTCGGTGAGGTGTCCGAGCTGGCCGTCGCCGTCTGATCGTTGATCGCCAAGGGGCCCGCGTCCTTCCCGGACGCGGGCCCTTCGCGTGCGGCCGGGCCGGACTCCCGCGCGGCCGCCCGTTCACTCCGTCCGGGCGCGCCGGAGCCCGAGGAACTCCAGCCCCGCGTACACCGCCACCACCGCGGCCCCGGTCAGCATGAAAGCCACGCCCAGGCCGCTGAGCGGAATCGCCCCGGTCAGCACCAGGGCCACGAGAGCCACGCACGACAGCGCGTTGCCCGCGACGACCAGCGCCACGTACCGCACGGGGATCCGGGGGTAGCCGGCGATCAGGCCGAGCGCGGCGGCGCCGCCGAGCATGGCCACGCCGAACGGCACCGACCAGGCGGGCGGCAGCCCGAACCAGCCGGAGAACGGCCGCCACGCGGCGAGCAGGACCACGCCGAAGACGGCGGTGCTCCAGCCGTCGATCCGCAGGATCACGCGGAGCCGTTCCGCCGCCGCGCCGCCGACCGTGGTACGCCGGGCGACCTCCGCCCCTGTCGCCGTGCTCATACCGGTCACTCCTCCCCCTCGGGTCCGCCCCCGGAAGGGCCTGTCCGGAACGACCATGTCACCGCCCGGATCACGGTCTCAATAACCTCCGAGGTCATGGCGGCGCCCACCTGGTGACGGCCTAGGCTCCTCCGCATGGACACACGACAGCCGTCACCGGCGGGGACGCTCCTGCGCGAGTGGCGTAGCCGTCGCAGGCTCAGCCAGCTCGACCTCTCGCTCCTGGCCGACACCTCCGCCCGGCACCTGTCGTACCTGGAGACCGGCCGCGCGAAGCCGAGCCGGGCGATGCTGCTGCGCCTGTCGGCCGCGCTGGACATACCGCTCAGGGAACGCAACACCCTGCTGCTCGCCGCCGGCTACGCCCCCGCGTACCGGGAGAGCAGCCTCGACGACGGCTACATGGCGTCGGTCCGGTCGGCGCTGGAGACCATGCTGACCGCGCACGAGCCGTACCCGGCGGTCGTGGTGGACCGGCTGTGGAACGTGGTGCAGGGCAACCGCGCCATGGCCGTCCTCATGGAGGGCGTCCCGGCACACCTGCTGGAGCCGTGCCCGAACGTCTTCCGGCTGGCGTTGCACCCCGAAGGGCTCGCTTCGCGGCTGTCCAACCTGGGCGAGGTGCGCGAGCTGTTCCTGGACCGGCTGCTGCGCCAGGTCAACGCCACCGGCGACGCCGACCTGCGGGCCCTGTACGAGGAGGTGTCCCGCTATCCCGGGCCCGGCGGCGACGAGCCCGGCGGCTCACACCACCGGCCGAGCCCGATCCAGGTGCCGCTGCGCTTCCGCACGCCGTTCGGCGAGCTGGCGATGTTCAGCACCATGGCCACGTTCGGCGCCCCCGCCGACGTGACGCTGTCGGAGCTGGCGATCGAGCTGTTCTACCCGCTGGACGACTTCACCGCCGCGGCTCTCAGAGCTTGGCCGGATAGCGCATGAGCAGGGTGGCGTGGACGACGTCGGCGTCCGTCGCGTGGTAGACGTGCGGGACGTCCGAGCGCCACGAGATGTGCTCGCCCGGCCCCGCGGTCAGCGGGGCGTCCAGGGGCCCGGCCGCCAGGGTGCCGCTGAAGACCGTGACATGTTCCGTCGTCCCCTCCAGGTGGGCAGGTGAGTTCTGGGTGATCCCCGGAGGGACGCGCAGCCGGTAGAGCTCGTACGTGACGTGATCGTCCTCGAAGAGCTCCATCAGCGCCGCCTCCACGGCGGTGCCGCGGACGTTCCGGGGCTCGGGCGGGGAGTCGAGTATCGCCCCGATGGGCACGCCGAGCTGGGCGGTGATGGCCCAGAGCGTCTCCAGAGTGGGGTTGCGGGTGCCGGTCTCGACGCCGGAGAGCGTGGCCTTGCCGATGCTCGCCCGCCTGGCGAGCTCCGACAGCGAGACCCCGCGCGCCTGGCGCAGCTGCCGCACCCGCTGCCCGATCACGCGCGGATCGGTGTCCGGCGCGGGCCGCGAGTCCATGGAGCCATGATGCATCTCCGGGCCCGCGACCGCGCCTGGCTTCACGGTGACCGGTTGCCCGGATGCGGCTGCGGCAGGTTGTGGCATCCCGCTACCATTCCACCGATGTCCGGAACGTCTGGTGTGATGGCGCCGCCACGGCCCGGCCCCGCACCGGGCCGGCGGATGCCGTCGCCGTTCTCACTGCCCATGCACACCCTGCGGCTCGCGGGGAAGTGCGCGCTGCCCCTCATCCTCTGGTTCTCCGCCGGCGAACTGGTCCGCTACGTGCTGCTGTACGCGGGCACGGAGGTCGCCTACGGGGACTTCCGCCAGCTCCGCCTGGTCGCCGTGATGACGATCCTCACGCTGGTCGTGCTGGCCGCGATGACCGTCACCACCGGCATGCTCCACAGCATGCGCGGCGCGCTCTGGGAGGTACGGGCGCGGGCCGCCGACGGGGTCGAGGACGAGCGGTTCTTCCGTACGCTCGACCGGATGGCCCCCGCGTTCGCGGTCCTCTACCTCGCCTGGGGCTTCCACACCGAGGACGCGCGCGACTTCCAGCAGATGGACCTGCTGCACCACTTCTACGACATGACCGAGGCCCAGTGGTTCGGCGAGGAGACCCACGTCGGCATGAGCCTCGCCGACCTCGACTGGCGGGTGTCACTCGGCGCGATGGCGGTCACGTTCCTGCTGAAGACGCTCTTCGCCAAGCTGGTGGAGAAGGGCAAGGGCCGGTTCTACGGGTTCGCCGCCGCCTTCTCCGAGTTCGGCTTCGTCTTCTACGGGCTGAACGCGACGGTGGCCTTCGCCGACGCCCGCGCCGAGTGGACGGACAGCCGCGCGGCCGTCGCCGGCACCAGGCAGGCGCTGGCCGACGCCAAGGAGACGGTCCCGGCCTGGGAGGCCTTCACCGAGGCGTTCGGCGCCTTCTGGCCGCTGTTCCTGGACGCGGTGGCGGTCCCGCTGGCCTGGCTCACCGTGGCCATGCTCGTCTTCGGCGCCTTCTCCGACGAGGCGCGCACCCTGGTCAGGGGCACCCGCCTGGAGAAGGGCGTGGACCGGCTGGAAAGCAGCCACGAGATCACCCAGAAGTCGTTCCAGCACGTCACCAGCGGCTTCACCGACCGCTGGCTGCCGCTGGCCAACTCCCTGCGGATGATCGTCAGGGGTGGCGCCCCGCTGTTCGGCATGATGTGCCTGTGCTACGTGGCCTTGACCGTGGGGTCCCGCTACGGCGACCGCGCGGTCCGCACCCTCATCGGCTCCGAGGCCGACTGGGCCTGGATGTACCTGGGCGCGCCGGTCGGCTTCGTCCGCGACCTGCTGGTGACCACGCTGACCATGGCGCTCCTGGCGGCCACCTTCGACATCGCCGCCACCCGCGCCCGGCTCCGCGGCGAGCCGCTCAACGCCTCCTGAACGTCAGCTCGACCAGGTTGTCGATCCTGACCGCCTCCGAGTCCTTCTTGAACAGGTCGTCGATGGGAGTGTCCGAGCGGTACGAGCTCGGCCTGAAGGAGAGCTCCACCTCGTCCTTCACCTCGGTGGGCACCACGGCGACGCCCTGGATCCGATACTCCTGGCCCACCACCAGCCGGTCGGTCGGCCGGTCGCCCGGGATCAGCTCCACCACCCAGGTGCGGCCCGCCCGGTCGGTCAGCTCGAGATCCGTGGGCTCGGCCACCATGGTCGCGCTGTCCTCGTCGAGGACCTTCTTCCTGATGTCGATCGCGAGCCAGGTGACCTCCGGGCCGTGCTTGTTGTCCTTCGGCGGGTCGGTGGGGGCGACGGCGGCCTTGAACTCCGTCTTGTAGACCTCGTACGAGCCACCGGCCGGGACCGTCACCTGCTTCGGGTACAGCCCTCTGGTGGTGACGGACTCGTAGAACTGGTAGCCGTCGAACGCGGTGGCGGCGGTGGCGAGCAGGGACGCCACGACAGCGCCCACGGCGACGAACACCATCCGCTTCCTCCGCGACCGCGCGCCCCCCTTTCCGGAGGCAGCCCCTCCGGCCCCGGAGACGCTCTCACCGGCCCCGCCGGTTTTCGCGGCGATCGCGCCCATCCCCAGGGCGGCCGTGTCGGAGGGTCCGCCGATCCCTGAGGCGGCGGTCTCCGCGCCGAGTCCCCCCATCCCCAGGGCCGCGTCGGGGCCGGGCGCGGGGTGGAGTCCGCCGGTTTCCGCGGCGGGCCGGCGCTCCGGTGGGCTCGCTTCGGGTGCGGCGGGTCGGGGGGCCGGGGGGCTCGCTTCGGGTGCGGCCGGTCCGGGGGCGGGTTTCCCGGGGGGCGGGAAGGGCCGGGGCAGGGGTTTGTCGGCTCGTACCGCCGGGATGGGCTGGGTGGCGCCCATGGGGTTGCGGCGCGGGACGGGGGGCCAGACCTGCTGGTCGGGGGGCATGGGGCGGCTCCGGCCAGGGAGCGTGCCGGGGGTCGTGGGCGGCCCTCCCTGGGCGCCTTGCCCGCGCGGGCCTTGAGGCCAGCCCGGAGGGGGCGCGGGACTCTGAGGGGGCGCCTGCCCAGCCTGAGGTTGTCCCGGCCGCGCCTGGCGTCGCGGCCGCGCAGGTCGGCCTGTGGGGGAGCGTTGTCCGGCCGAGGGCTGCTGGTCAGGGCGGGCCGGATGGCCGGCGGGGGGCTGCCGGTCAGGATGGGCCGGATGGCCGGTGGCGGGGTGCTGCTCGGCGGCTTGCTGATCCGGGTACGGCCGGCCGGCACCGTCCGGATATGTGGGCCGGCCCGAGCCGTCCGGGTACGTGGGCCTGCCCGCGCCGGGCTGTCCCGGATCTCCGTGATGCGGGGGTTGACCAGGAGGTGCCGCGTGCCGGGGGCGGGAGGGCCGTTCCGGATCGTACGGCGGGTCGTCCTGTTCCGGCGGGACCTGGTCGTACGGGCCGGGGGAGGGCGGGGTGTCGGGTTCCTGCGGGCGCCGGTGGTCCTTCCTGGGAGCGAACCAGTCGCGTTCGTTGCTCATCGGCAGATCACTTCTCGGCGGTGGAGTAGACGTCCTGGGCGGAGCCGACGAGCTTGCGCGCCGCCGCCTCGTCCAGCGCGAGGTCGATCTCGGCCTCCGGCTGGTACGGCTCGACCAGCGCCGTCGGCGGCAGCCCGACGACCAGCCGGGCGCCGGCGAGCACGGAGGCGGGCACCTCGAAGAAGTACGACCCCCCGGCCCAGATGTCGGGCTGCACCCACTTGGCGCTGGCCGTGGCCGAACTGTCGATCCGGTCGGTGGCGGAGAACTTCTTGCCGTCGGCGGTCAGCAGCACGGCCGGCCCGAGCTTGTACGGCTTGAGCTTGGACTTGGCGGAGACGTCGACGACGAGGAACAGGCGGTCCGTCTTGAGCGTGTCGGAGAGGTGCCGGATGCTCTTGGCCGCGGTGACCGAGTTGAGCCGGACGACGAACCGGGTGGCGTCGACGTTCTCGCCCTTGCCGCCGAGGTAGGTCAGCGGCGCGGAGTACTCGTTGTGGCTGAGGTCCAGCGACTGCAGGCCGATCGCCGCGCCCAGGAGCACGAGCCCGACGGCGGCGTTGAGCAGCCGCGAGCCGCCCCGCCGCCCGGAGCGCCGGCCGGGGGCCTCGGGAGCCTCGGGGCGCCGGGCGGTGGCGGTCACGCCGAGCCTCCGGTCTTGACGGGGAGCGTCACCTTGGCCTGGACGGTCGGCACCCACTTCTCGCCTGCCTGCTCGGTGACCATCTGCCACCGGACGGTCTCGTCCTGGAAGCCGGGCTCGTACGCGAAAGTCGCCACGTCGAGCGTCATCCGCTCGGGCGGCCGCTCGCCCGCGTCGAGCCGGTAGCGTACGACGACCTTGGTCGTCGTGCCCGGATGGAGCTGGTTCGTCTGGTCTTCCTCGGCCAGCGCGAAGGTGAACGGCCCCTTGCCCTCCTTGATCGCCGGCGTGATCCTGACCAGGGAGTTGGCGAAGGAGGAGCCGAACCCGGCCTGATCGGGCTTGGCGGGCGGCATGCCGACGCTCATGGTCTCGTCGCCCAGGTTGGTGACGTCGAAGACCATCTCCACGAACCGCTTGTCTTCTTCGAAGGTCAGCTCGCCCTTCTCCACCGTCACCCGCGCCTCGACGAACCTGGTGGAGTAGAGCCCCTGGTCGAGGACCGCGCCCTGGCTGAGCGTCTTGGGCGGCACCTCGACCTCCTCCAGCCCGCCGAGCAGCGCGACGATGCCGACGACGGTCACGGTCAGCAGGGCGATGACGGGCACCACGACCGGGCGTCTGTGTTCGCTGCTGCCGGCGGGCGCTTCCGTCATGGCTAGTGATGGTAATAGGTCAACCTTGTCCCACTCACCCCATTGCGCCCATCAAGCTGGCGGAATTGCCGAGAACCCTGCCGCAGCAGGGGTTGTAGCTCATACGCTGTCACGGAGCGGAGGGAAAACAGAACGACATAGCGCAGCCGGAGGGGGTCACGTGGCGGACGTGCATCCCGATCACGCGCAGCTCCAGGCCGACCGCATCTACCTGGGCTGGCAGTACATCCTGCCGCATCCCGACCCGGGCCCGCCGCCGAAACGGCCGTCTCCGGCGGAGGAGCCGCCCGTCACCGAGCGGGACGACGAGGAGCGGGCCGCGCTGCTGCGCCGCGAGCGGCTCCAGGAAGACATGCTGAACCGGCCGGTGCGGCTGGTGCGCGCGTTCATGCTCGTGCTGGCCGCGCTGATCGTCGTGCTGGCCCTGGTCGGCTACCTCGCCTGGCAGTTCGCGCTGATCGGCGTGCTCGCGGCCGGCGGGGTGGCGGCCATCTGCGCCTACGCGCTCGTCCAGGGCGACCGGGCGGTCCGCTACCGCGTGTCGGAGCAGCAGGCGAGGAACGACCGCCAGCGCCAGGAACGTGACAGGGAGCTGTTCAGGGCGCAGGAGGAGCACGCCCAGCTCTACCGCGAGTGGCAGGAGGAGAAGGAACGCTTCGACCGCCAGCTCACCTGGTACGCGGTCGCGGTGCCCGACGAGATCGACCGGGTCGACGTGGCCGGCGGCACGCTGCCGGGCTGGTCGGCGCTGATCACGCTGCTCGGCGCGACCCGCCTCTACAGCGGCGGCCACCTGACGGTGCTCGACCTGTCGGAGGGCGCGATCGCCAAGGACCTGATCGAGCTGGCCCGCAAGGGCGGCGACGACCCGCTCGTGTGGGTGCTGCCGGTGGACCTGCCCCGGCTCGACCTGGGGGCGACGCTCAAGCCCGAGGCGTTCGCCGACGTGCTCGCGCACGTGGTCAGCGTGAGCGAGGAGCACCGCACCACCCGCGACCTCAGCTTCGACAACGCGATCCTGGAACGGGTGCTCGAGGTGCTCGGCGAGAACGCCACGATCAGCCAGGTGACGGCCGCCCTGCGGGCGCTGGCGCAGGTCGGCGATCCGCGCGAGGACCTGCGGTTCGGCCTCATCACCGCCACCCAGCTGGAGCGCATCGGCACGCTGTTCGGGCGCGGGGTGAGCGACCGGGTGGTGATCGAGCGGGCCTGGGCGCTGGAGTCGCAGCTGCGCAAGCTGGAGACGCTCGGCACGCAGGCGGTCCGGCTGCCGCCCGCCCGGCTGCGCGTGGTCAGCATGGACCGGCAGGCCGGGGTGTTCGGCAACCGCGTGCTCGGCACGTACGTGGCGACCGCGCTCACCCACATCCTGCGCCAGTCGCCCGCCTCCGACCGGCCGTGGTACCACACGATCATCGTGGCGGGCGCCGACAAGCTCCGCGGCGACGTGCTCGACCGGCTCATGGACGCCTGCGAGACGTCCCGTACCGGACTGGTGCTGACCTACCGCTCGCTCACGCCGACCGTGCGCGAGCGGCTCGGCCGCGGCCACGCGGCGGTCGCGTTCATGCGGCTGGGCAACGCCGAGGACGCCAGGGTGGCGAGCGAGCACGTCGGCACCGAGCACCGGCTGGAGCTGGCCCAGCTCACCGAGACGATCAGCGAGTCGCTGCCGGGCCTGGACGGCGGCTACACCTCCACCATCGAGCAGCTCGACGACGCCGGCGGGCGGCCCGACGAGAGCGCCGCGGACCTGGCCGAGGACATCACCGAGTCGACCGAGTGGGGCCGCACCGCCGACAAGATCTCGGAGAAGGAGCGGGTGCTGCAGCGCTCGCGCGAGTTCCTCGTCGAGCCGCACCAGCTCCAGCAGCTCCCCACCACGTCGGTGATCGTCACCGACGCGACCGCGCACGGCCGGCGGGTCCGCCTGGCCGACGCCAACCCGGCGATCCTGACCTTCCCCAAGACGACGCTCGCCGAGCTGGAGGAGGTGCGCGAGACCACGATCCAGGAGCCCTCCGAGAACGGCCACCGCGAGCCGCCGCCGAACCTCGGCCCGCCACCGGCACGCCTCGACTGGCGCAAGGACAGGCAATGACAGGCAAGGAAATGGTCAAAGTCCACGTGATGCGCTGGCGTTCGGCGGGAGTTTACTGACAACCGTCTGTGGGGGGATGAAATGCAGCCGAGTGTGTCGCTGAGCGGACCCTGGTACCGGATCCAGTCGATCGCCGCTCCCTCGCGCAGCTCGTCGGCCGAGTGGGATTTCGTCACCGTGCTGCCCGCCGCGCTGTCGGCGGCGGCGCGCGACAGGCCGTTCGTCATCGGCTGGCTCTCGCGCGGGTCGGGCGCGCCGCTGGAGCTGATCACGAACGCGGGCCCGCTGTCGCCGCCCCGGCAGCCGCGCCGGTCGCCGGACTCGCCCGACCGCCCGGCCGGGCCGCAGCCGCTGCTCTTCCCCGGCGGCGCGCGCGGCGTCGAGCTCGACGACGGCTACCTGGCCGACCTGGCGGACCTGGTCTGGACCCCGTGCCCCGGCCGTCAGGCGCCGCCGCTCGGGGGCCGCAGGGAACCGGACGCCGACGAGTTGAAGAGGCCGACGCTGTTCGAGGCGACGCTGGTCACCCTGATGTCGCGGCCCTTCGCGTGGCTGGTCGTGGCCGAGCCCACCGACCTGCTCGACGCCGAGGTGGCTCACCTGCGCACCCAGCTCAACGTGCTCAGGCAGTACGGCGACGCCTCCGAGCGGTCCAGGTTCGACGCCGAGCGGGCCGAGCGGCGCATGCAGGAGCTCGACGCCTTCCGCGAGGCCGGGCTCTGGAACGTCCGGGTGCTGGCCGGCGCCGCCAACCCTGACGAACTGCGGCAGATCGCGCCCGTCCTGGTCGGGTCGGTGGAGATGAGCCATCACCCGTACCGGCTGCGCAGCGCGCACGGCGCGGTGCACGCGCTGCCGGAGGCGCTGGCGCTGACCATGCAGGACCCCGCCGACGGCGCGGCGGCCCCGTTCGCGGCCACGGCGGGGGCGCTGGCGGCGCTGGCCGGGCTGCCCAGGCGCGAGGTGCCGGGCGTGCGGGTGCTCGACTCCGGGTTCTTCGACGTGACGTCCGAGGCCGGGGAGGGCGAGCTGGAGCTGGGCGAGATCCTCGACGGCCAGGACCGGCCGGTCGGCTCGTTCCGGGTGCCGCTGGCCACGCTCAACCGGCACGCGTTCGTCACCGGCGCCACCGGCTCGGGCAAGTCGCAGACCGTCAGGCACCTGCTGGAGCAGCTCAGCAACGCGGGCATCCCGTGGCTGGCCATCGAGGCGGCCAAGTCCGAGTACGCGGCCATCGCCGGGCGGGTCGAACCGGCGCAGGTCACCGTGATCAACCCGTCGGCGCCGGACGGCGTGCCGTTCAGCGTGAACCCGCTGGAGCCGGAGCCCGGCTACCCGGTGCAGGCGCACATCGACATGATCAGGGCGCTGTTCATGGCGGCTTTCGACGCCGAGGAGCCGTTCCCGCAGATCATGTCGCTGGCGTTGCAGCGCGTGTACGAGGCCACCGGCTGGGACGTCGTCACCGGCGGCGCCGTGCCCGGGTCGAAGGTGCCGCCGAGCGTGCCGACGCTGGAGCAGCTCCAGCGGCACGCGATGGACGTCATCCAGGAGATCGGCTACGGCCGCGAGGTGCAGGCCGACGTGGAGGGGTTCATCTCGCTGCGGCTGCGCTCGCTGCGCGTCGGCTCGGCCGGCCGGTTCTTCGAGGGCGGCCACCCTGCCGACATCGGCGGGCTGCTGCGCCGCAACGTGGTGCTGGCGATCGAAGACGTGGCCAACGACGAGGACAAGGCGTTCCTCATGGGCACGCTGATCATCCGGGTCGTCGAACACCTGCGGATGCGCGCCCGCCAGGAGAAGAGCGCCGGCCTGCGGCACGTCATCGTCATCGAGGAGGCGCACCGGCTGCTGCGCGACCGCGGCACCGGCCGGGCCGCCACGCACGCGGTGGAGCTGCTGGCCGGCATGCTCGCCGAGATCAGGGCGTACGGCGAGGGCATCGTGGTGGCCGAGCAGATCCCCACCAAGCTGGTCTCCGACGTGGTCAAGAACACCGCGCTCAAGGTCGTGCACCGGCTGCCCGCCGAGGACGACCGGCAGCTCGTCGGCGCGGCCATGAACCTCAGCGAGGAGCAGTCCCGCCAGGTCGTCTCGCTGCCGCCCGGCGACGCGGCCGTGTTCGCCGACGGGATGGACCGGCCGCTGCGGGTGCGCGTGCCGCTCGGCGAGTCGCGCGAGAAGGCGCTGGCCGGCCCGCCGCCGCCGATCAGGGGCCGCCGCTCGGCCGCCTGCGGCGCGCCGTGCCGCACCGGCCAGGCCTGCACGCTGGTGGAGCTGCGCGAGGCCGACGTGCTCGCCGACGCGCCCGAGTGGGCCTGGCTGCGCATCTGGTGCGACACGGTCGTGCTCGCCTTCGTCAGCAACCGGCCGCTGCCCGGCGTGCCGCGGGCGCTCGCGGCCGCCTGGGCCGACCTGCCGGCCCGTCGCGCCGAGTGCCTGCTCGCCACGCTGGTCGAGCGCTCGGTGCGGCGCCGCGCCTGGGCGCTGCGGAGCTGGTTCGACCCGGCGCTGCTCACCGAGAAGGCGGCCGCCGCCGCCACCCGCCTGCTGGGCGGCCAGGGAGGCGGCGAGCGCCCCGGCGCCTCGTGGGTGCTCCCGCAGGTGCGCTGGCTGCACGAGGTCGACAGGCTCTTCCCGTACGGGAGGCCCGCGCCGGACCTGCGCACCCCCGCCCCGCCGATGGAGTACGCGATCTTCCGGCAGAACGGCGACGGCCCGCACCCGGAGCCCCATGGGGAGCTGCTCGGCCACCGGGCCAAGGCGCTGCGCCACCACCCGCTGTCGATGGAGATGGACCACAACAGGGAGCTGGCCTGGCGGGTCATCCTGGGCGACGACGAGCACGAGGGTGTCAGGCGTGACGTCGACGCGGTGGCCATCGGCGTCGAGCCGCAGGCCAGGCTCCGGCACGTCGGCCAGATCATGGGGGCCGGGTGGCTGGAAGGGGTGCTGGCGTGGCCGCACAGGTTCGTGCTGCCGTTCGGGCACGACAGCGCGCCCGAGATCTCGTTCGCGGAGCCTCACCTGGCGGAACAGGTCCGGTGATCGCGAGTAAGCGGTTGGGCATGTCCGATCCGGACTAGGATTTGTCAGCATGACCCAGCTTTCACTGCGGGCTCAGCTCGCGAGCGCCCTGGGCCGCAGTGCCGCCACGCTGTCCAGGATGACCGGGCGCGGCGACGGCTCGGTGATCGGCGGGCGGGTCGGCCTGATGCTCGAGCCCGACCTGCTCCGCAAGCTTGCCCGCGACCGCAAGCTGGCCCTGGTCAGCGCGACCAACGGCAAGACGACCACGACGCGGCTGATCACGTCCGCACTGCTGGAGCTGGGGGAGGTGGCCACCAACGCGTTCGGCGCCAACATGCCCGCGGGCCACGTCTCCGCCCTCTCCACGCACAAGAACGCGCCCTACGGCGTGCTGGAGGTCGACGAGAAATACCTGCCCGAGGTGCTCGACACCACCGGCGCGGGCGTCGTCTGCCTGATGAACCTCAGCCGCGACCAGATGGACCGCGCCGCCGAGATCTGGCTGCTGGCGCAGAAGTGGCGCAACGCCCTGTCGGGCAAGCCCACCCACGTCATCGCCAACTGCGACGATCCGCTGGTCACCTGGGGCGCCTCCACGGCCGCCAAGGTCACCTGGGTGGCCGGCGGGCAGCGCTGGAAGGAAGACTCCTGGAGCTGCCCCGAGTGCGGCGGCCCGCTGGAGCGCAAGGACGCCGACTGGGCCTGCCGCGAGTGCACCTTCCACCGGCCCGAGCCGCAGTGGGTGCTCGACGACGACGCGGTGATCGACCCGCGCGGCCAGCGCTGGCTGATCGACATCCAGCTTCCCGGCCTGGCCAACCGGTCCAACGCGGCGATGGCGCTGGCCGTCGCCGACGCGTTCGGGCTGTCGGTGGAGCGGGCGATGCCCCGGCTGCGCGAGGTGACCTCGGTCGCCGGCCGCTACACGACGGTCGAGCGCGACGGCCGCCAGGCGCGGCTGCTGCTGTCCAAGAACCCCGCGGGCTGGCTGGAGGCGTTCGACGTCTCCGACCCCAACCTGCCGATCATCCTGTCGGTCAACGCGCAGGGCCCCGACGGCCGCGACACCTCCTGGCTGTGGGACGTCGACTACCGCATCCTGCGCGGGCGGCCCGTGTTCGTGACCGGTGAGCGCCGCCTCGACCTGGCGCTCCGGCTCGAAGTGGCCGACGTGCCGTTCGCGCTCTGCGCGTCGTTCTCGGAGGCGCTGGCCATGCAGCCGCCCGGCCGGGTCGACGTGATCGCCAACTACACCGCCTTCCAGCAGATCCGATCGGAGTTCGGCCGTGCCGTCTGACAGCGCCCTGCGCATCGTCTGGATCTACCCCGACCTGCTGAGCACCTACGGCGACCAGGGCAACGTGCTCGTCCTGGAGCATCGCGCCCAGCGTCGCGGGATCGAGACGGAGACGGTCCACGTCCGCTCCTCCGACCCGGTGCCGGAGACCGGCGACGTCTACCTCATCGGCGGCGGCGAGGACCGGCCGCAGATCCTCGCGGCCGAGCGGCTGCGCCGCGACGGCGGCCTGCAGCGCGCGGTCACCCGCGGCGCCTCCCTGCTCGCCGTCTGCGCCGGCTACCAGATCATGGGCAGCACGTTCGGCGGCGAGGAGGGCCAGCCGGTCGACGGCATCGGCCTGCTCGACCTCGCCAGCGCCCGGGGTCCCGCGAGGGCAGTGGGCGAGCTGGTGGCCGAGGTCGACGCCGCGCTCGGGCTGCCGACGCTGACCGGGTTCGAGAACCACATGGGCGTCACCCGTCTCGGCCCCGGCGTCAAGCCGCTGTCGAGGACCGTGAAGGGCGTCGGCAACGGCGACGGCTTCGAGGGCTGCTACGCCGGCCACGTGGTCGGCACCTACCTGCACGGCCCCGCCCTGGCCCGCAACCCGGCGCTGGCCGACCTGCTGCTGTCGTGGCGGGTGGGCGAGCTGGCCCCGCTCGACGACACCCGCTACGAACAGCTCCGCCAGGAACGGCTCAGCGCCGTGCTGGCCCAGTAGGTCAGTAGACGAGCGCCTGGACGCCCTCGTCCGTCACCTCCTCGACGAACGTGGGCGCTCCGGCGATGCGCACGCCCTCGATCACGTCCTCGACCGTGATCTCGCGCCGCGCCGCACACTGCGTGCACAGCGTCACCCGCCCGCCGGCCAGCACCGCGCCGAGCAACTCGGCGAGCGGGACCGCGTGGGGCAGCTCGAACTTCTCGGCCCGGCCGGGGAGCGCGAACCACGCGGACTCGCCGGTCAGCCAGACGGAGACGGGAACTCCGCTCGCGAGCGCCGCGGCCGCGACCGTGAACGCCTGGTTGCAGCGCTCGGGGTCGTCGGCGCCCGCCGTCACCTTGATCACCAGTGATCGTGCCATGCCCGCCACCCTAGAACGTCACCCGCCCGCCCCGCGCCACTAGGGTTCTGCATATGGAGGAACCACAGGTGCATCCTGACCTGGAACCGATCGCTTTCCTGCTCGGACGGTGGGAAGGCGCCGGCGTCGGGGGCTACCCGACGATCGAGAGCTTCAACTTCGGTCAGGAGATCGAGTTCGGCCACAACGGCAAGCCCTTCCTGACGTACGTGAGCCGCACCTGGCTGCTCGACCAGGACGGCAACCGGGTCAGGCCGCTGGCCACGGAGTCGGGCTACTGGCGGGCGCTGCCGGAACGGCAGCTGGAGGTGGTGCTGTCACACCCGACCGGCATCGTGGAGATCTACGTCGGCGAGGTCGTCTTCCACAAGATCGACCTGCGGACGGATGTGGTGGCGCGCACGGTCACGGCCAAGGAGTACACCGCGGGCCGCCGCCTCTACGGGCTGGTCAACGGCAACCTGATGTGGGCCTACGACATGGCCGCGGTGGGGCATCCGCTCACGTCGCACATGTCGGCGGAGCTGAAGAAGGTCGGCTGAGAAACGAAGAAGGGCCCCGGGCGACGTTCCGCTCTCGGGGAGAGCGGGCCGGATGGACCAAAGGCGATGACAGGTGTCACGCCCTCCGGCTGCCAGGGGCCCCGGTGGTTGCCTCGTACTCGCGAACGACTGCGAGACAACAGCCCGCGTCGTCAGCGGACAACCACCTCGCTGGTCCTCTTATGGCTAACCATTATGTGGACCACCTCCTTTCCGCGTATTCACGAAGCTATGCGGTCTCCGGCTGACAGGGCAAGCGATTAACGTCCGGCCGTAGACTCGGGGGCATGACGGAGACGCAGTGGCATGAGGAGCTTCGCGCCAAGGGTTACCGGGTCACTCCGCAGCGCCAGCTCGTCCTGGAGGCGGTCAAGGAGCTGGAGCACGCCACGCCCGAGGAGATCTGCGGCAAGGTCCGCGAGACCGCCCGCGGGGTCAACATCTCCACCGTCTACCGCACTCTGGAGCTGCTCGAAGAGCTCGGCATGGTGACCCACACCCACCTGGGTCACGGCGCCCCGACCTACCACCTGGCGGCCGAGGCCGACCACGTCCACCTGGTGTGCCGGGGCTGCGGCCAGGTCATCGAGGTCCGGCCCGAGCTGGCCGAAGGGCTGGTGCGCGGGCTCGACGACGAGCTGGGGTTCGCGGCCGACGTCCACCACCTGACCGTCTTCGGGCGCTGCCGCGAGTGCCGATAGCCTGGGAGGTATGCGTAGCCCACTGCTGGATCTGCCGGGAGCCGTCGCAGCCGACGCCCCCGACGCCGACGTCGCGGCACACTACGGCGACCTGTTCGCCGAGCAGCGCGCGCTGGTCAAAGGCGAGGCGGTCGTCGACCGGAGCAACCGCGAGGTGGTGCGCGTCTCCGGGGCCGACCGGCTGACCTGGCTCAACGACCTCACCTCGCAGAAACTCGACACCCTCCAGCCGGGCGAGTGGACGCAGACGCTCGTGCTCGACCCCCAGGGCCGCGTCGAACACCACCTGACCCTGGTCGACGACGGTGCGGCCGTGCTGGCCCACGTCGAGCCCGGCACCGCCGACGCCCTGATCGGCTACCTCGACCGGATGCGGTTCATGCTCAGGGTCGAGGTGACGCGGGCCGACGACCTCGCGGTGCTGTCCACCGCCGCCGGCGACTCCTACGTGCCGCGCGCCGAGCTGGGCGACCACCTGGGCAAGCCGCTCGCGGGCCTGTGGGCGTACGAGGCGCTGCGGATCGAGGCGCACCGGCCGCGGCTGGGGTTCGACACCGACCACAAGACGATCCCCCACGAAGTGGGCTGGATCGGTCCGGCGGTCCACCTCACCAAGGGCTGCTACCGCGGCCAGGAGACGGTCGCCCGCGTCCACAACCTGGGCCACCCGCCGCGGCGGCTCGTCTTCCTGCACCTCGACGGCAGCGTCGACACGCTGCCCGCGCACGGCGCGCCGGTGATCTTCGAGAGCCAGGAGGTCGGCACCGTCGGCTCGGCGGCCCGCCACCACGAGCTCGGGCCCATCGCGCTGGCGGTGATCAAGCGGACGGTCCCGGTCGACGCCCAGCTCCTGGCCGGCGGCGTGGCGGCCGCCCAGGAGGTCGTGGTGCCGCCCGACGCGGGCCGCAACGTGAGCATCGACCCGGGGCTGCGGCGGCGCATCAGATAGCGGGGTCCGCTAGACGTCCACGATCAGCGTGATCGGGCCGTCGTTGACGAGCGACACCTTCATGTCGGCGCCGAAGCTGCCCGTCTCCACGTGCGCGCCCAGCCCGCGCAGCTCCTCGACCACCGCGTCGACCAGCGGCTCGGCGACGGGTCCCGGCGCGGCGGCCTGCCAGGTGGGGCGCCTGCCCTTGCGGGCGTCGCCGTAGAGGGTGAACTGGCTGATCACCAGGAGCGGCGCGGCCACGTCGGAGCACGACTTCTCGCCGTGCAGGACGCGCAGGCCCCACAGCTTGGCGGCCAGCCTGGCCGCCTGGGCCCGCGTGTCGGTGTGGGTCACGCCCACCAGGACGAGGAGGCCGGGCTCGTCGATCGCGCCGACCGTCTGCCCGTCGACGACCACCGAGGCGGAGCTCACCCGCTGAACGACTGCTCGCATGGGATCCCATTCTGGCCCAGCCGTGAGACCTCCGTAGACTCGTGACGAAAGGGGTGCGTGATGTCGCTGGTCGTGGAGGTCGTCCGGTCCGGGTTCGTGGAGTCCAGGCACGAGGTGCGCATGCTGGCCCTCGACACCGTGGGCAGCCCCGCCGAGGCGCACGGGGCGGTGCACGTGCCGGCCTCGCCCCGCTCGACCATGAAGCCGCTGCAGGCGCTGGCGATGCTCCACAACGGCCTCAACCTGAGCGGCGAGCTGCTGGCGCTGGCCTGCGCCTCCCACGCGGGCGAGCCCTTCCACGTCGAAGGCGTCACGAAGATCCTGGCCGGGGCGGGGCTCGACGAGTCGGCGCTGCTCTGCCCCGAGGACTACCCGGAGGACCGGGCGGTGACCGAGCGCGGCCGCCTCTACATGAACTGCTCGGGCAAGCACGCCGCCATGCTCGCCGCGTGCGTCGCCAACGGCTGGCCCACCGCCTCCTATCTGGCGGTCACCCACCCGCTGCAGCGGGCGATCCGGAACACCGTGGAGGAGCTGACCGGCGAGCGGATCACCGCCTCGGGCGTCGACGGGTGCGGGGCGCCGCTGTTCTTCGTCTCGATGCTGGGCGTGGCCAAGGCGTTCCGGTCGCTCGCGCTGGCGGCCGACGACAGCAGGGAGCGGGCCGTGTTCGACGCGATGCGCGCCCATCCCGAGTGGACGTCAGGCACTCATCGGCCGGAGGCCGCGCTCATGCGGGCGCTGCCCGGCCTGCTGGTGAAGGCGGGCGCGGAGGGCTTCCAGGCGTTCGTGTTCGAGGACGGCAGGACCGGCGTCATCAAGATCGAGGACGGCTCCGGCCGGGCCCGCACCCCGCTCACCGTGGCGGCGCTGCGCTCGCTCGGCCTGACCTCGCCGGCGCTCGACGGGCTCGCCGTCCACCGCGTGATGGGCGGCGGCGAGCCGGTGGGCGAGCTGCGCGTGCGCACCACCCACCGCTGACCTCAGAGCGTGCGGAACTGACGGCTCGCCGAGATCGCGCCCGACGTGGTCGTGGTGAACGTGCGCATCGAGCCGGCGAACTTCGACAGGTCCCACTCCGCCGGGCCGTGGTACCAGTAGAGGTTGTCGGCCTGGTGTCCGTTGCCGGTCACCGACGCCACCAGCCGCGACCAGTGCTCCACCCCGTCGAAGATCACGGCGTACGGGAGATAGCGGGAGAACAGCTCGACCCGGTCCTTCTCCGCGACGTTGCCCACGTCGCCGGAGAAGAGGAAGTCGCGGAAGCCGAGCGTGTGCGCGAGCGCCGCCGCCCCCTTGGCGGTCTTGGCCGGCATGTACTGGCCGCCGACGGCCAGCGCGCCACCCGCGATGATGACGGCCAGCCCCAGCAGGCCGTAGGAGGTGAACCAGGCGAGCAGGGCCGTGGACACCACGCCGGCGACCAGGAGCACGACGCCGACCGTGGTCCAGAGGGTGCGCTCGGCGTCGGGACGGCGGGCGAACCAGCCCTGCCGCACCACGTCGGCGTAGAGGGCGTCGCGGACCTTGCCCAGGTGGGCCGCGAACGAGCCGGACAGCTGCGACAGCAGCACCGCCTCACGCCCCTCGAAGATGGCGTCGTAGAGCGCCTGCTCGTACGGCAGCAGCGTGTGGGACGGCGCGTGCGGCAGCCGCACCAGCAGCCAGTCGGGGGCGTCGTAGGTCTGCCGGGGCTGCTCGTCGATCCGCAGATAGCCGCGTACGGCGAGGTCCACGATGGTCGCGGTCACGTCGACCACGTCGGCCTGCTCGTCCACCAGCGTGCCGATCTGGCCCGGACGGACGCCGTCGGGCGGGGAGAAGTGGCCGTTCCGCACGGGGTTGACCGCGCCCGTCTCGTGGCTGACGACGCGGGCGTCGCGGCCCCGCGTCCAGTAGAGCAGCGCCACGCCGCCGAGCAGCAGCACCAGCAGGGCCGCCAGCGCGCCGCCGGTCACCGGGTTGAGCGCGAACGCGCCGGCCAGGGAGAAGCGCTTGTCGAGGATCGGCTGCCCGCCGCTCGCGCCCTCGGGGAAGCCCACCACGACGGTGAGGGCCTGGCCGGGCGCGAGGCCCTCCTGCTCGAAGTCGGCCTGGGTGCCGGTGTGGTCCATCGCCGCGGAGGTGCAGCCGATGGCGGAGGTGAGCTCGCCGGCGAAGCACGAGAGGTTCTGCACCAGGCCGGGGCCGGTGACCTTGACCGTGGCCTTGTCGACGGCGGTGTCCCAGCCGCTCACCGCGAACCAGCGCAGCTCCTCGGCGTCACCGGCGGGGGCGACCGCGCCCTTCACGTCGTACTCGACGGTCGCGGGCGAGGTGACCGTCAGCACGCCGTCGGCGTAGGTGCCGCCTTTGACGTTGGAGATCTCGTAGAGACGGTCGTTGGCGTCGTCGTGGCGCGTGCGGGTGAGGAACGTCCGCTTCAGCTCGCCAGAGCCGCCCTCGAGCTTCTCGACGACGTGGACGGTGCCGCCCTTGCCCAGGGTCATGGTGACGTCGGCGGTGATGCCGGCGTTCGCCGCCATGGCGGGAGCGGCGATCAGCGCGAGAGCGGTCGTCACCAGTGCGGCCAGCGTCAGCCTGAAACCCGTCATGGCCGGTCATCGTATCGGGTCCGCCTGACACATCCGTAGGTGTCTGGATCAGTCGGAGATCGCGATGCGCAGCCGGCGGAAGCCGCGGCCCTTGCTCTCGACCTTGGTCACCTTGATGCGGCCGATCTGCTTGGTGGAGGCGACGTGGGTGCCGCCGTCGGCCTGGGTGTCGAGGCCGACGATGTCGACGATCCGCACGTCGCGCACCTCCGGCGGCACCAGGTTGGTGGCGGTGCGGATGATGTCGGGGATCGCGAACGCCTCGTCACGCGGCAGCACCCGCACGTCGATGCGGCGGT
This sequence comes from Nonomuraea sp. NPDC050478, assembly GCF_044458265.1. NCBI lineage: Bacteria > Bacillati > Actinomycetota > Actinomycetes > Streptosporangiales > Streptosporangiaceae > Nonomuraea > Nonomuraea sp. NPDC050478. The sequence continues at coordinate 95,209 of NZ_JBITHT010000012.1, read as the reverse complement.
CGGCGAGGATCTCGGCGTTGCAGGCGTCCTCGACGGCCTCCTTGAAGCCGGGCGGCACCTCGGGCAGGTTGAAGTCCATCCGGGCGGTCAGCGGCTCCATGTTGCCGCCGGTGACCGGGCAGTGGAAGTCGCGGAAGACCACCCCGCACAGCACGTGGAGGCCGGAGTGGGTGCGCATCAGGGCGGAGCGCCGCTCGTCCGCCACGGCGGCGCGCACGACCGTGCCCACCGGCGGGATCGGGTCGCCCTCGGCGGGGATCAGCTGGAGGTCGTCGCCCTTGCGCACGCCGACGACGCGGGTCTCGACGCCCTGCCAGATGAGCACGCCGTGGTCGGCGGGCTGGCCGCCCCCGCCGGGGTAGAAGGCCGACCTGTTGACCACGATGCCCTCGGGGGTCGCGTCGAGGACCACGGCCTCGAAGTCGCGCAGGCTCTGGTCGGAGAGTTCGAGGCGCTCGGTGCGCCCGTGCAGCTCGGTGGTCATGCCGCGCGTCACCAGGGGCCGTAGGGGCCGCTGTTGCCGCCGCGCCCGCCCATGCCCTTCACCGCGGGCTTGACGTCCACGATGTAGATGGCGGCGGCGATCACCGCGGCGATGGAGAACAGCCCCAGCCCGATGCCCAGGAAGGCACGGCCTCCGATGACCAGGAAGTTGATCACGTACGAGTAGGCGCCGGCGGCCGAGAAGAGCGTGGCCAGAATCAGGATGATCAGCCAGATGTTCTTCTGCAGCTTGCCCGCCGAGACGAACGCGTCGGCCGGCACCCGGAGCGCATGCACCAGCGCGTATCCCGACATGCCCAGAACGATCAGGGACAGCACCGAGAAGAGGAGGTTGAAGACCAGGTTGATGAATTGCATGTGTTGGCTCCCGCCCAATGCCGCGATGAGTCGGGCTTCAGCCTAATGGCCGCCCGCGTTCCACGGGCACCGCTCAAGCGCCGGAAACGCGCGAAAGCCCGCCTCCGCGAGGAGACGGGCTTCGCCGGGTGGGTCAGGCCTTGGCCTTGGTGGTGCGGGTCCTCTTGACCGGCTGGGCGACCGGCGGCTCGGCGGCCTCCGACATCTCCTCCAGCTCAAGGGCGGCCTCGCCGCTGGTCTTGCTGACGACCTTGCGGCCGCGGACCGCGAACTCCTCGTAGACCTTGACGGCGCGGTTGGTGAACTCGTCGGCGTACTCGCGGGCCTTCTCCGGGAGCTCCTTGGCGATGTCCTCGGCCTTGCCGGCGTACTCGCGGGCCCTCTCCGGGAGATCCTTCGCGATGTCCTCGGCCTTGCCGGCGTAGGCGCGCGCCCTCTCGGGGAGCTCCCTGGTCAGCTCGGCGCGGCGCGACTGCAGCTTCTGCAGCCGCTCGGGCAGCTCGCGCAGCTTCTCCACGGCGTAGTCGCCGGCCCCCGCGACCGCGTAGAACGGCTTGGTGTCGGCGAGTTTCTTCACTTCGGTGGCGAGCGTCATGATGGGTTAACCTTCCTTCGTTTCCTGGTTGACGGGGCCGTTGCCGTTGCCCGCCGCGTAGGGCTCAAGTGCGGCGAGGAGTTCGGGCGGCAGCGGCTGTTCGTCGTCCGGTGCGGAGGCGGGCCGGGGGTGGGCGTTCTGGGAGGTCTGCTCGTCCCCGGCCGGTCCTTCCTTCCGGAACGACTCGTAGATGTCGATCAGCACCTGGCGCTGCCGCTCGGTGATGTGCGGGTCTTCGCGGATCGCCGTGATGACGTCGCTGGGAGGTTCGTGATCCTCGATGAGACCGGCCTGCACATAGAGCACCTGCGACGAGATGCGCAGGCCCTTGGCGATCTGGTTGAGGATCTCCGCACTCGGCTTGCGGAGGCCGCGCTCGATCTGGCTCAGGTAGGGATTGGACACCCCCGCCGCGGCAGCCAGCTGGCGCAGCGAGATCTTCGCCTGCTGCCGCTGCTCGCGGATGTATTCGCCGATCGAGCCGACTTTGGGAAGTGCCATGCCTCGATTATGCCGCCCGTTGCTTGCAGTTGCAAACGAACTGGTTAACACCTGCAAGCGCTAGAGCTGGATAATCCACAGGAACGGGGTCGATGTGACCAACGTCACGGACAGCGCGACGATGCCCGCCCGGGCCCTGCGGGGCAGCTCGGGAGCGGGCTTGATCAGGCGGTCGACCCTGGCCATGACGTTGCTGGCGTGCAGGCCCAGCATCCCGCTGGGGGCCGGCATGGCGCCCGCGGTGCCGAACCGCAGCAGGGCCGTGGCCAGCCGGCGCGGCGAGCAGTAACGGCGGGCCCGGTCGTCGGCCGCCATCTCGATGAGCAGCTCCACCTGCTCCTGCGCCTCGCACACCACCTTCGACCAGGGCAACGCCCGGCGCAGCGCGGCGAACGGCAACAGCACCAGATCGTGGCGCTCGCGTACGTGGGCCGCCTCGTGCGCCAGCACGGCGGCGAGCTCGTCGCGCGACCACAGCCGCAGCGCGCCCTCGCTCACCACCACCTGGGAGCGCAACCCCGGCACGCAGTAGGCCGCCGCGCCGGGGTGGTCGAGCACCCGCACGCCCGGCACGCCGGGGTCGTCGCGGGAGATCAGCGCGAGCAGCGTGCGGTGGCGCCTGCGGGCGCGCAGCGCGTGCACCCCCGCCGAGATCAGCACCACGACCAGCACGGTCAGCGAGGTGAGGCCGGCGATCATGGCGAGCACGTGCAGCGGGTCCCACGCCGTGCCGGGCGCCTCGCCCTGGACGAACGCGACCAGGCCGGGCAGCACGCCTATGCCGTAGGGCTGCACCCCGAAGGCGAGCATGGCCCCGGTGGTGGCCAGCCCCCACGCCACGCCCAGCGACTGCCACAGGATGATGGCCAGGCGGGGCGCGCGGTAGGTCCAGCGAGCGGTGGTGAGACGCCAGGAGCCGATCGCGCACGCCGTGGCGAGCGCGGCCAGCGCCGCTGCCGTGATCACTCTTCCTCCAGCTCCGTAAGGGCTCTGCGCAGGATCTCCGCCTCGTCACCGGAGACGGCCTGGGCGAAACGGGTCAGGGCGGCGGAACGGTCGCCCGTCATGTCGAGAGCTCCAAGCATAAGCTCGGCGATGTAGCTGTCGCGGCTTTCCGCGGGTTCGTAGCGCCAGGCACGCCCGTCACGGGTGCGCCGGAGGAAGCCTTTGCGGGTGAGGCGGTCGAGAACGGTCATGACCGTGGTCGGCGCCAGGTCACGGTCGGCGATGAGACGGCCGACCTCGCGGGCGGTCAGCGGGATGCTCTCCACCCACAAAATATCCATGATGCTGCGTTCAAGCTCGCCAAGACCCTTCACACGCTCCAGCGTAGTACTACACGGCGTCGAGCAGCCATCCGGGATCCTGGTGAGATGGATATCACGCTGGTGCAGGGAGATATCACCAAACAGGAAGTGGACGCGATCGTGAACGCGGCCAACTCCTCTCTCATGGGCGGCGGCGGGGTGGACGGGGCGATCCACCGGAAGGGCGGGCCCGAGATCATCGAGGAGTGCCGGAGGCTGCGCGCCTCCCAGTACGGGCACGGCCTGCCGACCGGCGAAGCGGTCGCCACCACCGCCGGGCGGCTGCCCGCGCGCTGGGTGATCCACACGGTCGGGCCCGTGCACTCGCCGTTCGAGGACCGCTCCGAGCTGCTGGCCTCGTGCTACCGGGAGTCGCTGCGGGTGGCCGGGTCGCTGGGCGCCGAGTCGGTGGCGTTCCCGGCGATCGGCACCGGCATCTTCGGCTGGCCGCTCGCCGACGGCGCCCGCGTCGCGGTCGACGCCGTGCGCGCCTCGGTGGCGTCGGTGGCGTCGGTGGCTGAGGTGCGGTTCGTGCTGTTCGAGGCGACCGCGTACGCCACCTTCGCAGCGGCGCTGTGACCGTCACGCGTCCCGGACGTCCGGCGCCACCGCCGGCCAGGGCACGGTGAGCTCGCCGAGACGCCAGCGGGCGCGGCCGCCGAGCGGCGGGTGGCAGGGGACCGGCCAGGTGGCCGCGAGGGTCCGCGCGGCGGCGATCCAGCGCTGGCGCGCGCCATGCGAGCTGTACGGGGCGCTGACCGCCCACGCGTGGTCCCAGTCGCGCAGGAACGCGTGGATCCGCTCCCCGGGCACGTTGCGGTGGATGAGCGTCTTCGGCAGCCGGTCGGCCAGGTCCGACGGCCGCTCGAACGCGTCGAACCGGGCCGAGAACGTCAGTGTCCGCGGGCCCGACGCGTCCAGTCCCACCCACACCGCCCGGTGCCCCACCTCCGAGCAGGTGCCCTCGACCAGCACGCCGCCGGGGGCCAGCCTCTCCAGCAGCGCCCGCCAGTAGCGCCAGGCCTCCGCCTCCCCGTACTGGCGCAGCACGTTGAAGGCCCGCACCAGCACCGGCGGCCGGGCGACGGGCAGCTCGAAGCCGCCGAGCGCGAAGCTCAGCCCTTCCCGCTCGTACGGCTTGGCCGCCGCCACCCGGGCCGGGTCGATCTCGATCCCCACCACCTCGACGTCCGGCGCCACCCGCCGCAGCCGGGTGAACAGCTCCAGCGTCGTCACGTGCGAGGCCCCGTACCCCAGGTCCACCACGAGCGGCCTGGCGGTGGCGCGCAGCAGCCCGCCGTGGACGGCGGCGATCCACCGGTCGGCGCGCCGCAGCCGGTTGTGGCCGGTCGTGCCCCGGGTGATCGAGCCGACCGGTCTAGCCACTGACGCGGTGCACCTTGTGCTGGGCGGCCTGGGCCCGGGGGCGGATGACCAGGCGGTCGACGTTGACGTGCGCGGGCCTCGTCACGCACCAGGCGATCGCGTCGGCGACGTCGTCGGAGCTGAGCGGGTCGGGCACGCCCTCGTACACCTTGTCCGCCCGCTCGGCGTCGCCGCGGAACCGGGTCAGCGCGAACCCCTCAGAGCGCACCATGCCGGGCGCGATCTCCACGATCCGCACCGGCTGCCCGACCAGCTCCAGCCTGAGCGTCTCGGTCATGGACGTCTGCGCGTGCTTGGCCGCGCAGTAACCGCCGCCTCCCTCGTACGAGACCAGCCCGGCCGTCGAGGTCAGCATCACCAGCACGCCGTCGCCCGAGCCGATCAGCTTCGGCAGGAGCGCCTGGGTGACGCGCAGCGAGCCGAGCACGTTGGTGTCGTACATCCGCTGCCAGTCGTCCACCCGGCCGTCGGACACCGGCTCCAGCCCGAGCGCGCCGCCGGCGTTGTTGACCAGCACGTCGCAGCGATCCAGCGAGGCCGCCAGCTCGTCCACCGACTCCTGGGAGGTAACGTCGAGCGTCACCGGAGTGACGCCGGGCACCTCGGCCGCCAGCTTCTCCAGCCGGTCGCGCCGCCTGGCTCCGGCCACCACGTGGTAGCCCTCGGCGGCCAGCCGCCGCGCTGTCGCCTCGCCGATGCCGCTGCTCGCGCCGGTCACCACAGCCGTTCTCTTCATGCGCCACATCCTGCCAGGCCGCCCTTCGGGGACCCCCACTGTGATGCCTTGTCGGGAATGTCGAAAAAATCTGGACAGTTGTAAGTCACTTGGAGGTGATGTCGGGTGAGGCGACGACGGGTCAACCGGGTCGCGACGATCAGCATGCACACGTCACCGCTCGACCAGCCCGGTACGGGCGACGCCGGCGGCATGAACGTGTACATCGTCGAATCCGCCAAACGGCTGGCTCAATCGGGCGTGGAGGTGGACATCTTCACCCGCGCCACGGCCCGCGACCTGCCACCGGTCGCCGAACTGGCGCCCGGCGTCCTGGTCCGTCACCTGACCGCCGGACCGTACGAGGAGATGGACCGGGCCGACCTGCCCGGCCAGATGTGCGCGTTCCTGTCCGAGGTGCTGCGCATCGAGGCCATGTACGAGCCCGGCCACTACGACGTGATACACTCCCACTACTGGCTGTCCGGCCAGGTCGGCTGGCTCGCCAAGGAACGCTGGGGCGTCCCGCTCGTGCACACCATGCACACCATGGCCAAGGTCAAGAACCGGCTCCTCGCCGAGGGCGACCGGCCCGAGCCGCAGGCCCGCGTCGTCGGCGAGGAACAGGTCGTGCAGATCGCCGACCGCCTCGTGGCCAACACCGCCGACGAGGCGCACGAGCTCATCGACCTGTACGGAGCCGCCGAACAGCGCGTCGCCGTCGTCAACCCCGGCGTCAACCTGACCGTCTTCCAGCCCGCCTCACAGGGCGCCGCCCGGCAGCGGCTCGGCCTGCCACAGGGCGCGCGCGTCCTGCTGTTCGTCGGCCGCATCCAGCCGCTCAAGGCCCCCGACGTGCTGCTGCGCGCCGCCTCCCGCATGCTCATCGACGACCCGTCACTGCGCGGCCGCCTCGTCGTCGCCTGCGTCGGCGGACCCTCCGGCAACGGACTGGCCAGGCCGTCCATCCTCACCGAACTCGCCACCGAACTCGGCCTCGCCGACACCGTCCGCCTCGTGCCGCCGGCGCCGCAGCACGAGCTCGCCGACTGGTACCGCGCCTCCGACCTCACCGTCGTCCCCTCCCACAGCGAGTCCTTCGGCCTCGTCGCCCTGGAGTCCCAGGCCTGCGGCACCCCCGTGGTCGCCGCCGCCGTCGGCGGGCTGCGCACCGCCGTCCGCGACGGCGTCTCCGGGCTCCTCGTCGACGGGCACGACCCGCACGACTGGGCGCAGGCCATCGGCGGCCTCCTCACCGACCCGGCCCGCCTCGCCGCCCTCTCCGCGGGGGCGCGCGAGCACGCCGCCGCCTTCGGCTGGCAGGCCACCTCCGCACGCCTCATGGACGTGTACGCGCAAGCCGTCGCCCACCTGCACCGGCAGCCGGTGGCGGTGAACTCGTAGGCTGTAGCGCATGCGCGACCTCATCGAAGCCGCGCTCAAGGCCGCGGACGTCGAACACGACGAGCCGCGGCCGGGAGCGTTCCTCGCCAAGCTGCCCGGCCGGCACAAACTCGCCACCATGACCTGGCTGATCGTCGGCGAGCGGGTCCTGCACATCGAGGCGTTCTTCTGCCGCCAGCCCGACGAGAACCACGCCGAGTTCTACAAATGGCTGCTCGCCAGGAACGGCTCCATGTACGGCGTCCACTTCTCCGTCGACCCCGTCGGCGACGTCTACCTGGTCGGCCGCATGCCCCTCACCGCCGTCACCGAGGAGGAGATCGACCGCATCCTCGGCTGCGTGCTCACCTACTCCGACGAGTCGTTCGACCGCGCCCTGGAGATCGGCTTCGCCTCCTCCATCAGGCGCGAGTGGGAATGGCGCAAGAAACGCGGCGAATCGCTCGCCAACCTGCAGGCTTTCGCCCGCTTCGCGGACCCGGAGCGCTCCTGAACCAGGCCGCCCTAGGATGGGGCGCATGGCGACTTTGGTGCTGCTACGGCATGGCGAGAGCGACTGGAACGCGAAGGGCCTGTTCACCGGCTGGGTGGACGTGAGCCTGTCGGCGAAGGGCGAGGACGAGGCCCGCCGGGGCGGCAAGCTCCTCACCGACGCCGGCCTCTACCCCGACGTCGTCCACACGAGCCTGCTCAACCGGGCCATCCAGACGGCCCAGTTCGCCCTCGGCGAGGCCGACCTCCTCTGGCTCCCGGTCAAGCGCTCCTGGCGGCTCAACGAGCGCCACTACGGCGCCCTCCAGGGCAAGAACAAGGCCCAGACCCGCGAGGAGTTCGGCGAGGAGCAGTTCATGCTCTGGCGGCGCTCCTACGACACGCCCCCGCCGCCCATCGCCGACGACGACGAGTTCTCCCAGGTGGGCGACCGCCGCTACGCCCTCCTCCCGCCCGAGCTGATGCCGCGTACCGAATGCCTCAAGGACGTGGTGGACCGGATGCTGCCGTACTGGTACGACGACATCGTCCCCGACCTGTCCGCGGGCCGCACCGTGCTCGTGGCCGCCCACGGCAACTCCCTGCGCGCCCTGGTCAAGCACCTGGACGGGATCAGCGACGAGGACATCGCCGGGCTCAACATTCCCACGGGGATCCCTCTGCGGTACGACCTGGACGAGCACTTCCGGCCGCTGAAGCGCGGCGGCGAGTACCTGGACCCGGAGGCCGCCAAGGCCGCCATCCAGGCAGTGGCCAACCAGGGCCGCTGAGGGGGTATCCGTTCACGGCTGTGAGGTTTTGTTCGGCGTGAGCCGTCTGGTTCGGCGTGAGCCGTCCAGTCCTTGGTGAAAACCCTCAAATCTTTTTGGGAACCCCTCGGGCAGGGCGCCGTTACGCGTGCCTGACGGCCCGCTCAGCCCGCCGTAGGCCGTGAAGGCGTGGCCTTGCGCGGTGCCAGGCGCTTCGCGCCTCGACAGCAAGACGTGTTGTGGGGGGGCTCCGCCCCCGCGCCCCCGAGAACAGGCGCGGCCCTGCGCAGTACCAGGCGCTACGCGCCTTCCGGCTCAGGCTGTGTCGTGTGGGGGCAAGCCCCCACACCCCCGGCGAGAGGGCTGCCGCCCCCTCGCGCACCCCGGACCTCGCCCGGATTTCGGCGTTGGCCGAAGGCGTTCACCTGCTCTCCTCCTCCGCTGCCGGAACAAGCTGACATGGCCGACGAACGGTTGCCGAGTTCGGCGACCCAGATATCAATAGAGCCTGCGACAACGAAAGTTCACCACCCTGGCCGAGATCGGCGTCGCCTCCGTCGACCGTCTCATCAACGCCAATTCGCAGAGTGGCCGCTATCCCCGCCTGGCATGATCAGATTGTGGTTCGACACTCAGTAACTTTGCGCAAGATCGAGCTGCAAGACTGGCGAGCCGTTCACTCCTGGGCTTCTCTCGACCGGGTTTGCCGCTTCCAAGCCTGGGGGCCGAACACGGAAGAGCAAACCCGAGCGTTCGTGGCAGAGGCTGCTGAGGCGTGGTCGCACACACCCCAGCAGCGGTTCGCCTATGCCGCTCGCGTCGAAGGCGACATCGTCGGAATGGGCGAACTGCACCTCCGGAGCCGAGAGCACCGCCAAGGCGAGATCACGTATATCGTGCACCCGCGGCTCTGGGGTCATGGAGTAGGGACGGCGATCGGGCGAGAACTCCTCGCACGAGGCTTCGAGAAGTTCGACCTCCATAGGATCTTCGCCACATGCGACCCGCGCAATCTCGGCTCAGGCCGGGTGCTCACCAAGCTCGGCATGACCTGGGAAGGACGTCATCGTCATACCGCACTCATCCGGGACGGTTGGCGCGATTCCGAGCTGTTCAGCATTCTGGAAACCGAATGGCGTAGTGATCACGCTCAGGGCGGGTTCGCAAACGGGGCGAACCACTAGGGCTGTTCTGGCTCCGGGTAGAGCCAGAAACCCATGCATGATCAGGGTGTTCAAAAGCGATGGGTGGGGCCGACTCTCACTCGAACCGGCGCCTTCGAAGTTCAACGAGTGGAGCCACGGCTCGTCCGAAGGCGGGTCTGTCTTTCACGAGAGAAATCAACCGGCTGGGGTCCGGGGAGCGCGAGGGGCGGTAGCTCCCTCGCCGGGGGTGTGGGGGCTTGCCCCCACACGACACAGCCTGAGCCGGAAGGCGCGTAGCGCCTGGTACTGCGCAGGGCCGCGCCTGTCCCCGGGGGCGCGGGGGCGAAGCCCCCCCACAACACGTCTGAGCTGTCGAGGCGCGAAGCGCCTGGCGCCGCGCAGGGCCACGCCTTCACGGCCTACGGCGGGCTGAGCGGGCCGTCAGGCACGCGTAACGGCGCCCAGCCCGAGGGGTTTCCCAAAAAGATTTTCTGGTTTTTGACCCTAATGACCGGCTTTGCACCTAATAAAACGGCACACCGAACCAGACAGCACACCGAACAAGAACCGGGCGCACCGAATCACATCGGGTGCGCCGAACCAGGCGGCGCACCCCGAGAGCATCACTCCGGCCGCGTACCCGTCACCAGATAGACGACATCCCTCGCCACACTCACCGCGTGGTCCGCGTACCGCTCGTAGTACCGCCCGATCAGCGTGATGTCGATCGCCGGCTCCACCCCGTGGCTCCAGTCCTTGCTGAGGATGGTGCGGAACAGCCGCCGGTGCAGCCGGTCCATCGCGTCGTCGTCCTGCTCCAGCTCCAGGGCGACCTCGACGTCGCGGGAGGCGATGCAGCCGCCGGCCTTGGTGACCAGGTTCTCGGCGATCTGTCCCATCTCGATGATGGTGGAGCGGATCTCGGCGGGGATGGCGGAGTCGGGGTGGCGCAGGCGGGCCACCTTGGCGACGTGGACGGCGAGGTCGCCCATGCGTTCCAGGTCGGCGCCCATGCGCAGCGCGGTGATGACGAGGCGCAGGTCGACGGCCACCGGCTGCTGCCTGGCCATGAGGTCGAAGATGGACCCCTCGATGCCCGAGTAGAGCGCGTTCACCTCCTCGTCGCGGGAGATGACCTGCTCGGCGAGCTGGAGGTCCGCGTCGAGCAGCGCGGTGGTGGCGCGCGAGATGGCGGAGCGGACAAGCCTGGTCATCTCGACCAGCCTGTCAGTGAGGGCGTCTAGTTCTTCGTGGTACGCGTCACGCATGACGTCACCGTACGGCGACGTCTGTGAACGAACTCCGACTCGGAGGTGAACTTTCCGGGAAAGGGCGGTTCATCTCCCTGGTGAGGGGTCTGTGCGCGCGGGGGCGCCGCCTACCATCGGGAACATGAGTGAGATGGCCTTGAGCTTCGCGGCCCTGGCCGGCTTCGTCGTGGGGGCTCTGGCTGTGTTGTTCTACCGTAACCAGATCGAGGCGCCCAGCAGGAAGAGCGAGGTCTCCGATCCGGGGGTCACGGCGCTGCCGCAGGGCGTGGCCTCGGTGCTCGCGGTGCTGCCCTCGTCGGCGGTGGTGCTCGACGCGCACGACCGCGTGCTGAGGGCCAGTTCGGCCGCTCGCGCGTTCGGGCTCGTCAAGGGTGACCGGCTGATGGTCGCCGAGCTGCTCGCGCTGGCGCGGCAGGTACGGCGTGACGGCGAGATCCGTGAGACGGAGATCGACGTGGCGGGCAACAAGTTCGGCCAGGAGACCACGAGCTTCGCGGTCCGCGTGGCGCCTCTCGGCTCGTTCGGCCAGGTGCTGGTGCTGGCGGAGGACCAGACCGAGCGGCGCAGGGTCGAGGCGGTGCGCCGCGACTTCGTGGCGAACGTCAGCCACGAGCTCAAGACCCCGGTCGGCGCGCTGAGCCTGCTGGCGGAGACGATCCAGGACGCCGCCGACGACCCCGAGGCCGTCACCCGGTTCGCGGCCCGCATGCAGCACGAGGCGGCCCGGCTCACCTACCTGGTGCAGGACATCATCACGCTGAGCCGCATACAGGGCGCCGAACCCATCCCGGCGCCCGCCCAGGTCTCCATCGACGAGGCCATCGGCGTCGCCATCGACCACTGCAACACCCGCGCCGGCGCCAAGGACATCACGCTCGTCACCGGCGGCACCGACGGGCTGCGCATCTGGGGCGACGAGGAGCTGCTGGTGACCGCGCTGCGCAACCTCATCGACAACGCGATCGCCTACAGCCCGGAGCACACCCGCGTGGTGGTCAGCACCCGCCCCGCCGGGGAGAGCGTCGAGATCAGCATCAGCGACCAGGGCATCGGCATCCCGGAGGAGGCGCAGGAGCGCATCTTCGAGCGCTTCTTCCGCGTCGACACCGCCCGCTCGCGCGCGACCGGCGGCACCGGTCTCGGCCTGGCCATCGTCAAGCACGTGGCCGCCTCGCACGCGGGCGAGGTCTCCGTCTGGAGCAAGGAAGGCTCCGGTTCGACCTTCACTTTGCGCCTGCCCGCCTTCGGCGGGACGGCCATTCCGGCACAACCTGCAATCCCTCTGGAGGCCGCCCCGTGACCCGTGTACTCGTCGTGGAAGACGAGGAGTCCTTCTCCGACGCCCTTTCCTACATGCTGCGCAAGGAGGGTTTCGAGGTCTCGGTCGCGGCGACCGGGCCCGAGGCCCTCGACACCTTCGACCGCAACGGCGCCGACCTGGTGCTGCTCGACCTGATGCTGCCGGGCCTGCCGGGCACCGAGGTCTGCCGCTCGCTGCGGCAGCGCTCCAAGGTCCCGGTGATCATGCTGACCGCGAAGGACAGCGAGGTCGACAAGGTCGTGGGCCTGGAGCTGGGCGCCGACGACTACGTGACCAAGCCGTTCTCCTCGCGCGAGCTGGTGGCGCGCATCCGCGCGGTGCTGCGCCGGCAGGGCGACGCCCCTGAGGAACTGGAGACCGCGGTGCTCGCCGTCGGCCCGGTGCGCATGGACGTCGACCGGCACGTGGTGGCGGTGCGCGGCGAGCCGGTGCAGCTCCCGCTGAAGGAGTTCGAGCTGCTGGAGGTGCTGCTGCGCAACGCCGGCCGGGTGCTCACCCGCGGCCAGCTCATCGACCGCGTGTGGGGCGCCGACTACGTCGGTGACACCAAGACCCTGGACGTGCACGTCAAGCGGCTGCGCGCGAAGATCGAGGCCGACCCGTCGAGCCCGCGCTGCATCCTGACCGTGCGCGGCCTCGGCTACAAGTTCGACACCGCCGAAGACTGACAGAACCCCTTCGTCCCGTACGAGTGCGCGTACGGGACGAAGGGGTTCTGGCGTGTCCTGGGGTCAGTGGGCCTCTTCCTCGGCCGCCTCGGTCGGCTTGGGCGAGGGGGTCGGCGCGGGGACGGCGCCCTCGACCGCCGGGTAGGACGCGTACTCGCGGCTGTGCGGCATCACGGGGACGTCCAGGGTGATCGTGCCGGCGTTGGCGAACTGGAGGTCCAGCCGGAGCGCCTCACCGCCTCTGAGGGCCTTGCTGAGGCCTTCCAGGGTGATCTGCGGCGTGGCGGCCTCCGCCTTGACGAGCTGGCCCACCGGGAGCTGCACGGGCGCGGCCAGCTTGGCGCTCGCGGCGTCACCGGCGCTGACGGACTGCAGCGTGTCGGGGGAGTCGCCGTTGTTGAGCATCGTCAGGTAGACGGGGACGGAGCCGCGCCACGGGATGCTGCCGCCGGGCTCGGGGCCGAGGATGAACGCCTGGGGCACGTGGACGCTCTGCTTGCCGTAGGCGCCCTGGTCGATCAGGGCCGCCGCCTCCACCGGAGCGTACGGCTTGGTGGTGTTGGCGTCGAAACCAACAGAACAGCCGGCGAGTACGGGGGCTGCCAGGAACGCGGCGGCGGCGACAATCCAGCGACGGCTGGTCACGAGCGGGTTCTCCTTGGTTCGCACATGGGGATGGGCAGCGCCTACCATATCCACCTGTTTCCAAGGTCATTTCCACACCCCCGCAGGTCATTCGGTATGTCCGGATATGCGATTCACAGAGTTGACCTCTTGTCAATCCCCAATATGCGGCTTTGACCTGCAGTTATGATGATTTCACTGTTCCGGGACCCTGTGGATGCGTGGTACTCTGGAGTACAGCGGAAGGGGTACTTGTCACATGACTTTCCAGGTCGGCGACACTGTCGTCTACCCCCACCATGGGGCTGCTCGGATCGAAGCAATCACGAAGCGATCCATCAAGGGTGAGGAAAAGACCTACCTGGTGCTCAAGGTCGACAAGGGCGACCTTACCGTCCAGGTGCCAGCTGAAAACGCAGAACTCGTCGGGGTGCGCGATGTTGTCGGCCAGGAGGGCCTGGAGCGCGTTTTCGACGTGCTGCGCATGCCGCACACCGAGGAGCCGACGAACTGGTCGCGGCGCTACAAGGCCAACTTGGAGAAGCTCGCGTCCGGTGATGTGAACAAGGTCGCCGAGGTCGTCCGCGACCTGTGGCGCCGAGACCGCGAGCGCGGCCTGTCCGCGGGCGAGAAGCGCATGCTCGCCAAGGCTCGCCAGATCCTCGTCAGCGAGCTCGCGCTCGCCGAGAAGACCAACGAGGACAAGGCGGAGGCCCTGCTCGACGAGGTCCTGAACTCCTGAGCGCGATCGTTCCACGGGTGGGCGTCGGAGTCGACGTCCACCCGTTCGCATCGGGCCGGGAGCTGCATCTCGCCGGCCTGCACTGGCCGGGCGAGACCGGCCTGACCGGCCACTCGGACGGCGACGCCGCCGCGCACGCGGCCTGTGACGCCTTGCTGTCCGCCGCGGGGCTGGGCGATCTGGGCGGCCTGTTCGGCACTGCCGACCCGCGCTGGGCGGGCGCGTCCGGCGCCGCATTGCTGGAGGAGACCGCGCGCCAGGTGCGGGCGGCCGGCTTCGAGATCGGCAACGTGGCCGTCCAGGTGATCGGTAACCGCCCGAAACTGGCTCCCCGGCGCCTGGAGGCGGAGAAGGCGCTCAGCGTCGCTCTGGGGGCTCCTGTGAGCCTCAGCGCCACCACCACCGACGGGCTCGGGCTGACCGGACGCGGCGAAGGGATCGCCGCGGTCGCGACCGCGCTCGTCGTCAACCTCACGCCGGGATCAGCCGTCCTTTAACCGGTGGGCAACCTGCCGCCCGCCTGTTCCATGGCCGACGGCGGTCCGCTCTGGCGCGGTGCGGATCGCCGTCTACCAGGGGTAACTTGCCGAAATGCCGGGTATGTCCCTCTGAAGACGCTTTCGGGGGGAGCTATACATGATCGGCGCGATCGTTTCCGCGGTAATCATCGGCGCCATCGTCGGCGCGCTGGCCCGGCTGATCCTGCCGGGAAAGCAGAACATGTCCATCGGCCTGACACTGATCGTCGGCATCGTGGCGGCTCTGCTCGGCACGCTGATCGCTCAGCTGTTCGGCTGGGCCGACACCAGGGGCATCGACTGGCTCGAACACATCCTCCAACTCGTGCTGGCGGTGATCGGAGTGTCGATCGTGGCCGGATCGGCCAGGGGGAAGGGTGGCGGAAGAGGGCGAACCACCACCTGAGCTGCAAATTTGTAAATCTCCGGCATAAAGGCTGGAGATCGGGTATCCCACTCCCCGTGCAGGATGAACCGCTCATCCTCACGGGGAGGTTTGTGTCATGACAATCCAGTCCATCCTGGGCGCCATCGTGATCGGCGCCGTCATCGGCGCGATCGGGCGTCTGCTGCTTCCGGGCCGGCAGGCCATCGGGTGGATCCTCACCATCGTCGTCGGCATCGTCGCCGCCCTCGTCGGAACGATGATCGCTCAGGTCATCGGCGTGGAGACGACCCCCGGCATCGATTGGATAGAACTGGTGCTGCAGGTCGTCCTGGCGGTCGTGGGCGTCGGCATCGTCGCCGGCCTACGCCGTGGACCTCGCGGTACAAGCATCTAGCCGGGGCCTGTGACCCCGGGAACCGTGCCTGATCCCGAGAGCACGGAGCAACACGCGCAAAGCCCGCCCGGCACTGATGCCGGGCGGGCTTCGCGCATGTCAGGCGGCGTTCTCAGTCCTCCGGCGGCAGGGGCGTGCTGCGCAGCCGCCCCGACGGCGCCTCCCCGGGGGACGGCCGGTGGCCGTCGCCGTCGTTCTCCTCGACGACGGGGTGAGGGGCGGTGTCCTCCAGGGCCTCCGCGGCCCGGCCGTCCTGCCCGCGCTCACCGGCGTCGGCGGCCTCCCGGCCGTGCCCCGGGTCCGGCTCGTCGTCCCGCACCACGGGCACGGGCTGCGTGTCGGCGCCCTTCTCGGCGCCCGTGGCCGCGCGGGGATGCACCAGGACGTCTCTCGGCTTGACCCGATCACCCCACCGCACGGGCCGCTCAGGCTCGGGCTCCGGTTCCGGCTCCGGGGCTTCCTCAGGGGCCGGTTCCGATAAGGACGCGGATCGTTCAGGAGCCGAATCCGGTACGGGCGAGGCCGCGGACGGTTCGGGGGCCGAATCCGATGCGGGCGAGGGGGCCGTCTCCTCTTCGGGACGGTGGGCCGGCCAGCGGGTGACCTGCTCCGAGACCGGCGGGGTCTCCGAGGCGGGAGTGGGGCCGACGACCGGCGTCGTCTCCAGCGCGGCCGGGGCGGCGGCGGCCAGGGGCGGCGGCTCCTCGGACGGCCGCGGCCCGGCGGCCGGGCGCGGCAGCTCGACCGTCCTGTCCGCCTCGACGCCCCGGTGGAACGGCACGATGTCGTGCTCCCCCGTACCGTCGTGGTCGCGCGCGGATCCCCGGCCGTCCTGCACGTGCTTGATCAGCAGCATCCAGAGCCACAGCCCCAGGGCGAGCATCACCCACGGCGCGACGGCCACGCCGACGGCCGTCGGTGAGGCCGGGAACGCGTGGCCGAGCGCCGTGGCCACGTTCACCGCGGCGGCCGCCAGGATGAGCAGGACCAGCACCACCGCGGCCTGGGCGCGCACCAGCGCGCGGGCGGAGCGCAGCAGCAGCACGCAGATCAGCGTGACCGCGAGCAGCGCGTCGAACCCCGCCGGGTAGAGGTAGGCGAGGTCGGGACGGGCGCCGCCGTGCACGGCCAGCGCCCGCAGATCGTCGAACGAGAGCACGCACGCGGCGCCCGTCAGCGCGGCGACGGCGAGTCCGGCCAGGGCGATGCCCAGGCGGCGGAGCGTAGAGGGGGGAGTCACGTCCATGGCGGTTCGAGCCTACAGAACAATGCACTCCCGGGCCGATCAACGCGACCGTCATCGCACATGGTGGCGCGGTAATCGCATCCACGACGGTGGCTGAGGCGTTAGCCTTGCTTTTGTGAGCCTGCGCCTTTACGACACCGCCACTCGCGACATTCGCGCATTCGTCCCGCTCGAAGCCGGCCGGGCGTCGATCTACCTGTGTGGCGCCACCGTGCAGGCCCCTCCGCACATCGGCCACATCCGCTCGGGCGTCAACTTCGACGTGCTGCGGCGCTGGCTCATGCGCTCCGGCTACGACGTGCTGTTCTGCCGCAACGTCACCGACATCGACGACAAGATCATCAGAGTGTCCGCCGAGGAGCGGGTGCCGTGGTTCGTCGTCGCCGAGCGCAACCAGCGCGCCTTCACCTGGGCCTACGACACGCTCGGCTGCCTGCCGCCGACCGTCGAGCCGCGCGCCACCGGCCATGTGCCGGAGATGATCGAGCTCATGCGGCGGCTCATCGACCGCGGCCACGCCTACGCCTCCGGCGGCGACGTCTACTTCGACGTGCGCTCCTGGGAGGACGAGTACGGCAAGCTCTCCAACCAGAAGCTGGACAACATGCGGGCGGCCGGCGACACCGACGACGAGTCGTGCAAGCGCGACCCGCGCGACTTCGCCCTGTGGAAGGGCGAGAAGCCCGGCGAGCCCACCTGGCCGACCCCGTGGGGCCCCGGCCGTCCCGGCTGGCACCTCGAGTGCTCGGCGATGGCCACCAAATACCTGGGTCCGACGTTCGACATCCACGGCGGCGGCCTCGACCTGATCTTCCCGCACCACGAGAACGAGATCGCCCAGTCCCAGGCGGCGGGCGACGGCTTCGCCCGCTACTGGATGCACAACGGCCTGGTCAAGATCGGCGCCGAGAAGATGGCCAAGTCGCGGGGCAACTCGCTGCTGGTCCCGGACATGGTGCAGAAGGTCCGCCCGGTCGAGCTGCGCTACTACCTCGCCGCGCCCCACTACCGCTCCTCCATCGACTACTCCGAGGAGGCGCTGCGGGAGGCCGCGACCGCCTACCAGCGGATCGAGGGGTTCGTGACCCGCGCCGCCGAGGTCATCCACGACGTCGACGCCGACGCGCCGCTCCCGCAGGCGTTCGCCGACGCGCTCGACGACGACCTCGGCACGCCTCAGGCGCTCGCGGTCGTGCACGAGGTGGTCCGCGAGGGCAACGTCGCGCTGTCCAAGGGCGACAAGGAGGCGGTGGCCCGGCTGCTCGCCGAGACCCAGAACATGCTCGACGTGCTGGGCCTCGACCCGCGCTCGCCGCAGTGGCGCACGGCCGGCTCCGACCTCAAGCCGGTGGTCGACGCGCTGGTCGTGGTCGCTCTGGAGCAGCGCAAGGCGGCCAGGGCCCGTAAGGACTACGCCGCCGCCGACGCGATCAGAGACCAGCTCGCCGAGGCGGGCGTCACCGTCGAGGACACCCCGCACGGCGCCCGCTGGGAGCTGCGCGGCTAACGGCGGCGGGTGCGCATCGCCTTCAGCACGCGGACACCCGCCACCTCGCCGGCGACGATGCGCTGATACTCGTCCGACTCCATCGGACACAGCGTGATGCGGCCCGTCCCGTCGAAGAGCAGGCCCCAGCCGTGCTTCTTCGGCAGGGGCGAGGCCCGCAGGCAGGCCTGCGACCTGCTGAAGAACCGGTCGCGCAGCTCGGCCCGCACGTCCTGCGGCGGCTCCGGGTCGTCCTGGCGCCGCAACCAGCTCTCGAACAGCACGTCCTCCTGGGTGAGGGCGCCCGGATCGGCCGCGAGCAACTCGTACTGGACGCTCGCGACCGTCGGCTCGCCACCCCTCGGCAGCGGAACCTCGGCCCGGATGACCTGGGTGTCCTCGGCGACCGCGATGAGCGTGTCGTAGTAATTCAGATCCACGTCCGCCAACCTAGACGGGCCAAGGGACTTGGCGGCGCAAGTACCCTTGATTCCATGGCAGCAGGGGGTAAGCCGGGCAGGCCCGCGAAGAAGAAGAGCCCGACCAAGGGCACCGGCGGCCAGCGTCGCCGCGGCCTCGAAGGCAAGGGCGCGACCCCGCCCGCCGAGATGCGCCACTGGTACAAGGACAAGGCCAGGGCAGAGCGCGTCGCCCGCGAGGAGCAGGGAGGCGGCACCCGCCGAGCCCCCGCGCGCACCAGACGCTCCGACGACGCCCCCGAATACATCGGCGGCCGCAACCCCGTCCTGGAGGCACTCCAGGCCGGCGTCCCGGCCAGCGCCCTCTACGTCGCCCACCGCGTCGACAACGACGACCGCGTACGAGACAGCGTCAAAATCGCCGCCGACCGCGGGATCGCCCTCATGGAGGTCACCCGCGACAAGCTCGACAGGCTGACCGAGGGCGCCGTCCACCAGGGCGTGGCCCTCCAGATTCCGGCCTACGACTACGCCCACCCGGCGGAGCTGGTCGAGCTGGCCCGCGACGCGGCCGAGACCCCGCTCATCGTCGCCCTCGACGGCGTCACCGACCCCCGCAACCTGGGCGCCATCGCCCGCTCCGCCACCGCCTTCGGCGCCCACGGCCTGCTCGTCCCGTCCCGCCGCTCAGCCGGCGTGACGGGCGGCGCCTGGAAGACCTCCGCCGGCACCCTGGCCACCCTGCGCGTCGCCCGCGCCGCCAACCTCACCGCCGCCCTCCGCGAATACCGCGACGAAGGGCTCTTCGTCATCGGTCTCGACGGCGCGGGCGACGCGGAGATCGGCGACGTCGACCTCCTGGCGGAGCCCCTGGTCGTGGTGGTCGGCTCCGAGGGGAAAGGGCTGTCGCGGCTGGTCCGCGAGCAGTGCGACGTGGTCGCCCGCATCCCGATGCGCGCGGCGGCGGAGTCGCTCAACGCGGGGGTGGCGGCAGGGGTGACCTTGTACGAAGTGGCTCGTCATCGACGGCGGTGACCGTCTACACTGATAGGCCGTGCCGACGTAGCTCAATCGGCAGAGCATCTGTCTTGTAAACAGAAGGTTTGGGGTTCGATTCCCCACGTCGGCTCTTCACGACGAAGCCTCTGAACTGGTGTCTCCGGTTCAGGGGCTTTGTGTTTGTCAGGACAATTCTCGCGATCTTGCTAACAGGAGACTCCGTGACTCTGGAAGAGCATTCCGGTACGTGGACCTACGATCCCCAGGCAGAGGCCGCGTACATCTACCTGCGGGGTCCCATCACGCCCGGTGGCGTGGCGCGGACGGTCACGGTGGACGGGCCTATGGTGAACTTCGACCTGGACGAGAGCGGCCGGGTGATCGGTATCGAGATCCTGGCCGCGTGGCCAGGAGAATAGGAAAAGGGCCGTACCGAGCTGGGAGGGCTGCTCGACAGTGCCACTACCAGCGCAGATCCGGCCCTATGATCGCGAACTGTCACGGAGTATTAGGGTGGTCCCCGACTAAACGGGGGTTGCAGAGGACCACGGAAACGACGGGAGTCGCAGTGCAGCGCGTCAGCCGACGGGTCAGTACCATCGCCGGGGCGGGCGTTCTCGCTTTGCTCCTGACAGGCTGCGGAGGTTCCGATACCAGCAAGAACGTCAGCGGTGACAAGCCGGAGGCGGACCAGGCCGCGTCCACGGCTACGCCGCTGACACTCGACACCGCACCGCGGCGAGCGCACTACACCGACCGCGGCAAGAAGGCGCACGAGCTGACGCTCCACCCGACCCTGCTCGAGCTCGGCTCGGCCGAAGACCTCAAGGACGTGCGGCTCGACGACGACGTACGTGGGATGGTGCCGCACTACCTCACCGTGTCGATCACCAACACCGGATCTGGTGAGGTCCAGAGCGCTCAGGTGGTCAACAACTTCCGTCTGGCGCTCGCGGACGGCACCGCCGGCGAGCGCGTCTCGTTCTTCAGCAGCAACCCCCTGGCCTCGCCCGGCAGCGGCCCGCTGGAGACGTGCAACGGCACGAAGGCTCCGAGTGCCTTGACAGCAGGCCAGGCGGCGACCGAGTGCCGGGTCGTGATGCTTCCCAAGGGCACCCAGCCCGCCACCGTCTCCTACAGCGACGACTCCGGCATCCAGATGTGGAAGGTCGAGGGCGGCGACACCGGCAGCAGCGTGCTGCCCTCGGACAAGCCGGCCGAGGTGACGTGGAAGGACGCGCGAGACAAGGAGGTGCCGCTGACCGTCACGCCGAAGAGCGTGCGCAAGGCCGGTCCCGACGCGCTCGCCGATTACAAGCTGAACGCCAGGCAGAAGGCCGCCACGGCGCACTTCGTCACGCTCCAGTACCGCAACAACGGCACCTCCAAGCTGTACCCGGGCATGGACAGGGCGGTCTTCCTGCGCACCGCGAGCGGCCAGACCCTGCGCCCGCTCACCCTCATCGCGATCGGCAGCAACGGCCCCAAGGGCTGCGAATCATCCGTGCCCTACGGCATGGTTCAGCCCGGCAAGAGTGTCCGGCAGTGCGGCGTCTACCTCGTCAGCAAGGGCGACAAGCCCGTCGCCGTCACCTTCTCCTCCACCGCCGACGGAGCCGAGCCCGTTACCTGGAAGGCCTCCTGACGTCGACGATCCGTGCTTCGTTCCTCAGCCGTAGGTCAACGCCTCTTTGAGCCAAGATCCCTGCTACTCCCAAGGTGACGGCCCACTTGTTAGGCGATCATGGGACTGTGAGAGTACGACTAGGAGAGTTTCGTTGGGTAGATCTTGAGGCGGGGCGGAGGATGGACGATCCGGCCCGTGCCTGCGAACTTCTGGAAATGTATGTCGGTCCTCAGGGTGAGCTGGGCGAGGAGCGATTTCAACTCACCGTCTGCACCCCGTCGGCCCTCACAGAGCAACTCCGTCATCGCCCCTTTCTCATCGGTCGGCACTGGCTCTTCGTTGCCGAACTTCATCCCGACAAGGTGACCGAGTGGCTGAGCGATCGCATTGCCGCACTGGAGGCCCCTACATGGGGTGAGCTGGCAGAGAAGATCGCCCGGATCGGAGAGTGGGAGTACGAGGATTACACCGGCTGAGGACTGGCGATCCAGCTCAGTCTTGGGAGCCACCGGGGTCTGTTTCCCCAGGAGAGCGCTGGAGATGGCTTCGGTCGCGGCACGTCGGTCGCCTCCCAGCAGGTGAGGATGGACAGCGATCAGTCCAGCGCTCAGTTCGTGCACTCCGAGGCCCGTGCGAGTGTCTCCATCGCCAGCCCTACGATAAGTCGTACTCGTCGATCCATAGATCGGCTCCAGCTCTCTGAAGAGAACTAA
The DNA here is from genome assembly GCF_044458265.1 of Nonomuraea sp. NPDC050478. Taxonomy (NCBI): domain Bacteria; kingdom Bacillati; phylum Actinomycetota; class Actinomycetes; order Streptosporangiales; family Streptosporangiaceae; genus Nonomuraea; species Nonomuraea sp. NPDC050478. The sequence goes on along the minus strand of NZ_JBITHT010000012.1, from coordinate 73,638 downwards.
TGGCTTCTGCGTCAAGAACGAGGCCTCGCGGGCTGGAGTGCTCTCCCGGTTCGAACGACCGAAGCATGACCAACGTGGCCGTTGCGCCACCAGCGGTCAACTCTCTGATGCGATCCCAGGCGCCGGCCAACTGATTCATCACAGCTTCCACCTGCTCATCGAGTGAGGTGGTCTCCGCAAGGCCGGAGTCGAGCATCCATTCGTGTCGTGGCGGCAGTAGGCGCCCACTCTTCCTGCCATGTCGTGACTCCTTCGCCTCAGACCGAGTCGGCTCGACGCCCACGTATTGGGTGATCTCGGTCTGACTCGATGACGGCTCCGCTCTGCCGGCGGCCCCTGCGGATCTCCCAGCGGAACCCGCCGCCTGCTCGGTGCTGATCGAGAAGGGCCATCTCAGCACCTGAGATGGCTAGGCCGTGACAGCGTGTGATGGAGTTCGGGGTGATGCTGCGGACGCCGTGACCATCGATCTCGATCAGTGGGAAATCGGGGTAGGGGCAGGCGTGGACCACTTCGCGTCCGACGTTCAACGAGTAGCAGTCGCACCAGAAGACGTCTGGAGTGTGGTCCGACGCCATCCAGGGTTGGCCACCGTCACAGTCCCAGCGCGCCAGGCCGATTGCGAAGCCGTAGGACCGGGTGCCGTTCGGGTTGGGGAACCAGTAGTTCGACTCGTCGAAGTAACTGATCCAGATGGCGCCCCGGGCGTCCGTCATGAGGTGCTTGATGCCGTCACCGGCGTAGAAGGCTGACTGGATCTGGCCGCCTCCATCGATCACCTGGACGTTATGGGTGAGGTCTAGTTCGTCCTCTGGAACCGGCTCCTGGTAGCGCTCGATTCCGATGCCTACAGGCTCACAGCGGGCAGCGGCCAGCACGATGCCATCGCCGTGGGTGTCGATGAGGGCGACCTGTTCGTTGAGGTCTGTCAGCGGAATCTCGTGGATCTCCGGCCCGTCGCAGATGACGGCGGTTGCGTCGTAGCGTGAGGGCTGCCGGAGTTGAGAGGAGCGCGGGATGGGGACGAAGCGCTGGGCGGGGTCGGCGACCAGGGCGGCGAGCCGGCCGCGGTGGTCGATGGTCGAGGCCAGGACCTCATGCCGGGCGTAGCGGTCGGGGAGCGTCGCGTGCAGCGCGAGCCGGTGGTCAGCGACCATGAGCCTTTCTCGTTGTCATTCCTTGATGATCGCATACAAGGCTAGGTCCTACCTGATGTTGCTAGCGCGGCTGCTGACATGTCCATGCACAGGTGTGGACGCCCCTGGAAGCTATGGGAGCCGCCGCGCAGGCGCCCGTGACGGCGGTGGACCCCTGCGGCGCGGGACGGGAGCTTGTGATCGTCTACTTCACCGGCGTACCCGGGAGCGCGTGTGCCGCTCCCGGCCCACGCGTCCTCCGAGTGGTGGGCGACTCAGGTGTTCAGTGACGCGGTGATCGCCATCGTGGTATAGGCCATGGTGAAGCTGCCACCGATCGCGTCGATGGCGGCCCCGACGCCCTCCAGCACCTCGGCCAGCTTGTCTGGCGGGAGTCGGGTGAGCGCGCCGGTGGTGGGCAGCAGGTCGAGCCAATCGTCGCGGCTGTAGTACTGCTCCCAGTCGAATCGCCACTGCTCCGGCTCGCCGAACCCGGCCGTCTTGCGGATGCCGTCGGCGAACGTGGCGAACATCGCCTGGTAGATGTCCTGGGCCGGCCTCGGCGATGCGGCGCTGAGCGGCGAGTCGGGCGCCACCTTCTGGAAGACGGTGGCGAACGCCTCCGCGACGAAGGGCGGCGGGTCGTACGCGTGCGCGAACACCGCCAGCAGGCCGCCGGGACGCAGCACCTGCGCCGCCTTGGCCGGGCCCGCGACGGGGTCCACCCAGTGCCAGGACTGCCCGGCGACCACCGCGTCGAAGGTGCGACCGGCGGCGTCCCAGTCCTCGAACGTCGCCGTCTCGACCTCGACCCCGGTGCGGCGGGCGAACTCGGCCATCCGGACGTCCGGCTCGACACCCAGCACCTTGCACCCGGCCGCCAGGAACTGGCGGGCTTCTATGCCGGTGCCGCAGCCGACGTCGACGATGTCGGGGCCAGGGCTGGCGGTGATGATTCGCTGCACCAGGGCGTCGGGATAGTCGGGCCGGGCCCGGTCGTAGCGTTCGGTGTCGACCCCGAACGACTCCGCCATCTGCCTGGCCTTATGGGGCTCGTTCCGCGGAGGCTCTGGTTGCTCCTGCGCTAGAGTGGGCATGTGCCCACAATAGTGGGCGCATGCCCACTCATCAACCCGCGCACGGTTCGCGGTGAGCGAAGGGCGGGCGGAGGCGGGTAAGAAGGAGGAACGGGCGATGCCGACTGGAGTGGCCCTCCGGGATGTGCGGCAGCAGTTGTTCGACGCCGCCGAACGCGTCCTGCTCCGGGACGGGGCGAACGACCTGACCAGCCGGGCGGTCACGGCGGAGGCGGGCGTCGCCAAGGGCGTCCTGCACCGGCACTTCGAGGACTTCGACGCCTTCCTCGCCGAACTCGTGCGGGACCGCATCGCCCGGCTCGAGAGCCAGGCCGACGCCCTTCGCGGCTCCGCCGGGACCGGCGACGTCGCCGGCAACCTGACCGGGGCGCTTGTCGACCTGTTCGACTCGGTCGCCGTGGCGATCGTCGCTCTCGTCATCTTCCGGGACGAGTTGCGTGCCCGGCTGCGTCAGGCCCGTTCGGCTCCCGGTGTTCCGGTCTTGACGGATGCTGCAGCCATGATCGCCGCCTACCTGAACGAGGAGTGCGAACTGGGCCGCATCGCGGCGGACGCCGATGTGGAGGCGCTGGCGCTTTCCCTGATCGGGGCCGGGCACATGTTGTTCGCCGGCCGGGAGGGGGTCCCGCCGGAGCCTGAGGAAGTCGGCAAGGTCGTGAACGCCGTCATCGCCGATGTCGTGCAAAGACGACTGCTATGAGCTGATGTCCTGCGAAGACGGACTTCACGTTGGCTCCGGTATTAAATCCTCCGATCAGGGCCTGGCCGCGTTGCCAGGACCGTGGCGGTGGCCAGGGCGGTGAGCGCTGCCAGGAGGGCGGCGGCGGTCAGGGTCAGGGCGTCGGGGTGGATCAGGGGCTGGGCGCGTAGGGCCTGCCAGGTGACCAGGGCGATCAGGCCGGTGTAGCTCGTGGCGAGCACGGCGATCAGGCGGGCGCGGGTCCGGTCGTCGCGTAAGCGGGGGTAGCGAGCCGCCAGTGCCGCCAGGAGCAGGGCGGCGATCAGCATGACCTGCAGGCCGTGCATGCCGACGAAATGGGGGACCCGCAGGTCGCCGCCGGTGGTGCTCCACTGCGTCAGGGGAAGGCCGGGGCCGCCGTCGGGGACGCCCACGCTGTGACCGCTGCTCAGGGATACTCGCTGGCCGCTGGTGGTCAGGGCGGTCTCCGCCTTGCCCTGGATGGGGATGAGGAAGCCCAGGGCCATGCCGGCGACGGCCAGGGCCAGGCCTGTGTGGATCGCCCGGCTCATGGCGCGGTCGGCGTGGACGCGCTGGAAGGCCAGGATGATCGCGAGCGCGAGGTTGGCCAGCATGATGAGGAGCACGGCATTGCCGAAGACGACCAGCATGATCTTCTCGGCCGGTGCGGTGGACTTGTGGAAGTGGCTGAAGGTGCCGCGGGCGGCCTGGACGGCGACGATGACGGTGTCGACGAACCCGGTGACGGCGAAGACGGTGGCCAGGCCGGAGGTCCACTTCCTGCCCCGGTGAGGCAGGGACAGCATCCAGGCCAGGGTGGTTCCGTAGACGGCCATCGACACGGCGAACTTGAACGGCTTGAGCCAGACGGGGGCGCCGAGAAGCACCCGGTCGTCGAGCACGAGCCCGATCGTCGAGACGACCAGCAGAAGCAGCATCGAGGCGACCATCAGCATCAGCGGTCGATGCCACTGCATCACCCGGCGAAGCGGCGTACCAAGGACCGTGGACACGGAACCTCCTGGGGGGCGACGGATTCATGGCCAGAGTCCCGGTCGCCGGCCGCGGCCACATTGCCGCGCACCCCCGTCTTGCGGTAGGGCCGGCCCTACCGCCTGGCGGTGAGGTTCGCCGTGATGAGCAGGCCGGCGGGGACGGCCGTGAGCAGGAAACCGCTCGGTCCGATCAGGGTGACGGCCAGGGCTCCCCAGGCGAGGGTCGCCCAGCCGACATATCCGGGTACGTGTTGTCCCTGCCGTCCCAGCCGTGCCACCAGGAGTCCCAGCAGGGCGAGGACCACGACGAATCCGCCCGGCAGTGCCCAGAAGATCGCCAGGGAGTCGGCGTCGGCGACCCCGTCGCGGAGGTCTCCGGCGAGCCAGCTGGACCAGGGGGCGAGGAGGGCGAAGACGGCGGTGTGCGCCACGGCGATCATGATCATGCTTCGGCCGGCCCAGATGGTGAGCCGGCTGGGGGGTGCGGACAACGCGGGCTGGTAGGTCGCAGGTGTGGTGCTCATGGGTACGCGCTTTCCGGGGACGAGGTCCGGCGCCCTCCCCCGTGCGAGGGAGGCGGCTCCCTCGCCAGTGGGGGAACGGGAAAACCGGTTGGGGCGTGCGGGGCGGGCCTCTAGGGTGGCGCGATGACAACTCAGGTGATCGTGCTGAACGGTGGCTCCAGTTCGGGAAAGTCCGGGATCGCCCGGTGCTTGCAGGCGGTGCTGCCGGATCCTTGGCTCGCTTTCTCGGTGGACGACCTGGTCGACGCGATGCCCGCGGCCATGCGGGCGTCGGAGGAGGGGATCGAGTTCGCTCCCGACGGCCAGGTGATCGTGGGGCCGGAGTTCCGGGCGCTGGACGAGGCGTGGACCGCGGGGATCGCGGCGATGGCCCGCGCGGGTGCCCGGATCGTCGTGGATGACGTGTTTCTCGGCGGGGCGGGGTCCCAGCAGCGGTGGGAGAAGGCTCTCGCCGGGCTGGACGTGCTGTGGGTCGGTGTGCGGTGCGACAGCGAGGTCGCCGCGGGGCGCGAGATCGCCCGGGGCGACCGGACCGAGGGGATGGCCGCGTTGCAGGCTGAGGTGGTTCACGAGGGTGTGGTCTACGACCTGGTGGTGGACACCACGCATACCGAATCGCTGGAGTGCGCGCGGCAGATCGCCGGGCGGGTGCGCCAGTAAGAGCGACGTTGTACGGTGCGGTTGGAGGTGGGGAGCCCATGGCGGACGAGCAGATCAGGACGATCGGCGGATGCCACATGTGCAAGCGCACCTTCGGCTTCGTTCCCGCGCAGGTCATGACGGTCATGATGGATCCCGAGACCCGCCTGCCGCTGGGCATGACGGTGTCGGGCGCCTTCCGTGAGCCGACGCCGGAGGCGACCGCGAGAGCGGTCGAGGCGTACGTCTGCCCCGACTGCGTCGACAAGGTGAAGCAGCTGAAGGAGTTCATGGACAGGCCCGTCCCTCCCTTCGGCACCTGGCAGAGGGGCAATCCCTGATCACACCAGGGTGATGCGCTGGTCGGCGGAGTCGGTGTAGGCGCCGCAGAGGAGGTTGCCATCCTGTCCGTTCAATTCCAGGACATGACCACCGGTTCGGATGGGACCTCTCCAGTCAGTAGGCATTCCAGCAGCAGGGAGCACGCATTCATCCGTGGCGCGCAGGTCGGTCAACGTCCACCAGGTGACGGACCCAGTCGCCGACGCTGGTGTAGCAGGACGCGGGCCGAGGAACGCAGGATCGGGCACGATGACGGTCGTAGAGTCACTGGGCGCGGGCGCGATCGATGCGGACTTGCGTGATCGCAGTAGGTGCGGAAGGACCTCCGCGGTCGGCGATCAACTACAGGGCTGCACCGGGTCCGCGTTCACGACCTTCCGGGCAGTGAGCACGTACTACGATCAAGCCTCATCGTGCCCTTATACCGTTTGGCGGCTTGTGCCTCTTTAGTCCTCACCATTGGTTCGATCATTCTCGGCCTGGTGATCGGCACCGCGACGCCCGCATGGCTGGTCACCATGTGGTATCCACCCGACGAGATCGTCGGGAGGTCTCCTCTGGTGCCGGTGCTGGCCTGGTTGCTGCTGCTCGGGCTGGTGAACGCGTGGATGCTGTGGCAGGTGCTGCGGGTGCCCGCGCCGATGGCTCTGCCGATGCGCTCGGCGGCCACGTGGCTGAGGCTGCTGCTGTACGCCAATGTGGTGTGGTCGCTGATCCCCTCGTTCCTTCCGGATCTGGTCGAGACGGTCATCGGAGTGGTGCTCCGGTTGTCCTTGCTCGTGCTGTTCACGGTGGTGTTCACCCGCTCAGGTCTGCCCTTCCGGCTGGCTCTGCTCCTCTTCGGGCTGGTGGAACCCGTCGCGTTGCTCGCGAGCGGCCTGGTGAGCGATGCGAGGCCCCAGCTCTTCCTGGGGCCGGCCGCGAAAGCGACCGTCATGGCCGTGGGTGCGGCGGCGCTCGTCGTGATGGCGCTGCTCCTGCTCGCCCAGTGGCGCGATGGACGCTGGAGCCGGGTGACGCTCCTCATCGGGTGGGGCACGTTCGTGAGCCCGTTCCTGGTGGAGCTCGTGGACAGCCTGACGAGCGGCAGCGTGATCGAGTCGATCGCCGAGGCGATGGATGTGCTCCACATCGTCTGGATGGCGCGTACGGCACATGAACTGAACCATGAGCCGAGGCGGAGGGCGCCCCTGCGCGTGCCCGCGGCGGTCGCGCCCGTGGCCGCGGTCCTCCTGCTGATGGTCGTCGGACCCGAGGGCGCTCCGCGTCTCACCTACGCCTGGCGGAACGGTGACCTCATGGACTGTTGGGTCAGGCAGCCGCCACGTGTCGCCGATGTCCCGGCCCGCCAGCGTGATCGAGCCTACCTGTGCGCCGTGCGGAAGCCTGATCGGGAGGTTTCGGACCAGGAACTGCTCAGCAGGGGCAGAGGCGCGTGCGTCAGGTTCGCGGCAGGGGAGCCGGTCAAGGCTCGTCCTGCGCTGCTGGCGCTGATCTGCCCGGACGTGATTGGACGGAAATATCCGGACCTGTTGCTGTCGTCCGCTCAGATCGAACAGCAGCAGGCCGAGGAGGAGAAGCTCCGGCGCGAACAGTCGGCGCGCGAGGCGCGCGAGGAGGACGCCCTGTGCCGCGACCCGTGGCCCGCGCTACGCACCCGCTTCCAGGCGACCGCGTCCTATTACGACTGGGACAGTCAGCCGTACGGGATCTACGACGCGGAAGCGGACACCGGAGAAGATACCGAGGCGATGTGGAGTGCGGGGTCGTCCAGCCCTCTGGTGACTCATGGCCGGCTGGCACTGATCTTCACGCCTGCTCAGGACTGGGCGACCTGCGTCACGGCGAAGGCGTTGCGCTCGGCCCCGCCGCCCCTGCGACGCAGTGGCTGGGACAAGGTGGTCGAGGCGGACATCCTTAGCGAATCTGGTCGCCTGGTGATGCAGACACTGTCGGCGAGCAAGGTGCGCTTCCCCAACCTCGCGCGCAGTGGTCCCGGCCGTTACCGGTTGCGCCTGTACACACGCCCAGGAGTGGATCTCATTCTCGTCTATCCGGCGGGGAAAGCGTCGTAGCGAGAGTCGGCCGCTCCTGGCTCCAGGCGCCGTCCTCGATCGTCCCGGCCGTCCCCCCGGACCCGCGGCCGGCCACTACTCTGCCGGGCATGCGGATGTTGCACCTCGGGTTGCGGGTGACCGACCTGGAGCGCTCGCTCGCCTTCTACACCGCGCTCGGGTACGCCAAGCTCGGGTTCGTCCCCGAGACGGACTTCGGCAGCCTGACCATGCTGCAGTTGCCCGACGATCCGTTCGTCAGCCTTGAGCTCGTGTACGACCCCGCGCGGCCGGTCGAGGACACCGGGGCCGTCAACCACCTCGTGGTGCAGGTGGACGATCTGGACGCGACGGTCGCCGATCTCGCGGCCAAGGGCGTCACGGCCGAGCCGCCCGCGGAGCTCGGGCCGGGGTTCCGGACGTCCTGGCTGACCGACCCCGACGGTTACAGGATCGAGCTCGTGCAGTGGCCGCCGGGCCATCCGCCCGGGATGACGGCGGCCGATTTCGTCTGACGGGTCCGTACGTCGGTCGACCCCGACGCCATGGTGAGCGGGTCGCCGCCGGCGACACCGAGGAGGCACGCACGTGGCTGCGGAGCGTCCGCGTCACCGGTGGGGAGCCGGTCCAGGATCATGAGCCGGTGCGGAAGGTGATCCGCTGGTCGGCGGAGTCGGTGTAGGCGCCGTAGAGGATGAACGCGGTGGGGGGGGCGCTTGCCGCCGAACTCCTTGCCGATCGACAGGGCCATGCCGGTGGAGACGTTGACCAGGCGGGGCACGCCGTCGCTGAAGGTGGGTCTGTTCCAGCGCTGGGCCGGGGCGGCCGAGCAGGGGGTGAGCTGGACGGTACGGATGCCGCCGCCGTTGAAGGAGACCGTGTCGTACTTGGCGCCGGCTGTCAGGCATCGCCCGGTCACGGCGTTGACGAGCTGGAACCGGGACGCGTCGCCCTTGACCCGCCAGGCTGTCCCCGGGTCGGTGCAGCTCAGTGCCGCGACCTGGGTCCCTTTCGTGCCGACGCACCGGCCCGCGTAGCTGATCCGGGTGTCGGCGACCGCTGCCGGGGTGGGCTTACGGGTCTTCGAAGGTGAAGGCGAAGGTGAAGGCGAAAGCGAGGACGAAGGCGAGGGCGAAGGCGAAGGGGAGCCGGAGGGCGAGGCAGAGGGGGAGCCGGAGGGCGAGCGCGTGGGAGTGGGAGTGGAGGAGGTGGGCGGGGCGGCCGCGGGCGGGGGTGAGGGCTCCGGTGGCAGGGTGAAGACGATCGCGGCGGTGATCACGGTCGCCGCCGTCGCCGGGATCGCCCACCCCAGCATCCCCATGGAGGCGCTCTTCGAGGCGGCGGCCTTGCCCAGCCCTTCCACGGCGAACGGCAGCAGTGCGATGGGCAGCGCGGCCCGCAGCGTGGCGTTGAGGTCGAGCAACCGGCTGTGCGCACGCGCGCAGTTCGGGCAGGAGTCGAGGTGCGCGCGCAGGGCCCGGGGGAGGCGGCCGCTCTTCTTGCGTACGGCCGCCGCCAGCGGGTCGGCGTACTTGCGGCAGTCGCCCGAGGCACCCGCGACGTGGGCGGCCAGGTACGCCTTGCGCAGGCCCTCGCGGGCGCGGAAGGCGAGCACGCCCACGTTGCCGGGGGTGGTGCCGAGGATCTCCGCGACCTGCTCGGGCCGCTCGTCCTCGATCACGGTGTGCCACAGCACGGTCTGCCAGCGCGGCGGCAGCGACCGGTACGCGCGGGTGACGAGATCGTCGGGCGGCTCGGGCTCGGCCACGGTCAGCTCGTCGTCCCGGAACTCGGGGGTGAGGACCCGCCGCTGATCGGTGCGCGCCCATTCGGCCGCGGTGTTGCGGGCGACCGCGTACAGGTAGGGGCGCCACGCGCCGGACGGGCCGGCCTCGCCGCCGCGGACGGTTCGCAGGGTGCGGGTGAACGCCTCGCTGGCCAGGTCCTCGGCGATGTGCGGGTCCTGGCACAGGCGGCGGGCGAAGGCGAGGACGGCGGCGTGGTGCCGCTCGTACAGCTCGGCCACGGCACGGCTGTCTCCGGCCCTGACCAGCCTGGTCAGGGCCGCGTCCTCGCGCTGCGAATCTTCCACTTACCTGATCGTGAACGTGAGTGACCTGCTCGGGTGCGCGGTCTTGGCGTGCACGCGGGTGTGCCCGGCGCCGACGAGCCGGGTGGCCCTGGTGGCGGCGATCTTCAGGGTAATGGTCCCGTTCTGCTGGGTTTCAACCACCCACTGCTGCCTCGTGCTCGTCTTGCCGCACCTGGTCAGGACGACCGAGCGCAGGCCCCTGCGGGCCGAGCCGAGGGTCAGGCAACGGCCCTGGCTACGGATCTGCACGGCCTCGCCGGTGGTCGGCACCAGCCGCCAGTTCGCCGCCCGGCACGAGCCCAGGCGCACGTTCGTACGGAAGGAGGTCAGGCAGCGACCCGACGCGCTCTCGATGCGGATGTTGCGCGACACCGGCAGCGACGTCCGCGTCGGGCGAGGGGTGGGGTTCGCGGTCGCGCTCTTGGTCGGGGTCGCGGTCGGGGCCGGGGCCGGGGCCGGGGCGGCCGTCTTGGTCGGGGCCGGGGCGGGCGAGGAGCCGGTGCGCAGGTACTCGGCCACCATCGGGGTGCCGCCGCCGCGGACCACCTTCGCTCCGGCGCCGTCCTTCACACCCTGGACGGTGAGCTTCGCGCCCGACTTCCCGCCGGAGCGGTTGAAGAAGTTGGTCTTGTCCTGGTCGGCGTCCGGGATCCACTGCTGCGACTTCTGCTTCGCCACGCACGGCGCGGTGATCACCGGGACGGCGTCCTTGTCCTTGGCGGTGAGCTGCAGGCAGCGGCCGGTTCCGGCGTTGCGGATCGTCAGGTAGCCCTGGGTGTCGATGCTGCGGCGCCAGACCTGCTTGTCACTGTTCGAGCACTCCGCCTGCGTCACCTGCTGGGCGCCGCCGTCGAGGCACAGCCCGCTCTCCACCACGCGCATCCGGAAGTCCGCCGCCGGGGTCGGCTGGTCCTTGATCAGGTACGGGCTGAACGCGACGTTCCTGTTCTCGGCCAGCGGCTCCCCGGCCGGCTGCGAGGCCCTGGTGGGCTCGAAGTAGCGGAACTTGTCCGTACGGCACGAGTCGAGGTGGTAGTTGGACGCGGTGTCGGCGGTGCACTCGGGCCTGCTGCCCATGTTGCGGCAGACCGGGTCGTCGCCGTTGCCTTCTGACGTGCCGTCCACGTTGCAGTGGCCGAGCCCGAAGCCGTGGATCATCTCGTGGGTGAACCCGGCCTCGCTCCAGCACCAGCGCGGCAGGATGACGCCGCCGGTGCTGAGCCCGGCGTCCGCGCCGCCGCCGGTGCAGGAGTTGGTGATCTCGTTGTCGCGGACGAAGAACATGAGCTTCACCCGCTTGGTCGCCACGAGCTCACGCACCCGCGCGGGCTGGCCGGCGAGGTTCTCCGAGAACGCCGTGCCCAGCTCGGCCCGGTTGCGGCCCTTCACGAAGGGGATCTGGGCCACGATCGGACGGCAGTCGCCGTCCTGGACGTACCTGATCCGCAGCGACCCCCCGAACCGGCGGGCGCTCGCGTCGAAGGTCTGGTCGGTCTCCCACAGCGTCCGCTCGACCGATGCGAGCTCGGTGGCGTACTGGCTCTGGCCCGGCTGGTGGGCGTAGACCGGAAGCACCCATCCCTTCCCCGCGGCGTCCGTGGCATCACAGGCGAACCCGGGCGTGGCGGCCTTGGGCGCCGCCTGCGTGGTCGCGGACGCGACCGGCGCCGTCCCGACCAGGACGCTCGCGGCCACCGTGGCTATGAGTGACAACGCGAGCGTCAGTCTGTTCCTGCTCATAAGAGCTCCTCTCGTTCACTAGAGAGGAGTGGGTGCACCGCTGTGGATTACGCGGTTTCGGAAATCCCGATGTAATGCCGGGCGGCCCTCATGCACAAGAAGGGGAAAACCCCGACAAGAAGGCGCACCTGGATGGCAGGCACTACCGATGACCTCCGGCGGATCGCGCGTGATCCGGCCGCGTTCGAGGTCTTCTACCGAAGACACGCCGAGTCCGTCAGCCGGTTCGTGGCCAGGCGAGTCACGGATCCACACACGGTGGACGACGTGACGACCGAGGTCTTCCTGGCGGCGATCGACACGGCGGGCAGCTACCGGCCGGAGCGGGGCAGCGAGGTGGCCTGGCTGTTCGGGATCGCCAGGAACGCGGTGGCGATCGAGCAGCGCAGGGCCGCGCGCGAGCTGCACAAGACAGGGCGGGCGGCGGGCCGGAGGGACCTGGACGCCGACGACATCGCCAGGCTGGAGGAGCGGATCGACGCGGAGCGGGCCGCGCGCCCGCTGGTGGCGGCCATCGCGGCCCTGCCGAAGAGCCTGCGGGCCATCGCCGAGCTGGTGGACGCCGACGGGATCCCGGTGGCCGACGCCGCCGCCGCGCTGGGCATCCGGCTCGGCACGGCGCGGGTCCGGCTGCATCGCGCGCGCCGCCTGCTCAGGGACGCCACCCTCCCCGATCTCGCCACGAGCATGGAAGGATCATGATGAGCGCACCACTCGCCGGTTTCGAGGAGCGGCGGCTCGCCGAGCTCAAGGAGTACGTGGCGGCGCGGGCGAGGCGGCGGCCACGCCCACGTCTCCTGCTGGCGGCGGCCGCCGCGGTGACCATGATGACGGCCGGCGGTGTCGCGGTGATGACGGCGGGCGGCGGCGACCCCGCGTACGCCGTCACCATGGGCTCCGACGGCGTCGTGGACGTGGTGGTCCGGGACTTCCGGGACACCGGCGGCCTGACCGAGCAGCTGCACGAGCTCGGGGTGCCGGCCATCGTGGACTATGTCCCGTACGGGATGATGTGCCGGGAGCCGCGGGCGGAGGTCGTCGAGCAGGTCCCCCCAGGGCTGTATCACGCGCCGACCACCATCCCGGGCGAGCGCGAGGGCTGGCAGATGCGGATCGACACCAAGCGGTTCGAGCCCGGCCAGACCTTCGTGTGGACGATGACCGTAAACCCGCGCGGTGCCAGCAGCACCAGCACCATCCTCATGCGCGATCCGGTCGCTCCGTGCGAGCTCGTCCCCGACGACAGGCGGGTCGAGCTCGATCCCGGGAAGCCGGCGACCGGGAAGGGCGGGCCGCTGGAGGGCGTGCGGGTCGAGGGGAAGACAGTGGCCGAACTCGATCGTGAGCTGAGGAAGCACGGGCTGCCCGTGATGGTCAACGTCATCCGGCCCGACCCCGACGCCCCGGAGGGCTTCGTCGTGTACGCGTACGAGCAGTCGGCGTACGAGGACGACTACGTGGTCTGGGCGGCGGACGTGGTCCATCACGGTGACGAGCAGGTGATCCGGCTGCTCGTCACCGAGAAGCGCTATCCGGAGAATCCGGTCAGACGGTGACACAGCCAGGCGAGGGCGAGCGGGTAGCGGTACTCGATGGCCATGTGGCCGGCGTCGAACAGCTCGAAGCGCACCCGGTCGTCGGGCACCCCCGCCGCCGCCACCGCCTCGCGGAAGGCGGTCGCGCCCAGGTCCAGGTACCACTCGTCGCGGGTGCCCGCGTCGATCCAGACGGCCCGCATCGAGCGCAGCGCCTCGGCGTACTCGGGGCGCCGCGCCATCCGTACCGGGTCCAGGGCCAGCCAGCGCTCCCACACCTCGGGGACGAGCGCGCCGTTGGCGTCGAACGGGATGCGCACCGTGCCGTCGTCGTCCGCCGAGTAGGCGCTCGCGTACGCGTAGATCTCCATGAGCTGCATGTCGCTGCTCCTGGTGCCGGGGATCCGGCCGCGGAAGTCGGCGAGGAACCGGTCGTACGAGCCCTCGTACAGGTCGCGCAGATCGCGGGCGCGGGCCGGGAACGTTGGCTGGTGGGCGGCCTCGAACAGGGCGTCGCCCGCGTGGGTGGCGAGCGCGCCGAACACGTCGGGCCGCAGCATGGCGTTGACCATGGCGCCGTAGCCGCCGCTGGACTTGCCGGTGATGGCCCGCGCGTCGCGTGCGGGGATCGTGCGGTAGCGGGCGTCGACCCAGCCGACCACGTCCTCGCACAGGTAGGTGTGGTAGCGGCCGGTGCCGGGCGAGTCCAGATACTGGCTGCCGCCGACGGACGTCCACGCGTCCACGTACACGACGATCGCGGGCGGCGCCTCGCCGCGCGCGAACATGGCGTCCGCCATCTCCGGGTACGGCCGGCGGAACGGGGTCCGGCCGGCCCACATCGTGAGCTGGCCGGTGTAGCCCTGGATCACGTAGACGGACGGGTAGCGCCTGTCGGTGTCGTCGTCGTACCCCGGAGGCAGGTAGACCCAGATCGGTCGTTCGTGCGGGTCGCCGAGCGGGTTGCCGCGCAGCGCCGGGCTGTCGATGACGGCGTGGTCCATCCGGCCGGCGAAATCGGGTGACCAGGGCAGCATGTGCGTCCTTCCGTGGGTGTCACAGAGTGAGCTCCACGAGGCCGGGATCGGACCCGGCCCCGGCCGTGCGGACTTCCGAGAGGTTAACGCACCGCGCAGAGCAGGCGGTTGTGGCCGCGCTGCCAGAGGGTGCCGACCTCGGCGAAGCCGGCCGCGCGCAGGGCGTCGGCGTGGTGGGACAGCAGGTGGGACTCCGAGCCGCGGTGGTCGGCCCCGGCGGTGGTGCGGGCGGTGTTCAGCTCCGCCAGGGCGGGGTCGGCGGCCACGGCGTCCCACCAGGTGCGCCAGTCCTCCGGCAGGTCGTCGCCGAAGACGCGGGCGGTCTGCTTGTCGTGCACGGCGCGCTCCAGGGCGGCCAGCGCGGGGGTGGCGTCGTCGGTGTCGAGGTGGTCGCCGTTGAGCAGCAGGCCGCCCGGGCGCAGGATGGACGCGACGTCCGCGTACATCGCCTTCAGCTCTTCCGGGTCGATCCAGTGCAGGGCGGTCGTGCTGACCGCGGCATCGGCGGGGCCGTCCAGGCCGAGCGCGGCCGTCCAGCCGGGCTTGCGCAGGTCGGCGGAGACGAGGGTGAGGTGCGGGTAGGCGGCCCGGCCGAGGCCGAGCAGCAGCGGGTCGGCGTCCACGCCGACCACCCGCGCGCCGGGCAGACGCTCGACCAGGCGGGCCGCCAGCGAGCCGGGGCCGCAGCCGAGGTCGACGACCAGCGGGTCGGGGCGGCCCAGCGCCTCGACGGCGTCGATCATCGCGGTGAAGCGCTCCTCGCGGTCGGGCAGGTAGCCCTCCTGCTGGCGATCCCAGCGCGCCATCCAGGCGAGTGCGGCATCGTGGTCCAACACGACGATCCCCCTTGTGACTGTCTTGTAAGCTTTGGGCAGTTACAAACTAGAACGTAAGGGCGTAACTGGTCAAGTGGACTTCAACAGTCACGGCGATGCGGTGATCCGCGTGGCGGTGGGGCTGGTCAACAGCCTCACGCCGGGCGAGCGGCGCGGGCGGCCGGCCCCGCCGCCCGCCGGTCTGGCCGAGGCCGCGACCGAGGGCCTGCGTACGGGCTATCCGGGCCACAAGCCGGTCACCGAGGCCGAGGGGTCGGAGCTGGCCGAGGTCGCGCAGCGGCTGCGCGCGGTGTTCGAGGCCGTGGCGGCCGGCGACGTCGACGCCGCCGCGGAGCGGATCAACGCCCTGCTGGCGGAGACCGGCGCGCGGCCGATGCTGATGCGGCACGACGGCGAGCCGTGGCACCTGCACTACCACGGCCCCGGCGGCACCCTCGCGGGCGACTGGGCCGCGAGCTGCGCCACCGGGCTCGCGCACGTGCTCGGCAGCGAGTTCCACGACCGGCTCGGGGTCTGCACCGCGCCGCACTGCGATCGGGTGTACGTGGACGTCTCGCGCAACGGGACCCGGCGGTTCTGTTCCACGGCGTGCCAGAACCGGGTGAAGACGGCGGCCTTCAGAGCGCGGAGCAAGACCCCATAAGTCGGTAAATGTCGCCCTGACCTGCAAGATCTCCGGGAGTACCAGGATGCGAACCCAGCTCGCGGAGCCCGATGACGTGCCAGAATGTCAGCACTGTGATCTCCTCCCCGTCATTCCCCGTCGAGTTCGTCGGCCTCTCCAACGGCGACGTGCTGATGCTGCCCGCGGTCTGGCCCGTGCGCCTCACCCCGGAGCAGCAGGGTCAGCTCGTCGAGCGTCTGCAAGAGGCCGCCCGCCCCGACCTGCCCCGCGTCGAGGCATGAAAGCGCCCCCTACTCCAGCTCCCCGGGAGAGAACACCGGGGAGCTGGAGCCCGTTCAAGCGGCGGCTAGCCGTTATGTCCTTTTGACGTCTCTCATCCCAGAAAAGTTCACAAGAAAATCAGGCCACACCGGTGAGGCCGGCGTGCCGGTCGGCTTCCATCTGCGCCTGGAGGATCGCCTGGCGCTCGGTGGTGATCCGGCGGCTGATGACCATGTACGCGTTCAGCACCTGGCAGTAGGAGCGGCGCGCCTGGTCGAGCTGCACGGTCAGCTCCAGCACCCGCTCGCCGTCGCCCGCCTGCTCGGCCTCCGACAGCAGCGTGCGCGCCTCGTCCACGATCTCCTCCGCCCGTTGCCGGGTGTGGCGGAGCAGCGCCGAGCATTCGTGGAGCTCCGTCAGCCTTGCCGAGGAGACGATGAATTCCGCTGTGTGCACGATCGACCCCTTGCCTGCCGTCCGCCTGCGCAGATCCGATCCCATCCCCGCCACCTCCACGTCAAGATTGCCTCACTGTAGACGCGCGCTCGGGCCCCGCCGATCATCCGGGAGGACCTGGAGGTACGGCACTGCTCCTCCGGGGAAGTTCTCTTCTCCCGCGGGGGATAACTGCGTCCCTGAAGCTGATTCGGTGCGGGTTATATGCCGTAATCGGTGACCTTACCTGCACAATTCTCAGAATGTGTCGGAATAGGCGCACTCTGCAAAAGGAAGGCATGAAGACCGCCGAATCCACCCACCCGCGCCGCGCGATGGTCACATACTGATACCGGTCAGGAGCACACGGTGACGACCCGCGGGAGGTTTCCATGGAGGTCGGCGGCGAAGTTCCGGTCGACGTCAGCATCGTGATCCCGGCCCGCGACTGCCGGCCCTATCTCGACCGGTGCCTCACGTCCGTGCTCGTCCAGCGGGTCGCCAAGGAGATCGTGGTCGTCGACGACGGCTCCACCGACGGCACCGCCGAGCTGCTCGGCCTCTACGCCGCCCACCACCGGGGCACGGTCAAGGTGGTCCAGGTGGAGAGCTCCGGCGGCGCCGGACGGCCGCGCAACGTCGGCCTCGGCCACGCGACCGGCCGCTACGTCTTCTTCTGCGACGCCGACGACTACCTCGGGCCCGGGGCGCTGGAGCACATGCTGTCCGCGGCCGACAGGAACGGCGCCGACATCGTGCTCGGCAAGATCGTCGGACACGGGCGGCGGGTCCCGGAGTCGATGTTCCAGCGCAACGCCGATCGGGCCGAGCTGGGCGAGAGCGCCGTCTACAACAGCCTGAGCTGTTTCAAGCTGTTCCGCCGGGACATGCTGGAGCGCCACCGCATCCGGTTCCGCGAGGGCGTGTTCGTCGGCGAGGACATCTACTTCACCGTGCACGCCTACTGCCACGCCGGGACGATCTCGGTGGTCGCCGACCACGACTGCTACCACCTGGTCGCCAGGCCCGACGGCAGCAGCGTCATGCAGCGTCCCGCCAGCCGCGACCCGCTCGCCTGGCTAGCCATGATCCACGAGCCGATCCGGCTCATGACCGACCACGTCCCGCCCGGCCCGCTCCGCGACCACCTGCTGGCCCGCCACTTCAAGCTCGACATCCTCGCCCAGCTCGGCCGGCCCTTCCTGGAGGCCGACGAGGTCAAGCGCAAGGACGTCGCCGTGGCGGTGGCCGCCCTGTGCGACCGGTGGCTCACGGACGGCGTGCGCGAGCGGCTGGGGAGCGCCGACCGGCAGCGGCTGGCCGCGCTCGGCGACGTGGAGCGGCTGGCCCTGCTGGCCGTCATCGAGGCGGCGCCCGTCGAGCGCCGGCTGACCGGGCTGTGCTGGGACGGCCGGACGCTGGTGGTGGCCTGCGAGGCCGCGCTGACGGGATGCGCCGAGCCCGACGGCGTCGCGCTGGTGCTGCGCACCCGGCACGAACCCCGGCGGGAGCTGGTCGTGCCGGCCGTCCGGTCCGGCGGCCGGTGGGTCGCCAGGGTCGACCCGGCGCTGCTGGATTCGGGCATCTGGGACCTGCGCGTGTCGGTCGAGCTGGCCGGGGTGACCCGCTCGGCCAGGCTGGGCGCCGACCGCGACACCGCCCTGGCCCGCCCGCCTGCCCGGCTGGTCGGCGAGGTCGCCGTGCTGCCGTACTTCACCCGCGATCACGACAACCTCAGCCTGGACGTCGGCGGGCACGCGGTCGGCGTGCCAGGCAGCGCGCGCCTGGTCGGCACCCGCTGGTCGCTCGGGCGGCGGCTGGTGCTCGACGGCGAGATCGCGGTGGCCGGGGCCGCGCCGCCGCCCGAGGCCGTGCGGCGGCTGGTGTGGCGCGAGCGCGGCAGCGGGAGCGAGCGGGCCGACCGGGTGGTCGGGCTGGCGGGCGGCGGCTTCGTGGCCAGGCCGGCGGTGGGGCGGTTCGGCCCCGGGGTCTGGGACGCCTATCTGGAGCTCGACCTGGGCGGGCCGCCCGCCAGGTTCAGGATCGAGGCCGGCGCGGAGTCGGTCGCCGGGCCCCGTCGCTGGCTGCTGGGCACCGAGCCGTGCGTCGCGCGCCCGTACGCGACCTCGAACAGGGGGCGGCTCAGCGCGGTCGTGCGGCGGCTGTCCGCGCGGGCGCTCCTGAAAAGAATCATGCGCTAATGCAATATATATGCAACTGCACATCGATGACCTAAAGTGGGGGGTGTCCGGCCCCTCTGCTTGGAGGCTCGTCGTGCACGTACCCGATGGCTTTTTCACCGCCGCGGTGTCCGTCTCCGCGGGCGTGGTCGCGGCGGCCGGAGTGGCGGTCTGCCTGCGCGGCGCCCGCCGGGAGCTCGACGACCGGACGGCCCCGATGGCCGGGCTGGTCGCCGCCTTCGTCTTCGCCGTCCAGATGCTGAACTTCCCGGTCGCCGGCGGCACCAGCGGCCACCTGCTGGGCGGGGCGCTGGCGGCCATCCTGGCCGGACCCTTCACCGGGGTGCTCGCCATAGCCGTGGTCCTGCTGGTGCAGGCGCTGTTCTTCGCCGACGGCGGGCTGACCGCGCTGGGGGTCAACATCATCCTGATGGGCCTGGTCACGGTGCTGGTCGGCTGGGGCGTGTTCCGGCTGGTCACGCGGGTCGTGCCGGGGCGGGGCGGCGTGACCGCGGCGTCCTTCGCGGCGGCGCTGCTGTCGGTGCCCGCCTCCGCGCTGGTGTTCACGCTGCTGTTCTGGATCGGCGGCACCGCGCCGATCGACCTCGCGACCGTGGCCGCCGCGATGACCGGCGTGCACGTGCTGATCGGCGTCGGCGAGGGCCTGATCACCGCGCTGACCGTGGCCGCGGTGCTGTCCGTCCGTCCCGACCTGGTGTACGGGGCGCGCGAGCTGGCCGCGCCGCTGGTGCTGCGCGGCGCCGACGGGACCAGCACGGTCACCGGACGCGCGCCGGAGCCCGCGGCCGGGGTCGGAAGGCTGCCGTTCCTGCTCGGCGGGCTGGGGGTGTCGCTGCTGCTGGCCGGGATCGTGTCGTTCTTCGCCTCGCCGCACCCTGACGGGCTGGAGTCGGTCGCCGAGGAGCAGGGCTTCCTGGGGCAGGCGACCGACCACGTGTTCGGCGGGTTCGCGCTGGCCGACTACGGCGAGGTGGGCGGCATCCCGGTGGGCGTCGCGGGCATCGTCGGCGTCGCGCTGACGCTGATCGTGGCGGGCGTGACCGCCTACGCGGCACGGGCGCGCGGCCGGGCCTCGTCCGGCGAGAGGGTCTGAGCGGGCACCGATGGGCGTGGGGCGCCGGCTCTATCTCCCGGGCGGCTCGCCGGTCCACCGGCTGCCGCCGCAGTGCAAGCTGCTCGCCGTCCTGGCGTTCGCGATCGTGATGGTGGCCACGCCGCGCGAGTGGTTCTGGGCCTTCGGTCTGTACGCGGGCATGCTCGCCGCGGTGGCGGCCGTGGCCCGGATCCCGCCGGGGCACATCCTGCGGCGCATGGTCGTCGAGCTGCCGTTCGTGCTGTTCGCGTTCCTCATCCCGGTCATCGGGCTGGGGGAGCGGACGGAGGTGCTCGGGCTGTCGCTGAGCGTCCCCGGGCTCTGGGCGGCCTGGAACATCCTGGCCAAGGCGACGCTCGGGGTCACGGCCTCGATCCTGCTGGCGTCCACCACCGAGCCGCGTGACGTGCTGGTGGGGGCCCGGCGGCTGCGGGTGCCCGACCTGCTGGTGCAGATCGCCATGTTCATGCTCCGCTACCTGGACGTGATCCTGGACGAGATGCGGCGGATGCGCGTCGCCAGGGAGTCGCGGGGTTTCCAGGCGCGCGACCTCCGGCACGCGCCGGTGATCGCGCGCTCGGCGGGGGCGCTGTTCATCCGTTCGTACGAGCGCGGTGAGCGGGTTCACCTGGCCATGCTCAGCCGCGGATATTCAGGCCAGATGCCGATAATTCATGATTTGTCGGCCACCGCGCGACAATGGGGGACAGCGCTCGCTCTCCCGCTCGCGGCTCTGGCCGTGCTCCTGTTGGGACTCGCCGTATGATCCCGAACTCGCTCGAAGTCAGCCGGCTCGCCTACGCCTACCCCGACGGGACGCAGGCGCTGTTCGGCGTCGACCTGGCTATCCGGCGCGGCGAGCGGGTGGCGCTGCTCGGCCCCAACGGCGCCGGCAAGACCACGCTCGTCATGCATCTCAACGGCATACTCACCCCCGGCCACGGCACCGTGACGGTGGCCGGCACCCCGGTGCGCCGCGACACGCTCAAGGAGATCAGGCAGCGCGTCGGCCTGGTCTTCCAGGATCCCGACGACCAGCTCTTCATGCCCACCGTCCGCGACGACGTGGCGTTCGGCCCGGCCAACGCGGGCGTGCGCGGCGAGGAGCTCGCGGCCGTGGTCAAGAACGCGCTGGAACGGGTCGGCATGCTCGACGTCGCCGACCGCCCGCCGCACCACCTGTCGTTCGGCCAGCGCCGCCGGGTGGCGGTGGCGACCGTGCTGGCGATGGAGCCGGAGATCCTGGTGCTCGACGAGCCCTCGTCCAACCTGGATCCGGCGGCCCGCAGGGAGCTGGCGGAGATCCTGCGCTCCCTGGACGTGACGGTGCTCATGGTCACCCACGACCTGCCGTACGCGCTGGAGCTGTGCGAGCGGGCGATGATCCTGTCGGACGGGGTCGTCGCGGCCGACGGGCCGACGCGGGAGCTGCTCGGCGACGCCGAGCTGCTCGCCCGCCACCGGCTGGAGCTGCCCTACGGGTTCGCTATCCCGGCTGCGGCGGAACGTGGATGACCACCAGTTTGTCGCCCTGGCGCAGCTCGGCGGCGCGCGGGTCGGCGTAGGTGAACATGCGGCCGTCCCTGACGACCGCGACGGGCAGCTCCTCGCCCTTGACCGGCGGGCCGCCCACCTCCTCGGGACGTACGAGACGCTCGCGCAGGTCGACGCCCTTGCCGTAGGTGAGCAGATCCTGGATCAGGGCGCTGACCGCGGGGCTCTGCGTGGCCACGCCCAGCATCCGCCCGGCCGCCTCGGCCGAGGTGATGACCACGTCGGCGCCGCTCTGGCGGACCAGCGGGTCGTTCTCCGCCTCGCGGACCGCGGCCACGATCGTCGCCCCCGGGTTGAGGCTGCGCGCGGTGAGCGTGACCAGGGCGGTGGTGTCGTCGCGCCGGGTGGCGATGATGACCTGGCCCGCGGTCCTGATCCGGGCGCGGCCCAGGACGTGGCTGCGGGTGCCGTCGCCCAGGACGCCGGCGAAGCCGTCGGACGCGGCCTCGTCCACGACCGCCGGGTCCGGGTCCACGACCACGATGGACTCCTTGGGACTGCCGTTGTCGAGCAGCGTGCGGGCGGCGGCCCGGCCCTTGGTGCCGTAGCCGACGATCACGGTGTGGTCCTGCAACCTGGCCCTCCAGCGTTCGGTCAGGATGGCGTCCCTGGTGCGCCGGGTGAGCACCTCCAGCGTGGTGCCCACGAGCACGACCAGGAAGGCGATGCGCAGCGGCGTCACGGCCACGATGTTGACGACCCTGGCCGGCGTGGTGACGGGGGTGATGTCGCCGTACCCGGTCGTGGAGATGGAGACGGTCACGTAGTAGAGCGCGTCGAGCAGCGACACGTCGCCGTCGACGTTGTCGCGGTAGCCGTCGAGATCCATGGCGACCAGCGCGAACATGGCCAGCAGCATCGCCAGCGCGATGGCCATCCTCCGCAACACCGCGCGCAGCGGGCTCAGGCGGACGGACGGCAGGCGAACGCCCAGCGCCGTCTCGTCCTCATTCATACTGCTGATCGTAGTTTGTGGGTGCCCTCTACCCGGGCAAGTCGAAGTACAGTGGCTCATCGAGGAGGGGCCAATGAAGCTGCGGCTTGCGCGACATTCCCTCGGTGACGCCGTGGTGGTGGCCGTTGCGGGAGAGCTGGATCTGTTCACCGCGCCGGTCCTCCGTGACGAGGTACGTGATGCCATCAAGCAAGACGGCGCCCGGCTCGTCCTCGATCTCCAGCAGCTCTCGTTCATGGACTCCAGCGGCCTGTCGGTGCTGATCGAGGCCTGGCGGCTGGCCACCGGCGAGGGCGGCGGGGTGTCGCTGGCGGCGCCCCAGGCCCCGGTGGCGCGCATCCTGCGGACCACCGGTCTCGACCGGCGCATCAAGGTCTACTCCGACGTCGACAGCGCCGTGGGGGGAATTTGACCCCACCCCGAGTAGAACTTCATTCGGTTGGGGGTTAGGGTCCGTGCTATGGACGTGAACGGATCCTCAGCAATCATTTCCGGCGGCGCCAGCGGCCTCGGTGAGGCCACGGCCCGCGAGCTGGCCCGCGCCGGCGCCACCGTGGTCATCGCCGACCTCAACGAGGAGCGCGGCAAGGCCGTCGCCGACGAGCTCGGCGGTGTCTTCGCCAGGACGGACGTGTCGGACGACGCCCAGGTGCAGGCCGCCGTGGACGCCGCGGTCGCCACCGGCAAGCCGCTCCGGGTGCTGGTCAACAGCGCCGGCATCGGCTGGGCCGAGCGCACCGTCAACCGCAACGGCGAGCCGCACAACCCGGCCACCTACCGCAAGGTCATCGAGGTCAACCTGATCGGCACGTTCAACCTCATGCGCATCGGCGCGGCGGCCGTCGCCAAGACCGAGCCGGTCGACGCCGACGGGCAGCGCGGCGTGTGCGTCAACACCGCCTCGGTGGCGGCGCTGGAGGGCCAGACCGGGCAGCTCGCCTACAGCGCCTCCAAGGGCGGCATCGTCGGCATGACCGTCCCGGCCGCCCGCGACCTGGCCGCCGTGGGCATCCGGGTGAACACGATCTGCCCGGGCATCATCGACACCCCCATCTACGGCTTCTCGGCCAACGCCGACGAGTTCAAGGCCAAGCTGGTGGCGCCGGTGGTGTTCCCCAAGCGCATGGGCCGTGCCGACGAGTTCGCCCACCTGGTGCACTCGCTGATCCAGAACGACTACATGAACGCCGAGGTCATCCGCTTCGACGGCGGCATCCGATTCCAGCCCAAGTAAATGAGGTCCCGTGTCTGACGAAGTGCTCGTCGAGGAGTCCGACGGCGTCGCCGTGATCACCATCAACCGTCCGAAGGCCCGCAACGCGGTCAACGGGGCGGTGGCCAGGGGCGTCGCCGAGGCGCTGGACGCGCTCGACGCCCGCCCGGAGGTCTCCGCCTACGTGCTGACCGGCGCCGGCGGCACGTTCTGCGCGGGCATGGACCTCAAGGGGTTCCTGTCCGGCGACTTCCCCGTCGTGGAAGGACGCGGGTTCGGGGGCATGACCGAGGCGCCGCCCAAGAAGCCGATCGTGGCCGCCGTCGAGGGGTACGCGCTGGCGGGCGGCTTCGAGCTGGCCCTGTCCTGCGACCTCATCGTGGCCTCCTCGGAGTCCAAGTTCGGCCTGCCGGAGCCCAAGCGGGGCCTGGTGGCCGGCGCGGGCGGCATCATGCGGCTGCCGCGGCGCATCCCGTACCACGTGGCCATGGAGATCGCGCTCACCGGCGACCACTACCCGGCCGCGCGCCTGTACGAGCTGGGCCTGGTCAACCGGGTCACCGAGCCGGGCGAGGCGCTGGCGGGGGCGATCGAGCTGGCCCGCAGGATCGCCGCGAACGCGCCGCTCGCGCTGGCCGCGACCAAGCGGGTGGTCATCGAGTCGCAGGACTGGTCGCTGGAGGAGATGTTCCGCAAGCAGGGGGCGATCGTCCAGCCGGTGTTCGGCTCCAAGGACGCCATGGAGGGCGCCGCGGCCTTCGCCGAGAAGCGCGCGCCCCGGTGGAAGGGCGAATAACCCGACTCCGCGCCCCCTCCCGGACACCGGGAGGGGGTTCTTTTATGCGCGCTTGCGGTAGTTCCTGCGTACGGTAAAAGGACGACGTCATCTGGGAGAGGCATGAGCGACTACTCGCGGCCGCGTTTCGAGTCAGCCAAGAGCGGGCTGGCCTCGCTGCTCTCTGGCGCCCTGGCTTCGCTGCTGACGATGCTCGCGATCGTGGGCGTCATGTGGGCCGTCGAGATCTTCGACTACCTGACGCCGGGCACTCCCGACCTCGCCTACGGCATCAGGGGCTGGGACCCGCAAGGGCTGGTCGGCATCTTCACGGCGCCGTTCCTGCACGGCGGGTTCGGCCACCTGATGGCCAACTCGCTGCCGCTGCTCGTGCTCGGGTTCCTGGCGGGGCTGCGCGGCATCGGCAGGTTTCTGGCGGCGAGCCTGCTGATCATCGTCATCGGCGGCATCGGCACCTGGTTCGCCAGCGGCCCCGGCACCGTCACGGTGGGGGCCAGCGGGCTGGTGTTCGGCTACTTCGGGTACGTCGTCGCGCGCGGGTTGTTCGACCGGCGGGCGCTCGACATCGTCATCGGCATCGGCGTGGTCATCGCGTACTGGTCGATCCTGGCCGGCGTGCTGCCGAGCGACCCGTACATCTCCTGGCAGGGCCACCTGTTCGGGCTCATCGGCGGCCTGGTGGCCGCGTGGGTCCTGCGCCGGCCGGCCGGGGCCATCCGCTAGCGGACGGCCCCGGGGCGGGTCAGAGGCGTCCGACCACGTGGTCGACGCAGGCCGTCAGCGCCTCGACGTCGGCCGGGTCGATGGCCGGGAACATCGCGATGCGCAGCTGGTTGCGGCCGAGCTTGCGGTAGGGCTCGGTGTCGACGATGCCGTTGGCGCGCAGCACCTTGGCCACCGCCGCCGCGTCGACGTCGTCGGAGAAGTCGATCGTGCCGACCACCTGGGAGCGGAACTCCGGGGCGGCGAACGGGGTGGCGAAGGACGACTTCTCGGCCCAGGTGTAGAGCCGCTGCGCCGAGTCGGCGGTGCGGGCCGTGGTCCAGGCCAGGCCGCCGTTGCCGTTCATCCAGTCGAGCTGGTCGGCCAGCAGGAACAGCGTGGCCACCGCCGGGGTGTTGTAGGTCTGGTCCTTGGCGGAGTTGTCGATCGCGACCGGCAGGCTGAAGAACTCCGGCACGAACCGGCCGCTCGCCGCGATCTCCTCGACGCGGGCAAGGGCGCGCGGCGACATCAGCGCGATCCACAGGCCGCCGTCGGAGGCGAAGCTCTTCTGCGGGGCGAAGTAGTAGACGTCGGTCTCGGACACGTCGACGGGCAGGCCGCCCGCGCCGGAGGTGGCGTCGACCAGCACCAGCGCGTCGTCGCCGCCGACCCGCCTGATCGGCATGGCGACGCCGGTCGAGGTCTCGTTGTGGGTGAGCGCGTAGACGTCGACGCCGTCCTCGGCGACCGCCTCGGGGTGGGTGCCGACCTCGGACTTGATCACCGAGGGGTCGGAGAGCCACGGCGCCTTCTTGGCGACCGTCGCGAACTTCGAGGAGAACTCGCCGAACGACAGGTGCTGTGACCGGTCGCGGATGAGCCCGAAGGCGGCGATGTCCCAGAACGCGGTGGTGCCGCCGTTGCCGAGCACGACCTGGTAGCCCTCGGGCAGCGAGAACAGGTCGGCCAGGCCGGAGCGGACGCGGCCGACCAGGCTCTTGACCGGCTTCTGGCGGTGGGAGGTGCCCATGACGCTCGCGCCGGACGAGGCGAGCGCGGCCAGCTGCTCGGTACGAACCTTCGAGGGCCCGCAGCCGAAGCGGCCGTCGGCGGGCTTGATGTCAGCGGGAATCACGATGTCAGCCACCTCACCAGGTTACTGACGTGCGAGGACTGGCTCGTCCAGGGTCCGGATTGTGAGACGTCGGGCGCGGCGCGCGTGAAAGTGCCCGGTCACCCGGGTCGTACGGCCGCACGAGAACGGCCCGCCGGGGGCCGGCGGGCCGTTGTCGTGATCAGGTCAGATCGTGCCGGCGACCTCGGAGGCGCCGGGGACGTCGGACAGCGGGCGGGACGTCGGGCCGGTGTAGTTGGCGCTCGGGCGGACCAGCCTGCCGGTGCGCTTCTGCTCCAGGACGTGCGCGGCCCAGCCGGCCGTGCGGGCGCAGGTGAACATCGAGGTGAACATGTGCGAGGGAACCTCGGCGAAGTCGAGCACCACAGCGGCCCAGTACTCGACGTTGGTGGCGAGCACCCGGTCGGGCTTGCGGGCGTGCAGCTCCTCCAGGGCCGCCTTCTCCAGGGCCGCCGCGACCTCGTACCGCGGCGCGTCCAGCTCCTTGGCCGTGCGGCGCAGCACCCTGGCGCGCGGGTCCTCCGCGCGGTAGACGCGGTGGCCGAAGCCCATCAGCCGCTGGCCCTTGTCGAGCTCGCTCTGCACGTACTTCTTGGCGTCGCCCATCTGCTCCACACCTTCGATCATGTGGAGCACCCGGGCGGGAGCGCCGCCGTGGAGCGGGCCGGACATGGCGCCGACCGCTCCGGACAGCGCCGCCGCCACGTCGGCGCCGGTGGAGGCGATGACGCGGGCGGTGAACGTGGAAGCGTTCATGCCGTGCTCGGCCGCGGAGGTCCAATAGGCGTCGATGGCCTTGACGTGCTTGGGGTCGGGCTCACCGCGCCAGCGGATCATGAAACGCTCGACGATGGTCTTGGCCTCGTCGACGCGCTGCTCCGGCACCATCGGCAGGCCGAGGCCGCGCGCCGACTGGGCCACGAAGGACAGCGCCATCACAGAGGCGCGGGCGAGCTGGTCACGCGCCTCCTCGTCGGAGATGTCGAGCAGCGGCTTGAAGCCGTAGGCGGGGGCCAGCATGGCCAGCGCGCTCTGCACGTCTACGCGGATGTCGCCGGAGTGAACAGGAATGGGGTAAGGCTCCGCCGGGGGGAGGCCCGGTTGGAACTTGTTGTCGACCAGCAGGCCCCAAACGTGCCCGAAGGGGACACGGCCGACCAGCTCTTCGATGTCGACGCCCCGGTATCGAAGGGCGCCCCCTTCTTTGTCCGGTTCCGCGATCTCCGTCTCGAAAGCTACGACGCCCTCGAGGCCGGGTTTGAAGTCGGACACGTCGGCCGCCTCCCTTTCCTGCCATGTTCCGGCAATTGCTTGATGTCGAGATACCGGCGGGTCAATTTAACCCTCTCCCCTCTCGTGGCCGGTCGCCGGACCCGCCGATAGACCGAAACCGCAGGTAGGGGGCCTAGTATGGGCTTCTCCACCAAGCGCGCAAGAATACCTTCTCGTGGATGCCACCTCGCGACCGCCCTCACTGGCGGGGCTTCGCCGCTCGTACGTGGGCGAACCGCTGCTCGAAACCGCTGTCGCCGCCGATCCCATAGCCCAGTTCACCACCTGGTTCCAGGAGGCCCTCGACGCCGGCCTGCCGGAGCCGAACGCCATGGTGCTCGCCACCGCCTCCGCCGGCGCCCGGCCGAGCGCCAGGACCGTCCTGCTCAAGGAGTACGACCAGCGCGGGTTCGTCTTCTACACCAACTACGAGTCCCGCAAGGGCCGCGACCTGGCCGAGAACCCGTGGGCCTCGCTGCTGTTCCCGTGGCATCCGATCCGCCGCCAGGTGCGCGTGGAGGGCACGGTGACGCGGTTGCCGCAGGAGGAGTCGGCCGCCTACTTCGCCTCCCGGCCGTACGGGTCGCGCATCGGGGCGTGGGCCTCGCGCCAGTCCGCCGTGGTGCGCTCGCGGGAGGACCTGGACGCCCGTTACGAGGAGCTCGCGAGCCGCTGGCCGGAGGATCCGCCGGTGCCCGACTTCTGGGGCGGTTTCCTGGTGACGCCGCGCGAGGTGGAGTTCTGGCAGGGGCGGCTGGACCGGATGCACGACCGGCTCCGGTACCGCCGGAGCCCGGCCGGGTGGGTGCTTGACAGGCTTGCGCCCTAATCTGACCGCTTGTGTCACTCGGGGAGTTCGTCAAACGTCATCTGGTAGACACCCGGCCACTGAAGGTGCCCGCCTACCGGCGGCTCTGGATGGGACAGGCGGTCTCCCACGTCGGGCTCGCGGTCACGGTGGTCGCGGTCAGCCAGCAGGTCTACGAGCTGACGGACTCCTCGTTCTGGGTCGGCATGCTCGGCCTGGCGAACCTGCTCCCGCTGGTGGTGTTCGGGCTGTGGGGCGGGGCCGTGGCCGACGCCGTGGACCGGCGCAAGCTGCTCGTCGCCGGGTCGCTGGTCGCCTGGGCCGGCACCGTACTCCTGCTGGTGCAGTCGATCGTCGGCGTGCCGAGCGTGTACGCGCTGCTCGCCACGGTGGCCTTGAGCGCGGCCGGGTTCGCGGTCAGCTCGTCCACCAGGGGCGCGATCATCCCCAGGCTGCTGCCTCCGGAGCTGGTGCCGTCGGCCAACGCGCTCAACTCGCTCGTCTACAGCCTCGGGGCCGTCGGCGGGCCCATGGTCGGTGGCGTGCTGCTGACGCAGGGCGGGTTCGCGGCCGCGTACGCGGTGGACGCGGTGCTATTCACGGCCGGCCTGTACGCGGCCTTCCGGCTGCCGTCGCTGGCCCCGCTCGGCGAGGTGTCCAGGCCGGGCTGGCGGTCGGTGGCGGAGGGGCTGAGCTTCATCGTCACCAGCCCGATCCTGCTGATGTCGTTCGCCGTGGACATCATCGCCATGGTGTTCGCGCTGCCCAGAGCTCTCTTCCCGGAGCTGGCCGACCAGCGCTTCGGCGGCTCGCTGATCGCGCTGGCCTGGCTCAACTCCTCGATGGCCATCGGCGCGGTGCTCGGCGGGCTGTTCTCCGGCTGGGTCACCCGCGTCAAGCGCCAGGGGCTGGCGCTCACCTTCGTCATCGCGCTGTGGGGGCTGGCGGTGGCGGCGGCGGGGCTGGCCGACCAGCTCTGGCTCGTCCTGGTGTTCATGGCCGTCGGGGGAGCGGCCGACGTGGTGTCGTCGGTGTGGCGGCAGTCGATCCTGCAGCTCTACGCGCCCGACGAGATGCGTGGGCGGCTGCAGGGCGTCTTCATGGTGGTGGTCGCGGGCGGGCCGCGGCTGGGCGACGTGCGCGCCGGGGCCACCGCGACCGCGTTCGGGCTGACGACGGCCTGGGTCGGCGGCGGGCTCGCGTGCGCCGCCGCGGTGCTGGTCGTCGGGCTGTCGGTGGCGAGCTTCAGGAACTACCGGTCACGCTGACCGTACGTCCGGGGTCAGCGGGTGTGCCCGGCCGTTCCGGCGGCGACGCGCAGGTCCGCCAGGAAGCCCGCGTACGCCGCGTCACGGTCGGGGGCGCGCAGCACCGCCGACGGATGGATGGTGGCGACCGCGAGCGCGTCGCCCATCGGCACCGGCTCGCCGCGCTGCCTGGTCACCCGGAACGTCCTCCCGAGCAGCGACCGCGCGGCCGTGGCGCCCATCACGACGACCACCCCGGGACGCACCGCGGCCAGCTCGGCGTCCAGCCACGGCCGGCAGGCCTCGATCTCGGCCGCCGTCGGCTTCTGGTGGATCCGCCGCTTGCCGCGTTCGGTGAAGGAGAAGTGTTTGACCGCGTTCGTGACGTACACCTCGTCGCGGTCGATCCCCGCCTCCTCCAGGCCGCGGTCCAGGATGCGCCCGGCGGGGCCGACGAACGGGTGGCCCTGACGGTCCTCCTGGTCGCCCGGTTGCTCGCCGACGAGCATGTAGCGGGCGCGTCCCGGCCCCTCGCCGAACACCGTCTGGGTGGCGTTCCTGAACAGATCGCATCCTTCACAGCCGGCCGCCGCGCTACGCAACGATCCCAGATCGTGACTCTCGGGAAGGAAGCGGGCTGCGGAATTGTTGACGTTGGTTGTCATCGCCGGTCGTTCTCCCCATAGGCTTCGAGCCTGATCCTGTGCCCGAAGCGGAAGGGCTCAGTCCCGAGACGACCGGCTAGCATGGCATGAGGGAGGAGCCTTGACCGCACACGGCCTGATCGACACCACGGAGATGTATCTCCGGACGATTTACGAGCTCGAGGAGGAGGGCATCATCCCCCTCCGCGCCCGCATCGCCGAGCGCCTGCAGCAGAGCGGCCCGACCGTGAGCCAGACCGTCGGCCGCATGGAGCGCGACGGCCTCGTCCGCGTCGAGGGCGACCGCCACCTGGCGATGACCGACCTGGGCCGCGCCCTCGCCACGCGGGTGATGCGCAAGCACCGCCTCGCCGAGTGCCTGCTGATCGACGTGATCGGCATGCCCTGGGAGGAGGTGCACATCGAGGCCTGCCGCTGGGAGCACGTGATGTCCGAGTCGGTGGAGCAGCGCCTGGTCAAGCTGCTGGGCAACCCCACCTTCTGCCCCCACGGCAACCCCATTCCCGGCCTGGCCGAGCTGGGCGCCGAGGAGGCCGCCGACGCGACCGAGTCCCAGCTGACCCCCATGACCGAACTCGCCGGTTCTCAGGGTGTGTCCGTGACCGTGCGCCGAATTAGCGAACAAGTGCAAAGCGATCCCGCTCTCATGCTTAAACTCAAGCAAGTTGGGATACAACCCGGACGCGAGGTGACGCTCGCGGCGAGCGACGACGGTGTGCGGGTGACAGGTGACGGTGACGCGAACGACTCTCTCGCGGAGATCCCGCGTGATGTGGCGGTGCACGTCTTCGTGTCCAGACGCTGATCCCATCCGGGAGATCCTCCACTCCCCCCCGGCCAACACTGTTGCAGGAGCGCCCGTGGTCTTTTCCCGCACGCTTCCCCGAGGAGTGGTCTCCGGATGACACGCTGGGGGGATCTGTCTCACGACGCGGCTGATCGCCTTGCCGCCGAGTCCGTTCTCGACCATGCCGACATGGCCGTGGTGGTGA
Source organism: Nonomuraea sp. NPDC050478 (assembly GCF_044458265.1). NCBI lineage: Bacteria > Bacillati > Actinomycetota > Actinomycetes > Streptosporangiales > Streptosporangiaceae > Nonomuraea > Nonomuraea sp. NPDC050478. Next base: position 42,954 of record NZ_JBITHT010000012.1, on the reverse strand, counting down.
CGGACCGGTTCAGCAATCTCCTCTACTGGAACCCCTTCGCCGAGAAGCTGTTCGGCCGGCCTGGCAAGTCGGCGCGCGACTCCTCCGTGCTGTCGTTCGGCATCATGGAGAAGGACCACCCGCAGGCGATCGAGCTGGCCAAACACGTGCTCAAGGGCAACGTCTGGGAGGGCACGTTCGACGTGCGCCGCGGCGACGGCGCCATCCTCTACGTCCGCGCGCAGGCCGTGCCGCTGCGCCACCCGTCGGGCTCGGTGACCGGCGTCGTCATCACCGCCCGCGAGGCGCTCCGCAGCAACGAGCGCGAGAAGGACCGCTTCGGTCTGCTGGAACGCATCGGCGAGCGGCTGGCCGGCTCGCTGTACGTCGAGGAGACGCTCAAGCGGGTGGCCGAGATGCTCGTCCCGCAGTTCGCCGACCACTGCTTCATCGAGCTGATGGAGGGCGACCGGCTGGTGCGCCGGATCTCCCAGCACGTGCAGGGCTGGGAGCCGCCGGCCGGCACCTGGAAGCCCGTCGGCGCGGAGATCCGCTACCCCGCCGGCCACTACGCCGACGCCGCGCTGCGCCGCCAGGAGACCATCCTGGTCGACGACTTCTCCGGCAACAGCTTCCCGTCCCCGAGCGAGGGCAGCGCGCGGCTGTGCGGCGAGATCGGCATGACCTCCGCGATCGTCGCGCCGCTGACCGTGCGCGGCGAGACGCTGGGCCTGATGTACCTCGGGCTGTCCAACCTCACCGACCGCCGCAGCCCTCACTACGACGCCTTCGACCGCGACTTCGTCGGCGCCATCGCGACCCGCGTGGCGGTCGCGATCGACAACGCGCTGCTGTTCGAGGAGGAGCGCCACACCGCCGAGTCGTTCCAGAAGCACCTGCTGCCGCGGGCGCTGCCGCAGCTCGACGGGCTCCAGATCGCGGTCCGCTACTACCCCGCCGCGCCGCTCGCCTCCCACGGTCAGGGCATCCAGACCCAGGTCGGGGGCGACTGGTACGACGTGATCCCGCTCTCGGCCGGCCGGGTCGGCATCGTGATCGGCGACGTCGAGGGCCGGGGCGCCAAGGCCGCGGCCATCATGGGCCAGCTGCGCGCCGCGCTGCGGGCCTTCGCCCAGGACGACAAGTCGCCCGCCGACATCCTGGCCAGGCTCGACGAGTGGACCCGCATCATCGCCACCCCGGAGAAGGACGACTCCGGGGCCGACATCAGCATCCCGCCCATCGTCACCTGCCAGTACCTCGTCTACGACGCCTGGTCGCGCCAGCTTTCGTTCGCCAACGCCGGCCACGCGCCGCCGCTGCTGCTGAGCGACGGCGAGTGCGTCGAGCTCGACATAGAGGAGGTCGGCCAGCCGCTGGGGGTGCGCGCCAAGGGCCTGCACGCCGACCTGGTCTACAAGGAAGAGACCCGCACGCTCCCGCCCGGCGCCGCGCTGCTGCTCTACACCGACGGCCTGGTCGACCGCCGCCCCACCCGCACCGGTCCGGCGCAGGACGAGGAGGAGACGCTCGGCCTGCTCTGCGAGAAGCTCGCCACGATGACCAAGGCCGAGGTCGAGCGCATCGCCGAGGCCGCCACGGTCGCCGTGCCCGGTGAGATCGACGACGACATGGCCATCCTGGTCATCCGCTCCAGCGACGAGGACCTCGACGTCGAGGAGCGCACGTTCCCGGCCCAGCCGATCATGGTGGGGGAGGCGCGGCGGATGGCCTCCGACGCCTTCGCCGACTGGAACGTCCCCGAGGAGCGGGCCGAGCTGGCCTGCCTGCTGGTCTCCGAGGTCGTCACCAACGTCGTGCTGCACGCCTCGACCGCCACCGTGCCGCGCAGGGAGCTGGTCGTCGACGGGCCGCCGCTGCCCTTCGAGGAGTCGTGGGACGTGCCCGGCTTCGACAGTTTCGACGACGATGTGGTCGGCGACAAGGAGTTCACGCTCCGGCTGCGCCGCGGCGACGAGTCCGTCTGGGTCGAGGTCTTCGACCAGGACCTGCGGCTGCCGCGCATCCGCAGCGCGGGCGAGAACGACGAGGGCGGCCGCGGCCTCTACCTCGTCGACCAGTTGGCCAAGCGCTGGGGCTCGCGTCCTACCAGGGAAGGCAAAGCGGTCTGGTTCGAGATTCCCACCAGGGGCCGGTGAGTGGTTCACTGCCTGCATGGAGCTGGCCTTCGAACGCCGCGGCACGGGCGAGCCGCTGATCCTCGTCCACGGCATCGGTCACCACTGGCAGGGATGGCTGCCGGTGATGGACCGGCTGGCCGCCTCGCGCGACGTGATCGCCGTCGACCTGCCCGGGTTCGGGCGCTCGCCCGGACTGCCTGACGGCGTCCCGTACACCCCGGAGTCGCTGGCCGACGCGGTCGAGTCGTTCTGCGCGCTGCTGGGCGTCCGCGAGCCGCACGTCGCGGGCAACTCGCTCGGCGGCTACCTGGCGCTGGAGCTGGCCTCGCGCGGCACCGTACGCACGGCGACGGCGCTCTCGCCCGCCGGGTTCTGGTCCCGCTCGGAGCTGCTCTACTGCCAGGCGGTGCTCAGGGCGACCCGGAAGACGGCGCGCTCGCTGCCGCCCGAGCAGGCCGCCGAGCTGGCGGAGAACCCCGTCGGCCGGGCGCTGTCGGTCGGCCTGATGGTCGCGCACCCGTCGCGGATGACGCCGACCGCGCTGCTCGCCGCCACCCAGGCGCTCGCCTCGGCGAGCGGGTTCGACCAGACGCTGGAGTCGTTCACGAACGTGATGCCGCCCGCGCCGCCCAAGGCGCCGATCACCATCGCCTGGGGCGAGCACGACCGGCTGCTGCCGCGCCGCCAGGCCGTGCGCGCCGCCAAGTGGTCGGGTCAGCGGGTCAAGCTGCTCAAGGGCTGCGGCCACCTGCCGATGACCGACGACCCGGCGCTGGTGACGCGGGTGCTGCTGGAGGGCAGCAGCGGTTAGCGCATCGTCTGCCCCCACAGCAGCAGCATGACGATGATGAAGACGATCACCACTCCGGCGTAGCCGACGGGTCCGAGCCGGATCGCCCGGCGCACCCGGTTGAGGCCCCAGGCGAACAACAGGGCCAGGAAGACCAGGAGGATCAGGCCGCTGTCCATGCAGTCCAGTATGCGCCGCCGGCTCGGGTTCCGCGCGGGTCAGAAGCCGAAGGACCGGCCGATGATCTCCTTCATGATCTCGGTGGTGCCGCCGTAGATGGTCTGCACCCGGCTGTCCAGCCAGGCCTTGGCCACCGGATACTCCATCATGTAGCCGTAGCCGCCGTGCAGCTGGAGACACCGGTCGATGACCTTGGTCTGCAGCTCGGTCGTCCACCACTTGGCCTTGGCCGCGTCGACCGCGGTGAGCGTGCCGGCGTTGAGCGCCAGGACACACTTGTCCACGTAGTGGCGGGCGATCTCCGTCTCGGTGGCCAGCTCGGCCAGGACGAACCGGGTGTTCTGGAACGAGCCGAGGTTGCGGCCGAACGCCTGGCGGTTCTTGCAGTACTCGATCGTCGCGGCCAGCACCGTCTCCGCCGCCGCCACGGCCGCCACCGCGATCGACATCCGCTCCTGCGGCAGGTTGTTCATCAGCTGGAAGAAGCCCTGGCCGTCCTCGGGGCCCAGGCGGTTGGCGACCGGCACCCGCACGTTCTCGAAGAACAGCTCGGCGGTGTCCTGCGCCTTCATGCCGATCTTGTCGAGGTTGCGGCCCCGGCCGAAGCCCTCCATGCCCCGCTCCACCACCAGCAGCGTCACGCCCCTGGCCCCGGCCGACGGGTCGGTCTTGGCGACCACCACCACGAGGTCGGCGTTGATGCCGTTGGTGATGAACGTCTTCTGCCCGTCCACCACGTAGTGATCGCCCTCGCGGACCGCGGTCGTCCTGATGCCCTGCAGGTCGCTGCCCGCGCCCGGCTCGGTCATCGCGATCGCGGTGATCAGCTCCCCGCTGACGAACCCGGGCAGCCAGCGCTGCTTCTGCCCGTCATCGGTCAGATCCACCAGGTACGGGGCCATGACGTCGTTGTGCAGCGAGAAGCCCAGGCCGGAGGCGCCCTTCCCGATGAGCTCCTCGACGATGACCGCGTTGTAGCGGAAGTCCTTGATGCCGGCGCCGCCGTACTCCTCCGGCACCGAGAACCCGAACATGCCGACCTCTCCGGCCTTCTTCCAGACGTCCCGTGGCACGATGCCGTCCTTCTCCCACTGGTCGTGGTGGGGGGCGACCTCGCGGGTCATGAACTCGCGCACGGTCTCCCGGAAGAGCAGGTGTTCCTCGTCGAAGAGGTCTCGCTCCATGACGCCTCCTAGGTGGGTTCTCCGGACACCAGAATACGATTCTGGAGACCTGGACACGGGTTCATCACAAGTGCAATGAGATGCACCTGTTGTCTGGCTTGCCGCCCCTAAGATCTAGCTTCGGTTTCGTGTGTGCGTGATCGGAGAACGCCGTGAGTCGGTGGCGTAGGGCATGGATAGCCGCATCAGTCGGCTTAACGGCTTCGGCCGGGCTGCTGACGATGCCCGCGGAGGCGCAGACCTTCAATCTGGTCGTCGACTACAGCTGCACCAATGGGGTCGCGGGCAGTGCTCCGGTGACGCTCAGGGCTCGTGTGCAGATCCCGACGACCATGCAGACGGGCAGCATGCTGTCGCTCGGCTGGACGGTCGAGTACACCGGCACCCGCCGGTTCATGTCGCCCGACTACTTCCCGGCCGGGGCCAAGGTCTCGCTCGTCGGCAACGTCAAGCTCGAAGGCGCCTGGAACGGCGTCCTGCAGCCGCGCGGGGTCGAGGAGCAGGGCGACCTGCAGCCCAACATGCGGCTGGAAGTGCCCGAGGGCATGTCCTCCGAGGCGCATATGACCGAGGAAGGCGTCATCCAGCTGACGCCCCAGGGGCTCACCGTGGACTTCGTCCCGCCTGAGGGCGAGGAGATCGTCAACGACGACGAGGTCAGCCGGATCACGTACAAGGGCGGCTGGTACCACCAGGGCTCCCTGCCGATGCAGTACGGCGACTACGGGCGTGACCTGCACACGACCGCGAACCGCACCGACGAGGCCGTCATCAAGTTCCACGGCACCGGGTTCGAGGTCATCGGCCGCCGGATGCCGGACGTCGGCAGGATCCGGGTGATCATCGACGACGACCAGTCGGCGATCGTGGACACCTCGAAGACCGAGAGCGGTGAGCCCACCAATGTCATCGAGGGCAACTCCACTCTGTGGCGGCGCGACGACCTCCCCTACGGGTTCCACAGGCTGGCGGTGCGGGCCCTCGACGACGGCAAGGACGTGCACCTCGACGCGTTCAAGCTGCTCACCGCGGATCTGATCAATCCGCCGACGCTGCACCGGTCGACCTGCACGATCACCAACAACCCGGGCACGGTCGAGATCAACGTCGGCGGAGCCAGCCCCGATCCGACGGACACGCATGACCCTGACCCGACGGACACGAACGACCCCGATCCCACGGACACCGGGACGCCGACCGTAACCCCCACCACGACCCCCAGCACCACGCCGCCCGGCCACCATGACCTGCCGAACGACGGCGGGCGCCACGTGAGCGTGGTGGTGCCCGGAAGCACCACCACGCCGACGCCGTCCGCCAACCCCACCGTCACGAACTACAAGGCGCAGGTCGTCGCGACTCCTACCGGCGGTGTGGACACGGGTGAGGCTCCGGAACGGGAGGCCGGCTCGCAAGCACTGCTGCTGAGCGGCAGCCTGCTGTTGATGGGCAGCGTCACCGGTGGCCTGCTGATGCGGCGCCGCCGGGCCGAGCATGCCGGAGGGATGGACCGATGACCCAGCCGCAGAAGTCCCCGACGAGCCGGGCGATGCCCGCGCTGCTGATCGCCGGTTCGCTCGGCGGCGTGGGCGTCATCATGGTCGGCCTGCTGTCGTTCATCCCGCCGGTGGACGACGGCTCGGGCTCGGTCCCGCTGGCGCAGGGCGAGCCCACGCCGGTGCAGTTCCAGAACGCGGGCGCCTTCCAGCTCGCGCCCACCGTCGGCCCCGGCGGCGACAACGTGCCGCTCACCCCGGCCCGCCTGGAGGCGCCGCCGCCCCTGGCCGCCGTGCCGACCGTGGCGGCGATCCCGCCGGTCAAGTCGAAGAAGGCCAAGGCCAAGACCCGGCCGACCCGGATCCGCATCCCCAAGATCAAGGTCAGCTCCCGGATCAACCCGGTCAAGCTGACCAAGACCGGCGCCCTCGGCACCCCGCCGCTCAGCAAGCCCAACGTGACGGGCTGGTACAACAAGAGCCCGCTCCCGGGCGAGCTGGGGCCCTCGATCATCAACGGCCACGTCAGCACCAAGAAGGGCGCGGCCGTCTTCAAGCGCCTCAACGAGCTGGCCAAGGGCGACCACATCTACGTGTACCGCTCGGACGGCAAGGTGGCCCGCTACACCGTGAGCGGGATCGAGCAGGTCAGCAAGAAGACGTTCCCGACGAACCGGGTGTACGGCAACACCAACGACGCCCAGCTCCGGCTCATCACGTGTGGCGGAGTCTTCAACCAGAAGGCGCACAGCTACACCGACAACATCGTGGTGTACGCGACGTTGTCGAAGAAGAAGGGCTGACGGTCTGGTTTTGGTTGTTTACAGAAGCCTGACAGGATGAGTCCGTATGCTCTTCCCCAACTGTGACCGATGAGACCACGCTGTATTGGAGAAGGACAGTGCTGACGTCCCAGGCGAGGCGCCGCCTCGTCCAGAAGACCTCCTCGGCCTTAGGGCTGGTGGGCACATTCGTCCTTCTTGCCGGCTCGCTGGTCGTCAGCGCCGCCCCCGCGAGCGCGGCGGCCCTGGCGGTCGAGAAAGACATCATCTTCACCTGCACCGGCGAACGTTTCACCAACACCTCGATCACGGTCAAGTTCAGCGCCCCTGATTCGGTGCCTGCGGGCTCGCCCTTCAACCTGACTTTGGGCATCCCTGCTCTAACTCTCGGACAGGCTGTGACGACGGCGACGACCGTTTCGGTCAACGCCCAGATGACGGTGACCGGCGGCACGGTTACGCCGGGCGTTAAGCCAGGGGCTCAGGTTCCCGTGAACACCACGGCGATTCCGGCAGGCAACGTGACGTACCCCGTCGCGGTGACCGCGGGCGCGACCGGCAAGGTAACCATCAAGCCCACGACCCTGACCCTCGGTCTTACTTCGCCGGCAACGCCCGTGGAGACCTGCACTCCCTCCACCGCCACCGATGTCCTGGAAGTCCCGATCGGCACGGGTGGCGGCGGCAACACCGAGGAGATCGTCAGCTACACGTGCACGGCCGGCACCGAGACGCCCGCCACCGTCGACATCAAGATCACGCCGACCATGCCGACGGGCGCCAAGGCCAACCAGGACGCCTCCATCACCTGGGCGGCAGCCGTCCAGACGACCGGTGACGAGCTGAAGGTGCCGACGACCGGGTTCCCGACCGGCAGCAAGTACTTCGCCACGGTCAAGGCCAGCGGCGCCGGAGCGCCCGCCACGGCGACGGGCGAGGCGGCCATCACCGGGACGGCTGGGCAGAGCCTGACGACCCTGCCCAACGTGACGATCAAGGTGAGGCCCACGACCACCGGCACCGTCACCATCACCCCAGGCGACCTGGCCTTCGGTACGAGCGCGACCGCGGCGGCCCTCAAGTGCACGGCTCCCACGACCGGTCTGCCCACCTTCACGTTCCAGGTCGCCGCGGGCACGCCGACCGACGATCCCACCGACGACCCGACCACGACGCCGACCGCGACCCCCACCAAGACGACCACGGTGATCGTCACCGAGACCCCCACCACGCGGACCACCAGCCCGACGGCGCGCTCGTCCAAGACGCCGAAGGACGGGGTCGCCACCGGGGCCGGTGGTGACGCCGGGCCCGACGGGCGGATGTTCGTCCTCGCCGGATCCATGCTGATCCTGGCCGCCGGGGGTGGCGGGCTGCTGATGCGCCGCCGCGCCGCCAGGGGGTGATCGGCCGTGGTCAACCAGTATCCGTACGGCTCACCCGTACCGCCGCCCCCGCAGCCGGACGACGGCGGGAAGGTGCTGCGCACGACGCTGCTGGTCGCGGCGATCGCGGGGGTGGTGACCGTGGTCGCGGGGATGCTGATCGTGCTGGGCGCGCCCGAGGAGTACGGGCTGGCGAGCGATCGTGACTCGCTGGCCCTGACCGCGCAGCCCGAGGGGAAGGCGGGGCAGCCGGAGCAGGCGATGTTCCAGGCCGCCCCGGATGTGCCGCCGCCGCTGCCGCAGATCCAGCCGGCCCCGGCGATGCTGCCGTCGAGCCCGGTGCGGCTGAAGGTCAAGCGGCTGGGCATCGACGCGCCGATCAAGTCGGTGGGCCTGGCCAAGGACGGCACGATCCAGGTGCCGCCGTCGGACAACCCCAACCTGGTCGGCTGGTACCGGAACATGTCGACCCCGGGCGAGGCCGGCCCGGCGGTGGTGCTGGGCCACAAGGACACCCGGACGCGCAGCGCCGTGTTCGCCCGCCTGCCCGAGATCCGCAACGGCGACCAGATCGAGGTCAAGCGGCAGGACGGCGTCACGGCCGTGTTCACGGTCGGCGGCGTCGAGCAGGCGGACAAGAAGACGTTCCCGACGCAGCGGGTCTACGGCCCGCAGCAGAACGCCCAGCTCCACCTGATCACCTGCGGTGGCGTCTACAACCGCAACACCGGCCACTACACCGACAACGTCATCGTGTACGCGACGATGACGAGCTCCTATCGAAGCTGATCGCGGAGGGCGCGCAATGGGCTGGATGGCGAAGCGGAGACTACGTACTGGCCCCACGGCGGCTCTGCCCGCCAGGCCGGACCGGTCGGAGCTGCTGCGGCTGGTGCGGCTGGCCGACCCGGGCGCGCGGGAGGACGGGGACGACGTCGTCGCCGTCGACGTCCGGGTGCACGCGCCGGTCGAGGCCGATCCCGGCCTGGTCGGCGGCGAGCTGGAGCAGGTGTGGGCGTGCCGGGTGACCGCGGAGGGCCCGCTGCCCGTCGACTACTTCGACCGCTTCCTGGCGGAGGGGCTGGCGTTCCGGCTGGGCGGGCTCGCGGTCTGCCGGGGCGAGGTCACCGATCCCGCCGACGAGAGCCTGCCGGGCGGGCCCGCGGTCATCCTGCCGGTCAGGCCCGCCGCCGAAGAGCTGATGGAGCTGCTGGAGGGTGAGGTCGAGCAGGAGGAGGAGTTCGTCTTCACCGCCGGCGGCGTCCGGGTCCTGGTCGTGCCGGAGAAGGGGCAGCCGCCCGCGGCCCAGGAGCTGCTGCCGTTCGCGGCCGAGCTGACCGCCCTCGAACTGCGCGGCGACGACCAGGCGAAGCTGGCCACGCTGGCGCTGTCGCTGTCGGACGCGCTGAACGGGCTGGTCGTGGACCGGTGGCGGTTCCGCGTCGACCGGGCGGAGGACCTTCTGCCGCCTTCGTCATAGGCACCCGAGCAACGTTCTGCTGTACTCTCGGGGAGAGAACCGAATATTGCTCGGTTTACAGGAGGAACAGTGGCAGAGGCGTACATCGTCGGGGCCGTCCGGACCCCGGTCGGAAAGAAGAAGGGCGGCCTGTCCACCGTCCACCCCACCGATCTTGCCGCGCACACGCTCAAGGCACTGATCGACCGCACCGGTGTAGACCCCGCGGCGGTGGAGGACGTGATCATGGGGTGCGTCATGCAGTTCGGCCCCCAGTCCCTGGACATCGCCCGTAATGCCTGGCTGTCGGCCGGCCTGCCGGAGACCACTCCCGGCGTCACCATCGACCGCCAGTGCGGCTCCTCCCAGCAGTCGATCCACTTCGCCGCGCAGGGCGTCATGTCCGGCACCCAGGACCTGGTCGTGGCGGCCGGCGTGGAGTCGATGAGCATCGTGCCGATGGGCTCGCCGGTCTCCGCCGCGCTGGAGAAGGGCATGCCGTTCCCGTTCGGCGAGACCTGGGTCGAGCGCTACGGCAAGCAGGAGATCTCCCAGTTCCGCGGCGCGGAGCTGATGTGCGAGAAGTGGGGTCTGGAGCGCGCGGAGCTGGAGCGCTTCGCCCTGGAGTCGCACCAGCGGGCGGCCAAGGCCATCGCCAACGGCTACTTCAAGGAGCAGATCGCGCCGGTCAACGGCGTCGAGGACGACGAGGGCCCGCGCGCCGACACCACGCTGGAGAAGATGGGGTCGCTGAAGACGCTGAAGGAGGGCGGCCAGATCACCGCCGCCACCTCCTCGCAGATCTCCGACGGCTCCGGCGCCGTGCTGATCGCCTCCGAGCAGGCCGTCAGGGACCACAACCTGACCCCGCGCGCCCGCATCACCCAGCTCACGGTCGTGGGCGACGACCCGGTCTACATGCTGACCGCGCCGATCCCCGCCACGCAGAAGGCGCTGAGCAAGGCCGGGCTGTCGATCGACGACATCGACGTGGTGGAGATCAACGAGGCGTTCGCGCCGGTGCCGCTCGCCTGGATCAAGGAGCTCGGCGCCGACCCGGCCAAGGTCAACCCCAACGGCGGCGCCATCGCCCTGGGCCACCCGCTGGGCGCCACGGGCTCGATCCTCATGACGAAGCTGCTGAACGAGCTGGAGCGCACCGGTGGCAGGTACGGCCTGCAGACGATGTGCGAGGGCGGCGGCCAGGCCAACGTCACCATCATCGAGCGCCTCTGAGGCCCGTCGGGGCAGGCGGCGGGGACCTTGGCGGGCGACCCCGCCCCCGGCCCTGACGCGAACGGCGCCCCGCTCCCCGCGAAGGGGGGCGGGGCGCCGTTCGCGTCAGGGGAGCTCGGCCCCGTCGTCGGGCAGGGGCGAGTAGTAGACGGTGACGTAGGGCCAGGGGTCGCCGTCGTCGTCGGTGTCGCTGTGCAGGATCAGGTCGCGGATCTCGATCCCGCCCATCTCCTCCAGCGTGCTGGCCAGCCGGCGCAGCAGCATGGGGACGTCGCCCTGCTCCTCGCCCCGCGGGTTGTTCAGCGAGAAGTGCTGCGACTCGAATCCGACCCGGTCTGCCATCGTTATTTCCCTCGCCCTCTCTTCTGCTTGTTCCTGTCGCCTTCGAACTTCTCGGCCTTGCGTATCTTGCCTGCGGCCCTGTTGAAGACGCTCCGGTCGTAGGGCTGACCGTTCTCCTTCGCCTCCACGGCCTCCAGTTCCTCTTTGTTGAGGTTGGCCTGCGACTCGGGACGGCCGCGCCCGCCTCCGCGCCCGCCCCGGGCCATCTGCATGATGCCGGGCATGTCGTCCATGCGGTTGCGGAACCCGGAGACCGGGATCCGCCCGGGCCCTCCGGCGCCCGCCAGGGCGGTGCCGCCGGGACCGCCGGGGCGGCGCAGGTTCTCCAGGATGCGCCGCATCGGGTCGGTGACGCGGCGCGCCATGCCGGGCGCGAGCTCCCTGGTCGCGCCCTCGAAGGCCTCGCGGTAGATCTTCGTGCCGGCCCGCCTGGTGGCGAGCAGCGTGGCGAGCGACATGACGCTGCCGTGGGGCGGGGGAGTGAGCCTGGACAGCGCCAGGCGCACAGTGGCGACGGCCGCGACCGTGCCGACCGCGACCTTGGTGGCGGTCACCACGTTCGCCATGCCGTCCAGCGCCACGGGCGCCACCCGCATCGCCGTCGCGGCCTGGGCCAGGTGGCCGGAGTCGGCGCCGGTCGTCTGCCAGAAGCCCTGTAACTGGGTGGCGCTGCCGCCCCGGTAGACGGCTGAGGAGGACAGGACGGTCGCGTCCGCTTCCGATCCGGCCGTGGCCGTCCCGCTCTCGACGGTGCGCACCGCGTCGGCGTCGCCGCGGATCAGGTCCTCGTCGACGTTGGGGAACGGGACGCCGGCCAGATCGAGGGCGAAGTGGAGCTCCGGCGGCAGGACTATGCCCATCGGTCCGGCTCCGGTGTGGTGAGCGCGGTCTCCACGGCCCCGATGTTGGCGGACGCCGCCACCATGCCGTCGCCCACGCCGTTGATCGAGCCGGACAGGCCGGGCACGGCGGTGAGTATGACCTCACGGCACTCGGTCCAGGCCAGTTGCAGGGCGGCGAAGAGCCCGTCGTCGCCCCACTGGCCGCCGCCCTCGCGGAGCCGCGCCACCGCCGCCTCGTAATCTTCCCCGTGCTGGTGCACCCGCGTCGCCTGCAGCCGCAGGGACTCGGGCGCCATCTCGAACCCCGTACTCATAGATGTGACGATAGCGAGGAAAGGTGACTTATGTGGTTGTTGTGAGTCGTTGCGGTTGTCAGCCGGGCCTGTTCAGTTGTTCGTTCAGCGCGGCGAGGTCGAGGCCGGGGACGGCCTCCTGGACGGCCGCGCTCAGGAGCGCCTCGGCCTGACGCCGGGTGTCGTCCTGTGCGCGCCGCACGGCCAGGAGGATCTCCTCGGCGAGGACGTGGCTGCCCTCGCGGGCGGCCTGGGGGCCCAGGACGACCTCCAGCACGCGCCCGTCGACCGCCGCGGACGCCTTCACCTGGACGCGGTCGCCCGTGCCGGTGCCGACGATCCCGGCCAGCCTCTCCTCCTGCTCGGCGAGCAGCGCCTCCAGGCGCCCGGCCTGCTCGGCGGCCCTGTCGACGTCCTGCTCGCGGATGTCGCCCGGGTCGAGGTCGAAACCGAACATCACAGCCCTCCCGAGTAGAGGTCGCGGGCGGCGGACTCCACCCGGTGGCGGACGAACGTCTCGTCGAGCGGCTCGGGGAGGACGCCGACGCGGGCGGTCGCCTCGGCGACGATCTCCTCGGTGCGCTCGGTGGCGGCCTCCTGCGCCTGCTGGATCGCCTTGGTGACCTCGGCGCCGAGGGTGCGCGGGTCGAGGCGGAGCGCCCGGGGGTCGATGTGCAGCCCGCGCATCGCGCCGTGTCCGCCGGCCCGGGCCCTGATCATGCCCTGGGCGGCCTCGCCGGCGCCTTCGACCTCGGCGATCAGGCGCTCGGCCCGGCGCAGGTCGCGCACCGCGGCCTGGGTCCGCTCGACGACCTGATCCAGGTAGTGGGTGTCTTCACTGGGGTCCGATGGCCAAGACATGCCGTGGATCCTAACGTCCCGGGAAAGGCGCGTGCCCCGCCCCTGTCGGGAGAGGCGGGGCACGCGTGGGTCGCGGCGACGCCGCGGACCACCACCATCCTGGTAGTGGCTTCAGCGGCCCTTGGGCGGGATGCGGCGGGGCGGCGCGATGGGGCGCTGCGGCATGCGCGGCATCTGCTTGGGGGCCGGCGGGCGCTTGCCCGACTTATCGGATTTGCTGGAAATGTGGGCACGCATAAGAAGGCTCCTTTACGTAATGGCAGGGATCGGCTTCGTGGGCCGGGCCGTTCGACGGCCCCGGCGCATTACTGGTAAAGGCGCATGACTCGAAGGTAGATGTCCCGTAAGGTGCGGCACAACCGATTTATCGACGGGGGTGCCCATGGACGAGCGGCGACTCGTACGCGTCTCCAAGTACGTGGCCAAGCACCTGCGTCACCAGCCCGAGCGCATCGGCATCGCGCTCGACGAGCAGGGCTGGGTGGACGTCGAGACCTTCCTGCGGGCCGCCGCGGCGCACGGCTTCCCGATCGGCCGCGAGGAACTGGAACGGGTGGTACGGGACAACGACAAGCGGCGCTACGCCCTGGACGGCGACCGGATCCGCGCCAACCAGGGCCACTCCGTCACCGTCGACCTCGGCCTTCCGGTGACCGTGCCGCCCGCGTACCTCTATCACGGCACGGTGGCGCGGAACCTGGACGCGATCAGGGAGCGGGGGCTGCTGCCGATGGACCGCCACCACGTGCACCTGTCGGCCGACCGCGAGACCGCCACCCGGGTGGGCGCCCGCCGCGGCCGGCCCGTGGTGCTGCCGGTGGACGCGGGGGCGATGCACGAGGCCGGACACGAGTTCCGGGTCAGCGCCAACGGGGTGTGGCTGGCCGAGCGGGTGCCGCCGGAGTACATCGCGTGGCCGTCAGGAGCCCCCGGACGGCAATGATCCCGGGGTGGCCTGAAGGTAGGCCAGGACCGCCATGACCCGCCGGTTGTGGTCGTCGGACGGAGGCAGGCCGAGCTTGGCGAAGATGTTGTTGGTGTGCTTGCCGATCGCCTTGTCGGTCACCTGGAAGCGGGCCGCGATCGCCAGGTTGGACATGCCCTCCGCCATCAGCGCGAGCACCTCGCGCTCCCGTCGCGTCAGCGTGGCCAGCGGCTCGTCCCGGCCCCGGTGAGTCAGGAGCTGGGAGACGACCTCCGGGTCCATCGCGGTGCCGCCGCCCGCGACCTGGCGGACGGCGTCCACGAAACGGTCGACGTCGCCCACCCGGTCCTTCAACAGGTATCCCACCCCGCCGGAGCGGTCGGACAGCAACTCCCTGGCGTAGAGCTGCTCGACGTACTGGGACAGGATCAGCACGGGCAGCCCCGGCACTTGGCGGCGTGCCTCAAGCGCGGTGCGCAGGCCTTCGTCGGTGAAGCCGGGCGGCAGGCGCACGTCGACCACGGCCACGTCCGGGCGGTGCCGCACCAGAGCCCGCAGCAGCATGGGAGCGTTGCCGACGGCCTCCACCACGGTGCAGCCGTGGGCCGACAGCAGGCGGACCAGGCCGTCCCTCAGCAGTGCGAGATCTTCGGCGATGACAACGCGCACGGAAGCTCCATGGTCAGTTCGGTGGGGCCGCCGGGAGGGCTGCTCACGGTGAGCGAGCCGTCGAAGGCGGACAGGCGGTTCTCGATGCCGCGCAGGCCGGTGCCCCGGTCCAGGCGGGCTCCGCCGTGACCGTCGTCGCCCACGCCCACGCGCAGCACGCCGGCCACGTGGCGGAGCCGTACCCAGGCGTGGGAGGCGCCGCTGTGCTTGGTCGCGTTGGTCAGGGCTTCGGCGGCGGCGAAGTACACGGCGGACTCGACGGGCGGCGGCAGCCGGCCGGGCAGGTCCAGGTGGAGTTCGACCGGCATGGGGCAGAGCAGCGCGGACGCCTCGATGGCCCCGGCCAGGCCGCGGTCGGCCAGCACCGGGGGATGGATGCCGCGCACCAGGTCGCGCAGGTCCGTCAGGGCCTCCCCGGCGGCCTCCCGCGCCTCGTCGATCGCCCGGTGCAGCTCGTCGGGGTCGCGGCAGCCGCGGGCCAGCGCCAGGTGCATGCGGATGGCGATCAGCTTGGCCTGGGCGCCGTCGTGCAGATCGCGCTCGATGCGGCGCACCTCGGCCTCACGCGCGTCCAGCACCGCGGCGCGGGACGCGGCCAGCTCCCGGATCCTGGCGTCCGGTGCCGGGCGGGTGTCCAGGAGCAGCCGTGCCAGCCGTGCCTGACCGGTGCGGAACAGGGGGACGGAGATGAGGATGATCACCGCGATGGACGCGACCGACATCGACAGGGCGAACGTGCTCAGGCTGCTGTTCTCCATCGGGCGCAGCCTGAAGAAGACGTGGTCCAGAGCGGCCAGCATCGCCCACATCACCGCAAGGGGTGCCGGGCCCGTGACGCTGTGCACGGCCAGCCACAGCATCGTCCGCCGTGTGCCGTGCGGGGCCTGAAGCGAGGCCCCGGCACCGCGGTGACGCCCGACACCGCCCCTGGCGTTCGTGTCGCGGTTCCTGCCGTGTGTGTCGCGGTTGCTGCTGTCTGTGTCGCGGTCCCTGGCGTTCGCGTCGCGGTTCCTGGCGTTTGCGTCGCGGTCCCTGATGTCCGTGTCGTGGTCTCTGCGGTTCGCGTCGCGGTTCCTGCTTTCCGTGTCCCCGTCCCGGGGTAGGACCCGGCCCGCCCAGCGGCGCTGGAAAGCGGCCAGACGGTGGGCGAGCCCGAGCGAGCGGGCCAGCGGCGCGGCCAGGGGGCCGGCCACCGGCTCCAGCGCGGCGCTCACCGTGACCAGCGCGAGCAGCGCGAGCGCGGCCAGCCCGGTGACGGCGTTGAGCGCGAGGTCCACCAGCCCGGCCGCCGTCCTCAGAGCCTTGGCCGCCAGGCCGGCCGCCGTCTTCAGGGCGCGGGCCGCCGGTCCGGCCGTCTTCAGGGCTTGAGCCGCTAGTCCGGCCGCCGTCAGGGCCTGGGCAGCGGGCCCGGCCGCCGTGTTCCGGGCCTGGGCCGACGGCCTGTCGGCGGGCTTGCGCAGGGCGTCGCCGGGTGCGGGTCGTGTCCGGGTCACGGTTGCAGTCTGCCCTGTGCGTGGGTCTGTGACGGTAGGGCCGGCCCCACCGGCGAAGGTGGGGATTCTCCACCCGCCCTGGTGGGCGGGCGCCCATGGAGGACGGGCTTTCCGGCCACCAGGCTCGATCACGTCAGAATCCACGTACGAGGGAGCGATGTGATCGAAGTGAGGGGCCTGACCATCCGGTACGGCAGAACGCGAGCTGTCGACGACCTGACCTTCACGGTGAGACCCGGCCTGGTGACCGGCTTCCTGGGCCCGAACGGGGCGGGCAAGTCCACGACCATGCGGGCCGTGCTGGGGCTGGAGTCGCCCGACGCGGGCGAGGCGCTGGTGGACGGGCGCGCGTACGTGTCGCTGCGCCGGCCTCTGCGCACCATGGGGGCGCTGCTCGACGCCGGGGCGGTGCACGGCGGCCGGACCGCCCGCGCCCATCTCGGCTGTCTGGCGCGCAGCAACGGCATCGGCGCCGGCCGGGTGACCGGGGTGCTGGAGCAGGCCGGTCTGGCCGGGGTCGCGGACCGGCGGATCAGCGGGTTCTCCCTCGGCATGAAGCAGCGGCTGGGGATCGCGGCGGCGCTGCTCGGCGATCCGCCGGTGCTGATGTTCGACGAGCCGCTGAACGGGCTGGACCCGGAAGGCATTCGCTGGCTGCGCGACCTGCTGCGGTCGCTGGCGGGCGAGGGCCGTACCGTGCTGCTGTCCAGCCATCTGATGAACGAGATGGCGCTCACCGCCGACCACGTCGTCGTCATCGGGCGGGGCCGGCTGATCGCGGACACCGCCATGAACACCCTGGCCGGGCTCTTCCGTGGCGACGTGCTGGTCCGCACGTCCGACCCGGAGCGTCTCACCGCCGTCATGCGCGCGCGGGGGGCGGAAGTGGTGACCGAGGACGACGGCGCTCTGTCCGTCCACGACCTGGACGCGGCCGAGATCGGCGTGCTGGCGCTGGCCGAGGGGATCCCGCTGGCGGAGCTGTCTCCGCGCGGCGCGTCCCTGGAGGAGGCGTTCATGCGGCTCACCGAGGACAGCACCGAGTACCACTCCGGAGGACGCTGACCGATGATCGACGTGATCGCTTCCGAGTGGATGAAGCTCCGCTCGCTCCGCTCGAACCTCTACTTGCTGGCCTGTTCGGTGGCGGCCGTCCTGGCCTGCGCCGGGATCGCGTTCATGATCGGCCGCGGGTTCGACAACCAGACGATGGAAGAGAGGATGGCCTTCCCCGGCAACGGGGACGGCGTCGGCAACGGGATCGCGGTCGCCTACTTCGTGTTCGGCGTGCTCGGCGCCCTGGCGATCACCTCCGAGTACCGCACCGGGATGATCCGGACGAGCTTGGCAGCCGTGCCGCGCCGCTCGATGTTCCTGCTGGCCAAGGCGCCCGGCCTGGCCGCGGTCGCCCTGGTGGCGGGTCAGGTCCTGGCGTTCGCCATGCACGCGGCCGCCATGGCGGTGCTCGGCGACCGGGCCGGGCAGGTGCTCCGTGACGGGGTGACGCTGGGCACGCCGCTGTCGGAGCCGGGCGTGCTCGCCTCGGTGATCGTCGCCGGACTGTCGATGGCCGCCGTCGCGCTGATCGGGCTCGGCGTGGGGGCCGCCGTCCGCTCCACCCCGGGCGCGCTGGTCGTCATGACCGTGATCATCGTGGTGCTGCCGACGGCGGCCAGGACGCTGCCCATGCCGCTGCGCGCGCAGGCCGGCTCGTTCATGATCGAGAGCCTGCCGCTCCAGATCGCGGGGGTCGGCGGCGGGGTCCTGCCGCCCGCCGTCGCGGCGGGGCTGCTGGTCGCGTACGTGGTCGCCGCGCTGACAGCGGGGGCCATGGTGATCTCGCCAGGACGGGGCCGGGTCAGAGCGCTGGCGATCGGCGCGGCCATGACCGTCCTGGTCTCGGCGGCACCCGCCGCCGTGGCCGCTTCGCCGGGCGCCGGCCCGTCGGCGGTGGCCTGGGCGGACTGCGCGGACGAGAACCTCGTCAAGGAGATGCGCTGCACCTCGATCAAGGTGCCGGTGGACTGGGCGGAGCCCGCCGGGCGGCAGATCGAGCTGACCGTCGGCATGCTGCCGGCGACCGGGGCCCAGCGCCGGACGGGCACGGTGTTCGCGATCCCCGGCGGGCCTGGCGGCTCGGGCGTGGCGGACCTGAGCAGGAGCGCGGGCAGCTTCGCCGAGCTGCGCGACCGTTTCGACGTGGTCAGCGTCGAGCCCCGCAACACCGTCGACAAGGGCGTGCTGCCGTACGACTGCCTCATCACCGGCCCCTGGATCACCCGGCCGGACACCCGTGAGGAGTACGCCGAGCTGGGCAGGCGCAACCGGGCGGCGGTGGAGCGATGCCGCGCCGCCGACCCCGAGTTCTTCGACCACCTGGACTCGGCCTCCGTGGCGCGGGACATGGAGGCGATCCGCGTCGCGCTGGGCGAGGAGAAGCTGAGCTTCATCGCCACCTCCTACGGCGGCGTACCGGGGATCGCCTACTCCCGGCTGTTCCCCGGCCGGGTGCGCGCGATGGTCTTCGACGGCTCGGTCAGCCCGTACCTGGACCGCGTGCGCGGCAGGCTCCCGCATGAGGAGTCCTTCACCCGCTTCGTCGCCTGGTGCGCGGCGAGCACCACGTGCGCGCTGCACGGCCAGGACGTCGGCGAGGTGTGGCGGGCGCTGGTGGCCCGGGCCGACCGCGTCCCTGTGCCGGTCAAGGGTGAGCCGCCGCGGGCCGCCTACAGCGGGTTCGACCTCCAGGTGGCCGCCGCCCCCAGCATCGTCTCACCGGGTCCGGATCCCGAGTTCCCCCGATGGGTGGAGCTCGCCGACGCGATCAAGCGGGCCGCCGGCGGTGACGCCTCGGGCTTCGCCGACTACGTCCGGCGGAGCACGAAAAGCCCGAAGGTCCCCGCGTTCACCGGGATGAACATGACCCACTGCCTCGACGGCCTCGGCTTCCGCGACTACGAGGAGTATCAGGAGACGCGTCGCGAGGGCGAGCGCCTGCTGCCGAACCTCGCGGGGAACGAACTCTGGCACCCGCTCGCCTGTGTCGGCTGGCCGGCCCCGGCGACCAACCGGGCCGCGCCGCTGCCGGCCGGGGAACTGCCGCCCTACCTGGGCGTCGGCTCCTTGACGGACTTCGACGGGTCGGCGGACATCGTACGGCGGGTGCCCGGCTCGGCCGCGGTTCAGCGTCAGGGGTACGGTCACGGCCTCTACAAGAGCGGCGACTCCTGCGTCATCGCCCACGTGAACCGCTACCTGATCAGCCTGCGCCTCCCCGCGCCGGGCACCGTGTGCGGCTAGGCCGGGTCGGGCAGCCGGGCGGGGGCCGGGTCGCGCACCTGCTGAAAGATCACCGAGGTGCGGAAGCCGGAGATCTCGCGCCGCTTGCTCAGCCGGTCGAGCAGGAAGTTGTGCAGGTGGTCGAGGTCCTGGACGGCCACGTGCAGCAGGAAGTCGTCGCCGCCGGCCAGCACGAACACGCTCAGCACCTCCGGCAGCGCGGCCGTCGACCGCTTGAAGGTGTCGATCACCTCCCGGCTCAGCGGGCGGACCTGCACCATGACCATGGCCTGCACGCTCCGGTTGAGCGCCGCGGGGTCGATGTCGGCGTGGTAGCCGCGGATCACACCGCGGCGGGTGAGCGCGCGTACCCGCTCCAGGCACGTGGAGGGGGCGACGCCGAGGCGGCGGGCGAGTTCGCGGTTGGACAGCCGCGCATCCGTTTGAAGGAGTCCTACGATCGCCGTATCAAGTTCGTCCATGACGGGATTCTGGCAGCGGAATCGAACGTTCGGTCGGTGGAACGCCGAGACTGCCGATCGGATGCGTAGCGTCTGTCGGCATGAATGGGCGAATGGGTGCCGGACAGGGCACCGCGATGCTCCTCGGCGGCGTGCTGGGACCGGGCATGCTCGTGCTGCCCCAGCTCGCCGCCGCCGCGGCGGGGCCGGCGTCGGTGCTGGCCTGGGCGGGACTGCTGGCGCTGAGCGTGCCGGTCGCGCTGACCTTCGCCGCGCTCGGCGCGCGCCACCCCGACGGCGGCGGCGTGGCCGCGTTCGCCGCGCGGACGTTCGGCCCGAGATGGGCGGCGATGACGGGATGGTGGTTCTACGGTGCGGTCCCGCTGGGCACCGTGGCCGCGGCGCTGGTCGGCGGGGGATACGTGGCCGACGCCTTCGGGGTCGACCGGATGGCCGCCGCCGCCGCGCTGCTGGCCGCCGCGTTCCTGGCCAACGCGGCGGGGCTGCGCACCTCTGGGCGGCTGCAGCTCGCCCTGCTCGGCGGGCTGGTCGCGCTGCTCGCCGCCGCCGTCGTCACCGCCGCGCCGCACGCGGAGGCGACCTCCTTCATCCCGTTCGCCCCGTACGGGGCCGCGGGCGTGGCGAGCGCGGCCGGGGTGCTGTTGTTCGCCTTCGTCGGCTGGGAGGCGGCCAGCCACCTGTCAGCCGAGTTCGCCGACCGGCGCGGCCTGGTGCGGGCCACGGCCGTGGCGCTGGTAGTGATCATCGTGCTCTATCTGGGCGTCTGCCTGACCACGATCGGCGTGCTCGGCGACCGGGCCGGCACGACGGCGGTGCCGCTCGCCGCGCTCCTGGAGATCGGCTTCGGCCCAGGGGCCCGGCCGGTGACCGGCGCCGTCGCGGTGCTGCTCACCTTCGGCGCCATCAACACCTACATCGCCGGCGCCTCCCGGCTCGGCGCCGCCATGGCGAGGACCGGCGCGCTGCCCGGCTGGTTCGCCAGCGGAGGTGAGCCCGGCCGGACGCCGCTGCGCAGCCTGGCGCTGCTGGCCGCGCTGAGCGTGCCGGTGCTGTTCCTCGCGGGCGACCTGGACGTGCTCATGCGGGCCACCGCCGCCTGCCTCGCCGCGGTCACCACCGTCGGGGTGGCCGCCGCCGTACGGCTGCTGCCCGCCGGAAGGCAGCGCGCCACCGCGGTCGCGGCCACCGCCCTGTCGGCTGTGTCGCTCGCCTGTTGCGGCTTCTACCTGCTGGTGCCCGCGACGCTGGGCCTGCTCGCGACCGTCCTGGTCGTCGAGCTGCCGCGCCGGCCGCTTTCTCGCTGAGTCGATTCGGCGTACTGTCGGCGGGAGGATGCCATGAGCGAGTACGCCAAGGCAAGGGAGCTCGGCGAGCAGGCCCGCGAGCAAGAGTGGACCCGCCCGAGCTTCGCCAAGCAACTGTTCCTCGGAGATCTCCGGCTGGATCTGGTGCATCCGGTGCCGTCCGTGCCCGACGAGGCGGCCAAACGCGGCGAGGAGTTCGTCCGGGCCGTCCGAAGATATCTCGACGCGCACGTCGATCCCGCCCGGATCGAGCGGGACGGGGTCATCCCGGACGAGGTCGTCAAGGGCCTGGCCGGGCTGGGAGCGTTCGGGATCACGATCGGTGAGGAGTACGGCGGGCTCGGCCTGCCGTACCTGTACTACTGCCGCGCGCTCATGCTGGTCGGCTCGTACTGCCCGGCGCTGGCCACGCTGCTGTCGGCGCACCAGTCGATCGGGGTGCCGCAGCCGCTGAAGCTGTTCGGCAGCGAGGAACAGAAGCGCGAGTTCCTGCCCCGGTGCGCGCGCGGCGAGATCTCCGCGTTCCTGCTCACCGAGCCCGACGTGGGCTCCGATCCGGCCCGGCTGTCGACCACCGCGGTGCGCGACGGCGACGCGTACGTGCTCGACGGGGTCAAGCTGTGGACCACGAACGGCGTGGTCGCCGACCTGCTCGTGGTGATGGCCCGTACGGGGAAGAAGATCAGCGCCTTCGTGGTCGAGGGCGACTCGCCGGGCATCACGGTCAGGCGGCGCAACGCGTTCATGGGGTTGCGCGGCATCGAGAACGGGGTCACGGAGTTCTCGCAGGTCAGGGTCCCGGCGAAGAACCTGATCGGGCGGGAGGGCGAAGGGCTGAAGATCGCCCTGACCACGCTCAACACCGGCCGGCTGTCGCTGCCCGCCAGCTGCGCCGGGCACGCCAAGTGGGCCGTGAAGATCGCCCGCGAGTGGGCGAACGCCCGCGTCCAGTGGGGCCGCAAGGTAGGCGAGCACGAGGCCGTCGCCACGAAGATCGCCTTCATCGCCGCGACCGCGTACGCCCTGGAAGCCGTCTCCGACCTGACCGCCAGGCTGGCCGACGGCGAGGGCAGCGACATCCGCATCGAGGCGGCGCTGGCCAAGCTGTACGCGACCGAGATGTCCTACCAGGCGCTCGACGAACTGGTCCAGATCAGGGGCGGGCGCGGCTACGAGACCGCCGAGTCGCTCGCGGCGCGCGGCGAGCGCGGCGTCCCGGCCGAGCAGATGCTGCGCGACACCCGGATCAACCGCATCTTCGAGGGCTCGTCCGAGATCATGCGGCTGCTCATCACCCGTGAGGCGGTCGACGCCCACCTGACCGCCGCCGGCGAGCTGATCAACCCGGACTCCTCACGGCAGGAGCGCGCCCAGGCGCTCAAGCGGGCCGGCCGCTTCTACGCCCGCTGGCTGCCGTCCCTGGTCACCGGGGCGGGGCAGCTGCCCACCGCCTTCTCGGAGTTCGGGCCGCTGGCCACGCACCTGCGCTTCGTGGAGCGGACCAGCCGCAAGCTGGCCAGGTCCACCTTCTACGGCATGTCCCGCTGGCAGGGGAGGCTGGAGCACAAGCAGGCGTTCCTCGGCCGGATCGTCGACATCGGCGCCGAGCTGTTCGCCATGACCGCGGCCTGCGTCAAGGCCGCCGAGGACGAGGGCGACCTCGGACGCCGGCCGCTGGAACTGGCCGACACGTTCTGCCGGCAGGCCAGGCGGCGGGTGGACACGCTGTTCGACAGGCTCTGGGACAACAGTGACGACCACGACGTGCGGCTGGCGCGATACGTGCTCGACGGCCGTTACTCCTTCCTGGAGGAGGGCATCCTCGACCCGTCCATCGAAGGACCGTGGATCGGCCGGCCGGAGGGTGGCGAGAACGTCCGCAGGAAGATTCGCTGACAAGTGGTCTAGACCGCAGGTGCGGAACTCTTCCCCTTACTGTTGCCGTTCTGCAATTTACCGGTATAGACCGCCAGGCGAACCCCGGCTTACGCTTGCGCAAACGCGTGGGGCCGTGACGCTCGCGGCCCCATACCCCTGGGCAGGGTCTGGCAGCTGGTACGGACCAGCACGACCCGTCCGATGAGAAGGCGGTACTTACGGTGAGAATGAGACTTGTGGGCGGCGCCGCTCTCGGCCTGGCTACCGTGCTGGTCCTGTCCAGCTGTGGCTCCGGCGCGTCGGAAGGCGGCGGCGACCAGGCGGCCGACGGCGGCCAGGTCACGCTGAAGATGGTCGCCGCCGACTACGGCGACGGCCCCGGCAAGCCCAACTCCGGAGAGAACTTCTGGAAGGGCGTGGTCGACGAGTTCCAGGCGGCCAACCCGAACATCAAGGTCGACGTCCAGGTCATCAACTGGAACGACATCGACAAGCAGGTCGCCACCATGATCCAGAACGGTCAGGTGCCCGACATCCTGCAGACCGGCGACTACTCCGGATTCGTCGCCGACGGCCTGCTCCACAAGGTCGACGAGGTCCTGTCGCCCGAGGTGTCCGGCGACATGCTGCAGAAGTTCGCCGAGTTCGGCAAGGTCGACGGCACGGCCTACGGCATCCCGTTCGTGTCCTCCGCCCGCGCCCTGTTCTACAACAAGGACCTGTTCGAGAAGGCCGGCGTCGCCGAGGCGCCCAAGACCTGGGACGAGCTCAAGGCCGCGGCCGAGAAGCTCAAGGCCTCCGGCGTCAGCCAGCCGTTCGGCCTCCCGCTCGGCCAGGAGGAGGCGCAGGCCGAGTCGTTCCTGTGGATGCTCGGCAACGGCGGCGGCTACAAGGACGACGCCGGCAAGTGGGCGATCAACTCGCCGCAGAACGTCGAGACCTTCACCTACGTCAAGGGCCTCGTCGACGCCGGGCTCACCACCCCCAACCCCGGCACCAAGGACCGCAAGACGGTCTGGGAGGACTTCGGCGCCGGCAAGGTCGGCATGGTCAACGGCGGACCCATGTCCATCCCGATCTTCGACGCGGCCGGCCTGAAGAACTACGGCGTCGCGCCCATCCCCGGCAAGACCGGCCCGCTCGACACCACGCTCGGCGTCATGGACTGGATCATGGCGTTCAACAAGAACGGCCGCGCCGAGGAGATCAAGAAGTTCTTCGACTTCTTCTACACCGGCTCCGCCGCTGAGAAGATCAGCGAGACGTACAAGCTGCTGCCCGTCACCAACGGCGGCATCGAGAAGCTGTCGGGCGACGAGAAGCTCAAGCCGTTCCTGGACGCGCTGCCCAACGCCAGCTTCTACCCGTTCCAGGACGAGAAGTGGGCCGAGCTGAACCCGGCGATCAAGCAGACCATCGGCGGCGCCGTCAAGGACGACCCCGCCGCGGTCCTCGGCGAACTCCAGAAGACCGCCGAGGCCGGCTGAACGACGGGGGCCCGTACGGCCGGCGTCTCACCTGAGGCGCCGGCCGTACCTCCACGGAGGAACTTATGAGAAGGTTGCGCGCCCTGGAGCCGCTGGCCTGGATCGGGCCCGCGGTGGTGCTGATCGCCGTCGTCGTGCTCTGGCCCGTCGTCGAGATGATCCGGTCCTCGTTCCTGGAGATCAGCCGGGTCGGCGTGGTCCGAGGCTGGAACGGCTTCGACAACTACGACAAGCTGTTCGCCGAGAAGGACTTCGCGGACATCATGGTCCGCAGCGTGGTCTGGGTGGTGGCCGTCGTCGTCCTCACCGTGGTGATCTCGCTCGCGCTCGCCCAGCTGTTCAACCAGCGCTTCCCCGGCCGCAAGGTCGCCCGCTGGGCGCTGATCGCGCCCTGGGCCGCGTCCGTGCTGATGACCGCCATCGTCTTCCGGTGGATGCTCGACCCGGAGGTCGGCGTCATCAACCAGATCAGGCTCAGACTCGGGCTCATCGACGCGCTCGGCGGAGCCTCAGCCGACCAGCTCGGCGACGCCTCCACCGCCATGCCGTGGCTGGTGTTCGTCGCGGTGTTCGTGTCCGTCCCCTTCACCACGTACGCGCTGCTCGCGGGCCTCGCCACCATCCCCGGTGACGTGTACGAGGCAGCCAAGATGGACGGCGCCTCCCGGCCGCGCACCTACTGGTCGATCACCCTGCCGCTGCTCCGGCCCGCGCTGACCGTCGCCGTGCTGATCAACATGATGAACGTCTTCAACAGCTTCCCGATCATCTGGGCGATGACGCACGGCCAGCCCGGATACTCGACGGCCACCTCGACCATCTTCATGTTCATCCTCAAGAGCTCCGACATCGGCGAGTCCGCCGCCATGTCGGTCGTCAACTTCGGAATGGTGCTGGTGATCACCGCGGTCTTCCTCAAGATCTCGCGCTGGAACAGGGCGGTGGCGTGATGGCAGTCGAGACCGCGCCGAAGGCGTCGGCCCGCCCCGCCCGCCGCCGGCCCGCGCCCGTCGGGCACCGCGCCATGCCCAGACTCAAGACCACGGTGACCGCGGCCGTCGCCTACGTGGTCGCGTTCATCTTCCTGTTCCCATACCTGGTGATGCTGCTGACCTCGCTGCGTCCCCAGGAGACGCTGCGCGACGCCACCATCCTGCCCACGCAGTGGGAATGGGCCAACCTGGTCAACTTCTGGAGCAGCGGCCTCGCGGGCAACCTCGTCGTCACCCTCCAGGTGGCCGCCGGCTCCACCGTCCTGGTGCTCCTGGTGGCGCTGCCGGCCGCCTACTACTCCGCCCGGCACAACTTCAGGGGGCGGACGTTCTTCCTGATCCTCGTGCTGATCACCCAGATGTTCCAGCCGACGGCCATGCTCGTGGGCATCTACCGCGAGTTCTCCCAGCTCGGGCTGGTCGACTCGATCTGGTCGCTGATCCTGGTCAACGGCGGGTTCAACCTCGCGTTCGCGGTGTGGATCCTGAACGCGTACTTCTCCTCGATCCCGCGCGAGCTGGAGGAGGCCGCGTTCATCGACGGCAACGGCCGGTTCGGCGCGCTGTTCCGCATCACGCTCCCGCTGGCCATGCCCGGGGTGATCACCGCGCTGATCTTCACGTTCATCGCGGCCTGGAACGAGTTCGTCGTCGCCCTGACCCTGACCACCACCCCGGAGAACCAGCCTCTGACCGTGGCGCTCAACTCGTTCATCGGCCAGTACCAGGTCGACTGGCAGAACCTGTTCGCCGGGTCGGTCATCGCCACCATCCCGGTGATCATCCTGTTCGCGTTGATCGAGCGGAAGGTGGTCGGCGGGTTGACGGCGGGGTCCATCAAGTGACGTCCGGCTGAGGACCCTCCCGAAGGTCCTCAGCCGGAGTCTCAGCCCAACTGCATGGCCCTCGCGGCAGACGCGCTCCGCGCGATCCCAGCTCGGGCTGTGTTGTGCGGGGGCGAGCCCTCGCGTCCCCTGGTCAAGGGCGTGGTCTTCGCGGTGGGTGGCGCTTCGCGCCGATCGGCTCGGGCTGTGTTGTGCGGGGGCGAGCCCCCGCGTCTTCAGGTCAAGGGCGTGGTCTTCGCGGTGGGTGGCGCTTCGCGCTGATCAGCTCAGGCATGTTGTGCGGGGGGGCGCCCCCCCGCCCCCCCGGGGGGGGGGGGGGGGGGGCCCCCCCCCCCGGCGCCCCCGGGCGAGAGGGCTACCGCCCCCTCGCGCTCCCCGGTCCCTGCCCAGTTCAGCGCCCTGTCCTGTGCGGCCCAGCGGCTCCCGGTCCTTGCCCAGTTCGGCGCTCTGTCCCGTGCGGCCCGGTTCAACGGCTCACGGTCCTTGCCCAGTTCAGCGGCTCACGGTCCCTGCCCAGTTCAGCGCCTTGCCCCGTGCGGCCCAGCTCAGCGCTCTCCATTGCACAGATCCGCCGGAGCGCGGGATAAGGGCAGATTGGGCGCTCGGATCGCCGATCAGCCGGACCAGTCAAGGGCCGCGAGACCATGCTCCAGGAGCCGGTACAGATCAGCGACAGGCTGGACGCCGGGGACCGGCGGACGGCCGTCGACCACCAGGCTGGGCACGCCGGTGACGCCGTGTTCGGCCGCGCGGCGCCGGTCGGCGCGGACCTCGTCGGCGTAGCCGTCGCCGGCCAGGACGGCCCGCACCTCATCGCCATCGAGCCCGGCCTGGTCACCAAGGCGACGCAGGACCTGCACATCGGCGACGTTCAGGCCCTCGGTGTGGTAGGCGCGCAGCAGCAGTTCCATCATCTCGTCGGCGCGGTCGCGGTCGGTGGCCAGCTTGACCAGCCGGTGCGCGTCGAAGGTGTTCACCGGGCGAGCCAGATGCAGGTTCAGCTCCAGGCCCTCGGCCGCGCCCAGCGACCGGATGTGCTCGACGCGGGCGGGCGCCTGCTCGCCCCACCACTCGGCCATCGCCTCGGCGGCGGTCGGGCCGGGGGTGCGCTCCGCCTCCGGCGCCAGCTCATAGCTGCGCCAGGCGACCTCGACGCGAGCGCGGCCGGAGTGCTGCGCCAGCGCGGCCGTCAGGCGTCTCTTGCCGATGTAGCACCACGGGCACAACACATCGGCGTAAATCTCAAGCTTCATGAATGACCTGCGCAATCGATCGTTACTGATGAGATGGGGTTCGCAGTGTCGGCAGGCATGGCCGCGAGCTGCCGGGCGCGATCACGGGTCCAAGCGCTGAGGGCCGGGACCGATCTCGCGGACGACGGTGTAGGTAGGGACTCCGGTCATGCGTGGTTCGGCCCTGCCGGACAGGCTCTCCAGCGCCTTGCCGATGGCGGCCATCCGGCCCTCGGTATCGGAGGTCTCCACGAAGTGGCGGTAGTCCGCCTCGCTCGCCCAGTGCACGATGTTGTACACGCGTGTGCCGTCGGTGCTCACATGGAAGCGGGCCGAGCGGTAGCCGGGATGGAAACGCACCCACCGCTCCTGGATCTCGGCGAAGGCCTCCACCAGCTCGCGCTGCGTGTCGACGCCGTCAACGGTGTAGTCGATGATCGAACAGAAAGCAGAATCCGCGCTCACGGACGCACTCCTCAAATCGCATACGAGGCAGGCCTCAGCGGCCATCGTGCAATCTCAACTGCGGTTGAGGTCAACCACATCTCGTCGCCATGTGCGGCCGATACGGCCAGATGGTGGGATCGAGCTGCGGCGGGGCCTGGACGGCGACCATCGGGCCGTTGAGCCGATGAGCTGCGCCGGGGATCAGGTCACGGCTGTCGGCCATGCCTGCACACCTGTCCACGGACTTGGGGTCCCCTGAGGTTCCGATCAACCCGGTGAACCCATGCCACCGTCTTTCTGGTCAGCTATGGGGATTCCCGCGCGCCGCATGGGCAGGGACCGGGGAGCGCGAGGGGGCGGTAGCTCCCTCGCCCGGGGGCGCGGGGGCTTGCCCCCGCACAACACGTCTGAGCTGATCGGCGCGGAGCGCCGCCCATGGTGAAGGCCATGCCTTTGACCTGGGGCGCGGGGGCTTGCCCCCGCACAGCGCAGCCCGAGCTGGATTTCGCGCGGAGCGCGTCTACTGCGAGGCCCATGTCGCGCGGTTGCCCCGCATGCTGTGACCGCGGACTACGGCGCCGATATCCACTTTCACGGGCGCGGTCCGTACTCTCCGCAGAGAAAGGCCAGTCGTAGCGCCACCTCGTCCTCGCGTGCCGGGTTCTCGGCAGCAACCTTGGCGGCCATGCATGTCATGCGGAGCCGGATGTCCCGCAGTTTCTCGCTCATCGGGTGACGTCATGACCGTACGCACGGGCAACCACGGCGTACTCCCGGATGTTGATGTGCCCAGGGTGACCCGCCTGTCCCTTAACAGTGACCCTCGATGGGCTTTCCGCACACGCCATAAAACTGCAAACTGGAGTCAACAGGCTACAGAAAGTTAGGAGCCGCATGGGTGCCGGTGCTGCCTCGATCTCCACAGCACCGACGTCACCCTCTCCGACGTCAGCCAGTCGCCCCCGGACGAAGAAAGCAGATGATGACCGCTGAACTCGCGATCGAAACCGCTTGGTCGCCGGCACAGGCGCCCGTCCGATTCCTCGAACTGGAGCTCACCAACCGCTGCCAGCTCAGCTGCACGCACTGCTATGCCCTCTCCGCCCCCACGGATGGTCACGGGGAGATGACACTCCCGGATTGGAAACGGCTTCTCGACGACGCTCCCGCCGCCGGAGTCTCACACGTCCAACTCATCGGCGGCGAGCCGACCCTGCAGCCCGACTTCGCCCTTCTGCTGACGCACGCGCTGGACCGGGGCCTGAAGGTGGAGGTGTTCTCGAATCTCCTGCACATCACGGAGCCGCTCTGGGACCTGCTCACCCGCCCAGGCGTGGAGCTGGCCACTTCCTACTACAGCGACACACCGATCCAGCACGACAGGATCACGGGCAGGCTGGGGAGCCACCGACGCACCCGTGCCGCGATCAGCGAGGCACTGCGGCGCGGTATCCCACTCAGAGCGGGAATCATCGACCTTGGCGACGGGCAACGCGTCGAGCAGGCGCGCACCGAGTTGGAGCGGCTGGGTGTCACCCGTGTCAGGGTGGATCGGATGAGGGGTGTCGGCCGCGCCGCCGAGCACCGGGCCGCCCAGCCGACCGTACGCGAGCTGTGCGGACGCTGCGGCGATGGCCGTGCGGCCGTCTCCTGCGGCGGTGACGTCCGTCTGTGCGTTCTGTCGCGGTTCCTGCCGTCGGCTGGAAACGTGCGCACCACTCCGCTGGCCGACATCCTGGCCGGGAGGAAATGGCGAGAGCTGTGTGCGAAGGTTCCGCGTCGGCGCACCGCCACGGCGTGCAACCCTGACAGCGACGGCAACGACTGCGCCCCCGCGGAAACGATCTACGATCCGGACAAGGCCACGGGCTTCCTGCGAGCCGGCCGCTGAAGGGCTCTCATGGACTGGAAAGAGCGGGCCGAAGCACTGGCCGCCATCGCGACGCCGCCCGGGTCCCGCTGGCGGGCGCCGGTCGCTCGCACGCCCCGGCACACGTTCGTGCCTAACTGGTGGGAACCGGTGGAAGGCGGGTGGGCGCGGCGGGATGGCGCCTCTGACCCCGGACAGTGGCTGACGGCGGCCTACACGAACGCCACACTGGTGACACGGATCGGGCCGCTGCACGCTGACCATGCCGATCCGGGCGCCCGCGCGTCAGGCCGCCCCACCTCGTCGTCCACCCTTCCCGGGCTGGTCGCCCAGATGTTCAGGCATGCCTCGATCGACGACTCGTGCACCGTCCTGGACGTGGGCGCCGGCAGCGGATACGGCACCGCCGTACTGTGCGCTCGGCTCGGCGACGAGCGGGTGACGGCGATCGACGTGGACCCGTACCTCGTCGGAGCGGCACGGCGGCGGCTCGGGGAAGCCGGGTACGAGCCGCGGCTGATCGCCGGGGACGCGACGCGCCCGCTGGACGGGCAGTGGGACCGGATCGTCGCCACGGTGTCGGTACGGCCGATCCCGCCGTCCTGGCTGGCAGCTCTGCACACCGGCGGACGGCTGGCCACCACGATCTCCGGCATGGGGGTCATCCTCACGGCCGAGAAGAAGCCGGACGGCACCGCGACCGGCCGGATCGAGCGCGACCAGGCCATGTTCATGGGTACGCGGACGGGCGCCGACTATCCGCAGGCCGAGCACGCGCTCCTGGACCGGGCCCGCGTCGAGGAGGGCGAGCGGGTCGAGCGCGGCCGGTATCCGGTGGTGCCGGACGTGGTCGAGGCATGGGACGTACGGACCATGCTGGAGATCATCGCGCCAGGCATCACGCACCATCACACGCGGGAGAACGGCATCCGGATCGCGATCATGGTGCATCCGGACGGATCGTGGGCGCGGGCCGAAGAGCGCGCCGGGGAGGTCATCGTTCACCAGAGCGGGCCGCGCCGCCTGTGGGACTATCTGGACGAGGTGCGCGATCACTGGATTCGGCACGGCTTGCTGCCGTTCCATGGCGCGAAAGTGTTGATACGCCCAGATGGCGGGATCGCGCTGCGGCGCGGGCGCTGGACGGCGACCATCGGGCCGTCGAGCCGCTCCGGAGATCAGGCCACGGCTGTCGGCCTTGGGATCCCCTGGGGTCCCGATCAACGAGGTGGACCCATGCCACCGTCCTGATCAGCTATGGGGACACCCGGGCGCCGCATGGGCAGGGAGCGGGGAGCGCGAGGGGGCGGTAGCTCCCTCGCCCGGGGGGCGCGGGGGCTTGCCCCCGCACAGCGCAGCCCGAGCTGGATTTCGCGCGGAGCGCGTCTACTGCGAGGCCCATGTCACGCGGCCGGGCATGGTTCGCGCGGAGCAATCAGCCCGGCGAGCATCCGCCGTAGAACCAGCACCCGCACCGAGGAACCACGCGATGAGGAACAGTCAGCCGGGGACGCGGGCCACGCAGAAGACCGTCTGCCCGAACGGCGGCCGGATGAAGCGCTCGATGAGCCGCGTCATCGGCACCACCGTGCGGTCGTAGATCTTGACCAGCCGCGGGTCCGGGTAACCCACCCCACCCCGGCGCACCGCCGCCCACCAGGCGATGCCGCCCAGGAAGTTGATCGGCTTGAGCACCTCGATGTCCAGCCCCGCCTTGCCCACGGTGGCGGCCAGCGTCTTGGGCGTGTAGCGCTGCACGTGGCCGACCTTGCGGTCGAAGTCGCCGTACAGCTGCATGTAGCCCGGCACCCAGATGACGATCCGCCCGCCCGGGAGGGTGACGCGCGCCAGGGAGCGCAGCGCTTCGGCGTCGTCCTCGATGTGCTCCAGGACGTTCATCATGACCACGGTGTCGACCTTGTCCTTGAGCGGGATCTCGGTCGGCAGGGCGAACTGCAGCACGTCGATGTCGTCGCGGTCGGCGAAGCGCTTTTTGAGCTGCTCGACGCAGTAGGGGTCGAAGTCGCTGACGACCAGCCGGTCGAGCCGCGGCAGGAACTGCTCGGCGAAGTGGCCGAGCCCGGAGCCGATCTCCAGCAGGGACCGGCCGACGTGGGGGGCGACCATGTCGAACTCGTACTTGCGGTAGTTTCTGGCCTCGTCACCGCCGAGGTGGTTCTCCAGGGCCTCGTCACCGGCTGCCGGTTGGACTACACGGTCATAACCAGAGGACATAGTCGCCGATCCTTACGGGTTCGCGGGAATGGGCCAGAGTCTAGTGCCCGCCCCGCGCCGAAGGTCACGGAACACTCTTCCGTACCCGCCACGAATGCGGTGGAATCAGTCACGCCCATGGATGACGACGAGGCCATCGCCCGCTCGCTGGAGGGCGACCTGACCGCCTACGAGGTGCTGGTCGCCCGTTACAGCGCGCTCGCGCACCGCACCGCGGTCCTGTTCGGCGCCCGAGACGAGGCCGAGGACGTGGTGCAGGAGGCGTTCGTCAAGGCGTTCCGGCATCTCAGGACGTTCCGCCGCGACGCGGGTTTCCGCCCGTGGCTGCTGCGTATCGTGGCCAACGAGACGCACAACCTGACGCGGGCGCGCGGCCGCAGGTCGGAGCTGACGGTACGGCTGAGCGCCACGGCCGAGGCGAAGGCCCCCGACGACCCCGAGGGCACGGCCGTGGCGACGGACCGGCGGGCCCGGCTGCTGGAGGCGGTCAGGGCGCTGCCCGAGCGGGAACGCAGAGCCGTCGTCTGCCGGTACTTCTTACAGCTGTCCGAGGCCGAGACCGCCCAGGTGCTCGGCTGGCCGGTCGGCACCGTCAAGTCCAGGACGCACCGCGGCCTGGCGAGGCTCAGGGAGGAGGCAGGGCATGAGCTCGGATGAGCGCTTCGACGACATCGAGGCCGAGTTGCGCGCCCTGGCCGGCTCCCTCGACGTGCCGGCCCCGCCGCCCGAGCAGGTGGCGGCGGCCGTAAGGACCAGGCTGGAAGCCCCGCGGCCGGTCAAGCGGAGGCGGCGGTGGCGGATCGTCGCGGTGGCGGTGGTCGCCCTGGTCGCCGTCACGGCGGCCACCCCGCAGGGCAGGCAGGCGGTGACCGCGATCCTCCGTTACGCCGGGATCGAGCTGCGGCTCGGCGGCGACACGCCGGCTCCGGTGCCCACGCCGGCGCCGCTGCCGGGGGAGCGGGAGGTGCCGCCTGACGAGGTCGCCGGGCAGGTCGCGTTCCCGGTCAGGACCCTGGCCGCGCTGGGCGAGCCGGAACGCGTGACGGTCGCCGACGGCGGCCGGGTGGTGTCGATGTTCTGGCCGGACGGCATCCGGCTGGACCAGTTCGACGGCCGGATGGACCCGTTCTTCTTCAAGCGGCTCGGCCCGCCGTTCCCCGACGAGGTCGAGGTCGACGGCGTCACCGGCTTCTGGCTGCCGGGCTCGCACCCCCTCGGCTACATCACCCGCGAGGGGGGCGGGGAGGTGCCGCTGCGCCAGGCCGGGCCCACCCTCATCTGGCAGGCGGGCGACGTCGGCCACCGGCTGGAGGGCGCCCCGTCGATGGCGCGGGCGGCCGAGCTGGCCGGCTCACTCCGGTGAGGCCAGCCAGTCGTCGACGCCCTTGATCAGCTCCTTGCGGACCGGCTCGGGCGCGGCGGACGACCTGATCGACTGGCGCGCCAGCTCGGCGATCTCCGCGTCGGTGAACCCGTACACCTCCCTGGCCAGCTCGTACTGGCGCAGCAGCCGGGCCCCGAACAGCAGCGGGTCGTCGGAGCCGAGCGCGACCGGCACCCCCGCCTCGAACAGCCTGCGCAGCGGCACGTCCGCCGCCCGCTCGGCCACCCCCAGCCCCACGTTGGAGGTCGGGCACACCTCGCAGCAGATCTGCCGCTCGGCCAGCCGCTCCATCAGCCACCGGTCCTCGGCCGCGCGCACGCCGTGGCCGACCCGGTCGGCGTCGAGGTCGTCGACGCACTGCGCCACGCTCCGCGGCCCCAGCAGCTCCCCGCCGTGCGGCACGGCCAGCAGCCCGGCCCGCTTGGCGATGCGGAACGCCCGGTCGAAGTCGCGGGCCTGGCCACGCCGCTCGTCGTTGGACAGGCCGAACCCGACCACGCCCTTGCCGACGTACTGGGCGGCCAGCCGGGCGAGCGTGTTGGCGTCGAGGGGATGCCTGGTGCGGTTGGCGGCCACCACCACCGCGAGGCCGGTGCCCGTGGCCCGCGAAGCCTGCTCGGCCGCGTCCAGCACCAGCTCCAGCGTGGCCGTCAGGCCGCCGAACATCTGCTGGTAGCCCGACGGGTCGACCTGGATCTCCAGCCACCGCGACCCGGCCGCCGTCTCGTCCTCGGCGGTCTCGCGCAGCAGCCGGTAGACGTGCTCCGGCCGCCGCAGCACCGACCTGGCGATGTCGTACAGCCGCTGGAACCGGAACCAGCCGCGCTCGTCGGTCGCCCGCAGCCGGGGCGGCCAGTCCTGCTCCAGCGCGTCGGGCAGGTGCAGGCCCTGCTCCCTGGCCAGCTCGATCAGGGTCGAGTGGCGCATGGAGCCGGTGAAGTGGAGATGCAGATGGGCCTTGGGCAGCGAGAGCAGGGACCTTGCCATCGCCATATTTTGCCACCGGACCGGGCCGCGACTTGCCGTGTCAGCACGGCTGTTGTAGGAGACTAGGGTCCTTCTTCCCGCGTTCCGGCCCTGGAGTGGTGATGCGGCGCCTGGCGACGGTGCTCCTGACACTGAGCCTTGCCGCGTGCGGCCCGTCCGCCCCCGCGCCGCAGATCGGCCGGCCCAGCCCGGTCGCCGCCGTGACGGGCCCCACGCTGTCGTGCGGCTCCGCACCCGTCGGCGTCGCCGCCATGCCCGTCGGCACCACGAGATCCGGTACGTTCCGGCACGTCAGATCCCTCACCCGGAAGCTGAAGGTCAGGGGCGAGACCTGGAGCCGGGGCGCCGAGCGACTGCACGTCGGCGTCGTCTGCGGGGTCAGGACCGCCGAGGAGTTCGCCACCCTCGTCGACCGGGCCACGCTCGGCATGCACCACGGCAAGCCCGCGCTGAGCTGGGAGACCCGGGGCGACCTGCACAACTTCATGTGGCTGGAGCGCCCCGGCACCGCCGTCTACGTCGCCGCGACCCCCGGCCTGTCCACGGAGATCGACCGCATCGCCGACGAGGTGACCGGGTAACCCCCCTCGTTGCGGACGTCGCCGTGATCGCCCCGCGCGTTGCCGGGCGACGCGGTCAGTGGGCCTCGGCCAGCAGCTTGGCGAGGCGGCTGACGCCCTCCACCAGGTCGTCGTCGCCCAGCGCGTACGACAGGCGGAAGTAGCCGGGGGTGCCGAACGCCTCGCCGGGCACCACCGCCACCTCCGCCTCCTCCAGGATCAGCTCGGCCAGCTCGGCCGACGACCCCGGGCGGCGCCCGCGCAGCTCCTTGCCGATGAGCTCCTTGACCGCCGGGTAGGCGTAGAACGCGCCCTTCGGCTCCGGGCACAACACGCCCGGGATCTCGTTGAGCATCCGCACCATCGTCTGGCGGCGCCGGTCGAACGCCTCACGCATCCGCGCCACCGCGGACAGGTCGCCGGAGACCGCCGCCAGCGCGGCCATCTGCGAGACGTTGGAGACGTTGGAGGTGGCGTGCGACTGCAGGTTGGTCGCCGCCTTGACCACGTCGGGCGGCCCGATCAGCCAGCCGACCCGCCAGCCCGTCATCGCGTACGTCTTGGCCACGCCGTTGAGGATCACGACCTGGTCGCCCAGCTCGGGGACGGCCGTGGCGATGCTGGTGAACTCGGCGCCGCCGTACGTCAGATGCTCGTAGATCTCGTCGGTGACCACCCACAGGCCGTGCTCGGCCGCCCAGCGGCCGATCTCGACCGTCTGCTCGCGCGAGTAGACGGCGCCCGTCGGGTTGGACGGCGAGACGAACAGCAGGACCTTCGTGCGGTCGGTGCGGGCCGCCTCCAGCTGCTCGACGCCCGCCAGGTAGCCCGTCGTCTCGTCGGTGACGACGTCGACCTGGACGCCCCCGGCCAGCTTGATCGCCTCCGGGTAGGTCGTCCAGTAGGGGGCCACGACCAGGACCTCGTCGCCCGGGTCGAGCAGCGTGGCGAACGCCTCGTAGACGGCCTGCTTGCCGCCGTTGGTCACCAGCACCCGCGACGCGTCGGCCTCGTAGCCGGAGTCGCGCCGCGTCTTGGCGGCGATCGCCTGCTTCAGCTCGGGCAGGCCGCCCGCCGGGGTGTACTTGTGGAAGCGGGGCTCGCGCGCCGCGGCCACGGCGGCCTCGACGATGTAGTCGGGCGTCGGGAAGTCGGGCTCGCCCGCGCCGAAGCCGATGACCGGACGGCCGGCCGCCTTCATCGCCTTCGCCTTGGCGTCCACGGCGAGGGTCGCGGACTCGGAAATCGCGGAAATCCGTGTGGAGACACGGCGTCGGGTGGACATGCCTCCATGCTCCCACGCGTGCCCCCACGCCATGTGACCTGCGCGATCAGGTTTGGGTTCGACGTGGCGGGCAATCTTCCGTACACTTTCGCCAGGTCCTGCAGCCGCATGTCGATGTGGCGTTCGGTCCAGGCAGTAAGTCGATCAGGGTAGTGTGGTTGACGACATAGGGCACTGGCGCAATTGGTAGCGCACCGGTCTCCAAAACCGGCGGTTGGGGGTTCGAGTCCCTCGTGCCCTGCGAGTGCGGTCCGCGCAATAATGGCGTGTAGGCGCCGCATAACTGCGTTGGATACGACCGATTTCAGGTGAGGACTGTGGCGATCGACACGCGCGGCGAGACCGCAGGCAAGCCCAGTGGTGAGAAGAAGCGTACTTCTCCGGCCCTGTTCTACCGTCAGGTCGTGGCCGAGCTGCGCAAGGTCATTTGGCCGACGCGCAAGGAGCTGGTCACGTACACCACGGTTGTCATGGTGTTCGTGCTGATCATGGTCGGCATCATCTACGGCCTCGACGCCGCGTTCGGCTGGGCCGTCCTGCAGATTTTCGGCGGCTGATTCTGACGCAGACGGCGCGCGCCTGACGGAGCCGCCGTTCGATACCGACGAAAGAGGAAGAGTCACCGTGTCCGAATCTTCAGTGCCGGCCGACGAGCCCCGCGAGAAGTGGGACGCCGAGCCGGAAGAGGCCTCCCAGGCCGCTGAGGAGACCGTCGAAGACGTCGTGGACAGCGACGAGGTCGACGAGACCGCCGAGGCGGCCGTCGTCGAGGAGGACGGTGACGTCGAGCCCGACGTCGACCCGGTCGAGGAGTTCAAGCGTTCGCTCCGCGGCCTGCCCGGCGAGTGGTACGTGATCCACTCCTACGCCGGTTACGAGAACCGCGTGAAGTCCAACATCGAGAGCCGCAACGTGTCGCTCAACATGGAGGACTACATCTACCAGGTCGAGGTGCCGACGCACACCGTCCAGGAGTTCAAGAGCGGCAAGAAGGTGCCGGTCAAGGAGCGCGTGCTGCCCGGCTACGTCCTGGTGCGCATGGAGCTGACCGACGAGTCCTGGGCCGCGGTGCGCAACACCCCGGGCGTGACCGGCTTCGTCGGCCTGTCCAACAAGCCCAGCCCGCTCAGCCTCGACGAGGTGGCCAAGCTGCTCGCCCCGGAGCCGACCGAGGAGAGCAAGAAGACCGCCGCCAAGACGCCCTCCGGCCCCGCCGTCGAGTTCGAGATCGGCGAGTCCGTCACCGTCATGGACGGCCCGTTCGCCACCCTGCCCGCCTCGGTCAGCGAGATCAGCCCCGAGTCGCAGAAGCTCAAGGTGCTGGTCTCGATCTTCGGCCGGGAGACCCCGGTGGAGCTGTCGTTCAACCAGGTGTCGAAGATCTGAGACGATCACCTACAATTAAACGTTCGGTCGGCCGCCTGTCGCGAAGGGCGGCCTTCCGACATGTCCGGGCGCACCCGCGTTCCGGAAGGCATCACCATCAGGACCCGGAGAAGGACTCATGCCTCCGAAGAAGAAGATCGCGGCTCTG
This sequence comes from Nonomuraea sp. NPDC050478, assembly GCF_044458265.1. Taxonomy (NCBI): domain Bacteria; kingdom Bacillati; phylum Actinomycetota; class Actinomycetes; order Streptosporangiales; family Streptosporangiaceae; genus Nonomuraea; species Nonomuraea sp. NPDC050478. Next base: position 5,096 of record NZ_JBITHT010000012.1, on the reverse strand, counting down.
GTCAAGGTCCAGCTTCCCGCTGGCCAGGCCACGCCCGCACCGCCGGTCGGTACCGCCCTCGGTCCCCACGGCGTCAACATCATGGACTTCGTGAAGCAGTACAACGCTGCGACCGAGGCCCAGCGGGGCAACATCATCCCCGTCGAGATCACCATTTTCGAAGACCGCAGCTTCACCTTCGTCACGAAGACGCCTCCGGCGCCCGAGCTGATCAAGAAGGCGCTGGGTCTCGACAAGGGCAGCGCGACCCCGCACAAGGACAAGGTGGGCAAGCTCAGCCGCGAGCAGCTGCGCAGCATCGCCGAGACGAAGATGCCCGACCTCAACGCCAACAGCGTCGAGCAGGCCGAGAAGATCATCGCCGGCACCGCCCGTTCCATGGGCATCACCGTCGCCGACTAAGCACTTCCCCACCCGTGGGAGGGCCGCCCGCCGGCCCGCACACCACAAGGAGACAGACATGCAGCGCAGCAAGGCGCACAAGGACGCGGCGGCCAAGGTCGACCGCGACAAGCTCTACAGCCCGGCCGACGCGGCCAGGCTGGCCAAGGAGACGTCGACCACCAAGTTCGACTCCACCGTCGAGGTGGCGCTGAGGCTGGGCGTCGACCCTCGCAAGGCCGACCAGATCGTGCGCGGCACGGTCAACCTCCCGCACGGCACCGGTAAGACCGCCCGGGTCCTGGTCTTCGCGACCGGTGACCGTGCTGAGGCGGCCCGCGAGGCGGGCGCCGACATCGTCGGGGCCGACGAGCTGATCGACGAGATCTCCAAGGGCAACCGGCTCAACGAGTTCGACGCCGTGGTGGCCACGCCCGACCTGATGGGCAAGGTCGGCCGCCTGGGCCGCGTCCTCGGCCCGCGCGGTCTCATGCCCAACCCGAAGACCGGCACGGTGACGCCCGACGTGGCCAAGGCCGTGACCGAGATCAAGGGCGGCAAGATCGAGTTCCGCACCGACCGGCAGGCCAACCTCCACTTCATCATCGGCAAGACGTCGTTCCCCGAGCGCCAGCTCCTGGAGAACTACGCGGCCGCGCTCGACGAGGTGCTGCGGCTCAAGCCGTCGGCGGCCAAGGGCCGCTACATCAAGAAGGTGACGTTCTCCACGACCATGGGCCCCGGTGTCCCGGTCGACCCCAACGTCACCCGCGGCATCGTCGGCGAGCTCGACGCCGTCTGACGAGTTTTTCTGGAAAGGCCCCGGCGTGCTCCGCGCCGGGGCTTTCCCATGTCCGGGGCCTTTTTCCCGGGTCCGGATATTCACGGCTTCCTTCGTACGGAACGCCTCTCAGGGACATCCCTGGGTTTTCCATGAGAAGCTGCGGGAAAGCGCTACGAGAAGCCAGCTGACACGTAGGGTCGATACATGTTCAAGCGCAGGTTTTCTCTCGCCATCGCCGCGGCCGCGGCCGCTCTGGCCGCGACAGCGGTCGCCGGCTGTGGAACTAACGCGCAGCCCATTCAGGTGAATCTCGCCGCCTCCGAGGTGCTCGCCCAGGCGGCCCAGAAGACGACAGAGGTCAGTTCTTACACGGTTGACGCGGTCGTCGACGTCTCGCACCCGCAGGAGGGCGAGGGCAAGGTTCAGGGCCGCATGGTCTACCAGAGCCAGCCCCAGCTCGCCCTTGACCTGACCGTGGACACCGCCGGCGTCGGCGGCAGGGAGCTGCCCGGCGGCGCCCGGGTGATCCTCCAGGGCGACACGGCGTACGTCAAGGTCGAGACGCTCAACAAGGTGCTCGGCGCCACCAAGCCGTGGATCAAGGTGCCGCTCGCCGAGGCCGGCGACCGTGCCCAGGTGGACCAGATGCTGGGCCAGGTGCAGCAGTTCGACCTGGCGAACGTGACCAAGATGATCACCACGTCGCAGGACGTCAAGGCGGCCGGCAACGAGAGCGTGGGCGGCACCGACACCACCCACTACAGCGGCACCTTCCCGGTGGAGGCGGCCGTGCAGCAGCTGCCCGCCGAGGAGCAGGACCAGGCGCGGAAGAACCTGGCCGAGCTGAAGGACGTCAAGTTCGACATCTGGGTCGCCGCCGACGGCCTGCCCCGCAAGCTGACCCTGAGCGGCGCCAAGGAGGGCGGCACGCTCGACGCGACGCTGATGTTCAAGGGCTACAACGAGCCCGTCGACATCCAGGCCCCGCCCGCCGACCAGGTCGGTGAGCTGCCGAAGGGCACCACCAACTGAGAACGATTTGGAAACTCGGCGGCCAGCACGTAGTCTGGTCGTTGCCGAAGACCGCCGGTCGTCGCCAGGTGCCTCAAAGCCTGGCGACCGAAGGATCCACCTCAGGTGGACGGCCCGCGCAGGTGTGATGCGAGTTTCCCATATGGTGCATTCCATGTGTGTGAGCCCCGTGTGCGCCCTGCGCCCGGGGCTGTTCTCATGTCAGGGCCCTTCACCGGTGGCACACCTGGAAGGAGGCCCATGGCGAGGGCGGATAAGGCGACAGCGGTTGCCGAGCTCAAGAGCGAGTTCGAAGGCAGCGCCGCCGCCGTTCTGACCGAGTACCGCGGTCTCACCGTTGCCCAGCTCAAGCAGCTGCGCGTCTCTCTCGGTGAGAATGCGAAGTTCGCCGTGGCGAAGAACACCCTGACCAAGATCGCGGCCAACGAGGCCGGTCTCGCGGGTCTCGACGACCTGCTCACCGGGCCGACCGCGATCGCCTTCGTCAACGGCGACGTTGTCGAGGCCGCCAAGGGTCTGCGTGACTTCGCCAAGGCCAATCCCCTTCTGGTGATCAAGGGTGGTGTCCTCGACGGCAAGACGCTGGACGCCACTGAGATCACCAAGCTCGCCGACCTCGAGTCCCGCGAGGTTCTCCTCGCGAAGCTTGCTGGCGCGATCAAGGCGAAGCAGAGCGCTGCCGCCGCTATGTTCGCCGCGCTGCCCACCAACATGGCTCAGCTGGCCGACGCTCTTCGCGCCAAGCGCGAAGAGGCGGGCGAGTAGCTCGGGGATTGCCGCAACACCGCGGTCCCGTTCCTAAATTTCGCAAGTCCCTTACGGAGGAAACATCATGGCGAAGCTCAGCACCGACGAGCTGCTCGACGCGTTCAAGGAGATGACCCTCCTCGAGCTTTCCGAGTTCGTTAAGCAGTTCGAGGAGACCTTCGACGTCAAGGCCGCCGCCCCGGTCGCGGTCGCCGCCGCTCCGGCCGCCGCCGGTGGTGGCGAGGCCGCCGCCGCTGCCGAGGAGCAGGACGAGTTCGACGTCATCCTCGAGGCCGCCGGCGACAAGAAGATCCAGGTCATCAAGGAGATCCGCGCCCTCACGTCCCTCGGCCTGAAGGAGGCCAAGGACCTGGTGGACGGCGCTCCGAAGAACGTCTTCGACGGCAAGGTCAACAAGGAGCAGGCGGAGAAGGCCAAGGCTGCCCTGGAGGGCGCCGGCGCCACCGTCACGGTCAAGTAAGACCGAACGCTTCGAAAGGGGCGGTCACACCCAGGTGCCGGGTGTGCCGCCCCTTTCGCATGCCCGACCGCGATCCATGCCATTCGGGTCCGGTTCGTACCGTGTGGGGCGATTGGCAGGTCCCGGAGAAGGCGGGCGGGTTATGATCCCGGCGACCGGCCGGGAGGGGGTGAGCGCGGATGTCCCGCATGGTCGTCCCGGTGCTCGCCGTCCTGGCGGCGCTGCTCGCGGCGGCGGCGGTCTGGCTCGGCGTGCAGGAGCGCGACGCACAGGCCAGGGCCGACGACCGGCAGGCGGTGCTGCGCGCGGCGGGCACGCACGCGATGAACCTGCTCTCGCTCCACCACGAGACCGTCGACTCCGACGTGCACCGCATCCTGACCAGCTCCACCGGCGCCGCCAGGGCCGCGTACGAGGCCGCGGCGGACGAGATGATGCGGACCACGCGCAAGAACAAGGTCATCCAGGAGGGCGTGGTACGCGCGGCAGGGCTGGAGTCGATCTCCGGGGACACCGCCAGGGCGCTCGTGGTGGCCGACGTGGTGATCCGCTGGGACGGTTCCGACGACGCGCCCCAGGAGCGCTTCTACCGGTGGCGGATGGACCTGGCCAAGGTTCAAGGGGTCTGGCTGGTGTCGAAGGCGGAGCAGGTCACGTGAGGGCCGTCCTGGTGGTGCTCGGCGTCCTGGTGCTCGCCCTGGGCGCGGCGGCGGGCGTGCTCTGGTCCGACTGGCGGGCCCTGCGCGGCGGCGAGGCCGCGGGCGCGGAGGCCATGGCGGCCGCCAAGGCGGTCGCGCCGGAGCTGCTCTCGTACGACTACCGCACGGTCGAGCGGGACCTGGCGCGCGCGGGGCAGCACACCACCGGGGCGCTCACCCGGCAGTACGCGGAGCTGTCGGGGTCCCTGTCGACCAGAGCCAAGGAACGCAAGATGGTCCAGACCGCCTCCGTCGTGGCCGCGGCGGTGGAGCGGGCGGAGCCGGACAGGGTGGAGGTTCTTCTGTTCGTGAACACGGGTACGATCACGGAGGCCGCGGGGAAGGCCGGGCCGCGCCAGCAGGTCAGCCAGACCCGGGCCAGGTTCGTCATGATCAGGCAGGGCGGCAGGTGGCTCGTCTCGGACCTGTCGACTCTGCTCGGGACCGCCTGAGAGGGCCCCCGGGCGCGCCGTGTCCTTCAATTGTTACCAAAAACTAGGTTTAGTGAGTCCTTTGTCGCGGGTATCTCCGTCACTGCTACACCGGTTGTCGGCCTGGGTTCGACCCCCGGTGTGACGGAGCGTTAACCGCCCCCGTTCGCGGGTATCGTCTTGGGCCTGGCGGTAGGCGATCAGTCACACAGGGGAGAAAACCCAGCGTCTGAGCCCCTAGGCGGCTAAAAGTCGGGCTTGCGGGCTTGACGGATTCGTTCAGACGAGCGATGCTGCGACCAACGTGAAGCATGCAGCGAGAGCGAAGTGGACAGGCGTGTGCCGTTCGGCTACACTGCCCCTTTGCGCTGCCCTTTGACGACCCGCTCCGCTTGCTCACGTTGCGAGGTTGTCTGGCGTGCGTGTAGTCAGTCCGCCGCGAGCCCTCGGAAGGACATCTGTTGGCAGCCTCGCGCAACGCCTCCGCCGTACCCGCTGGTCCCCGTCGCGTCTCTTTCTCGCGTATCCAGGAGCCGCTCGAA
>NZ_JBITHT010000011.1:0-192437 GCF_044458265.1 Nonomuraea sp. NPDC050478 | reverse complement strand
TCCCAGCACAGCAGACCCCACCGACCGGCGGTAACGCTACAAATCCATACGATCACATAGCGACATCACAGGCATATGCTCGCGGAACGCACTCTGAGGTCGGCGGGTTCATTGCCGCCGGAGGCACTATCTGTGGCGGGACAGCATCACCCTGGCAAGCCGGACGACAGTGGGCAGGAGGATCAACAGAACGGCCAAGCCAGCCCCGACGGCAAGCTCGGCGTCACTCCACAACTCGATCACAGGCTCATCGTGATCCGCCCTGCGAGGTTAGCCGTGAAAGAGCCCTGAAATCCTGCAGAGGCGCGTGCGTACGCGAGAACGATCTACCAGGCAACAGCAACCGCGCCCTCAGACGAGAAGCCGAGAGAAGAGGGTGGCACGCGGGGGGCTCGGGGGTCGTCCCCCCGACCAGCACAAGAGCCCCGCCGAAGCCGACGCGAAGGGGCGGCGAGCAGGGCTCTCCGAGAGAGCGGGTGACGGGAATCGAACCCGCGCTGTCAGCTTGGGAACTCTTTCAAGATAATGTGCTCTGAGCAGGGGAAACGCTGACCTGGACAGATGCCGGTCGAGTGACCGTGATTCCCCGCGAGTCTCCCTTAGTCACCCTCCTGAGGGGCACGCAACGGGCACGTGGGGGGACGGGGAGCCTCTCCTTCCTCGTCGTGCTCAGGCGACAGGTTCGGCTCTTTCAGACACCGGATCGGCTTCCCGACTTCTCAACCACGCCTTCCATTGGCTTACTTTGGGCTTGGGCGCCTCAGGGTGGTCTAACAACCACAGGAGGTACCGGGCTCGTAAGCGGAAACCCTCATCAGGATCATCGGCGATCTCAAGCAGGAGACGACGTAACCGCAATCCGCCAACCGCCCTGGCCAGTACGGCATATCCCTCATCTTCACAACGGTGCTCACGCCGTACGGCAAGGCAAATCAAGTCAACCAGCTGATCGATCAGCTCAGTCGCCAGATATGGCACGGCCCTGGCCAGATCGTGTAATTGACCGTGTTTTGTCCCCCAGCTCTTGGCAGAGGCCATCCACTCGTCCGGGTATCGGGCCTCCCACTCCAGATAGAGCAGGACATATTTCAGTCCGCCCCAATCGGCGTAGGACTCAGCGGGAATGAACTCCCACAAAGCATCTGGCAGCGTTCTCCGTCGCTCTGCGACGTATCGGCCTCCTGCCTGATCAGCGGCCGACAACCCCTCATCTCGCCAGACCTCATTGAAGGCATACAACGCCTTACTACGGCGATCTTGAGTAACCCTCAGTCGGCCACGCGCCCGCTCGCGCCGAACAGGATCCTCCGAGATCAACTCGAACGTCCACCCCAAGCACCGATCCCACTCCTCAGCCGATTCCATGATCCCATTATCTGAGCCGCAGGCGGTTCGGACTACCTTCGCCGGAAGTTCCTGCTTCTCGATGTAACGGCGCTCAACGTGGACATGGTCCTCGGCGACGGCGCACGCGACCGGGGCGCGCTGGCCGATCACATCTCCCCCGTCCCGGAGCTGGGGGCGGGAGTCGGATACGTGCGGCTGGAAACCTCGCCTGAGCCGATCCGCGTCCGTGCTGCGTACGTCTCCGACTCCGAAATCCGCGCCATGGCCGATGCCTTCGGGAGGGCGGCATGAGGGTCTGCTTCCACGGCACCGCCGACGAACTCGACCTGGTGGCGGGCCGAAGCAGAGCGGGCGCTCTGGAACATGGCTCGCGATGGCAAGGCGGACTCCGATCAAGACCGCCGGTTCCGCGCCATGGTCCTGCTGGCTACGTTCGCGAGTCTCCGCTGGGGAGAAGTGAGCGCGCTACGCCGGATGGATGTGGATCTCGCGGCCAGGACCGTTCGCGTACGCGTCGCGTTCGCGGAGCGCTCATCGGGCGGGCTGCTCCTCGGGCCGCCCAAGTCCAAGGCGGGCAGGCGAACCGTTGGCCTTCCCGAGAGCATCATCCCGATCCTCAAAGAGCACATGGCCACCTACGTCCAGGACGAGCCGGGCGCGCTCGTGTTCCCCGGCGCGAAGGGCGGCCCTATCCGCCGAAGCGGCTTCAACACCCGTACGCGCTGGGTCGACGTGGTTAAGGACATGGGACTGTCCGGACTGCATTTCCATGATCTCCGTCACACGGGAAACATGCTGGCGGCGGCGTCAGGGGCCGGCCTCAAGGACCTGATGGCGCGCATGGGTCACGACAACGTCAGAGCGGCCATGATCTACCAGCACGCGGTGAGAGGCGCCGACAAAGTGATCACGGACGCCATCGACCAACAGCTCAAGCAGCGCGACGAGGGCGACGACGGCGCGCTCGCTCCCGTGGGCTAATTGCACGCTAATTGCACGGAAGATCGACAACAGGTCCGTAAACGATCAAAGCCAGGTCGGGAACCCATCCCTGACCTGGCTTTTCACTTCGAGAGCGGGTGACGGGAATCGAACCCGCGCTGTCAGCTTGGGAAGCTGATGTTCTGCCATTGAACTACACCCGCGTCGCGGCCCGAAGCCGCGACCAACACTCTAGCGGAAAGCCGACCCACTTGACCAAGCAGAGCCGTCTGACTTCGCCAGGACACACCGGGTAGGTTGCTCATCGTGCTGCTATCTGATCGCGACATCCTTGCCGAGATCGACGCCGGCCGCCTGGCGCTGAGCCCGTTCCACCGGGACATGGTCCAGCCGTCCAGCATCGACGTCCGGCTTGACCGCTTTTTCCGGGTGTTTGAGAACCACAGGTATCCGCACATCGATCCCTCGATGGAGCAGCCGGATCTGACGCGGCTGGTCGAGCCTGACGGGGACGAGCCGTTCATCCTGCATCCGGGCGAGTTCGTGCTCGCCTCGACATACGAAGTGATCACGTTGCCCGACGATCTGGCTTCCAGGCTGGAGGGCAAGAGTTCGCTGGGGCGGCTCGGGTTGCTGACGCACTCGACGGCCGGGTTCATCGATCCGGGGTTCACCGGTCACGTCACGCTTGAGCTGTCCAATGTGGCCACGTTGCCGATCAAGTTGTGGCCGGGGATGAAGATCGGGCAGTTGTGTGTGTTCCGGTTGAGTTCGCCGGCGGAGTTCCCGTACGGGTCGGAGAGGTACGGGTCGCGCTACCAAGGGCAGCGCGGGCCGACGCCGTCGCGGTCGTTCCAGAGCTTTCACCGCACAGAGGTGTAGTACCCGGCTGCGCGGCTATGGGGCGTTGGAAGTACTCTTGCCCCGGTGTCGTACAGCATACGGAGGGTAGCGCCTAGGAGAAGGGGACATGAAGTTCGCATTTCACCTGGTAAGCCTTACCCTTTCCACGGACCATCCCCGCACATCTGGAGAACGACGTGCGCCTGCGGCTCACGCCACGTGAGGACAGCTACTATGACCTGTTCGCCGACTCGGCGAACAACCTGGTCACCGCATCACGCTTGCTCGTAGAGATCATCAGCGACGGATCGGATCGGGAGTCCCTGGCCGAGAAGATGCGGGCCTGCGAGCACGCCGGCGACGAACGCACCCATGCGATCATGAACCGGCTCAACGAGAGTTTCATCACTCCGTTCGACCGCGAGGACATCTACCGTCTCGCTTCCAACCTCGACGATGTGATGGACGCCATGGAAGCGGCGTCCGACCTCATCGTGCTCTACCAGATCGACCATCTCCCCAAAGACGTGGTCCGTCAGGTCGAGGTGCTGGAGCGGGCGGCGGAGCTCACGGCGGAGGCGATGCCCCGACTGCGGTCGATGAAGAACCTCAACGAGTACTGGATCGAGGTCAACCGCCTGGAGAACCAGGGCGACCAGATCTACCGCCGGCTGCTGGCCAAGCTGTTCGGCGGTGAGTACGACGCGCTCACGGTCATGAAGATGAAAGAGGTCATCGACGCCCTCGAAGAGGCGGCCGATGCCTTCGAGCACGTCGCCAACACCGTCGAATCCATCGCGGTCAAGGAAAGCTAGGGCCGGTGGACCTCACGCTCGCCCTAGTCATCGGCGTGGTCGTGATCGCGCTGATCTTCGACTACACCAATGGCTTCCACGACGCGGCGAACGCCATCGCCACGTCCGTCTCCACCCGCGCGCTGACCCCCAGGGCGGCGCTCTTCATGGCCGCGGCGATGAACTTCATCGGCGCCCACCTGGGAACGCAGGTCGCCCAGACGGTCGGCAAAGGGATCATTGACGCACCTCAGGGCTCTCACGGCCTGGTGATCGTGGCGGCGGGCCTGATCGGCGCCATCACCTGGAACATGATCACCTGGTATTTCGGTCTTCCTTCCTCCTCCAGTCACGCGCTCATCGGCGGCCTGATCGGCTCGGCGCTCGCGTCCGCCAGCGTGGTCCACTGGGACGGCGTGGTGGAGAAGGTCGTCATCCCCATGATCCTGTCGCCGCTCGTGGGTTTCACGCTCGCGGCGTCGATCATGATCGCAATCTACTGGATCTTCCGCAACGCGCAACCCGGCAAGGCGAACCGCGGGTTCCGCTACGCGCAGACGGTCTCGGCCGCGGCGATGGCGCTCGGCCACGGATTGCAGGACGCGCAGAAGACCATGGGCGTCATCTTCCTGTCGCTGGTGGTCGGCGGCTACGTGGCGCCGACCGACGACATCCCCCAGTGGGTCATCCTGGCCGCCGCCGCGGCGATCTCGCTGGGCACGTACGCGGGCGGCTGGCGCATCATGCGCACGCTGGGCCGTCGCATCATCGCGCTCGACCCGCCGCAGGGTTTCGCCGCCGAGGCGGCGGCGTCCACGGTCCTGTACGGTGCCGCGATCGGGTTCGGGGCGCCGATCTCGACCACGCACACGATCACCTCGGCGATCATGGGCGTGGGCTCGACCAAGCGGCTGTCGGCCGTGCGGTGGGGAGTGGCGGGCAACATCGTGACCGCCTGGGTCCTTACGATCCCGGCTGCGGCTCTGGTCGCGGCGCTGTCGTACTACGCGCTTCACTGGGCGGTGGAGTAGCGGCGTACATGACGTCGACGTCCCAGCGGGCGAACCCGAGCGACTCGTACAGGCGGATGGCCGCCGTGTTGGTCTCGTCCACGTAGAGCATGGCCTGGGCGAGGCCGCGCGAGCGCAGGTGGGCCAGGCCGGTCAGGGTGAGTGACCTGCCCAGGCCGGTGCCCTGCTGGGACGGGTCCACGCCGACCACGTAGACCTCGCCGAGCGGCTCGTGGCCGTGCTCGTCGGAGCCGTGGATCTTCGTCCAGTGGAAGCCGACGAGCCGGTCGCCGCGGAAGGCGAGGAAGAATCCCTCGGGGTCGAACCACGGCTCGCGCTCGCGTCGCAGCAGGTCGTCGAGCTCCCAGGCGCCCTGCTCGGGGTGCTGGGCGAAGGAGGCGGCGTTCACCTTGAGCCACGCCTCCTCGTCCCTGCCGGGCAGGAACGTGCGGACCGTGACGCCCTCGGGCACGGTGGGGTCGGCGATCGGGGCGTACAGGGAGCGGCGCATCTGCCACAGCGACCGGGCGCGCACGAAGCCCAGCGACGCGCCCAGCGCCTCCGCGCCGGGGTGGCCGCCGTGCGCCCACAGCCGCAGCCTGCCGCCGGTCAGGTCGAGCACGGCGCGCAGCAGCTCCTTGCCGTGGCCGCGGCCCCGGTGCGCGGGGTGGACGACCAGCTCGCCGCTGGGGCCCTCCACCTCGTCGGTGGGGTCGACGTGGGCGTATCCGACGAGCTCGTCCGCGTAGAGCAGCAGCGAGCGGGCGCGGGGGTCGCCGCCGTAGCGCAGATGCAGCATCACGTGCTCGTTGAGCGGGCGGACGCGGTCGGCTTCCGTGGCCGCTTCCACGACACTCAAGACATCGGCGATTTCTTGGTCGTCCAGCCGTTCTCTGATCCTCACGTGCGTACTCACAGCTCGAACTCTAGGCGTACAACTGGCAAATACCGCCAGCCGGGGCCCCGATGAATCGTTACCTTTGCGACATTGGCTGCACGGATTGTCGCCGTAACGTCATGGGCCATGACGTCCCGTTCCTTCCTCCGGCTGGCGCTGGCCGGAGCGGTCGCCTCAGGCGGACTCCTGCTCGCCGGTCTCCCGGCAGACGCGAGTAAAACTCACAAGCCGCGTACGGTCCCCGTCCGGCTGCTCGCACTGAACGACTTCCACGGCCACCTGGAACCTCCGACCGGGTCCTCCGGCCGGATGGTCGACGAGCACGGCAACACCGTCGACGCGGGCGGCGCCGCGTACGTCGCCACGCACATGAAGGCGCTGGCCGACAGGAACACGATCGCGGTGGCGCAGGGCGACCTCATCGGCGCCACCCCGCTCATCTCGGCCGCCTACCACGACGAGCCGACGGTCGAGCTGATGGGCAAGCTCGGGCTCAAGGTGGCCGCGGTCGGCAACCACGAGTTCGACGAGGGCTACGACGAGCTGCGGCGGATCATGAAGGGCGGCTGCCACCCGGTGGACGGCTGCTCCCCCGCCGGCAGGTGGAAGGGCGCCGCCTTCGACTACGTGGGCGCGAACGTGCTCTTCAAGAACCGGCACGAGCGCACCGACGCGCTCTCGGCGCTCGGCAACAGCCCGCAGATCAAGAAGCTGATGGCCGACTGGGGCGTGCCCGCGCTGCCCCCGGTCAGCGTCAAGTGGATGAACGGGGTGCCGATCGGCTTCATCGGCCTGGTCACGCAGACCACGCCGACGATCGTCACCTCCGAGGGCATCAAGAACATCAAGTTCGTGGACGAGGTCAAGGCCGCGAACGTGGCGTCCAAGCTGCTCACTCTGGTGGGCGTGAAGGCCCAGGTCGTGCTCGTGCACGAGGGCGACCAGGTGACGCCGAACCAGTCGCCCGACGCGTGCAGCGCCGTCCCCGGCGCGGGCAACCGGATCGCCACCCAGGTCGACGCCGAGATCGACCTCGTGCTCAGCGGCCACTCGCACCAGGCGTACCTGTGCACGGTCAAGGACCCGCGGGGCCGTGACCGGCTGTTCTCGCAGGGCGGCTCGTTCGGCCGCGTCATCACCCAGGTGGACCTCCAGGTCGACACCCGCACCCGCGACATCGACCGGGCCTCCACCGTGGCCGACAACCACGTCGTGACCCGCACGGTCGCCCCGGACCCGGAGATCACCGCGTTCGTGCAGACGTGGAAGGACCGCGTGTCCGGGGTGGCCAACCGGCCCGTCGGCACGATCACCGCGGACATCCCGAACGTCGCGGTCGCGTCCGGAGAGTCGCCGCTCGGCAACCTGATCGCCGACGCCCAACTGGCGGCCACCAGGACCGGCGGCAACGCGCAGATCGCGTTCATGAACCCGGGCGGCGTGCGCGCGTCGCTGAGCTACGCGGGCTCGCCGGCCGGTGAGGGCGACGGGGTCGTCACGTACGGCGAGGCGTTCACGGTCCAGCCGTTCAACAACCTGATGCAGGTGGTGACGCTGACCGGGGCGCAGCTGAAGACGCTGCTGGAGCAGCAGTTCACCGGCGGCCCGAACAACCAGCCGTTCAACCGCATCCTGCAGCCGTCGGCGAACCTGACCTACACCTACAGCCAGAGCGCGCCGTGGGGGAGCAAGGTCTCGAACATCATGATCGACGGACAGCCGGTGACCGACGCACAGACCATCCGGGTGGCGGCGAACAACTTCCTGGTGGGCGGCGGTGACGCCTTCCCGGTGTTCACCGAGGGCACCGACCTGTGGAGCGGCCCGCTCGACATCGACGCCTTCGTCGACTACCTGGGCCAGAACAACCCGATCGCGCCTCCGGGCACGAACCGGATCACCGTGACCGGCTGACACCCGGACGTGAAAGAGCCCGCCTCCCGTCACTGACGCCCCTGAAACCCACGGGAAGCGGGCCCTCGTCCCTTGATGCGACAACCTCCGAGCCGCCTCTGCCCAGCGGCAACGGGTCTAATCATCGAGTTCCGCTCTGAGCGATTCCGCTGTCGGCTTGGCGGGGTTACGTGCGGCCGGACTCCGGCGGCACAGTGAGCGGATGAGACTTCTGGTGCTGGGCGGGACCGAGTTCGTCGGCCGGGCCTTCGTGACGGAGGCGCTGGCCCTCGGCCACGACGTGACCGTGCTCAACCGGGGCACGCACGAACCACCCGCCGGGGTGACCGCGCTGCGCGGCGACCGCACGCGGCCCGACGGGCTCGACGCGCTGGCCGGCGGCGAGTGGGACGTGGTCGCCGACACCTGGTCGTGGGCGCCGTCCGCGGTGCGCGACGCCGCCTCGCTGCTCGCCGGCCGGGCCGGTCACTACGTGTACGTGTCCAGCCGGTCCGTCTACGCCCCGCCCGTCCCGTACGGAGCCGACGAGAGCGCGCCGGTCGTCGAGGGGTCGCCCGACGGCGGCGAGGGCGGATACGCGGAGATGAAGGCGGGCGGCGAGCTCGCCGCGACCGCGGCGTTCGGCGCGCGGGCGCTGCTCGCCCGCGCCGGGCTGATCATCGGCCCGCACGAGAACATCGGGCGGCTGCCGTGGTGGTTGTCCAGGATCGCGCGGGGCGGACCGGTGCTCGCGCCCGAGCCCGCCGGCCTCGGCCTGCAGTGCGTGGACGCCCGCGACCTGGCCAGGTGGTGCCTCGAAGCCGCGCTCGACGGGGTCGGCGGCGCCTTCAACGTGGTGAGCCCGCCGGGGTTCGTCACCATGCGGGAGCTGCTGGAGACCTGTGTGCGGGTCACCGGGTCGGACGCGGAGCTGCGCTGGACGAGCGAGGAGGCGATCCTGGCGGCCGGGGTGCAGCCGTGGACCGACCTGCCCATCTGGCTGACCGGCGAGGGCCACGCGTTCGTGCACGGCGGCGACGTGTCCAGGGCGGTGGCGGCGGGCCTGCGGTGCCGGCCGGTCGAGGAGACCGTGGCCGACACCTGGGCCTGGCTCAGGAGCATCGGCGGGCGGGCGCCCGTGCGGCCCGACCGGCCCGCCGTCGGCCTCGACCCGGACGTGGAGGCCACACTGCTCTCATGACCGGCGCAGCAGGTCGTAGAGCGCCGCGGCGAGCCCCGCGCAGACGAACAGCACGACGACCATGAGGCCGTGCCTGAAGGCGACCGGCCAGCCCTGGCCGAGCAGGCCGAAGAAGACCGAGCCGGCGGCCGCGATGCCGATGGCCGAGCCGAGCCGCTGACCGGTCTGCAGCACGCCCGCCGCGCTGCCGCCGCCCGCCGGCGGCACCTGCGACAGCGTGACCGCCTGGTTGGGCGCGATGGTCAGGCCGCTGCCGACGCCCGCCACGAGCAGCGGCAGCGCGGTCGCCAGCGCCACGTGCGGGCCGGGCACGAGCAGGGTGGCGGCCATGGTCGCCAGCAGTCCGGCGACCACCGTGACCAGCCCGGCGACGACCACGCGGCGGCCCGCGCGGTTCACCAGCCGGCCGCCGACCACCGCCGCCCCGGCCGAGCCGACCGCGAACGGGGTGATCGCCAGACCGGCGAGCAGCGGGCTGTAGTGCAGGCCCGCCTGCAGGTAGAGGGTGAAGATGAAGAAGATGCCGGTGAACCCGGCGAAGTACAGCAGCGCGATCGCCGTACCGAGACCGTAGGAGCGCAGCCTGAACAGCGACAGGTCCACCAGCGGCTCCCCGCGGTAGCGCCGTTCCCAGGCGACGAAGGCCGCCAGCAGGGCCAGCGACGCCGGGACCAGCAGCCACTTGCCCGCGCCCGGCCACTGGTGCTGCTGGATGAACGGCAGCAGCAGCACGGTCACGGCCACCCCGAGCAGCAGCACCCCGACGGGATCCATGCTCTCCCTGCGGCCGGTCCGCTCCGGCGGCGGCAGCAGCCGGCGCGCCAGCGGCACCAGGACCAGCCCGATCGGCACGTTCACCAGGAACACCAGCCGCCAGCCCTGGTCGGCGCCGAAGGCGGAGACCAGCGCGCCGCCGATGAGCGGCCCCGCCGCGGTCGAGACGCCGATGGTGGCGCCGAGCGCGCCGAACGCCCGGCCCCGCTCCGCGCCCCGGAACATCTGCTGGATGAGCCCCGACACCTGCGGGTTGATCATCCCGGCGGCCAGGCCCTGCAGCAGCCGGGACACGATCAGCACCGGCATGGTGGGGGCGAACCCGCACGCGGCGCTGGCGAGCGTGAACAGCGCCACCCCCCACATGAAGACCGTCCGCCGGCTGCGCGCGTCACCCAGCCGGCCCGCCGGCACCAGGAGCAGGCCGAAAGTTAGGGCGTAACCGGACAGGATCCACTGCAGGCCCGCCTCCGACGCGTGCAGGCCCTCCCGGATCGAGGGCAGGGCGACGTTGACGATGCTCACGTCGAGCCCGGCCATGAACGCGGCCGTCAGGCAGACGGCCAGCGCGTGCTTGCGGGTGTCCGCCACGTGCTCCCCCGGTTCGGTCAGCAGCCCCGGAGCAGCGAGCGGGAGAGCGTCTCGTACACCCACGACTCCCACTCGGCCGGCGACCAGCGCCGCTGTTCGGTCAGCAGCTGGTACGTCTCCGGGCTCACCAGCGCGTAGACCAGATCTCCTGCCCTTTCCGACGACATGCCATCCCTCAGGCCGCCGATCTCCGCCAGGTGGCGGGCGAGCGCCAGGTGGTCGGCGTGGCGCTGGCGCTGGTTGGTCTCCCAGGTGACGGCCATCTCGGGGTCGGCGCCGGCGGCGTCGCGCAGGACGCGCATCAGCGGCGCCACGCGTTCGAAGATCATCCGGGCGTTGCCCACCCAGATCCGCAGCGACCCGGCGGGGTCGGGCTCCCCCGTGGCCTGGAGGGCCCACGGTCGCTCGATCAGCGGCACCGGCTCGTCGTCGCCGGCCGTCAGCACGTCGAGGCCCTCGGCGAGGACGCCGCGCTTGTTGCCGAAGTGGAAGTAGACCGTCTGGACGGCCACCCCGGCGCGGTCGGCGATCTGCTCCAGCGTCGTCGCGGCGTAGCCCTGGCCGACGAAGAGCCGCAACGCCTCCTCGACGATCCGGCGCCGGGTGGTTCTGCGCTGCTCCGCCCGCCGGCTCTTGACGCGGTCCACGAGCCTGAGCGTACTCTGGTGCCTCGATTCGCTAGAGCGGACTCTAGTCACGGTGTCGGACGCCCTGCTCGAGGGGGGCGGGGCGCTCGGCCGGGACCCGGCGGGTTACCGTGAGTAGGTGACTCGTGACGCTCGGGGGCAGCTCTGGCTGGTGGCGGCCACGCTGGCGTGGGCGGTGCTCGCGATGCTGTCGCCGCCGCTGGTCTGGCTGGTGTTCCCGCTGTTCTTCGGCTTCCTGCACGTGCTGCCGCTGTGGGCGGCGACGCTGGGCGTGACCGTGCTGACCTGCGTGAGCGCCGCGGCGGCGAGCTGGCACGCCGGTGGCCCTTCGGCGCCGCTGGTGCTCGGGCCGGTGCTGCTGGCGGCCGCGGCCACGCTGCTGTGGACGCGCCGGTTCAGGGGGTCACGACCGCGAAGCCGGGCACAGGGGCGTCCAGCGCGGCGAACAGGCGCTTGAGCGCCCGCATGTCGCCCTCCCTCGACACCTCGCCGACGCCCCGCCCCGCGAGCAGGGCGACGAGCTGAACCTGGGTGAGCCGCAGCGTCAGGTCGACCGGCCCTTCCGGCGGGTCCGCCTGCCGGATGAGCACGCCGTTGGACAGCACCGTGCGGTAACGGCGGCCCAGGTCGGTCAGGTGCCAGTCGATGGCCAGGTTCTCGCTCCAGGCCTTCGGGCCGTCCACCCGGACGGCCAGCGCGTCCAGGACCTGCTCGGCGCCGAGCGCGGCGAGCGTGCCCGGCGCGACGGTCCCGCCGTCCGCGGCCGCGATCCCGTCCGTGAGCTCCAGCGCCCCCATCAGGTACGCGTTGCGCCAGGCGGGGTCGCGGGCCCCGTGGCCGAGCCGGGTGTAGACCTCGGCCAGCAGGTCGCGGGCCCGCTTGTTGCCCTCGTCCGCGAAGACCGCGTGGTTGAGGAGCTGGGCGGCGAAGCGCAGGTCGCCGCCGGCGGCGTACCTCTCGGCCAGGGCCACCACGGCCGCGCCGCCGCCGAGGCACTCCACGTAGCGGATCGCGCTCTGCCGGGGCGGGTGCTCCCACAGGTGGGCCGGGTTGCCGTCGAACCAGCCCAGGTAGTGCTGGTAGACGGCCCTGATGACGCCGGCCGAGCCGGGCAGGGCGGCCAGGGCGGGCGGCAGTTGCAGACACTCGGCGATCTCCTGGGGGGTCAGGCCCTTGTTCATCAGGCGCACGGTCTGGTCGTGCAGGTAGGAGTGCAAATCTCGGTGCCGCTCCAGCAGGCGCGTGACCTCCTCGCCGCCCCGTACGGGCTCGTGGTGCGCGGCGAAGGCCACGTCGGCGCGGCCGGCGAAGAGCGTGACCGCCTCCGACAGACCGCGCGTCCACAGCCGGGGGTCGCACCCGCCCGGCGGGTCGCCGGCGTTCACCGCCAGGCCGAGCGCGCGCCGCTCGGGCAGCAGGAACGCCAGCGCCGCGCCGGGCACGAGCTGGAACAGGAACCGCACCCCGTCGAGCGTCTCCTCCTGGCCGGTCCGCTCGACCAGCGCCGTGGGCGGGAGCAGGGAGACCGTGCCCGCCGACCGCGCCGGGCCGAGCCGCCCCTCGGGCCCTCCCGGCAGCGCCGGGCCGTAGGTGTAGGCGGCCCGGCGGTTCGCGGCGGGGGCCGCGTACAGGAACTCCTCGGCGGCGCGGTCCAGGAAGCCGGCGGGGGCGAGCACGGGCACGCCGCCGAGGGTGACGCCGCGGGAGCCGCCGAAGCGGTCGGCGCGGGAGTGCGAGTAGATCACCGCGGAGACCGGCCGGTCCCCGCGGTGCCCGCGGTACAGCCGCAGCGCGACCGCGGCGCACTCGGCGGAGCGGAGCGGGTCCACGACGACCACGCCGGTGCCGCCCTCCACCAGGGTCATCGCCGCCCGGTCGAGCCCGCGTACCTGATAGACGCCCTCGGCCACCTCGTACAGGCCGCGCCGGGCGAGCAGCCCCGCCTGCGCCCAGAGGCCCGGGTGCGCCGTGGCCGGGCAGCCGCCGTCCACGCGTCCGTACGCGTCCGCGTCCCACACCACCTTGCCGTCGGCGTCCCTGACGACGGCGGAGGCGAGCGGGGCGACGAAACCCGCGCCCCTATCGTCGTCAGCCTCGTACGGAAGCTCGGCCATGCCTGAGAAATGCCCGGAAAGCAGGATGGGCACGGTCAACGTACGTACGAAACACCGTGAACCTCCCTTGGCTTGACTTATCGGGAAATAGTGGACGGCCGAGAGCATGGGTAGGGTCTTCTCCGTGGAAGCCTGCGTATTCGATCTCGACGGCGTGCTGGTCGACTCCGAGCCGGTGTGGGAGGAGGTGCGCCGCGCCTTCGTCGCCGAGCACGGCGGCACCTGGCAGGACGACACCCAGTCGCGGCTCATGGGCATGAGCACCGCCGAGTGGGCCTCGTACCTGCACGAGCTCGGCGTGCGGCTGCCGCCGGACGAGATCGCCCGGCAGGTCGTCGACCGGATGGCCGAGCGCTACCGCGCCCACCTGCCGCTGATGAAGGGCGCGCCCGAGGCGGTGCGGCGGCTCGGCGACCACTTCACGCTCGGGCTGGCCAGCTCCTCGCCCCGGCGGCTCATCGACGTGGTGCTCGAGTCGAGCGACCTGCACGACTGCTTCGACGCCACCGTCTCCACCGAGGAGGTGGACCGCGGCAAGCCCGCCCCCGACGGCTACCTGAAGGTGGCCCGGCTCCTCGGCGTCGATCCCGACGAGTGCGTGGCGGTCGAGGACTCCAGCAACGGGCTGCGCTCGGCGGACGCGGCCGGCATGCGGGTCGTCGCCGTCCTGCACCCGCGCTACCCGCCCGCGCCGGACGCGCTGGTGCTGGCCTGGCGCATCGTCGAGCGTCTGGACGCGCTCACCCCCGAGCTGCTCGACGGGTGATCCGCTACTCTTTGGAAATCGTGCGAGACATCACGGTTTTCAGTGGCAGCGCCCATCCCGAGCTGGCCGAGGAGATCTGCTCCCACCTCGGCGTCCCCCTCCATCCTGTGCGCGTCTCGCGCTTCGCCAACGACGTCATCGCGGTCCAGCTCCAGGCCAACTGCCGCGAGCGCGACGTCTTCCTGATCCAGCCGCTGGTGCCGCCCACCCAGGAACACCTGGTGGAGCTGCTGCTCATGCTCGACGCCGCCCGGGGCGCCTCGGCGGCGCGCATCACCGTCGTGCTGCCCCACTACGCCTACGCCCGCTCCGACAAGAAGGACGCGCCGCGCATCTCGCTCGGCGCCCGCCTGGTGGCCGACCTGATGGTGGCGGCCGGGGCCGGCCGGGTGCTGACGATGACCCTCCACTCGCCGCAGGTCCACGGCTTCTTCAGCGTCCCCGTCGACCACCTGCACGCGCTGCGCGAGCTGGCGGCCCACTTCTCCCGCCACGACCTGTCCGACACCGTCGTGGTCTCCCCCGACCTGGGCAACGCCAAGGAGGCCGCCCACTTCGCCCGCCTGATCGGGGCCGATGTGGCGATGGGCGCCAAGCAGCGCTTCAGCGACGACCGCGTGGTGATCAGCTCGGTGATCGGCGACGTCGAGGGCAAGGACGTGATCATCCTGGACGACGAGATCGCCAAGGGAAGCACCGTCATCGAGCTCCTCGACCGCCTCCGCGAGCGCGGCGTCCGCTCCGTCCGCGTCGCCTGCACCCACGGCCTGTTCTCCGACGGCGCGATCGAGCGGCTCAGCGCGCTGCCGGAGGTCAAGGAGATCGTCTGCACCAACACCGTCCCCCCGCCCAAGCCCGGCGACAAACTCACGGTCCTGTCCATCGCCCCGGCGCTGGCCGAGGCCATGCGCCGCATCCACTTCGGCGAGTCCGTCAGCGCCCTGTTCGGCACCCCGTGATCGACACCGGACTGGCCGCACACGACCCCCTCCGGCTCCGCCGCGGAGGAGCTGGCCGCCGAGCTCGGTGACGCGATCGCCGTCGAGGCCGACCTGGCCGCGCCGGACGCGGCGGCGCGGCTGCTCGGCGCGGTCGAGCGGCGGCTCGGGCCGGTGGACGTGCTGGTGAACAACGCCGCGCACTGCGAGTCGCCCGACGCGTTCGGCTCGCTCACCGCCGGCGGGCTGGCCCGCCACTACGCGGTGAACGCCGTCGCCCCCGCCCTGCTCCTCGACGAGCTGGCCAGGAGGGAGCGGGCCGCGGCCGTGGTGAACATCAGCACCGACGCCGCCCGCGCCTTTCCCGGCCAGATCGGCTACGGCACGTCCAAGGCCGCGCTCGAAGCGCTCACCCGCGCGGCCGCGCTCGACCTCGCCCCGCTGGTGCGGGTCAACGCGGTCGCGCCGGGGCCGGTGCAGACCGGGTGGATGGACGAGGAGACGTACGCGCGAGCCCGCGAGATCGTGCCGCTGGGGCGGGTGGGCGAGCCGGAGGACATCGCCGGCGCCGTCGTGTTCCTGGCCTCACGGCAGGCGCGGTGGATCACCGGCCAGGTCATCCAGGTCGCCGGAGGGCACGCGCTCTGACGGCGGTCAGGCGGAGATGCCGCCGTCGCTCTTCAGCAGCTGGCCGTTGATCCAGCCACCCTGGGGCGAGCAGAGGAACTGCACCAGGTCGGCGGTGTCGCGCGGGGTGCCCAGCCGGCCCAGCGGGGTGTGCTCGGCGCAGGTGGCCTTCAGGTCGTCGGGCATCCACCCGGTGTCGATCGGGCCGGGGTTGATCACGTTCGCGGTGACGCCGAGGTGGGCCAGCTCGCGGGCGGCGGCGAGCGTGATGCGGTCCAGCGCGCCCTTGCTCGCCCCGTACGGGAGGTTGCCGACGACGTGGTCGCTGGTGAGCGCGACGATCCGGCCGGTGCCGTGGGCGCCGCGGAACCGGCGGCCGTACTCGCGGATCAGCAGCCAGGAGGCGCGGGCGTTGACGGCGAAGTGGCGGTCGAAGCTGGCCACGGTCGTGTCGAGCAGCCCGGAGTCGACGGACTCGCAGTGGCACATCACCAGCGCGGTGACGTTGCCCAGCCGGCTCTCCACCTCGTCGAACACCCGCGCCGGCGTCTCCGTCTCGACCAGGTCGGCCTCCACGGCCGCGACGGCCGCGCCCTCGCCCGCCAGCGCCTTGCGGATCGTCTCGGGGGCCCCGGTCTCGGCGCCCCACGCCATCCGCTCGTCGTACGGAGTCCAGTAGGTGAAGCCGACGTCCCACCCGGAGGCGGCCAGCCGGGTCGCGATCCCGGCCCCGATCCCCACAGTCCTGCCCACCCCGGTGATCAGCGCCACGGGCCGCGCACTCTGCTCGAAGCTCATCCGGAGATGGTCCCCGAGCGGGCGTGTCCGGGGCAATGCCTTTAACCGCTTGTCATCGAACCATGGAGAGGGAGAGTAGAGATCATGCACACCTCTACCGAGATCCTGCTCACCCGGTTCCTGTCGGAGGCCGGGGCCGCCGTGCCGCTGATGGCGGTGTGGGCGCACGGGTCACTGGCCAAGGGCGACTACCAGCCGGGGCGGAGCGATCTGGACCTGATCGCCGTGGTCCGGGAGCCGCTGGACGAGCGGCGGCGCGACGCTGTAGAGCGGCTGCACCGAGGGCTGGACGGGGCCCTGGCCGAACGGCTGCACTGCTCGTACATGACCGACGGGCAGCTGGCCGAACACGGACGGGAGCACGTGACGTGGGCGATGGGCGAGCTGTTCGAGCGGCCCGTCACCGCCGTGACCCGGCGGGAGCTGCTCACGGGGGCGCTGGAGCTGTACGGACCGGGGCCGGACGCGCTGATCCCGCCGGTGTCCGACGCGGAGCTGGCCGCGTTCGTCCAGGCCGATCTGCGGGACTTCTGGCTGGTGAAGACGCGGGGCCGGCGGCGGTGGCTGCTGGACGAGTGGGTGGACCTCGGCATGGTCACGGTGGCGCGGGCGGCCGTGACGCTGCGGGACGGGCGGTTGATCAGCAAGCGGGAGGCGCTCGACGTGCTCGGCGAGATGGGCGCGCCGCCGGTCGTGGTGGACGGGATCAGGGCCCGCAGGTACGGGACGGACGGGCCGGTGCTGAGCCGGTTCCGCAGGGCGAAGCTGGCCCGCCGGTTCATCAGGCAGGCGATCGTCAGAGTGCTCGCGTGAGGCGGCGCAGCGCGCCGGTGATCTGCTCCGGGCTGAGCGTCCGGCGCTGCTGGACGTAGACGTCGGGGGCCAGCGGGGCGAGCAGGACGTCGGCCAGCGCGTCGGGCCCGGGGGTGCCGGCGGCGGCGAGCAGGGAGCGCACGTGCGCGCGCCAGAAGCCGTACGCGCCGGTCTCGAACCGCGAGCGGCCCACCTCGCTGCCGAGCACCAGGTGGGCGTGGTCCTCCAGCAGGCCGACCATGGCGGCGTAGAAGGCGGCCAGCCGCTCGGCCGGCGGCGCGCCGGGACCCAGCGGCGGGTCGCCGCGCAGCAGTTTCTCCTGCAGGGCGCGCTCGTGCTCGTCGAGCAGGGCGACGGCGATGGCGGCGCGGTCGGGGTAGCGGCGGTAGAGGGTGCCGCGGCCCACGCCGGCCGCCTTGGCGATGTCCTCCATCGTCACCTCGTGCGGCGGCCTGCTCGCGAACAGCTTCGCGGCCGCGTCGAGGACGCGGGCCCGGTTGCGCGCGGCGTCGGCTCTCTCCATCAGCAGTCGGGGCGATGCTCCACCCCGTCCCCCTTCCGTACGAGCAGTCTCGCAGAGCCGGCTCCTTTGTAAGGCACCGGCCGTCTCCCGCCAATTACAGGTGTGGATCGACGAAAGGAGCGTGGCCGGTGCGTCGCAAACAGGCGGAGTTCGCCACCGACATCGGGGCGTTCGAGGCCTTCTACCGGCGGCACGTCGACGGGGTCACGCGATTCCTGGCCCGCCGGGTCGACGACCCTCACCAGGTCGCCGATCTGGTGGCGGACGTGTTCCTGGCGGTGATGGAGTCCGCCCACACCTATCGGCCTGAGCGGGGCAGCGAGGTCGCGTGGCTGTACGGCGTGGCCCGCAACACGCTCTCCGCCGAACGGCGCCGGGCGTTGCGTGAGTCCCAGCTGACCGACCGGGTGAGCAGGCGAAGACCGCTGGACAGCGACGACATCAGCCGGGTGGAGAAGCGGATCGACGCGGAGCGGCCCGCCAGGCGGGCCTTCCAGGCGATGGCCGAGTTACCGGAGGGTGAGCGCGCCGTGCTGGAGCTGGTCGTCATGGACCAGCTGACGGTCACGGAGGCCGCGGCCGCCCTGGGCATCCGGTCGGGGACCGCCATGGTGCGGCTGCACCGCGCGCGCCGGACTCTCAAGGACCTGCCTTTCGTCACGGAAGGGATCATCGTATGAGCTTCGAGGAGCAGTTGCTGATGGATCTGAAAGCCGAATTCACGGCGCGCGAGGACAGGCGCCGTCGCGGGGGCCGCCGCCTGTTCCTGGGGCTGGCGGTGACGGGGGCGGCAGCGGTCACGGCGCTCGCGGTGCCGCTGCTGACGGGCGGGCAGAGCGCGGCGTACGCGGTCACCGAGAAGTCCGACGGCACCGTCGGGGTGGAGATCCGCGAGTTCGAGGAGGCCGACCGGCTGGAGAGGGATCTGCGGGCGGCGGGCGTCAAGGCCGACGTCACCTACCTCGGCCCCGGCAAGCAGTGCGAGCGCGACCGGGGAGTGAGCAAGCTCCTGCCGGACGGTGCCGTCCACATGCGGAAGGGCGGGCTGGACATCGACCCGCGGCTCATCGACGAGAACCACACGCTGGTGCTGGAGTTCGCCGAGAGGGGCGGGGAGGACCCCGGAGTGGTGTGGACGCTCGCGACCATGATGATCCCCGGCGAGCCCGGCCCCTGCGTCGTCGTCGACGACCCGGACTGGGACGACCTGGGCGGCCCGGAGGGACAGCCTCCCGCGGGCAGCTGACCCCGGAACGACGCGGTCCCGGCCGCCGATACCGGGCCGGGACCGCGCGCCTTTCAGCCGGTGGCGTCCGCGTAGTAGCAGGCCGCCTGCGCCCCGGCCGAGGCGGGCAGGATCTCCAGCAGCTCCCCCCTGCACCGGGCGTCCACGCCCGCCTCCGCGGCCTTGCCGGAGGCGAGCACCTGGCATCGGGCGTGGAAGCGGCAGCCGCCCGGAATCCTGGTCGGGTCCGGCGGCTCGCCGGTCAGCACCACCCGTTCGGGAGACTCGGGCAGCACCGACAGCAGGGCCTGCGTGTACGGGTGACGCGGCGCGGTCAGCACCTGCTCGACCGGCCCCGACTCGACGATCCGGCCGAGATACATGACCGCCACCCGGTCGGCGATGTTCCACGCCAGCCCCAGGTCGTGCGTGACGACCAGCGCCGACAGGCCCAGCTCGTCGCGGAGCCTGAGCATGAGCGCGAGGATCTCGCCGCGCACCGACGCGTCGAGCGAGGCCACCGGCTCGTCGGCGATCAGCACCTTCGGGTCCAGCGCCAGCGCCCCGGCGATGACCACGCGCTGCCGCTGCCCGCCGGACAGCTCGTGCGGGTAACGCAGCAGGAACCGCTCAGGCGGCCGCAGCCCGGCCCTGGCCAGCGCGTTGTTCACCACGTCAGCCTCGTCCGGCAGTCCGTGGATGCGCGGGCCCTCCGCCACCGCCTCGTAGACGGTCTGCCGGGGGTTCAGCGAGCCCATCGGGTCCTGAAGGACGAGCTGCACCTGCCTGCGGTAGTCCTTGAGCGCCCGGCTGGCGTACCGCAGCGGCTCTCCCCCGTACCGGACCGTGCCGGACGTGGGCTTCTCCAGGCCGAGCAGCGTGCGCGCCAGCGTGGTCTTGCCGCAGCCGGACTCGCCGACCAGCGCCACGATCTCGCCCTCTCCGACCGCGAGGTTCACGCCGTCGACCGCGCGGGCGCGGCGCCCGCGCGAGGCGAACTCCACGTGCAGGTCGCGGGCCTCCAGGAGGGTACGGCGGGCCGTGGTGACCTCCTCGGCCGGGGCTTGCGTCTCTGTCATGCCTTCTCCTGTACGCGGTCCCGTACGTGGACGCAGGCGGCGGCGCGGCGGTCGCCGGCGGGCCACAGCTCGACGTCCAGCGTCGGGCACTCCTCCAGCGCGACCGGGCAGCGCGGGTGGAACGAGCATCCCGTCGGCAGGTCCATCGGGTCGGGCGGGTCGCCGCCGAGTCCCTTGGGCGCCAGCCGCGACGCCGGGTCGCCGACCGTCGGGAACGCCGCCGCCAGCGCCTGGCTGTAGGGATGCCGGGGGTCGTGGAACACCTCGCGCGACGGGCCCTGCTCGACCACGCGGCCCGCGTACATGACCGCGAGCCGGTCGCACACGTCGGCGAGCACCGACAGGTCGTGCGAGATCATGACCAGGGAGATGTCGTGCTCGGCGACCAGTTCCTTGATCAGCGTCAGCACCTGCGCCTGCACCATCACGTCGAGAGCCGTCGTGGGCTCGTCGGCGATGATGAGCCGGGGCGAGCAGGCGAGCGCCATCGCGATCATGACGCGCTGGCGCTGGCCGCCGGACAGCTCGTGCGGGTAGCTGCGGGCCCGCCAGGCGGGCAGGCCGACCTGTTCCAGCAGCTCGGCCACCCGCTTGCCGGCCTCGCCGGGCTTGGCCAGGTTGTGCACGAGCAGCGGCTCGGCGATCTGTTCGCCGATCCTGTGCACCGGGTTGAGTCCGTGCTGGGCGCCCTGGAAAACGATCGACGCCTGGGCCCAGCGGACCGCGCGCAGGCGGCCCCACTTCATGGTGAGCACGTCCTCGCCGTCGAGCAGGATCCGGCCGGTGACGCGGGCGTCGCGCGGCAGCAGCCGCAGCAGCGCCATGGCCAGCGTCGACTTGCCGGACCCCGACTCGCCGGCGACCCCGAGGGCCGCCCCGCTGCCGAGCGTGAGCGACACGCCTCTCACCGCGGGCACCTCGCCCTCGGCGATGCGGTACGTGACCGAGACGTCGTCCAGTTCTAGCAGACTCATGCCCCTGCCTTCCGGAGTCGCGGGTTGAGCACGGTCTCCAGCGCCCGGCCGCAGAGCGTGAACGCCATGACGACCGCGAGGATGCACAGGCCGGGGATGAGGATGTACCACCAGGCTCCGTAGCTGGCCGCGTTCCAGTCGTAGGAGCCGCGGAGCATGGTGCCCCAGGAGGTCTTGTTCGCGGTCACGCCGAGGAAGGCCAGCGTCGACTCGGTGACGATGGCGCTGGCGACCTGGAGCGTGGTGCTGGCCAGCAGCAGCGGGGCGACGTTCGGCAGCACGTGGCGGGTGGTGATGTGCCAGTGGCCGCCGCCGAGCGCCTTGGAGCGCTCGATGTACGGCCGCGCCTCCACCGCCAGCGTCTGCGCCCTGATGAGGCGGGCGGTGGACGGCCAGGAGGTGACGCCGATCGCCATGATGATGGTGAACGTGCTGCCGCCCAGGATGGCCGCCAGGACGAGAGCGGTGACCAGCGAGGGCAGCACCAGGAACCAGTCGGTCACGCGCATGATGACGGCGCCGATCCAGCCGCGGAAGTGGCCGGCGGCGATGCCGAGCACGGTGCCGATGCCCACGGTGAGCAGCGCGGCCAGGAAGCCGATGAGCAGCGACGTGCGCGAGCCCCACCAGACCATGAGCAGGATCGAGCGCCCGGACTCGTCGGTGCCGAACGGGTAGTCCAGGCTCGGCGGGGACCATCGGGGCCCGGTGTTCTCGACCACGCTGGTGACGCCCTGGTCGATGAAGAGCGGCGCGACGACGGCCAGCGTCACGGCCACGACCAGGATGACCAGGCCGGCGAGGCCGCCGCGCTGTTTGCGGAAGTCCTCCCAGAACCGGCCGAGCGCCCGCTTCCTGCGGGTCCACGTGAAGGTGCTCATGCGGACCTCACCCTCGGGTCGAGGAGGTGGTAGACGATGTCGGCCAGCGTGTTCATCAGGATCACCGCGACCGTGATGAGCATGAACGTGCCCTGCATGAGCGTGAAGTCGGGCACCGAGATCGCGTCGTAGAACAGCTTGCCGAGCCCCGGCCAGCTGAAGACCGTCTCCGTGGTGACCGCGCCGCCGACGACGAAGCCGATGTTCATGAACACCAGCGTCACCGTGGGCAGCAGCGCGTTCGGCACGGCGTGCCTGCGCCGCAGGTCGTCGTCGCGCAGACCCTTGGCCCGCGCGGTGTTGATGTAGTCCTGGCCCAGCTCGTCGAGCAGGGACGAGCGCATGACCAGCAGATACTGCGCGTACACCACCCCGACCATGGTCAGGCAGGGCAGCACCATGTGCCAGGCCACGTCGAGGACGTAACCGAAGCCGTCGGGCGCGTCGACGCTCTCGATGCCCCGGGTCGGGAAGATCTGGAGCCAGGCGGCGAACACCATCATCAGCAGCAGGCCGAGCCAGAACGTCGGCACCGACCACAGCACCAGCGAGGTGGCCGTGGAGAACCGGTCGAACCGGCCGCCCGGCCGCCACCCGGCCCTGGTGCCCTGCCAGAGGCCGAGGCTGACGGCGATGACCAGACCGACCCCGGTGAGCAGCAGCGTCGGCCCGAGGCGCTCGCCGATGAGGTCGAGGACCGGCCGCTTGTACTCGTAGGAGGTGCCGAGGTCCAGGCGGAGCGTCTTGCCGACGAAGTCGAGGAACTGCTCGGGCACCGGCTTGTCCAGGCCGAGCCGGCTCCGTTCCAGGTCGAGCTGCGCCGGGGTCATGTTGCGGCCCTGCGCGAGGTTCCGTACCGGATCTCCGGGGAGGAGCCGGAAGAGGAAGAACGTCGCGACGATCACCATGGCGATGCTCAGCAACGCCCCGCCGGCCTTGGTGAGCGCGTAGCGCAGCACGCCGCGGCGGGCGGGGCGGTCGTCCCCAGCGGGGCCCGCCGCCTGGGCGGCGGCGGGCTCTGCTGCTTCGAGCGGTGCTGTCATTCGCGGTCGTCCGCGGCGGACTTGCGCCGCCTGGTGAGGAAGAACGCGCCGACGCCGATGACGACCACGGCGCCGACCACGCCGGCGATCAGAGCGGTGTTGGAGCCGCCCTCCTCGGCCGTGGCCGAGGACTCGACGGCCTCCAGCGAGTAGAACGGCCAGAAGCTGCTCGCGCCGTACAGGATGCCGTCCTGCTCGGGCACGGACGTGATGCTCTTGATCCGGTCCTTGCGGTAGCCCTCGAGGTCGTTGGTGTAGTAGATCGCGATGACCGGGGCGTCGGTGTAGAGGCGCTCCTGCATCTGCTTGATGAGGTCGGCCCGCTTGGGCCGGTCGAGCTCCTTGAGCTGCTCCTGGTAGAGCTTCTCGAAGGTGTCGTCGCAGTAGAACGACTCGGTGCCGCCGCCCTCACCGGACGGGGTCGGCCGCCGGCTGCACAGGTGCGTCGCCAGGACCTCCTCCGGGTCGGGGTTGACCGACCAGCCGGAGATCGCGATGTCGAACAGGCCGGTGACGCCGGTCTCCTCGGTGAACTTGCTGGAGTCGAGCTTCTTGGTGGTCAGCGTGACGCCGATCTCCTTGAAGAAGCCGGTGAGGTACTCGGCGAGCTTGTCCTCGATCGGGGTGTCGGTGTGGATGCTGAAGCGGAACTCCAGCTTGCGGTCACCGTCGGGCATGGTGCGGACGCCGTCGGCGCCCTTCTTGTAGCCGGCGTCGTCGAGGATCTGGTTGGCCTTGGCCGGGTCGTAGGAGACCTTGGTGTCGCCGGCGGCCTCCCAGAAGAAGTCCGTGTACATGGGCGGCACGATCGAGCCGTGCGCCGGCTTGGCCAGGCCGTTCTGCACCTCGGCGACGAGCTTGTCCTTGTCGATGGCCTGGTGCAGCGCCTGGCGGACCTTCTGGTCCTTCAGCGCCGGGTGGCCGTCGCCCACTTCCTTGTCGTCGGTGGTCGTGGCGCCGTGGTTGATCTGCAGGTAGACGGCGCGGCGGCCCTGCTGGTTCCACTGCACGATGTTCGGGTCGCCCTTGAGGGACTCGAACTCCGGCGGGTTGAGCCGGCCGATCAGGTCGATCTCGCCGTTCTTCAGGCCGATGATGGACGCGGCCGGGTTCTCGTAGAAGACGACCTGGAGCTCGTCGATCTTCGGGGCGCCGCGCCAGTAGTTCGGGTTGGCCTGCAGCTTGACGTACTGGTCCTTCTTGTGCTCGACGGCGATGTACGGGCCGCTGGTCACGGCCGGATACTGGTCGCCGGAGAAGTCCGCGAGGTTGCCGACCTTCTCCCAGACATGCTTGGGCATGATCGGGATCGGGTTCTCCAGGATCGAGGCCTGGGGGTTCTTCAGCTTGATGACCAGGTCCTGGCCGTTGGCCGTGACGCTCTCG
Organism: Nonomuraea sp. NPDC050478; assembly: GCF_044458265.1. Lineage (NCBI taxonomy): Bacteria > Bacillati > Actinomycetota > Actinomycetes > Streptosporangiales > Streptosporangiaceae > Nonomuraea > Nonomuraea sp. NPDC050478. The sequence continues at coordinate 168,330 of NZ_JBITHT010000011.1, read as the reverse complement.
AAGTTCTCCGCGGCCGGACCGTTGGCGGTCTTGGCCGCGTCATCCGTCATGATCTTGTTGAACGTCCAGGCGGCGTCCTCGGCGGTGACCGGCTGGCCGTCGGACCACTTGGTCTCGCGGATCTTGAAGGTCCAGGTCAGACCGTCCTCGGAGCTGCTCCACGACTCGGCCAGGTCCGGGCTGGGCTGCAGCGTCTTGCTGTCCGGAACCGTCAGGAAGCCGTACATCCAGCGGTGGATCGAGGTCGACACCAAGCGGACGGCGAGGAACGGGTTCATGGAGTCAACGGCCTGGGTAGCGCCCACGCGGATGATCTTCTTTCCCGCCGCGGGGTCCTGGGCCAGAGCCACCTGACCCTGACCGGCCACCAATAGCGCGAAGCCCAGCACTGCCAGGCGTGCGAGCCATTTCCTCATGTGTGCCTCACCTTCAGGCGGGGGGTTATCTGTGTAGAGCACGGCACACCATAGGAACTACGCATGTCAACGAGATACGGAGAATTGTTTCATCTTCGTATCTTTGTGCGGTGTAAATTTTCAGTGGGACTCGGACACGCGTCCCTGGTCCACCACGAGCCTCCTGCCGACGCTGACCGCCTCCAGCATGCGGCGGTCATGGGTGACGAGCAGGAGCGTGCCGGGATAGCCGGCCAGCGCCGACTCCAGCTGCTCGATCGCGGGCAGGTCGAGGTGGTTCGTCGGCTCGTCGAGCACCAGCAGGTTGACGCCCCTGGCCTGCAGCAGGGCCAGCGCGGCGCGGGTGCGCTCGCCCGGTGAGAGCGTCGAGGCGGGCCGCAGAACGTGGTGCGCCTTCAGCCCGAACTTGGCCAGCAGCGTGCGCGCCTCACCCGGCACCAGGTCGGCGTGCGCGGTGAACGCGTCGAGCAGCGCCTCCTCCCCCTCGAACAGCCCGCGCGCCTGGTCGACCTCGCCCACCACCACGCCGGAGCCGAGCGAGGCGTGCCCCTCGTCCGGCGGGACGCGCCCGAGCAGGGCGCCGAGCAGCGTGGTCTTGCCCGAGCCGTTGGCCCCGGTGATCGCCACCCGCTCGGCCCAGCCGATCTCCAGGTCGACCGGCCCCAGCGTGAAGCCGCCCCGCCTGACGACCGCGCCGCGCAGCGTGGCCACCACCGCGCCGGAGCGGGGCGCGACGGCGATCTCCATGCGCAGCTCCCACTCCTTGCGCGGCTCCTCGACCTCCTCCAGCCGCTCCAGCAGCTTCTCCGTCTGCCGGGCCTTGGCGGCCTGCTTCTCGGTGGTCTCGACGCGGGCGTTGCGCCCGATCTTGTCGTTGTCGGACATCTTGCGGCGGGCGTTCTTGACGCCCTTCTCCATCCACGCCCGCTGCCTGCGGGCGCGGCCCTCCAGGTCGGCGCGGGTCTCGGCGTACTCCTCGTAACGCTCCCTGGCGTGCCGCCTGGCGACCTCGCGCTCGTCCAGGTAGGCCTGGTAGCCGCCGCCGAACAGGTGGATCCGCTGCTGGGCCAGATCGAGCTCCAGCACGTCGGTGACGGTCCTGGCCAGGAACTCGCGGTCGTGGCTGACCACGACCGTGCCGGCCCGCAGGCCCTTGACGAAGCCCTCCAGCCGGTCGAGCCCGTCGAGGTCCAGGTCGTTGGTGGGCTCGTCGAGCAGGAACAGGTCGTAACGGCTGAGCAGCAGCGAGGCCAGCCCGGCGCGGGCCGCCTGGCCGCCCGACAGCGAGGTCATCGGCTGCTCCAGCGCCACCGGCAGGCCGATCGCCTCGGCGCGCTCGTCCAGGTCGGCGCCGCCCAGCGCCAGCCAGCGCTCCAGCGCCACACTGTAGGCGTCGTCGGCGCCGGGCGCCTGATCGGCCAGGGCCTGCGCGGTGGCGTCCAGGTCGCGCTGCGCCCGCGCCACGCCGGTGCGGCGGGCCAGGAACTCCATCACGGTCTCACCCGGCCTGCGGTCGGGCTCCTGCGGCAGGTAGCCGACGGTGGCGGCGGCCGGGCTGAGCCGGATCTCGCCCTCCTCGGGCCGGTCGAGGCCGGCCATCATGCGCAGCAGGGTCGACTTGCCCGCGCCGTTGGCCCCCACCAGGCCGATCACGTCGCCGGGGCTCACAACCAGGTCCAGCCCCGTGAACAGCACCCGCTCCCCGTGACCGGCAGCCAGCCCCCGTACCACCATGGTCGCGCTCATGTACGGCGATGCTACTAGGCTCCGCTGAATGTCCCGTTTGCCGGTTATGGTGGCCGCCCTCGTCACGGTCGTCCTCGGACTCGGCGTCCGGCTGCTCTGGGACGGCCCGGTTTCCAAGTACGCCGGCGACGCGCTCTACACGGTGCTGATCTACCTGCTCGTCCTGCTCGTGTGGCCGCGCGTGCGCCCCTGGGCCGCCGCGCTCACCGCGGCCGGGCTGAGCTGGGCGATCGAGTTCGCCCAGCTCCTCGGCATCCCTGAGGTGCTGCGCCCGCTGCTCGGCAGCACCTTCAACCCACCCGACCTCTTCTGGTACGCGGCCGGCGCCGCGACGGCGTGGGCCGCGCACATCGCGTATAGATCGGGAACTCACGGATAGGGGGTGAGAAACCACGAAATAGGGGGTTTCATCATGCTCCAGGACAAGACCATCGCTTTCCTGGTCGCGCCCGAAGGCGTCGAGCAGGTCGAGCTCACCGAGCCGTGGAAGGCCGTCAAGCAGGCCGGTGGCACGCCGAAGCTGATCTCCACCGAGCTGGGGCAGATCAAGGCGTTCAACCACCTGGACAAGGCCGACACGTTCGCCGTGGACGGCACGGTCGAGGAGGTGTCGGCGGCCGACTTCGACGGGCTCGTGCTGCCCGGCGGCGTCGCCAACCCCGACTTCCTGCGCACCGACCCGAAGGCCGTGCGGTTCGTCCAGGACTTCTTCCAGGGCGGCAAGCCGGTCGCGGCGATCTGCCACGCGCCGTGGACGCTGATCGAGGCCGACGCCGTCCGGGACCGGCAGCTGACGTCCTGGCCGAGCCTCCAGACCGACCTGCGCAACGCCGGCGCGAACTGGGTCGACGAGGAGGTCGTGGTCTGCGACGCCGGGCCGAACAAGCTGGTCACCAGCCGCAAGCCGGACGACCTCAAGGCGTTCTGCCAGGCCACGGTCGAGGTGTTCGGGGACTGACGTGACAGGGGCGGGCCGCGGCCCGCCCCGCTCGCCCGAAACTCCTTGCGCGGGCCGCGGAAATGGTCTGGACGTATACCAAAGAATGGTCTAAACCTAGACCAAAGAGAGCGTCCTCCGCGCCCCCCAGGGAGACCTCAGTGAGCACAGAAGAGGATTCCAAGCGACTCGCCGAGCTCGGCTACAAGCAGGAGCTGGCCCGGACCTGGAGCGGATTCTCCAACTTCGCCATCTCGTTCTCCATCATCTCGATCCTCGCCGGCTGCTTCACCACCTTCGGCCAGGCCTGGAACAACGGCGGCCCCATCGCCATCTCCTGGGGCTGGCCGCTGATCTCCCTCTTCATCCTGATCATCGGCTTCTGCATGTCGGAGCTGGTCTCCGCGTTCCCCACGGCGGGCGGCATCTACTGGTGGGCCGCCAAGATGGGCAAGCCGATCCACGGCTGGTTCACCGGCTGGCTCAACCTGATCGGCCTCATCGCGGTCACCGCGTCCGTCGACTACGGCTGCGCGACCTTCCTCAACATCACCCTCACCCGGCTCACCGGCGGCGCCTGGGAAGGCACGCTCTCGCAGGCGTTCCTGCTGTTCGTGATCGTGCTCGGGTTGCACGCGCTGATCAACATCTTCAGCCACCGGCTCATCTCACTGCTGCAGAACGTCTCCGTCTGGTGGCACGTCTTCGGCGCCGCCATCGTGGTCGGGATCCTGGTCTTCGGCCCGTCCGAGCACCAGTCGGTGGGCTTCGTGTTCACCGAGACGATCAACAACTCCGGCTTCGGCGACGGCTCCAACGGGCTGACGTTCTGGCTGTACGTGCTGCCGCTCGGCTTCCTGCTCACCCAGTACACGATCACCGGCTTCGACGCGTGCGCGCACGTCTCGGAGGAGACCCAGGGCGCCTCCACGGCCGCCGCCCGCGGCCTGTGGCAGTCGATCTTCTACTCGGCGATCGGCGGCTGGATCGTCCTGCTGGCGTTCCTGTTCGCGGCCACGAACGTGGACGCGATCAACGAGCAGGGCGGCTTCGTCGGCGCGATCTTCGAGACCGCGCTCAGCTCGCCGCTGGCCACCGCGATCTTCGCGATCTCCACCATCGGCCAGTTCTTCTGCGGCATGAGCTGCGTGACGTCCATGTCGCGGATGACGTACGCGTTCGCCCGCGACGGCGCGGTGCCCGGCTGGCGGCTCTGGTCGCGGGTCGACCGCAACCGCACGCCGGTCAACGCCATTCTGGCCGGTTGCGGCGCCGCCGCCTTCATCACCCTGCCCGCCCTCTACGCCCCTCCCGGCCTGACCACCCCGGTGGCCTTCTTCGCCGTGGTGTCGATCGCGGTCATCGGGCTCTATCTGGCGTTCCTCATCCCGATCTGGCTCCGGCTGCGGATGGGCGACCGCTTCGAGCCCGGGCCGTGGACGCTCGGGCGCAGGTACAAGGTGCTCGGCTGGATCGCGGTGATCGAGATCGCGGTCGTCTGCGTGTACTTCATCATGCCGTTCTCGCCGGCCGGGGTGCCCGGCGACGAGGACTTCACCTGGACGTCGGTCAACTACGCCCCGATCGCGGTGGGCGTGGTGCTGATCGGCATCGGCCTGTGGTGGTGGCTGTCGGCCCGCCACTGGTTCACCGGCCCCCGCCGCACCATCGACGAGGTCCCCATGGACGCCTGACATCTCCGGCGCGGCCCTCGCTACGTCAGAGCGGTTCGGAGGCGCCGCGCCTGGAGACAAAGACGCAGAACGGATGCCCCGCCAGGTCCGCGTACACGCGCAATGGCTCCTCCTCGTCGTCCATGCGGTCCAGCAGGAGCCGCCCGCCGAGGCTCAGGACACGGTCGTGCTGTGCCCGCAGGTCCTCGACCGACGGCACGGTCAGGTCCAGGTGCAGCTGCTGGGGCACGCCGTCCTGCGGCCAGGTCGCTTCCGGCAGCTCGTCGACCTGCTGGAAGGCCAGTTGCGAAGCTCCACCCGGGGTCCTCAGGACCAGCCAGTCGCGGCCCCGCTCGTCGTCGGCTCCCGCTTCCGGCGGCTCGTCACCGGGCCGGTAGACCAGCCCGAGCAGAGCCCGGTAGAACTCCGCGAGGGCACGGGCGTCCAGGCAGTCGAGCACCACCTGGCACAGCCGAGGCCTGCTGTCCTGATCAGTCATCCGCGCCCCCGTGATCGTCGCCGACAGGGCCTCTGCACGCGACGCCGGGGGCTAAACGCGGACGATTCGTTCCCTCAGCTCAGGACGCCTCGAAGGCCGCCGCCACCACCGGGCGGACCCCGTCCATCGACGCCTCCCTCAGCTCCCGCCCCAGTAATGCTGCTAGCAGTTTGCTAGCATCATCGTCATGGCGACTCTCTACATCCGCGACGTACCCGAACCGATCGCCGAGCAGCTCAAGGCACGTGCCGCCGAAGCCGGCCTGTCGCTTTCCGCTTACGTCGCCAGAGAACTGGCCGACATCGCCGCTCGGCCGACCAACGCTGAGATCGTGAAACGTTTGAAAGCTCGCGATCGCTCCCGAGGCCCGTCGAGTGAGGAAATCCTGCAAGCAGTAGCCGAGGGCAGGCGATGATAGTCATCGATTCCTCCGCCATGGTGGAGGCCCTCGTGGGCCGCGACGCTGACATGGAACTTCTCAGCGCGCTGCAAGCCAGCGTCCACGCTCCACACCTCCTTGACGTGGAGGTCCTATCGACGTTGCGCGGACTGGTGCTCGGCGGCAAGCTGCCCGCCGCGATCGCCGAGCAGGCCCGGGCCGACTACCTGGCTCTCAACATCACGCGCTACGAGATGAAGGGGATAGCAGAGCGGATCTGGGAGCTGCGGCACAACTACACCGCTTACGACTCCTGTTACCTGGCCCTCGCCGAAGCACTGGAAGCGCCCCTTTACACCTGTGACGGCAAGCTCAACGGCTCCGGCCATGATGCCGAGGTGCAGGTTTTCCCGCGCGTGTGAGTCAGGACGCCTCGAAGGCGGCCGCGACCACCGGGCGGACCCGGTCCATCGAGGCGTCGCCGAGCTCCCGCTGGAGCGAGGTCATGTCGACGTCCGGCATCCCGCAAGCCACCGCCCAGTCCCACGGCATCAGGTCGCCGTCGACGTTGAGTGCGAAGCCGTGGCTGGTGACGCCGCGGCTCTGCCGCATCCCGATGGAGACGATCTTGCGGCCGCTCTCGGCCGTCCACACGCCGGTGAGCAGTTCCGAGCCCGGCGGGGTGTCGCGCCGCTCGGCGGGCAGGCCGAGCTCGCCGAGGGCGGCGACCAGGCGCAGCTCCACCTCGCGCACGTAGTCGACGATGCCCTCCTCCTCGCCCAGCTTGACGATCAGGTAGCCGACGAGCTGGCCGGGGCCGTGGTAGGTGAGCTGCCCGCCCCGGCCCGTCTCCACGACCGGGATGCCGCGCGACGGGTCGGGCAGGTGGGCCGACGGGGTGCGCCGGCCGACCGTGTAGACCTGCGGGTGGCTGAGCAGCCAGAGCGTGTCCGGCCGTGCGTCGCGCTGGCGCTCGTCGACCAGCTCGGCCATGCGCTCCATCGCCTTGTCGTAGTCGACGAGCTCGTCCTGGATCAGTGTCAGCGGCCTTGCCCTCATGCCTTAGAGGATAATCCTCAGTACTTCTTCGGCTCTTCGGGGACCAGGATCCACATGACGACGTAGACGACCCACATCGGGCCGGGGAAGAGCGAGAGGATCAACCAGAGGACCCGGACGAGGGTGGGCGACAGGCCGAACCTGTCGGCGAGGCCTCCGCAGACGCCGGCGAGCATCCGGTGCTGTCGTGAGCGGTACATGGTGTCCCTCCGTGTGATGACGTTCTACTGAGAAGAACGCACGAGCCTCGCTCTCTTCTCCCACTACTGACCCTGAGAAAACCCTGTAAGGGTCAGCCACTCCCGCGCGGCGGCCAGATGCCGGCTGGTCAGGCCCACTCTGCCGGGCACGTGGACGAGCAGGAATTCGCCGAGACCCTGACGAGCCCTGAGGTAGTCCTCGTCCTCCTGGTAGACCTGGTCGTCGAACCAGACGAACGGCCGGTCGCCGACGTAGTCGGCCACGTGGCGGGTCTTGAACATCTCGCCGTGCCGGCTCCCGTTCTCGCCGGGCGCCATCTCGATGACGGGCAGCGGCGGCAGGCCGAGCCGGGGCGCGATCCACTCGTTGGCGTGCTGCTCCCAGGTCGTCGCCCACACCAGCTCGGAGCCGGTCTCCAGCGCGAGCTCCATCAGCCGGGTGCCGTGGCGCTGGTTGAGGTGCACGGTGTAGACGGTGCTGCCGATCGTGCACCGGTAGCGGCGGAAGTCGGGGGACGGGCGGCCGGTGGGGTTGAGCACCCCGTCCACGTCCAGGAGCAGCAGCGGTTTCACCGGCCGGCCCCCACCCGGTGTTCCTGCGGGCTGACGCCGTGGGCCCGTTTGAAGGCCGCGCTGAGCGCGAACGGGCTGCCGTAGCCGACCTTCCTGGCGACCGAGGTCACGGTCGCCTCGGGCTCGCGGAGCAGGTCGGCGGCCAGGGCCAGCCGCCACCCGGTCAGGAACGCCATCGGCGGCTCGCCCGCCAGGTCGGTGAACCGCCTGGCCAGCGAGGCACGCGAGACCCCTACCTCGGCGGCCAGCGCGGCGACCGTCCACGGGTGCGCGGGGTTGTTCTGCATGATCCGCATGGCCTTGCCCACGACAGGGTCGCTCTGCGCCCGGTACCACGCCGGCGCCTCCCCGGTGGCGAACCACCCGCGCAGCGTGGCGATGAGCAGCAGGTCGAGCATCCTGTCGAGCACCGCCTCCTGCCCGGGCTCGTTCTTGACCACCTCCTCGCCCAGCATCTCGATGAGCGGCCCGCCTGGCTGGACGAGCAGCGACGGCAGCGCCCGCAGCAGCCGCCCGCTGACCTCCCCGGCCATCAGGTAGGTGCCGACGATCATGGAGCTGGCGCCGTCGGGGTCGTTGCCCCAGGTGCGCACGCCCAGGTGCATCGCCTGGTAGAGCGACTCGCCGTCGAGGGTGGTGCACCGCTCGCCGGGATGGATGACGATCTGCGGCGGGGTGCCAGGCCGGTCGGCGACCACGTAGGGCTCCGGCCCGCACACCACGGCCACCTCGCCCGGCCCCACCCGCGTCAGGCCGTCGCGGACGATCCACGCCTCGCCGCGCACCATGGCCAGCAGCGTGAGCGGGGCCTCGTCCTGCACGCGCATCGCCCAGGGCGGGTCGAGGAGGACCCTCAGCAGGAACGCGCCACGGGCGCGCGGGCCGTCGAGCAGAGCCGCCAGGTGATCCATGGTTAGACGATCGCATATGCCATTGCGCTTCTCAACCATGGAGAGTCTCACCGGCAGGCGGCTTACTAGAGGGCATGACCATCCTCGTGACAGGCGGGACCGGCAAGACCGGCCGCCGGATCGCAGACAGGCTCGAAGCCCTCGGCCGGCCCGTACGCGTGGGCTCCCGTACGGCCACCCCGCCCTTCGACTGGGCGGACCGCGGCACCTGGAAGGCCGCCCTCCACGGGGCGCGCGCCGCGTACATCTCCTACTATCCCGACGTGGCGGTCCCGGGCGCGCTGGACGACGTGCGGGCGTTCACCGAGCACGCGGTGGCGGCCGGCGTCGAGCGGCTGGTCCTGCTGTCAGGCCGGGGCGAGCCGCTCGCCGAGGCCGCCGAGCAGATGGTGCGCGAGTCGGGCGTCGCCTGGACGATCGTGCGGTGCGCCTGGTTCATGCAGAACTTCTCGGAGGGCTACCTGCTGGAGCCGGTACGCGACGGCGTCATCGCGCTGCCCGCCGGAGACGTGGCCGAGCCGTTCGTGGACGTGGACGACATCGCCGACGTCGCGGTGGCCGCGCTCACCGAGGACGGGCACGCGGGCAGGCTGTACGAGCTGACCGGGCCGCGAGCGCTCACCTTCGCCGACGTGGCGGCCGAGCTGTCCAAGGCGACCGGCCGCGACATCACGTACGTGCCGATCACCACCGAGGAGTACGCGGCGGGCGCGGCCGAGCACGGCGTGCCGGAGGACGAGATCGAGATGCTGACCATGCTGTTCACGGAGACACTCGACGGCCGCAACGCCCACGTCGCCGACGGCGTGCGGGCCGCGCTGGGCCGGCCGGCCGGGGACTTCGCCGGCTTCGCGCGGGACAACGCCGGGGTGTGGGCGAACGGCGGGTGAACCCCGGGGGTCCGCTCGCCGCGACTGGCCCGTCCGGGCCGCCGTTTCCGCTAGCCTCACCTCGTTACATCGTGCGCTCCTATCGGGGGAAGGTGCAGGCGTGATCGGCTGGATGGAAGCCGTGGTGCTGGGATTGCTGCAGGGGCTGACGGAGTTCCTGCCGATCTCCTCCAGCGCCCACATCCGCGTCGCCTCGGCGTTCTTCGGCTGGAAGGACCCCGGTGCCGCGTTCACCGCCGTCATCCAGCTCGGCACGGAAGCGGCGGTCCTGATCTACTTCAGGAAGGACATCTGGGAGATCACCTCCACCTGGACCCGCTCCCTGTGGACCCCCGCCCTGCGCTCCCACATCGCCGCCCGCATGGGCTGGTACGTGATCCTCGGCAGCATCCCCATCGCCCTGCTCGGCCTGCTGCTCAAGGACCAGATCGAGGGCGTCTTCCGCGACCTGCGGCTGGTCGGCACCACGCTCATCCTGTTCGGTCTCGTCCTGTGGTTCGCCGACCGCACCGCGCGCAACAAGCTCACGCTCGCCAAGCACCTCAACGTGCCGCACTCCGTGGTGTACGGGTTCGCCCAGGCGGCGGCCCTCATCCCCGGCGTCTCCCGCTCGGGCGGCACCATCACGGCCGGCCTCCTGCTCGACTACCGGCGCGAGGAGGCCGCCCGCTACTCGTTCCTGCTGGCCATCCCGGCCGTCCTGGCCTCGGGCCTGTACGAGCTGTCGGAGATCGGCGGCGCCGAGACCCCGGCCTGGGGGCCCACGATCCTGGCCACGGTGATCTCCTTCATCGTGGGCTACGCCGCCGTGGCCTGGTTCCTGCGCTACATCAGCACCCACAGCTTCACCGGCTTCGTCGTCTACCGGCTCGCCCTGGGCTTCCTCGTCATCCTCGCGGTGACACTCGGCTGGATCCCCGCCCTGGGCTGACGGTTTCCGCGCCAAGGTCGTCGTATGCCGTACTTGGCACTTCTCTCACCTTGGTCGGCAATTCCTCCGTCCTCCTCGCGGTTGCGCTGGGCTGGATTCCTGCCACGGGCTGACGTCGGGCGCGTAGTCCACTCGGAAGACCCCAGGCTCGATCTCCTCGGAGACCACGCTGAGGAACTCCGCCATGCCGGGTGGCCAGACGGTGCGTTCGTCCCACCGAACGCCGTGGATCGCGGTCAGCGACGTGAGCTTGACGTCCGACAGATCCGCTCCGGCGACGTCAATCGGGGCGGAACAGTCCACCACATCGGCCATGTCGGCGGTGAGGTCACCGGCTGCGGTCAGGGCCCGCGACACCTCGATGATCAGTTCGGGCAGCGGGACGTCGTCCTCCTCCTCCTCCTTCGGATAGCGATGGAAGAGCGCGACGGCCAGGGCACGGGCCAGGGCCACGTTGAGCGCGCGCAGGAGGTCGGATGTCCTGCCGAGATCGCCCGCGGTGGCAAGTGCGCGCCCGACGGCCCGCCGCAACTCGTCCGTACGCTCATTCGGCCGCGACAGGGCGAGACGCTCCGCGCAGGATGCGGCACGGGTGAGCGCCAGCTCCACCTCGCGCAGCTGGAGACGTGCCTGGAAGAGGCTGACCGCCGGCGGATGGGGAGCGGGGAACATGGTCGTCATCGCCGCGAGATGCGACTCCACGTCCGTGTGCGCCCGGGCGTACGCCTCGAGCCCGGCGTCACACCGGGCGAGCAGTTGGTCGAGCTCGTCCTCGGTGAAACTGTCGGACATCTCATCACTCACCTGACTGTCCTTTCCGGTACGAGCTCAGGCCCCGGCTCAGAGCGAGGCGCGCCCTCTTCACGATGTCGCGGGCCTGCTGCTCGGAAACGCCGAGCTCGGGCGCGATGAACGCGTACGGCAGGCCGTCCAGCCGGTAGTGCATCGCCTGGCGCTGGTCGGGCGGCAGCTCCAGCAGCGCCCTGATCAGGTCGACGCGCAGGCCGACTAGATCGGCGGGATCGTCACTGTACGACGCGGACTCGGGCGGGACGGCGAACGGCATCGCCCGCACCTGTCTGCGAGACTCGCCGGGCGGCCGGTTCCACGCCCGTTCGGCCACCTTCCGCACCCAGCCACGCGGATGTTCGACCTGGAACCAGATGTCGGGCCTGGTGGTGAACAGGTTCCAGGCCGCGAGGAAAGCCTCCTGCGCGGCGTCCTGGCTGTCCTGGAGGGATGCTCCTCTCCGCATCATGTCGCTGACCACGGAGGGAAGCTCGTTCCTGCACCAGTCCACGAAATCGGCACGCTCGGCCAGCAGACGGGTACCGGTGGCCGTGATGGGAGGCTTGCTTCGGACCTCTGGGCGTGGCGGGGAAGTGTCATCACCCATCGGAGCTCCATCACCGAATCCCGATTCCTGCATCGCGTTCCCTTCTCAGTGAGATGTCACGGCGTGACAGAGAACAGTGGCGAAACGCGAACATGATCGGGAGCGACGGCTCCAGAGACCGGAGGGGCGGAAGTTCCTAGTGATGCCAGAAAAGCCACCCCCAAGGGGAGATTCCGCTACCTGACCGGGACCGGCCGGGCCACCGCGGGGCGGTAGGTCGCGAGGGTGAAGAGCACCGTCGCCAGGCCGAGGCCGGTGGCCAGGGCGATCACGCCTGCTCGCCCGTACGCGTCGAGCACCAGCCCGCCGGCGACGCCCGCCAGCACGAGCCCCGTGTACTGGGCCGACGACAGCAGGCCGAGCCCGACCGGCACGTTGCCCGGCAGCGCCGCGACCACGCGATACTGCTGCGCGGGCGCCACCAGCCAGCCCAGGGCGCCCCACAGGAACGCCCAGACCAGGGCGACGGGCAGGGCCAGGTTGGCGACCGGGATCAGGGCCATGAGCAGCGTGGACGCCGCCAGCCCGCCCAGCACCATGCGGCGCGGCCCGTACGCGTCGGTGAGCCGGCCGCCGAGCTGGTTGCCCACGATGGCGCCCACGCCCCACGCCCACAGCACGGCGGGCAGCGGCAGGTCGAAGAGCGAGCCGATGTAGGTGTAGGCGGCGAAGGCCGAGGCGAACATCAGCAGCTGCGTCGCCAGCACCGCGAGCACGCCCCGGTCGGCCAGCGGCGCGAACCGCTCGCCCAGCCTGCCGGAGACCGCGATCCGCACGTCGGGCACCAGGGCCGCGATCCCGGCGAAGCCGAGCACCGCCAGCCCCGCCACCAGCCAGATGGTGGCCCGCCACCCGTACGCCGCGCCCATCCACGTGCCGAGCGGCACGCCGATGGCGGTGGCCACGCTCAGCCCGCCCATCACCAGCGCCAGCGCCCGCCCCCGATGCTCGGGACCGGCCAGCGCGGCCGCCACCCCCGACGCGGTCGGCGTGAACATCGCGGCCCCGGCGGCGGCGAGCACCCGCGTGGCCACCACCAGCGGGTAACCGGGCACCACGGCGGTCAGCACGTTGCCCAGCACGAACACGCCCAGCCCGAGCAGCAGCAGCGTCCGCCGCGGCATCGCCGCCGTCACGGCGGCGAGCAAGGGCGACAACACGGCGTACGCCAGCGCGAACACGGTCATCAGCTGGCCGGCGGCGGCCACGGACACGTCCAGGTCGGCGGCGATCGGGGTGAGCAGGCCCGCGGTGACGAACATGCCGGTGCCGACGGCGAAGTTCCCGGCGGCGAGGGGGTAGAGCCGGCGATTCACTGGTCCTCCGATGGATCAATTGGATGCCCATCAAACTGACGCACTGTTGGATCGTTGTCAAACAATAAAACCCGGTATCTTGGGGGGCATGCGCGCCCTGCCCCATCCGGCCACCGATGACATCGAGCTCACCGAGGTGCTGCGAGCGCTGTCCGACCCCGTACGCCTGGAGGCCGTCGCCCGCCTGGCCGCGGAGGGCGAGATGACCTGCGGCGACGTGGGCCGCAACCTGGGCGTGCACAAGTCCACCGCCTCCCACCACTTCCGCGCGCTGCGCGAGGCCGGCGTGGTCATGACCAAGCAGGACGGCAGGCAGAAGCTCATGAGCCTGCGCCGCGACGACCTCGACGCCCGCTTCCCCGGCCTGCTCGACTCGGTGCTCTCCGCCGCCCATGCCACCGTCTGAGACGCCGTCTGACACGCTGCCGATTCGGCGTGTGCTGCCGGATCTGCTCGCCGCGCTGGACGCGCACGGCAGTGCCGTGCTGACCGCTCCGCCCGGTACGGGCAAGACGACGGTCGTGCCGCTCGCCCTGGCGGAGGCGGGCATGCGGGTGGTGGTGGCCGAGCCCAGGCGGCTGGCGGTGCGCGCGGCGGCCCGGCGGATGGGCGTCAGCTACGCGATCCGGGGCGAGCGCCACACCGGCGCCAACCCGATGGTGGAGGTCGTCACCACCGGCGTGCTCCTGCAACGGCTCCAGCGCGACCAGGAGCTGACCGGGGTGGACACCGTCATGCTGGACGAATGCCACGAACGCCACCTGGACGCCGACACGGCGCTGGCGTTCCTGCTGGACGTCCGCGAGACGCTCCGGCCCGGTCTGCGGCTGATCGCCGCCTCCGCCACCGCCGACGCCGCCCCCTGGGCCCGGCTGCTCGGCGGGCCGGTGGTGGCCGCGTCCGCCGTCACGCACCCGGTCGACGTCGTGTGGGCGCCGCCTCCGCGCCCGGTCGCCCCGCCGCACGGACTGCGCGTCGACCCCGCCCTGCTGTCGCACGTCGCCGGGGTCGTCCGGCGGGCGCTCGCCGAACGGGACGGCGACGTGCTCTGCTTCCTGCCCGGCGTCGGCGAGATCGCCCGGGTGGCGGCGATGCTCGACGGCGTCGAGGTGCTCCAGGTGCACGGCCAGGCCCCGGCCCGGGTCCAGGACGCGGTGCTCTCCCCCGGCGCGTCCCGGCGCGTGGTGCTGGCCACCTCGGTCGCCGAGTCCAGCCTGACCGTGCCCGGCGTGCGGGTCGTGGTCGACTCCGGTCTGGCCCGCGAGCCGCGCACCGACCACGCCCGCGGTCTCGGCTCCCTCACCACGGTGCGGGTCTCCAGGTCCTCGGCCGGCCAGCGCGCGGGCCGCGCCGGGCGTGAGGCGCCCGGCGCCGTCTACCGCTGCTGGTCCGCCGCCGACCACGACCGCCTGCCCGACCAGCCGAGCCCGGAGATCGCCCTCGCCGACCTGACGTCGTTCGCCCTCCAGGCGGCCTGCTGGGGCTCCCCCGACGGCTCCGGCCTGGCCCTTCTCGACCCACCCCCGCCCGCCGCCCTCGCCGCCGCACTCACCACCCTGCACACCCTGGGCGCCGTCCAACCCACCCCGGCCCGTACAACCACCCCAACCGGGGGAAACAGCACACCCCAAAGGGACGCGTGGGCGCAGAAAACCGCCACCCAGAGAGACAACGCACCCCAAAGGGACGCGACGCGGGCGACGCCCTCTGTCCCCCAGGGAGACGACGCGCCTCCAACGGACGCGTCGACGCAGAGGACCTCCCCCGCCACCCAGGATGACAACGCGCCTCGAACGGACACGCCAGCACAAGGAACCGCCCAGAGAGACAGCACATCTCGAAGGAACGCGGCGCAGGCGACGTCCCCCGTCCACCAGGGAGACGGCGCGCCTGGAAAGGACGCGGTGCAGAGGACCTCCCCCGGTGGGGCGGTCATGTCCGTGCGGGTGACGGAGCGGGGGCGGCGGATGGCGTTGGCGGGGGTGCATCCCCGGCTGGCACGGGCTCTGCTCGACGTGGGTCCCGAGGCCGCCGAGGTGATCGCGCTGTTGTCGGAGCAGCTTCCGCGCGACGCGGGCGACGACCTGGTGGAGGTCTGGCGTGCGGCCCGTCGTGGGCGTGACGCCTTCACGGCTCGCTGGCGGGCCGAGACGCGGCGCCTCTCCCGTACTGCGGGCCACCGGACCCGGGAAAGGGACGCCACCCCCGACCGGTCCTCTCCGGACGGCAGGGGAAGGGCCCGCGCGGAGGGCCAGACGACCACAGAACCCACCAAGAACGACGCACCCGCCCCGAAAACCCAGGACGAGGTCGCCGGGCTGGCCGTGGCGCTGGCGTTTCCCGAGAGGGTGGCACGGCGGCGAGGGGGCGGGTACCTCATGGCGTCCGGCACGGAAGCCCAGCTCGCGGAGGGCTCAAAACTGGCGTCGGCGCAGTGGCTGGCCGTCGCGGTGGCCGACCGCCCGACCGGGTCGGCGTCGGCGAGGATCCGCCAGGCGGTGGTGATCGACGAGGAGATCGCCAGGCAGGCGTACCCGGTGACGGTCGAGGAGGAGGTCGCCTGGAAAGCGCCGCCCGGATCGAAGCGGGGTGACGTGACGGCGCGGCTGGTCGAGCGGCTGGGCGCCGTCGAGTTGTCCGCCACGCCGCTGCCGGACGCCGACGTGCGCGACGCGCTCCTGTACGGGCTCCGTACCGAAGAGGTGCTGACCTGGACGAAGGAGGCACGTGCGGTCAGGGACCGGCTGGCGTTCTGCCACCGCGCGGCGGGCGAGCCGTGGCCTGACGTGAGCGATTTGGTCGCCCTGGCCGACCGGTGGCTGGAGCCTGAGCTGTCCCGCGCCCGCCGCCGCGCCGACCTGGAACGGATCGACGTGGCCGCGGCGCTGCGCCGCCTGGTGCCGTGGAGCGAGCGGCTGGAGGCGGTGGCGCCGGAGCGGGTCGAGGTGCCCACCGGTTCGCGGGTCAGGATCGACTACTCGGGCGAGCAGCCGGTGCTGGCGGTGAAGCTGCAGGAGCTGTTCGGCTGGCAGGAGGCGCCCCTGATCGCGGGCGTGCCGCTGCTGATCCACCTGCTCTCGCCCGCGGGCCGCCCCGTGGCGGTCACGGCGGACCTGGCGTCGTTCTGGCGTGACGCCTACCGGTCCGTACGCGCCGAGATGCGCGGCCGCTACCCGAAGCACCCCTGGCCCGAGGACCCCCTGACGGCCACCCCCACGAGGAGGACCCGATGACCGCCACCCAGGGCGCCAGATGATCGAGGAAGCGGCGCTGAACAACGCCGCCTGGTGCGATGCCCTGTGTCGCGCGCACGGCCTCCCCGGCGCCTTCACCCCACGGGCCTGGACGAATCCGCGCCGCACCCCGCCCTACTATCCCGACGCCGTCACCCTCTCCCCCGAGGCGACGGACGCCGACATCCTCCCCTTCATCGACGACACCCCCAGCGCCTCCGTCAAGGACAGCTTCGCCGCACTCACCCTGCCCGGCTTCGAGCTGCTCTTCGAAGCCACCTGGCTCCACACCAGGCCGGATGCTCATCAGGGAGCCGCACGCGACATCCGATGGCGCGTGGTACGGGACGCGGAGACGCTGCGCGCCTGGGAGGAGGCGTGGGGCGGCCAGGGCGGCCTGTTCACCGCCGCCCTGCTCGGCGACCTGTCCGTCAAGCTCCTGTGGGCGGAGGAAGGGACGGCGTCCGGGTTCGTGCTCAACGAGACGCCGGGCGGCAGGACCGTGGGCGTGTCCAACGTGTTCGGCGACGACGCCTGGCCGCACGTCAGGACCCAGGCCGCCGCGCTCTTCCCCGGCCGCGACCTGGTCGGCTACGAGATCGACCCGGCACCGGCCGCCGAGCACGGCTTCACCCCGCTCGGCCCACTGCGGGTGTGGCTGAAAAACTAGAGGAGCACCCACGGCGTAGGGGAAACCCCCGCCTCCGAGCCGACGGGGGAAGGTTCGCCACCACACCTGCGCGGCGTGGGGAACTCTGGTGCATCGCCGAAACCCGGGAGATTCGCCACCACGCCTGCGCGGCGTAGGGAAACCCGGCGAGCCAGTTTCACGAACCCGTGGGAAGGTTCGCCACCACCTCGTCGAAGGTCGTCGCCTCGGCGATCTCCGCCGACCCCACGCCGACGTCCTTGAACCCGCTGGACGTGCCCACGCACACCACAGGCCCGTCGAACGAGGTCCCCAGCTTCCGGTAGCCCGCCAGCCCGGCCGCGCCGGACAGCTCCTGCCAGAGCCCTTCCCGCCCGAGGTCGCGCTGGGCCGCGCGCAGTTCCTCGTCGGTGACCAGGACCGTGCCGCCGCCGCTGTCGGTGACCGCGCGCACGCCCCGGTGACCGCCCGCGGGGCAGGCGATCCCGTACGCGTCCGTCGGACCGACCTCGACGATCGCGGCCGGGGCGCCCGTGGCGACGGCCCGCGCGTGCGGGCCGCCGGCGGCGGGCTCGCAGGAGAACATCCGGGGCGCGGTCCCCGCGACCCCGAGCCGTCGCAGCTCGGCGAAGCCCTTCCACACCCCGTACAGCAGCTCGGCGTAACCGGTCGGCGCGAAGACCGCCGCGGGCGCCCGGCCGAGCTGGACGAAGAGCTCGTACGCGATGGTCTTGTAGCCCTCGGGCCCGTACGGGTGGCCGGTGTGGGTGACGGTCTGGTTGCTGACCGGGTGGTAGCCGAGCCGGTCCACGATCTCCGTCATCAGCGGCCAGCGCCGCTCGACCGGCACGCTGAACACCGCCGCCCCGTACGCGCGGACGAAGGACTGCACGGCGGGCGGCGAGCCGGCGGAGGCGAGCACGATCGCGGGCAGCCCGGCGCGGGCGGCGTAGGCGGCGGCCGAGGCGCCGTGGTTGCCGGAGGAGGCGACGACGACGCCGGGCGCGCCTTCGGCGAGCGCGGCGCTGACGGTGACGCGGTTGAGCCGGTCCTTGTGCGACCAGGTCGGGTTGCGCGACTCGTCCTTGACAAGCACGCCGCACGCCTCCAGCAGCGGGGTGCCGCCCTCGCCGAGGGTGGGCGCGGACAGCGGCGGCAGCAGCGGCGCCCACCGCGCGATGTCGGGGCCGGGCGGCTGGTCGAACAGGCCGGCGGGCACCCGGTCGTAGGCGTAGTCGACCTCGACGGGATAGGCGATCCGGCCGGTGCTGGTGCGGGGGCAGCCGCGGGTGAGCGGCGGCCGGAGCGGATAGGCGATCGCGGGGTCTCCGAGCGAGCGCTGGCCGGTGGCGAGCGAGACGTGATCCTGATGCACGCGCATGAGCTTAGTGAGATAGCATAGTGATATCACTTCGATAGCAAGGAGACGCCATGGAGCGACGTGCGTTCAGGATCAACGGGTTCGTGGTGCTGCTCGTCCTGCTGGTGCTGGGCGGCGCGGTGCTGTTCGGCCTGGGGTCGCCGGTGCTGCTGATCGTGCTCGGCTCGATCTGGGGCGTGCTGGTGCTGGTGACCGCCAGCGGCTTCACGATCGTCAACCCGAACGAGGCCAAGGTCGTGCAGTTCCTCGGCCGCTACGTCGGCTCGGTGTCCGACGCCGGGTTCCAGTGGGTGCTGCCGCTCACCACCAAGCGCAAGGTCACCCTGCGGGTGCGCAACTTCGAGACGGCCAAGCTGAAGGTGAACGACGCCGACGGCAGCCCGGTCGAGATCGCCGCGGTCGTGGTCTACAAGGTGGTCGACAGCGCCAAGGCCGTGTTCTCTGTCGACGACTACGAGGAGTACGTCGCGATCCAGTCGGAGGCGGCGGTCCGCCACCTGGCGACCACGCACCCCTACGACTCCCACGACCCCGCGCGCACCAGCCTGCGCGACGGCGCCGAGGTGGCCACCGAGCTGACCACCGAGCTGCGCGACCGCACCGACTTGGCGGGGATCGAGATCCTGGAGGCCCGCATCACCCACCTCGCCTACGCCCCCGAGATCGCCCAGGCCATGCTGGTCCGCCAGCAGGCCGGCCAGGTGGTGGCGGCGCGCACGCGGATCGTCGAGGGCGCGGTCGGCATGGTCCAGCTCGCGCTCGACCGGCTCTCCTCGGAGGGCGTGGTCGACCTCGACGAGGAGCGGCGGGCGCAGATGGTGTCCAACCTTCTGGTCGTCCTGTGCGGCGACCGGGCGACCCAGCCGGTGGTGAACGCCGGCAGCTTGTATGCCTGAGCGGAAGAAGCTCCTGCTGCGCCTCGACCCGGCCGTCTACGACGCGATCGCGAAATGGGCGGCCGACGACCTCCGCAGCGTCAACGCGCAGATCGAGTACGCGTTGCGGCTCGCGCTCAAACAGGCGGGCAGGGAGCAGAAGCCGCGAAAAGAGCCTCGCGCAGAAGAGTAGAAACCTGCACACTCTATGCATGTCGTGGGCAGGCAGGTCCGCCACGGAGATCGCGGCGGCCGTACGTCAGGGCAAGGTAGCGGCTGCGGCGGTGGCCGAGGATCATCTGCGCGCCATCGCCGAGCGCGACCCGCGGGTGGGCGCGTTCCGCGCGGTGCGCGAGCGCGCGCTCAAGGAGGCGGAGGACGTCCAGGACCGGCGCGACCTGTCGGAGCTCCCGCTGGCCGGGGTCCCCGTCGCGGTCAAGGACAACCTGGAGGTCGCCGGCGAGCCGATGCGGGCCGGCTCGGCGGCCACGTCCGCCGAGCCGAAGACGGCCGACCACGAGACGGTCGCGCGGCTGCGGGCGGCGGGCGCGGTGGTGATCGGGCTGACGAACGTGCCCGAGCTGACGCTGGTGGGTTTCGGCGACAGCGTGTACGGCACCGTACGCAATCCGTGGGACACCGCGCGCACGGCGGGCGGGTCGTCGTCCGGCAGCGCCGCCGCCGTGGCGGCGGGCATGGTGCCGCTCGCGCTCGGCAACGACGGCATGGGCTCGCTGCGCATCCCGGCGGCGTGCTGCGGGGTGCCGGCGCTCAAGCCGGGCACCGGCCTGGTCCCGGCCCCGACGGACGACTGGCGGGGACTGTCGGAGAACGGGCCGATCGCCGCGAACATCCCCGACCTGGCGCTGATGCTGTCCGTGCTGGCCGCGGACCCGTCGCTGGCCGAGGCGTGGCGATCCGGCCGGCGCACCGAGCCGAGCCGGCCGCCGCTCCGCTCGGTGTGGGCGGACGACGAGGCGGTGTGGGAGCCGCCGCCGCCGAAGAACGGGCCGGAGCCGTTCGACCTGCGGGTGGCGTACGCGCCGCAGCCGTTACCGGTGGGGGCGCCGATGGACGGCGAGTTCCGGTCGGCGGTGCGCGGGGCCGCGGAGACGCTGCGGCAGGCCGGCCACACGGTGGTCGAGCGGACGAACCGGTTCCCCGCCTGGCTCGCCACCGCCACGATGGCCGCCTGGCTGGCCAGGGCCGCCGAGTCCGCCGCCCCGCACGACCCGCACGCGCTGGAGCGCCGCAGCCGCGCCATGGCCAGGGCCGGGCGGGTACTCAACCGCCTGGGCGCGAACGGCGACCGGGGCCGCGACCGGTGGCGCGGCTACGGCGCCGACCAGTGGTTCGGCGACGCCGACGTGCTCGTCACGCCCGCGCTGGCCGCGATCCCGCCGAAGGCCGAGCGGTGGGGCGAGCGCGGCTTCGTCCGCAACGCCCTGGTCAACGTCAGGTACGCGTCCGCGACCGGCGCGTGGAACATGTGCGGCTGGCCCGCGATGGCGGTGCCCGTCGCCACCCACTCCAGCGGGCTGCCGATCGCCGTGCAGCTCATCGCCCCGCCGGGCGGCGAACCCCACCTGCTCGGCCTGGCGGCCCAGCTACAGACCGCCCACCCGCCGATCCGGCCGCCGGGTTTCTCCAGCTGAGCGGCCGCCACCGGGCGGCACGCCGAAGCGGGACAGGACCTTCGTCCCGTCCGTCACGATGATCTTCACGCTGTCCTGACCGTGGGAGAGGACGAGCTCGTCGTCCCCGTCGCCGTCGAAGTCGCCCGCGGTCCGCGGCCCGGCCGGGCTCACGCCGTCGAGCGCGCCGCCGGGGCGCAGGCCGTCAGGGGCACCGCGGAAGACCAGGACCGGCTGACGCGGGCCGTACTCGTGGCCGCCGCCGAAGGCGAGGTCGTCGCGGGCGTCGCCGTCGAAGTCACCGGCGGCCATCGTGCCCGCGGTGCCGGTGAACGTCCAGGTGCGGCCGTTCCCGTAGTAGACGGTCAGCGCGTGGTGGACGGAGGGCGGCTCGGTCTCGTAGCCGGGCTCGTTGTTGCGGCTCCCGTTGTCGCCCACGGCGACGTCCCTGGTGCCGTCGCCGTCGAAGTCGCCGAACGCGGCGGACGACCCGTCGTTGAGTTTGTGTCCCGCCTTGTCCAGGCCGCCGGGCCCGGCGCGGAGCAGCCAGGAGGCGGTCTGCTCGCCGTCGTCGGGCTCGTGCACGATCAGCCCTGTCGCGCGCCGGCCCTCGATCCTGTCGACGGTCAGCCGCCGGAACTCGTCGCCGGACGGCGACGCCTGGACGGTCTGGCGGGCCGGTGTCCCGTCACGGCGGAAGGGACCGTACAGGACGACCAGGTCGGAGTGGAAGAAGCTGCCCTCGGGCGTGCTCGGCATCGCCAGGTCGGCGGCGCCGTCGCCGTCGAAGTCACCGGCGACGGCGGCGTCGGCCACGACGTCCGTCTCCGCCCGCAGCCGAACCGGCTCCTTCCCCGGCGCGAGGCCGTGCGGCCCCCACAGGACGCACGGGCGGCTCCCGTCCTCGCCCTCCCGCGCGGTGCCGAGGATGTCGCCGAAGCCGTCGCCGTCGAAGTCGGCCGCCCAGTTGGCCTGGTCGAGCCGCATGAAGCAGGACGTCTTGGACGTGGCGCCGGTCTGCCTTCCCGGGTCCAGACCGCGCGGCGAGCCGTGGACGACCGTGCGGAACGGCAGGCCGTCGCGGGTGCGGGCCTCGACGACCAGGTCGGCGCGGCCGTCGTCGTCGGCGTCGTCGGCGTGCCGGCCCCGCTTGCCGGCCCGGGGCTTGACGCTCGGGAGCGCAGTGGGGGTCGAGGCCGCGGAGGTGGAGGCCGCAGGAGTGGAGGGCACGGCGGCCGACGGGACCGGCGTGCGGGACACGGGGCGGGGTTCGCCGCCGCATCCCGCGAGCAGGAGGCCCAGCGCCAGCCAGATCGTCATCCGTCTCGGCACGGCACCGACCCTAGCCCTCTCAGACCCCCATCGGGTGCCAGACCGTCTTGGTCTCCAGGAACGCGGTCATGCGTCCCAGGCCGGGGTCGCCGGACCAGTCGTCGCCGGCCGGGCCGAGCACCCGCTTGAGGTTCTCGGCCGCGTCCTGCTCGCACCGCAGCGCCAGGTCGGCGTCGGTCACCCCGGTCAGGTCGAGGGCGTTGACGTCCATGTGCGCGGCCAGCCAGGGGGCCAGCTCCGCCTGGTGACCGGTGAGGATGTTGACCACCCCGCCCGGCAGGTCGGACGTGGCCAGGACCTCGGCCAGGGTGATCGCCGGGAGCGGGGTCCGCTCGGCGGCGACCACCACGCACGTGTTGCCGGTGACGATCACCGGGGCCACCACCGAGACCAGCCCGAGCAGCGGGTCGGCGGGCGCCACCACGGCGACCACCCCGGTGGGCTCGGGCGTGGACAGGTTGAAGTACGGACCCGCCACCGGGTTGGCGGTGCCGTGCACGGACGTGATCTTGTCGGACCAGCCCGCGTACCAGACCAGCCGGTCGATCGCCGCGTCCACCGACTCCAGCGCGGCCTTCTTGCCCAGGCCGAGCTCGTCGGCGAACTGGGCGCGGCGGCCCTCCAGCATCTCGGCGATCCGGTAGAGGATCTGGCCGCGGTTGTAGGCGGTCGCGCCGGACCAGCCGGGGAACGCCTTGCGGGCGGCCGACACCGCGTCGCGCGCGTCCTTGCGCGAGGCCCTGGACGCGTTGGCGAGGAAGTCACCCTTCGGCGAGGTCACGGGATAGGACCTCCCACTCTCCGAGCGCGGGAACGCCCCGCCGATGAACAGCTTGTAGGTCTTCCTGACGGCCAGCCTACTCATCGCCGCGCCCCCTCCACGTGATCTCCTGGGCTGTCTCGACCGGCACGAACACCTGGCCGCACCGGCTCACGCCGCAGCGGTGGGCGTACCAGCCGGTGCGGACGGGACGGCCGGAACGGGCGAAGGCGTGGCCGCGGGTGGCTTGGGCGCGCGTCCGGCGCCGACGGCCGCGGCGGTGGTCACACGTCAAGGTAGGCCTCCAGACCGCGGAGCCCGCCCTCGCGCCCGTACCCCGACTCCTTGTAGCCGCCGAACGGCGAGGCCGGGTCGAACCGGTTGAACGTGTTGGCCCACACCACGCCGGCCCTGAGCTTGTCGGCCATCCAGAGGATGCGCGAGCCCTTCTCCGTCCAGATGCCCGCCGACAGGCCGTACGGGGTGTTGTTGGCCTTCTCGACGGCCTCGGCGGGGGTGCGGAAGGTGAGGATCGACAGCACCGGGCCGAAGATCTCCTCCCGGGCGATCCGGTGGGACTGCGCCACCCCGGTGAACAGGGTGGGCGGGAACCAGTAGCCGCGCCCGGGCAGCTCGCAGGCGGGCGACCAGCGCTCGGCGCCCTCCGACTCGCCGGCCTCCGAGAGCTGCCGGATCTTGGCGAGCTGCTCGGCCGAGTTGATCGCGCCGATGTCGGTGTTCTTGTCGAGCGGATCGCCCAGCCGCAGCGTGGCCAGCCTGCGTTTGAGCGCCGCCAGCAGCTCCTCCTGGATCGACTCCTGCACCAGCAGCCGCGAGCCCGCGCAGCACACGTGGCCCTGGTTGAAGAAGATGCCGTTGACGATGCCCTCGACCGCCTGGTCGAGCGCGGCGTCCTCGAACACGATGTTGGCGGCCTTGCCGCCCAGCTCCAGCGTGAGCTTCTTGCCGGAGCCGGCGACCGTGCGGGCGATGAGGCGGCCGACGTCGGTGGAGCCGGTGAAGGCCACCTTGTTCACGTCGGGGTGCGCGACCACGGCCGCGCCGGTCTCGCCCGCGCCGGTGACGATGTTGACCACGCCCGGCGGCAGCTCGGCCTGCTGGCAGATCTCCGCGATCAGCAGCGCGGTCAGCGGCGTGGTCTCGGCGGGCTTGAGCACCACCGTGTTGCCGCACGCCAGCGCGGGCGCGATCTTCCAGGCGAGCATGAGCAGCGGGAAGTTCCACGGGATGACCTGGCCGGCCACGCCCAGCGGCCGCGGGTCGGGCCCGAACCCGGCGTGGGAAAGCTTGTCGGCCCACCCCGCGTAGTAGAAGAAGTGGGCGGCGACCAGCGGCACGTCGACGTCGCGCGACTCGCGGATCGGCTTGCCGTTGTCGAGCGACTCCAGCACGGCCAGCTCCCTGGCGCGCTCCTGGATGATGCGGGCGATCCTGAACAGATACTTGGCCCGCTCGCTGCCGGGCAGCCCGCTCCAGGCGTCGAACGCCTTGCGCGCGGCCTGGACGGCGCGGTCGACGTCGTCGGAGGACGCGGTGGCGACCTCGGCGAGCGTCTCCTCGGTGGCGGGGTTGACGGTCTTGAACGACGGTCCGGAGCCGTCGGTGAACTCGCCGCCGATGAACAGGCCGTAGGACGGCTTGATGTCGACGACGTCGCGTGACTCGGGCGCGGGGGCGTACTCGAACATCGACATCGCCATCAGTCCAGGGTGAAGTAGTCGGGGCCCGCGTAGCGGCCGGTGGCGAGCTTCTGACGCTGCATCAGCAGGTCGTTCAGCAGGGATGACGCGCCCAGGCGGAACCAGTCGGGGCTCAGCCAGTCGTCGCCCGCGGTCTCGTTGACCAGGACGAGGTTCTTGATCGCGTCCTTGGTGGTGCGGATGCCGCCGGCGGGCTTGACGCCGACCTGCCGCCCGGTGGCGTCGCGGAAGTCGCGCACCGCCTCCAGCATGATCAGCGTGACGGGGAGCGTCGCCGCAGGGGACACCTTGCCGGTGGACGTCTTGATGAAGTCGCCCCCGGCCAGCATCGCGAGCCAGGAGGCGCGGCGTACGTTGTCGTAGGTCGCCAGCTCGCCCGTCTCCAGGATCACCTTCAGATGGGCGTCGCCGCAGGCGGCCTTCACCGCGGCGATCTCCTCGTACACCTTCAGGTGGTCGCCGGCGAGGAACGCGCCGCGGTCGATCACCATGTCGATCTCGTCGGCGCCGGCGGCGACGGCGAGCTTCGTCTCGCTCACCTTCACCTCCAGCGAGGAGCGGCCGCTGGGGAACGCGGTGGCCACCGAGGCCACCTTCACCCCCGAGCCGGCCAGCGCCCCGGCGGCGACGTGCACCAGGTCGGGGTAGACACAGACGGCGGCCACCCGGGGCGCCCCCTCGCCGGGGTGTCGAGCCTTGGCGCAGAGCGCGCGCACCTTGCCCGGGGTGTCGGCGCCTTCGAGGGTGGTGAGGTCCACCATGGAGATCGCCAGGTCGATGGCCTGGGCCTTGGCCGTGGTCTTGATGGAACGGGTGCCGAGCATCGCCGCCCGCTGGTCAGCGCCGACCCGGTCGACGCCGGGCAGGCCGTGCAGGAATGCTCGCAGGGTGGCCCCGGAAGAGGCGACGTCCGCGAGCGAGGTCGTCACAATTGACACCCTCACAGCATCGCCGACCGGTGTCCCTACGTCCAAACCGGAGTTGGGGCGTGCCCTAGGTATACGCGGGCGGCCGGAGATAAGGCATCCACCCGATGTGCGGGGGCGGGCCTTAGGACGAATCTTGAAGGTGTCGAGAAGAAGCGCCTTCAAGGAGTACGAGTGATGAGTCCCGAGATCGAGTACCAGCTGATGAAGAGCCACGCGAACGAGCTGCACGAGGCCGCGGCCCGCCACCGCCGGGTGCGCGAGGCCACGAAGGGGAACAAGGCCGAGCGCCGCTCGGTCTTCGGCAAGCGCCGTTCGTCATGACCATCGCACGAGAGCCCGGCCGCACCCTCCCTCGCGGCCGGGCCTCTCAACCCCCTTAATTGCGTCGATTGCATCGGATATGGCGTGACATGCTGGATGACATGCTTGGACGCTCGGTGAGCCCCGTTTTCGTCGGGCGGCAGGAGCAGCTGACCGCCCTGGCCGACGCCTTCGCCGAGGCCAGAGCGGGCAACGCCACGGCGGTGCTGCTCGGCGGCGAGGCCGGGGTCGGCAAGACCAGGCTCGTCCAGTGCTTCGCCGAGCAGGTGGCCCGCGACGGCGCGCGGGTGCTGGGCGGCGGCTGCGTGGAGCTGTCCACCGAGGGCCTGGCGTACGCGCCCTTCACCGCCGTGCTCAGGCAGCTCGTCCGGGAGCACGGCACCGGCGGGATCGCCGCCCTGCTTCCCGACGGCGCCGAACGCGACCTGGCGCGGCTGCTCCCCGAGTTCGGCGAGCCGAGCGGCGACGGCGAGACCGAGACCGGCCGGGCCAGGCTGTTCGAGCAGATCCTCACGCTGCTGGAACGGCTCGCCGACGACACCCCCACCGTCCTGATCGTCGAGGACATCCACTGGGCCGACCGGTCCAGCCGCGACCTGATCGCCTTCCTCAGCCGCAACCTGCGGGTCCCGCAGGTGCTGCTGGTCATGACGTACCGCTCCGACGACCTGCACCGCCAGCATCCGCTCCGGCCCGTGCTGGCCGAGCTGGGCCGGGTCAACGGCGTGCTCAGGCTCGACCTGCCCCGGCTGTCGCGCGAGGAGGTCGCCCAGCAGATGGCCGGCATCCTCGGCAGCGCCCCCGACTACACCGACGTGGAGAAGGTCTACGAGCGCAGCGAGGGCATCCCGCTGTTCGTCGAGGCCATGCTGGAGAGCGGCGAGGACCTCGCGTTCCCCGAGTCGATGCAGGACCTGATACTCAACGCGGTCGAGCGGCTGCCCGAGGAGACCCAGCGGGTGCTGCGCGTCGCCGCCGCCGGCGGCACGCGCGTCGGCCACGCCCTGCTGTCGGCCGTGAGCGGCCTGTCCGAGCTGGAGCTGGAGGCCGCGCTGCGGCCCGCCATCGCCGGCAACGTGCTGCAGATCTCCGACAACCGCGCCTACGTCTTCCGCCACTCGCTGATCCGCGAGGCCGTGCACGAGGAGCTGCTGCCCGGGGAGCACCAGCGCCTGCACGCCCGCTACGCCGAGGAGATCTCCAAGAACCACCGGCTGGTCCCGCCCGGCCGCGCCCACGTCGAGCTGGCCCACCACTGGTACGGGGCGCGCGACGACGTGCACGCGCTGACGGCCGCCTGGAACGCCGCCAGGAAGTCGTTCAAGGCCTTCGCCTACACCGAGGCGGTGCCGCTGCTCGAACGCGTGCTCATGCTCTGGGACCGGGTGCCCGGCGCGGCGGAGCGGATCGGCGCCGACCACACCGCCGTGCTGGAGAAGGCGGCCGCCGCCGCGCAGGCGGGCGGCGAGGTGGACCGGGCCGTCAAGTTCGTCAAGGCAGCGCTGTCGGAGCTGGACGAGGCCCGCGAGCCGCACCGCGTGGCCGGGCTCATCGTCCGCTGGAGCAACCTGAAGATCGCCAAGGGCCAGATGGGCGTGGTGGACGACCTGCGCCACGCGCTCAAGCTGGTGCCGGAGCCGGGCGAGGCCAGGGCCGAGGTGCTGGTGCGGATGAGCCAGCACCTCATGCTGCGCGGCGAGGCCGCCGAAGGCGAGATGTACGTGGAGGAAGGGCTGCGGCTGGCCCGGGAGCTGGGCGACCGGTGCCTGGAGGCCGACCTGCTGCTCAACCTGGCGCTCGGCCACTCGATCGCGGGGAACATCGAGGCCACGATCGCCACCAACCAGCGGGCGCTCGACCTCGGCAGGCAGGAGAACTCCGGCCGCGTCATCACCCGGGCGATCGGCAACATGATCGACTCGCTGCCCGACACCGGCCGCTGGGAAGAGGCGCTGAGGCTCTCCGACGAGGGCTGGCGGGAGGCCAAGAGGTTCGGCAGGCTGCGCGCCAGCGGCCTGTTCGTGCTCAACAACAAGGCCGAGGCGCTGGAGAACATCGGCCGCTGGGACGAGGCCGTCGAGACGGTCGAGCGGGCGCTCAGCTTCGGGCCGTCCCTGCGCACCCGTCACCACCTCCTGCGGGTGCGCGCCGACATCGCGCTCGCGCGGGGCGAGGTGGAGCTGGTGGAGAACATCCTGTCGGAGATCGGCGTGCTCAAGGAGCGCCCGGAGGACTTCGTCCAGGACATCACCAACAGCGCCCGGCTGCACATCGGCTGGCACATGCTGCGAGGCGAGCCCGGCTACGCGCTGGCGGTGGCCGAGCGGATGCTGGCCAGGCCCGCGCAGTCCAGCAAGGCCATGCTCGGCTGGCGGCTGCTCGCCCTCCTGCGCACCGTCTGCGACGCGGCCGAGGACGTCGACCCCGACCGGGTCCGCGCGGTGCGCGAGCAGGCCGCCGACGTGGCCGCGCACCTGTCGGTGACGAGCCCGGTCGCCGAGGCCTACCGGCTGACGTACTCGGGCGACTTCGACGCCGCGGCCGCCGCGTGGGAACGGCTCAACCGGCCGCACAACCAGGCCAGGGCCCTGCTGCGGGCGGCCACCGTGGCGGCGCGCGCGGGCGACAGGGACGGCGCCGCGGCCCGGCTGGCGACGGCGCTCCCCCGGGCCACCGCGCTGGGCGCGGCCCCGCTCGTGGCTGAGATCGAGGCGCTCTCGCGCCGCGTCGGCGGCGCCCAGCGCCCGCAGGAGCCGTCGGAGCTGCTCACCCCGCGCGAGCTGGAGGTGCTCCGCCTGGTCGCGCTGGGCCGGACGAACAGGGACATCGCCAAGGAGCTGTTCATCTCCGCCAAGACGGTCAGCGTGCACGTCTCCAACATCCTGGCCAAGCTCTGCGTCACCACCCGGGGTGAGGCGGCCGCCGCCGCGCACCGACTTTCTCTGCTTTCACGGTAGTTGTAGCCACCTCGTTACCGTTAGTCAGCTTCGTATGTGGTTGGGTAGTCATCTGACTTGATCACGAGGTGAAGTGGAGCGAGGCTTGTCAAGGTTCGGCTGGTGTCACCCGGCGTTCGCGCCCGTGATGGGCACGATGGTCGCGATGCTGTGTCACGTCGCGGGACTCGTCGGCGCGCTGCTGAAGTCGGTGGGCGCCACCACGGTCCCGGCGGCGGCGGAGCTGGTGGTCACGCTCATCATCGCGGTGTTCCTGACCACCGTGCTCCGCATCGCCAGGGTCGTGCCGGACATCCGCCGGGAGAGCGCCGCGACCGCCCGCGCGGTCACCTCCGTGCAGGCGGTCCATCCGGGCGACGACACCCTCGTGGCGCGGCGGCTCAAGCTGTTCAGGGAGGCCGCCGAGGCGGGGAACGACGCCGAGGCGGTGCTCGGCGCCCGCTCCGCGCTCGACGAGAGCGAGATGGCCAACAAGCACCACCTCGACCACGCGCTGATCTGGGCGCTGCCGGTGTTCGGGTTCATCGGCACCGCGCTGACCATGGCCGCCATGGTCACCGCGTTCGGCGACGCGCTCGACCGCCAGGGCGACGCCGCCGCCCTGATGGCCGCGCTCAAGCAGCACGTGCTGCCCGAGCTGGCGTCCGCGTTCGGCGTCACCCTGATCGCGCTGTTCCTGAGCGTGCTCGCGTTCGGCGCGATGGCGCTCGCCGAGCGGGCCGAGCGGGCGAACGTGGCCGCCGCCGACGAGTTGTTCCTGCTCCACCTGGCTCGCCTGCCCGCCAAGCGGACCGCCCCCGCGCTGAACGGGCTGGCCCAGGAGCTGGCCCAGTCCAGGGGCAGGACGGAAGAGCTGATCAAGGGCCTGGACGCGCTGCGCACCGCCGTGGAAACGCTGGCCGAGTCCGGCGCCCGCCCGCAGCGCTACACGCTGGTGAGGGAGCAGTGAGGAGGCGGCCCGCCCGGTCCTTCGCGCCGCCGCTCGACCTGCGGTTCATCGACCTGTTCATGGCCATCGTGCTGGTGCTGGCGTTCATCGCGATCATGCTGACCGTGGTGGCCAGAATGCTTCCGTCGGACACCACCCCGCAGCCCCGCCAGCAGGTGGTCGCCGAGTTGAAGGAGCAGCGCGACGCCGCCGTGGCCGCGCAGCGCCGGGCCGAGGCCGAGCTGCGCGCCACGCGGGCGGCGATCGCCGAGCGGGCCACGTTCGCCCTGCCGTGGTGGCTGATCGGGTTCTGCGCCCTGCTCGGCGTGCTCGTGGTCTACCTGGAGTGGCGGATCCGGCTGTGGCGGCGGGGCGACCTGCCGCGCCTGCGCACCTGGCTGCTGGTCACCGCGGTGGTGGCCGTGGTCACCTGGGCGCTGCGCACGCGCAGCGACAGCGACGGCTACCTGCTGCTCGCCGAGATCCCCTGGTGGGCGGCCGAGGCGCTCTGCCTCGGCCTGCTGCTCGTCGCGTACGTGCTGATCTCCGACATCAGGGCCGGCCGCCGGACGCTCGGCGCGATGAGGTCACGCTAGAGGAAGGCGCCGACCAGCATCACGACACCGAAGATCGCGAAGGCGGCTGCGGCGCCGTAGCGGACGGCCTTCTCCGGAAGGTTCCTGCCCAGCATGCGGCCCACCACGATGGCCAGCGCGTCGGCGGCCACCATGCCGACCGTGGAGCCGATCCAGGTGCCGACCCAGCCGTACTGGGTGGCCAGCGTGATCGTGGCGAGCATCGTCTTGTCGCCCAGCTCGCTGAGGAAGAACGCCACCGTCACCGCGATCAGCGCGCTGCGGGTGGCCCGCTGGGCCTTGCGCGACTCCTCCTCGGTCAGCTCGTCGCCGCGCAGCGTCCAGGCGGCGAAGCCGATGAAGGCCAGGCCCGCCACGATCGAGATGGCGGTGGTGGGCAGCGCGTCGCCGATGAGCCCGCCGATGGCCACGCTGCCCAGGTGGACGACGGTGGTGGCGACCGTGATGCCGGTCAGCACCACCCAGGCCTTGTAGCGGGTGGCGAACGTCATGGCCATGAGCTGGCTCTTGTCGCCGAGCTCGGCGAGGAAGATCGCGCCCAGGCTGATCCAGAAAGCTTCCACGGTCCCTCTCTCGTGCGGCCGGACCGTGGGCATCGCACCCGGGGAGAATTTCGGGCACGGCTTCGGCCCGGCAGCGATTCGTACACGACTGCCAGGCCGAAGGTCTCGTCCGCCCGTGAGGCCCGCGCGACCGGGCGCGCGCACGCGCGCGCCAGTATGTCGATCTACGCGATTGGGACTACTCCCCTTCGGTGTTTCGACTTACCTTAACAGCGGCCCGCGCGCGGGCATTCCCCAGGTCAAATCTCGCAGCCGACCAGCACCGGCTCGTTGACCAGCGTGACGCCGAACTTCTCGCGCACCCCGTCGCGCACCTCCCTGGCCAGGGCCAGCAGGTCGCCGGTGGTGCCGGCGCCGTCCGGGTTGGTCAGCGCGAGCGTGTGCTTGGTGGAGATGCGCACCGGGCCGCGGGCGTAGCCCTTGGGGAAGCCCGCCTGCTCGATCAGCCACGCCGCCGGCACCTTGACCAGGCCGCCGGGCAGCTCCCAGCTCGGGTGGCCGGGCGCGCGGG
Organism: Nonomuraea sp. NPDC050478; assembly: GCF_044458265.1. NCBI lineage: Bacteria > Bacillati > Actinomycetota > Actinomycetes > Streptosporangiales > Streptosporangiaceae > Nonomuraea > Nonomuraea sp. NPDC050478. The sequence goes on along the minus strand of NZ_JBITHT010000011.1, from coordinate 137,014 downwards.
CGGCCAGCTCCGCCGCCTGCTCCGCGGTCAGGACCGGGTTGGTGAAGAACGAACCGGCGCTGCGGGTGTCGGGGTCGCCGGGGTCGAGCACCATGCCCTTGCCGCGGCGCAGCTCCAGCACCGCCTCGCGGGCGCGGGACAGCGGCACGCGGGCGCCGGGCTCGACGCCCAGCCGGGTGGCCAGCTCCTGGTAGGCGACCGGCCCGGACATGTCGGTGAGCTCCAGCGCGTACGTCACCGACAGCACGACGTAGCGCGACAGGTCGCGCTTGAACATGCTGGTGCGGTAGGCGAACCCGCACTGGCGGGCCTCCAGATCCTCGACCTGCTGGGTGCGGCGGTCGTAGGCGCGCACGCACCGGACGGTCTGCGCGATCTCCTGGCCGTAGGCGCCGACGTTCTGGATCGGGGTGGAGCCCACCAGGCCGGGGATGCCGGCCATGCACTCGACGCCGGACCAGCCCTCCGCGACCGTGCGGGCCACCAGCGGGTCCCAGTCTTCGCCCGCCTCGACCGTCACGAGCACCTGCTCGCCGTCACGGGACACCCGCACGCCCTTGGTCTCCACCCGGACGACGAGCCCGTCGAAGCCCGCGTCGGACACCACGAGGTTGCTGCCGCCGCCGAGGACCAGCGTCGGCCGCGCGGCGCGGTCGGCCTCGGCCACCAGGGAGACCAGTCGCTCGGCCGTGTCGGCTTGGACGAAGTCGAGGGCGGGACCGCCCAACCCCAGCGTGGTGTACGGCGCGAGCATCTCCATAGGGGTCTAGCTTAGGAGGGTTCCAGCATCCTGAGCACCCGGCCGTGGTTACGGTGTGACTCCTCCAGCCGGTAGTCGTCGGCCACGGCGTGCACGCGCTCCTGCCGTACGGGAAGGCGCGTGCGGGGCACCACCAGCTCGCCGCGCAGGCGCAGAGACAGCTCCAGGTCGGCGTCGGCTCCGTAGCGGGCCTGTTCGGGCAGGGCCGCTACGGCGGCCGAGCGGCGCACCGCCATCAGGTCACCGGTCAGCGCGGGCACCTTGCCCGGCCCGGCCTCCAGCCACTCGGCTCCGCTGTCCGGCCTCTCGGCGCCCGGCGGCTTGCGGCCCTTCCACCCGGCGGCCACCGCGCCTTCCTGCACGGCGGCGATCAGCGGCGTGAGGGCGTCGCCCACCAGGACCACCGAGGTGTCCATGAACACGTGCACCTCGGCGGTGTCCAGCTGGAGCAGCTTGGCCCTGGCCGCGCCCCAGGTCGCGGTGCCGCCGAGCCAGTGCGGCGTCTCGGCGACGTGCCACACCCGCACCCGGTCAGGCTCGCGCCCGGCCAGCACGTCCAGCACGTCGCCGGCGCCTTCCACGTTGCCCAGGTCGAGCGCCAGCACCGTGCAGCCGGTGTACGCCAGCACCGACTCCACGCAGGCGCGCACGTCACCCGGCCAGCCGTCCACCAGGAGGCCGACCGAGGCGGTCACGTCCTTGGTCTCCACCCGCTGCCGCTCGGCGTTGACGCCCAGGTCGTCCATCCGGTTGGTGGCCAGCGTGCCGTCCCACACCCGCTGCGCGTGCAGCATGTCGTCGCCCGGGTCGCCGTGCTGGCCTGGATCGCCGGAGAAGCCGAACTCGGCCGCGGGGTTGCCGCGGGCGCCTTCGCGGCGGCGGCCCTTGGTGCCTGCCGTGCCCACGCCCGTGGCGCGTGCGGGGGTGGGCACGGCGGCGCCGCCGGCGGTGTCGCGGCCGGTGCCGCTCGCGCCGGCGATCTCGTCGGTCCTGGCGGGTCTCAGGTGGGCGGGCGGCCGGTCGTCCGTGACGGCCGAGACGGGAATCGACTCAACAGTTGGCCATGCTTTCTTACTCATGACCGTCACGCGTACCCGAGAATCGGCCGCCTAGGCGAGCCGCACCACGGCCCTCGCCTTGGACAGCACCCGGGCGTCCCCCGATCGGGCGGTCAGCGCCACCACGACCTTGCCGTCGTCGAGCTTCTCCTCCACGACGCCGCTCACCGTGATCGTCGCGCCCTCGTCGTCGTCGGGCACGACCACCATCGACGAGAACCGCACCCCGAAGTCGACGACCGCGCCCGGGTCGCCGGCCCAGTCGGTGACGAACCGGCCCGCCTGCGCCATCGTGTACATGCCGTGCGCGATGACGTCGGGCAGGCCCACCATCTTGGCGAACCGCTCGTTCCAGTGGATCTGGTTGAAGTCGCCGGACGCTCCCGCGTACATGACCAGGTTGACCCGGCGCACGCGGTAGTCGACCGGCGGGATCTCCTGGCCCACCTCGACCTCGTCGTACTTCACCGTCGCCGTCATGTCAGGCCGCCCCTCCGCGCTCGACGATCGTGTTGTACGTGGTGCAGACCGGCTCGCCGGAGACCGTCGTGACGTCGCTCCTGACCGTCAGCAGCTCGTTGCGCCCGGCGGTGCGGATGTCGGTGATGGTGGCGGTGGTGACCAGCTCGTCGCCCGCGTAGACCGGGCGGAGATACTCGAAACGCTGCTCACCGTGGACGACCATGGCGAAGTTGAGCCCCAGGTCGGGGTCGGCGAGCGCCTCGCCGCCGCCCCGCAGGCTGAAGACGATCGGGAAGGTGGGCGGGGCCACCACGTCGGGGTGGCCGGCGGCCCTGGCGGCGTCCCTGTCGTGGTAGATCGGGTTGTCGTCGCCGATCGCCGCCGCGAACTCTCGGATCTTCACCCGGCTGACTTCGTATGGAGTGCTGGATGGGTAACTGCGCCCCACGAAGTCACGGTTCAAGGCCATCGATGCTCCCTCGCATGTCTCACCGGACGCGCTGTTGAGCAGAAGGTAACAGAACAAGGTTCGGCTGTCGCTGCCGATGGCCTGCTTTTTGCCGCCCCCCGGACATGACAAACCGGCGCCCGGAGGGACGCCGGTTGTGCGCTCTATGGAGGCCGGGAGTGACCGCCCCTGACGAGAACTAGCGGGTCTCGCGGTGCGCGCGGTGGCAGCGGCAGTTGGGGCAGTACTTCTTCAGCTCAAGCCGATCCGGGTCGTTGCGCCGGTTCTTCCGCGTGATGTAGTTGCGGTGCTTGCACTCCTGGCAGGCCAGCGTGATCTTCGGCCTAACGTCGGTGGCAGCCACTTGGGAGTGCCTTTCTACGTTCGGGACATGGACATGCCCGGACCCAGGCCGGGTGACCTGGGTGAGGGCAGTAGCGGAGGCCGGACTTGAACCGGCGACACAACGATTATGAGCCGTTTGCTCTGCCTGACTGAGCTACTCCGCCTTTGAAGCCGGAAACGACCCGGCCCCGTAGAGGATACCCGACCCCGCGAGCGTCTACGTCACTCGCCTGGTCAGGCGGGGTGATGCAAGTATGCCAAAAGCACCCCCGGCGACACAAAGCAAAAACCCCACCGTGGTGGGGTCTGTCGCGGGTGGAGCCCCCAAACGGAATCGAACCGTTGACCTTCTCCTTACCATGGAGACGCTCTGCCGACTGAGCTATAGGGGCCTGTCCGGCGCTGCGGACAGGTGTAACCATACACGGCACTCAACGATGATGCGAACTCGTTCGGGCCGTCTCCCGCCCGGTTTTCCGGGGTCGCTCGGGCAGCGCGATGACCTCGCAGAGATCGGCCAGATCGACGTGGCGCGCGACCTCGGAGACCGACGCGCACTCGGCGACGAGCCGGCCGTTGCGGCGCACCCTCAGCACCTGACGCCCGGCCCGCATGCCGAGCACGATCTCGTACCCGTCGCTCCCGACCCATCGCCTGTCCATAGCGGCACACATTAGCCTTCGGGTCTCTCAATTTCCCCCGAGACGACAGGCGTAACGGGATCAGTAGCGGTAGAACCCGAGGAATCCGGGCACCTTCGCGATGTCGTCCACCCGGACGATCGCGCCGGTCTCGGGGGCGTTCATCATCCGCCCGAGGCCCAGATAGATGCCGACGTGCCGGGTCCTGAGCCGTTTCTTCTTGCGTTCGCCGAAGAAGACGAGGTCACCCGGCACCGGCGACCGGACCTGGCGCATCCGCCGTACGTGGTCGTCGGTGTTGCCCGGCCCGAGCACGTCCGCGCCGTGCGCGAGCGCGTACACCCAGCGCGTGAGCCCGGAGCAGTCCAGCCCCCGCGTCCGGGTGGCGGGGCAGGGCTTGATCCTGCCCGTGTAGCCGGCGCAGGTGCCCGTGGAGGGGCCGGGGCGTTCGGCGTGGCCGCCGCCCCAGGAGTAGACGATGCCGTGGCGCTCGATCTCGTACGCGATCGCGACGATCCGGGGTAAGACGTAGTGCTTGATCGGGGCGGAGGCGGTGACGACGAGCAGGACGAGCGCCATGGCGAGCAGAACTCCGCGCCTCCCCGACACCCGTGCCTCCCTCGTGATGCCGGTTCAATCCTGCCTTATGGGGCTATCTGGCGCTTAGCTTGACCGCCACGGTTCCGACAGTGAACCGGATGCCGACCGTGCCCTTCTTCTTGCGGGGCTTGGTGGTGAAGGCGAAGGTCCTCTTCTGGCCGCGCCTGAGCTCGTCGATCGAGCAGCGGATCGCGGTGCCGCTGAACGTGCAGCCGGTGGGCGCCTTGACCACCCGCTGCCCGCCGAACGTCCGCCCGGAGACCTTGACGTCCGTGACCGGATGCGGCCCGGTGTTGGCCACGGTCAGCCGGTAGGTCGTGCGGCTGACCGTCTTGCCGGAGACGGTCACCTCGGCCGGCGGGTTGGCCATCGCGGCCAGCTCGGACTCGGAGCCGTTGAACGCGTTCTGCCCGCCGGGCAGCGGGCCCTTGTCGGCCGACTGCCAGAACGTGTGCTTCTGCCATGCCTTGGGCAGCTCGCCCGGGTCGGCGCCCCACCGGGCGATCCACAGCGGGCTGGACTTGGCCGCGGTGCTGTCGCCCGTGCAGGTCCGCCACCAGCTCGTGGTGGTGTAGACGATCGCCTGACGCCCGGTCCTGGCCCGGTAGGTCCTGGTGAAGTCCTTGATCCAGGCGACCATGTCCTTGGCCGACAGGCCGTAGCAGGCGTTCTTGCCGTTCCTGTCCTGGTACGGGTTGTCTTCGAGGTCGAGCACGCCGGGCAGCGTCCGCCCGTCGGTGAGCCAGTTGCCGCCGTTGCGCACGAAGTGCTCGGCCTGCGCGGCCCCGCCCGACTCGTGCGGCTGCGCGAAGTGGTAGGCGCCGCGGACCAGCCCGGCCGCCGCCGCGCCGTCGAACTGCGCGGTGAAGCGCGGGTTGACGTAGTCGCCGCCCTCGGTGGCGTGCACGAAGGCGAACTTGGCGCCGCCCGACGCCGCCGCCGACCAGTCGACCTCGCCGGTCCAGTTGCTGACGTCCACCCCCGCGACCCCGTCCGCCGCCTGGGCGCTCTGCGCGCCCAGACCGACTGCCGCCACCACCGCGATGAGCACCAGACGCTTCACGTGGGTGATAGTCGCAAAAAATCTTTACATGTACGGAGAAATCGCACTTCAGAGGCCGAAAAGTTATCCGTCATCGCCATCCGAACCACGTGACGTTTCCGCAGGTCAGAGCCGTATATGAACGTGATGTTCACGTTTGCCAGGACCGCTTTCCCGGGCTGACACTTGAGCCGCTCCCATCCGACACCCCCCACCACCAGGGGTTTCTTCGCCATGCCCGGAGGAAGGCACCATGATCCACACCCGGGGTCTGACCCGCGTGTTCTCCCTGAAGAAGAAACAGACCGTCGAGGCCGTACGCGGCATCGACCTGGACGTCGAGCCCGGACAGCTCGTCGCGTTCCTCGGCCCGAACGGCGCGGGCAAGTCCACCACGCTGCGGATGCTCACCACGCTGCTGCCGCCGACGTCCGGCACCGCCACCGTCGCCGGCCGCGACGTGGCGCGCGACCCCGCCGGGGTGCGCGCCAGGATCGGCTACGTCGGCCAGCGGAACAGCGCCGGAGAGAACTTCCGCATCGGCGACGAACTCGTCACCCAGGGCCGCTGCTACGGCCTGACCAGCGCCGAGGCCCGCCGCCGGGCCGGCGAGATGATGGAACTGCTCGACCTGGGGCCGCTGGCCGCGCGCAAGCCCGGCACGCTCTCCGGCGGCCAGCGCCGCCGCCTCGACATCGCCCTCGGCCTCGTCCACCGCCCCGGCCTGCTGTTCCTGGACGAGCCCTCGACCGGGCTCGACCCGAAGAGCCGCGCCGAGATCTGGTCACACATCCTGCGCCTGCGCGAGACGTACGGGACCACGCTCTTCCTCACCACCCACTACCTCGAAGAGGCCGACAGCATGGCCGAGCGGGTGATCATCATCGACGACGGCCGGATCATCGCCGACGGCACGGCCGAGCGGCTCAAGAACGACCTGGCCGGCGACCGCGTCACGCTCACCACGCACACCGCCCAGGACGCCGGGCGGGCCGCCGCGCTCCTCGGCGGCGCCGCCGAGGGCGTCACCGTGCGGCTGCGCGCGGCCTCCGCGACCGCCGCCCTGCCCGAGCACCTGCGCACGCTGGAGGCGGCGGGCGTCAAGGTCGCCACCGCCGAGACCGTCCGCCCGACCCTCGACGACGTGTTCCTCACCCTGACCGGGAGAAGCCTCAGCGATGACGACCTTCCTGCGTGACACCGTGACCGTGTTCCGCCGCGAGTTCACGCCCGCGTGGCGGGAGCCGGTGGGGCTGATGTTCGAGATGGGGCAGCCGCTACTGTTCCTGTTCCTGTTCGGGGCCCTGCTGGACGGCGCCGTCGGGGCGTCCTGGCAGTGGTTCGTGCCGGGCATCCTGGTGATGATGTGCCTGACCGGGCCGATGGCGGCCGGCTACTACGTGCTGATGGAGCTGGTCGGCGGCTCGATGGAGCGGATGATGGTGACGCCGCTCGACCGGACCGCGATGCTGGTCGGCAGGACGATGAAGGAGATGGCCGTGCTGTTCGCCCAGGCCGTCCTGATCATCGTGCTGGCGCTGCCGCTCGGGTTCGAGCCGCACCTGGCGGGGGTGGCCGCCGGGCTGGCGCTGCTGATCGTGTTCGGGGTGGGGCTGGGCGCGCTCTCGTTCGTCCTGGCCGTCAAGTCGGCGCCCGACGGCACCCTGTTCTACACGGTCACGCAGGTGCTGCTGTTCCCGATGCTGCTGCTGTCGGGGGTGCTGCTGCCGCTCGACTCCGGTCCGGACTGGCTGCGGGTGGCCGGCGGGCTCAACCCCATCACCTACATCGTCGACGCCGAGCGCGCGCTCTTCTCCGGCCAGGTGCTCGGCCTGCCGGTCCTGTACGGGGCCGCGACGGCGGTGGCGGTGGCCGCGCTCGGCCTGTTCCTGGGCAACCGGACCCTGCGCCGGGGCGTCTGACCGGTGCAGCTCACACGGCGCGGGCCCTTTCGATGTCCGGCCCCCGGTAGGCGTGCTCCGGGATGCGGGCCAGCGTCGAGTCGTGCACCTGCGGCCCGAGCCCGTACAGCTTCTGGAAGCTCATGATCAAGGGCCGCCACCGGTCCGGGTCGACGTGGTCGTCGGCGCCGTCCTTGCGGATCTCGTCGTGCACCCACACGCGCTGCACCCGCACCTCGAAGGTGACGATCCCGCCGTCGCCCACCGGGTGCTCGACGACCACCACCGCTTCCATGCTCACCGGGCACTCGGCCACCCGGGGCGGCGCCACGGTCTCGCTCGCCACCGGCGTCAGCCCCGCCCGCTCGAACTTGGCGGGCACGTACCGGTAGCCCCGCTCGCGCTTCCCCGGCGGCACCGGGTCGGCGCCGGTGGTCAGGGCGAGCCGGTCGACGGCGGGGGCGAGCTCGTCCGAGGGCAGGTTCAGCACGCACTCGCGGGTCCGCGTCATGTTGCGCGCGGTCTTGGACCGCCTGCCCAGCCCCAGCACGCCCCGCCAGCCGAGCCAGAACGCCGACGACATCGGGGCCAGATTGGGCGTGCCGTCCTCGTTCACGGTGGAGATCAGCACGACAGGGGTGCCGAAGTAGAGGATCGACGGTTCGATACGGGTGTGCTTGGTCACGGACCACACTTTCGCGCCTGCCGGGGTCCCGGCACCGGCGGCAATCGGACCTGTCGACCGGCCTTGACCGGTGTAATGTCGCCCCATACACCATGGAGGCCGCTGGATGCATGCACCGTTCGCCATCACCAGTGAATACTTCGGTGACACGGCGGTCATCAGCTTGATCGGCGAGCTGGACACCACCCGGTGCCCCCAGCTGGACGAGGCGCTCGGCGCCAGCCTGTCCGGGGGGCGGATCCATCTCGTCGTCGACACCGCCGAGCTGACCTTCTGCGACTCGATGGGCCTGCGCACCTTCCTCGACTACGTGGAGAGGGCCAGGCAGGCGGGCGGCTGGCTGCGGATGGCGGGCGTGCGGGGGGTGCTGCGGCGGCTGCTCGACGTGACGGGCGTCTCCGCCGTCGTCCCCATCGACCCCGACGTCCCCACCGCGCTGCGCGCCCGCCTGCCCGGCGGCGACGCCCTCGGCCTCTGACGGCTCACGAGAGGTCCGCCCAGAACGCGTCGTGGTCGCTGTACGACCCCATGCTGATCGTCCCGGTCCTGACGAAGCCGTGGCCGCTGTCACGGGCGATCACGTGCTGGCGGTTGCCGTCGCTCTTGCGCGTGTAGCCGCTGCCCAGGCAGCGCTTCAGCGCCGCCTGCTCGGCCGGCCTGTTCCAGCGCAGGTTCAGATCACCGGAGACGATCAGCGGGCCCCTGCCCGCCAGTTTCCTGCCGCCGCTCATCAGCTCGCGGCACTGCGCCTCGGCGACCGCCACCGTGCTGACCGACAGGTGGCCCGTGCAGACGGTGAAGGCGGGCTCCTTCCGGCAGCCCATCACCCGCCGCTCGCTGCTGCCGTCCTGCTTGGTGAACCGCTTCTCCAGCCGGTACGCGCTGTACGGCTTGCGCAGCGGCGCCTCGGTCAGGATCGCCGAACCGTAGGAGCCGCCGCCGTTCCTGGAACCACCGCACGTGTACTTCGCGGAGTTCTTGTACACGGTGAAGAACGAGTCGCCGTCGAGGCCGAGCCGGATCTTCATGGAGGCGAGGTCGGAGGAGCACACCTCGTTCATCACGACGACGGACGGTCGCGGGTTCAGCGATTTGAACACCGACACGACCTTGCTCATCGTCCTGGCGGCCCGGGTGCCGTCGGGGCCCGGCTTCTCGCCCCAGCAGGGTGCGTGCCCGCTGTTGCACAGGTTGAACTGGAGCACGCGCACCGGCCGGGCCGCGGCCTCGGCCGACGCCGGACCGGCGAAGCAGGTCGCGGCCAGCAGACCGGCGGCGAGGATCCTCAGGCTGGCGTGACGTGGCAAGACGCACCCCTCTCGTCCCGGTGAAGGTTTCCAGGCACCTTAGTGAGCCGGGTTATCGAAGCCCTAAGCGAAACGGCGCTAAGGGAATCGATAACCCGCCTCCCTAACGTCTCCGGGGCACCTATCACCCCTGATGGAGGAGGACTCCTCTTGCGTCGCACTGCCGTGTCCGTCGCCGCGCTCGTCGCCATGACGGGCCTTCCGGCTCCGGCCCACGCCGCCACCGAGGCGCTCGCCTCGCGGCCGTTCTTCCAGCTCCCGTTCGCGTGCGGCACCAAGGTCTTCACGGACTCCGCCGGATCCCACGCCGGTTACGTGGACAAGGCGCTCGACATGTATCCGAACACCGACAACCCCTACTCGGGCGGTTACAGCGCCGACGGCTGGGAGGTGCGCCCCGCGGTCGGCGGGACGGTGCGGTATCTGTCCGGCAGCACGACCAACACGATGTACGTCGAGCACAACAGCACCTGGCGCACCATGTACGCGCACATGAAGAACCGCGTCAAGAACGGCTCCAAGGTCACCCGGTCCACCGTCATCGGCCGCATCGGCAGCGTCGGAACCGGCAAACCCCACCTCCACTACGAGCAGCAGCAGAAGGTGAACGGGACCTGGCAGCTGGTCAAGCCCTACTTCAACGGCAAGAACCGCTCGCTCGGCAGCGGCGGGCGGCAGATCCTCACCAGCCACAGCTGCACGCATCCGAAGCCGACGGTCTGGTGCCGGTACCGGGCCGAGAAGGCCGTCAACAAGCGTTCCTGGGCGGGCACGAAGTACGAGTCCGAGGGCAAGCTGACCAAGGGCACCGTGTACGTCTTCGGCTACAACGGCTACGGACGACGCCGCACCCCAGGCCGGAGGCGCAAGCCCGGTTCCACGGTCTGGCGCAGGTTGAAGAGCAGCGGCGGCGCCGACGGCCAGGGCCCCTTCGTGAGCGGGAACCACCTGAAGTACCTCGGCGGCGGGACGTCCTGCCCCGCCTGATCTCCGGGCGTTTAGCGGATCGATAACGAGGTTCCTCTACGATCGATCGGGGGTTTCGGTTCGGCGAGCGGGTGTGCCCTGCCGTCGTCGCCTGCAAGACCGATCTCGATCATGGCTCAGCTGGAGTTTCTCGTCCTCGGACCGCTGGAGGCCGGCGTCGCCGGGCACCCTGTCCGGCTCGGCGGGTCGCGGCGCCGTGCGCTGCTGGCCGCCCTGCTGCTGGAGACCGGCCAGGCGGTGCCGGTGGACCGGCTGGCGCGCACGGTCTGGGAGGACCGCCGGCCCACGTCGGTACGCACCCAGATCTCCATCCACGTCGCCGCTCTCCGCAAGGCCGTCAAGGCGGCCGGAGGCGATCCCGGAGTAATCGTCACCGAGCCGCACGGCTACCGGCTCGACGCCGAAGGGGTACGGGTCGACGCGCACGAAGCCGAGCGGCGGATCGCCGAAGGGCGCGAACTCGCCGCGGCCGGGCACCCCGACCAGGCGGCCGACCTGCTCGGACAGGCGCTGGCCCTGTGGCGCGGGCCCGTGCTGGCGGGGCTCGACACCACGGCGATCACGGCGTGGGCGCGCCGCCTGGACGCGGTCCGGCTGGCGGCGGTCGAGGAGTGGGCCGGGCTGGAGCTGGCGTGCGGCCGGCCGCGCGAGGTCGTGGAGCACCTGACCGGGCTGGTCGACGACCATCCCCTGGACGAGGGGCTGCGCGAGAAACTGGTGCTCGCCCTGTCGCACGCCGGGCGCCAGGCCGACGCCCTCGCCTGCTACCACCGAGGCCGCGACCTGCTGCTACAGGAACTGGGCCTGGAACCCGGCCCCGGACTGCGCCAGGCCCAGCACAAGGTCCTCCGCGGCCACCCCGTCCCACCGACGCACTTACCGCGACCCGCCCCAGCGCGGCAGGCGCAACCGCCTTACAGACCACCCGCCACGCAAACCGAACTGGCGTGGCGCGAGCAGCCGCCGCACGACCAGCCGCAGGCCAAGCCTGCGCAGCCCACGCAACCTCCGCACAACAGACAGTCGGACACGCAGGCCGAGCCGGCGTGGCGCGAGAGGGTGCCGTACGACCGGCTGCCGGCCCATCCCGCGGGAGCGGCACGACCGACTCGCGACCAGCCGCAGGCCAAGCCGTCGCAACCACCGCACAACAGACAACCCACCGAGCCCGCGTGGCGCGAGGGGGTGCCGCACGGCCGGCTGTTGGCCCATCCGACGGGGGCGGTATGGCCGGCTTGTGATCTGCCGCAGGTCGCGGTGGTGCGGCCTGCGCAGTTGCCGCCGCCCGTGCGGGGGTTCGTCGGGCGGGCGCCGGAGTTGCGGGCGCTGGATCGGCTGCTCGCCCAGGACGGGCCGCGGGTGGCGGTGGTGAGCGGGATGGCGGGGGTGGGGAAGACGGCGCTGGTGTTGCGGTGGGCTCATCAGATGGCCAGCCGGTTTCCGGACGGCCAGCTCTTCGCCGACCTGCGGGGGTATGACGCGGGCGGGGAGCCGGTGCCGGCGGGAAGCGTGCTGGAACGGTTCCTGCGCGCGCTCGGCGTGGGGGTGCCGCCAGATCCGGCGGAACAGGCCGCGGCGTTCCGGAAGGCGCTGGCCGGGCGGCGGGCGCTCGTGGTCCTGGACGACGCCGGATCGGCGGAGCAGGTGCGGCCCCTGCTGGTGGACGCGCCCGGCTGCCGCGTGATCATCACCGCCCGCCGCCGTCTCGGCGAAACAGCCCTGACCGTGCCGATCAATACGCCCATGGACGCGCCCGTACCCGCCGCCGAGCCCGTAGCCACCGCCGACCCCGCCCCCGTGCCCATCGATGTCCCCGTCGATGTGCTTCCCGTACCCGAGTGCGTGGAGTTGCTCGGTCGGGTGGCCGGGAGCAGGCGTGTGGCGGACGAGCGGGAGGCGGCCGAGCGGCTGGCCGGTCTGTGCGGCGGGCTGCCGCTCGCGGTGCGGATCGCGGCGGCGAAGCTGGCGCGGCAGCCGCGGTGGCCGCTGTCCGGCCTCGTCGGGCTGCTCGCCGACGAGCGCCACCGGCTGGACGAGCTGGTCTGCGACGGCCTGAGCGTACGGGACAGCATCGCCCTGTCGTACCGCGAGCTGCCGCCCGAGGCGGCGCGGCTGTTCGACCGGCTGGGGCTGGTCGAACAGCCAGCGGGCTTCGGCCCGGACCTGCCCGGCGTGCGGCAGCAGGACGACCGTACGGGCGCGCGACCCGAGCTGCTGCGGCAGCTCGCCCACGCGCAGTTGCTGCGCCCGCCGGGCGGGCCGAGCCGGCCGCACTACCGGTTCCACGAGCTGGTGCGGCTGTTCGCCAGGGAACGCGCCGCGACCGCCGTTCGATGACGTCTTGAACGCTTGCCGCCTCCGCCACCCCTCCCGTTACGATCCATCAAGGGAGGAGTCGATGTCCGGCCCAGTCGCTTTCCAGATCCTCGGCCCTCTGCGCGTCGAGGTCGCCGGCCGCGCCGTCGCCCCCATCGGGTCGCGCGCCCGTACGGTCCTGAGCGTCCTGCTGCTGCACGCCGGGCAGAGCGTCACCGCCGAGCAGCTGGTCGCGGCGCTCTGGACGGACGGCGCCCCGCCCCCGACCGCCCGCACCCAGCTCCACATGCTGCTCTCCCGGTTGCGCAAGACGCTGCTCGGCCACCCGGTGATCGAGACCCGGCCGGGCGCCTACCGCATCGACACGCGGGTGGCGCGGCTCGACTCCCATCACGCTGAGCGGCTCATCGAGGAGGGCCGCCGGCTGGGCGATCCCGCCCTCTACCGTCGGGCGCTCGCCCTGTGGCGCGGGCCCGTGCTGGACGGTTTCGACCACGCGGAGGTGCGGCGGCTCGAAGAGCTCAGGCTGACCGCCGTCGGCGAGTGGGCCGCGCTGGAGCTGGGCCGGGGCTGCCCGTCGCGGGTGGCCGAGCGGCTCGCGCCGATGGTCGCCGACCTGCCGTACTACGAATCGCTCCGCGCCCAGCTCGTGCTCGCGCTCGACCGGCTGAACCGCCGTCAGGAGGCGCTCCACGTGCTGCGCGAGGGCACGCGGCTGCTGGACCGCGAGCTCGGCCTCGAACCGGGGCCGGAGCTGCGCCGCGCCGAACAGCTCGTACGGGGGCGCACCCCGGCGCAGCTTCCTCCGGCGGTGGCGGCGTTCACGGGCCGTGACGGCGACGTCGAGCGGCTGTGCGGGCTGCTGACGGACGGCGGCGAGCACGTGGTGGCCGTCTCGGGCCCGGCGGGCATCGGCAAGTCCGCGCTGGCCGTCCAGGTGGCGCACCGCCTGGCCGGTCTCTTCCCCGACGGGCAGCTCTACGTCAACCTGCACGGGTCCACCCCGGACACGGAGCCGGCGGCCACCGCGGAGGTGCTCGGCAGGTTCCTCCGCGCGCTGGGCGCGACGGTGCCCGCCGACCAGGAGGAGGCCGCCGCGGCGTTCCGCTCGATGACGCACGGCAAGCGGCTGCTCGTCCTGCTCGACAACGCCGCCGGCCCGGAGCAGGTGCGCGACCTGCTGCCGGGCAGCGCCACCTGCGGCGTGCTCATCACCAGCCGGCGGCTGCTCGGCTCCGTCGACGCCGCCCGCCATCACCCGGTCGAGGGTCTGCCGCCGGACGAGGCGGTCGCCCTGCTCGGCAGGCTGGCCGGGACCGCCCGCGTCGGGAGCGAGCCCGAGGCGGCGGCCGAGATCGCCGAGCTGTGCGGGCGGCTCCCGCTGGCGCTCACCATCGCGGGGGCGAAACTGGCCGGGCAGCCGGACCTGAGCGTGCGGGCGCTGGCCGGGCGGCTCGCCGTCGAGCAGCGCAGGCTGGCCGAGCTCGCGCTGCACGACCAGGCCGTGCGCACCAGCTTCATGGTCAGCTACCAGGACCTCGGCGACGCCGCGGCGGCCCGGCTGTTCCGGCTGCTCGGCCTCCTGGACGTGCCCGACGTCGGCGTCCCGGTCGCCGCCGCGCTGGCCGGTCTGCCGGAGCAGCGCGCGGCGGTGCTGCTGGATCGGCTCGCGGAGAACCAGCTCGTACGGTCCGACGTGCCCGGCCGGTTCCACCTGCACGACCTGCTGCGGCTGTTCGCCAGGGAACGCGCCGCCGAGGAGGAGACCGGGGCCGACCGCACCGGCGCCGTGCGCCGCGCCCTGCACTGCTACGTGGCCACGGCCCGGCACGCCACGCTGGCCGTCGAGCCGACGATCGGCTGGCGGATCGACTTCCTGCCCGGCTCGCTCGACCACCCCGGCGTCCCGCTCGGCTCGCGCGACGAGGTCGACGAGTGGATCGACGCCGAGACGGACAACCTGGTCGCCGCGGCCCGGCAGGCCGCCTCCGGCATCGCCCCCGAGGTCGCGCCCTACCTGTCGGCGTGCCTGAACGCCCCGCTCGAAGGCCGGGGCCGCCGGCGCGAGCAGCTGACGCTCGCGTACATCACGCGCACGGCCGCGCGTCTCACCGGCGACCGCCGTCACGCCGGGCTGGCCGACAACGACCTCGGCTGGGCGCTGCACTGGCTGAGCAGGGCCGAGGAGGCGCTCGCCTGCTTCGACCGCGCCCTGCGCGCCTGGGCCGGCTACGACGCCGGGACCGCCCTGGCCCTGCACGGCCGCGGCGTCGTGCTCCGCGTGCTCGAACGGTACGAGGAGTCGCTCGAATCCCTGGAGCGGGCCCGCGCCGCCTGGCACCGGCTCGGCCACGCCCGTCAGGAGGCCGGCTGCCTGACCGGCGTCGGGCTCACCTGCCAGCGGCTCGGCCGCCATGACGACGCGGTCGCCGCGCACGAGGCCGCCATCGGCCTGGCCCGCGACTCCGCCGCCCGCGTCACCGAGGTCATGGCGCTGGGCAACCTCGGCGAGGCGCACCGCCTCGCCGGCCGGCGCGAGGCCGCCGCCGCCTGCTTCACCGAAGCCCTCCGCCTCGACCGGCTGCGTGGCCTGTCGGGCACCTACTGGGAGGCCGAACACCTGTGGGGCCTCGGCCGCGTCCGCGGCGACCGCGCCCTCCTGAACCGCTCGGCCGCGATCCTGCGCGACCTCGACCTCATCGACGACGCCGAGGCCGGAGCCATCGCCACCGGCCCCGCGCCGCGAACCCCGGCAGCCATCGCCGACCAGCTGTGACCAGCCGGATGCAAGATCACTCCAAGTGGCGTCCCCTAGCGTCCCTGCCATGAAGAAGACCTATGTCATCGGTGGGGTCCTGGCCTTCCTGATCGCCGCGGGCGGGCCGGCGCAGGCGTCCGCCGGGATCCACTGGGGGCCCGTCAAGTCGGCGGCGGGACATTCCGGCCACGCCACGGCCGACGTCTGGATCACCGACTTCAGCGCCGAGACGTTCGTCGTGCGCGGCACGCTCTCCGATCGCGACAGGCACTCCGGTCACTGCGCCTACGTCCGCGCCCGCTTCCACTACGCGGGCGGCGGCACCGGATGGAGCCGGCCCCGCTCGACCTGCGCTGCCAAGACGCCCTTCCGGCTGTCCTCCGACGGCGAGATCAAGCGCGTGGACGTGCGGGTCTGCCTGTACGACCGCGCCCTGCGCAAGACCTTCAAGTGTCACGCCGACGCGATCAAGCCCGAGATCATCGCGAACTGGCCCCGGTGACGGGCGGTTCGTCGAGCAACGGGGTGAGCGTCTCCCAATTGGCGCGGGTGGCCGCGGCCGCCCCCGCCACGTCGCCGGCCGCGCACAATTCGATGATCCGGTCATGCTGAGCGACCGACTCCCGGCCGCTCAGTGAGGAGAAGCGGAGCCGCTCCAGGCGGCGCAGCACCGGCGTGAACCGTTCGAGGACGTCGCGGAGCGCGTCATTGGCGCTGGCGGTGACCAGCACGCCGTGGAACTCGTCGTCGGCGGCGAGCGCCGCGTCCACGTCGTCGCGGCGCAGGGCGTCCGCGAACCGCGCGTTGGCCGTGCGCATGGCTTCGAGCTCGGTGGCGGAGAGGTTCGGCAGCGCCTCGCGGACGGCGAGCTCGTGCATGGCGGCCGTGACCGACTGGGCGTCACGGCAGGCGCGGGCGTCCAGAGGGCTGACGATCGTGTAGCGGCCGGGTTTGGTCCTGACCAGGCCCGCCTGCTCCAGCCGCGCGAGGGCCTCGCGCACCGGGGTCCGGCTGACGCCCAGCCACTCGACCAGGTCGGTGTCGTTGAGTCGCTCACCTGGGGCCAGCGTGCCGTCGACGATCGCGTCACGGATCGCCCGGTAGGCGTCTTCCCGAAGCAGCGACCTGGAGACGAGTCCGCGACCCTGTGGCACCGGCATGCAACATATTGCACAGGCACGCTGCGATCACTGTCAAACAGGGTCAGCGGGACAGGGGTGCGCAGTCGTGCCGCGCACGCCGATCGTCAGGGCTTGTCCATCACGCATCGATCATCCGTTCGAGAAGGGTGCGGACGGCGTCGAGGTCCACCGCCTCGGGGGCGACGCGCCATTGGGCGTGGACGCCGATGACCGCCCCCACCAGCAGGACCGTGAAGGCCTCCGCGGAGGCGCCCGCGGGGAGGGCCTCGGCCGGTATCCGCGCCTGGACCCCCTGCCGGAGGGCCGCGTGGAGCCGCGCGTACTGCTCGCGGATCGGCGAGCCGTCCTCCACGGCCTCGGCCAGCAGCGTGATGAACAGGCGCGCGGCAGGCAGGCGGACGAAGTCCATGACCTGGTCGAGCGGGTCGCCGACTTGCTCGTCGAAAGCGGTGAGCACGGTCTGGAGCTGGTCGTCGAGCACCGCTTGCAGCAGGCCCAGCTTGTTGCCGAAGTGCCAGGGGATGGAGCCGCGGCTGATGCCGGCCTTGTCGGCGATGTCGACGAAACTCGTCTGCCGGTAGCCCTTCTCGGCGAAGAGCTCGGCGGCGGCCGCCACCAGCAGCCGGCGGCTCTCCTCGGTCCTCTGGATACGTCGCGTGGCCATGCGGTCCATCCAACCAGCTACGCCGGATGACATAGCGAATGTCAATTGACATATCCTGTGTTGGTCAACACAGAAGGGTTGTGCGATGGACTTCGGAAAGCTGCTCCGCTGGGCGGGCGGGATCATGGTCGTGATGGGTGCGGGACACCTGGCGGTGCTGGCGACCACCGCCTGGCCGGACGTCGCCGGCTGGGTGGATCGGGGGATGTGGGCGGCGGTCCCGCTCCTCGCGGACAGCCCTGCGGTCGAGTCCCTGCGGAACAAGGTCACCTTCTGGGGCGGCCCGGGAAGCTTCGGCGTGCCCCTGATCCTCCTGGGATCACTGACCTGGCACCTCGCCCGGCGCGGGGTGGCCGTGCCCGCCGGGATCGGCTGGGCCCTGGCCCTGTGGTGCGCGCTGGGCGGCGTCCTCCTCGTACCGTCACCGTTCTTCGCCGGGATCGTCCCCGGGATCCTGATCGTTCTGGCGGCGCGAAAGACGAGCTCCCCCGCTAGGAAGGCAGATTGAGCGGGGTGGTCAGGATCAGGTCCCAGTCGTGCTCGGAATGGTCGATCCAGCCGATCATCGGTCGGCCGCGCGCGTCCAGGGTCATGGCGAGGGCGTCGCCGAGGGCGTACCGGCCCTTCGCCACCGGCGTGTGCGTGCAGCGGGTTCCCTCACAGGTGGCCACGACGATCCGGTTGTCGTCGACGTCCTGGTAGGCCACCAGCGCCCGTCCTTCCCCGTCCACCACCAGCGCCGGGGGCACGCGGAAGCGGCCGGGGCCGGCCAGGACGACGGGGTCGGACTGGGAGCAGCTCAGATTGCGGCAGTCGAGCATCCTGATCGATCCATCGGCCGAGTCGCGGTAGGCGATCAGCGGCCGGCCGTCGTCCCTGACCACCATGGTGGCGCCGGCTTCCCCGCCGACCTCGTCGAACCCCCAGGTCCAGCCCCCGTGGACCAGCCGTTCCACGTGCACCTCGGCACAGTCGGACTCCTCGCAGGTGATCAGGGAGAGAGAGCCCGCGTGCTCGTCGAAGCGGAGGACGACGGGGCGGTTCGTCGGTCCAGCCCCGACGACGAGGCCGTGCTCCTGGTACGCGGAGGTCCTGGATGGAAGCCTGGCCAGCTCCTTCGTCCACGGGTCGGCGCAGACCGGGTCTTCGCAGAAGGTGACGGACAGGACCTCACCGTCGCGCTCCGGCAGCTCCCGGACCTGGGCGATCATCAGGCCGTCGTAGCGCCCCGGCGCCAGCGCGACGCTCCTGCCCTCGTAGACCGACATCTCCTCACCGATCGGCCGGGGGCTTGGGACGCAGCCGCGGGCGTCGCAGAGCATCAGCCCTAGCCGGACGCGCCGGTCATCGCCCTGCCCTCGCTGCGACCAGGTGCTCACGGCGATCCGGCCTTCGTGGAGCCGGGCGCTGGACGACGCGATGTCCTCGTCCGCGCCGGCGGGCTCGGCCCAGCGGAACCCGGTACGCGGGCAGCCAGTCGCGGAGCAGGTCAGCAGCCTCGCCAGGCCGAAACTGTCCATGAACATGATCAGTTCGTCGCCCCGGCCCGCGTACATGGCCTTCAGATCCGTCTCCCGCAGCCCGGGTCTCGGCTGAGGAGGGACGTCGTCGCTCGTCCAGGTGGCCGTGACGACCGTCTGGGTCACCTCCAGCCAGCCGAACGGGTTGACCAGCAGCGTGGCCGCGAACAGCGACCCCGGCAGCAGCAGCGCCGCGAGCACCGGCACCGGCCTGGCCGGGCTCGCCGCCCCGCTCCCCGGCAGGTTCTCGACGACCCGCTCGAACGCCTCGGCCGTACTCCGGTGTGCCAGCCTGTTCAGGTACAGGCGCGCGATCACCGTCGCCTGGAACGCGGGGATGACCAGGGTGAGGGCGGAGGTCGCCACCCCGTACCCGAGCACGCTGCCCGACGCGGCCCACTCCACCGCCCACTCCACCCCCCGCTGGGCCGCCGCGGGGAAGACCAGCACGCCGAAGGCCAGGGTCAGCGTGCACGACCAGAAGCCGCCTGCCGTCGGCTCGCCCCTGCCCGCCAGCCGGTAGGCGCCGGCGAGCGCGCGCCCGGCGCTCCGGCCCTCCAGCGTCACGATCGCCACGGCCAGCAGGCTCGGCAGCGCGAGCACCGCCAGGGACGCCATCACGAGAACGGCCCACAGCAGCTGTCCGGTCCACATCAGCATGCCGAACCCGGCCACCGCGGTCGCCGTGAACACCACGACGCCCAGCAGCGCGAGGAGCATCATCGCGGGCAGGTTCCGCAGCGCGGCGCGCATCGCGTCCGGCGTGGCGACGGGCCTGCCGGTCAGCAGGCCGACGGCGATCACGACGGTGGCGGGCAGGACCACGGCCTGGCCGGCCAGCGAGGCGAGCATCACCGCCGCCGCCCACACCAGCAGCGGCCTTCCCGGCGTACCGAGCAGCTCGAACGAGCCGTCGACCAGCACCGCCGACTCGTCCACCACCAGCGCCAGCCCGAGCAGCGCGACCAGGCTGATCGGCAGGAACACCAGCGCGGCGGGCGCCGCCAGCCTGATCAGGTGTCGCGCCGCGGTGCCGTAGGCCCGCCAGATCACCCCGTCCCGCCGCGCGACCGTCATGGCCTGGACGTGGGGGGCGGGCGCCTCTTGAACAGCCTCGGGCATGGACGCCTCCAGCGAGCAGCGGGGATCGCTTGACGGCCAAGAGCGTAGGATCCGCGGCCCGCCCATTCAGGGCATCCAGCCCATTCGGCATCAGTCCAGGCAGAACTCGTTGCCCTCGGGGTCGGTCATCACGATGGTGCCGGCGGTCAGCGGAAGATCGGGCTCGTCACGCCGTACCCTCTTCGCGCCCAGCGCGACGAGCCGGTCGCACTCGGCCTCCAGCGCCGCCATCCGCTCCTCCCCCTGCAGCCCGGGAGCGGCGCGCACGTCGAGGTGCACGCGGTTCTTGACGACCTTGTCCTCCGGCACCTGCTGGAAGAACAGCCGGGGGCCGTGGCCGTCCGGGTCCTCGACGGCCGACCTGGTGTTGCGCTGGTCCTCCGGGACGCCGGCCCGCGCGAGGAAGTCGTCCCACGCGGCCAGCGGGTCGGCGCCCTCGGGCAGGTCGACGCCGGGTGGGCCGGGGTGGACGTAGCCCAGGACGTCGCGCCAGAAGGACGACAGCGCCCGCGGGTCGTGGGCGTCGAAGGTGACCTGGATATGGCGGCTCATCGGATCGCTCCGTTCGTCGTGGTGGTTCGAGTCCATGCTGTCACCCTCTGGAGGACAGGATCGGTCCGCTATCTGACAGGGTGGGCGACATGGCCGGTGACGAGCGGAGCACGACGGAGCGGGTGCTAGCCCTGCTGGGGCTGCTGCAGCAGCGCCGGGTCTGGACCGGCCCCGAACTCGCCGACCGGCTCGGGGTCACCTCGCGGACGGTACGGCGGGACGTCGGGCGGTTGCGTGCCCTCGGCTACCCGGTGCACGCCGGGCAGGGCGTCGGGGGCGGCTACCGGCTCGGCCCCGGGCAGGACCTGCCGCCGCTCCTCCTCGACGACGAGGAGGCGATCGCCACCGTCGTCTCGCTGCTGGCCGGCGCGGGCGGCGCGGTCGCCGGCGACGCCGCGCTGCGGGCGCTGACCAAGCTCGACCGGGTGCTGCCCACGCGGCTGCGGCACGAGGTGCGCGCGCTCTCCGGGTCGGTGGAGTCCTTCGCCGCGGGCCGCGCGCCGGTCGACCCCCAGGTGCTCATGACGCTGGCCGGGGCCTGCCGCGACGAGGTCGAGGCCGGCTTCGGCTATCCGTCCGGGGGCCAGGTGCGCCGGCGGCGGGTCGAGCCCTACCGCCTGGTCGCCTCCGAGCGGCGCTGGTATCTCCTGGCCTACGACCTCGATCGCGACGGCTGGCGCAGCTTCCGTCTCGACCGGATGACCGGCGTGTCCGCCCGCACCTGGCGCTTCCGCCCGCGCCCCGCGCCGGACGCGGCCTCGTACGTGCAGGAGGGCGTGGCGAGCCGGGTCTACCCGCACCGGGCGCGCTTCCTCGTCCACGCGCCCGCCGGTACGGTGCGCGCCCAGGTCCCGGCGTCGGCCGCCGTCGTACGGCCGCGAGGGAGCGGACGCTGCGAGGTGATCAGCGGCGCCGGCAGCCTCGACGCGGTGCTCATGCACGTGCTGCTGCTCGGGCACGACTTCGAGGTGCTCGACCCGCCGGAGCTCGCGAGCCGCTGTCGCGTGCTCGCGGAGAAACTGCTGACCGCCGGCGCACCGGCGTCGGACCACTAGGGAGGAGCGCGCGGTGACGAACGCGAGGGAGCCCGACTGGGCGTACGTGGGCAGGTCGCTGCTCAAGGTCCTGGCCGTCACCGCGGCGCTCTGGCTGGCCCTCGTCGTGGCCGACCGGGCCTTACCGCTGTTCGTCGAGACCGGCGACGAGCGGATCGCCCAGGTGTACGGCACGGCGGCGCGCGTCGCCAACCCGGACGAGCGCATGCACGGCTACCTCGATCGCGGCAGCCTCCTGACGACGACCTACACGCTGTGGGGAGAGCCGCGCGGGGCCGGTCCCGGCGAGGGCGGCACCGATTACGAGATCGTGGAGGACGTCTTCGGAACAGTCCGGGCGCCCCAGCTCGACGGACCCTCCGGCAGCCTGGCCGACGCGATCGACTCCGTGGAGGCGGACCCCGACGGCGTCTCCGGGAAGGCGGCGGAGACGTCCCGCGACATCATCGACGGGCTGCCGCGGACGCTCGACGCCGTGGCGGTCGTGGACTTCGCCGACTCCGTGACCGCCGGGCAACTCGTCGCCTTCAACCGGCGCCACAAGATCTGCGGAGGAGAGGACGTCTCCTACATCTACTCGCCGTCCTACTTCGACGACTCCGGTGATCCGCCCTCGCTCAACGCGGTCGTCTGGAACCGCGACATGGCCAACCACACCTGGGAGAACACCACCTATCAGTGCGAGACCGAACCCGAGGCGGCGCTGGCCGCGTACCGCGAGTGGGTGGGGATCCTCGACGAGAGCGACGACCTGGACGCGTTCGAACTGACCCGCGGGTGGCTCGTGACGGCGGCCGAGGAGGGCGTCGTCCACGGGCTCGTCGTCGACCGCTGGAAACTCGCCGACCTGCGCGAGCTCCTCGACGACCCGGTGGTCGAGGCGGTCCATCTCGCCGACGTCGCCTTCGACTTCGGCGCGGAGTGACCACATCACCGGCGGTTTCTCGGGTAGGGCTGCGTTCCAGGGCTCTGTGTGCATCCGGGGGGAACACATGGTGACAGGGCAGAAGCCGGCGAGCCGGCTCAGGGCGGTGCCGCCGCGCCTGTGGATGGCGCTCGTTCTGCTGATCCTGGCGGTGGTGTTCATCGTGCAGAACCAGCAGGACGCGACCATCCAGCTCTTCATGATCGTGCTGGTCGCCCCGTTGTGGATCACTCTGGTGGTCTGCACCGCGATCGGGATGGTCATCGGCGCGCTGATGGGCCGCCGGGGCGGATGAAACAGGTCACAGGCGTCGGCCGACGGTGAGGACGGCTGACCAGTGGCGGGTGAGCCGTCCGTCAGGGCGGGCGGCGAGGAGGCGGCGGATCTGCCGGTAGAGATGTTCGCGCTTGTCCGGCTCCATGGCGATGTGGCCGGAGAACGTGTCGAGCAGGGCGAGATACTCGTCCGCCGTGTAGCGCAACGCCCATACGTAGAGCTTCGTCCCGACCACCGTGAAATGTCCGGAGGCGTCGAACTCGGCGGCCATGGGGTCGTCCTGCTCCTCGGGCGTCGGCCCGGGCCACGGGCCGTCGTGGCCTTCGCCGATCTCTTCGTAGGTCTTCTGGATCTCGGTGAAGAACGGGTCGAAGTCCGACGGCATCGCGTGGTCGGCGTTCCACACGGCCAGGTGACCGCCCGGGGTGAGGAGGGAGGCCGCCTTGGCGTACTTGACCTCCGGGTCCACCCACTTCCAGGCCGTGGCCGCGTACACGAGGTCGAAGCGGTCCCGCGGCTCCCAGTCCTCGAACGACGACGTGATGACGGAGACGCCGGAGAATCCGGCGAGCCGGCGTCGCGCCTCGGCGGCCAGGGCGGCGCCGAGTTCGACCGCGGTGATCCGGAACCCCATCCGGGCCAGCGGCAGCGTGGCCTTCCCCGGGCCGCAGCCGACTTCGAGCAGGTGGGCGGAGGGGGTGACCCCGGTGACGTCCAGCAGATCGGCGTAGAGCTCGGCGGGGTAGTCGGGGCGTGCGTCCTGGTAGGTGGCGGCCGCCCGGTCGAAGGTGGCTCGGAGATCGCGGGACATGCTCCCCATCCTGGCAGCGCCGCGCCGGTGACCGGGAGTGGCCGGGTGGCCCTCGCCTGGTGCGGTCGGAAAAATCCTGAGGTGAGCTGTAGTGGAGAGCCTCTCCCGTTCGTCAATCCGACGAAAGACAGCGAAACGACCGAACACACGACAGGAGCAGCCCGATGAAGTACCTCATGCTGGTGTGCACCGATCCCGACTACAAGCCCGGCCAGGACGAGGGGGCCCCGGACGTGGAGGACTGGGTCAAGGAGATGGACGGCAAGGGCATCCGGCTGATGGGCGAGCGCGTCCGCCCGGTGAGCGACGCGACCACCGTCCGCGTCCGCAACCGTGAGGTGCTGCTGACCGACGGTCCGTACGCGGAGACCAAGGACCAGATCGCCGGCTTCGACGTCATCGACTGCGCCGACCTCGACGAGGCCATCGAGGTCGCGTCCAAGCACCCGATGGCGTGGGCCGGGATGATCGAGCTGCGTCCGTTCTGGACGGACGGCGAGGACTAGCCGCAGGTGAAGGACGAGATCGCCGGGATCTACGCCGACGGGTGGAGCCGGATCGTGGCCACCATGATCCGGTTCACCGGCGGCGACTGGGACCTGGCCGAGGAGTGCGCGCAGGACGCGTTCACCAAGGCGCTCCAGAAATGGCCGGAGTCCGGGGTGCCCGACCAGCCGCTGGCGTGGCTGACCACCACGGCCCGTCACCGCGCGATCGACCGGATGCGCCGCGCGGCCGGCGAGGCGGCGAAGCTGCGGGAGGCGGCCGCCATGGAACCACCGCCCTACCTGCGCGACAGCGAG
This sequence comes from Nonomuraea sp. NPDC050478, assembly GCF_044458265.1. Taxonomy (NCBI): domain Bacteria; kingdom Bacillati; phylum Actinomycetota; class Actinomycetes; order Streptosporangiales; family Streptosporangiaceae; genus Nonomuraea; species Nonomuraea sp. NPDC050478. The sequence goes on along the minus strand of NZ_JBITHT010000011.1, from coordinate 112,834 downwards.
ATCCCTGACGAGCGCCTGGAGCTCATGTTCACCTGCTGCCATCCGTCACTGAACCTCGATGCCCAGGTGGCGCTGACCCTGCGGAGCCTGACCGGCATGAGCACCGCCGAGATCGCGCGGGCGTTCCTGGTGCCCGAACGCACCATGGGCCAGCGCATCTTCCGCGCCAAGCAGAAGGTCGCGCACGCGGCCATCCCCTTCCGGGTGCCGCCCGCGCACCTGCTGCCCGACCGCCTCCCCGCCGTGCTGCACGTGCTCTACCTGCTGTTCAACGAAGGGTACGGAGATCCGGCGAAGGCCCGGCTCTGCCAGGAGGCCATCCGCCTCGCCCGGGTGGTGACGGCGCTGATGCCCGACGAACCCGAGGCGCAGGGCGTGCTCGCGCTGATGCTGCTGCACGACGCCCGGCGACCGGCGCGCGTGGACGCGGCCGGAGACCTGGTCACCCTCGACGAGCAGGACCGCACGCTGTGGGACCAGGCGCGGATCGCGGAGGGCGCCGCGATCTGCGAGCGGGCGCTGCGCCGGGGCCGCGCCGGGCCGTTCCAGCTCCAGGCGGCCATCGCGGCGTGCCACGCGACCGCGCCGCTCGCCTCCCGGACGGACTGGCCGCAGATCGCCGGACTGTACGCGGAGCTCGCGCGCATCGCGCCGAGCCCGATCGTGGAGCTGAACCGTGCCGTGGCGATCGGCATGGTCAGCGGGCCCGAGGCGGCGCTCCGCCTGGTCGACGGGATCACCGGGCTCGACGGCTATTACCTGTTGCACGCCACCCGTGCTGAACTGCTGCGACGCGCGGGCCGCGGGCAGGAGGCGGAGGGACACTACCGGGCGGCGCTCGACCTCGCGCCCACCGACGCGGAGCGTCGTTTCCTGCGCGGCCGGCTACAGCAGCCGTAGCCGCCGCATCGCGTCCTCCTCGATGCGCGAGAGTTCACGGAGGATGGCCCCGGCCTGCTCCAGGTGCGCCGCGTCGCCGCTCTCCCCCGCCTTCGCGATCAGGCCGGACACGTCCGTCCACAGGACGGCGGCCTCCGCGTACAGCCGGTGACCCGCGCGGAGGTTGCCGTCGTCGATCAGCCCGGCGCACTCTTCGAGGAAGTCGCGGTAAAGGACGCGGAACAGGGCGCCGCCGGTGCCGGCCTGCTCCATGAGGAGGGCGGCCCGCGGCAGGTCCCGCGCCGGGTCGTCGGCGCGGAGCAGCCATCGGGGCACCTGTTTGGCGGCTTTCGCGATGCCGCGGTGACCCAGGTTCGCGATGGGCGCGGCGAGGAAGGCGTCGGCGCAGTCCCTGATGGCACCGGCGAGCTGCTCCTGCCAGGGCGGCGTCGGGTGAGGCGGCAGGGTGATGGTGAAGGACCGGTGCCGGGCGGTCATCGGGCCGCGTTCGGCCCGCGCCCTGGCGAGGCCGGCCCGGCTCGTGCGCACCGCTCCGCCCTGCTGGCCGGTGTCCACGAGGTGGACGTCCTGCTCGTCGTAGCCGTACATGGCGACGACATGGCCGCCGAAGTGCACCTTTGTCGAGAAATAGTCCAGATGGTACGAGTCGAGCTGGAGCCCGACCGGCCGGCCGGCGTCGATGGGGGCGGCCACGTTCTCCCACGCCTTGCGCGGTGAGGCGGTCTCCTGCACCGTCAACGTCAGCCCCAGCCTGGCCGCCAGGTTCCTGGTCAGCTCGAAAGGCTTGACGCGGCCGCCGAGGAACGGGAACGGCATGCTCTTGCCGTCCCAGTAGACGAAGGACAGTCCCGACCCCAGCCCGAACAGCAGAGGTTCGGACAGATCGAGCCCTTCGTGCCGCAGCAGCACCCCGAGCGCCGTCGTCTCGCAATGGTGCAGGCCGCGGGCCTCGATGTCCTTGACGATGGTCATGCGCCGCTCTCCTCGTGTCCGGTCACCAGCATGGGGCCTCCCCCCGTGGGAGAGTCCAATCGGCCTACGATCACGCAATGATCAGGAGACCGACAGACACCTGGCGCGCACATGTCGCCGACTTCGCCGCGCCCTATCCGGAGCCGTTCGTGGCGGCGGCCGAACGGGTCCTGACGTCTTTCGAGGCCGAGGTACGGCGCTTCGGCGCGCCCTCCGACGACGAGGTCCTCGCGGCGATCCGGCGGGTGGTCGAAGGGCTCAACGCCGTGGACGGGACGCACGACCACGACTTCGACACCGTCGAGCGGGAGGAGTTGTGCGAGTTCATCGACGACGTGCTCACCGAGGCGGGGATAGACCTCGACGTGCTCGCGGCCCGTCGCGGCATCAAGCGGTTCGAGCTCACGGACGAATGGCGCGACTGGTGACCCACCCCTTCTTACCGAACCCCGCACGCGCCCGGGACAGCCGCGTCTGGGACCTGTTGTGCGTCGGGATCGCCGTCGGGGTCGTCTCGTGGGGCGCCGTCGGCGCCTGGACGGCGGTCACGGTCGGGAACTACCCGTGGAACAAGTGGATCCCGTTCGCCTACGGTGCCACCAAGGGCGTGCTCCTCGGCCTGCTCGCCGCCGCCGGCGCCCTCGCCGTGCTCCGTACCGGGCGGCGCTTGCCGGTGTTCGTCCTCGCCTTCGTCGGCGGCGGCCTCCTCGGCACGGTGCGAGATCTTCTCGGCCCCCCGGCCCCCATGCTGTACTTCTCGGACCCTCTTCCGGCCGAGCGGTGGTACTGGACGACGACGATGCTGCTGCACTGGGCGGGCAAGGTGGCGCTGCCCGCCGTCGTCTGCGCCGCGGCCCTGACCCTGCTGGCGGCCCGCCCGTACCGGCCGCGCCAGTCGACCGCGGCCGGTGCGGCGCTCCTGCTCGCGGGCTTCGCGCTGCTCCTGCTGCCGATGATCGCCTCTTCTCTCTCACCAGAGATCCAGGGCAACGGTGAGCATACGAACCAGGAAGTCTGGGCGTTCCTGCGCTGCTGGGGGCTCGGGATGCCGGTGCTGGCGGCAGGGGCGGTCCGTTTCTCCTCGCATCTCGCCGGGCGCGGAAGGCCCGGTGGCGTGGGCGATCAGGTCCGTACGACGGCGGGTTCGGGGCGGTGCACGCCGCGCGGTCGGTAGCCGAGAGCGTCCGCGACGCCCGCGAGGTCGGACAGCAGCCAGAGGATCGCCAGCCACATCTCCGTCCCCTGCAGCCCCGGCACGGTCGCGGCGGCGCCGGCCGTGGTGGGGTGCGGGGCCTGGAACCCGAAGCCCTGGCCGTCGGTCCAGTGCCCGAGCGCGTCGGTGAGCAGGGTCCTGGCCAGGGTCGTCACCTCTTCGGCGCGGTAGCCGGTGTGCCGGGTCAGCCACAGCGGGTGCGCGATGTCGAGGACGTCGCAGGCGTTCTGCCGCTCCGGGCGGACGTACCGCGGATCGCGGGCGTGCCGCAGCACCGTGTCGACGACCCGCTCCGGGTACGGCAGCGGCACCCCGAACTGGGCGAAGGTGCCGCGCGACGCGCGGTAGAAGCCGTTGACGATCCGCAGCAGACCGTCGATCGGCCGCGCCGAGCCCCACATCCCGGTGTCCGGATCGGCGTGCGTGACCAGCCATCCGAACAGGGCCTCCGTGGCCCCGGGGCGGCCCCGTCCGTCGTTCCACAGGATGGCGGTGCCCAGGATGTCGACCCAGTGCCCCGCTCCCCAGGCGTCCCGCGTCCAGGGCAGGCTTTCCACGAAGGCGATCAGGTCGGCGGCCTCCATGTCGGCGACGGGCCGGACCGGCCCGGGGAACCGGCTGCCCAGCAGGTCGAGCGCGTAGCCGACGCACAGGACGTGGTAGCCGACATCCGGATCGGACAGCCCCGGCTCGGGCCGTCGTCCGCCATCCGCGAGCGGCGTCTCCGCCAGGCCCGCATCAGGCCGGCCGCCGGCCGCGAGCAGCGTCTCCGCCAAGCCTGGATCGGGCGCCCTCTGGCTGCCGTCCGCGAGGAGCGTACCCACCAGGCCCGTCGCCGGGTCCTGCCACGAACGCAGCCGGTCGGCCTGCTCGCCCGCCGGCATCGGGCCGGGGGCCCGGCCGAGCAGCAGGTCGGCGATCTCGATCGCGTCGCACTGGGCGCGGACGGTGACGGCAGCGCCCGGCCGGTCGACGAACGCCCCGCCGAGGAGCCGGGGGTCGAAGCAGCGTGCCAGGACGTCCTCCGCCTGCTCACGCGCGGTCTCCGCGAACCCCGCCACCGCCGCGGCCAGGTCGCCGGCGGGCGGCCTCGACCCGGGAACCCGCCAGCGCAGCACCTTCGCCGGGTTGCCGCCGACGATCGCGCCGGCCGGGACGTCCTTGGTGACGACCGCGCCGGCCCCGATCACCGCGCGGTCGCCGACGGTCACGCCGTCCAGGACGACCACGTGGGAGCCGATCCAGACATCGTCCCCGATCTCGATGCCCCGGCTGGTGAGCGGCTGCCGGAAGACCTCGACGTCGGGATCGGACATCGTGTGGTTGAACCCCAGCAGCGAGGTGTGGGCGCCGATCCGGACCGCGTCGCCGAGCCGCACGTCGCCCCGGACGACGGTGTAGGGGTTCATGGAGCAGTCGCGTCCCGTCCGCACCGAGCCGCTCAGGTAGGCGCCGGCGGCGACGTAGGTGCGCGGGCCGAGCCGCAGTTCCTCGTTCTGCACCGAGGCGAGCTCGGAGACGAAGCACCTCTCGCCGAACTCGTAGCCGGCGTGCCGTCCGGTGAGAGCGCGCTGGAGTTCGAGCTGCCTGTCCTGTTCTTCCTGACCGGCTTCGTCCCAGAAGGACCAGGGTGAGTAGTCGTGATGGTGACGGGCGAACGGCGCGTCGCCGTCGAGAGCGGTGGTGCCCATGCCAACCCCCGGGAAAGCGTTTGCCTACACGCTAACCCATGGTTCGCCGCCACGATCATGGCCCGGCTTCGATGGGATACGCTCGTCTCCCTCCGGAGCGTCCGAGGAGCGTGACCGCATGAGGCGCTACAGGAACGGCCGGCTCGCCGCGGTTCTCGCCGGTCTCTACGCCGGGCTGGTGATGCTCCTCGGCATCCCCTCGGTGGTGATCCTGCTGACCGTGCAGGACCCGATCCTGCTGTCCGGCTTCGCCCTCATGGTCGTCACATTCCCGCTCGGGCCGCTCATCTGGTGGGGATGGCACTCGGTCCCGCCGCAGCTGGACGACCCCGTACTGCTCATCGTGCTGCTCACCGGAGCGGGCCTGCTGCAGGCGTATCTGCTCTGGCGCGTCGCGCGTGGCCCCGCGACCTCGGAGTGATGCCACGCGGGCGCCCCGTCATGGGACGGGGCGCCCGTGTCGCGTCAGAAGTCGTCGGCGGTGCGGATCCGGTCGCGGACCCAGACACCGGCCTCCTTGAGCCTGCTCGTCCCGGCGAACGGGCCGCTCGGGCAGGTTCCGGTGGTGAAGACGGCGCCCGTACGGAAGTCGTCCGAGAAGTTCCAGTTCACCCAGCTGATCTTCTTCTGGGCCATGAGGTCGAGATACTGCTGCGACCTGGCGAAGTTGTTGGCCCCGTCGCCGGACGCGGTCTGCGTGCCGAACTCGGTCACGAAGATCGGCAGCCGGTCGGCGGCCCGGGACAGCGTGTTCAGGTACAGGCTGTCGTGCGAGGCCGCGTAGAAGTGGAACGTGTACATGATGTTGGCCGCGTTGACCGGGTTGTTGATGATCTCGGTCTCGTTGCCGCCGGCGGAGACGCCGAGTGACGACCAGCCCCGGGTGCCGACCAGGATCGGGGCGTCGGCGTCGTGCTGCCGGATCACCGGGATGAGCTGGTGCGCGTAGTCGCGGATGACGGGCCAGGTGACGGCGTCGCCGTTCGGCTCGTTGGCGATCTCGTACAGGACGTTCTTCTTGCCGTCGTGCCGCTGGGCGATCTCGGTGAAGAAGGTCTTGGCCCGGCTGAGGTTGTACATCGGGTCACCCGGGGTGAGCATGTGCCAGTCGACGATCGCGTACATCCCGCGGGCGGTGGCCATCTCGATCAGGGAGTGCACCCGGTCGGTGAACAGCCGGGGGTTGGTCTCGTACCCGCCCTCCTGGATGTACATGGAGATGCGCAGAACGTCGGCCTTCCAGTCGTTCGCCAGCGCGTCGAGCGACGCGCTGTTGAGGCACTGGTCGTACCACTGGATGCCGTGGCTGCTCATGCCGCGCAGCTGGATCTGCTTGCCGTTCTCGTTGCAGAGCTTGATGCCGCACACCCGCAGCTGCCCGTTGGCCTGGACCGGGGTGCCGCCGCCGCTGCCGCCCGTGGGAGTCCCGAAGACCTCCAGCTCCCACAGGGAGTAGCCCCACTGGGTGCCGCGCTGCGTGCCGTAGACCCGCACGTACCGGCCGCTGCCGCTGACCGTGAGGTCGTCGGTCCCCCCGTCACCGGAGGCGGTGGAGTAGACGTCGCTCCAGGTGGAGCCGTCGGGCGAGGTCTGCACCCGGTACGCCCTGGCGTGGGCGACCTCCCAGGTCAGCCGGACCCGGGAGATGGTGTGCGCGGCGCCGAGGTCCACCCGGATCCACTGCGGGTCCACCCCCTCGGCGCTGGCCCACCGCGTGGACGCGTTGCCGTCGACCGCCTTGTCCGGCTCCAGACCGGCGGCCTCGACCGAGGAGGCCGCGACGGGCCTGCCCTGCGACACCAGCGGGTCGGCCACGGCCGCGCTCGCGCCGGAGGGCACCATCAACGGCGCCACCAGCGCGGCCACGACCGCGAAGATCCTCGCACCTGCACTTCGCCTCACGAACGACTCCGATTTCTCCGGGGCGTATTCGGTTAGGAAAGTTTCTTAACGTGCGGCGCAGCATAGGTTGACACGGAACCCTCACACAAGGCCCAAGTTCCAGAAAAGGACGTCGGCCAGCGTCAGCCGAGCCCTCGTAGGAGGACGACTGATACCCGCCATCCGCAGCCCGGGATCCCGCCCCTCAAGGGTGATCGTCCCACCCACCGCGGCGGCGGTCTGCCCCTGTCCGGTTCCTGCCGGCCGGCGACACACCAGCCGGCACCGGCGATAAATTGAATTTCTCACCGCCCGCTATACCTGACGCCCGGCCGGACAAATTCCCGACCATTCCAGTTGCGGTAACGACTTGGCCACTCTTAGCTATCCGCCATTCCACCCAGGCCGATCGCATGTCAAATTCGAGGGCGTCATGCCGACAGGGGAGGGGTCGCATGCAAGAATTACCCACGCTCACGGTCTCTATGATCGGCGCCCCGGGTTCCGGAAAATCCACTTATCTGCATGCGCTGTACGCGACGATGACGCGCGGCGTCGGCAATTGCAACCTTCACGAAGTCACCAACAATGCCGATGTCCAGATCCTGGAGAGCTGGCATGACCTGGGCCAGGGCACTTCGCTGCCACAGACGTCGGTCAAGCCGATCAGTTACCGATTCGTCTTCTCGCGGGAGATGAATCCGTCGGCGCTGCTCGACTGGACCGATTTCCGCGGGGGCGCGCTGCACGATTTCGTCGGCGTGGACGGCTCGCTCGACACACAAACGCTGCTCAACAAGATATCGCTTTCCCAGGCCATCTTCGTGACGCTCGACGGGGAGCACTTCCGTAAGCCCGTGACCCCCGAACGCCGCGAACCACTGGCCCGCGCGATGGTCACCCACCGCATTTCCAGTGTGATCACGGAAACTCTCACCCGCAGGACCGCGCGCGGGCTCGCGTGGCCGTCGATAACCATCCTCATCACGAAGGCGGACCTCATCGACTGGGGCGGCGGCCCGGGGCGGACCCTGACCGGCGTCGTCGACGAGGTCAGGAACCTGCTGCCGGTGGCCTTCCAGCCGCGCGTGTGCACCGCCGTCTGCCCCGTCACGGTCGGTCCCCTGCAGACGTTGCCGGACGGCAACGTCCGGCCGGACGGCGTGGACCCGAACGACGTCCACCTGCCGCTCATGTTCACCATGACGCACTACTACCGGACCGCCGCCCACCTGGACGATCAGCACCTGGGGAAGCTCGCGGCCGAGCGCGGCAGCCTCAAGGAGCGGCTGGCCGCGTTGCCCCAGAGCAGCCGGCGCGCCGTACGCGACCAGCGGCTACGGCTGGAGCAGGAGCTGCGGGCGGTCGAAGCGGAGATCGGCCACAACCAGCGCCGTTACGACCAGTCCACCCAGGCGATCTCCGCGCTGGCCGCACGGCTCGGCAACCTGCGCGTGTTCGAGGGCGGGTCGCCGGCCCGCTGGGCGGCCGGCCGCCGTGCCTGAGCAGACCTGGGCGCCGGTGGTCTTCGGCCGTACCGCCGGGGCCGACGTGTGGTGGCGGGTCCGCCCGCCGGGCGCCGACCGCCAGTGGCTGGAGAACGCCATCCACACCGTCATCGCCGGCGGCAGGCGACTGGAGGGCCGTCCCCGCTTCCTCATCACCGTCCGGCCGGGCGCGCGGCTGGTGGGAGTGGCCTGCCGGGCGATCGAGCTGAGCCGGTCGATGCACACCGACGGCAGCAGGGAGATGTACTGCTTCGTCGGCTGGTTCTCCGCCGCCGACAGCGGCGGTCCCGAGCTCCCGGACCTGTACGACCACTACCCCGCCTGGGCCGGAGCCGTCTACGAACGCCACATGGAGCCCGTCTGGAACGCTCCTGTCAGCGCGGTGCGACGGCCCGACCCCGGCCGGCCGGGCCCGCCACCGTGGCCGGTCGCCCCGCCGCCTCCGGTCGATCCGCACCTCGTGCTCCCGCCGGTGATCCACGTGAACGACTGGGACATCGTGTGGAACCACGCCCTGGCGAGCCCCGCCCCGGCCAGTGTCATGCTCGGCTGGAGCGCGGCGGGGCGGCCCGGTGCCGGCGTCACCCACCTGGGCGTACTCGACCGCGGCGTCCCCCGTCTCGACCGCTCCGGCCCCTTGGAGCCTTCAAAGCGCGTGGGCCCCGTCGACCCCCACCCCCTGGAGCACCCCGAACGCCGACCACCACCGCCGGTCGCCGGAACCCCCGGGCCACCCCGCAAGAACGGATCGTCCCCGATCCTGCTCGGCGGCGCGGCCGTGTTCGTCCTGCTGGTCGTCGGCGTGGCCGTCTCCTCGCGCGCCCCGCTGGAGGCGTCGGCCCCCGAGCCCGCCACCCGGTCAACCGTCCCGGCGGCGCCGAAGCGTCCGCAGACCGGGCGAAGGATCGTCAACCAGCCCCTCACCCTCAAGGACCAGGCCGGGAAACGGCTCGTCCCCGGCTTCGAAACCGGCAAGGGCCCGTGGGTGAGCTACCGCCGCGGAACCGGCGTCTCGCTGGAGTTCGCCCCGAAGACCCCCATCCTGACCGGCACGGCCCGCACCCTCCCCGGATGCCGGAAGGCCGACATGTACCCGCACCCGGCGCCGCACGTCGCGACCGGCCTCCACGAGGTGACCTGCCTGATGATCGGCGAAAAGGGCCGGCTCATCGGAATCAGGGTGACGGAGCAGGGAGAGCGGACCGCGCGCATGACCGCGTACGTCTGGAGATCCGCGCAAGAGCCCGACGAAGAGATGGCGAGGCATGGTGGACGCTTCTGAGATTCAGGCCAGGATCAACGCCGTGCTGGACGCCCGCCGGGCGCGGCAGGCACAGGCGGAGGAGTCGTACACGGCCTGGGAGGCGCTGCGGCAGGCGTTCGCGGACCTGGTGGCCCTGGCCGAGGAGGCCCGGCGCGACGCCGCGGCCCACGAGCTGAGCCCCGGGCTGAGCACCGCGCTGCGGGCTTTCCTCGACGAGGGCGACGCCCGGTCCGTGCTGGCGGAGCTGACCGAGGCGGCCGGGCAGTTGCAGGCGGTCCGGGGACGCACCTCGCGGACGACGCTCAACATCGGCGTGGTCGGTCAGACCCAGATGGGCAAGAGCACGCTGCTCCGGGCGATCTCCGGGCTGGACCGCCTGCCCGTCGACGTCCTGCCGACCTCGCGGGACTCGCTGCCCACCACCGCGACCCGCAGCCGGATCTCCAACTCGGACACCGCGCGCGCGGAGGTCGTGCTGCGGGACTTCGCCGAGTTCAGGGACGTCTATCTCAGGCCGCGCCACGACGCCCTGGGGCTGAGCCTGCCGTACACGATCACAGAGTTCGCCCGTTACCGCTATCCGGCCTGGGAGGACTACCGGAGCGACCCCCGATCGGCCGGCCGGGACCTCACCGCCGCCCCCGAGCACCTGCGCCGGCTCCACGAGGCGCAGGCGTCGCTGCGCTCCTACGAGCCGCACCTGGTCCGCGACCAGGTGCGGGAGATCCCGCTCGACCAGGTGGCCGCGCACGTCTCCTATCCCCCGGCCTCGGGCCCGGTGGACGCGCCGCGCCCCTACCTGGCCGTGCGCGACGTCCGGATCTACTGCCCGTTCCCGAACAATCCCGTACGCGATCTCACGCTGATCGACCTCCCCGGCACGCAGGAGCGGGGCATCGACGTGGCCCAGCAGTTCATGCAGGACCTGCGGAACGAGGTGGACCTGCTGCTGCAGATCAAACGGCCCCGGCAGACCACGGTGCACTTCAGCGAGAGCGACACCGAGATCCAGCGGCTCGCGCGCGCCGCGAGCGCCGGAGCGGCCATCGGCGACTTCATGATCATCTTGCTCAACCACGACGCCGAGCACACCGACCTGACCAAGAGCCAGTTCGACACCGCGACCCAGCAGGCCCGCGGCGCCGTGGGCATGCACGGCATCCAGGTGCTGACCGCCGACGTCGTCCAGGAGCACGAGGTACGCGAGCGCGTGCTGGTCCCCGTCCTGTCGCATCTGGCCGCGCGGCTGGCCACGATGGACCAGGCCGCGTTCGGCGCGGCGCGGCAGGGCACGGAGGCGGCCGGGCGCCGCGCGGTCGAGGCGGTCGCCGGCCTGGCCGAGACGCTGCGGCGGGAGAACGTCGCCCTGCCCACGGAGGACGCGCTCGTCAGCGAGCTCGTGACGCGGATCCGCCGCGGGCTCTCGGACGCCCTCGGCGACATCGCGGACGACTACCTGCGGCGGGTGCAGGAAGGCAGGCGGACGGACGAACTCGACGCGGCGGTGGAGAAGGCCGTCGAGGAGGTCAGGGCGTGGATGGCCGCCGGGTTCGGCCACAGCGCCCCCGGCGAGTGGCTCAGCGAGGTCCGCTCCGACGCCAAGATGCTCCGGCTCGACACCGTGGAGCAGGAGTTCATCCGCAGCCGCCACTACGTGTCCGACACCTTCAAGAAGGTCGTGGACGCCTCCATGGACCAGGCGATCGTCGAGCTGCAGCAGCAGGTGACAGAGGCGTTGTGGAGCCATCTGCCGGAGGAGACGCTGCCGGAGCGGCGCTCGCTGACGGTGCTGGCCGAGTCGCTGCGCGGCGACGGGCACATGGCCCTCGCCACGACCGTGGCCGACCTGGCCGACCTGAGCACCGGCTACGGGGTCCGGAGCCTGTTCCTGCGGATCGTGCAGCCGATCGTGATGGACATCGACGTCAGGGGGAAGATCCCCGGCGGCCACGCGCGGGAGGGCAGCTCGTACGACCCGCCGCGTGAGGACGCCCGCCGTACGGACCCGGACGACGACGTGCCCACCTGGGCGAGGAAGAAGGGAACCGGATCGGACTCCAGGCCGGCTCCCGAGGAGGACTTCGTCGACCACAGGACCGAAGGGCTGACCGTGGAGGCCGCGCTGAAGGTGGTGTCCACCCGGCAGCGCGCGGAGGAGACCGCGCAGTGGGTGTCGGAGACGCTCACCGACATGGTCGAGCAGGCGCTCGGCCGCCTGCGGGAGGAGCTGGAGACCGAGTCGGCGACGGCCGTCCGCGCCCTGTACGCCTGCGCGGACCAGTTCTTCGACGGTGTCCTGCGCGGGCAGCGCACCAAGCAGGAGTTGCGGGACCTGTGCCGGGCCGCGCTCGACCGTACGCCGCCCGGCGACGGACCCGCCAGGCTGGCGGCGCTGCTGCGGGCCCTGGCCGCGGGCGGCACAGCCGTGCGCGACAGCTATGACGCGTACGAGCGCGCGTCGATCGGCTGAGGGCGCGCGACGCTCATCCGTTTCACAGGCACCGCTCAGCACTGGTGAAACAGAGTGTGATGTACGACACTCCTCCTAGAACACTGTTTTAGAACCGTGTTCTGGCGCTTTCCGTGCCCGGAGCCCCACCCCGGGGAGCGCCCACCGCGGAGGAGAAGTCATGGTCAAGGCCGTCGCCCGCCAACGCCGCAGACTCGGATCCCCGCCGCCCGGCGGCATCAGCCCGACCGACCCCAACCCCTTCGGGTGGGGGCCGTTCATCGTCCTGTTCGTCGTCGGCATGGTCGATCGCATCGAAGCCAACCTGCTGTCCGGCGTACTGCCTCTGGTCCAGGCCGAATGGGGCTTCAGCGACACCGCGGCGGGATCCATCCCCACCGCCGCGGCGCTGGCCGCCACCCTCGTCGCCCTGCCCGCCGGCTACCTCGCCGACCGCTACAACCGCACCAGGATCCTGGGGATCGTGGTGCTCTGCTGGGCTCTGGCCACCCTCGGCACCGGCCTGGCCGCCGGCTTCGCCGTCTTCTACCTCATGCGGGTCCTGCTCGCCGCCGCCGAGAACATCGACAACCCCGCCGTCAGCAGCCTGCTCGCCGACTTCTACCCCGCCGCGACCCGCATGCAGGTGTACGGCTGGACCCGGATGACCTCCTACCTCGGCGGCGTCGGCACCCTGCTGGGCGGCGTCATCGGGCAGGCATTCGGCTGGCGGGCGGCCTTCGTGCTGATGGCGATCCCGGGAGCGCTGACCGCCCTCCTCGTCTGGCGCCTGCGCGAGCCGGAACGCGGCCAGATCGACAAGATCATGGCCGCCGTGTCCGTACCCCGGCAGGACCCGGCGCCACCGCGGGAAGCCGAGGCGAAACTGCTCTTCTGGCCCCAGCTCCGCCAGGTCCTGGCCACCCGCACCCTCGTCCTCGTCTCCGTCGGCGTGAGCATCCTCACCCTCGGCCTCGGCGGCGTCTACTACTGGCTGCCTTCCCTGATGGTCCGCGTCCTCGGCATGCAGACCGGCGTCGCCAGCAGCATCAGCGGCGGCGTCACCATCGTGGGCGTGCTGGCCGGCACCCTGATCGGCACCCACTTCGGGAAGCGGGTGCACGGCCGCGTCAAGGGCGGCCGGCTGCTCATCGGCGGCTCCGGCATCACCGTGGGCTCGGCTCTCCTCGGCGTCGCCCTGCTGATGAACTCGCCGGTGGCCATGGTGACCCTCATCCTGCTGGCCGTCACGATCTCCGCCACCGCCATCCCCACCTGCACGGCCTGCATCGCCGACGTGGTGGCGGCCAGGTCGCGCGGCGTCGGCTTCGCCGTCCTGCAGCTGCTCCTGACGATCGGCGTCGCCTTCGGTCCGCTGATCATCGGCATGACCTCCGACGCCACCGGCTCCCTCCTGATGGCCATGTACGCGCTGATCGTGCCCATGATCCTGGGCGGCCTGGTGGTGCTGGCCGCCCGCGCCCCGTACGAGCGAGAGGCCGCCCGCGTCCTCGACGACGCCCGCGACTCCTGACCACCCCGTGTCTCTGGTCACTTTCCGTGGCGAGCGGGAGCCGCCTCCCAGACGAAGCCGTCCGGGTCGGTGAAGGGCCCGGTGTCACCGCCGATGGCGAGCCGGTGCGATCCGGCGCCCTCGGGAGCGACGCCGGCGACCTTCGCCAGGGCACGCCTCTTGTAGAGCGACAGTGTGACGGGACTCGACGGGGTGGCGAGCTCGACGTACTTGCGGCCGTAGCTCTTCGCCACGGAGAAACCGCGGTCGACGTAGAACTTCTTGCTCGCGGCCACGTCTTCCACTCCCAGTTGGAGCACGATCTCGTCGATCTGCGGGGAGGCCGGGCCGGTGTCCTTCTTCGACGAGGAGGCGACCGTCCAGATCGCCCCGCCCGGGTCCTGGACGACACCGCCATACCCCCACAGCGACTTCGCGGCCGGCTTCAACGCCGTGGCACCGGCGTCGACGGCGGCGTCGATGAGACCGTTGACGGTGGCCGGCTGGGACACGACGAGCGACAGCGTGAATCCGCGGAAGCCGGTCGTCGGCGCCTCCGAGGCCCGCAGACGCAACCAAGCGTCCGAACCGGGAACAGTGGTGGTGAACCGGGTGGCCGCCGTGGGGTCGGCAACCTCTAGGGTGACGAATTCGATGGAAGCCATAGCAGTCACGCTAGACGCGGCCCGGTGATCCCCACTTCTCGAATCCTGATCGGTCTGGTCATGCCGGCTCCGGCCCACAGCGGGGACCGGCGCCGCGGCGCTCGCGGGTCAGCGTGGACGGCTGAGAGCGGCCTCGGCCAGATCGGTCCACTTATCGGCCGAGGAGTGAGGCACGACCACCCAGTCCTTCACCACCCTGCCCTGCCCCGTGGGGTCGAACAGGGACGCCCCGGCCAACTGGAGCGCGGCCGCATGTTCGGGGGTGTCCCTGACCAGCCGGAACACCATCGCGCCGTCACGCTGCAGGCTCGCGAACACCTTCCCCGCCTGGTCCTTGAGCGCGGGACGCCCCATCATCCTGGAGATCCCCACACCCAGATCAGCCAGCTCCGCGCCGACCTGCTGGAAATCCTCTTCCGCGCTCATCGTCAGTAGGCCCCGGAACTCCCTCGTGACGCGATCGTCTCGACCCCGCCTCCTGCAGCACGGCGATCATGCTAATCGTCCCGGCAGCACCGATCAAGGCCGGGCGAAAGGCGCCGGCTCGGCGATCCGCGCGTCCACCTCGGCGATCTTCGCCTGGGCGCCGGCCCGCAGGTCCGGGGTGGGGTGGCCACGCCGCCCGGTGTCGATCAGCTCGGCCACCTCGTCCAAGCCGAGCCGCTGAGCGGCCTTGATCACCGATAGCAGGACGACGGTCTCCGGCGGCAAGTACCGGCTTACCGTCGACACATGACCACTACCAGCGCAGATCCCCACCATGATCACGATGGGTCACTGAAGTACTGGTCGGTCGTTCGCTCAACAGGCGCTCCACAGATTCTCAACATCGGCCTGACTACCTTCGCGGTGTCCAGTACGACGAGCACCAAGGAGAACCCGATGCGAACGCTCAACACGATGGTCCTCGGTGCGGCGGTCGCCGCCGCGGCTCTGACCGCGGGCGCCCCCGCGCAGGCCGCCGTCCAGACCAGCGCCCAGACCTCCCCCACCACCGTCACCCCGGCCGCCGCGGCGACCGGCTCGACGGCGATGTCCTGCCGTGAGGTGCGTGTGTACCGTCCGGAGATGCGCAAGGGACACGTGGCCGCGACCGGCTGGTCGAGAGGCTGCTCCCGCAACCAGCGCACCAAGATCATGCTCCAGCGCAAGCGCTGGTACGGCTGGCAGAACATCTCCAGCGCCTCCTGGTACGGGGCCGGCAAGAAGACGTTGTACAAGGGCTGCAAGCGGGGAACCGTCTTCACCTACCGCCTGCAGGGCCAGGTCAGCTACTACGCAGGAAGCAAGTACGTCGTCCGCAACGGCTGGAGCCCCAAGATGCGCGCGAAGTGCCCGTGACGCGCTCCGATGACCACCCAGTACTCCAGTGACTGATCTCGAGGCGTTGGGGTCGCGTGGAGACGGCCACCGCGTGATCATCCGGAGTTCGCGGACGCGCGGTGGCCGCGAGCGTAGGCCCTGACAGCTGGATGGTCATCGTCGACGAGCCGGCCTTCCACCGCTGCCACGCGCCAGCCCGGCCTGAATCGCAATCACCCGACTGTCACGCGCCAGGAGCCCGGTACGCCACCTCCATCCGCGTGGCGTCGTCGATCTCCTCCGTCGTCAGCAGGACGGTCGTCTTCGTCCGTACGGCCCCGGTCGCCGATATCGTGAGCCCCACAGCGGCCGAAGCCGCATTGTTCGGCAGGTCGAGAACCACATACGTGTCCGTCTCCCCGAACGCGAAGTACATCTGCTCGACCCGGCCACCGACGCTTTCCGCCATGCGCTCCACCGCCTGCCGACGCCCGGTGCCGCCGTCTCGCAACACTCCTTTGAGGCCGTCTGCGGTGTAAGTCGCCTGAATCAGGTACTTGGGCATGGTCGAGTCCCTCTTCTCGTGCCGCCACCCTGCACTGGGGCGGCCATCGCGGTCACGGGATCGAAGTTCTCGGCTTCGGATGACGGTAATCCCACCCTCTGTACTGATTTTCCCCTGTCGCAGCCTTAGCTCGGCCGTGGCAAGCCGCCTGCCAGGCATGCGTTCATCACGTCGTTGATGCGTACAGAAGCTCAAGCTGTCGAGAGTGTTCGGAAAGAGGCGGACGAGTCATGCTGACAGGTGTCGAGGGCGTGAGCGGACTCTGGAGCAGGCAGATGATCAACGAGACGCCGTACCTGCGGCTTCAGGCAGACTACGTCGGCCGGTTGGGGGCCGAGGTCGGCATCTTCGTCGCCGTCGACCACCTGCGACGCAAGAACTTGCTCACGCCGGAGGAGGAAGAGCTCTACTTCGACATCGACGACTGGTTCCGCGAGCACCTACCCGAGCCGCCTTTCTACGCGGACGGAAACACCATCGGCGCGATCACCTGGTTCAAACACGCCACCACAGGCGCGATGCTCGCCCGTCTCAGGCCGCTGCGGGACCTCCTGTCGGTGCACGACGTGCGATGCGACCTCGTACGGGCGAGCGATCCAGGCAAGCTCGTCTACGAGGACCAGTACCAGGTCGGCGTGATTCCCAGGATCCGGAAACGCCCCTCACCGCTGCCGCCCGGCGTCACACTCGGACCGACCACCTCGGGTTCCAAACGGCACCTCGCCCGCCGTCCACCCGAACCCAGATGACGCGCCGGATCTGGTCTCGGCGATCTCGGCCATGTCGAAGGACTCCTCGGTGAGACGGCGTCCACGCGGCCGCGCCGAAGCCGCTGACCAGGTCTTGACGCCTGCCTTACCGACGCGGGCGGATGCCCGGATCTAACCTTGAGCTGGAAGGGGCATGCCATGATCACCACTATCGTGATCGGGCTGATCGCCATCCTCGTAGCTTTGCTGGTGGTCAGCGTCCGAGTCGTCAACCAAGTCGAGCGAGGCGTGGTCTTCCGCTTCGGCAAGGCTCAGCAGGAGATCCGCCCGCCAGGGCTCACCTTCCTCATCCCGGTCGTGGATCGGATGAAGAAAGTGAATATCCAGATCGTCACGATGCCGGTGCCCACGCAGGAAGGCATCACCCGTGACAACGTCTCCGTCCAGGTCGACGCCGTCGCGTACTTCCGGGTCGAGGAGCCGATGCGGGCGGCCATCGCGGTGCAGAACTACCTGTTCGCGATCGAGCAGGTAGCCCAGACGTCACTGCGCTCGATCATCGGCAAGAGCGATCTGGACGACCTGCTCTCCAACCGCGAGGAGCTGAACAAGGGCTTGGCGCTGATGATCGACAGCCCCGCGCTCGGCTGGGGCATCCACATCGACCGCGTGGAGATCAAGGATGTCCATCTTCCCGAGGGCATGAAGCGATCCATCGCCCGCCAGGCCGAGGCCGAGCGGGAGCGCAGGGCCCGTGTGATCACCGCGGACGGGGAGTTCCAGGCCGCGCAGAGGCTCGCCGACGCCTCGGCCATCATGAACGAGGCCCCCGGCGCGCTCCAGCTGCGCCTGCTGCAGACCATGGTGGAAGTGGCGGCCGAGAAGACCTCCACGCTGGTCATGCCGGTGCCCGTGGAGCTCCTGCGCTTCTTCGAACGCTCCGCGAACAGCGCTCCGGTCGCGGAGACCACGGAGCAGCCCGCCAGTTCCGCAGAGGAGGAGCCCGAAAGGCAGCCTGCCGTGACGAACTCCGCCACGCCCGAACTGGCCCCGTCAGGGCGCTCCTTCGACCGGTCCGCCGCGGAATCGGCCATGAAGAACGGCGCCTCGCGTACTCCATAGACCATCAGCCTCTCCAGGACCGGATGGGACGGTGTGCCGGCGCAGGGGTCCGCTCCGTCAGCGGAGGATCGCGAAGTTGAAGTCCGAGGTCCGTAGGGTGCCGCTAAGGGATATCCAGAGCAGCACGAGGGGCTCGACGCAGCGGGCGGCAGCCAGGCCGCCGAGGTCGAGGATCTGCCGATCGGCCCACCCGAACGACTTCAGCAGATCCGCGACTTGCACCCTGGCGGCCTGGTCGTCCCCGCACACGAACACGTTGTGCGGTCCCGGGACCTGCGCCGGATCAGTCATCAGTGTGTTGTGCATCGTGTTGAGCGTCTTGACGATGCGGGTGCGGGGGAAGGCTTGCTGCAGTTGTTCGGCGACGCTTCCAGCCGCGGGCACGACCAGCCGGGGCGGGAAGCCCTGCGAGAAGTCCAGCGGGTTGGACACGTCCACCACGATCTTGCCGTCGAGGTTGGCGGTCCCCGCGGCCTTCAGGGCGGCGAGTGCCACGAGCCCGCCGGTGGCGTTGACGACGAGCTCGCCGTGGGTGGCCGCGCCGGCGAAGGTGTCGTGGTGCCCTTGATGCTCGCGCGCCCACGCGGCGGCGACCGGATTGTCCGCCGTACGGGAGCCGAGCGTCACCTCGTGGCCGAGACCGGAGAGCCTGGAGGCGAGCCGGCGGCCGACGTCTCCGGTGCCCAGGACCCCGATCTTCACTGCTGCGTCCTTGGTGCCGGTTCACGGTCGTCGGCGGCCAGCTCCGCGGCGACGGCGTCGGCGCCCAGCCCGACCAGCCAGTCCATCCGCGCATCGGGGGAAAAACGCGTCATGGTCCGCGTGAGCTCATGCTTGTCGTCGTCAGTGAGGCTGGAAGCTCCGCGGGCGAGCCGTTCGATCGTCTCGCGGTACATCATCAGGTACCGGCGTTGCGCGTCCAGCATGGAAGCATCGCCGGACGGCCCGTGACCGGGCAACAGCGGCACCCCGCGGAGGTCGCGAGCGATCCGGTCGAGGGCGGCCAGCCAGTGCCCGGAGTGGCCGTCGCTCAGGTACGAGTGCATCGACCCGAACGCCAGGTCCCCGATGAACGCGGCACGCCGGTCGCCGCTCCGGGCCACGATGTAGGAGTCGGCGTGGCTCTCGGCCGGGCCGATGTCGTGCACGGTCACCCGCAGGCCACCGACGTCGACGCCGTCGCCGGTGGCGAGCAGATGCTCAGGCACCCGGTAGCGGTCGGGCCACTGGTCGCCGTACACGGGCCGCCATTGCTCCCGCTTGGCGTCGGCGCTCTGCTCGATCTCCTTCGCGACTGCCGCGGTGGCGTACACGGGGACGGTTTCGGGCACGACGTACGGCAGCCCGTTGAAGTGGTCGGGGTGTGGATGGGTCACGAAGGCGGCCAGCAGCGGCTTGCGCAGCGCGGCGAGGCGGGCGGCCAGGGCCTCGGCGTCGGCGACCAGCAGGTTCGCGTCGATCAGCACTACGCCGTCGTCCGTCTCCAGCAGGTAGCTGTTGGCGAAGATCCCTGGCTCTGCGGCGGTGTAGACATGACACTGGAAGTCCGTCATCGGCGGCGTCTCTCTTCCTTACGTTCGCGGTGCTGT
The DNA here is from genome assembly GCF_044458265.1 of Nonomuraea sp. NPDC050478. Lineage (NCBI taxonomy): Bacteria > Bacillati > Actinomycetota > Actinomycetes > Streptosporangiales > Streptosporangiaceae > Nonomuraea > Nonomuraea sp. NPDC050478. The sequence continues at coordinate 93,490 of NZ_JBITHT010000011.1, read as the reverse complement.
CGAACGTAAGGGCTGGGACGCCCCTCTCCCAGAAGGCACTTTGAAGTGCCCTTGCCACTCCCGCCGGAGGCGCCCGTGGACCTGACGATCCCTGACGTGCTGGAGGAGTCCTGTGCCACCCGCCAGGCGTTGGAGCGGCTGGCGGCCAAGTGGCGGATCCTGCTGATCTACGCCCTGATGGACGGCCCGCAGCGGCCTGCCCGCCTGCGCCAGCGCCTGCCCGGCATCACGCAGAAGGTGCTGACCGAGACGCTGCGCGGCATGGAGGCGGACGGGCTCATCACCCGTGACGTCCACAAGGAGACCGTTCCGCAGCACGTCGAGTACGCCCTCACCGATCTCGGCAGGTCCCTGCAGGAACCCCTCGCGGCCATCTGCGCCTGGGCCGTCGAGCACGCCTGACAGTCGGCGAAGACGACCCGGGCTACGCGGCGCGTCCTGCGGCGAAAAATGACACAACATCAATTGTCCGGCGAGAAAGCCATGTACATCCCGGCAGTACGGTTGAGGTTTGACAGCGATCGCGCACGAGGCAGGATCGGCATGCTCGGGGAGGACTCGCCGTACCCACTGGTGGTGACCGGCGTCTCAGGCGCCGTCGAACAGGCGAACGAGGCCGCCCGGTCACTGTTCCACGACGGGCCGGCCTGGCTCGCCGAAGCCCAACGCGGGCTCTCGGCTCGACTGACGACGGGCCGGGAGGGTCTGGCGTGCGCGCCGGTCCGCGGACCGATCGGTGAGCGAGTGTTCGAGGCGCATCCCGTGTGGGCCGACGGCGGCCACGTCACCTGGTTGCTGATCGACGTCACCGGACAGCAGCAGGCCATGGAGACCTTGCAGGCCGAGCGCGACTCCGTCTTGTCCATGGTGCAGGCCGCCACCGAGTTGTTGTCCACCCTGAACCTCGACCGCTGCCTGGAGACCACCGCGCGGCTGGCGGTGCGGCATTTCGCCGAGTCCGCGCTGGTCGTCATGCCGCTGGGAAGCCGCCAGTACGAGCTCGCCTTCCGCACTTCGGAGGGCGAGGCCGGACGCGAAAACGTGGACCTCGACCCGCGGACGATCCCGGGGCTCAACGAGGCGTTGCAGGGGTTCCCGCCGGTGCCCGCCCGCTGGATCGACCCCGCCCTGGTGCCCGGCCGGGTGCTCCCCGGCCGGCGGCGCGGGATCCGTTCCGCGGCCGTGATCTCGCTGCCCGGACACGGCATGCCCGTAGGCGCGCTCATCCTGCTGCGCCATACGGCCGGGTTCTCCCCCCGCGAGGAGATGTTCGCCCGGCTGTTCGCCGCACGGGCCGGCACCGCGATCTCCATCGCCCGCCTGTACTCCGACCAGGTGGCCATCACCGAACTGCTGATGGCCGGCCTGCTGCCGCCGGTGATACCGCAGCTGGACGGCGTCGAAGTGGCGGCCCGCTATCGGGCGGCAGGCGGCAGCTCGCGGATCGGCGGGGATTTCTACGACGTGTACCCGGCCGTCGGCTCGGGGCGGCACTCCCTGGTGGTGCTGGGCGACGTCTCCGGCAAGGGGCTGGAGGCCGCCGTCCTCACCGGGAAGATCCGTGACACGTTGCGCGCCCTGCTGCCGCTGGCCGATGACCACCAGCAGGTGCTGGAGCGGCTCAACGACGTGCTGCTCGCCGGCGAGAGTCTCCGCTACGTCACGCTCGTGCTGGCCGGCGTCGAGCGCCGCGGCACGCGAGTCGCCTTGCGGCTGACCAGCGCCGGGCATCCGCCGCCGATGATCGTGCGCGACGACGGCCGGGTGGACGTCACCACAGCCCACGGCACGGCGATCGGTCTCCTGGACGAGGTCACCAGCTCCACCGAGACGGTGCTCCTGCAGCCCGGGGAGAAGTGCCTGCTCTATAGCGACGGCGTCATCGAGGCCAGAGGGGGGCCGCTCGGCGACGAGTGGTTCGGCGACGAACGGTTGCGCGAGGAACTGCGGCGGAGCGTCGGCGTGCCGACGGACACCCTGGCGGAACACGTGCAGATGCTCGCGTTGCAATGGGCGGGCGACCGTGAGCACGACGACATAGCGATCGTCGCCATCGGCGCCCCAGGTGAGGCACCCCCTGCGGCGACCGGAGGACCGGGGCCGTGAAGGACGACATGGAGCAGTACGTCGAGGCGCTGCGGGCGGCGGCGACGGCCGGCGACGAGTACGCCGCGGTAAAGGTGGCGCAGGACGCGCACGACGCCGGTGTCTCCTTGGAGCGCCTCCTCCTCGACGTCGTCGCCGTCGCGCAGGCACGCATCGGCGAGGAGTGGGCGGCCAACCGCCTCACCGTCGCCCAGGAGCACATGGCGACCGCCGTCAACGAGGGCGTGCTCGCCGTCCTCGCCAACACGATCGACACGACGGACCACGGTTCCGCGCCGCTCAAGTGGCGGATCTGCGTGGCGTGCGTCGAGGGCGAGTGGCACACCTTCCCCGCCCGGTTGCTGACCGAGGTGCTGCGGCTGCGCGGCTGGATGGTCGACTACCTGGGAGCCCATGTGCCGACCCGGCACCTGATCGTGCACCTGCACAGGACGGCCCCGGACATGGTCGCGCTTTCCAGCTCGATCGCCACCCGCCTGCCCGCTGCGCACTCCGCGATCAGCGCGTGCCAGGCGGCCGGCACGCCCGTGCTCGTGGGCGGCGCCGCCTTCGGCCCCGACGGCCGTTACGCCCGCCTGCTAGGAGCCGACGCCTGGACGCCCGACGCCCGTGCCGCCGCTGACCTGCTCGACGCCGGGCCGCTGCCCCGGAGGCACGCGCCCGGCCTGAGCGCCGAGCGGCGACCGCATCTCGCCTCCCATGAGTACGCCCTGTTCACCGACCGCAAGCCAGACCTGGTCAGAGGCGCCCTGGAAGAGCTGAGCCGCTGCGTCCCCGAGACCGGGCCCCGGCCTGCGGAACCGCCCGTCCTCACCGCGGAGGACGTGGCGTTCACCGTCGATTTCCTGGGCACCGCCGTGTACGTGAACGATCCCGAGCTGTTCGTCTCCTACACGAGGTGGCTGGCATGGACGCTCACCCAGCGCGACGCGCCGCCGCACGCACTGACCGCCGTACTTGACGCCCTGGGCGCCCGCCTCACGGGCCTCCCGCACGCCCTCGACACCCTGGCACGGGGCCGTGAGGCGACGGCGGGCTCTCAGCAGGCCGGCGAGTCTCCAGAAGGTGAAATCCCTCCCCGCGAAGATGGACAGAGGTAATAAACAGGTAGTGAGGGTGGGGAAGGAGACATGCGCAGGTCGGCTGCTGTACTTCCCGGCTGTACCGTGCGCATTTCCTTGGGTGGCCCGAAGCACACCCAGCCACCAAGATCCTTTGTACGTACGGTGATGGGCCGCGGCATACGGTCGCCTTCGATGACACCTGGCTGCGTACCCCAGAAACGCTAGAAAAGGCCGCGAAGCCATCGCAAACGGCAAAACTTCACCCTGCTTCATGACGACTCAGAGTGGGCTCACCGGAGCTGGGGCAGCATCTGTGAGCGGTTCCGACAAGCCGCTCACCGGCGCCACTTCAACGTCCCGGAGGATCCCGATGCAGATGCCTGTAGTGAACGAATGCGATGTGGATGCGTGCGCCTACAACACCGACCGCAGGTGTCATGCACTGGCCATCACCGTAGGTGATATCCGCCATGCCCATTGCGACACCTTCTTCCGCACTTCCGCCAAGGGCGGCGATCCCACCACCGTGGGCCACGTCGGCGCATGCAAGATGTCCGACTGCCGGCACAACGTCCAGTTCGAGTGCCAGGCTCCCAACATCACGGTCGGCTATGTGGAGAACACCGCGGACTGTCTCACCTATTCGCCCGCCTGAGGCCCACTCGAGCTCGGCACGGTAGCGGGTCTTCGACTCGACTGCCCGCCTCCTTGTCCTCAAGGTCATCGGAGGTTGCATCCCCACCGAAGGCAGACTGTCAAGCGGCCATCGTCAGCGTGGGGGTTCCCGGCCCGTCAAGCTCGTCCAGCGCCACTCGTCGCCCTGAGATGGCCAGGAGGAGCGAAAGCGCGGTTCCGCTCACTTCCAGGCCGTCTCCGATCGACAGGTCGGCGTCCGTCGCCGTAAGCCGGATACGCGCCATCAGTTCCTTGGCCCCACCGAAAGCCGCTGGCGTACGAGCCTGATAGCGCAGCGATCTGACCACAGCCGCCTGCGGGTAGACGCGGGTGAGCCCCAAGGGCCGAGGGATCTGCGGCAACAGGCCGCTCACGGCGGCATCCGGCTGCATGACCCCTGAAACGCAGAAGAGGCCCCGTAGGGCCTCTGACCTGCTGCTACTGCTGGTGGCAAGGTGCAAGGGTCGAAGTTCCAGGCTGCGTTAGGCCTCTGACCTCCGCGTACAGCTCTCGCTTGCCTCCACCGGGGAAGGCCATCCCGCGTATATCTCACGAGGCCAGGCACGATTGAGAACCCAGCAGATGACTGATTAGTACCTATGCCCGATTAGTAACACCTGCCAAGATTTGTTGGAGCGGATCGATCAGGCGGTAGCGGTGGAGGCGCGGGCATGAACTGGGCAGAACCGTACGGACCCGTGATTGAAACTCGCGTGCGCCTACTGACCTGGAACGTGTGGGGCGAGCACGGCCCCTACGCCGAGCGCGCCGAGCGCATCGAAAAGGTGATAGGTGAACTGGCGCCCGATGTAGTGACTCTGCAGGAGCCGACCGGGCATACGTTCGGCTACAAGCACACCGCAGTGGCCTCAGAGAAATCCTCATGCGCGTTACTGTCACGCTGGCCGATCGCGCGAAGTGAGGAGCGGCACCTGCCGGGCGGTGCACTGCCGGGCCACGCGTTGTTCTGTGAGCTGGCGGGACCACGGGGCCCGCTACAGATATTCAGCGTGATGATCGGCGCGTATCGGCTGGATGAGTCGGAAGCTCGCCAAATGCAGGTGCGGGCATTAACCGCTTTCGTGGGCGAGGTGGCCTCGCGGCGACGTCCAACAGTTGTCTGCGGGGATTTCAACGCGTCGCCCGACAGTGACGAGATCAGAATGCTGACCGGACGTAGCGCACCAGGGACGCCCGGCGTGGTCTTCTACGACGCTTGGGAGATCGCTGGCGACGGCGGTCCTGGGTACACATGGAGCAACGCCAACCCATGGGCACGTCCTGGACTTTATCCCGATCGCCGCTTTGACTACGTCCTGAGCGCCTGGCCGCGTGCAGGAGGGGCGGGGCATCCGGTGCGCTGCGAGGTGGTGGGCGCTGGCCCCCAAACCGCCTCTGACCACTACGCCGTACTGGCCGAGCTGCGGTATTGATGCAGTTCAGGCAGTAGCAGCGATCGGCCCCACCGCCCCGGTGTGGCCGATCGCCCCCAAGCATGTACGGCGTCCAGCCATGCAGCGGCGATCGTGGGCCTGCATCTGTGCGGCGACGCGGTAATCCCCGACCGAAGCGTTCGGTTGGTGCGGCGGGGCCGACGTGCAGTGCCCGGCCCGGTGTCCCGCCGCCGTCCGGGACCCGGCCCTCAGGCCGCACGCCCGGGCGGCGGGCGGGCGGAGGGCCGGGGGTACGGCGGCACGCCGCGCCGCCGCTTGATCTCTACAAGAACAATTCGGCAGTGTGATCGCCATGGCCGGATGTCCTGTCTCGCTTAATGGTTGACACTCTGGCCTCGCTTGATGCTTGACACCTTGATCGTTTCCTGTGCCTGCTCGTGGCGTTATCGACGCTTCGGGGCAGGCCGGGATGGCATTGGTGGAGTTGAGCGTCGCGGAACAGCGCTATCACGCGGTGATCGAGGTGTTGTCGGGGGCAAAGGTCACCGACGTAGCAGGCCGGTATGGGGTGTCACGACAGTCGGTGCATGTCTGGGTGCGCCGATATCAGGACGGCGGTCTAGCGGGGCTGGCCGATCGGTCGCATGCGCCCAAAGCGCAACCGATGCAGACGCCGGCGGCGATCAAGGCGCTGATCTGTGAGCTGCGGCGCGCCCATCCGCGGTGGGGCCCGCGCACTCTGTTGTGGGAGCTGGGCCGGCGCGGGGTGGAGCCGTTGCCGTCACGGGCGAGCATCTATCGGGTGCTGGTGCGTAACGGGCTGGTCGAGCCGGTCACCCGCCGGCGCAGACGCGAGGACTACCGCCGCTGGGAACGGCCGGGGCCGATGCAGCTGTGGCAGATGGACATCATGGGCGGGCTGCTGCTGGCCGACAACGGCAAGCAGTTCACCGGCCGGTTCGGCGGGCCGAAAGCGGGTGAGGTGCTGTTCGAACGAGTCTGCCGGGAGAACGGCATCAAGCTGCGTCACACCGCTCCAGGACTCCGACCACCACCGGGAAGATCGAGCGTTTCCACCAGAGCGTGCGCCGCGAACTGCTGACCGAGGCGCTGCCGTTCGCCTCACTCGAAGCCGCCCAACCCGAGGTGGACGCGTTCGCCGAGCATTACAACACCGCCCGCCCGCACCAGGCGCTGGACATGGCCTTGCCCACCGACCGGTTCTTCATCGAGCGCAGCGACGGCCTCCGCCGGGCCGAGCGCGAACTGCCGCTGCACCTGCCCGCCGGCCTGACCACGGTGACCGCTCCGGCTCTCGGAGCCCCTTTGCAGCTTGTCCTACTCCCCCGCCCGCCGATCCCCCGGTTCCTGCCGCCGATCAGCCCGAACGGCCCGAACCCATCCTGACGACCACGATCGATCCGCTGTCGCGCCAGGCCATCGAGGTCGACCGGATCGTGCCCGCATCAGGCAACCTGTCAATCGGAGGCCAGCAGCTCTGGCTCGGCCCCGACCGGGCGGGCATGCCGATCACCTTGTTGATCAGCACGCAACGGCTGCATGTGTTCACCACCAGCGGCGGCAGGCTCAAGAGCGTGGCCTCCCGACTGACCGTCAAGGACCTGGCCGCGCTGCTCGCCTCGGGCCAAGCCCGCCCGGCACCGACCGAGCCCGCCGGTGAACCGGCCATCGAAGCGAGCGCCGTCGAGGTCGACCGGCAGGTCAGCTCGATCGGTTGCATCAGCCTGGCAGGCCGCGCCCTGTGCATCGGCGCCCACCTCGCCGGTCGGCGCGTCACCGTGCGCCTGGACGGCATCACCGCCCGCGTCATGGACGGGCAACGCCTCCTGCTGCGCGCCGTGCCCTGCCCGCTTCCGCTCGCCGAGTGCGGTAGCCTGCGCAACGCCCGCCCCGCCGGGCCACCGCCCACCTCCCCGTCCGAACCTGTCACCGTCCAGCGGGTGGTCTGCAGCCGCGGCCACTCCGCCGGTCAGGCAGAACGCCAGCGGTCGTCCGGTGCCTTCGCAGACCAGGTGGATCTTGCTGGTCAGCCCGCCGCGGGATCGGCCGAGGGCGTTATCTGCCGGCGAGCCTGTGACGAGCCCCCTTTACGGGCACCGGCGGCGTGCTGGTGCGCACGCACGATGGTCGAGTCCACCGCCACCAGCCAATCGAGGGCACCGTGCGCATCGGCCCGGGCCTGCACCGCATGCGGCATCGCGGTGAACGTGCCGTCCCTGGCCCAGCGCCGGAACCGCGTGTACAGGCTCTGCCAGGACCCGTACCGGGGCGGAACGTCACGCCATGCCACACCGGTACGGATCTTCCACACGATGCCGTTCAGTACCCGCCGGTCATCCTCACGCGGACGACCTAACCGCGAGACAGGCAGAAACGGCCGCAGCTTCTCCCACTCCTCATCAGTGAGCTCATGACGCCGGATCACCACACCATGATCCCCTACCTAGATCACTTTGAAGACACGACCTAGCAGCTCGAGATCAGCAAGGGAGGTGGTGGCCCAACTCCTCCGGCGCTGCCACGGCCGACGGCCCTGCCGCTCCGCTCGACCTCGCGAAAACAATCACCGGAGGATCGTCATCTGATGCAGAATTTACGGGGGACTACCGCTAGGAGCTTCGGGCATGGGTGAAGGCGAGTCCAAGCGGCGGCGTCAGACCACATTAGCTGAGGTCTCACACCTCAGAGGCGTCGGCCGGTACGAGGAGGCCGCCACCGCGCTCATTGCCGAGCTGATGCAATCACCCCACGTCGAGCTGCTCATGGCAAACGACAATCTCCTTGGCGAGTGCATCGCCCGCGGTGAACTGATCGCGGCCAAGGTTCTCGCCGAAGCCGGCTGGACGCTGACTCGGGCCGTACGCCAGGCCGACGACCCGCCGGTCCTTGAACGCGCCACCACAGTCATGCTCCTCGCTGACCGACTTGGCGACTCCGCGGAGGCCTCACGGATGGCTGAGTACATCCTCGGCGCCCGCCGTGGCTTCCTCCCTGCCCGCCACCCCGACCTGGTGCAGGCTCTGGAGGACAGCGCCAAGTACCTGATGGAGGCCGGGGAGCCGGAGCGGGCCAAGGCGGTGTACGAGGAAATCGCCGGCGGCGCTCCCGAGGACACGGGGCGGCCTCCTGACCTGGGCGACGCCCGTTCCCGCAGCGCCGCTCACTACCTGCTCGGCAACTGGTGTCTGCGTCTGGGCGACGGGGACGGCGCCGACGAGCACTGGACCAGGTGCCTGCAGTGGAGCGAGGCCCTGCCGCCGAGAGAAGGCAGACCGCTGCGGGTCGCCGCCCTGGCTCACCTCGGACGGCTGATGTACGGCTTCGGCGACACGTCGGGCGCGCTGCCTAGGCTGGTGCAAGCCTACGAGCTCGCCTGCGAGGAGTTGGACGACTCACGTGAGCCAGCCTGGATCGGCGAGGACGGCGACGCGCGCCAAGTGGCCACCGACTTGGCCAACCTCGGGATGCTCCAACGGGACAAGCAGGACCTGACGGGAGCGGAGGGGTCGCTGCAGCTCGCCGTCGAGCTGTACAGGCGGGTGGGCGAGCGCGCGGGTGTGGCGTCGGCCTTGAACGCGCTCGGACAGGTCTACCACTCGGCCGGCGCGCTCGAATCGGCCGAACGTCACTACCGCCACGCCCTGAAGGTGCTGCGGGGATCGGCTCAGGCGCCGCCGTCCCGCGCGACGTCGGTTCTCATCGCCCTGGGCGCGCTGCACGAGATGCGCGGTCAGTACGACGAGGCCCGCACGCTCCTGGAGGAGGCCGTCGGCCTGCTGTCGAAGGACACCGACCCGGCGACCCACGCCACGGCTCTGAACAACCTCGCCCGGCTAGCCTACAAGACGCACCGAGACGAGGAGGCGGAGCAGCTGCTGGCACAGGCCATCGACCTGATTCGCGGGCTCCCCGGGCCCCCGCACAACCTCAGGGACACCCTGTTCAACCTGGGCGAGTTGCACGCCGCCAGTGGGCGCCCCCATGACGCGCTGGCCGTCTTCCGGGAGGCGCTCGAACGAGAGGACGACTGGCTCAGCGCCGTGTTCGCCACGGGCTCGCGGGGGCAGTGGCTCACCGCGCTGTCAGGGAGCCGGTTCCGCGTGGACCAGTTGCTCGGCCTGGTGCTCACCGAGCTGAACACGGACGCCGACGCGGTGGCCGTCGCCGCCGACGCACTCCTGAGGCACAAGGGCCTGGCCGCGCAGCTCACCATCCTGCAGCGGGACGTGCTGTACGCTGGCGACCACGATCCCCGGCTGCGTGACCTGCACAAGCAGCGGGACCGGTTGCAGGCCGCCATCAACGCCAGGCAGCTGGCCGGACCGTCGGACGGCGCGATGAACACGCATCGGCAACGGCTGGCGGACGACAGGCAGCGGCTCGACGCAGTCGAGTCGGAGATCGCCCAGCGCACACACAGCGCGGGCCATCGCCTGTTCGAGCTGACGTGGCAGGACATCGCCACCACGCTGGCCTCCGACACGGCACTCGTCGAGCTGCGCCGGCGCGCCGTCTTCGACTTCCACGCGGCCGACCGTACCGAGGGAGTCCACGCGGGCGCCCGCTACAGCGCGCTCGTCCTGCGTCCCGGCGCGCCGCCTGCCTTCGTCGACCTGGGCGATGCAGAGCACATCGACGAGCTGACCAGCCAAGTCACCGCGATCATGAGCGGGCGAAACCAGGAGGAGGACACCGGTGAAGCGGCCCGGCTGCGCCGCGCCGTACTGGATCCCCTGACGCCTGCGCTCGGCGCGGCCTCTCGCCTGCTGCTGGCTCCCGATGGCGCGTTGAGCACGCTGCCGTACGAGGCGCTGCCGCTAGACGACGGACGGCTCGTCATGGACCGGTGGCTGGTGTGCTACCTGCCGACGGGCCGGGACGCGCTGCACCTGAGCCTGCCCTCGCCCGCACCTTGCGGCCCGCCACTCGTGCTGGCCGACCCCGACCTCGAGCTCGGCACACCGGGCGGCCGGAAGGCCAGCGAGCGAGCGCCGTTCACCCCGTTGCCGGGAGCGCGCGAGGAAGGCCTGCAGATCGCCGAGTTCCTGGGCGTCACGCCGCTGGCAGGCGCCGACGCCGTAAAGGGACGGGTGACGGGCGCTCGCAGCCCGCTCGTCCTGCACATCGCCAGTCACGGGTTCCTCAGCCCCAGCGTCCCGCGCGCGATAGACCTGGCGGACATCGCCGTCGGAGACATCGTGACGCCGGTCGACGCCCATCGCCGAATCCTCGTGCTCGACGGGGCGCTGGCCACCCCCATGGACTTCACCCTGGCGCGCGACGACCCCTTCGAGCGGCTGTCCGGCCGGGACGTGGACGACCCGATGCTCCGCTGCGGCGTTGCGCTGGCAGGCGCGAACACCTGGCTCTCGGGTGGCGACTTGCCGCCTGAGGCGGGCAACGGCGTGCTGACCGCCGCGGATCTCGCGCTCACGGATCTGAACGGCACCCGGCTGGTCGTGCTGTCAGCGTGCGACAGCGCGCTGGGCGAGGCATGGGTGGGCGAAGGGGTGTTCGGGCTGCGCCGCGCGGTCTCCATCGCCGGAGCCCGGTCGCTGGTCATGAGTTTGTGGAGGGTTCCCGACCGGCAGACCCGCGACCTGATGACCGACCTGTACCGGCGGCTCTGGGCGGGCGATGGCTTGGCTGAGGCGCTGACCGGGGCGCGGCAGGCGATGCGCCGTAAGTATCCGCACCCGGCCTACTGGGCTGCGTTCGTCTGTCAGGGCGACCCAGGACGCATCATCGACACCCGGCACCAGGAGGACCGATGACGAGTATCGCCACGCTCACGAACCGGCTCGGCCGCGACCGCTCCGAGGGCGGAGCGGTGATCATCGTGGACGCCGAGGAGGACGTGGCTCCGGCACTGGCAGCCGCCCTACGCTACTTCGACGCCGACGACGCGCACGAAGTGGTCATCGTCCTGAACCAGGGCCGTGTCCTGGGCTCCCTGCGTCGGTTCGACGCCTACAGCCTGCCGCCGCCCATCGGGCATGAGGTTCGCAGCTACGGAGCGGCCGACCAGAGCCTTCTGCCGGGCGTGGCAAGGTACGACATGGTCACGCTGACATGCCCTCGCCCCGGCTGCCCCACCCGGCTCGGGCTGGTCCTCTACCCGGCGCATGAGCCTCGCTGCCCCCGGCACCCGGACCAGGTGCTGGTTTCATGAGCATTCCCGGGCTGCCCGGTCTCGGGCAGGACCTCGGCCGCCGCTTCACCGTGACCGGTGCGCTCCCCGTGCTCGCGGTGATGCTCACCGTGCTGGTCGAGCTCGGGGCGGGCGCCCCCGCCCAGCCGCCGAGCAGGCAGCAGCTGACGCAGACTCTTATGTCGCTCACGGCAGGCGAATGGACGCTGCTCGTATTGGTCCTCATCGTGGGTGCCCTGCTGCTACAGCCGCTGCAGCGGCCGACCGTGCGGCTCATGGAGGGCTATAGTCTGCTGCAGGGACCCGCCCGGCTGATCGGCATCCCGCTACTTGCACTGTGGCAAAGGCGCTGGGACCGGCTGGAGGCGCGCCAGCGCGTCACCGAGCCGAATGCGGCCGATCTTCCAGCAATGGTCGACGCAGCGGCCCGCCTGCGCAGGCTTCCGCGCGAGCGCGACCGCCTGCTGCCCACCCGGCTCGGCAACACGTTACGGGCGGCGGAGGACCGCCCCGGCGACGACTACGGGCTCGACGTGGTGGCCACGTGGCCGCTGCTCTACCCCCTGCTGCCCGAGCGGACGGCGGCGATGGTGGACGATGCCCGCGACCAACTCGACGCCGCGTGCCGCCTGTCAGGCTCATTCGCCCTCATGGGAGTGATCTCCGCCGCGCTGCTTCCCCTGGGCTGGTGGACACTCCTTGCCTTCACCATGGTCGTTCTCGCCGCTCTGGCCTACCGGGGCGCGGTGCACGCCGCGTACGCGTATGGTGAGCTGGTCTACGCGGCGGTCGCCCTCCACCGCTTCGACCTCCTCGCTGCCCTCCATCTACCGCTCCCCGATACCCCGGAGCAGGAACGCGACCGGTTCCTCGCCCTGTCGCGGCAGCTTCGCCAGGGCTGGCCGGGCACCAAGGCCTACCAGCACGACACCTGAGCATGCCGGGTCGGTCCGGCTGGTGCCCTTGCGTAGGCTGTGCCGACGGTTTACAGTGCGTGACCGTTATGAATGACACAAGGCCTCCCGCCTGCACCGGAGCCATGTCTCATGGACGCAAGGTCCATGATCATTGCACGCATATTGCACGGCGGCTGCTGAGCCGGGACCACCCAGGACGCGAACACAGGGGCCTTCGGAGCCCAGCGTCGCAATGGTCGATGATCTAGGAGTAGAAGCCCCGCCCGTACTTTTCGCGCGGTTCGACGAAGTCTCCGGGACGAGTCTCCCGAAGGCGCTCGTAGCGCTCGGCGAACCTGTCGATGGCTTCGTGAATGGTGTCGCCATGGCTTCCCGGGGATCTTCCACAAGACCATCTTCCCGCTGTCAGCTTGGGAACTGCATCGATCACATCTCGTTCGGGCGCTGAACTGGGCGGAGAGCGGCACCGGCCCGGGCGGAGCGGGCCGCGGCCGATGCCGCGCTCGCCGAGGAGATCAGGCAGATCCACGGTGAGTTCGACGGCACCTACGGCAGTCCGCGCATCACCGCTGAGCTGCGCGCCCGGGGCCGGGCGGTCAACCACAAGCGGGTGGCGCGGGTGATGCGCCGCTTCGGCATCGTCGGGCTGCACCTGCGCAAGAAGGTGCGCACCACGGCGCCGGAACCCTCGCATCAGAAGGTGCCCGACCTGATCCGGCGGGACTTCACCGCGCCGGCTCCGAACCAGCGTTACGTCGGTGACATCACCTACCTGCCCGTCGGTGACGGCCGGTTCCTCTACCTAGCCACCGTGCTGGACCTGGGCTCACGCCGGCTGACGGGCTGGTCGATCGCCGATCACATGCGCACCGAGCTGGTGATCGACGCGCTGCGGGCCGCGGCCGCGACGCGGGGCAGCCTGGACGGGGCGATTTTTCATGCCGATCATGGGGCGCAGTACACCTCGGCCGAGTTCGCCCAGGTCTGTGCCGAGCTCGGGGTGCGCCAGTCCATGGGAGCGGTCGGCTCGAGCGCCGATAATGCCGCTGCGGAGGCGTTCAATGCCACCCTGAAACGCGAGGCCCTCCAGGGCGCTACGTGCTGGTCCTCGGCGTGGGAGGCTCGCCTGGCGGTGTTCAAGTGGATCGTCCGCTACAACACGCGCAGGAGGCATTCCACCATCGGCTACCTCAGCCCGATCGACTACGAGCAGCAGACCATCGATAAGGTGCAGCTCGCCGCATAACGACCGGTGTCCACACTTCGGGGCGAGCCCCCGCATGTACTTCGCCGCGCTCCGGCCCGAAGAGGTCGTAGACCTACGTCAGGAACACCTCGTCAGCCTTCCTGCGGACGACTGGGGAGAGATGCGGCTCACCAACGCGGAGCCCCGCTCAGGCAGTCACTGGACCAACAGCGGCAAGGTGAGGGAACGCCGGGAACTCAAGCACCGAGCCGTAGGCGAGATACGGCGAGTGCCCATCCACCCCGAGCTGTCCAACATGCTGATCGAGCACCTCAAGGAGTTCGGCGCCGGCCCCGGCAGACGCATCTTCATCGGCCCTCGCGGCGGCCTCATGACCGACCGCGCCGACCTCAAGGTCTTCCACGCAGCCAGAGCGAAAGCCTTCACACCGTCGGAGGCCGAGTCGCCCCTGATGGAGGTCCCCTACGCCCTGCGCCATGCCGCCGTCTCCACATGGCTCAACGCCAGCGTCCCCGCACCCCAAGTGGCCGAATGGGCAGGCCACAGCGTTGACGTCCTGCTACGCGTCTACGCCAAATGCATCTACGGACAGCAGAGCGAGGCCATGCGCCGAATCTGGGATGCGACACGATGAGATGCCCAACAGCGCCAAGCCGCAACAGGCTCGGCAGCTATGAAGGGCGCTGAGGGGCGGTGCGCCGCCTCTCAGCCGCATATAAAAGTCAGATTGCGCCTCACTGGCCCCACGAAACTTGTTGCGCTACAAGGCCCCGCGCATCCTGCAACCCCTAGCGATATCTCTTTCGCAGCCTAGACCCCAAGCTGCGCGTTCTATGACTTTGAAAAATCTGGCGGCTCGGATTTTTAGTCCCAGCCGCCCTATCCAGAAGTGCGGAAGCAAGCAGAAGCCGACCACTATATACGAGATCTGGCACCCTTTCTGGATCCATTCGGTATGCAACATCATGCTTGAGCATGTTGTAGGTATGCCAGAAATCTTTGCACCAATCCTCCGCGTTGCCCACCCACGCGCTGAAGGGCTTGCCCACTCGGCCAGCCAACGCCTGCATATATTTGCCATTGGCCCATGCAGCTGGACGATTACTCTTAACCCAGTACTCGATACCAGCAGCAACGTCCCTTAAAGCCACCTCGGCCGTCGCTGGACCGAAGCGATAAGGGTTCACGACAGGGTTAACTGCCCGTGGATGTGCGCCGTACAAGCGAATCCAACGAGCCAACCCTGGAACTCCACCTAGATCAGCTAGATCGAAAAGAGGATACTCATTTATGGACTTCGGACCTTGAATCCCTGGGAGGGGGATCATAAGAGCACCATTCCAGAGCCTAGGCCTCGATGTCTCACCTCCATCGACAGGATATGTGTGCAGGTCGGCCGCACCGTCGGCAGCTGTGACGAAACCTTCCCATGCCAGGTTTAGTAGATCCTGCACGAAAAGCAACGGCTGCAGAAGATCCCATACGTCGCGTGGCCGCTTGCTTGAGCAGGCGAGCGTGACAGGCGCACTGGCGATTCGTCGATCTTGATCGCCGCCCACTTGCCAAGTGGTTGACAGGACAACTTCTCGACCGTGAGAGATTTTGCGACTCTCAGGCTCTGTCGCACCGAGAGTAAAGGTCCACGACTTGGGTCGCCCGTCGTCCCCATGCGTAACGCTTTCCTTCGCTGCCGACACACCGGCCCAATCGCTGACACCATGAAAGCGGGCTTCGACGCATGTTACTCGCGCACTCTTCAATCTATCGAACGGAATATCTCCAATCATGGTGCGCGCACGGTACCGCTTGGACGATGCCCGATATCCCGAACGCGTCGTCCAACCACTCCCTATTACTTCCAAAAAAAGGGCTGACTTCTCCGGCATGAGAGCCGCGATAGCTTCCGGAGTCCCTTCCGCCTTGCGTTGAGAGTATTTCTTTCTGATATTTTCATCCAGCGTCTCGATGAGAAGCCACCCACCATCGCGACGGACATACCCGCGCTCCGGGTCCCCGTTCAAGCTTGGAACCTTCTTCGTGAAGGGCCAGAAGAATCCCAAACTACCTTCGATAACTTGGCCGAGAGGAACATCGCTCACGATCGTGACCTCCTGGTTCCGTCCAAAGCCTCGCTGAGGATACGTTTCTCCGTCGTCGAAGAGGCCATGACGTTCGAAACAGCAGACCCTACTCGCCCGCCTTAAGTCAACCTCCAAGAAGCACCATGCAGGTTCCCTGGTTGTAGGGGCAGGCAAGCATCCGAACCTTCACACCTCGTCCTAGGGACTCCAGGGGTCTCGATCTCTTCAGCGGTCGAGCCATGATGAGCGAGACGCTCAGCGACTTTCGGCCACCCATCGCGCGAACAGCAGGGCCTGCAAGTCTCAAGGCGCCACTGTCGTTAGCGTGCACAGCCCGAGGTACGAAGCACTCGGAGTCTCCCGTAACTTCGCCTCCCGCCTTGACGACGAGGTCGCCGACGTCGACACACGAAGGGCGGAACGCCCGGCAGCTCATCTGCGCTCAGGCGTCCACCTGTACGCAATGGTCCCAGTCATGCCCTCAATCTGCCCCGGGAAGTGGGGTCGAGCGAGGCGGTGATCTCCTCTGAGCTGCCAAGCAGGACCTGAACCGTCCGTTGCCGCTTCAGATCGGCAAGCTCGGCGAACTGGCCACGGCCCCTCTCCTTGATCACTAGGGAACGTCTAGGGAACGATCAACCGTAGAGCGCCGGTCTCAGCCGTAGACGGCCGGACACAACGTAAGAGGCCCGTCACCGTGTTTCCGCTGGTGACGGGCCTCTTCCCGCTGGTGTGGCAGGTGCAAGGTTCGAACTTGCGTAGGCTGAGCCGACGGTTTTACAGCGGGTCGACGTTCCTAGCCGCATCAGGCCCCTGACCTTCGGGGACGGCTCTCGCTTGTCCGGTGCCGGGGAAGATCATCCCGCGTATATCCCGCGAGGGAAAGGCAGGCACGATCGTCTCTGGAACCTGCGGATTGAAAGATCGATCTCGCACTGTTCCGGGCAGTTCGATGCAGGTCAGGGCGGGTGCACGGTCCCGCTTGAAGGCCTCGCGATACATATTGCCGACAATTCGGATCCGAATCCAATCAAGGCCATCAAGACCATGAACCGGAGCTACCCTAATGACATGGTCGACCTTAGCCTCCCAGACGCGTGGAATCTATGGCTTTCCGGTAGATCCATCAGCGACATGACCCTATGGGGAATCCCGACCATTTGGTGGGGAAGAGGTGGGAAAGTATTATCATTTCTGGCCGCGGCTACCGTGATCCTAGACATTATTGGCCCAGAGACCCTGAAAGCATATGCACAGCGGGCGCGCGAGAAAGACAAGACATGGAACGATCATCCTCTCTATTCGACCAAACCTCGGCGCACAATAGGCTGTTTAGCGCTATTCATTGTGCCACCAATCATTATTGCCATGCTCGCAAACCCCGACGTTGTACAGGCCATACATCCCCTACTATATGAGCAGATTCTCTTTTGGATATCCATCGCAGGTATGGGCTTTGTCTATGTATACAACTTCAAGCGCTACATCGTTGAAAGCGTGGCACTATTCGCCGGACTACTTGAACATCGCCGCTTCGCCGCCGTGGTCCGCATCTTAGGGTTCACCGCTCTAGCGATAGGCTTTCATTTCGACCTACTCGCAACTTGAATTGTGAGAAGTTCGATGTAATGGCTCGCCGCGCATGCAAAGTATGAGGCTCTCGGAGAGCCGCCACGATGCTCGGTGAGCCAGGGTGAGGAACGAACCCTGGATCGTCGATCGCCCCCAAGCACTTACGGTGGCCAGCCATGCAGTGGCGATCGTAGGGCTGCATCTGTGCGACGGCGCGGCAACCCCGGTCGGAGCGTTCGGTTGGTACGACGGGGCCGGCGTGCGGTGCCCGGCCCGGTGTCCCGCCGCCGTCCGGGACCGGCCCCCAGGCCGCACGCCCGGACGGCGGGCGGGCGGAGGGCCGGGGGTACGGCGGCGCGCCGCGCCGCCGCTTGATACCTATGAGATCAATTCGGCAATGTGTGGCGCTCAGGCTGATCCCGTCTTCCGGGACTTCAGCACAGACTTCACGAAGGCCACACGAGCTCGGATCTGGATGGAGAAGGCCTCAGCGGTTGCGGTGGCAAGCGGCTCGTTGTAGACGATGCCTTCGTCGGTGACCTTTGTCGTCACGAACCAGCCGGCTTGATAAATATTTTCTCCGAGAAAGCGCCGAACCATCTCCTGGTAGCGCTGATTGTAGGACATACCGCCGAATACAGGATCGGTCGGGAAGAGCGCACTTGTCCCCCGATCCCTCTGCTCGCTCTCGTTGTCTTCTTGGAGGATGAAGACGTATCCTAGCCAGGCCCCCACATCTCCGTAGGGGTTGTTCTTGATCTGCGCTGCGTGAGTGTCTGTTGCGGAGCCAAGCGCTTCCTCGAATCGATTGTTGAGATTCTTGCCCACACTGCCAACCATGGACTTGAACTCGAAGGCTGCGACTAACATATCTTCGAGGATCACTACAAGGTCCCATTGCTTGCGAACCCTGTAGAATCCGGGCAGGTATGCTTGGCGTGTTGTGATGCATTCTGCCGGAACGCCTGCATTTAGAAATTCATCGGCAACAATCTTCTCGATGCCACCCATATGACCATTTGCGCGTGCTGCACCGCCCGACTTCCCCGCATCTTCAAGTCTGGCCCTCTGACTCTCCCTCGTAGACCAGAACGATTCGATTGCGCGCTGTACATCTTCTTTCTGCACCCTAGGTGCTCCCTTCGGCCCTGGATCTGGTCCCCGAATCCGATCAAGGTTAGGGCATGACCCCGGTCTCATGCTGGGCGAAGTTCGGACCTGCGGGCTGCCCTCCATCCCTACTCCCCGTAAGGTGGCGCTTGTGAGAACGCTCGCCCTGGACATCAACCTCGTCCCTCGTGCCTCTCTGGGGGAGATCCCTGACGAGGCCGTTGAACACGGTGAGGTCTTCACCCGTCGATGGATCATCGAGATGATCCTCGACCTTCTCAACTACCGCTCTGACCAGGACCTAGCTGCCCTCCGCCTGATGGAGCCGGCCTGCGGCGGCGGAGCATTCCTAGAAGTCATAGCCCAGAGAGTCAGTGACTCCTGCCGGGCGCACGCTCGCAACATCATCGATGCGGCCGACGCCGTCTCGGCCTACGACCTCCTCCCCCGGAACGTGATGGCTGCCCAGTCACGCGTCGAGAGACTGCTGACGGAGGAAGGGTGGTCGACAGCTGAGGCGACCAAGGTAGCCGAATCATGGGTTCGCCGCGGTGACTACCTTCTGGAACAGGAAGCACGGCCTAGCGTGGATGTCGTGGTCGGCAACCCCCCGTACATCCGTCTGGAAGATGTCCCAGAGAAGCGGACGAGCCTCTATCGCGCGCTATGGCCGACGATGGTAGGCCGAGCAGACATCTACATCGGGTTCTTCGAAGCGGGCCTCCGCTCCCTCAAAGAGGGGGGCCGACTCGGCTTCATCTGCGCCGACCGGTGGATGCGTAACCAGTACGGGCGAGAGCTACGCAAGCTAGTCAGCGAGGAGTTCGCTCTAGACGCCTGTGTGACTATGCACGACGTCGATGCCTTTGAAGAGCAGGTAGCTGCGTACCCGGCGGTGACCATCATCCGACGCGGAGAGCAGGGGCCGGCGGTTGTCGCCGATACGAAGCGAGAGTTCAACGACACTGCGGCCCGCGACCTGGTGAGCTGGGCGCGCCACAACAAAGAGGCATCGAAGCAGACCCCCACCTATGAAGCGGCCCGGATGCCGCATTGGTTCTCCGGTGATGACCTGTGGCCGTCCGGCTCCCCCGCAAGGCTTGCGGCACTGGAGGACCTGACAGAGCGCTTCACGGTTCTTGGGGATAAGGCATCCAGGGTCCGGGTGGGTATCGGTATCGCGACCGGCGCCGACAAGGTCTTCATCACCAACGATGCCGATCTGGTGGAGGCGGAACGTCTCCTCCCTCTTGCGATGGTGCGCGACACCACAAGCGGGCATCTCTCGTGGGGCGGACACTATCTCGTCAATCCCTGGGATGAGAACGGACGGCTCATTGAATTGAGCCGTTATCCGCGGCTCGCAGCATGGTTTCGCCGAAACCGTGCGGTACTCAGCGGGCGTTACATCGCCAAGAAGGCCCCCGATAAGTGGTACAAAACGATCGATAAAGTTGAGCACGGCCTGACCGGCCAACCCAAGTTGCTCTTTCCGGATATGAAGCTCAGCAGTCACCCGGTACTGGACGAAGGCGGCTTCTATCCGCACCACAATCTGTACTTCATCACCTCGGACACGTGGGACCTTGAGGTTCTCGGCGGTCTGCTGCTGTCCAAGGTTGCTGAGGCCTTCGTCGAGGCCTTTGCCGTGAAGATGCGCGGTAAGACGCTCCGTTTCCAAGCTCAGTACCTTCGCCGAATTCCCGTGCCCGACCCTGGCGACATCAAAGACGAATACAAGGCTCAGCTCGCTTCAGCGTTCCGTATCCGGGATGTCGACGCGGCAACAGCAACGGCCTTGAAGGTCTATGGGCTCGACGAGTGGCCGAGCTGAACGACCATGCATGTGCACATAGAAGTTCGGGTAACCGTCGCCAATCTCGACGAGGTCGAGCGAATCGCATCGGCGATCATAGATCGGCGGTTGGCTGCTGCTGTGCAGATCACCGCGCCTATCACGTCCATCTACTGGTGGAGGGGCGCGGTGCACCGAACTCAGGAATGGCTCTTGCTGATCAAAACGACAGGCGACCGGTTCAACGAGCTGGCCGCCTGCGTCCGTGAGTTGCACTCGTACGAGGTGCCGCAGATCATCGCCGTTCCGCTGGTGGCCGGGACGGCCGACTACCTGGAGTGGATCAGGCAGGAGACGTCCCCAGAGCCCGGCGCGTAGCGATCAGGTCACCGAGCAGTTCGCGAGCGGCGGGGTCCTGCTGACTGGTGAGGGTCTTCTCTACGGTGCCCAGGTGTTGCAGGCCCCACGTTGACTCAGTTCGCTGGGCCGAGTCCAGAGCACGGCGAGCGTAGGTGACGCCGGTCGGGATGTCACCGATCTGGAACTGAGCTTGGGCGACGTCAGCGTAGATGACGGCGATGCGCTTGTGGTCGCTGTCATCATCGAGCGAGCTGAGAGCCTGCTGCCCTGCTGTGATCACCTGGCGTTCGTCGCCCAGCCGGACCTGAACGGAGAGCTGGAAGGCGGCCATGCGCCCGCCGTCCAGGAAGCGTGTCCAGGCACGTTCGCGATGCGGGCGGGAGCGGTCGAAAGCCTCTTCGGCCTGCCGTAGCCGTTCCGCAGCTTGCCTGTCCCCCAGCGTGGCGAGGTGTTCGGCCTCCAGGCAGAGCAGCCATGCCCGTGTGGCGTCGTCGCCCTGGGCCGGTAGGAACTGCTGCGCCCGCCGTACCGCCTCCAGCGCGGC
This sequence comes from Nonomuraea sp. NPDC050478, assembly GCF_044458265.1. NCBI lineage: Bacteria > Bacillati > Actinomycetota > Actinomycetes > Streptosporangiales > Streptosporangiaceae > Nonomuraea > Nonomuraea sp. NPDC050478. The sequence continues at coordinate 72,493 of NZ_JBITHT010000011.1, read as the reverse complement.
TCGGCCCTCCAGCATGTACGAGCGGTAGGCGTGGGTGCATGCCTGGATGATCGGGTGCCCGCTCTCCTTCGCGGCGAGTGCTGAGACGCGGTTGAACGATGCCGACTGCGCGGGCCGCTTGAGATCCCAGGCGAGCCACGATGCCAGCGTCGCCGCTTCTCCAGCGGTGGCAGCCAGTCTGCGGCGGAACCGCTCGGGTGCGCCTTGAAGCAGCGTGCTCAGCTCGTTGAGGTGGCTGGTCAACCCTTGGTAGAGGGCGCTGGCTGGAAGTTCGTACTCCAGCCGGTGGAACCCGATGGTCCGAGCTTCGAGGCGTTCGACGGTGTCCTCGTCGAGCACCTGAGGGCCGGCAAGTGCCCGGGTCAGTCGTTCCCAGGGGTCGGCGACGGAGGCGGCGGCTTCGGCGGTCAGTCCGGCCGCGAGCAGGAGCATCGTTCGGCGGTCCACGTGTGCGTCCAGCCTTCCCACGATCCAGGCCAGCGTCAGCACGTCAACATCAAGAAGGTCGGCGCTCTGGCGCGGGCTGACAACAAGTTCGACTTGTTCCACGCTAAGAAGGCCGCTTGCTGGTGTTCCATCCCGAGCCGGGATGGGTGCTGACAAGACCGGGGTGCCGGTGATGACGCGCGGAGCCAGACCGAGAGTCATCCGCGCCGCATCCGGCAGTCGCAGACCCTCGGCGATGCGCTCGAACACCTCGAATGAGGTGACCTGGACTGCGCCGTTCATGATCTCGCTGACTTTGCCCTGGCTGAGGCCGACGGCGACGCCGATGCGGGTCTGGCTGACGCCTGCGTACTGGCGCACGAGCCGGAAGAGGTGGCCGATGTCGCGATTTGTGAGCGCGGTGAGCATTTCGGGGCGTTGCCACAGGTCAGCCGGTACGACGACCGGTTCGGCCCCGTCTGCGGGCATCTGCCGTTTCCCCTTGCGTCCTTGGACTGCCGGTGACTCCACCGTCACGGCTCGCAGTCATCCCGTCAAGGGATAACACCCATCCCGTCCAGAGATCTCGGCTCGGGATGGGCTGTCTCCGTCCAGGTCAAGACGCTTGTCCCATGACTGCGAACAAGCTGCTGACACGTGAGAGGTGCCGCGCCTGCCGGGGCAAGGGCTGGCGCTGGGTGAGGGCCAGCCGCGCTGACGCGCTGCGCCGTATCGACGGCACCACGGTTGATCTTGCCCAGGTTGATTGCTTCGAGTGCTCCGGCGTGGGCAGAAGGCGGGCCGCGTGATGGAGATCGTCACTGACTGCGTGGCCCCGCACGTGCCCAGGGCGCTGCCGAATCACATGGAGATCGTGTGGCTCGACAGGCTTCGGGCGGAAGACCGTGTACGGGTGATCACCTGGACCTGCGACTGCCAAGCCGTCTACTACGAGTTGTGTCACGCCGCCGGTCGCGCGTACATCCGGCGTACCCTGCGCAAGGACGGCACGGTTCACGAGACGTACCGCTGGCTGTTCCGCGAAGCCGCACAAGTCTGGGACGCGCTGCTGCTCGGCCAGGCCCAGTAGGCGGGGTACGACTTTCTGACCGAACCGAGGGTTGCCCAAGCTACCTGCGCTGATAGCCTGCTTGGCTAGACAGGCATGGTGATTGCGGGGCTTCCTGATGTCATTCGAATACACGCCTCCGAAGTACGCCCAGTTGATCGCGGAGCTGGAAAGACGCATCGACTCGGGCGAGTACCCGCCCGGCTCCATGCTGCCCAGCGAACATCAGCTCATGGCCGAGTTCGGCATGGCCCGACCGACCGTGGTCAAGGCGCTCGGCGTGCTGCGGGACCAAGGCTGGATCGTCACCCACCAGGGCAAGGGCCGTTTCGTGCGCGGTCGCCCGGCCATTCCCACCGGTCAGCAGGTACGGACCGGGCGGGAGCTGCTGGAGCGTAAAGAGGTCCAGGTCTCCACTCGACTGCTGACGGCCGAAGAGGTGCAGGCGCCCAACAGGATCGCCGCCTATCTCAACCTCAAGCCCAAGTCCGCGGTGGTGCTGCGCCGGTCGCTGGTCGAGCATGACGGGGAACCCACCGAGATCTCCTCGACGTGGCTGCCGGTCGAGGTGGCGTCCGGAACGCCGCTGACCGAGCCGGAGGAGTTGAAGCAGGGCGTTCGCCGGTACGTCGAGAGCGCGGCCGGCACTTCGCTGGACCACATCATCGAGCACGTCACCGCGCGGAACCCGACCAAGGAGGAGTCCAGCCTCCTGGACGTGAAGCCCTCCGCCGCGCTGCTCACCGTCTACGCCGTGGCCTGCGATGCCACCGGCAAGCCGTGGGTCGTGGTCGAGTCCGTGCTTCCCGGTGATCGGCATGAACTAGAGGACGCGTATCCGATCCGGTAATCCCGGATTTCTTTACCTTCCGAGCCCACTTGGCCTACTTGACTGGCCAAGTGGGCTCAGTGCTTAATAGAGCCACAACTTGGTCAGTCAAGGTGGCTGACCGCGCAAGACAAGGAGGTTCGCACCATGGCAATCCAAGGCCCCATCCCCGTCACGTACGCCCAGGTCTTCCCGCACGGCTGCTACAGCGTCGGGGACGTCGAGCCGGTCAAGGACTTCGAGGCATCCACCAACGGCCGGTTCGTCCAGGCGCGGGACAAGCAGACGGGCGAACTCGTCTGGCAGATCCCCGTCATGGACGCCGACCCGACGCTCAAGGCCGCACAGAAGACCGTGGCCGTGAAGATCCTGAGCCCGGTTCAGCCGGTGCCCCCGGCTCCCGTCGCGGGGCTGCCGTTCACGCCGGTCGAGTTCGACGGCATGACCGTCACCCCGTACGTCAACGGCTCCGGACGGCTCGCCTACTCCATCAAGGCGCGGCAGATGCTCGCGCCCCGCACCACTACCGCACCCGCCACCACCAACGCCAAGTCCAGCAGCAAGGAGGCCGCTGCCGCATGACCGGTTCCAGCTACACCACGATCAGCATCAAGCCCGACGCCGAACCCCGCATCGGGGTCTCCATCCACCCGGACAGGCTGACCAAGGTCGAGTACTACGCCGCCGATCAGCACGCCTGCGTCTTCCTCTGCATCCGCCACGGCGCCTGCCAGGTGTTCATCAGCACCACCAGCGACACCGAGATCACCGGCGAACACCTGCGGTTCGCCAACGAGCTCGTCGAAGCGGCCACCAGCTTCCTGGCCGACTGCGAGCGCCTGCACGCCGAGCAGAACGCGGCGGCCTGACACACGAAAGCGGGGCCGCTGGAACTGGTCCTTCCGGCGGCCCCTTCTTCTCCCCTGACGCCAATCACGAGAGGAGTTCAGCCTAATGTTCAAGAAGCTCCCCGGCGACGAGACGCGCAACCTCGTCACCACCACGCCGGACACTGCCGTCGTCTTCCGTCCCGCCGTGGTGAAGACCCCGGCCATTCTCACCCTGCTCGTCTTCGCCTGCCGCTTCCTCGCCGCCCTCGCGCGGACGGTGTGGCGGCATCCCGTGGCCGTCGCCATTCCCGTGAGCCTCGGGGTCGTCTGGCTGCTCTACGACTGGCCGCTCGCGGTCTCCCTGCTCGGGTTCGTCGTCCTGGCGCTGCTCGGCTGGGCCTTCACCGACCGGACCTCCTTCGCCCGCCTGATCGGCTGGCGGCTACTGGCCTGGTGGCGGCTCGTCTCCGTCTACCGCCGTCACTGGCAGCCCGTCATGGACGTCTCCGGTCTGGCCCGGCGCGTCCACGGCCGCGACTACCTCCCTCGGCTCGTCCGCGTCCAGTGCGACGGCTGGGCCGACCGGATCACCGTCCGCATGCTCAAAGGCCAAGCGGTCAAGGACTGGGCCGACCGGACCGACAACCTCGCCCACGGCTTCGGCACCACCTCATGCCGCGTCGCGCTCATCAAGGGCGGCCGGTTGCTGCTCACCTTCCCGCGCAGCGACCCACTGGCCGCCCCGATCCCGGCACTGCCCATCCCGGATGAGCCGACCGTGGGACCGGTCGAGATCGGCAAGCAGGAAGACGGCAAGCCGCTGCGGCTCAAGGTGCATGGCACCCACGTCCTGATCGCGGGAGCCACAGGGGCCGGCAAAGGCTCCTTCTTGTGGGACACCATCCGCGGCCTGCTTCCCGCCATGCGCGCGGGCCTAGCTGAGGTGTGGGCGCTCGACCCGAAGCTGATGGAGCTGTCCTACGGCCGCGAACTCTTCCGGGGCCGCTACGCCGCCGACCCGGCCGACTGCGCCGACCTGCTGGATGAGGCCGTCACCGTCATGCACAAGCGCGCCGCCCGCTTCGCCGGACTCCAGCGCTCCCACGTCCCGACCATCGAGGACCCGTTCGTCCTGGTCCTCGTCGACGAAGTGGCGTTCCTGACCGCCTACCAACCCGACAAGCAACTGCGCCACCGCATCTCCGCCGCCCTGGCCACGCTCGCCACCCAAGGCCGCTCGGTCGGCGTCGGCGTCATGGCCGCACTCCAGGACCCACGCAAGGAGGTCATGAACATCCGCAACCTGTTCCCCGACAAGATCGCCCTCCGCCTCGACGAATCCGAGCAGGTGGACATGGTCCTCGGCGACGGCGCCCGCGATCGTGGCGCTCTGGCCGATCACATCTCCCCCGTCCCGGAGCTGGGCGCGGGAGTGGCGTACATGCGCCTGGAGACGAGCCCTGAACCGATCCGGGTCCGCGCCGCCTACGTCTCCGATCACGACATCCGGCAGATGGTCGCCCTGTTCACCGAGCGGGGTGAGGCCGCATGACGAACCCGCACGACCGCGCCCTGCCTCGCGCCGTCCGGCTGGCCATGCCGCTCGCTCAGGACGTCGTGGAGGAGGTCGCCAAGCAACACGGCGTGTGCATCCGGCCCGTCCCGCTCAAGCGGCTCGACACCCAGACCGGACAGTGGGAGATCGTCGATGTCCCTTGCGGCTCGCCGATGGAGGCCAAGTGCCCTCCGTGCGCCAAGCGCAACCGGCACCTGCGCATGGCCCAGTGCCGCGAGGGCTGGCACCTCGACGAGGAACCCGTCATCACACCGGATGAGCCGAACGACGAACAGCGCTGGCTGGTCGAGTTCCGCGCCGACATCCAGGCCCAGCGCGACGACGCCGACAAGGCAGGCGCCGACACCGCCGAGCTGGACGCGCTCATCGAGGGCCTGGACGAAGAGATCAACAACGCTGGGATGCGCGGCAACGTCCTCGGCCGTACCGCTCCAAAGCGGACGCGTTCGACCAAGCGGCGACAGGACGCGCCTGACCTGCCCAAGCGCACGATGACCAACACCACCCTCGGCCGGACCTTCCAGGCCCCGGACGGCAAGACCTACCGGCCGTCGCTGTTCGTTACGCTCACCCTGCCCTCCTACGGCAAGGTCCGCGACGGGGTGCCCCTCGATCCCGAGACGTACGACTACCAGCGTGCCGCCCGCGACGCGCTGCACTTCTCCAAGCTGATCGACCGCTTCGTGCAGAACCTACGCCGCGTCGCGGGCTATGACGTGCAGTACTTCGCCACCGTCGAACCTCAGAAGCGGCTCGCCCCGCACCTGCACATGGCCATCCGCGGAACCCTTCCGCGTGCGGAGATCAAGCAGATAGCCGCCGCCACCTACCACCAAGTGTGGTGGCCACAGGCCGACAAGGTCGTCTTCGACGGCGAGCACCTGCCCATCTGGCAGGACGGGGCCGGCTACCTCGACCCAGCGACCGGCGAAGTCCTGCCCACCTGGGACCAAGCCCTCGACCAGCTCGACGCCGACGACGACGCCGAACCACTGCATGTGATCCGCTTCGGCGACCAAGTAGACGTCAAGGGCGTGCTCTCCGGCACCCCGGACGCCGACCAGTGCATCCGCTACCTGTCCAAGTACCTGACCAAGAGCCTCGGCCAAAGCCTCGACGGCGGCCAAGCCCAGCGCGAGCACGCGGCCCGGTTCATCGACGCCCTGCGCTACGAACCCTGCTCGCCGACCTGCGCCAACTGGCTGCGCTACGGCATCCAGCCCAAGAACGCCAAAGCCGGGATGACCCCTGGCCGGTGCCGCTCCAAGGCCCACAAGCCCGAACACCTCGGCTACGCCGGACGCCGCGTCCTGGTGTCCCGCAAGTGGTCCAACAAGACCCTCGCCGAGCACAAGCAGGACCGCCGCACCTGGGTCCTGGAAGCCCTCGGCCAGACCGGCGAACCGATCGACCCACACCGCTACGTCTGGCGCCCCCTCCCGGCCGGAGACGCCAACGTGCCGCCGCTGTCGGTGCGGCTGCTGCGATCCGTACGAGAACGCCAACGCTGGCGCGCTCACATGGCCCAACTCGAAGCTCAAGCACAGGGCCAAGATCTTTCGGCAACTGAGCAGACAGGGAGGGCGGCATGAGCAGGCGCAATGAACTTCTCACCGTCGCCCAAGTCCTCGAAGAACTCGGCGGCGTCTCCCGTCGCACCTTCTACCGCTGGCGCGAGATCGGTAAGGCTCCGCGCGGCATCCGCCTGCCCAACGGCGAACTCCGCATCTACCGCAGCGACCTCGAATCCTGGCTCGAATCCCTCCGGAGCGCAGCATGACGACCTCGTACGACGTGAAGTTCTGGGAGATCCGCCGAAACAAGTCCAGCAAGTCCCCCTCCTTTGAGGCGCGCTGGAAGGTCGGCGGCCGGGAGAAGTCCAAAACGTACAAGACCAAGGCCCTCGGCGAGAGTTTCCTGTCCGACCTGCGGCAGGCGGCGAGACGCGGTGAGGCGTTCGACCTGGAGACCGGTCTCCCTGAGTCGATGATCAAAGCCAAGGACGCGCGGACCGTCCTTGACTTCGTGAAGGCGTACGTCGAAGCACGTTGGCCGCACGCGGCTGCCAAGAGCCGTGACAGCATGTCCGACGCCCTGGCAACGGCTCTCCCAGCCTTGACTACGGACAAGGCAGGTCGGCCGGATGCTGCCCTCCTCCGTACGGCCCTACGCCAGTACGTTCTGCTGCCTGAGGACAAGCGATGCGCGATGCCTGCTGACATCGCGCGGGCCGTCCGCTGGCTGGAGGCGGCATCGCTCAACATGGAAGACCTCAACGAGACGAAAGCGGTACGCCCGGCCCTCGACGCCCTCGCGCTCCGCCTCGACGGCAAGCAGGCCGGCGCCAACACGATCAGGCGGAAGCGCGCTGTCCTTCACCACGTCTTCGAGTACGCGGTGGAACTGGAAGAACTGCCGTCCAACCCGCTGCACCGGATCAAGTGGAAGCTACCGAAGACGACCGAGACCGTGGATCCGCGGGTCGTGGTCAACCCTGGCCAGGCCAGGGAACTGCTCGTGGCGCTCACCTACGTGGGCAAGCGCCAGCGCAACGGAAAAGGACGGGGCCGGCGGTTGATGGCGATGTTCGCCTGCATGTACTTCGCCGCGCTCCGGCCCGGTGAGGCGGTCAGTCTCCGTGACCAGGACTGTTATCTCCCGCACGAGGGCTGGGGGCGGCTCACCCTCGACGGCTCCCGCCCTGAGGTAAACCGTCGCTGGACCGACACGGGCGACGCTCACGAGCTGCGCGGTCTCAAGCATCGAGGCGAGGATGACGTCCGGCGGATCCCGATCCCTCCGGAGCTGGTCAAGATCCTTCGGCAACATATCGATGAGTTCGGCGTCGCCCCTGATGGGCGGCTGTTCCGCAGTGAGCGCGGGGGCGTGGTCGCCTCGACGGCCTACACCGAGGTCTGGCAGGAAGCCCGTACCCTCGCCCTCACACCCGCCCAGGTCGCCTCACCACTCGCCCGGCGACCTTACGACCTCCGGCACGCGGCCGTCTCGCTCTGGCTCAACGGCGGCGTACCGGCTCCGGAGGTGGCCGCCCGTGCCGGTCACGGCGTGGATGTCCTGCTACGCGTCTACGCCAAGTGCATCGACGGCCAGGAGGACATCGTCAACCAGCGGATCGCGGACGTACTGACCGCATGAGATCACGAACAGCACCACTCGAAGGGCTCCGGCTTCCCCCGGGCCTTTCGGCGTTGCAGGGCCGTGTCATCCCGCGCATATTCCGGATCATGGGCGTTCACCTGGGGAAACGCACCCGGATCCATCCCGCGTATATCCCGCGACCACCGACAAACGGCCGCTCAGGGCTGCATCTGGCTGCACACCCCTGAAACGCAGAAGAGGCCCCGTAGGGCCTCTGACCTGCAGCTACTGCTGGTGGCAGGTGCAAGGTTCGAACTTGCGTAGGCTGAGCCGACGGTTTTACAGACCGCTCCCTTTGGCCACTCGGGCAACCTGCCGTGTCTTCCGCTCTCGCGGCGACAGAGAAAAGGATAGCGGACTTCCGCAGTGCACGTGACACCAGTTTGTCCCCGTCCCGAATCGCTCCGACCCCCTCGTTCCCGCGGACACCCCACCGAGGTCAGCCCCACGACACGGAGCTTTTCCACAGGGCCGGAGGCGGACCCTGCACCGGGCGGAGATGCTGGCTAGGCTCGTGGGCTGGATGCGTTCGGAGTCGGACGCTCACCGGTGCTGACGCAGCTGAGAGGAAGTGTGCTTTGGCCGATTCATCGTTCGACATCGTGAGCAAGATCGACCGGCAGGAGGTCGACAACGCGCTCAACCAGACCGTGAAGGAGATCGGGCACCGCTTCGACTTCAAGGGTACGGGGGCGAGCATCAGCTGGTCCGGTCAGGAGCATATCGAGATCAAGGCCAACAGCGAGGAGCGGGCGAGCGCCGCGCTCGACGTGTTCAAGGAGAAGGTGATCAAGCGCGGCCTCTCCCTGAAGATCCTCGACGCGGGCGAGCCCAAGCTGTCGGGCAAGGAATACAAGATGCTGGTCGCGCTCAAGGAGGGCATCGACCAGGAGAACGCGAAGAAGATCTCGAAGATGATCCGCGACGAGGGCCCCAAGGGCGTCAAGGCGCAGATCCAGGGCGAGGAGCTGCGGGTCAGCTCAAAGAAGAAGGACGACCTGCAGGAGATCATCGCCCTGCTCAAGGGCAAGGATCTCGACATCGCCCTTCAGTTCACGAACTACCGGTAGCGGAGCGGGGCGCGAGGCCGTGCGCGGTCGTCGCGCTCCCGCCGGCACCGTAGGCGGTCGGGAGCGCTTTCCCCTTTGCCGACCGCGCTGAGCAGTGAGAAGACCTCTGGTCAGGTCGCCGCCGTGGCCTGTTCCAGCACCTCCAGCACCGTGGCCGTCAGCAGCGTGACCTTGTACCCGTTCGAGGCCGTCGGCGCGCACCGGGAAGCGGCCCGCCCGGCCGCCACCTCCATGGGCTCCCCCGCGGCGAGAGCCTGTTCCACCTCCGGCAGCCGCAACGGGACGCGGGCGACGCCCCCGACGCTCACTGCCGCCGCACCGTCAGGCGTCACCCGTGCCACGGCCTCCACCAGCGGCCACTCGGCCTCGGACCGGCTGGTGGCGCGGTGGTACGCGGCCCGTTCGCCGGCCACGGGCGGCGGCAGGTGGACCGCCAGGAGGATTTCCCCGGGGTCGAGCAGATGGTCACGCGTCGGGTCGGATCCGTACAGGGAGCCGACCGGGAAGGGGCTCCTCCCGTGCACCTCCACCTCGGCGGCGTAGACCAGCAGCGCCATCGCCATCGACGACGGATGGGGGGCGACGCACGGGCTGGTGTCGATCACCGCGGAGTAGAGGCTGAGCCCGTCGCGGGCGGGGCAGGAGTCGCCGCCGTTCTGGTGGCAGGAGAAGGCCGGGTTGCGGAAGTACGAGCAGCGGTTGCGCTGGAGCAGGTTGCCGCCGATGGTGGCCACGGCGCGGATCTGGGGTGTGGCCAGCGCTCCCGCGGTGAGGGTCAGCGCGGGGTAGGCGGCGCGGAGCCGTTCGTCGCGGGCGATCTCGGCGATCGTGGTCAGCGCGCCGATGTGGGCGGAGCCGTCCGGCTGCCAGGTCACGCCCGACGGCCCCGGCAGATCCCGCAGGTCCACGTACGGTCCGGTGCCCGGCAGGCTCATCAGGTCGGTGCCGCCCGCGCGGAGCCGGCCGTGCGGCGGGTTCTCAAAGATGGTCACGCTCTGATCCCTTCGAGGAGCCGGTCGGGGCGGATGGGCAGGTCGTGGGGGCGCCAGCCGGTGGCGTTGTGCACGGCGTTGGCGACGGAGGCGGCCACGCCGATCGTGGAGACCTCGCCCAGGCCGACGCCGCGGCCGTTGACGTGGTCCCAGCCGTCCTGGTGGAAGTGGATGGTCATCTCCGGGGTGTCGCCGATGCCGGGGATGCGGTAGTCCTCCAGGTTCGCGGTGAGGACGGTTCCGGTGGTGGGGTCGACGTGGCGTTCCTCGTACAGGGCGTAGCCGATGCCCTGGATGATGCCGCCCTCGCACTGGTTGCGGGCCGGTCTGTCGGCGTAGATGTGGCCGGTCGCGATGCCGCCCCAGACGCGCAGCGGCCTGACCGTGCCCATGCGGGTGTCGACCTCCACTTCGGTGACGTGGACGGCGCCGCTGAATCCGCGGCCGATCGCCATGCCCTGCACTGCGAACGGGGTCACGTAGCCGCCCCGGTCGCGCCGCCGCTTGCCGACCACCTTGGTGCCGGGAGTCATGCCCTGGGCCCGCAGGCGGCGGGCCGCGTCGCGTGCGGCGGGGGCCACCGAGGTGGTGGTGCGGCTGCCCAGGGACGCCGGTCCCGGCACGGTGCCGGATCGGCCGATCTCGACGCGGATCCGGTCGGCGGGCAGGCCGAGCTCCTCGCGCAGGATGCCGGCGATGACGCTGCGGATGCCGGTCCCGATGTCCTGCGTGGCGGTGCGGGCGACCACCACGTCGTCCTCGACCTCCAGCTCGACCTCGGTGCCGGGGCTGACCGCGTAGAACCAGTTGGCGGCGGCCACGCCGACGCCGCGGCGGTGGCGGCCCGTCTGCGATCCGGTGCGCGGCCTGTCCCGCCAGAGGGGCAGCTCCGCCGCCCGTTCGTAGAGCGCGCGGCGCTTCGGGTTGCCGTCCCAGCGGCGGCGCAGCGCGATCGGGTCCTCCTCCAGGCGGTGGGCCATCTCGTCGACGGCCTGCTCCAGGGCCCACAGCAGGGGCGGGGCGCCGGGGCCGCGGAACGGCGTGCCGGGCGGTTCGTTCGTGACGACGTCGAAGTCGCGCAGCCGCCGGGGCGCGGTGCCGTACACGAGGCGGGCGTGCAGGGCGACGGCGGATCCGACGGACACGCCGCCGCGGCCGTGCACGTCCACGGCGAGGGCCGACAGATCGCCCTTCTCGTCGGCGAGCAGGGCGATCCCGGCCCGGGTGCCCGGCCGGTTGCCGGCGTCGGTGAGCTCCTCGGCGCGGCTGAGCACGACGCGTACGGGGGCCCGGCAGGCGCGGGCGAGCTCGACCGCGGCGACCGTCTCCACGGTGATCCCCGCCTTGGCCCCGAAGCCGCCGCCGACGTGCTCGGCGACGACGTGGACCCGGTTCGCGTCGAGCTTCCAGCGCTTGGCCGCCCGCTCGGCGGCCATGGCCACCGTCTGGGTGGACAGGTGCAGGTGGAGGTCTCCCCGCTCGTCCCATCGAGCCACGCACGCGTGCGGCTCCAGCGGCGTGTGGACCTGCACGGCGGTGGTGTACGTCCCGGTGACCAGGAGCGGGTCGGCGCGCCGGCGGGCGGCCTCGATCCGTTTCACCGCGGTGCCGCCGCGCCGGCTCGCCCCGGTGAACGGGCCGTGCACGTTGCCGTTCCAGCCGCCGGGCAGCGTGAGCCCTTCCCCGGAGGACGGGGCCTTCTTCCTGGTCCGCTCGTCGTAGACCGGCGGGGCGCCGGGCGTGTCGTCGAGCGCGGCGGGGAGCGGCTCGTAGCCGATCCTGGCGGCCTCCGCGACGGCCAGCGCCTCGCGGCGCGTGGGCGCGGCGACGGCGGCGATCGGCTGGCCGGCGTAGCGGACGATGCGGTCGGGCGGGAGCAGGTCGACCGTGGTCCCGTCCACGTCGACCGAGGTGACCAGCGCGTGCGCCCGGGTCGAACGGATGATCACGCCTTCCCACTGGCCGTCGTGCCGGATGTCGGTGGTGTAGCGGGCGCGGCCGGTGACCTTCTCGACGGCCTCGACCCGGGCGGGCGTCGGGGTGCCGGAGTCGTGCTCGCCCCGGCACGCGGCCTCGATCGCGGCGTAGATCCCCGCGTACGCTCCGCAGCGGCACAGATGACCGGCCATGGCGGCGGCGATCCGCTCGCGCGGCGGCGCGACGTCGCCGTGCTCTTCGCGCCAGGCGTCGACGAAGGCGGCGGCCTCCACCACGAAGCCGGGCGTGCAGTAGCCGCACTGCAGCCCGTCATGGGCCATGAACGCCCTCTGCACGGGATGGTCGAGCCCTTCGGCCGTGACGACGGCCCGTCCCTCCACCGCGGTGGCCGGGAGCAGGCAGCTCACCTGCGGGGTTCCGTCCACCTTGATCGTGCACGCTCCGCAGACTCCGGTACGGCAGACCGCTTTGGCCCCGGTGAGGCCCAGGCCGTCGCGTAGGACGTCGACGACCACGTCGTCCGGGCCGGCGTCCGCCTCGGTGGGCACGCCGTTTATGGTGATTTTCATGTCACTCCTGCTGACGCCGTCAACATCGGATGTTGACAGTGTCAGCTACCATCGCTGACGTTGTCAACATGGGAGGTCGTGAGAGGGTGGACGCATGGTGGACGACACCAGGAAGCGGCTGATCGAGAGCGCGCTGAGCCTGCTGCGCGAGGAGGGCCTCGACGCCGTGACGTTGCGTGCGGTCGGCGAGCTGGCCGGTCTGTCGCGGATGGCCCCCTACCGGCACTTCACCGACAAGACCGCCCTGCTGGCGGCCCTCGCCGCCCGGGTCATCACCGACCTCAGCACTCACGTCGCCGCCGCCGTCCTGCGCCACGCCGGCCGTCAGGAGCGGCTCCAGGCCTTCTACGGCAGCTACGTCGAGTACGCCGTGGCGCATCGCGAGGAATACCGGCTCGTCTTCGCCTCGGCGTTCTCCGCCGGCGACCATCCGGAGATGGAGAAGGCGCTCGACGAGGTGATGACCGCGCTCAGCCTCGACATCACCGACCACGGGCCGGTCAACAAGGCCACGATGATGGCCCTGATGTCCACCGCCCACGGCCTCGCCGAGCTGGCGACGGCGGGCCACCTCGCGCACAAGGCGATCAGCCTGGAGGACGTCATCGACATCATCATCAGGGGCGTCGGCCGGTCCGGTGCTCAGCCGGGGGCCACCAGGCGGTAGCCGACTCCCCTGACGGTCTGGATGAGCGTGTCGTCGGTGTCGCCGAGACGGGCGCGCAGGCGCTTGACGTGCACCGCGATCGTGTTGGTGGCGATGTTGTCCCCCGAGGCGTGCCAGACGTGCCGCATGATCTGCTCGCGGGTGACGGTCCTGTCGAGGTTGCGCATCAGGTAGTGGAGCAGCTCGAACTCGCGCAGCGGCAGGTGGACGACCCGGCCGGCGACCTTCACCTGGTAGGCGTCGGCGTCGAGCTCCACGTCGCCCACGGCGATGAGCCGGCCGGCCTCGCCCGCCGCCGTCGCCTGGATCAGGGGCAGCAGCTCGTGCAGCCGGTACGGCATGGCCACACAGGCGGTCGCCCCCGCCGTGAGCGCCTGCACGGCCAGCTCCGCGTGCCCCTCCCCGATGCCGAGGAGCACCGGCATCGGATGGCTGATGCGGATGGCCCTGACGAAGTCCACGGCGCTGATGAGCGGCAGCGACGCGCTCACCAGCACCACGTCCGGGCGCAGCGCTCCCGTCTGGATGAGCGCCTGGGCGCCGTCGGCCACGCCCGTGACCTCCACGCCCTCGCGGGCCAGGGCCGCCGCGAGCACCTCGACCCCGGCCGAGTCGGGGTCGGCCACCAGCAGCAGCGGCACCGAAGGCGCCCCCGCCCGCGCGCCCCCGCCGAGCGTCGCCTGCGGCTGGATCACCCGGGTCCTCCTCTGAGTCGGGTCACCCGAAGCGACCGGTGATGTAATCCTCGGTGCGCTTGTCGGTCGGGTTCGTGAAGATGCGGCTGGTCTCGTCGAACTCCACCAGGCGGCCGTGCCGCTCGCCCTTGTCGTCCACCTCCGCGGTGAAGAACGCGGTGCGGTGGGAGACGCGGGCGGCCTGCTGCATGTTGTGCGTGACGATGACGATCGTGTAGTCGCGCGCCAGCTCCTGCATCAGGTCTTCGATCTTGGTGGTGGCGATCGGGTCGAGCGCGGAGCAGGGCTCGTCCATGAGGATCACCTCGGGCTTGACCGCGATCGCCCGCGCGATGCACAGCCGCTGCTGCTGGCCGCCGGAGAGGGACAGCGCGTTCTGCTTCAGCTTGTCCTTGACCTCGTCCCACAGGGCCGCCCGGGTGAGCGCCTCCTCGACGAGGTCGTCCATCTTGCCCTTCAGGCCGTTGACGCGGGGGCCGTAGGCGATGTTGTCGTAGATGGACTTGGGGAACGGGTTCGGCTTCTGGAACACCATGCCGATGCGCCGCCGGACCTCGATCGGGTCGACGTGGTCGCCGTAGAGGTCCTCGTCGTGGTAGAGGATCTTGCCTTCGGCGCGGGCGCCGGGGATGAGGTCGTTCATCCGGTTGAAGCAGCGCAGCACGGTGCTCTTGCCGCAGCCGGACGGGCCGATCATGGCAGTGATCTCACGATTGCCGATGATCATGTCGACGCCGCGGACGGCCTCGTACTCGCCGTAGAAAACACTGAGACCCGACACGGTGAAGACCGGGTCGAGGGATTCGATGGTACGGGGGGCGCCGGGGGCGTTGACCGCGATGTTCTTCATGGTTGTCGTCTCTGTCTCGCTCATGTTTCTTCCCTCACCAGCGCTTCTGGTAGCGGTTACGAAGCCAGATGGCGGCGGAGTTCATCAGCAGCAGGATCGCGAGGAGGATCACGATCGCCGCGGCGGCCAGGTAGTGGAACCCTTCGCGCGACTGGGAGATCCAGTTGAAGATCTGGATCGGCAGGACCGTGTAGCTGGCGAAGACGCCGTCCGGGTTGAAGCGGATGAAGGACACCGCGCCCAGCATCAGCAGCGGGGCCGCCTCGCCGATCGCCCGGGAGAGCGCCAGGATGGAGCCGGTGGCGATGCCGGGGATCGCCGCGGGCAGCACCTGGCGGGAGATCGTCTGCCACTGCGTCGCGCCCAGGGCGAGCGAGCCTTCACGGATGGACGGCGGGACCGCGCGGATCGCCTCGCGCGAGGCGATGATCACGACGGGGAGCACCAGCAGGCCCAGCGTGATCGACGCGGTGATGACGCTGAATCCCAGGGCCAGGGCGCGGGCGATGATGCCGAGCCCCAGGATGCCGTAGACGATCGACGGCACCGAGGCGAGGTTCTGGATGTTCAGCTCGATGACCCGGTTCCACCAGCGGGACTTGTCCGCGTACTCCTCCAGGTAGATCGCGGCCGCGATGCCCGTGGGAATGGTGAAGAGCGCGGTCAGCGAGATCACCCAGAGCGTGCCGGTGATGGCGGACTGCGCGCCGGCGATCTCGGGGTCGCGGATCGACGGCATGTTCTCCCACAGGCGGGAGTCGAGCCTCGGCCAGCCTTCGACGAGCACGTAGGTGAGCAGCGCGGCCAGGAAGATGAACGCGATCGCCAGGCTGGAGATCAGGGCGATCCTGAACAGGTGCTCCCGGACCGGCTGCCCCTTGCCCGCCAGTTGCACGGCCGAGCGCGGGGTGGAGAGGACGGCCATTATTCGTACACCTCACGGAACTTGCGCACCAGGCGGGCGCTGACGAGGTTCATCAGGAACGTCATCACGAACAGCAGCGAGCCCACCGCGAAGATCGTGTTGTAGTCGACGGTGCCGACCGGCACGTCACCCGATCCCGCCTGGGCGATGAACGCGGCCATGGTCTGCATCGCCTTGCCGATGTCGAGGGTGAAGTTCGGCTGACCGCCACCCGCCATGTAGACGATCATCGTTTCGCCGGCGCCCCGCGAGATCGCGAGGATGACGGCCGCCACGATGCCGGAGAAGGCCGCGGGCAGCACCACGCGGAGCGAGGTGACCATCTTGGAGGCGCCGAGCGCGTACGAGCCCTCGCGCAGCCCGGCCGGGACGGCGGCCATCGCGTCCTCGGAGAGCGAGGCGACGATCGGGATGATCATGAATCCGACCACGAGCCCCGCGCTCAGCGCGTTGAAGATCTCGATCTCGAACGGCAGAACGCCCCGCAGCAGCGGGGTGATGAAGCTCAGCGCGAAGAACCCGAAGACCACGGTCGGGATGCCGGCCAGCACCTCGAGCGCGGGCTTGCAGAACTTCCTGACGCGCGGCCTGGCGTACTCGGACAGGTAGATGGCGGCGGCCAGCCCCAGCGGCACGGCCACCACCACCGCGATCCCCGTCGTGATGAGCGTCGCGCTCACCAGGGGCAGCACGCCGTAGGTCGGAGGCTCGAACAGCGGCCCCCAGTTGGTGGAGGTGAAGAACTCGAGCGCGCTGACCTCGGTGAAGAACCGGAGAGTCGGCTCCAGCAGCGACACCACGATGCCGATCGTGGTCGCGATGGACACGAGGGCGGCCAGCATGAGGACCGCCTTGATGAGCGCCTCGCCGTAACGCGGGCGCGACCGCGCCAGGGACGAGGGTGCCCCTGACGCGGTCGCCGAGTGTCGCGCGGCCATCTAGCCCTGCTTCAGAGTGTCGAGGTCACTCTTGAGCTTGGCCTCCTGCTCGGAGTTGAGCGGGATGTACTTGGCGTCCGTCGCGATCTTGGCGATGTTGGCGACGTAGAAGTCGAGGAAGGCCGCGACCTCGGGGCGCTTGGCGGACTCGACCGACGGGTAGAGGAACAGCGGCCGGGCCAGCGGGGTGTAGGTGCCGTTCTGGGCGTTCTCGGAGCTCGGCGCGACGCAGCCGTTGCCGGAGTCGATCTCGACGGCCTTCAGCTTGTCGGCGTTCTCCTCGAAGTAGGTGAAGCCGAAGTAGCCCAGCCCGCCCTTGGTGCCGGTGACGCCCTGGACGATGATGTTGTCGTCCTCGCTGGGGCTGTAGTCCTTGCGGCTGGCGCCTTCCTCACCGTTGATCTCGTCGGTGAAGTAGTCGAAGGTGCCGGAGTCGGTGCCCGGGCCGAACAGCTTCAGCGGCTCGTCGGGGAACTTGGCGTCGACCTGCTTCCAGCTGGTGATCTTGCCCTCGGCGCCCGGCTCCCACATCTTCTTGAGCTGGTCGGTGGTGAGGCAGCTCGCCCAGGTGTTCTCCTTGTTCACCACGACGGTGAGGGCGTCGGTGGCGACCGTGAGCTCCGCGTACTTGACGCCCTTGGCGTCGCAGGCGGCCTTCTCCTCGTCCTTGATCGGGCGGGAGCCGTTGGAGATGTCGGTCTCGCCGTTGCAGAACTTCTCGAAGCCGCCGCCCGTGCCGGAGGTGCCGACGGTCACGTTGATCTTGGGCTGCTCCTCGGCGAAGAACTCGGCCGCCGCGCTGGTCAGCGGCGCCACCGTGCTGGAGCCGTCCGCCTTGACCTGGCCGGACAGTTCGCCGCCCGCTGCCTGGCTGGCGTTCGCGCTCGCGGTTCCTTCACCGGCGGGCGGAGTGGTGTTGGTGCCGCCACATGCGGCGGAAAGGGCCACGACGATGGCGGCCGTCGCCGCCGCGCTGAGGCGGCGCTGTCCACTGGTCACGGTGTGCGTCCTTCTCCGTATGAGATCCGTAGTCGATGCACTTCGATAGAACCGGTCCAAAGTGAACAGACGGAGAACAGGCCATGACCACAACCGGAAAGCGTGTATCGAAGCGCGTGAACCCTTGGCCAGAGATACACGCTCACCTGGGCGTCATCCCGGGTTCATTGCCCCTTCATGGCCCTGACCCGGCGTAAGCTTCATAGACGTGACGATGATCCCCCTGCGCCGTTACACCGCGCGCGCCCTGCCGATCGACGATCTGGGCCGCGTCCTGCTGCTCAACGGGTTCGACCCGGTCCGCCCCGACCAGCCGTTCTGGTTCACGATCGGCGGCGCGGTGGAGGGCGAGGAGAGCCTGCGGGAGGCCGCCGCGCGGGAGCTGTTCGAGGAGGTCGGCATCCGGGCGCCGGCCGACGCGTTCACCGGGCCCTACGGCACCGGCACCATCGAGTTCTCCTGGGCCCAGTACGCGATCGTCCAGGACCAGACGTTCTTCGCCGTGCGCGTCGGGCGGGCGGCGGTGTCGTTCGAGCACATGGAGCAGATCGAGAAGGACACCACGATCGGCCACCGCTGGTGGGGCGTCGAGGAGCTGGAGACGACCGACGAGGTGATCTTCCCGGCGGACATGGCGGCGATCCTGCGCGCGATCACGTCGGGCGCAGCACCCGCGTAGCACCCGCGATCAGCGCCGTCGCCAGGATCCACCCCGCCACGACCAGCCCGTACGCGAGCGCCTGCGTCCAGCCGGCCGGGTCGAACATGTCCCGCTGCCCGAACGCCGACCACGGCAGCAGCAGGTCGAAGGTGTAGGCGAACGGGTCGAAGCCGGGAGCCTCCTCCGGTTTGACGGCCCGCGGCGGGTTCAGCCCGAACACGACCGTGCCGATCACCAGCAGGATCCCGAACCACACCGCCGCCAGCCAGGGGCGGTAACCGTAGCCGACGGTGAAGTCGAGCAGCCGCCCCCACAGCCGGCCGCCCAGCCCTTCCGTGCGCCGCCGGTTGCGCAGCTTGGCCAGTTGGGCACGGCGGGCCAGCGCCTCGTTGCCGTCACGGCGGTACCACGCCACGAGCTGTTCGTACGGTTGCGGCCGGAATCCTTCCGGGTCGCGGCTCACCCAGTCGATCCGCCGGGCGACGCCGCTGCCGCGCAGCCGCTCGTACGTCAGGCCGTTCAGGCGCAGCCTCTCCGGCCAGGTGTCGGGCGAGTCCTGCAGCGTGCCGACGGTCGAGTGGGCCAGCGTCACCACGCCGTCGATCGGCTCGTCCGGTTTGAGGTAGAACTCGCGGACCTCCATGTGGCTCGCGTGCAGCGCGTACGGGGTGTCGGGGCTGCGGATGACGCCCCTGATCGCGAGCAGGCCGTTCACCCGTGACCCGCGCAGCCGCACGCAGCCCAGCGACAGGAAGTCGCCGGTGCACCGGAGCGCTTCCTCGACGACCATGCCGTCGGCGTCGAGCGCGAGCCTGCCCGGGTTGCGGAGCTTCGCCCCCGTCAGGGAGAGCCCGCCGTTCAGCCGGGCGCCGGCCAGCCGCGTCATGCCGGTGATGTCGGCGTTGCCGAGGTAGGCGACCGAGTCGACGATCATTGCGGTGCCCTGCAGCGCCGGCTCGGTCTCGTGAGGGTGCTCCACCTTGGTGCCGGCGAGCCACAGGCCGGTCGCGAACTGGGCGCGCATCACCTGCACCGGCCCGGTGACGTGCGAGCCCGACAGGCTCAGGTGCCCCTCGACCCGCATGCCGACGCCGCCGAACGACGACAGCCGGCAGTCGGTCAGCCGTACGGTGCGCGTCCGGCAGTCCGTGAGCCTGACCGGCCCTTCCAGGTGGCAGCCGCTGAGCACCAGCTCGTGCTCGACCGTACCGCCGAAGATCTGCAGGGCGCCGGTGATCCTGGCGCCGCTCACGCGCACCGCCGGGACCGCGCCGGCGCCCGCCTCACGGGCGCCGAGCAGCAGCTTCGCGATCACTTCCGCCCGGACGGTGCGCTCGGGCCCCCACGTGACGCCGTCCTTGGGCGCGTTCACCCCCGCGGTACGGGTCGCGCCCGGCTTGACGTCGGCGAACTCCACCATCTCCCCGGTCGGGAAGGCGTTCCACACTCTTCGCTCGGCCTTGGTCAAGCGTAAAGATCGCGCCATGCCGTCGATTCTCGCCCTTCCGTGTCCGGTCAGCGCCGGTAGCCGGCCATCCGCTCCAGCCTGGCCACGCGCTCGGAGGTGGGCGGGTGCGTGGAGAACAGGCGGCCCAGACCGGCGCCGCTGAACGGGTTGGCGATCATCATGTGGGAGGCGGAGGTGAGGCGGCTGTTCTCCGGCAGCGGCAGCCGCCGCGCGCCCATCTCGATCTTGCGCAGGGCCGAGGCGAGCGCCAGCGGATCACCGGTCAGCATGGCTCCGGACTCGTCCGCCTGGTATTCGCGGGTACGGGAGATCGCCATCTGGATCATCCCGGCGGCGACCGGGCCGAGCAGCATCATGAGCAGCGCCCCCAGGAAGCCGGGGCCCTCGTCGTCGTCGGATCCGCCGAAGAACACCGCCACGTAGCTGATCCAGGTGATCATGGTGGCGAGCGCCCCGGCCACCGAGGAGACGAGGATGTCGCGGTTGTACACGTGGGACAGCTCGTGCCCGATGACGCCGCGCAGCTCGCGCTCGTTCAGGAGCTGGGTCAGCCCGTACGTGACGCACACCGCGGCCTGGCGGGGGCTGCGACCGGTGGCGAACGCGTTCGGCTGCACCGTCGGCGAGATGTAGAGGCGAGGCATCGGCTGGCGGGCCTCGGTGGAGAGCTCGCGCACGATCCGGAAGAGCGTGGGCTGCTCGACCTCGCTGACCGGCCGCGCGCGCATCGCCGACAGCGCGATGCGATCGGAGAAGAAGTAGGCGAAGCCGTTCGTCGCGAGAGCGAGCAGGAACGCGATCTGCAGACCGGTGCCGCCACCCAACCACCAGCCCAAGGCGATGATCGACGCGGACAGGCCCCCGAGCAGGAGCGCGGTGCGCAGACCGTTGTGGTGCAAGGTTCCCCCCTTCGTGGTCCGGGTGCAACCAGTACAACGACGATCCCCTGCCCCAACGTTCCCCGCAGTGCACAAGCCTGGGCGTAGAGCGACGATTCGTACGGACTACTCCGACAGAAGGGTCAGATCGAGGACGAGCTGGGGCGCCACCGAGAACAGCACCGCCGCCGCCACCGCGAGACCCGTCGCCGCCCACACCGCCGGGAACACCCGGCGCGCGGCGGGCGCCGGGCCCGGCTCGGGGGCGAACAGCCGGGCCGCCCAGACGACGTAGTAGTAGAGCCCGATCACCGTGTTGACCGCCATGACCACGGCCAGCCAGGCGGCCCCGCCGTGGACGATCTCCCGGAACACCACCACCTTGGCGAACAGCCCCGCCAGCCCCGGCGGCAGCCCGGCCAGGCAGATCAGGCAGAACGCCAGCGCCAGCCCCGCCGCCGGCCGGCGGAACACCAGGCCCCGGTAGTCGGCCAGCTCGTTGCGGGCGGCGGTCCGCGAGACGAGCATGACCACCGCGAACGCGCCCAGGTTCATCGCCGCGTAGATGACCAGGTAGGCCACGGACGCCCCGACCGCGCTCGCCCCCCAGCTCCGGGCCCCGGAACCCTGGAACGCCACGGCCAGCGGCGCCAGGATGTAGCCCGACTGCGCCACCGACGACCAGGCCAGCAGCCGTACGGCGGAGCGCTGCCGCATCGCCAGCAGGTTGCCCGCCGTCATGGTGAGCGCCGCGACGATGGCGACGACCGGGGTCCAGGTGGCCGCCTGCCCGGGCATGGCGAGGACCAGGACGAGGATGAGCCCGGCGAACCCGGCCGCCTTGGAGATCACCGAGAGCAGCGCCGCCACCGGGATGGGCGCGCCCTGGTAGACGTCGGCGGCCCAGGCGTGGAACGGCACTGCCGCGATCTTGAAGGCGAAGCCCGCCACGACGAGCACGATCCCGACCGTCACCACCCCCGGCAGCCCGTGCTCCGCTGCCACGAGCGACGCCGAGCCCTCCGGCCAGCCGGGAGCCGGGGCCGTGCCGCTGAGCACCTCCGCCAGCCGGGACAGGAACACCGTGCCGCCGACCCCGTACAGCAGGGACACCCCGAACAGCATCACGGCCGTCGAGACCACCGACACGACGAAGAGCTTGACCGCGGCCTCGGAGGCGCGGCCGTCGTACCGCTTCAGCGCGGTCAGCGCGAAGACGGGGAGCGACACCAGCTCCAGCGCCACCACCAGCATGATCAGGTCGCGGGCGGCGGGCAGCGTCACCGCGCCGACCAGCGTGCAGAGCAGCAGGAAGTACCACTCCCCGACCGGGATGCCGCCGCCGGCCAGCTCGGTCATCGACATCAGCACGATCACCACGGCCGCCACCAGCACGAGCCCGGCGATCACCAGCGTGAACCGGTCCACCACGAACGAGCAGAGCCCCGGGTCGCCGTCACTGAGCCGCTCGGGCACGCAGAACGTCGGCAGGGTGCGGCCCGTGAACGCCTGCGCCGCCACGAAGCCCAGCGCCACCATGACGCCGCCGAGCGTGACGGCCCCGAGCCCGGCCGTGACCCTCGGCCCGGCGGGCAGGAAGGCGTCGAGCAGCAGCACCAGCCCGGCGACCAGCGCCAGGGTCAGCGGCGCGGCGATCGCGAAGTAGTCGATCTGCTGGATCATGGCAGGGCTCCCAGCAGGATCTGCACGGCCGGTGTGGTGAGGGAGAGCAGCAGGCCGGGCCAGAGCCCGAACAGCAGGATTAGCCCGATCAACGGCACCCAGGCGACGAGCTCGTGCCGCCGGATGTCGGCCATCCCCGGGGGTCCCGCGGCGGCGGGCAACGCATGAACCGGCCGCTCGTCCGGCGCTTCAGGAAGCGTCGCGCTCAGCCGCTCGTCCCGCGCTTCCGGAAGCGGATGAACCGGCCGCTCGTCCGGCGCTTCGGGAAGCGTCGCGCTCAGCCGGCCGACGACCCCTTCGCCCCCGGCGCCCGGCCCCGGCACGCCGCCCGGCGCCGCCCCGCCGGCGGCCGCGGGGGCGCCGTGGGTGACGCGGGAGAGCATGACCAGGAAGTACGCCGCCGTCAGCACCGCGCCCAGGCCGCCGATGACCATGAAGGTGAGGAACAGCCCGCGAGGCAGCGACTCGGCCGGTTGGAAGGCGCCGAACAGCGCCAGCATCTCCCCCCAGAACCCGGCCAGCCCCGGCAACCCCAGCGACGCGATGGCGGCGAACGTGAGGACCGCGCCCAGACGCGGCAGCGTGGCCAGCATGCCACCGCCCAACGAGGGGATGTCGGCCGTGTGGTAGCGGTCCTTGATCGCCCCGGCCAGGAAGAACAGCAGGCCGGTGATCAGACCGTGGGCGATGTTCGCGAACAGGGCGCCGTTGATGCCCGTGGGCGTGAGCGTGGCGAAGCCCAGCAGCACGAAACCCATGTGCCCCACCGACGAGTAGGCGATCATCCGCTTCAGGTCGCGCTGCGCCAGACAGGCCAGGGCGCCGTAGACGATGCCGACCACGGCGAGCGCCCCCAGCCACGGCGCGACGGCCGCCGCGCCCTCGGGCAGGACCGGGATCGCGATCCTGGCGAAGCCGTAGGTGCCCATCTTCAGCAGCACCCCGGCCAGCAGGACGGACCCGACCGTGGGCGCCTCGGTGTGGGCGTCGGGCAGCCAGGTGTGCAGCGGCCACATCGGCGTCTTGACCGCGAGCCCGAGCCCCACCGCCACGAACGCCACCACCTGCACCGCCCGGCTCATGCCCGCCCCGTGGCCCTGGGCCAGGGCGACGATGTCCAGCGTGCCCGCCTGCGCCCAGATGAGCAGCAGGCCGAGAAGCATCACGACGGACCCGAGCAGCGTGTAGAGGATGAACTTGATCGCCGCCGCCCTGCGCCTCTCGCCGCCCCAGATCGCGATCAGGAAGTACATCGGCACGAGCACGATCTCGAAGAACACGAAGAACAGCAGCAGGTCGAGGGCGAGGAACGTGCCGATCATGCCGACTTCGAGCACCAGCAGCGTGAACACCAGCGCCCTCGGCCGCGCACCGCCCGCCCTGGGACGCAGGAGCTGGCCCGGCCCGGCGCCACCGCCCCAGCCCAGATAGGCGAAACAGAGGAACGTCAGCAAGGCCGTCAGCGCGACCAACGGCAGCGAGATGCCGTCCACGCCGAGCTGGAAGCGGAGGTCGAGCCCGGGAATCCACGCCACGTCCACGGTGAACTGCGGCCGCGCCGCCTGCCCGTAGTCGAACATGGCGACCATCACCACGGCCAGGCCCAGCGTCACACCGGACACCGCCATGCCGTACACGCGCAGCACCGGACGCAACGCATCGGCCGCGACCAGAAGCAGCAGCGCCCCCAGCAGCGGCACCGCGACCATCGCGACGGAAAGCCAGCCGCTCATGCGAACACCACCGCCCTCACCACGCCAAGCGGCCAGCCGCTCATGCCAACACCACCGCCCCCACCGCGATCAGGAGGACCCCCGCCAGCAGGCCGCTCAGGTAGAGCTGGACGTTGCCGTTCTGGGCTAGTCGCAGCAGGCCGGAGAGCCCGCGCGCGGCACGGCCCGAGCCGCGCACCGCGCCGTCGACCACCACGTCGTCGGTCCGCAGAACCCCTCTGGCCAGGGCCAGCACCGGTCTGACCACGACCGCCGAGTAGAGGCCGTCGACGTAGAACGCCCGCTCACACGGCACCCGCAGCACCCCCAGCAGCCGGGCAGGGTCGGCCAGCGGATCGGCGCGCCAGGCGACGTACACCACGCCCGCGCCGAGCAACGCGAGGGCCACGCTGACGGCCGCGACCGGCAGGTCGAGGTGCGGCTCGGCGGCGAACCCGAGCAGCAGGGCCGGGACCGAGAGAAGCGCGACCGGCACCAGCATGGTGCGGGGACCCTCGCGGGTGTCGATGACGTGCGCGGTGCCGGGCTCGGGCTCCGGCAGCGCGACCGTCCGCGGCGGGCCGAAGAACGTGCGCAGCCAGGCTCTGGTGGCGTACGCGCCGGTGACCGCGACGGTCGCGAGCGCGCACCCGTACAGGAGGAGGGCGGCGGCGTCCGTGAGGCCGCCCGCCAGCGCGCCCTCCATGGCCACGAGCAGCGCGTCCTTGCTGAAGAAGCCGCTGGACGGGGGCAGGCCCATGAGGGCGGCGAAGCCGACCGTGGTCGCGGCGAACGTGACGGGCAGGTCGCGCCGGAGCCCGCCCATCTGGCTCATCAGGTTGGCGCCGACGTGGTGGATCACCAGGCCGGCGCAGAGGAACAGCAGCGCCTTGAACGCGCCGTGCGTGACCAGATGGAAGATCGCGGCCGTGTCGGACCCCGCGGCGAGGCCGCCAGCCATGTAGGCGAGCTGGCTGACCGTGGAGTACGCCAGGACGCGTTTCAGGTCGTCCTGGGCGAGCGCGGCCAGAGCGGCCCCGAGCATGCCGAGCGCGGCCATGACCGCGAGCACGTCCATCGTGGGCCCCGCGGCGGTGAAGGCCGGGAACAGCCGGGCGACGATGAAGATGCCGGCGGCGACCATGGTCGCGGCGTGGATCAGCGCGCTGATCGGCGTCGGGCCCGCCATCGCGTCGGGCAGCCAGGTGTGCAGCGGCACCTGCGCGCTCTTGCCCGCGACGCCGGCGAGCAGCAGCAGCGTGGCGGCCACCAGCGTGCCGGAGGACATCTGGGGCACGGCGGAGAGCACGTCGGCGATGCGGAAGCTGCCCGCGCCGATGCCCAGCACGAAGATGCCGAACAGGAAGCCGACGTCGCCCAGCCGGGTCACCAGGAACGCCTTGACGGCGGCGCGGGAGTTGCCCAGGTCTTCCCACCAGTGGCCGATGAGCAGGTAGGAGCAGAGACCCATGATCTCCCAGCCCACGTAGAGGACCAGGAGGTCGCCCGCGTACACCACGAGCAGCATGGCCGCGGTGAACAGGCTGACGAAGGCGCTGTAGGACGGGTAGCGGGGGTCGTCTCTGAGATACCCGATCGAGTAGACCTGGACGGCCAGCGCCACGAGCGTGACCAGCACGCCGAGCAGGGCGGACAGGTCGTCGGCCTGCAGGGTGAGCGAGATCGGGACGCTGCCGGTGACGACGGTGCCGTAGGTGGCGCCCACGGGCGCCGGCCGCGGCCCGCCCTCCAGGAACGCGAACCCCTGACCCCATGCCAGCCAGACGGCGAGCACGGCGGCGCCGGCTGTCGGGATCACCGCGATCCAGGCGGCCCTGGTGTTCGCGCCCTCCGCACGTCCGCGCCGGGAGAGCAGCAGACCCGCGGCGGCGGCCGCGAACGGCAGGAGCACGGTCAGCAGCGGAAAGTTCGTCACGACCCGCCCCCTCGCCTGACATGTCGCCCATCCTCAGCGGACGGCCCCTCTGAGGTGGACGGGGCGTCCTCATCGGACTGCCCTTCCGGGGTGGACGAGTCGTCCTCAGCGGGCTGCCCCTCGCCTCGGCCCACCGGCGTGCTCGCGTCGGGGGCGCTGCTGGTGCCGGCACTCCGTGATGGGCTTCGGAGCGGTGCGACGCCGGCGAGGGCGGGCACGGCGTCGGCGGGTACGTGGGCGTGCGGGTCGGTGTTTCTCGTCTCGTCTTCGGGTGTGGGGTCGTCGGCGGGCTCGGCCAGGTCGCGGAGGTGGTCGATGTCGACCGTCTTGCGGTTGCGGAACAGGGCCAGGATGATCGCCAGGCCGACCCCCACCTCGGCGGCGGCGATGACGATGACGAACAGGGTCAGGACTTGGCCGCTGTGGAGCCTGTCCCCCAGCCACACGTCGAACGCGACGAGGTTGAGGTTGACGGCGTTGAGCATCAGCTCGACCGACATCAGCACGAGGATCGTGTTGCGCCGGGCGAGCACGCCGTAGACGCCGATGGAGAACAGGAGCGCGGCGACAACCGCCGGGTAGACGATGTGCACTAATGACCCCCGGTCTGATCGGGCGGTGAACCGCCGGACGTCCCCGTACGGGATGGATCGTCCACAGGGTCGGCGACGGTCGGAGGCTCCTCGGGTGCGGACACGCTGGAAGAGGACGTGTCGGATGCGCCGCCGCGGGCGGTCGCACGACCTAGGTCATCCTGGGCAGGCCCGGGCAAGCTAGGCGCGCCTCCTCGGGCGTCTGGACGAGTCGGATCCCCTGGGTCGGTGGGTTCGGGAGTGCCGCCGCGGATGTCGGTGCGGGACAGGACGATGGCGCCGATCAGAGCGGCGAGCAGCAGGACGGACAGGGCCTCGAAAGGGAGCACCCACGTGCTGAAGATGCTCGCCCCCAGCGCACTCGCCGCGCCCGCGCCTGGGGTCAGCGGCGCGTAGGCGGTGCGGAAGCCGTCGATCACCACCGTCACCAGGACGCCTGCCGTCGCCAGCGCCACCACGGCCGCTGCAACCCGGTTGCCGCTGTCGAGATCGGTGGAGCGGCCGACCGGGGCCCGGGTCAGCATGATGCCGAACAGCAGCAGCACGATCACGGCGCCCACGTAGATGAGCACCTGCACCCACGCCACGAACTCGGCGGTGAGCACCAGGTAACAGCCCGCCAGCGCGCCGAACGCGACCACCAGCCACAGGGCCGCGTGGACGAGCTGTTTCGTCGTGACGACGAGCAGCGCCGAACCTACCGCCACTGCCCCCAGCAGCAAGAAGACGATCTCTTGTCCTGTGGGTGACAGATAGGAGGGCACCGCCTCGGTCACTATTCCTCCTCGCGCTCCTTGGGCTCTTCCGGGCCGAGCCGACCGGGCGGGCGGATGGAACGAGGATCGGCCATCCTCCGCCTTCGCGGTCTCGCGCCTGAAGTTTGCTCCCCCGAGCCAGGCTCCGGCTGCGATCGCGCCGAGCCTGTGGACAGCTTCTCCCCCGACTCCCCGCCTGTGGACAACTCCGGTCCAGGCGTCCCGTCCGTGGACGGCTCGCGTCCAGGCGTCCCCTCTGTGGACGACGCCTGGCCAGGCTCTCCGGCTGTGGACGACGCCTGGTCGGACTCTCCCGCCTGGGACGACGCTTGACCAGACTCCTCGACCGTGGACGACGGCTGCCCGGAATCTCCCGCTAGGGACGACGGCTGCCCGGACGCCTCGGCTGTGGACGACGTCTGGTCGGACTCTCCGGCTGTGGATGGCGTCGGGCCTCCACCCGCCGACGGTGTCTCGGTGGGCGCACCGGATGTGGCGGAAGGCCTGTTGCCATGGTCCGTCGTGGAAGTCGCCGGAGGCGCGGAACCTGCGCCGGGCGAGGCGTCCGCGCCTTCGGTCTGCGTCGGGCCTTCTGTTCGCGGCGCGCCTTCCGCGCGGCGCCCCTCTCCGTGGGGCCCTTCCGCGTGGGGCCCTTCCCCGTGGGACCTCCCCGTGGGCGGTGCTTCCGACGCCGGAAGGGCTTCCGTCGGTGTCGTGCGGGCCTCCGGCTTGCGCGGGGTTTCCGCCGGACCTGTGGACGTACGAGGGGGGCGGGAGGGCGTGGACGGTTCGGCGCCTCTGGCGCGGGCGGGGCGGCGGGGCGCGGCCGAGAGCTCCTTGGGCAGGTCGGCGCCGGAGTCGTGCGGCGGTGGCGGCGGGACCGTCGGAACCCAGGTGGCCAGCTTGTCCTTCTCATGGAGAAGGTTGCGGATGTCGCCCTCGGCGTACTCGAACTCCGGCGACCAGAACAACGCGTCGAACGGACACACCTCGATGCAGATGCCGCAGTACATGCAGAGGGCGAAGTCGATCGCGAACCGGTCGAGCACGTTTCGCTGGCGAGGCCGGCCGCCTTCGGGCGCGGGGATGGTCTCTTTGTGCGAATCGATGTAGATGCACCAGTCGGGGCACTCTCGGGCACACAGCATGCACGAGGTGCAGTTCTCCTCGACCAGGGCGATGACGCCGCGACTGCGGGGCGGCAGATCGGGTTTCACCTCGGGATACTGCTGGGTCACGGATCTGCGCAGCATGTGGCGGAGGGTGATGGTCAACCCTCTCGCCAGCCCTACGCCTGGTATCCGTGCCATGGCTCAACATCATGACGCAATTGGCCGCGCGCGTGAATGCGCCAGCCTGTTGTCCCCAGGTTTTCCACAGCTATCCACAGCCCCAGGGGAAGTTATCCACAAGTAAGCCTACCGTCCGATATGTGTAGGAACACAGATGTAGTCTCTCGCCATGTCGTTGCACCATCCGAGCCGCCCGAGCGGCGGGGCCTGGGCGGCCGCGGTCGTCTGGGCGGCCCTCCCGCTGTTCTCGTGCGGCTTGGCGACGCCGTTCACGATCGGGTTCGCGGCCTTCTGGCTGAGGAGCGTCGGACAGCTCGTCGCCGCCGGCCTCTACACCGTCAACGTGGGCGTCTTCATCATCGCGATCACGATGTACGACCAGGTCGACGACATTCCCGAGCCGATGAGCACGATCGTCTCCCTCATGTTCGTCGCGGGCTGGATCGGCAGCGTGATCCACTCGGGCATCCTGGTGCCCGCCATGGCCAGGGCACGTTCCGGCCGCCCCGCGATGGCCGGGGCGCCTTCCGGCCCGCCTGGCACCTACCCTCCGCCCAACGTCCACCAGCGCACCACCACGCCCACGGCCCACCGACGCCCGGGCGAGCCCGACTGGATCGGTCACTACCGGGTGCTGCAGCCGCTCGGGCGCGGCGGGCAGGGCGCGGTCTACCTGGCGATGGCGCCCAACGGCGTGCGGGTCGCGGTCAAGGTGCTGCACGATCTGGTCGACGAGACGGCGCGGGCCAGGTTCGCCAGGGAGGTCGACGCGGCCCGGCGCGTGGCGACCTTCTCCACCGCGCGGGTGCTCGACGTGAGCATCACCGGCCAGTCCGCCTACATCGTCAGCGAGTACGTGGAAGGCCCGTCCCTTGAGCAGCTCGTGCGCCGTCACGGGCCGCGCGACGAAGACGGCCTCACCCGCCTGGCGTTGTCCACGTCGGGGGCGCTGGCCGCCATCCACAAGGCGGGGGTCGTCCACCGCGACTTCAAGCCGAGCAACGTGCTGATCGGCCACGACGGGCCCCGAGTGATCGACTTCGGCATCGCGCGGGCGCTCGACCAGGTGACGGTGACCTCGGGCAAGATGGTCGGCACCCCCGCCTACATGTCGCCGGAGCAGTTATCCGGCACTCCGGTGGGCCCGCCGTCCGACGTGTTCAGCTGGGCGGTGACGATGATGTTCGCGGCCACCGGACGCCCCGCGTTCGGGGAGGACACCGTGCCCGCGATCTTCAATCGGGTGCTCACGTTCCACCCCGACCTGTCACCGCTGCCGCAGTCGCTGCGCGGCGTCGTCGGCGTCTGCCTCGCCAAACGCCCGGAAGACCGCCCGTCGGCATCGGACGTGATGCTGGCCATCGTTCACTGACCAGCGCGCACGCGCCGGAGCCCGGGTCACGTATCCGTGTCTCGGCAGGCGTCGGCGATGGCGCCGGGGTCCCAGTAGAACGGGCGGCACTCGGCCATGCGTCCGTTCTTGACGGTGATCAGTTGCATGATCGAGGTGTCGACTTCCCGGCCGGTGGCACGGGCGCGAAAGCGCACCCGGTTACGCACGACCACGGTGTTCTCGTCGCCCCAATGCTCCTGCTCCAGGAACTCCATCGATTCCCAGACCTCGCTGAAGCGGGCGAGAAACCGTTCCATGCCGTCGTGGCCGCGCCACGTTCCGGTGCCGGTGAAGGGCAGCCCGGGTGCTTGGTGCAAGACCACCTCTGGATCCAGGAGGGCGGCGACATCGTCGTAGCTCGCCTTGCCGAATCCACCTGCGGCCACGTACGCAGCCTCGGCCGCATAGAACCTTTCCATCACCGTCCAGGCGTCGACCGGCGACCGCTCTTCCGCGCTCGATCCGCCGGCCCGATCCGTTGCCAAGTCCGCTGTGCTCATGGCGCCAGCATCACCGGCTGGGGCAGGTGTCCGCTGGCGGTCATCAGACTTCCAACCAACCGGCGCGGTGCGGGTGGAGGAGGTCAGGCGGTGAAAGGGGACACCAGGTCGCGGATGGCGGCGTCGAGGCGGCGGGCCGCGGCCGGGTCGGTGGTGAGGGTGGTGGGCTTGCCTCGGACGTACGCGGAGAGCGGGGCAGCCGGGGGGTTGTCGATGAGCGCTGTCATCGGGCGGACGGCCTTCGACACCGGTTGGGCGAACAGGGCGGAGGCGAGCTTGACGAGGCCGCGTACCGGCTGGCGGAAGGGTTCGGAGAGGCCGGTCGCGACGAAGAGCGGGTTGTAGAGCACGTACCGGACGGGGTCGGCGGCGTAGGCGGTGGCGAGGAGTTCGGCCGCGCGGGCGCCCTGCATCGTGGCCTTGAACGGGCGGTAGCCGCGTTCGAGTTGCAGGTCGTCCCAGTGGATCTTGCTGGCTTTGACGCCGCCGACGCCGCACAGGTCGAGGATCATCGGAGCGGGCGCGTTCTCCAGGGCGGGGCGCAGGGCGCGGGACATCAGCCAGCGGTTGACCACGTACAGGGCGAAGGTGCGTTCGAAGCCCTCGCCGGTCTCGGTCCTGGACGGGTGATAGCGGAAGGCCGCCAGCACCAGCGCGTCGATCGCCGGGTGCGCGGAGAGGAGGTGGTCGGTCAGCTCGTTCGTCTGTTTGACGGAGCTGAGGTCGGCTTGGACGAAGCGCGCTTCCGGGGCTTCCCGGCGGAGGCGGTCGCCGCCTGACGGGCTGCTGCCGATGGCGATGACCTGGTCGCCCCGTTCGCTGTGGTGGCGGGCCAGGACGAGGCCGATGCCGTTCGTGCCGCCGGTGATGACGAGAGTGCGGGCCATAAGTTGAGGGCCTCCTCAAGTTGAGAGTGTCCTCAAGATAGCTAGGGTGGGTGGTATGCGCAAGGACGCCCTGCACAACCGCGAACGCCTGTTGGAGGCGGCCCGGCAACTGTTCGCCGACCGGGGGCTTGAGGTGCCGCTGGAGGAGATCGCCCGACGGGCCGAGGTCAGCATCGGGACGCTCTACAACCGGTTCCCCAGCCGGGATGACCTGGTGGAGGCGGTGTTCGCGGACCGGGTGGCGGCGGTGCGCGAGCTGGCGGAGCGGTCGCTGGCGGCGGACGACGCGTGGGAGGGGTTCGTCGCCTTCTTGACCGGGGTGTGCGAGTTGCAGTCGGTGGATCTCGGCTACAACGATCTCGCCGTGCGGAGCGTGGGGGCGGACACCCGCGAGGGGGACGCGTTGATGCGGCGGATCGTGGCGCGGGCCCAGGAGGCCGGGATGTTGCGGCCGGATGTGACGCTGGAGGACATGGCGTTCGTGATCTGGGGGGTGGCGGGCACGGTACGGGCGACCTTCCGGACCGCGCCCGGGGCGTGGCGCCGGCACCTGGCTCTCACCCTCGACGGCCTGCGCGCGGGCGCGGCCCATCCCCTGCCCGTCCCGCCGATGACCACGGCCCAGACCGAGAAGGCACTGGGCGGCTGCGATCAGGGCGCCTCGGCTCAAGGAACTCGGGGGCGCCAACGCGGTGGTTAGGGCGAGCGGCCTGGTGGTCAGGGCTGGTACGTGTACGGGGTCGTGGTGGTGAGGGGGTGGAAGCCGAGGCGTTCGAGGATCGGGCGGCTGTCGGCTGAGGCGTCCACTTGGAGGTAGCGGTAGCCGCGGGTGGCGGCGATGCGGGCGCGGGAGGCGACCAGGGCCCGGTAGAGGCCGCGGCCGCGCCAGCCGGGGACGGTGCCGCCGCTCCACAGGCCGGCGAACCCCGTACCCGGATAAAGCTCCATTCGTGCGGCGCTGACCGGTTCGTCCCCGGCCGTGACCACGAACGCCACCAAGGTGTCCGCGGCGAGCTGGGCCCGCAGCGCGGCGGCGAGGTCGGAAGAGGTGCCGAACACCTGGTCGTGCACCGACATCATGAGGTCCACGTCGGCATCCGTGGCGACCGGGCGAAGGCTGACACCGTCGGGAAGCGCGACCTCCGTGTCCAGGTCGGAGATCTCGGCGACCATCAGCGTTTCCTCCTCGCCGGGGACGAACCCGGCCTTCAGGAGACGGGACGGCAGGTCCGAGGGCCGGTCGTAGGCATAGAGCTTCCACTCGAACCCGCGCCCCGGCGAGGTGAAGGACGAGACCTGGGCGGCGATCTCGGCGTCGGCCGTGGCGTCGTCGAGGTCCGACCAGATGACGCAGTCCCAGCCGTCGCCGAGGTAGCGGATCACCCGGCCGACATGTTCGACACGGTCGCCGGGGGTGAGGGGCCGGGCATCGCGCCTCAACCCGCGGTCGAACGCGGCCAGCGCCTCGTCACGGTTCATGCCGCCAGCTCAGCACCGCGGCGGGGGTAGACGCAACGAGGTTTCCGCGGGCCGCCGCGCCATCCGCGGTGGAGCGCCTGACGATCGAGACGCGTCCCGACCGCCAGGGAGCACGGTCGTAGAAGCCGTAGCCGCACATCCCTCCAAGACAGGGGACGTGGTCACGGGGAGCCGTGGCCGCACATCCCGCCAACACAGGGGACGTGGTCGCGGAGAGCCGTAACCACACATCCCATGGTCACGGGGAGCCGTGGCCGCAGGTCCTGACCAGGTCGACGTACTCCTCGCGGCTGAGCCGGAGCACTGACAGGTCCAGGTCGTTGCGGGCGGCGAGGCGGCGCAGGTCCTCGGGGGACCAGGGGCCGGGGATGTGGTGCAGGGGGCGGCCGGCGTGGTTCAGGATGAACAGGCCGGACCGGTCCTCGTACTGGTAGGCGAGCAGGCCGGCCGCCCGCCCGGGCGCTCTGCCGATCTCCAGCGGGGCGAGCTGCTCCCCGATGTTGTGGATCACCAGTTCCTTCGAGGCCCCGATCACCAGGTTGGGGCCGTCCAGCGGGCCGGCGCGCATGCCCTTGCTCGCTTCGTACCGGCGCCAGCGGGCCTTGATCGGACGGAGCACCAGCAGCAGCGGGCTGAACGCGACCACCAGCCATTTCACCTCGACCAGGTCGATGAGCACCCGGCCGACCACCGACAGCCCGCGCCAGGCCGCCCAGGCGCCGACCGAGACCAAATACACCATCACCGCCAGCCCCACCGCCCCGGCCGCGTAGATCAGCGGCAGCCGCCACCGCGCCGGCTTCGGCGGGGGCACGCCGAGAACCCGCCGCCACCCGGGGGCGCGGCCGGACAGCCGGGCGCGTACCCGCTTCGACGACTCGAACCGGCAGCCGTCGACCGGCACGCCGGCCACGGTGCCGAAGCCGATCACCTGTTCCTGCGGCCAGGCGCCGGGCAGGTCCAGCAGGACCAGGCCGTCTCGGTCGAGCGCGGCCAGGCCGGTCACCCGCTGCCCGTCACTCCCGGCCTGCCGCCGGTCGTAGCGGTAGCGGTAGAGCATGGCGGGCCGCACCCGTACGGCATCGTCGCAGGCGGTGGCCACCAGCGTCGGGCCGTCCCACGTCAGGACCGTTTCCGGGACCGGGCCGCCGTCGACAGCCGGACCGATCGGAGTCAAGCGGTACGTCATCGAACCCCCTCGAAAGGGCCCCGTACGGTAAGACGAACGGAGGGCACCGGGAGTTTCAGACCAGGACCTGGACGACCCCGGTGATGGCGAGCTGGAGGAGCGCCAGCGGCACCAGGACGGCCCAGGCGAGCTTCTGCAACTGGTCCTCACGGAAGCGCGGGAAGGTCACGCGCAGCCAGATGACGACGAAGGCCAGCGCGAACACCTTGACCAGGGTCCACAGCCAGCCGGGCAGCAGCGGCCCCTGCCAGCCGCCGAGGAAGAGCACGCTGGTCAGGAGCGACAGGACGACGATGCCGGCGTACTCCGACAGCATGAACAGGGCGAAGCGCATGCCGGTGTATTCAGTCATCGGGCCCATGATGATCTCGGACTCGGCGATCGGCATGTCGAACGGCGGCCGGCGCAGCTCGGCCAGCCCGGCGACGAAGAACACCACGCCGCCGATCGCCTGCCACGGCAGCCACCACCACTGCCACGCCTCGACGATGCCGGGCAGCGACAGCGTGCCCGCCGCCATCGCGACGGAGGAGGCGGCCAGCACCAGCGGCAGTTCGTACGCGACGAGCTGGGCGGCCGCCCGCATGCCGCCGAGCATCGAGTACTTGTTGGCCGACGCCCAGCCGGCCATGATCGCGCCGAGCACGCCGACGCCCATGACCGCGAGCACGAAGAACAGCCCTAAGTCGAGGTCGACCCCGACGAACCCGTCGTCGAGGGGGATGGCGATCAGCACCACCAGGTAGGGCACCAGCGCGACACCGGGGGCGATCATGAAGACGCGTCGGTCGGCGGCGGCCGGGATCACGTCCTCCTTCTGCATGAACTTGACGCCGTCGGCGATGAGCTGCGCCCACCCGTGGAAGCCGCCGGCGTACATGGGCCCGAGGCGGGACTGCATGTGAGCCATGACCTTGTGCTCGGTCTGCCCGACGACCAGCGGCAGGGCGAGGAAGACGACCAGGATCACGGCGAAGTGCAGCACCACGTCAAGCATCGGGTGACCCCCAGTCGGCCGGCACGCCCGGCGGCAGCGTCTTGCGGCGGCTCGGCGCGCCGTGGCCGGACTCGCCGGGCTCCTTGGCCCCCGGCCACTGCTTGGCGACGCGGGCGGCCAGGATGAAGTCCTTGCGCAGCGGGTGGCCCTCGAACCCGTCGGGCAGCAGCAGCGGCACCAGGTTCGGGTGGCCTTCGAAGATCACGCCGAACATCTCGTACGTCTCGCGCTCGTGCCAGTCGGCGCCCCGGTAGACGCCGACGGCGCTGGGCAGGCGCGGGTCGTCGCGCGGCACGGCGGTGCGCAGCAGCAGGCGCTCGCGGGTGTCGGGGTTGTAGACGTGCGCGACCACCTGGAACGCGTCCGGTGGCTCGTCCACGCCGGTCAGCCAGTCGAAGAAGGCGTAACCCAGCCCGTCGCGGACGTGGGTGAGCAGCTCGATCCAGTCGCCGGGGGCGACGTCGACGACGGTGTCGCCGAAGGAGTCGGTGACCTCGGCGCGGCCGTCGAGCGGCCCGGCGGCGAAGCCGGTCACGACTCCTCCCCTTGCGAACGCGACCAGAGGTAGCGGTCGCCGAGCTTCTCTCCGGCGATCTTCTCCTGCAGCTTCGTGATGCCGTAGAGCAGCGCCTCGGGGCGGGGCGGGCAGCCGGGCACGTAGACGTCGACGGGCACGATCTGGTCGACGCCGTTGGTGACGCAGTAGGAGTCCCAGTAGGGGCCGCCGGTGTTGGAGCAGGCGCCGAACGAGATGACGTACTTCGGGTCGGGCATCTGCTCGTAGAGGCGCTTCACGGCCGGGGCCATCTTGTCGGTGACCGTACCGGAGACGATCATCAGGTCGGCCTGGCGCGGCCCGTTGGCGAACGGGATGACGCCGAACCTGATGAAGTCATGGCGGCTCATCGAGGTGGCGATGAACTCGATCGCGCAGCAGGCGAGCCCGAAGTTGAACACCCACAGGGAGTAGCGGCGGCCCCAGTTGAGCACGAACCGCATGGGCTTGGGCGCGAGCCGCGAGACCGGCCCCACCGTGGGCATCGGGAGATCCGTCGCTGCCATACAGCCATTGTTGCGCGGATCAGAGGCGAGAGCTACGTCCAGGTCAGGACGCGTTTGCGCCAGGCGTAGAGGATGCCGAGGGCGATGACGCCGAGGAAGACGAACATCTCGACCAGTGTCGTGACGCCGTAGCCGGGCGCGTCGAAGACGGTGGCCCACGGGAAGAGGAAGACGGCGTCCACGGCGAACACCACGTAGAGGTAGGTGAAGACGTAGTAGCGGACCTGCGACTGGGCCCAGCCTTCGCCCACGGGGTCGACGCCGCACTCGTAGCTGGTCAGCTTGTCGGGCGTGGGCCGGGTCGGGCGGAGCAGCCGGTTGATCATCAGCGCTCCGGCCACGATGGCGACGCCGATCGCGAGCAGGACCGCGACCAGCGCGTAGGACCCGTAGTAGCCGTCCATGAACGCGATGGTAACCCAGTCAAAGCTAACGCCCCATACCCCCAAATATGAGCAAATCACAAGATCTGCCCCATATGCTCAGATTTATGGCTAAATCTCGATCTTTGGGAGGAATCGTCCTGCTGGCCCTGGCCGCCTCCGGGTGCGGGCTGGCCTCGGCCACTCCGCAGCAGCAGGACACCCGGGTCCCCGCCGACCCCACCAGGATCGAGTTCGTCGACCCCGCCGCCGTGGCCGGGCTCGCGCCCCGCACGGTGAGCGGGGACGACCCCGTCACCAGGCGCGTGCGCATCAGCTACCCCGAGCTGGACGACGCCGCCCCGCTCAACGAGAAGCTGCGGGCGGACGCGCGGCGGCGGCTGCGCGAGTTCCGCGAGACCGCCCGCGGCCTGTCCCGCCCTGAGCTGAACGTCGACTGGCAGCTCGCCGCCGCCGGCGACGCGATCGGGGTGCGACTGCGGGCCGGCCGCTCCCACGGCACCGGCTGGGACCACGCCACCACGACGTTCTGGTACGACACGAACACCCGCCGGGCCATGGACTCCACCGGCCTGCTGAACGGGAGCCCCGCGCTGCACGAGGTGGCCCGGCTGGTCAAGGCCGGACTCGGCGACCGCGGCCCGGAGGTGGACCACGGCCAGGTGACACCCAGCCGCGACCGGTTCGACTCGATGGCCTTCAACGCCGAAGGCGACCTGGTGGTGGAGTTCGACGACTGCGAGCTCGGCCCGTGCTCGCTCGGCAGGCTGGCCGTGGCCGTCCCCGCCGACCAGGCGTGGCCGCTGCTCTCGGACACCGGACGACGCGCCCAGCGGGCCGCCCGCCTGGCCGGGCAGCAGGTGGCCGAACCACCGGCGGCGGCGCCCTCCCCCGCGCCCGCCGCCGCCAGCAACCGGGCCGGCACCGTCGACTGCACGGAGGCCAAGTGCATCGCCCTCACCTTCGAGGACGGCCCGGGGCCCGAGACCGGCAGGCTGCTCGACACGCTGCGGGAGGCCGGCGCCCGCGCCACGTTCTTCGCCGTAGGCAGCAACGCGGCCCGCGAACCCGGCCTGCTGCGCCGGATGAGCGCCGAGGGCCACCTCGTCGGGAACCACTCGTACGCGCACCGCGACCTGGCCCGGCTGCCCTCCAGCAAGATCTCCGACTCGCTGGCCCGCACCGAGGACGTGGTGACCGCGACGATCGGGCGGCGGCCGACGCTGGTGCGGGCCCCGTACGGATCGGTCAGCACCGAGCTGCGCAACGTCGCCCGCGAGCAGGGGCTGACGCTGGTGGGCGCCGACCTCGAAACCTTCGACTGGCGCGACAGGGACTCCGCCGAGATCGCCGACCGGGTGGTGGAGCGGGCGCACCGGGGCGCGATCGTGCGCCTGCACGACACTCGCGACACGACCGTCACCGCGATTCCGGACATCCTTGAACGGCTCGCCGGAAAGGGATACACCTTCGTCACCGTTCCAGAGTTGTACGGGACGGCGGGGATGCAGGCTGGGCAGCTCTACGAGTCAGGGATCTCACCCGTGCGCAAGCAGCCCCTGACTTAGGTCATGCGACAGGGGGACGTATAGTTGGCGCTCGTGACCCGAACTGTCCTCTTCGCGCGCCTGCATGTAGACCTCTGCAGGCTTGCAGCGGGGCTGTGTCGCCCTTCTGCCGCCGCATCCTGAATTTCACTGCGTTTACCCGCTTTGGGCGGTGTGCAAACGCGCGACCTCCCGAGGATCTAGCATGGAAAAAGAGAACGCGCCAGAAGCGATGCGCTCAGGCGCGTCGAGGAGGACTGAGCTGTGACCAAGCAGGTTCAGCAACTCGATCGGGTGATCATCCGGTTCGCCGGTGACTCCGGTGACGGCATGCAACTCACCGGTGACCGGTTCACCGCGGGCACCGCCGAGTTCGGCAACGACCTGTCCACGCTGCCCAACTTCCCCGCCGAGATCCGCGCCCCGGCCGGCACCCTGCCCGGCGTGTCCAGCTTCCAGCTGCACTTCGCCGACCACGACATCCTCACCCCCGGCGACGCCCCCAACGTGCTGGTGGCGATGAACCCCGCCGCGCTCAAGGCCAACCTGGCCGATCTGCCGCGCGGCGCGGACATCATCGCCAACACCGACGAGTTCACCAAACGCAACCTGGCCAAGGTCGGGTATGCCGCCAGCCCGCTGGAGGACGGGTCGCTGGCCGAGTGGCGGGTGCACGCCGTCCCGCTCACGTCGTTGACGGTCAAGGCGCTGGAAGACTTCGACATCAGCAAGAAGGACGCCGAACGCGCCAAGAACATGTTCGCGCTCGGCCTGCTGTCCTGGCTCTACCACCGCCCGACCGAGCAGACCATCAGCTTCCTGGAGACCAAGTTCGCGCGGAAGCCGGAGATCGCCAAGGCCAACATCGCCGCCTTCCAGGCCGGCTGGAACTTCGGCGAGACCACCGAGTCGTTCTCGGTCTCCTATGAGGTGAAGCCGGCCCGGCTGGCGCCGGGCGTGTACCGCAACATCTCCGGCAACCAAGCTTTGGCCTACGGCCTGATCGCCGCCGCCGTCCAAGCCCGGCTGCCCCTGTTCCTGGGGTCGTATCCGATCACCCCGGCCTCGGACATCCTGCACGAGTTGTCGAAGCACAAGCAGTTCGGCATCCGCACCTTCCAGGCCGAGGACGAGATCGCCGGTGTCGGTGCGGCGCTCGGTGCGGCGTTCGGCGGCGCGCTCGGGGTGACCACCACCAGCGGTCCCGGCGTGGCGTTGAAGGCCGAGACCGTCGGGCTGGCCGTCACCACCGAACTGCCGTTGATCGTGGTGGACGTGCAAAGGGCGGGCCCGTCGACGGGGATGCCGACCAAGACCGAGCAGACCGACCTGCTGATGGCGTTGTTCGGCCGCAACGGCGAGTCGCCGGTGCCGGTCATCGCGCCGATGTCGCCTTCGGATTGTTTCGACGCGGCGGTGGAAGCCGCCCGCATCGCGGTGGCCTATCGGACGCCGGTGATGCTGCTGTCGGACGGGTATCTGGCCAACGGGTCGGAGCCGTGGCGGCTGCCGGAGGTTGCCGCGCTGCCGGACATCAGCGTGCCGTTCACCACCGAGCCGAACGGCGAGGACGGCGCGTTCCTGCCGTTCCAGCGGGACCCGGAGACTCTGGCCCGGCCGTGGGCGATCCCCGGCACGCCCGGTCTGGAGCACCGTATCGGCGGTATCGAGAAGGCCGACGGCACGGGCAACATCTCCTACGATCCGGACAATCATGACCGGATGGTGCGGTTGCGTGCGGCCAAGGTGGCCGGCATCGACGTGCCGGACGTGGCCGTGGACGACCCCGATGGGGACGCGCGGGTACTCGTGCTCGGGTGGGGTTCCACCTACGGGGCGATCGCCGCTGGGGTGCGGCGGGTGCGGGCGGCGGGCGGGAAGGTGGCCCAGGCGCATCTGCGGCATCTGAACCCGCTGCCGGCCAACATCGGTGAGGTGCTCAAGCACTACGACAAGGTGTTGCTGCCGGAGATCAACCTGGGTCAGCTGGCGTTGCTGCTGCGGGCCCGGTTCCTGGTCGACGTCATCAGCTACAACCGGGTGCGCGGGCTTCCGTTCAAGGCCGAGGAACTGGCCGGAGTGATCCAGGACGTGATCGACAGTGACTGAACTGATCAACGGCAAGGGCCTGTCGCTGGTGCCCAAG
The DNA here is from genome assembly GCF_044458265.1 of Nonomuraea sp. NPDC050478. Lineage (NCBI taxonomy): Bacteria > Bacillati > Actinomycetota > Actinomycetes > Streptosporangiales > Streptosporangiaceae > Nonomuraea > Nonomuraea sp. NPDC050478. The sequence goes on along the minus strand of NZ_JBITHT010000011.1, from coordinate 32,400 downwards.
ACCGACACCAAGCAGACCCTGAAGGACTTCAAGTCCGACCAGGAAGTGCGCTGGTGCCCCGGCTGCGGCGACTACGCCATCCTGGCCGCCGTCCAGAGCTTCCTGCCCGAACTCGGACTCAAGCGCGAGAACATCGTGTTCGTCTCCGGGATCGGCTGCTCCTCCAGGTTCCCGTACTACCTCAACACCTACGGCGTGCACTCCATCCACGGCCGCGCGCCCGCGATCGCCACCGGGCTGGCCGCCTCCAGGCCGGACCTGAGCGTGTGGGTGATCACCGGTGACGGGGACGCCCTGTCGATCGGCGGCAACCACCTGATCCACGCGCTGCGCCGCAACGTCAACCTCAACATCCTGCTGTTCAACAACCGCATCTACGGGCTGACCAAGGGCCAGTACTCGCCCACCTCCGAGGTCGGCAAGGTCACCAAGTCCACCCCGATGGGATCGCTGGACAAGCCGTTCAACCCGATCTCCCTGGCCCTGGGCGCCGAGGCGTCGTTCGTGGCCCGCACCCTGGACTCGGACCGCAAGCACCTACAGGCCGTGTTGCGGGAGGCGACCGCGCACCGGGGCGCGTCCCTGGTGGAGATCTACCAGAACTGCAACATCTTCAACGACAACGCCTTCGAGCCGTTGAAGGACCCGGAGCTGCGTGACGACATCACGTTGAAGCTGGAACACGGCCAGCCGATCGCCTCAGCCTCCAAGGCCGTCATCCGGGCCGCGAACGGAAGCCTGGAGGTCGTCCCCCGCGACAGCGTCGAACAGGACCGGGTCCTGGTGCACGACGCGCACAACCCCGACCCGTCGGTGGCGTTCGCGCTGTCCCGGCTGGACGAACCCGCGTTCGACCACGTACCGATCGGGATCTTCCGCAGCGTGGACCGCCCGGCCTACGACACGCTGATGACCAGCCAGCTGGAAGAGGCCGTGGCGCAGAAGGGCCAGGGCGATCTGGCCGATCTGCTGATGGGCGGCGACACCTGGCGCATCGGCTGACCATGCCGTTCCTGAGGCGCCGCCGGATCCCCGGCGGCGCCTCAGATGCGTGAGAGCACCCGGTCGCTGACGAAGCAGAGCATGCCGAACTCCCTGGCCCGGCGGCAGGCGAAGTCGGTCAGCTCGTCGCTGTCGGCGTAGTCCAGCGCGTACAGGTCGAGCCCGAGGCCGAGCAGGCGTTCGGCGACGGTAGCGTGCGCCTCCAGCACGTCGTCAGGCCAGGGCGCGTAGCTCTCGGTGTCCACCCAGCGGGCCGAGAAGGACTCGAAGAGCACGCCGTCCACCAGGTCGGCGAGCTCGGGCAGCAGCCCGAACCCCCGGTTGGCCAGCAGGTAGCCGGGCCTGGCCTCCTCCTGGACGGCGGCGATCAGCAGCAGCAGGTGGGGCAGGTCGTCCGGGTAGTTGTGCTCGATGTTGAGCGTGTCCAGGAACAGTCCGTGGAAGCCCTTGTCCATGGCCTGGACCGCCTGGTCGACCACGTGCGCCACCCAGCGCGGGTCGCCCACGTGCACGAACGCGCCGCCCCAGTCGGGGTTGCGCTCCTCCCGGTGCCACGGCGCGGGCGGACCGACGTCCTCGGTCAGCGACAGGTAGCCGAGCGTCCGCACGCCGCGCTCGCGCAACAGGTCCAGCTCGGTCCGCGAGTAGAAGTCGGCCTGCAGGACGACCATGTCGAAGCCGGAGAGCCGGTCCACCTCCCCCGCCCCGTAGTAGAACGCGATCGGCCTGGTCATGTCGTCCACGACTCCCGGTACCAGGCGTACGTCCTGCGCACGCCTTCCTCCAGCCGGACGCGCGGCTCGTACCCGGTGAGCCGGCGCAGCAGCGTGAGGTCGGGGCAGCGGCGCGCGACCGATCCCGCCGGGGCGGGCAGCTCGCGGACGGCGGGGCTGATCCCGGCGATCCGCAGCACGAGCTTGGCCAGGTCGCCGATGTTGGTCTCCTCCGTGTCGTCGCCGATGTGCACGATCCGGCCGGCCGCCTCGGGGGTGTCCATGAGCGTGATCACGGCGTCGGTGGCGTCGTCGACGTGGCAGAAGGCCCGGCTCTGGTCCGCGCCGTAGAGGTCGAACGGGTCCTCGCCGCGCATGGCGCGCAGCGACAGCTCGGGGATGACGTGGTCGGCGCCCATCCGCGGGCCGTAGACGTTGTGGAAGCGGCCGACGACGGCGGCGAACCCCCTGGCCCGGGCGGTGTGCAGGACCGCCGCCTCGCCGAGCATCTTGGAGATGGCGTAGGTGTGGCGCGGCGAGCCGACGTCCTCGATCATCAGCGGCACGCTCTCCGGCGTGGGCACGGGCACCACGCCGGCGCTGACGCCGCCCGCGTACGCCTCGCTGGTGGAGGCGAAGAACAGCCGCGTGCCGGGGGCGATCCAGTCGAGCAGGTGCATCAGGGCCAGCGTGTTGACCCTGATCACCCGGGCCGGGTCGGACTCGACGTTCCGCACGCCGACCACGGCGGCGAGCATGTAGACGTGGTCCCAGCGATGCTCCAGGGCCGCGTACGAGGCCGGGTCCGTGAGGTCGGCCGACCTGATCTCGACCTGGCCGGCGAGCCGGGTCAGCGTGGGGTCGCGGCGGCCACGGGAGAAGTCGTCGACCACGGTGACCTCGTGCCCGGCTTCGAGCAGCCGCGCGGCCAGGTGGAGTCCGATGAACCCGGCGCCGCCGAGCAGCAGTGCCCTCATGACACGCGCCCCTTCGTGCGGTAGCCGATGCCGGCGTAGCGGACGCCGCGCGCCGTGACGGCGGCCTCGTCGAGGATGCGCCACGAGTCGAACAGCACCCGCACGCCCGAGCCGGCCAGCTTGTCGTCGACCTCGATCTCCCGGTAGTCCGGATGGTCGTTGATCACGATCACGGCGTCGGCGTCGGCGAACGCCTTGTCCAGGCTGACCGGCTCGCCGCCGTAACGGCGGATGACCTCGTCGGCGACCAGCGGGTCGTGCCCCCGTACGGTCAGCCCGGCGGCGGTGAAGACGGGCATCATGTCCGCGATCGGGGTGCCGCGCATGTCGTCGGTGGCGGGCCAGCCCTTGTACGCCCAGCCGAGCACGGACAGCCGGACCCCCTCGGTGCGGCCGAACTCCTCGCGGACCAGGCCGACGACCCGCTCGGCGACGTGGCCGGGCAGGCTCTCGTTGAGCGCCCGCGCCCGGCTCACCAGGTACGGTCTGCGCGACATGCTCGCGAGCATCAGGTACGGGTCCTTCGTCAGGCAGCCGCCGCCCACGTAGCCGGGCTTGGCCAGGTCGGGCCGGGGATAGTCGAGGTTGGTGGCCCTGATGACCTCCAGCGGGTCGAGCCCGTGCTGCTCGGCGATGAGGGCCAGCTCGTTGCCGAAGGCGTAGATGACGTCGGTGTGGCAGTTGTTCGACAGCTTGACCATCTCGGCGGTCTCCAGGCTGGAGACGGGGACGATCTGGTCGGCCAGCCCGGCGAACAGCTCGACGCCGGCGCGCAGGCTCTCCTCGTCCAGGCCGCCGATCACCTGGGGCAGCTCGACCAGCTCGCGCAGCGCCTGGCCCTGGATGGTGCGCTCGGGCGCCATGACGAGCCGGGGGCGGGCCCAGCGGGCGGCCAGGGCGGGCAGCACGACGTCGCGGCTGGTGCCGATCGGGACGGTGCTGCGGACCACGACCAGCGTGTCCGGGTCGCACCGGCGAGCGACCTCCTCGGCGGCGGCGGCCAGGTTCTCCAGCCGTGGGGTGCCCGTGGGGAAGTCCACCGGCGTGGACACGGACAGGATGATCGCGTCGAGCGGCTCTGCGGGCAGGTGGTCGCCGACGAAGATGCGCTCGCCGAGGAGCTCGGCGAAGGTCTCCGCCACCCCCGGCTCGTAGACGTGGACGCGGCCGCTGGACAGCGCCTCGACCACGGGGGCGCTGGTGTCGACCCCGACCACGGTGTAGCCGTTGCGTGCCATGGCCGCGGTCAGCGTCAGCCCCACGTAGCCCATGCCTACCACGCCGACTGTCTTCGGCATCGGACGCTCCTTTCCTCTCACTTGGATGCACAAGGCGGGCTGACGCGGTCGAGGTCGACCACGGTGACGTTTCCCGCGATTGCGTGCCTGCGGTAATGGGCGCAGGCGGCCTCGACGTTCGCCGGGTCCACGGCGTAGTCGGTGGCGAGCACGGCCTTGCCCAGGGCTTTCAGCGCGAGGGTGTCGGCCAGGTTCTGGTCGCACCACTCCTCGCGGCAGGGGTCGTCGGTGGCGCGGAAGAACAGCTCCTCCATGCCGATGCCGTCGATCGCGTCCGCGTACCCGGGGAAGTGCCGCAGCTCCGGGGAGTTCTGCGGGACGATCGCGAATCCGGGGCGGCGTTCCTTGGCGTGGCGGCTGATGCGGATGACCAGGTCGGCCATCTTCCGGCCGAGGGTGGCGCGGGTCTCGCCGGGCACCCTCGCCAGGTCGATCTCCTCGTACGCGAGCGGGGTGTCGAGGTAGACGCCGTCGAAGCCGGTCTCCAGCGCCCGGTCGAGCCGAGGGCGGACGACCTGCTCCCACCAGCGCTCCTCCCAGTAGCGGGCGAAGTGCTCGTCCGGCCAGTCGGGCCAGGTGTGCAGGAGCAGGTCCTGGTCGACCTCGGCGAAGTCCGTCCTGAACTCCTCGATGGAGCCGATCTCGAAGTACGCCAGCACCAGCTTCCCGGTGGCGCGTACGCGGGCGATCTCGTCGCGGGTGAAGTACCCCGCGACGGTGCCGTCACGGGACAGATCGACGACGGCGAGCCGCTGCGGCGCCCGCGCCACCCCGTCCAGCAGCCCTTTCGGATACCCCTGCAGCACATACGTGAACGACGCCACATCCCCCAACTCCGGCGCCCCCCGCCCTTCAGCGGGCGCGGGCGCAGCCCGGACACACCCCCCCAACACCACCAACGCCGCCCCGACCACCAACACCGGCGCCACCGACACACGCGGCCGCGCAGGACGGCCCGACGCGCGCCCCCGGACCTCAGGACCCGGCCGCGGGAACCCACCCGACGCGAGAGATCGCGGAGATCGCAGAAGCGAACGCGCGAACCCCTTCGACCTGCGTCCCCACACCACACCCGCCGACGGGCGCGGTCGTGTGGAACCGCCTGGCTCGCGTTCCCCCTTCGCCCTTACCGGCAGGCTCGGGCGGGAGGAAGCCGGTGTGAGGCTTGGGGCGCTCATAGCATGGCCTTGATCGAGTCGGGCAGGGGGAACTCGGGTTGCCAGCCGAGGACGTTCCCGATGCGGGTGAGGTCGGCGCGGCTCCAGGTGACGGTGGCCGAGCGGCCGGCGGGGGGTGCGCTCTCGCGGATCTCGCCGGTGAAGCCCGCCTCGCCCGCGAGCAGGGCGATCGCCTCGCGGACGGGGACGGCCCGGCCGCCGCCCACGTTGAAGACCCGTTCGGGCAGGTCGGGCGCGAAGGCGGCGCTCACGACGGCGCGGCCCACGTCGCGCACGTCCACGAAGTCGCGGTACGCGCCGAGCGGGCCCAGGTCGAGGTCGCGCACCCCGCTCGCGAGCAGGTCGCGGGCCCGGCCGAGCACGCTCTCGCCGGTGAGGCCCGGCCCGACCGGGTTGAAGACCCGCAGCGACGCCCCGTCGACCCGGCCGTCGGCGGCGGCCTGCTCGACCAGCTGGGTCCCGGCCAGGTGGCTGATGCCGTAGCCGCTGACCGGCCGGGCCGGGTCCTGCTCGTGGACCGCGTGGCCGGGCGGAGTCGGCCCGTACTCGGCGGCCGAGCCCAGGCGGACGAACCGGGCGCCGGGCGCGGCCTGGGCCATCGCCTCGATGATGACGGCGGTGGCCAGCGCGTTGCCCCGCATCAGCTCGTCGTACCCGCCGGACATCCGCCCGGCGCAGTTGAGCACGACGGACGGGCGGACGGCGCGCAGCAGGCCGGCCACGTCGGCGGGCCGGGCGGCGAGCAGGTCCAGGTCCGCCCGGCCGGGGCAGTGCAGGCCGGACACCCGGCCGTCCCGTGTCAGCAGGTCCCTGACCTGCCGCCCCAGGAAGCCGGACGCGCCGAAGAGCAGGACGTCCGTCATCGCACCGGATCCCTGGACGGCAGCAGCTGCGGCCTGATCTCGTCGAAGCGCGCGTTGGCCTCGTCGTAGTCGTCGGGCCGCCCGATGTCGAGCCAGTAGCCGTCGAACTCGTAGATGCCGGGCGGCCTGTTCCGCGCGAGCAGGTCGAGGACGAGGTCGTCGAAGCCGAACGGCATCCCCTCGGGGTAGTGGGCGATGGTGTCCCTGGACAGCGCGTACACGCCCATGCTGACCAGGTAGCTGAGCAGCGGCTTCTCCCGGAAGCCGACGATCCGGCCGCCGCTGGCCTCCAGCACGCCGAAGTCGATCTTGACGACGCGCGGCGAGGTGGCCACGGTCAGCGGCGCCGCGGAGGCGACGTGCCGGGCCAGCAGGTCGGCGTAGTTCAGGGTGGTGAGCACGTCGCCGTTCATCACCAGGAAGTGCTCCGGCAGCCGGTCCCTGATCGGGAACAGCGGCCCGATCGTCGACAGCGGAGCGAGCTCCTCGGTGAAGTCGACCGACAGCCCCCAGCGCGAGCCGTCGCCGACGAACGCGCGGATGAGCGGGCTGAGGTGGCCGACCGCCAGCGTGGCGTGCGTGAACCCCTGATGGGTGAGCTGCTGGAGGATGATGTCGAGGATCGCGTACTCCTCACCGATCGGCACCAGCGGCTTGGGCAGGGCGGAGGTGTACGGGCGCAGGCGGACCCCCTTGCCGCCCGCGAGTATGACGACGTGCATGCTGGTTCCCTCCTGTGGATCAGCGATACCGCTGCACGTCCCGCAGGCTCACGGCCATCGGGACGAGCAGGATGAGGAAGAAGACGAGGCCGGCGACGAGGAAGAGCAGCACGTCGGCCAGGACCGGCGGCGCGCCGGCTAACAACGGGCGCGCCCCCGGATGGACGGCCAGGGCGAGCGCCTGCGCCGCGCACAGGTGCCTGACCTTGCCCTGGTTGGCCAGCAGGAAGGCCACGAAGTAGGCGGTCCCGACGACCACGTGCGCGGCAGCCATGACGACACTGGCGTCCGACAGCCGGCCGGTGGCGTGCAGGAACGCCAGCGGCAGCGCCGACAGCACGGACAGCGTGACCAGGCAGGCGAGCACGCCCTTGGCGAGCAGCCACCGGCCGTGCGAGGTGAACTCGGCCGGGTAGCTCACCCGCCGGATCGCCGCCCTGGCGTCGTCGTCGAAGACGTGCGCCCGGTACTCCAGCACGCCCATGCCGAGCACCAGCCCGGCGCCGGCGATGGCGATGTCGCTCCTGTCGAGCACGTACCTGGCCTCGGCCTGGAGCAGGAAGAGCGCGGTGAGCAGGCTGTAGAGGAAGGCGGGCGGCAGACCGCGCAGGTTGGCGCGCAGCAGCGTGCGCAGCGGCGGCTCGGCGGCGGGCTGTTCCCCCTTGTCCGGGGTGGCGAGGGTGAGCAGCATCGCGGCGCCGACGACGGCGGCGACGCAGATCACGCCGAGGCAGACGGTCAGCAGGCCGACGAAGCGGTCGGCGACGCCGATGTAGCCGATCCCGGCCAGCACGGCGGGCATCATCATCGCGGCGAGCCAGGCCTCGCGCCGGTAGAAGAGCAGGATCCCGGACGAGATCTGGAACGCGATCTGTGTGACGCAGAGCGCGACGAGCGCCACGGGCGCGCCCATGCCCAGGGCCAGCCCGGTGGCCGTCAGCGCCGCGCAGCCCACGCCGATCACCAGCCCGGTGCGGAGCACGCGCCCGGCCGAGCGCGGGCAGCCGCGTCCCATGAGGGTGTAGGCGATCTGGGCGGCGGAGCTGCCGAGCACCCAGCCGATCCCGGTGGTGAACACCAGCCCCGGCATCAGCCACTGGGTCCCGACCAGGCCGGAGGCGGCGGGCAGCAGCGCCGCGGGCAGCCCGTACAGCAGGCCGTGCAGGATCTGCGCGGTCGGCCTGGCCCGGCGCAGCGGCGCGTCGGGCACCGGCGGCACGGCTTTGGCCGCCACCCGCGAGAACGCGGTCTCGGCCAGCGAGAACACGTCGGTGTGCCCGTACCGCTCGCGGGCGATCTTGTCGTTGAGGCCCTCGCTCTCCAGGATGGCGGCCACCTGGAGCGGTTCCACGGCGCGGGCCAGGCTCGCGTCCATGGGCTCGATGAGGGCGTCGATCGGGTGCGCCTGTCCGTCGTCCCTGGCCGCCGTCACGGCCACAGCTCCGTGTAGACGGCGCGGTAGTCGTCCAGCGACTGCCGGAGCGTGAAACGTTCCAGGACGCGGTCACGGGCGATCGCGCCGAGGCGGCGGCGCAGCGGCGCGTCCTGGAGCAGCCGCACGGCGGCGTCGGCGGCGGCCACGTGGTCGCGCGGCGGCACGATCAGCCCGGCGTCGGCGACCGCCTCCGCGACGCCGCCGACGTTCGTGCACACCACGGTCCTGCCGCAGGCCATGGCCTCCACGACGGTGTAGGGGAAGCCCTCGGAGATGCTGGTCAGCGCGACGACGCTGCCCGCGTGGTAGGCGTCGACCGGGGTGGACACCCGGCCCTCGAACACCGCCGCGCCCTCCAGGTCCAGCTCGTCGATGAGCTCCAGGCAGCTCTGGTGGTAGCTCTCGTTGCCCGCGGGCACGCCGCCGAAGATGCGCAGCTTCGCCTTCGGGATCTTGTCGTGCACGATGGCGAACGCCCTGATCAGCGTGTGCAGGTCCTTCAGCGGGTCCACCCGGCCCATGAAGACCAGCGTCGGCTCGTCGGGCTCGGTCTCGGCGAGCGGGAAGTCGTCAGGGTCGACGCCGTTGTACATGACCCGGATCCGGTCAGGGTCGGCGCCGTTGTGGAGCTGCCAGCGCCGGTTGTACGAGGAGTGCGGCGCGATCCGGTCGGCCGCCACGTAGGCGGCGCCGGCCAGCCTGCGGAAGAAGCTCAGCAGCAGCACCCTGACCGCGTGCGAGACGGGCTCGTGGACGTACTGCAGGTAGCGTTCGCGCAGGTAGACGCCGTGTTCCGAGAGGACGACCGGGGTGCCGTGCTGCCACTTGGCGGTCATCGCGACGAGCATGCTGAGACCGTTCATGGCCACGTGGGTCAGGTCGGTGCGCAGCGGCGGCTCGGCCAGCGGGCGCAGCATGTGGCCCATCAGGTCGGCGGCCACGATCGCGTCGGCCAGGTTGATGCCGTCGGTCCTGTTCCAGTACCACGCGTCCATGAGCTGGCTGAGCGAGTCGTTGGCGACGAGCGCGCCGACCAGGTCGCCGCCGTCGTGCGCGTACCGGTAGAGCGACTCCAGCACGGACAGGAACTCCGCGCTGCCCGCGCCCATGACGGCGGGGGTGAGGACGATCTGCAGGAAACGCTCGTACGCCTCGGCGAACTCCCGCCCGGGCGGGCGGCCGGACCGCCGGTGGCCGCCCTTCCACAGCGGGAGGTTGATCACCTGCTCCAGGTTGGGCGGGAGATCCCACACCGGCCGCTCGGCGCCGTCCACGGTCATCGTGACGACGTCCCACCGGTAGTCCGGCATGCCCTTGATGAGCTGGTCCATCCACACGCTGACGCCGCCCATCGCGAACGGGTACGTGCCCTCGGACACGAGCGTCACTTTCACGGGCGCACGCTCGCGTTGACGGTGAGCGGGACGCCCGCGGCCAGGTCGAGGTGGGCGATCTTGTCGGTGCCGTACGTGGCCGCGCCGGCCGCGGCGGCGTTGGTGGCGAACACCTCGGCGTCGGCCGAGGCGGTGAACGTGATCGTCCCGGCTGTCCTGTCGTACACGGCGCGCACGTCCGCCAGGTCGTCGAAGTGGACGGTCCGGTCCTCGACGTAGCCGGCCAGCCCGCCCCAGTCGGGGGTGAGCAGCGGGACGCCGTAGTAGCTCTCGTACTTGGCCATCACGGCGTTCAGCCAGTCGAAGACCAGGTTCTTGTTGCCGCCGTAGTTGCGCAGGTTGCCCTGGTGGAACGTGTGCGTGTACACCGATCCCGACATGACGTGCTGCATGGCCACGTCGCTCTCGTGGTCGAGGACCTGGCTGTAGGTCTGGTCGACGGGCCAGTACGGGAACCTGCCGTTCGGGCCGTAGTAGGAGTTGTAGAACAGCGTCTGCTCGGCCGGCGTGGTCGTGTGGTACGCGATGTTCGTCGGCCAGTCGGGCACCACCATGACCGACGGCTTCAGCGGGTGGCGGATGCCGCAGTTGAAGCACGCGGGCCGGTGGCTGGCGAACGACATGTTGCCGTGGAGATACTTCACGCCCAGGTCGGCCGCGGCCTGCAGCAGGTTGGCGTTGGACGCGGCCAGGCCGTGGTCGGTGGGCGGGTCGATGTCGTTGTCCGGGTCCGGGTGGTAGACGCCCAGGCCCGAGTACTCGCCGGTCTTGAGCACGGTCGGGTCGACGGTGAAGCCGAGCGCGGAGCCGATGGTCAGGTTGTCCTCGATCTCGGCGTAGCTGGTCGCGTAGTCGGTGTCGTTCATCTTCGGGTGGCTGAACGTGTGGTTGATCCAGGTGAACGACGACGCGCGGCAGCGCGAGTACGCGGTCAGCCCGTCGGTGAGCAGCGGGGGCAGCAGGCACAGGGTGGGCACGTTCAGGCCGGCTCCGTCGCCGTTGTAGGCGATGTTGAGCTTGAAGCCGCCGGCCAGCGGGTGCGCGGTGCGGAAGGAGTTCTGCTGCTGGTACGTGCTGACGGCGTCGTTCCTGCTCATCCGGAAGCCGGGATCGGAGTCGACGGTGCCGTTGGCGAGCAGGTGGTCGGTGTAGCTGAACCAGTCGTCCACGTCGGCGTTCAGGTAGTGGCGCTGCTCGCCCAGGTACAGCCCTCTGGTCGCCCACCGGAACAGCCCGAAGGTGAGCAGGTCGGCCTGCGGCAGGTACTGGTTGGAGGTGAAGGTCAGCGCGGCCCGCTCGCGGCCGTCGGTCGAGGTGCTGCGCACGCCCAGCACGTCGGTTCCGCTGGTGATGAGCGGGTCGGCGGCGCAGCCGGCGGCGATCGTGCTGCGATAGAGGTACGACAGCGAGATCGGCACGTTCACGCCGCCGCGCAGGTAGTCGAACACGCCCGCGCCGGCCGGGGTCAGCGCGGTGCTGATCGGCGTGTCGCCGACGCCGCCCTCGCTGCCGGCCCGCAGGCAGTAGTCCTCAGGCCAGGTCCCGTACGCGGTGTAGAGCGACACCTGGCGGACGCCGTAGTCGCGCTCGTACGCCCATAGAGCGTTCCATTCGTCGGCGTCGAGACCGCTGAGATAGGAGCCGCCGTCCTCGTAGAGCAGGCTGTTGCTGGTGAGCAGGATCGCGTTGTAGCGGCCGGTGCCGTCGGCGGCGATCAGGTCGGCGAGCGGCTCGGTCCTGCTGTGGAGGACGTCGTAGGCGGCGCCCACCCGGTCCAGGGTGGCCTTCCAGGTGTCCTCGCCCCAGTCGTCGCCGTCCACGGCGATGACGAGGGCGCGCAACTCGACCTTGTCGGTGGCCGCGGCGGCGAGGGCCTCGGCCGTGGTGGCGGCGCGGGCGGACCGGTCGAGCTTCACTTTGCCCTGCTTTTTCGGCAAAGGGTCCGGTATTTCCACTTTGGGACGTTCCACTTCGCCGCGCAGCGGGGCGTGGCTGTGGGACCGGTCTTTGGGCGCGGATTCGGCCGGCTCTGAATGGGCTACGAATAGCCCCGAAACGAGCGTGACTACGCCGGCCAGCGCGAGCATTCTGCTGGAACGTACCAGATTTTTGTTCTTGGACAGCCGAAAAGAACCCACTCGTATCACCCGTCTAAGCCCTGGCCCCCGATAAGCCGTAGAAATGCCGAGCAATCCGTCGTCGGCAAGCCCCGAGTGTGCGGACGGCGGGTTTCACTCGGGTTTCAAGGAGGTTTCCCGCAAAACAGGCAAGGTGACGGCAAGTGTTGGCTCTATAACTGAGGGATCGGGAACGGCACGGGAAGGGGAGCCCATGCAGTTCGGAATTCTGGGTGCGCTGGAGGTGGTCTCGCAAGGCCAGCGCTTACCCGTGCGCTCCGCCAAGCAGCGCACGCTCCTGGCCCTGCTGCTCTGCCATCGGGGCCGGGTGGTGCGCAGCGACGCGCTGATCGACGCGCTCTGGGGCGGGGAGGCCGCGGACGCCGGGCATCGGCGGCTGCGCCTGCAGCTCTTCCGGCTCAGGCGGACTCTCGGGCCGGAGGCGGAGATCGTCCACGACTCGGCCGGTTACCTGCTGCGGGTGCCACCGGGCGCGGTGGACGCGTGGCGCTTCGAGGAGCTGGTCAAGGAGGGGCGGCAGGCGTTCAAGAGCGGCGACGTGGGCAAGGGCGGCGAGCTGCTGCGGGCGGCGCTGGGGCTGTGGCGCGGGCAGGCGCTGTCGGGGCTGGACGACCTGCCGCTCCTGCACGCCCAGGCCACCCGGCTGGAGGAGGAGCGGCTGGCCGCGCTCGCCGACCGCGTGGACGCCGACCTGCGGCTGCACCGGCACGCCGACCTCGTCGGGGAGCTCACCGGGCTGGTCCGTGAACATCCGCTGCGCGAACGGTTCCGCGGTCAGCTGATGCTCGCCCTGTACCGGGCTGGGCGGCAGGCGGAGGCGCTGGAGGTCTACCGCGACGGGTGGCACATCCTCACCAACGACCTCGGCCTGGAACCGTCGCCCGAACTGCGCCGGCTGGAGGCGGCGATCCTCACCAGCGACGCCTCCCTGACCCTCACCCGCGCCGACCACCACCACCGGCCCACCCGCCGCCCCACCTCAGGCTGCCCCCACTGCGCCCGCCGCCCCCGCTGACCTACCACAAGGGGGAAACCCCCGGTACGGCGCTTCCCCCACAGCCACCTCCTCTGGATCCGGCACGGTACGGCGCTTCCACCACAGCCGCCTCCTCCGGATCCAGCGAGGCGTGACGTGAGCGGGATACCGGTGCAACGCCCCACAACCGCCCCCGCTCGCGCTCCCCTCACCGAGCGTGGGCTTCCGCCGTACCCCTCAGTCGCTCACACCGCAACAGCGAGCCCCGCCGTGTCCACGCGAGCTCCACACAGTGACCCCCACCGGAGCGGTCCAGGGGGATCTGGCGCGAGCCCTCCGCAATCGCATCCTCCGGGGTCGGGTGGGATCTTGCGCGAACCGCCGCAACCGCCTCCGCCGGAGCGGTGAGGCGAGGTGGGGCGGGGCGGGGCACGAAATGGTGCCACCCGCGCGAACTCCCCCACGGTAACCCGCCGGAGCTGTCCGGGGGATGGGATCTGGCGCGAGCCGCCGCAACCACCTCAGCCAGAGCAGCGGGACGCGCGCGGGATCCAACGCGAGCAGCCTCAACCGCCTCCGCCGGAGCGGTGAGGCGAGGTGGGGCGGGGCGGGGGCGCGAAATGGGTGCCATCCGGCGCGAACTCCCCCATGGTCACCCGCCAGGGCGGTGCGGTGGAGCGTGGGTGAGATCGCGTGGGCTTCACCACAACCGCCTCCGCTGGAGCGGTGGGAGGCGGGAGGTGCGCGGGGTCCAAGGCGAGCCCTCAACCACCTCCAACGGAACGGCGTGGGGGAGATTTCGCGCGAGCTCCCCACGGACGCCTCAGCCGGAGCAGCGGGGCGAGGAGTCCGGCGCGAGCCGCCGCAACCACCTCCACCGGAGCAGCGGGGTGGGATGGAAATGGGCGCCATCCGGCGCGAACTCCCGCACGGCGAGCCGCTGGTGAGGTGCGGTGGGGCCTGGGTGCCATCCGGCGCGAACTCCCGCATGGCGAGCCGCTGGTGAGGTGCGGTGGGGCCTTGGTGCAATCTGGCGCGAGCCCTCCGCAATCGCATCCTCCGGGGTGGGGTGGGATCTGGTGTGGGGGGTGGGTCTCGGGTGAGGATGCCGGGGTGAAGGTGTGGTGGGGGGTTGGCGCGGTGGGGGTTGTCGCGCTGGTGGTGATCGTCGTGGTGCTGGCGGGTGGGCAGGGGCGGGAGAAGCCGCTGGAGGGGGCGGGGGTGAGCGACGGAGCGGTGGTGACGGAGGGGGAGACCGGGGCTGGGCGGTGGGTGCCGGAAGGATTTCCGGATGCGGGTAGTACCGGGGTGCCGGTGGGGACGGAGCTTGTGGTGGTGGCTGGGGATCGGACGTTTGCTGTCGATGGGGAGGTGGTGGAGGGCAGGGAGTTCCATGGGTTCGTGACGGTGACCGGGCGGGGTGTCACGTTCAGGAAGTGCCGGTTTCTCGGGGGGAAGGCCGACAGGGTGCGGCCGCTGCTCGACACCGAGCATGCTCGGGACACGGTGATCGAGGACTCGGAGTTCCGGGCGGCCTACCCGTCGCCGTCGGTCGACGGCATCTGGGCCGCGCACACCAGCATCCTCAGGTCGGAGTTCACCGGCACCGTGGACGGGATCAAGGCGCACACGGGCACCCTCGTCCGCGACTCCTACATCCACGACCTGAGCTGGTTCCCCGAGGACCCAGACCAGGGCGGCGGCCCGACCCACAACGACGGCGTCCAGGCGTTCGCCGACCAGACCGGCGTCACGCTGGAGCACAACACGATCGACCTGTCCACCACCCGCGACCCCAACGCCGCCGTCCAGTCCTCGGCCGACGACCTGCGCGTGGAGGACAACTACCTGGACGGCGGCGCGTGCGTGGTGAACATCGACCACACGCCGCTCGGCCGCCCGCTGCGCGGCCAGCACGTCACCGGCAACCGGTTCGGCCGGGCGTCCGCGTACGACTGCCCGATCCTGCTCAGCACCAAGTCAGAGCTGGCGGACGGCGGCGGCAACGTGTGGCACGACACCGGCGGGCCGATCCCCGAACCCGAACGGCACGACTAGGAGGCGCACATGTGGGAAGGCACGCCGGCGCTGGTGACGGGCGCGACGGGGTTCATCGGCGCGCACCTGGTCAGGCGGCTGGCGGGGCTGGGGGCGCGGGTGCACGCGGTCAGCCGCCGCCCGCCGGACGTCTCCGGGCACGGCGAGCGCTGGCACGCCGCCGACCTGGGCGACCCGGCCGCCACCGCGAAGCTGGTCGCGGAGACCGCCCCCGAGGTGGTCTTCCACCTGGCCAGCGAGGTGACCGGGGTGCGGGAGCCGGGCGTCGTGGCGCCCACGCTCGCGGCCAACCTCACCGCCGCGGTCAACCTGCTCACCGCCGTC
This sequence comes from Nonomuraea sp. NPDC050478, assembly GCF_044458265.1. Taxonomy (NCBI): domain Bacteria; kingdom Bacillati; phylum Actinomycetota; class Actinomycetes; order Streptosporangiales; family Streptosporangiaceae; genus Nonomuraea; species Nonomuraea sp. NPDC050478. Next base: position 17,322 of record NZ_JBITHT010000011.1, on the reverse strand, counting down.
ACCGGCTCCCCCGTACGCAGCGTGGTGCTCGCCGGGTCGGTGGAGGAGCCGCGCGACGGCCTCGCGCCCGGCTCGCCGTACGCCGCCGCCAAGGCGGCGGCCACCGGCTACGCCCGCATGTTCCACGCGCTCTGGCAGGTGCCGGTGTCGGTGCTGCGGGTGGCGATGGTGTACGGGCCGGGCCAGCGGGAGACGTCCAGGCTGATCCCGTACGCGACGCTGGAGCTGCTGCGTGGCCGCGACCCGGAGCTGACCTCGGGCACCAGGATGGTGACCTGGGTGTACGTGGAGGACGTGGTGGACGCGTTCGTGCTGGCCGGGGCGGGCGGGGCGGCCGGCGAGGTGCTCGACGTCGGCACGGCCGAGCCGGTCTCCATCCGCGACACCGTGGAGCTGCTCGCCCGGGTGGTGGGCGGCGCGGCGCGGCCCCGGTTCGGCGCGGTCGCGGCCCGGCCGCTGGACCGGACGCAGCGCTCCGACCCGGGCCCGGCGGAGCGGGTGCTGGGCTGGCGACCGGCCACGGAGCTGGAGGAAGGACTGCGCCGTACCGTCGCTTGGTACGCAGAAAGTCTGTAACGTCGCATCTCGGACGCCGATATCCCTCCTGGCGACTACTGACGCAGGGGGCGGGATGCGTGCGGTGACCAACCTGACCGTGCACGGCATCGGCCGCACCACCCGCGAGCTGGACCCGGGCGAGGGAGACACCTGGGTGAGCGTGGCCCAGTTCGAGCAGGTGGTGGACGCCGTGGCGGGCCGGCCCGACGTGCGGCTCACGTTCGACGACGGGAACCTGTCGGACGTGGAGATCGCGTTACCCAGGCTGGTCGAGCGGGGGTTGAAGGCCGAGTTCTTCGTGCTGGCCGGGCTGCTCGGCGAGCCGGGCCGGATCGACTCCGACGGGGTGCGCGAGCTGCTCGGCGCGGGCATGCGCATCGGCTCGCACGGCTGGGCGCACCGCGACTGGCGCACCCTGGGCACGCGGGAGGCGGCCGAGGAGCTGTCGGCCGCGCACCACCTGCTCGGGCAGCTCGTCGGCGAGCCGGTGTCGCGGGTGGCGATCCCGTTCGGCTCCTACGACCGGCTGGTGCTGAACCGGCTCAGGCGCATGGGCGTGACCCGCGCGTACACCAGTGACGGCGGACGCGCCCGGCCGGGATCCTGGCTGCAGCCGCGCACCAGCCTCCGCCACGACCTGGACCGCGGCTGGATCGCGCGGGTGCTGGGCGGCCCGTCGCTCCCCCGCCGGGCGGCCAAGCTCGCCACGCGGCTCTACAAGCGGATGCGCTGATGGGCCGGGTCGCCGTGGTGATCGTCACCTACAACAGCGAAGGCGTGCTCGGCGGCTGCCTGGACTCGCTCGCCGCCGGGGCCGAGGGCGTGGAGCTCGTGGACGTGGTGGTGGCGGACAACGCCTCGAAGGACGGCTCCGTCGCGGTCGCCGAGCGGGCCGGGCCGCCGGTCAGGGTGGTGCGGACCGGCAGGAACGCGGGCTACGCGGCGGCGGTCAACGCCGGGATCGCGGCGCTCGACCTGGACGCGGTCGACGGCGTGTACGTGCTCAACCCCGACTGCCGGCTGCGGCCCGGGGCCGTCGCGCCGCTGCTGGCGTGCCTGCGCGAGCCGGGCCGGGGCATCGCGGTGCCGTACATGGTCAATCCGGACGGCTCGCTCCAGCCGTCGCTGCGCAGGCGGCCGACCGTGGGGCGGGCGCTGGTGGAGGCGGTGATCGGCGGCAGCCTGGCGGGCCGCGTCGGGCGGCTGGGCGAGCTGGTGACGGACCCACGCGACTACGCGCGGCCGGGGGCGTACGCCTGGGCGACGGGGGCGGCCATGCTGATCTCGCCCCGGGTGATCCGCGAGGCGGGGCCCTGGGACGAGTCGTTCCTGCTCTACAGCGAGGAGACGGACTTCTGCCTGCGCGCCGCCGACCTGGGCTGGACCACCTGGTACGAGCCCGCGTCGGTGATCGAGCACATCGGCGGCGACTCGGGGATCGACCCCACGCTGGCCGCCCTGCTGGTGGTCAACAAGGTGCGCCTGTACCGGCGACGGCACGGGCCGCTGGCCGGGCTGGCCTACTACCTGGCGGTGCTGGGCGGCGAGTCCGTGCGCGCGCTCGCGGGCCGGCGCACCTCGCGCGCCTCCGTCGCGGCCCTGGTGCGGCCGTCGCGCCGGATGACGGCGCTGCCGCAATGAGCCGCGCTCCGGCCATGCGGACCGTGCCGTTCGACGGGCTCTCCGCCGCCGAGCTCGACGCCTGGCACACGCTGCGGGCCGCCAACCCCGCGCTGGACAGCCCGTACTTCCATCCCGGCTTCGCCGCCGCCGTGCACGCGAGCGGGCGGCCCGTGCACGTGGCCGTGAGCACGGGCGACGGCGGGATCGACGCGCTGGTGCCGCACCACCGCGACGGGCGGGTGCTGCGGCCGGCCGGCTGGCCGGGCGCGGACTTCCAGGGGCCGGTGCTCGCCGCCGGGACGCCGTTCCGGCCGCTCGGGCTGCTCTCCAGGGGGACCGGCGCGTACGTGTTCGACCACCTGGTGGAGGCGGCTCCCGGGTTCGGGCCGTGGGTGCTGGGGCGCAGGCCGTCGCCGTACCTGGACGTCACCGGCGGGCTGCCCGGCTACCTGGGGCGGGCCTCGCGCAGCGGCAGGGACAACATGAACCAGGCGCGTCGCCGGGCCGCGAAGGCCGAGCGCGAGCACGGCACCGTGAAGTTCGAGGCCGACTCGCGGGACCGGGACGCGCTCGCGCTGGTGATCGCGCTCAAGCGGGCGCAGTACGCGGCCACCGGCGCGGCCGACTACTTCGCCGAGCCGGACCGGGTGCGGCTGCTGGAGAGCCTGCTGGGCGCCCGCGACGGGTCGTTCGGCGGGGTGCTGTCGACGCTGCACGCCGGGCCCCGGCTGGTGGCCGCGCACTTCGGGCTGCGCGCGGGCGGGGTGCTGCACTGGTGGTTCCCGGTGTACGACCCGGAGTTCGCCCGGCTGTCACCCGGCTGGATGCTGCTGCGCGAGCTGGTCGCCGCCGCGCCCACGCTCGGCGTGGACCGGATCGACCTCGGCCGGGGTGAGGACGAGTACAAGCGCCGGGCCAAGACCGGCGAGACCTGGGTGTGCCAGGGGTTGGTGACGCGGAATCCGGCGCGGCGGGCCGCGGCGGTGGCGATGACCCGGGCACGGGCGATGGTGAGATCTGTCCGAACTCGGACACATCCGTAACGTTCCAACGGACATCCCCGACATATCCGGTGGAGGCGGGGAAGATCGCGAACGTCCTCTGCACGGTCCAGCACGCTCTTCAGGCGGGGGAAGCCATGCGGATCAGCGTCTTCGGGCTCGGCTACGTGGGGTGCGTGTCGGCGGCGTGCCTGGCCTCGATGGGCCACGAGGTCGTGGGCGTGGACGTCAACCCCGCCAAGATCGAGCTGGTCAACGGCGGCCGGGCGCCGATCGTCGAGGAACGCATCGGCGAGCTGGTCGAGCGGGCGGTTCGGGAGGGCAGGCTGCGCGCCACCTCGGACGCCGCCGCGGCGGTCGCGTCCAGCGACCTCTCCCTCGTCTGCGTCGGCACCCCGTCCGCGCCGAACGGCAGCCTGTCGACCGCCTACCTGGAGCGGGTCGCCGAGCAGATCGGCCGGGCGCTGCGACCCGGGCACGTCGTGGTCTTCCGCAGCACCATGCTGCCGGGAACCTGCGCCGAGCTGCTGATCCCGATCCTGGAGCTGTCCTCCGGGCTACGGGCGGGCGCGGACTTCGGGGTGGCGGTCAACCCGGAGTTCCTGCGCGAGGGGACGAGCGTGCGCGACTTCTTCGCGCCGCCGAAGACGGTGATCGGGGAGTCGGATCCGGCCAGCGGGGACGTGGTGGCCGGGCTGTACGAGGGGCTGCCGGGCGAGGTGTTCAGGGTGCCGATCCCGGTGGCCGAGATGACGAAATATGCGGACAACGCCTTTCATGCCGTCAAGATCGGCTTCGCCAACGAGCTGGGCGCGGTCTGCCAGGCCCTCGGCGTGGACTCGTACCAGGTCATGGACGTGTTCCTGGCCGACAGGAAGCTCAACATCAGCCCGGCCTACCTGCGGCCCGGGTTCGCGTTCGGCGGCTCCTGCCTGCCCAAGGACCTGCGCGGCCTGGTGTACGCGGCGCGCAAGGCGGACGTGTCGGTGCCGCTGCTGTCGCACGTGCTGCCCGCCAACGAGGCGCACCTGCGGCGGGCCTTCGACCTGGTCACCGCGCCGGGGCTGCGCAAGGTCGGGCTGTTCGGGCTGTCGTTCAAGCCGGGCACCGACGACCTGCGCGAGAGCCCGCTGGTGGAGCTGGCGGAACGGCTCCTCGGCAAGGGCTACGACCTGCGCATCTACGACGCCAACGTGTCGATGTCGCGGCTGATGGGGGCCAACCGCGAGTACATCGCCGAACGGCTGCCGCACCTGGGCGACCTGCTCGCCGACTCGGTGGCCGAGGTGCTGGACCACGCGGAGGTGTGCGTGATCGGCAGCACGGATCCGGCCGTGCTGGACGGGCTCGACGGCTTCCGCGGCAAGGTGATCGACCTCGTGCGCGTGCCGGGAGCCGCGACACATCGGGACAGAAGGGATTACGTGGGCATTGGCTGGTAGAGCGCTCATCCTCGTCGAGAACCTCTCCGTCCCGCTCGACCGCCGCGTCTGGCAGGAGAGCGTCGCGCTGCGCGAGGCGGGCTGGGAGGTGCACGTCATCTGCCCGATGGGCGCCAAGCAGGACCGCGAGGCCGAGGCGATGATCGACGGCGTGCGCATCCACCGCTACCCGCTGCGCGCCGCCACCGGCGGACCCGTCGGCTACCTGCGCGAGTACGGGTCGGCGCTGTGGCACACCTTCCGCATCGCCCGCCGGCTCGGGCGCTTCGACGTGGTGCACGGGTGCAACCCGCCCGACCTGTTCTTCCTGGTGGCGCTGGCCATGCGGGGCAAGGGCACCCGGTTCATCTTCGACCAGCACGACCTGGTGCCCGAGCTGTACCTGTCGCGCTTCGGCCGGGGGCGCGACCTGCTGTACCGGGCCGTGTGCCTGCTGGAGCGGCGCACGTACCGGGCCGCGCACGTGGTGATCGCCACCAACGAGAGCTACCGGCAGGTGGCGCTGTCGCGTGGCGGCAAGCTGCCCGGCGAGGTGTTCGTGGTGCGCAGCGCGCCCGTCGTGGAGCGGTTCCACCAGGTGCCTGCCGAGCCCGGGCTGCGGCGCGGCAAGCCGCACCTGCTGTGCTACCTCGGCGTGATGGGGCCGCAGGACGGGGTCGACTACGCGCTGCGCAGTCTGGCGCGGCTGCGTGACGAGCACGGGCGGACCGACTGGCACGCGGTGTTCGTCGGCGGCGGCGACACCTTCGACGCGATGGTGGCGCTCTCCCGCGAGCTGGGGCTGGGCGAGACCGTCGAGTTCACCGGGCGGATCCCGGACCCGGACCTGATGCGTTACCTGTCGACGGCCGACGTGTGCCTGTCGCCTGACCCGTTGAATCCGCTCAACGACGTCTCCACCATGAACAAGGTCATGGAGTACATGGCGATGGCCCGGCCGATCGTCTCCTTCGAGCTGCGGGAGGCGCGGGTGTCGGCGGGCGAGGCGGCCCTGTACGCGCCGGCCAACGACGAGTCGGAGTTCGCCAAGCTCATCGCACGGCTGCTGGACGACCCTTCCGAACGACGCCGCATGGGCGAGATCGGCAGGGAGCGCGTGGCGGGGCCGCTGTCGTGGACCCACTCCAAGAAGGCCCTCCTCGCGGCCTACGAAGCCGCCACGGACTCCCGGTGACCCCTGCCGTGCTACGCGGGTTGTCCGCTTCGGGTGCCGGTGTCCGTACCCCAGGTCGTCTTCCCGCCTCTCAGGAGGGTGAGGGCGCGGTCGGCGGCGAGGACCGCCAGGTAGCAGGCGGCGTCGAGGACGCTCACCTCGCGGGCGGCGAGGAGGTCGCGCAGGGCTCCGGCGCGCAGCGAGCGGCCCGGCAGGCCGAGGCCGGCGAGCTGCCGGTTGCCCTGCCTGACCCGCACCCGGCGGGCCAGGTGGGCGCGGACCGTGCGGGCGGGCCGGACGACCGACCTGGCCTCGGTCACCACGACGCGCTCGTCGCCGGTGAAGGAGCCGTCCACGTAGCCGTCGTCGGAGATCACGTCGGGCAGCGGGAACACCCGCCGGTGTCCCTCCTCGGTCAGCACGTAGACCCCCACCCCGGCCAGCGCCCGGGACGGCGCGATCAGCCGGTCGTGCACCCGGTGCACCCGCCGGACGACCCGCCCCGTCCCCGCCAGGTCCCACTCGGGCACCGGCGCGCAGGCCAGCACCCCCCGCCGGGACGCCGCCTCGGCCAGCGCGCGCACCGACTTCGCGTCCAGCCGCACGTCCGCGTCCAGGTAGACGCGCGGGAAGGCGCGGCAGGCGGCGTCACCCAGGCGCAGCGCCTCCACCTTGCCCGGTCGCGAGGTCTCCAGCACCCGCACGCCCGGCCGGGCGGCGGCCCGCGCGGTGCCGTCCGTGCAGGCGTTGGCCACCACGATCACGTCGAACTCGCCGGGCCCGGTCCCCGTCAGCAACGTGTCCAGGTTCGCCGCGATCACGCCTGCCTCGTCGTGGGCCGGGATCACCACGCTGACCGTCGGCTTCATCACACCGCCTTTCGGAAGGAGACAGCTTGAGAGTGGAATCGGGCGAGATCGACGGGGTTCTGCTGTTCAGGCCGGTGCCGCACCGGGACCGGCGCGGCCTGTTCACCCGGACGTTCGACGCCGCCGTGGCCGCCGAGGCGGGGCTGAAGCCGGAGACGTTCATCCAGGACAGCCAGTCGAGGTCGGTCCGCGGCACCGTCAGAGGGCTGCACGGGCGCGGTGGGCAGGGTGAGGCCAAGCTGGTGCGCTGCGCCCGGGGCGCGATCCACGACGTGCTGGTGGACGCCCGGCCCGGCTCGCCGACCTTCGGCAGGCGGATGGCGGTGCGGCTGGACGACGAGGACTTCACCGTCCTGTACGTGCCGCCCGGGCTGCTGCACGGCTTCCAGGCGCTGACGGAACCCGCCGACACCTGCTACCGCATCGACCGCGAGCACGACCCCGCGGAGGATCTCGCGGTCCGGTACGACGATCCGGATCTCAAGATAGCGTGGCCCCTGCCGGTGACCGAAGTGAGCGACCGCGACCTGCGCGCGGGCTCCTGGGCCGACCTGTCGCGCCGGCTCGGCGGCTGAGAGGTGATGCCCGTGAGCGCCCACCCCACCACACCGGTTCCGGGCCGTGCGGCCGTCGTGGTCATCTCGATGGTGGTGCTGCTGACGGCATGTCAGGCGGAGCCGCGGCCGACGGTCGCGCCGCCGGCGCCCAGTCCGTCGGCGTCGATCGTCAGGCCCGACGGCAGTTCCTGCCCCGACCATCCCACTCCGGCCTGTACGGGGGCGCCGAAGGGTGTCCGGCTGACCGAGGTCCCGCTCAACACCGAGGACGTCGCGTACAAGGTCCAGACACCGGGGGCCGTGCTCGACGGCGTGCACATCCGCGGCCCCCTGCTCGTCCACGCCGACGACGTCACCATCAAGAACAGCGTCATCGACGGGCACGTCACCAACGCCGACGGCGACCGTTCGTTCCGGTTCACGATCACGGACACCACCGTCGGCACCACGAGGACCTGCGGCCCGCTGCCCGCGATCGGCCACGACAAGTACACCGCCACCCGCGTGCTCGTCCAGGGCCACAGCGACGGCTTCCGCGTCTCCGGTGACGCCGTGGACATCCGCGACTCGTACGTGAAACTCTGCTCGAACCCCGGCGACCACTCCGACGGCATCCAGGCCTACAACGGCGGCAAGGGCCTGACCTTCCACCACAACACCGTCGACCAGCGCGAGGCCGAGCACATCACCGCGCCGATCTTCCTGGTGGACGAGAAGTCCGAGGACGTCGTGGTCACCGGCAACCTGGTGATGGGCGGCACGTTCAGCATCCAGGTGCGCAACGCGCGCGGCAAGCAGGTCGTGCGCGGCAACAAGCTCGTCGACAAGTCGTGGGTGTACGGCCCGGTCGACTCCGAGTGCGGCCGTGCCGACTGGGCCGGGAACGAACTGGTGACCATCGACGCGAACTATCGGGTCACCTCGATCGTCGGCCCGCTGGCCTGCGAGGGCGCGAGCTGATCGGCGCGTACCGCGCGCAGCAGCGCGCCCGCCGCGCCGACCAGGAGGAACGAGATCCCCGTCACGGTGTGGAACGACAGCAGGTCGAACGTGAACGACCCGGCCAGCGGCACCACCAGGCAGGCGGCGACCGTGAGCCCGAGGTCGCGGGTGACGGGGTCGGCGCTGAGGAAACGCGACCGCAGCGCCGCGTAGCACGCGACCAGGAACAGCCCGGCGAACGCCGCCGTGCCGATCAGCCCGGTCTCCACCATGGACAGGATGTACTGGTTGTCGAAGATCTGGTGCTTGGGCGCATACCAGGTGCCCAGCCCGCGGCCGAGCCAGAAGTGGCGGCTGATCTGCTGCGCGGCGACCGCGTAGTCGTGCGTGCGGTACTGGATGCTCTCGTCGTTGCCGAGGTCGGTGAACAGGCCGACGAACGTGCCCAGCAGCCCCGGCACGGCTATGCGGACCGCCACCAGGAACCCGGCCGCAGCCACCAGCGCCTGGAGCCGCCGCCTGACCGGCCAGCCCGCGAACAGCACCGCGCCCACCACGGCCAGGCTGAGCATCGCCGAGCGGGACACCGAGAACATCAGTCCGCACCCGATCAGCAGCGCGCACACCCACCAGCGCAGCGACGGCTCCCGGAGCGCCCGCGCCCGCACGCCGTAGTGCACGGCCAGCGGCAGCAGCATCGCGCAGGTGACGCCGAACTCGATCGGATGCCCGGTGGTGGCGGCCACCCGCCGCAGGTCGGCCCGCTCCAGCACGAACGCGTCGCCCTCGGTCGTGTAGCGCAGGATCGGCAGCTCCATGAACCGGGTCAGGTCGACCGAGAACAGGAACTGGAGCGCGCCGATCACCGCGATCACCGCGCCGGCCACGACGAGCGTCTTCAGCACGAAGTCCAGCCGCCGCAGCCCGCGCACCCCGTCACAGACGGTCAACGCCAGCCCGACGATCGCCACCACGAGCACGAACGAGTGGTCGGCCAGGTTGAGCTCGTCCGACTCCATCGGGCCGGCCGTGGCGAAGCCGTACGTGGCGAGCATGGCGGTGAAGTAGGCGAACAGCGCGGTACGTACCGGATTACGCCCCTTGGCCGCCCCTAACGCGAGCGTGAGCTGCGCGCACAGCCACAGCAGCGCGGCGACCAGGCTGACCACGTTCGCGGGCGTGAGCGACAACGGCAGGTACTTCAGCACCAGCCGCGCGGGCACCACGAGCAGCACGAAGGCGAACACCGCCGCCACCGTCGCCCCATCCGCCCGGGGCGGTGGCTCCGTCACGGTCCTGCCTTCTCGGCGCCGACCAGTTCCCTCTCCTCGGGCTGCGGACCGGGGCGGCGGCGGCGGAGCGGGGCCGCCAGGCTCTCCGCCGCGAAGGCCGCCGTCAGGGCGGCGATCACGCCGAGGCCGAGGGCCGCCGCCGCCGAGCGGAGCTTCCTGCCCTGCTGGGGCGCGGGCGTGGTCGGCGGCACCGCCTCGCTGATCGTGATGTACGTCTCCGGCGGCGCGTGCACCTGCCGCTGCCGCACGTCGAGCTCCTGCCTGACCCGCTCGATCACCTGCCGGACGATGGCCGCGGACGCCTCCGGCGTGCGACTCTCCCCCTCGACGAACACCAGCGGCCCGGTCGCCAGCGACTCCAGGTTGTTGGTGCCGTTGGTGACCGCGTACTCGGTGTCGCCCTCGGCCGTGCCCATGTCGGCCACCATGTCCGGCGTGCTCATGACACTGATCAGCATCGAGGCGGCCACGTCCAGCCCGTGGTCGAAGTTGAGCAGCGGGTTGACCTGGGGCACGGGCTGGCCGGGGTCGGGTGGCAGGATCCCGCCGGTGGTCGGCGCGGTCAGCACCAGCACGGCGGTGGTGGTGTAGGTGACCGGGATCGTGCTGTAGGCATAGAAGGCGCCGCCGAGGGCCAGCAGAAAGGCCGGCAGGGCCACGTACCAGCGTCTGATCAGGACGAGGATGGTCCCCCAGAAGTCCACACGCCCTCCCGTACGAGTGCCGCCCCATGGATGTCGGGCGCACAGGGGTGGAGCGTTACACCAGCATCTGTCCTGTTACTGGGTGTTATGTGCCAACCCTGGACACCGGTTCACCGCCCACCCTGTGGGTCTTGCTTGACGAGATGGCGCTTCGACGACCAATAGGGACGCCCAGGTCATGTCCGTACAGCTTGACCATCTTGTTGCCGCCGCCAACCGCCCGTACGTGACCGTGCAAGTCGTACCGTGAGAAACTCCAAGGCACCCGGGTTGCCTTTGGCCGAACGCCTCACCCAGCTCACCGAGTTGCCGGCGAGAGCCACCGCGATCTGGTGGCTCTGACCCGTCACCCGTCGAGCATGTTAGGGCTTACCGGGGCGAGTCTTTTGGATGGCGTACTGGGCTCGAGCCGCGCGCAAGAGCAGAAGGAACCTCGTTGGCGCGAGGACGTAACTGTGCTTGTTCAAAGAGCCGTTGGAGTGGGCCGCGATGAAGCCCTTGTCTCGCGTCACGCAGTAGACCGCGCAGAGCGGGTCATCGCCGGCGAGCCACTTGCATGCGCCGTAGACTAGCCTCGGGCTTTCACGAGGAATTTGAGCCGGGCTGATCGTTTACATAAGAAAAGTGCCTTTGAGCTGGGAGGATGGGGCTTGTCTAGAGTCCTGTCCACGCCAGATCAGAAGGCACTTTCCACGTGAAGACTATCGCGTCCCAGCGCAAGATCGAGGCGTCCGCGGACGGTTCGGGGCTCGTCTCCCACACAGGCGCCCTGCTACTGCTCCACACCCTGCGCGTCACCGGCCTGGACCGGGCGTTATCCACCCAACTGCAGCGCTGGCGGCCGGCCCGGGCCGTGCACGACCCCGGCAAGGTCATCGCCGACCTGGCCCTCGCCCTGGCTCTCGGCGGTGACTGCCTGGCCGACATCGCGCTGCTGCGCTCCCAGCCCGACCTGTTCGGCCCCGTCGCCTCCGACCCGACCGTCTCCCGGCTGATCGACCGGCTGGCCGCCGAACCGGCGCGAGCATTAAAAGCCATCCGAACCGCCCGCGCCCAAGCACGCCAGCGAGCCTGGCATCTGACCGGCCAGCACGCACCCGGAGCCGACGGCGAGCTGATCCCTCTCGACATCGACGCCACCATCGTCATCGCCCACTCCGACAAACAGCAGGCAGCCCCGACCTGGAAGAAGACCTTCGGCTTCCACCCGATGACGGTCTTCGCCGACCACGGCCAAGACGGCTCCGGCGAGCCACTGGCCCTGCTCCTGCGACCTGGAAACGCCGGGTCCAACACCGCCGCCGACCACATCGACGCCACCCGGCTCGCCCTGGCCCAGCTACCCCGCCAGCGCCGCCGCCAGGTACTGATCCGCACCGACTCCGGCGGCGGCACCCATGAGTTCCTGGCCTGGCTGACCCGGCCCGGACGGTGGCTGTCGTACTCGATCGGGTTCACCCTCACCGACGACATCCAGGCCGCGATCCTGCGCCTGCCCAGCAGCGGATGGACGCCTGCCTACGACGCCGACGGCCAGATCCGGCCCGGCGCCTGGGTGGCCGAGCTGACCGGCCTGCTGGACCTGACCGGCTGGCCCAAAGGCATGCGCGTCATCGCCCGCAAAGAACGGCCCCATCCCGGCGCGCAGCTGCGCTTCACCGACCTCGACGGGCACCGCTTCACCTGTTTCGTCACCAACACCCGCCGCGGCCAGCTCGCCGACCTTGAACTCCGCCACCGCCGCAGGGCCCGCTGCGAGGACCGCATCCGAACCGCCAAGGACACCGGCCTGGCCAACCTGCCCCTGCACGACTTCACCCAGAACCAGATCTGGTGCGAACTCGTCGCCCTGGCCTGCGAACTCCTCGCATGGATGCAGATGCTCGCCCTGCACGACACCGAAGCCCGCCGCTACGAACCCAAACGTCTGCGGCTCCGCCTGTTCGCCGTCGCCGGACGGCTGGTGCGCGGAAGCCGACGCCTGCGCCTACGCCTGGCCGCGCGATGGCCCTGGGCCTGCACGCTCCTGACCGCTCTGGCCCGGCTCCAAGCACTGCCGGCACCGACCTGACCAGCGCCGGAACCACCCTAACGAACCAGGAAGGACACCCATCGGGCACGTGGAACCCCGCCCACCCGGCGCGTCAACCGGGCTCCTCACGCTGACCTCAGCGTGAAATCAACCCTCAGCCGAACCGCTTACCCGACCATACGAAGATCGTGAAAGATCGAGGCTAATACTGACGCGTGCGCCCTCGGGCGATCCAATTGTCCGGCGGATGACGACCAGGCCAGCCGCCGAGCACAGTTCGTACAGCGTGGACATGCAGTCGCACGTGTAGTCCCGGACTCTGAGGGATTCGCACCGAGGCGCCGTCTCGACATCTCCGAAGTGCAGCTCGAACGCGAAATCGAGGTCTCACGCCCGACGATCCGTCAGGCTATTGCCCACCTGAGAGACGACCTCAAGCTGATCGAAACCATCCCGGGCCGAGGCTCCTTCGTACGAGAAGACGAGCCGAAGGCGCCAGAGCCACGAGGCGGCTGACCGCTGGAGCTACCTCCAGCCGAATATCACTCGGAACGCGCCTTAATTACCGGCCAGGGGCGTCCGATATCGCTTTGTGATCCATCTCACAGCGCGCGTATACCGTATCCATGACATCTCGCTTGACCAGCGAGTGTCGCCATCGTTGACGTCAGGACCTGACTGAGGGTGTCGGGTAAGCGACGCTCCCGTCGTTGACCGATCTTCGCTGGACGATCACATTCCTAGTGATCGTCTTACTCCTGCTTTATGGCGCATGAAAGGCCCCTTCGTCGGGGTCTGCGTCAGCGTGCCCTTCGAAGGGATCCGACATGCGCGGACGGTTCGTAGCGCTGCTCATTGGTCTGGCCTGCTTGATGCTGATCTCCAGCATCGGCGTGCCGGACGTGCTGATCCCGCAGGCAGCCGCAGCCGAACCTGACCCCGAACAGTCGGTCCGGGGACGTGACGTACCCGGCAAGAAGGTGGCCCAGGGCGCTGAGGAGTCCGTGCCCGAGGTGAGGCGTGAAAAGCCGGTCTGGCCGCAGGCGGGCACGGCCGAGGTGGACCTAGCCGAAGCCGGGGAGGTGGCGGCGGCCGAGAAGCTGCCGGTGCGGCTCGGCCAGGTCAAGGGAGCCGGGCCGGACCGGGTCAAGGTTGAGACGCTGGCACCGGAAACGGTCCGCGAATTGGGCGGCGTCGGCGTGGCCGCCCGGATCGTCCGCGCTGACGGGGAGAAGGCGGCGGGCAAGGTTCGTGCGGAGTTCTCCTACGCCGCCTTCCGTGACGCCTTCGGCGGCAACTTCGCCAGCCGCCTCCAGCTGGTCCGGCTGCCGGTGTGCGTGCTGCAGGAGCCGCGGCCGCGCTCGTGCGTGACCCGGCCGCAGGTAGTGCATGCGGTCAACGACGTCCAGACCGGCACTCTCACCGCCGAAATCGACGTCACATCCGCAGACGCGGCCCCCGCTGCCGCCGAACCTGTGACGGGCAAGGATAAGCAGGCGCTTGCCAAGGCCAGGACCGCGGCGTTGGAGGCGCAGTTGGCCGCCGGGTCGGTGTATCTGCTGGCGGCCGGGCTGACCGGCCCGGACGGCAACTGGGGCGCCACCGATCTGAAGCCGGCGGGCACCTGGCAGGCCGGCACCTCCGGCGGCGGGTTCGACTACGACGTGCCGCTCCCCGAGGCGCCCTCCCCGGCCGGGAACGGGCCGGATCTGTCGCTGCAGTACGACGCCTCGTCGGTGGACGGGCAGGGCCGCTGGACCAACAACCAGTCCGGCGTCGTCGGCGTCGGCTGGGACCTGAACGCCGGATTCATCGAGCGCCGCTACCGCCGCTGTTATGTGGACAACTGGTTCGACGACAACTCCGGCGAGCTGATCTGGTGGGCCGAGGAGCTCGGGATCGGCGGCGGGGCGCTGTGCTGGGAGTCACCCGACCAGAATGACGGGGACCCGGCCACCAACGACCAGACCCAGTCAGAGCTGGTGCTCTCGGCCGGAGGCCGCTCGGCCTCGATCGTGCAGGACCGCGACACCGGCGCGTGGAAGACGGTGCCGGACTTCGGCTGGAAGGTCGAGCAGGTCGCCGGCGGCGCGGACGGGCAGCCGTACTGGAAGATCATCGACCAGGACGGGCAGGTGTGGCGGTTCGGCCACAACCGCGACGCCCAGTGGCAGACCCCGTACATCGGCAACGAGCACGACCCGTACGTGGTGGCGGACGAGCCGTGCTACGAGCGCTACTACTACGACGAGATCCCGCCCACCTGCACCGGCGTGTGGCGGTGGAACCTGGACCAGGAGATCGACCGCAACGAGAACGTCATCGACTACTCCTACACCCGCGAGACCAACTACTTCTGCCTGCCCTCCTGCGGGCACGAGACCTACCGGGTGCTGCCGTATGACCGGGGCGGGTTCCTGTCGCAGGTGGTGTGGGGGCACAACACGCAGGTGGCCGGCAGCCAGCCGACCGCCCGCACGGTGTTCACCACGGCGGCGCGCGACGGTGAGGACGTGCCCACCGACCTGCACTGCGACAACCCCGCCACCTGTACCAACGACGCGATCGCGTTCTACTCCACCCGCAAGCTCACCACGGTGCAGACCGAGTCGCGCAACCCGAGCACCGGCGAGTGGGACCCGGTGGACCGGCTCGACCTCACCCACGAGTGGATCTACCAGCGCACCGACTTCGCCTGGGCTTATGACCAGGTGATGTGGCTGGACACCGTGCAGCAGACCGGCATGGCCACCGAGCCCGAGGTGATGCTGCCGCCGCTGGACTTCGACGCGGTGATGCTGGCCGGGAAGATGGACTACGACAACTGGTCGGACTGGACCGACTTCCTGTCCTGGCGGATGGTGCCGCGCATCGCCGCCATCGGCAACGGCATGGGCGGCCGCATTGAGGTCACCTACGGCCAGGCCGACCCGTGCGGAGGCGGCAAGGGCCGCGTCGGCGGCAACTACCTGACCGACAAGGTCGGCGACTGCTACCAGGTCGACATGGGCAGCGACCCCGACCAGGGCTACGAGACGTGGAGCCGGTTCTTCAAACAGCTGGCCACCAAGGTGGTCGAGCGCGACATGGTGGCCGGCTCGCCGGACGTGGTCCACCAGTACGAGTTCCTCGGCGGGCCCCGCTGGATCGACCCGGACCAGTTCGCCGAGCCCGGCCAGGCGCCGGACAAGTCCGAATGGCGCGGCTACGGCCAGGTGCGCACCATCACCGGCTCGGGCAGCGACCCGGCCGGCTACACGGTCGACACCCGTACCTTCCTGGGCGGCACCGGGCAGAGCGTCACCGACTTCGACGGCAACACCATCACCGACGCCCCGCTGCTGCAGGGCCAGGTGCTGCAGGAGCAGTCGTGGACGATGACCGCGCTCAGCCCGCGCGCCTACACCGAGGTCGACTCCACCCGCTACGAGTACACGATCACCTCCACCGGCACGGGCACCGGGGAGCGGCAGATCGCGCTGGTGCTGGCGACCCGCGAACGCTCCCGGGAGAAGCTGAGCAACGGCAATTGGCGCTACACCGACGAGCGCACCGCCTACAACAATGACGGCCTGCCGATCCGGGTCAACGACTACGGCCAGGAAGGCGTGGCCGCCGACAACACCTGCACCTCCACCACCTACGCCCGCAACACCGACGCCGGGCAGTGGATGACCGCCTTCCCCTCCGTGGTGGAGGAACGCGCCGGAGACAGCTGCACCAGCGGCACACTGATCGGCAAGAACATCACCCTGTACGACGCGGGCACCAACCCGGCCACCAACAAGCCCAGCGACGGCAACCCGACCGAGGTCCGCGCCTACGCCGACGCCACCACCATCTCCACCGGCAAGGCGACCTTCGACGACTACGGCCGGCCGCTGACCGCCACCGACCCGCTCAACAAGACCACCACGACCACCTACAGCCCGGCCGTCGGCTGGCCCGCCACCGGCGTCACCACCACCAACCCGCTCGGCCATACGGTGACCGCGCGCCTGTCGCACACGCTGGGCGAGCCGGTACGGGTGACCGACGCCAACGGCAAGATCACCGAGATCGACTACGACGGGCTCGGCCGTACCACCGCGCTGTGGAAGCCGGGCCAGCCACGCAGCGGCGGCACACCGTCGGCGACCGTCGCCTACGACATCCCGTTCGACGGCTGGCTCGGCCAACCGGACGAGCCGATCAAGACCACCGTCCGGGAGCTGCTGACCGGCACCACCTACACCACCACCCACAGCTACGACGACGGGCTCGGCCGCAACCGCGAAGCCCAGACCGCCTCCCCTGCCGGCGGCCGGATCGTCACCGCCACCACCTATGACGCCCGCGGCCTGACCGCGGCGGTTTCCGAGCCCGTGCACAACGCCGACGACGCGGGCAGTGGATTACTCAATGCGGCGCTGACCGACCTGCCGCAGTGGACCAAGACCGTCTACGACGGCCAGGAACGCCCCACCGCATCGATCGCCTACCACCTGGGCACTGAACTGCGCCGCACCACCACCGCCTACCCGGGCAGCGAACGAACCGAGGTCACCCCGCCGTTCGGCGGCAAGACCGCCACCGTCACCGACGTGTTCGGCCGCGCCGTCAAGGTCGAGGAATGGCCGAACGCCAGCCAGCATGCCGACACCGGCTACGGCTACGACCTGCGCGGCAACCTGACCACGATGACGGACGCCAATGGCAACGTCCGCACCTACACCTATGACTGGCTGGACCGCCGCACTGCCGCCGACGACCCCGACGCCGGCACCTCCAGCTACGGCTTCGACCTGGCCGGCCGGCAGATCTGGAGCGTCGACGGCAACGGCCAGAAGATCTCCAACAGTTACGACGACCTGGGCCGGCGCACCAGCCAGTGGGCCGGCGAGACGGGCACCGGCACCAAGCTTGCCGAATGGAGCTACGACACCGTCGCCAAGGGCCAGCCCACCGCCGCCACCCGCATAACGGCAGGCCATGCCTACACCCAGGCGGTCACCGGCTACGACAGCGACTACCGGCCCACCGCCAGCACCGTCACCGTCCCGGCCGTCGAGGGCGCGCTGGCCGGCACGTACAGCTTCACCAGCAGCTACGACGCGGCCGGGAACCTGCGCACTCAGGGCTTACCCGCCGCCGGAGGGCTGGCCGCCGA
>NZ_JBITHT010000010.1:0-301819 GCF_044458265.1 Nonomuraea sp. NPDC050478 | reverse complement strand
CAATTCGGAAACCCCTGAAACGACGAGATCCCGCCCGATCGCGATGATCAGACGGGATCCCGTCAACTTCAGTCCGGCCGTTTCAAGAACGGCCCTGGGTGGAGATGAGGGGATTCGAACCCCTGACCCCTTCGATGCGAACGAAGTGCGCTACCGGACTGCGCTACATCCCCAAGACCTCGACCAGATTAGCAAACAACCGAGGGTCCTCGCGCCACAGTATTCAGTCACCCACCGCTCGCCGAGGCGGTTCGGCGTACTGGTCGAAGAGAACGTCCCCCTGCGCCCCCGTGAACTCGATGACCTCGGCCTCCCTGGCCGCGAGTTCCTCGGCGCGCCGGCGGGCGCGGATGCGGCGGGTGCGGTCGCGGGCCTGGAGGGCGCGCTGGCGGCGTTCGCGGTCGACCTTGACGGCGATGCGCAGGAACACGAGGTAGAGCAGCATGACGGCGCCGGACGGGGCGACGCCCCACCAGGGGATCATCTGGACCGAGGCCGTGACCACCGAGGCCACCACCAGCAGGATGGTGAAGAACAGCAACCGCCGCCGGCGCGCTACGATGATCGCCCGCCGCCGGTAACGGAACTGGCGCGGGTCGACGCGTTCGGTCTCCACCGGCTCCTCGTCAGGCGCGGTGGTGAGGTCGGGGATCTGGTGTTCGCCGGTGTAGTGCTCTTCGAGCTCGGCCAGTTCGGCGAGGTTGGATTTGTCCCGGCGCAGCCACATGGGCACCAGCACGCAGAGCCACATGATGACGATGGCGAGGTAGAGGAGAGCACCGCTCACAGGCACCTCCGGGCAGCACGAGAACGCCTCGGTGCGTCGGGCGTTCTCATTGTGCTCACGTCACGCACCGTAAGACCGCGTGTCACTGATTGACGAGCATTCGATGCGGTGTGTCGCGAGATCGTCAAACCTCTTCCACGGACGACCGGGCGCGACGCCACTGTACGAGCAGGCCGCCGGGGACGTCCTCCGCGGTCAGCGCGTAGCAGATGTGGTCGCGCCAGGCTCCGTCGATGTGGAGTTGGCGACGCCGAATGCCTTCTTCCCGGAAGCCCAGTTTCTCAACCACTCTACGGCTGGCTTGGTTCTCGGGGCGGATGTTCGCCTCGATCCGGTGCAGGCCGGTGGTGAAGAAGCAGTGGTCGACGGCCATGGCGAGGGCGGTCGGGGTGATGCCGCGGCCGGCGAGCGCGCCGTCGATCCAGTAGCCGACCTGGGCGGATCGGGCCGAGCCCCAGACGATGGCGCCGATGGTGAGCTGTCCGGCGAAGCGGCCGCGGTAGGTGACTACCCAGGGCAGGGCGAGGCCCTGCCGGGCCTCGCGGCGCAGGGTGGCGACCATGGTGAGGTACGGGCCGAGCCCGGTGCGGAAGAGCGGTGTCTCGGGGTTGCTCGGCTCCCAGGGGCGCAGCCAGTCGGCGTTGCGTACCCGGGTGTCGCGCCAGACGCGTGCGTCGCTCAGCCGGAGCGGCCTGAGGGACACCGGGCCCTCGGTCAGCGTCGCAGGCCAGCCGCGTAGTCGATCCACATCTGACATCATCCCCCGATTCGGCGCGATGCCGCCACGGGTCTGGTGGCGCATCTGAGGTCAGCGTGGGTGGTCGCCGCCGCGGATCTGGTCGACGGCGTGCTTGAGCACGGGGGCGAGCACGGCGACGCCGTCGCGGACACCTCCGCTGGAGCCGGGCAGGTTGACGATGAGGGTGTGGCCTGCCTGGCCGGCGAGGCCGCGGGAGAGGATCGCGGTGGGCACCTGGTCACGGTTGGCGGCGCGGATGGTCTCGGCGATGCCGGGGATCTCGCGGGTGATCACGCGGGCGGTCATCTCGGGGGTCCGGTCGGTGGGGGTGAGGCCGGTGCCGCCGGTCGTCACGATCAGGTCGTACGCCTTGGTGACGCCGTGGCGCAGGGCGGCCTCGACGGGTTCGCCGTCGGGGACGACGAGTGGGCCCTCGACGGTGCAGCCGGCCTCGGTGAGCAAGGAAACCAGGAGCGGTCCTGACTTATCGGCATAAATCCCGGCGGACGCCCGGTTCGACACCGTCACCACCAGCGCCCTGATCACGCCCGCCTCCACTCGCCGGTCTTGCCGCCCGTCTTCTCCTCGACCCGGATGTCGGTGATCACCGCTGCGGGGTCGGCCGCCTTCACCATGTCGAACAGCGCCAGCGCCGCCGTCGACACCGCCGTGAGCGCCTCCATCTCCACGCCGGTGCGGTCGGCAGTCTTGACCCGGGCGGTGATCGTCACCCCCCAGTCGGCCACGTCGAGCGTCACCTTGACGCCGTGGATGGCGATGGGGTGGCACAGCGGGATGAGGTCGGGTGTCCGCTTGGCGCCCATGATGCCGGCGATGCGGGCCACGCCGAGCGCGTCGCCCTTGGGCACGTCGCCGGAGCGCAGCAGCGCCACCACCTCGGGCGACAGCAGCACCCGGCCGGTGGCCGTCGCGGTGCGGGCGCTGACGTCCTTGGCGGACACGTCCACCATGCGCGCGGCGCCGGTCTCGTCGACGTGCGTCAGCTCGCTCACAGCCTGATCACCTCCACCTGCTCGCCGGCGGGCACCTCGGTGACGTCCTCCGGCACCACGATGAGCGCGTTGGCGGAGGCCAGGGCGGCGAGCTGGTGTGATCCCTGGCCGTGCACGGGGGCGACGGAGCCGTCGGAACCGAGCATGCCACGCAGGAACGACCTCTTGCCGGCCGGGGAGCGCAGCGGCGCCGTGGTGCGGACGGTGACGGTGGCGGGCGGCCCCGCCGGGAGGCCGCGCATCTTGTCGAGCGCGGGCCGGACGAAGAGCGTGAACGACACGAACGACGAGACGGGGTTGCCGGGCAGCGCGAAGATCGGCACCTGGTCGTCGCCGACGGTGCCGAACCCCTGGGGCATGCCGGGCTGCATGGCGACCTTGTCGAACCGTACGGTGCCGAGCGGGCCGAGGGCTTCCTTGACCGGCTCGTACGCGCCCATGGACACCCCGCCGCTGGTCACGACGGCGTCGGCGCGGACGAGCTGGGCGTCGAGACGCTCCAGGAACGCAGCCGGGTCGTCGCCCACGGTGGGGGCGCGGAAGCCGTCGGCGCCGGCGGAGCGGGCGGCGGCAGTGAGCGTGAAGCTGTTGGAGTCCCAGATCTGGCCGGGGCCGAGCGGCAGCCCCGGCTCGATCAGCTCGGCGCCGGTCGCGAGCACGACGACGCGCGGCCTGGGCCGGGCCAGGACGCGGCGGCGGCCGACGCCGGCGATGATGCCGAGCTGGGCGGGGCCGATGACGGTGCCGGGCTTGAGCACGACCGCGCCGGCCTGCACGTCCTCGCCGGCCAGGCGGATGGCGTTGCCCTCCCGCACGGTCTCCTCGATGCGGACCTGGACGGTACCGCCGTCGGTCAGCTCGACGGGCACCACGGTGTCGGCCCCCGAGGGCATCGGGCCGCCGGTCATGATGCGGACGGCGTGGCCGGGGCCGACGGCGAGCAGTTCGCCGGCCCCGGCCGCCACGTCGTCGATCACCGGCAGCGTGACCGGCGCGTCCGCGATGTCGCTCGCTCGTACGGCATATCCGTCCATGGCGGAGTTGGCGAACGGCGGGAGCGGCACCGGGGAGGTGATCTCTTCCGCGAGCGTGGCGCCGAGGGCCTGCTCCAGCTCCAGCTCCAGCGGCGCGAGCGGGCGCACCGTGGCGAGGATGTCGGCCAGGTGCGCGTCAACCGATTTCATCGAGGAACTCCCGCAGCCAGGGCAGGAAGTCGGGGGCGAGGTCGGGCCGGTCGGCCGCGAACTTCACGACCGTGCGCAGGTAGTCGAGCTTGTCGCCGGTGTCGTAGCGGCGGCCGCGGAACAGCACGCCGTGCACCGGCCCGCCCTTGTCGGCGTCGCGGCCGGCGAGGGTGCGCAGCGCGTCGGTGAGCTGGATCTCGCCGCCGCGGCCCGGCGGGGTCTCCTCCAGCACGGCGAAGACCTCCGGGTCGAGCACGTAGCGCCCGATGATCGCCCAGTTGGAGGGCGCCTCCTCGACCGGAGGCTTCTCCACCAGGTCGACGACCTTGACGACGTCGTCCTCGCCGGTCGCCTCGATGGTCGCGACCCCGTACAGCGAGACCTGCTCCCTGGGGACCTCCATCAGCGCGATCACACTGCCGCCGTACGCGCCGCGCACCTCGATCATGCGCTGCAGCAGCGGGTCGCGCCGGTCGATCAGGTCGTCGCCGAGCAGGCAGGCGAACGGGTGGTCGCCGACGTGCTGCTTGGCGCAGAGGACCGCGTGCCCGAGCCCCTTGGGCTCGCCCTGCCGCACGTAGTGCAGGGTCGCCAGTGAGGCCGGCTCGCGGACCTGGGACAACCGGTGCTCGTCGCCCTTCGCCTCGAGCACGTCCTCCAGCTCGTACGCGCGGTCGAAATGATCCTCTATGGACCGCTTGTTCTTGCCAGTGACCATCAGCACGTCGAGCAGGCCAGCGGAGGCGGCCTCCTCGACGACATACTGGATGGCGGGCTTGTCGACGATGGGCAACATCTCCTTGGGTGTCGCCTTGGTCGCCGGAAGGAACCGGGTGCCCAGACCCGCGGCGGGCACGACGGCTTTCGTCACAGGGTCGAAGTCAGCCATGCCTAGACCCTAGTGGAGGTACCTGTGGACAAGCCGCACCTGCGTCGCGAACTGCTCGCGGCGCGCGCCTCGCTCACCCCCGATCAGCTCCGCGCGAACGCCACCAAAGTCCGCGAAACCCTGCTCGACCAGCCCTGGGTCCAGATGGCCGGGCTGGTCGCCTGCTACTGGTCGATCGGCGCCGAGCCCGGGACGCACGGGCTGGTGTTCGCGCTGTGGAAGCACGGCGCGACCGTGATGCTGCCGGTCCTGCGCGAGGACGACGACCTCGACTGGGCGGTGTACGACGGGCCTGACACCCTGGCGCCGGGCCGGTTCGGCCTGATGGAGCCGGTCGACACGCGGCGCGGAGTCGACGCGATCCGCACGGCGGCGCTGGTGATCGCGCCCGCGCTGGCCGTGGACCGGCGCACCGGGGTGCGGCTGGGCCGCGGCGGCGGCTCGTTCGACCGGGCGCTGGCCCGGGTCGGGCCGAACGTGCCGACCGTCGCGCCGCTGCACGAGGGCGAGCTCAGGGACGACATCCCGGCGGAACCGCACGATCGGGCCGTCCGCTTTGCGATCACACCTTCGGGACTAATTAAACTTACCTAGACACAGGTGATCAAAGGGGGCCAGATGACGCTGGATGTCTGGCTCCTCGTCAGTGCCGTCATCGTCATCGCCGCCGTCATCTCGGTACGGGTCGCGCACCGCAGCGGGCTGCCCAGTCTGCTGCTGTTCCTCGGGTTCGGGCTGGCCCTGGGAGACGCCGGGTTCGGCATCCCGTTCGCCGATCCCGGCCTGGCCAAGGACATCGGCTTCCTGGCGCTCGCGGTGATCCTGGCCGAGGGCGGCCTGACCACGAACTGGAGTCAGGTCCGCCGATCGGTGCCGCTGGCGCTGATCCTGGCCACGGTCGGCGTCGCGGTCAGCATCCTGGCCGTGGCCATCCCCGTCCGTTACCTGCTGGGCGTCGACACCATCACCGCGCTGATCATCGGCGCGGTGCTGGCGCCGACGGACGCCGCCGCGGTGTTCTCCGTCCTGCGCCGGCTGCCCCTGCCGCCCCGGCTGGCGGGCATCCTGGAGGCGGAGTCCGGCTTCAACGACGCCCCGACGGTGCTCGCCGTGGTGCTGCTGAGCGGCACCGTCCACGCGTCGCCCGACCTCGGCTCGTTCCTCGTCGAGACCGGCAGCGAGCTGGCCATCGGCGCCGCCGTCGGGCTGGCGATCGGCCCGGCGGGCGCGTTCGCGCTGCGCCGCATCGCGCTGCCCGTCTCGGGCCTCTACCCGATCGCGGTGCTGGGCCTCACCCTCTTCTCGTACGCGGGAGGGGCGCTGCTGCACGGCTCCGGCTTCCTCGCGATCTACTTGACCGCGCTCGTCCTGGGCAACTCGAAGCTGCCGC
This sequence comes from Nonomuraea sp. NPDC050478, assembly GCF_044458265.1. Classification (NCBI taxonomy): domain Bacteria; kingdom Bacillati; phylum Actinomycetota; class Actinomycetes; order Streptosporangiales; family Streptosporangiaceae; genus Nonomuraea; species Nonomuraea sp. NPDC050478. The sequence continues at coordinate 295,817 of NZ_JBITHT010000010.1, read as the reverse complement.
ACCGAGCCGCCACCCGGGGGTTCGCGGAGGGCATGGCGTGGCTGGCGCAGATCGGGCTGTTCGTGATGCTGGGCCTGCTGGCCAGCCCGATGGAGATGTCGTCGGCGATCGTGCCGGGGCTCATCGCCGGCACGGTCATGCTGGTGCTGGCACGGCCGCTCGCGGTGCTGGTCAGCGCGTCTCTCGGGCGGCTGATCGGGCAGGGCTGGGTGCCGTGGCGGGAGCAGGCCTTCCTGTCGTGGGCGGGGCTGCGCGGCGCGATCCCGATCGTGCTGGCCACGATCCCGTGGGCTGCCGGGGTCGAGGGCTCCAAGGACATCTTCAACGAGGTGTTCGTGATCGTCATCGTGTTCACCCTGCTCCAGGGGCCCACGCTGCCGTGGGCCGCCCGCCTGCTCAAGGTGACCACACCCGTCGAGGCGCACGAGCTGGAGGTGGAGGCGGCTCCGCTGGAGGAGCTGAACGCCGACCTGCTGCAGGTGTCGGTGCCGCCCGGGTCACGGCTGCACGGGGTGGAGATCTTCGAGCTGCGGCTGCCGCGCGACGCCCAGGTGACGCTGGTCGTGCGCGACGGCAGGTCGTTCGTGCCCGGCGAGACCACTCGGATCAGGGCCGACGACCAGCTCCTGCTCGTCACCACCGCCGCCACCCGTGACCAGGTCGAACACCGGTTACGCGCCGTCAGCCGCCGCGGCAAGCTCGCCGGATGGTACGGGGAGCGGGGATTGGAATAGGCGTTTGACCGCATCGGTTACCATTAGCAGTCGCAAGGCATGAGTGCCAAAGCCTGCTAGGAGGAACGCGTGCCGACCTACCAGTACGCCTGCAACGACTGCGCCGAGCAGCTCGAGGTCGTTCAGAAATTCAGTGACGACGCGTTGACCGTGTGCCCCGCGTGCGAGGGGCAGCTGCGCAAGGTGTTCTCGGCGGTCGGGATCGTCTTCAAGGGCTCGGGCTTCTACAAGACCGACAACCGCTCGTCGTCGGGCTCCTCCTCGTCCTCTTCCTCGAAGTCCGACAGCTCGTCCTCTTCGAAGTCCGAGTCGAAGTCGGACAGCAAGCCCGCCGAGTCGGCCCCCGCCCCCGCCGCCGCCTCCAACTAGCGAGGGCGGTCCACCAGGGCTCCGAGCAGATCCGGAGCGACCCGGTCGAGCAGCTCCTCCAGCTGCGGATGCGGCCCCCAGTCGGCGACCGACCTGCTCAGCGCCTCGCGTGAGCAACGCAGCAGCCGCAGCGCGGCTTCCTGGCCGCGCTCGGTGAGCCGCAGCATCTCGCCGTCCGCCGAACGCTCCAGAAACCCGTCGTCGACGAGCTGGTCGGCGTACGGTCTGCCCTGCTCCCTGCTGACCCGCGCCCGTTCCGCCAGGGCGGCGGCCGACACCCAGCCCTTGCCGCCCAGCCGGGCGATGATCCACACCCCTTCCGGCCTCATGCCCGCCAGCCCGGCCAGATCGCCCATCCGGGTGTAGTAGCCCGTGCGCAGCTCGGCGTCGGCGAGCCGGACCAGGCCCCGCTCCACCTCCTCCAGCGACGAACGCTCGGCGGACGTCGCGCCCAGGCATTCGCCCAGGTCGGCCGCCTTCGTCGTCTCCCTGAGCCGCTGCTGCGGGATGAACCACGACAGCAGGAACGCCACCAGCATGACCGGCGCCGCCACCCGGAACACCATGGCGATCGAGTCGGCGTACGCGTGGAGGAACTCGGCCGCGAGGCCGGGCGGCAGCCGCCGGACCACCGTGGGATCCTTCTGCACCTCGGCCGGGTCGAACCCCGGCGGCAGCGACGACCCGGCCAGCACCTCGCGCACGTCCTGCGCGAGCCGCCCGGTGAAGACCGCCCCGAGCGCCGCGACCCCGAACGACCCGCCGATCGACCGGAAGAACGTCGCCCCCGACGTGGCCACCCCGAGGTCCTTGAACGAGACCGCGTTCTGCACCACGATCACCAGCACCTGCATGGTCATGCCGATGCCCACGCCGAGGATCAGCAGGTAGACCGCCAGGGCCGGCATGCCGCTCGACTCGGTCAGCGTCGACAGCAGGAACATCCCCACGGTCGCGATGCCCGTGCCCGCGATCGGCAGGAAGCGGTATTTACCGGTCTTCGAGATGACGAACCCGCTCACGACCGACAGCGTGAGCATGCCCGCCATCATCGGCAGCAGGTAGACCCCCGACAACGTGGCGCTCACCCCGTGGACCACCTGCAGGTAGAGAGGCAGGTACGTGAGCGCGCCGAACATCCCGAACCCGACCACGAATCCCACGACCGACGACGCCGCGAATGCCTGGTTCCTGAACAGGGCGAGCGGCAGCACCGGCTCACGCGCCCGGCGCTCGGCCGCCACCCAGCCGGCCAGCATCACGACCGCCGCCACCGCCAGCCCGACGATCACCGGGTCGGCCCACGGGTAGACGGTGCCGCCCCAGGTGGCGATCAGCACCAGGCAGGACGTCGCGCCGCCCAGCAGGACCACGCCCGCGTAGTCGATGGTGTGGCGGGCGCGCTGGCGGTCGCCGGGCAGCGCGGCGGTGATCACGAGCAGCGCGACGGCGCCGAGCGGCAGGTTGACGTAGAACACCCAGTGCCACGACAGATGGTCGACGAACAGGCCGCCGACCAGCGGCCCGACGACGCTCGACACGGCGAACACGGCGCCGAAGAACCCCTGGTACTTCCCCCGGTCGCGGGCCGAGACCACGTCGCCCACGATGGCCTGGGCCAGCACCATCAGCCCGCCGCCGCCGAGTCCCTGGAGGCCGCGGAAGCCGATCAGCTCGCCCATGTTACGGCTGAGCCCGCACAGCGCCGAGCCGGTCAGGAAGATCACGATGGCGGCGATGAACAGCCGCTTGCGCCCGTACTGGTCGCCGAGCTTGCCCCACAGCGGCGTGGACACCGTCGAGGCGAGGATGTAGGCCGTCACCACCCACGACAGGTGATCGAGCCCGCCCAGGTCGCCGACGATCGTGGGCAGCGCCGTGGACACGATGGTCTGGTCGAGCGCGGCCAGCAGCATGCCGAGCATCAGCGCGATGATGATCAGCCCGAGGCCCCGTTGCCGCATGCGCCGATAATACGCCGCGTATCGTATCGGCCACGTTGGGTGGTCGCGCCTTGTCCACAGCCCTCACCCCGCCCGCCCGCGATATCCACAGAACGAGATTCGGCCTCTTCGACCCCATTCCCCCGCCCGCTACTCTCAGCGCCATGGTCATTCGCGCAGACATCGGCGTCATCGGCGGCTCCGGCTTCTACTCCCTGCTCGACGAGGCGGAGGAGGTGGAGGTCGCCACCCCCTACGGCCCGCCCAGCGACGTCGTCACGGTGGGCCGCATCGGCTCGCGTCCGGTGGCCTTCATCCCCCGCCACGGCCGGGACCACCGGTTCCCGCCCCACCGCATCCCCTACCGCGCCAACCTGTGGGCCCTGCGCTCCCTCGGCGTCCGCCAGGTCCTCGCCCCCAGCGCGGTCGGCTCGCTGAAGCCCGAGCTCGGCCCCGGCGCGATCGTGGTCCCCGACCAGCTCGTCGACCGCACCTCCGGCCGCGCCCAGACCTACTACGACGCCGGCGGCGCGGTCCACGTCTCCTTCGCCGACCCCTACTGCCCGTCGGGCCGCGAGGTCGCCGTCGCCGCCGCCCGCGCCGGCGAGTGGCAGACCGCCGACGGCGGCACGCTCGTGGTCATCGAGGGCCCGCGCTTCTCGACCAGGGCCGAGTCGCAGTGGTTCCAGCGCAACGGCTGGACCATCGTCGGCATGACCGGCTTCCCCGAGGCCGCGCTCGCCCGCGAGCTGGCCCTCTGCTACACCTCGCTGTCGCTGGTGACCGACCACGACGCCGGCGTGGAGGCCGGCGAGGGCGTCACCCACGAAGAGGTGCTGGCGTTCTTCGCCCGCAACGTCGCCCGCATGCGCACCCTCGTCTCCGACACGGTCCAGGCCCTGCCGGAGGAACGCACGTGCTCCTGCGGCTCCGCCCTCGACGGCATCAAGCTTCCCTTCGAGCTGCCGTGATCCGCGCCTGGCTGCGGCGGTGCGAGCGGCGCCGCCGCCTCGTCGCCGCGGTCCTGGCCGCCCTCGGCGTCCTGTGCGGCCACCTCGCGCTGCGCCCGCCCGCGGGCCCGGCCGTGCTGGTCGCCGCCCGCGACCTGTCACCCGGCGTGCTCCGTCCCGGCGACCTGCGCGCCGTGCCCATGCCCGCCCCGCCCGACGGCGCCCTCCGCACGGGCGCCACCGGCCGCGTCCTGGCCGCCCCCATGCGCCGCGGCGAGCCGCTCACCGACGCCCGCCTCCTCGACCGCTTACGCCTGCCGCCCGGCATGGTCGCCACCCCCGTACGCATCTCCGACCCCGACGCCGTGCGCCTGATCTCCCCCGGCTCCCGCATCGGCGTCCTCGCCGCCGGCGACACCCAGACCGCCTCCCTGGTCGCCGACGACGTGACCGTGCTGACCATCCCGTCGGCCGACGACGACCACGGCGCCCTCGTCGTCCTGGCCACCACTCTCACCCAGGCGGAGTCCCTGGCAGGCGCCCAGGCGTCGGGCCACCTGTCCATCGCCATCAAACCGGCCTGAAGGCCCTCGTGTGATCGAGAATGGCGTCGACGACCGTGTCCCACTGGGCGCGAGGGAAGACCTCGTGACCGGTTTGCTCCATCGCCATGAAACGTGCGCCGGGGATCTCCTCGGCCAGGGCGCGTCCGTGCTCGATGGGGAACATCGGGTCCTCGGTGCCGTGCAGCACCAACGTCGGCGCGGTGATCTGCCCGAGCCGGCCCCGCCACGGCTCCCCGGCATCGATCATGAAAGGGTTGGTCAGCTGGGCGGCGATGTTCGTGGTGCGTCCGGCCACCCGGGCGGCCATGGCCCGCATGCCCGCCTCGTCGAACGGCCTTGAGGCGGCGGCGAACGGCCGCTCGGCCTCCACCAGGTAATCGATGACGCCTGCCCGGTCGGACCAGTCGGGCCCGGGGTCTTCCTCCGCGAACAGGGCCTGGAGGTCCGCCGACATCCGCGGCAGGTCCGGATGCTCGTGCCCGGGCCCGCCGGGCGTGGCGGAGGCGAGGGTGAGCGAGGCGACCCGGCCGGGGTGATCGAGCGCCAGAAGCTGACCGATCGCCGCGCCCTGCGACATGCCGACGACGTGGGCGCTGGTCAAGCCGAGGGCCTCGATCAGGCAGGCGGCATCGGCGACCAGGTCACGCAGCTCGTACGCCGGCGCTCCCGCCGGATAGTTCGTCGACAGGCCGGCGTCCCGGCTGTCGTAGCGGATGACGTATCGGCCCCCGGCCACCAGTCGCCGGACGAAGTCCTCTTCCCATGCCAGCAGTGAGTGACCCGCGCCATGGACCAGCAGGATCGCGGGATGCTCCGGCCGGCCGAAGGACTCCGTGCTCAGCTCGACCCCGTTGACCTCGATCATGCGCTGCTCGAACGACATCACGCCTCCGCTCTTTGGTTACATGTAACGAAGACGATAGAGGAAGTCTCGTTACATGTCACGAAAATTCCTTACACTGATCCCCATGACGAGACCGCGACCGCAAGAAGAGACCGCGCGCCAGGCCTGGGCGGCCTACCGCAGGCTGCACCTGCTCGTGGACGCGGAGATCGCGCGCGACCTGGAGCGGGACACCGGCCTGTCGATGGCCGACTACGAGGTGCTGGACGCGGTGGCGGCGATGTCCGACGGCGAGCACTGCATCCGGGTGAACGGCCTCACCGCCCGGATGAACTGGGCCCACAGCCGGCTGTCCCGCCAACTCGGCCGGATGGAACGGCGAGGGCTGATCGCCCGCCAAGCCTGCGAGCTCGACGGCCGCGGCGACGACGTCGCGCTCACCGAGTCAGGCCGGCAGGTCTACGCCGAGGCCGCCCCGGCCCATCTCGCCTCGATCCACCGCCACTTCACCGCGTCGCTGTCCGCACAACAACTGGAAGCCCTGATCGGCATCGAGCAGACCATCGGCGCGTCGGCGACGAGCATGCGTGAAGAGCCCTAAAGCACCGAGTCGGCCTCGGGATCGTACTCCCAGTGCCACGGCTCGAACGGGCTGCGGTAGGCCCAGTCGGGGTGGATCCACCCGTACTTCTTGCCGTACTTCTCCAGCCAGTTGAACTCCGCCGACCGGAACCTCTCCACCCCGCCACACAGGTCCACGGCCAGCCCCAGCCCGTGGTTGCTCTTCCCCGGCACGGCCGCGAACCCCGGCCGCCGGTAGTAGACCGACTGCTGCTCCGCCAGGCTCCGGTAGGCGTCCGTTACGCACATCGGCCTGCCGAACTGCTTGCGGTAGGCCTCGTTCAGGCTGACGAACGCGATCGCCGCGTCCGCCCGCAGGCTGTGCCCCTTCTGCTGCAACGGGCAGAGCATGCTCGTCGGGATCAGCCCGTTGGGGTAGTCGTTGGCCGTGGCCGCCCGCAGCGGGTTGCACCCGAGCGCCGCCTTCTCCACCTTGTCGATCTTGATGCCGAGCTTCACCAGCTGCTGGGTCAGCGACTTGACGACCTTGTCGGACTTCTTCCTGAGCAGGTCGATCTCCGCCGCCATCTGCGCCTCGGCGAGCAGGTTGCCCGCCCGCAACTCCTGCGCGTCGCCGGCCAGCCGCTGCGTGTGCAGGGTGAGCGTGCTCGTCTCCTCCACCGCGTGCTGCCGCACCGTGACCATGTGGTTGACGTTCGCCAGCGCCCGCAAGGTATCGCTGTTGGAGTCACCGGCCAGGAACGACGCCACCCCGTCGGCGCCGACGGGCTGCTGGTAGAGCAGCTCGGCCAGTTGCGACACCGGCCGCCGCACCTGCGCGAGCTGCCGCTCCGCCACCTCAAGGGCCTTCAGCTTCTCCTTGAGCTCCTTCTCGGCGGCGGCGAAGTCCGTGCGGCGCTTCTCCAGAGCCTTGGTGGCGTCCTCCAGCTCCTGGGCGGAACGCTGCGCTTCCTTGCGCAGCGCGGTGAGGTCCTTCGGGTTCTCGTTCTCCGCGGTCTCTCGTACGGCCTGCTGACCGGCATCCGCGGCCTGCCCGGCGGCCTGGGCCGCCCCGGCCACGGGCACGCCCGCCAGGGAGGTCATCGTCATGACAACCGCGATCAGACCTGCTGACCGAGGGGCTGGCACGTTCGACTCCTCCGCTTTGCAAACTCGTGACGCGGGTCCGGCACGCACGTTACTACAGCCCTCTGAGTGTCCGGACCGAACTCCGGAGAGCCGTTATGACATGAACGACGCTTTTGCCCCTTCAAGACGACCGCTGCCCTTGTCTGTCAGTACGCGGCGGACAGGCTTGCGGTTCTATGGCGAGCGGGATTCAGGGCGGCTGGGCTCTGGACGGGCTGGACTTTTGGACGGCCGGGCTTCCGGCAGGCTCTTGGCATTCGGCGCCCTCGGCTTTCGGCACGCTTGGCCTTCGGCGCCTTGGGCCTCCTGCACCCCCGGCCTCCTGCACCCCGACTTCCGGGAGGCTCGGCTCCGGGAAGCCCGGCTTCCGGGAGGCTCGGCTTCGGGCACCTGAGCTTCCGGGAGGCTTGGCATCGGGCACCTGGGCTTCTGACGTACCTCGGCTTCTGGCACAGCGGGACTTCTGGGGCAGGGAGGCTGCTGGGGCTCAGGACGCGGCTCCGAGCCCCAGCCACCCCCACACCGGGAGTCAGTCACGGCGCCGCGACCCGGCCGCCACCCTCCGCTCATGCTCCCGGCAGAACTCCCACAGCCACGTGTCCTCCCACTCCTCCGGACACGCCTCCGCAGTCGGCGACGGCTTGCCCCGTGACGTCTCCCTCACCACGTCCTCCGGCTCCCGAGTCCGCGACCGAACCTTGGGCGCCACCACAGCTCTCACCACCGGCGCCTCCTCAACGACCGGAGCAGGTGCCACCTGAGCAGGCACCGGCGCCCCGAACGCCCGTACCGGATGAGCCGGCGCAGGCGCGACCACCGGCCCGAACACGACCGGCCTCTCCCCTGCCACCACACCCCGCCGACCACCCACCCGCTCGTCCCGCCCCGCTTCCCCGGCCGCCAACCCAGCAGCGAAGATCGCCGGCGCCAGCAGCGCCGCAAACAGCACCACCGGCCGCCGGCGCGCCTGCCTCCGTCGCCTCGCATCCACAGGTGGGACGGTATCCGCGTCACCTGTCCCGAAAGGTGATCACTTGCCAGGGCTTTACCGCAGCTCACACCACCCATGACGTGGGCTCCGGCAAGTCACCGGGGCCGGGTGGCACACGGAGGGCCGGACTTTCGCTAGGCTTGGTCTGTCCGCCTCCGTAGCTCAGGGGATAGAGCACCGCTCTCCTAAAGCGGGTGCCGCAGGTTCGAATCCTGCCGGGGGCACTCTCTTCGACCAGGGTTTTCGCCCGTTGACCTGCGGTTTCTCAGCCGCAGGTCTTTTGCTTTCTTGATCCTTCGTAGGCCGTTGAGGGCACCCGTATGCAGCCGTAGGACCTTGATCACGGGAGATACACGGGATGATCTTGAGGGTCCTTCGACCATGCCGACCAGGGAAAACACAAGCGTGTTGACCACATAGAGCCCCAGAAGGGACCGTCAAGCCTTCGAGAGACTCCGCTCGGCTGATATCAGACCAATCCCGACGATTCGGTTGCTACGGCGTCTCCACCGCAGTCCAATGGCCTCACACCTCGATCTCGTGTCCGTCACCGCGCCCGAGGGAGTCGCGCATGACCCGGGAGCAAGTGGAACAGGCGTTACGCCGAGCGGAGCAACTCACCGACGAGGCCCGGACCAGCCTCGACCGAGCGGTGACGCTGATGGCGCAGAACATCTGGACCGGGCCGGCCGCGCAACGCTTCGGCCAGGAGCTCACCGGTCAGCGTCAGGTCCTGCTCAATGCTTGCACCGAGGCAGTCGACGAACTACGAGCACTGCTCGCCCGTACGCCCGCCGACAGTCCAGGCTGAGCCGTGGGCGGGCTTGAAGGCATGGTCCCCGAGGGCGTCCGGGCGTTGAAGGCGACCATGCACACCGCTGAGACCTCTCTGGGCTCCATCGGCGACGAGTTATGGGAGTTGCTGAGAGGGGCCTGGTTATCGCCCGTCGCGGCCAACAAGATCCGCCAGGTTGCGGGGTGGGCCGGACAGCAAGGCCCGGAACTCAACCGGCGGTTACTGCTCTTGGAGCGAATGGAACTCGACAAGCCGGAGCTGTTCGGCAACGGCAAGCACGTCATGGTGGATGAGGCGTTGCTCGCGCCCGGCGCGGTGCTCCCGGTGACCGGGGGTTTCTGGGACCGCCTAGGTCAGCAGATCCAAGCAACCTTCGACCCGAACCTCAACTCCGGCGACCCGATGATCGAACTCGCCAAGGGCGCCGTCGAGGGCGCAACCGGAGTAGGCGAAACCGTGCTCAAGATGACCCCCAACCGCATCATCTTCGACTACTGGGGGTGGGAACGCGACGCCGGAGACGTCGCCCAAGCAGTGATCGCGGGCGTTCAGGATCCGCTCGGGTTCGCCAAGGCAGCGGCGGACTGGGACACCTGGATAACCAACCCAGAGCGAGCCTTCGGACGCCTCATCCCGGACATCCTGGCTGCCCTCGGATCAGGCGGGTCGAGCAGCATAGTCTCTGGCGGCAAGCGCGTTGCCGGTGCTCTGGCGAAGGCCGCCGAGAGCACGAGGGTACGCCCTTCAGGGAAGACATCGTCACTGGACAACGGGACTCCTGGCTCCGTAGACCAAGGAACTCCGCCGCTGTTCCGGGGCGACGGCCGGCGAACGGAGAGGATATTCGAGAACGGCATGACCGCCCGCAACCCTGAGATGGGCCTCGAAGAACATATGACCGGCGGGAACGGCTTGATCGCGGCTTCCGAAAGTAAGAACGTGGCACGAGGGTTCGCGATCAAACATAAGGGCTTCATCTACGAGATAGACAACTGGGGCAACGGCGAGCCCGTGAAATACAGGGACGGCGTCAAGTACCTGCTGCCTGAGCAGGAAGTTGTGTTCAAGCGGATCGAACCGGGCCAGATCAGGGGTGCTTGGCGGTTAGGCCGATTCGACCAGCCGGACACGTGGATACCCAACCCGAACTATGAACCGAGGTGAGCATGTACCGGCTTGAAGCAGTAAATCTCGCAGATGAGTCACGCCTGCCATGCGTCGTAACGCTACGGGACATCGAAGACGACGATATTTGCGAACTCCGCTTCGACCGGCAGAACGCTGCGCCTCTGGTGTTCCGATCACCAGTGGACTTCGAGGACACGCTGACGGAGTTGAGGCAGGAACTTGAGCGCCAGGGCCTGCTCTTGCTGTGCAACAGGTTCCGCCGGAACGCGTTCGTCTCCTCGATGGCCCGGCAGATGAGTACGGGCCTGTCCTGCTATCTCGTGAGCCCCGGCCAGCCGGTAGACCCTGAGAAGCTCGTCGACTCCCTCGGCCCGGCCCCCAGGGAGGCCGTGGTTCTCGCGGAGGAAGCGGCGAAGTACATCGAGGGCTGGATCGCCGGCTTCGACGAGTGATGGCGCTGACTATCGACCGTAGACCTGGTGGCATACCCGGTTGTGCAGACGGGACGCAGGGCGGGAAGGCGGGAACAGCGCGTCGCACCTCGCGGCGATCAAAGGAACCAGCGGGTTTCCGGTACCGCGATGCGCGCCCCTGCTCTCGGTCGCTCTACCTCGGCCCGCGGATACGGAGGGCTTCCTACGCGGTTCGACCCGAACTACGCGCTGCCTCCGGTGACGGCTCACGCCCGATGCTTCTGCCCGTTCACGCTTCACGGTTTTCACTGGCGTAGATTTCGGGCTTGGCACGGTAGAGGCCCGAGCGCTGTTCGTGGGCTCTGGCGACGGGGGAAGCGATACGGCCGGCTTCTCTGCCGTACTCAGGTGGTGTGTTGTCCCCGTGGCGCCTCTCGACCCCTCGGAGGCCCCGCCGGTGCCTGAGACGCTCGACCAGACGCCGAGAACCATGCAGGCCAGGAACCCGGCGGCCAGTGCGAACCTTGCCCGACGATCCGAGCCGTGCAATGTCGACTTCGTCGGCGGCGTCGGAGTCGCGTACCTCCTCCAGCGGAGATCGGCGTTGGCGTCAACGGGCCGAGCTCGCCTTCGAAGTGGCAAGCCGTACGGAGGTCGGCGCAGTGGAGGAAGGTCTTCGGTCGAAGGGCCAGGGCGGTCGTGCTCATCGTGCATAGGGTCTCCCTGATCACTACCCGTGCATCAAAGATTGACGTACCGTGGCGTCGTCTCGTGGGACCGACTCGGCGGACGCTGCGCATGAAGCAGAAGGCCCCGGTCATGCCGGGGCCGAAGTCGAAGGCGGGCTATGGGTCCAAGGCGTCGTTGATCTTGCTGTTGATCTGTTCTTGCTGGCCGTCCATGCACTTGGCGTAGACCCGGAGGAGGACGTCAACGCCGTGACCGGCGCGCTTGGCGATCTCCGGTGCCGGGACTCCCGCGTTCAGCCAGAGCGACACAGCGGCATGACGAAGGTCGTACGGCCGGGCGGCCAGCGACGAGGCCGCCTGTGCCGGGGTGAGGGCGAGCTTCCGGGCCTCTTGCCAGACGTAGGAGTACGCCGAGCTGGAGTAGCTCCCATCGGTGCCGGTCCGGAAGATCCTGCCGTCCTTGGCCGTGCCGTACTCGGCGATGTGCTCGCGGAGCATGGCGACCAGGACGGGCGGGATCGGGATCTCTCGCGTCTCCTTGTCCGCGCGGTGCTTCAAGCTGCGCGACTCGTGGGTCTCGCCGGAGTTGGTCCAGCGCTTCGTTCCCTGTGGCCGAGCCCGCTCCAGGACGATCAGGCCCCAGCCCGACTCAGGCAGGGTGCAGTTCTTCAGCCGCAGATCGGCTGCTTCCTCCGGCCGGAGGGCTGCGTAGTAGATGCAGGCGAACAGCGCTTTGAGCCGCGGACCTCGCTTGCGCCCCACCTTGGGCACGGCGTCGAGGAGCTGACGCGCTTGGGCCGGATTGACCACCGTCCTGGGGTCGACGACCGTCACGGCTTTGGGTGCCGTCCACTTGATCGCGTCCAGCGGGTTGCCGCTGAACACCTTCTGTTCAACCGCATGCTCCAGCAGGTGATGGAGGACGGCACGCTTACGACGCACCGTGTTCGCACCCGCTGGCTTACCGGCGAAGGTGACTGAGATGGCGTCGAGGGCCGTACGGAGAACGTCTGCCTCCCCGAGGGTCGACAGCGGAAGCGACGCCCGTTCCAGCCAATGCAGAGTCGCCGTCTGTGCCGTGGTCAGGTCGACCCGCCGCTTCTCCGGAAGCAACGCATGAATCCTGAGCACCTCCCGCAGTTCCTCCGCAGAGGGACGGCGCGGCGCGTCCGCCACCAGGGCGGGAATGAGGCTCAGGAGCGCGTATGCGTCCGTCTCCCGAGTTCGAGCCGCCGAGGTGTTCCAGCGCCGGAGCGCGTACGCCTGCGCGAACTCCAGGAACGACGGGCCGGAGCTTGCCGGCGCTGCCATCGACACCGGCAGGCCGGTGGCGACATCGAACTCTTCGCCCAGCTTGGCCGCCTGCCGCAGATCGGACATGAAGGCGTTGGCCAGGCCCTTGGTACGGAAGCTCTTCGACCTCTCCTTGCCAGCTACGCGCCATCGCGCGACGAAGGTCGACGCGCCGCCATTGGATCGTTGCTGGATCTGGCTGAACCTCACGTCGTAGGTGGTGTTCACACTGCCTCCCGTCGCGAGTCGAGCCAGGCCGTGAGGTCGCTTCGCCACACGCGGAGTTCCAGGTTGGGCAGTTGGATGCAGACCGGCGCACGGCCGAGTTCGCGCCAGCGGTAGAAGGTGCGGCGAGAGACCCCACCGAGTTCGGAGAGGACCTGCGGAACCGTCAGCAGCTCGTCACGCCTGCTCATCGAGCATCACCACCAACGGCGGGGAGCCGGGTGCCGGTGAGGGCGGCGGCGAGGAGTTGGTCTCCGAGGGAGAGGCCCTGTCCGGCGTACTCCCAGTGCGCGATCACGAGGACGGTGTCTTCCTCGAAGAGGGGCAGGCGGCCGGTGGTGACGTTCTCGACGCGCATGTGTTCTTCACGGGCGGCGCGGAGGGCGCCCAGGGTGGTGGAGTAGCGGCGGGACTTGGTGGAGAAGTGGCCGCGGAAGCCGAGCATGTGCGCCCACTGGATCAGCCGGAGGTCGGCCAGGTCTTCCAGGGTGCCTAGGCGCAGGCATGCGGCGATCAGCCGGCGGGCGTGCGGCCGGATCGGGAGCGCGTCGAGGTCGTCGAGGAGTTGGATGCGCCGGTCCAGGGTGCCGACGCATTCGGCGGCCTTGGTGGCGTACTTGGCGATGTAGGCGGCGACGGCCTGCTCTGTGAGTTCGCCGTCCAGGGTGATGCGACGGATGTCGAGCTGCTCGCCCCAGCGGAAGGTCCGGGCCAGCGGCTTGACCTCGGCGGTCACGACCGTCGCCGCGTGTTGGATGGCGTCGGCCAGCGCGTCGGCGGTGGCCCAGGCCGGGGGCGGTGAGGTGGGGCCGTCCGGGCCGTCGAGGCGGATGACGCCGTGGAAGTGGACCAGGCCGCGCCGTTGGTACTCGGCGACCTTGGCGAAGGAGATGACGGCCTGCTCACGCAGGGCCTTGAGGGTGAGGCCGGAGAGTTTGGCGAAGCGGCGGCGCAGGGCTTCGGTGAAGCGCCGCCACAGCTCAGGGCTGATCGCGTTGAACAGGACCGAGCCTTCGTAGTCGTAGCAGTCCGGGCAGAGCGGCTCGCCGAGCCGGGGGTCGTCGGCGGTGTGCCGGGCGGTGCAGGACATGACCTGTCCGTGCGGGCAGGTCTCGGAGTTCCGGCGGGCGTAGCAGGGCAGGACCTTGCCGTTCTTCTCCCGCCGGACGTGCACCGCGCCGAAGGAAGGGGCGGTCAGGGTGACGAACAGGCACGGGTGTGCGCTGACCGTCTCCGGGACGCCTTTGCCGCCGACGAGGCCGGCGCGGATGAGTTGGTAGGTGTCGGCGCGGTAGATCTCGGCGCAGGCCGGGCAGCGGGAGGCGCGGCGGGTCTTGCACGGGACGCGCAGGATGCCGTCGGGTTCGGTGCGGGTGGTGTAGCGGTGCAGGAGTTCGCCGGTGGCCTGGTCGTAGTGGTCGACCTTGCCGCGCAGGTGGATCGGTTGGCGGCAGCCGCCGGTCCGGCGGATCTGGGAGGCCCAGCGGTCGTAGTCGGGGTGGTTGAGCCGGTCGATCATTCCGGCGACGGCGTGGGAGTGGGCAAGGCAGGGCAAGATGGGACCGTCCTATCCAGGTTGCTGGTGTGGGATGGCCCCCGGCCTGGCGCGGATCTTGGCGGATGTGTGGCCAGGCGGGGGGCGCTACAGCGCTTCAGGCGCCGTGGTTGTCGATGCCGGTGCCGTAGCAGTCGGCGCAGGTGTCGTTGTCGGTAAGGCCGGTGCCGCCGCAGGTGCAGCAGCGGTAGCGAACGATCGGGACGGCGTCGAGGATCTCGGGCCAGTCGGCCCAGGGCTGTCCGGTCATGGCGGTCACCGGCTCTTGCGCGGGCTGATGGTCACGTACATGCGGTAGCTGCGGGGCCGGGCGCGGTCGGGGTAGGCCCGCGACATCGAGGTGACGTCGAAGGCGTCGCGCAGGTGGAGCATGCCGAGGGCGATCTCGGCGCGGTTTCCTTCGAGGCGGATGCGCATGGTGGTTCTCCTTCAGTGGGTGTCGGGTGTGATGCAGTCGCGGTAGCTGTCGTGGGCGGCGTGGCAGGCGCGGGCGTCGGACAGGATGGCCACGGCCCGGTACTCGACAGGGCCGAAGCGCGCCGACGTGGCGTAGTGGCCGCCGCTCGGGTCGACCGGGCTGCCGAGCAAGCCGGCGATGGCGTCGATCTGAGCGCGCATCTGGTCGTCGTCGGCATCCCGGGCGAAGTAGTGGACGACGGCCCGTCGAGGGGCGGGCACGTCTGGGTTGGCCTGGAGGAAGGCGGCCAGGTGGATGAGGCCGTGGACGAGGGCGAGGCGGTCGTCGGTCACCGGTGATCTCCTTGTCATGCGGTGCGCAGGGTGCGCAGCAGGTCGGAGGCGAGTTGGTTGGACACGCCCAGGCGGGCGCGGAGCTGGTCGCGGGTGATGGGCTTGCCATGGGCGGTGTGGTGTTCGTCGGCGACGCGGCGGGCGTAGTCGACGAGTGCCGGGTCGGGCGTGGGGCCGTCCTGCCGGTCGTCCTGACCGTCCTCGGTGGCAGGGACAAGCGCGGGACGGTCCTCATACGGGACGGCTTGCGGACGCTCAGGGACTAGGACGTGTCTCAAAGAACCACGAGCCAGTCGTTGATTGCGGCGATGTGGATGGTGGCTTCGTAGCGGACGGCGAGTTTGTCGAATCGGGTAGCGATGCCGCGGTGCCGTTTGAGCCGGTTGATGCCGCACTCGACGGCTGAGCGGGCGCGGTAGTCGACGGGGTCGAAGGCTGGTGGCCGGCCACCGCGGGTGCCGCGCCGCTGCCGGGCGGCGATCCGGTCGGCAGGCTCGGGAATCGTGCATCGAATTCCTCGTGCGCGGAGGTGCTGCCGGATCGCGCGTGAGGAGTAGGCCTTGTCGGCGCGGACGGTCTCGGGCCGGGTGCGCGGGCGACCCGGCCCGAGCCGGGGCACCCGGATCGCGGCCATGATCGCGGGGAACTGTGGTGCGTCGCCGCGCTGCCCGGCTGTGAGCACCACAGCCAGCAGCCGCTGTCCCTGCTCGCACGCCAGGTGCAGCTTGGTCGACAGCCCGCCCCGGGACCGTCCCAGAGCATGATCGGCAGGCTCGGGCCGTACTCCGCCGGGTGGCTCGACCTGCAACTCACCATGCCGGGACGCACCGGCCGCGTGCTGATGGGCCCGGCAGATCGTGGAGTCCACGCCGACCTGCCAGCCGAGCAGGCCTCGGGCATCGGCCATCGCTTGCAACCGGGTGAGGATCTGCTGCCAGATGCCGGCCCGCTGCCAGCGGCGGAACAGGCTGTAGACGGCCCGCCAGGAGCCGTAGCACTCCGGCACGTCCCGCCACGGCGCGCCGACTCGCACCCGCCAGCGGATCCCATCGATCAGCTGGCGCTTGCTCCACTGCGACGGCCGACCTGGCCTTTTGGGTGCGGGCAGCAGCGGCTCCAGCCGCGCCCACTGCGCATCGGTGAGGTCGAACCGCCGCGTCACCGCTAAGGTGGCCACGAGGTCTCCGGTTACAGGTTCTTCTTGGTCGATGAACCCTTTACCGGAGGCCTCTTCGCTTGTCCGGCTCCGACACGCCGTTGATCAACACTTCGAGACAGGCCCTAGCGGGGACGCCGCCGTCCAGGACGGGGACGTCTGCGGGACGTCCTGTAGGGCCGGTCCGGTACGACCGGCGGCTCGGCGCTCCAGCATGGAGACGGCGACGAGGAACGCGGCGGCCGGGGTGGCTGCGGTGATCCAGCCCCACACGGTCGGGTCGGCCTGTTGCAGGTTCGCGGCCAGCGACAGGACGATGCCGCCAGCCAGGACGAGGACGGGCCAGGAGACCGGGCCCCGCCGGATGCGGCCGGTCTTCTTGTCGCGCTGGCGTTCGCGGGCGGCCATGACGCAGGTCAGGTCGATGCACACAGCGACGGCCCAGGCCATCCAGCCGTGCTGGCCATGCTGGGTCGCGGTGTCGCGGATGTGGGTGAACGAGCCCGCTCCGGCGATCAGGGCCAGGACGACGACCGGGCCGGTGTCGAGCAACCAGGCGGCCAAGCGGCACATCACGATCCCTCCCTTCTCTTGGTCAGGCGGTCTGCGAGTCGGGCAGCTCGTGAGGCTGGGAGGCCATCACGTCCGCCCAGGACGGGGCGAGGGCGGCGTAGGTGCGGGCGGCGTGTTCAGCGGCGGCTTCGCTGACGTAGAAGGAGCGGGCCCGGTACCACTGGCCGTCCTGGCTCGCGACGATGGCCACGCCGGGCGTCTGGGCCGGGATGGCGCGGGCGGAGTCGAGCGCGGCCGGGTCGAGGTCGCCGAGCGTCATGGTCGCGGTCTCCGGATCGTTGACCCGGTGGCAGATCCGGCCCGAGCACTGCGCCCGCAGCGCGGTGACGCCGGGGCCGAGGTCGGAACCGATCCGCTGGCCGCAGCAAAACAGGTAGATGCCGAACGCCCGCCCGAGCTGCGCCACCCGCAGCAGCGCGGTCGAGGTCTTGGCGATCTCGTCCTTCTCGCTCTTGTCGGCCATCAGGTAGAGCTCGGCCAGCTCGTCGACCAGGACCACGACCGGCACCGGCCGCAGGGTGGGCGGGAGTTGCCAGATGTTGCGGGCGCCGGCCATCCGGCACACGCCCATCCGGTCGGCCATGAGCGCCACCAGGTCATCCAGCAGCCCGCCGCACTCGGCCCGGCTGGTGGCCAGCGCCGACAGCCGAGGCGCGTACGGGGTGAACTCGACTCCGCCCTTGAGGTCGAAGCCGACCAGCGCCACCGGCTGCGGCGCCAGGCCGACGATCAGGGCGTTGGCGAGGTTCGACTTGCCGGACTGCGTGGCCCCGGCGTTGAGCCAGTGCGGGACGGTCTTGAAGTCGACGACCCACGGCCCGCCGGTCTCCAACCGGCCGACGGTGACCTTGAGCAGCTCGGTCGAGGGCGGCAGCTCGTCGACCTTGACCAGCGGGTCGCGCATGGTCGCGGCCAGCCGCACCCGTCCGGGCTTGTCGGAGGAGACGCGCACGGCGTGCACGCCCCACGAGTGCGCGAGCCGTTCGGCGACGTCGGCGTAGTCGGCCGGAATCTGGCCTTCCAAGGTGTGCAGGGTGACCCGCCAGCCGTGCCGGGTCGGCAGGGGCAGCCACATCCAGGGCTTGGTGTCCACGGCGACGCGCTGGAACTTGCGCCGGACGCGGACGACGCCGGTCGAGGAGACCAGGCCGGGGACGGTGGTGAACCAGAAGCGCTGCCGCTTCTTGGTCAGGCCGCAGCCGAGGGCGACCTTGCGCCAGGTGGCCCGCACGGTGATGGCCACGATCGGGAAGCCGACGACGAGCCAGAAGGAGCGGTAGTGCCAGCGGCGCCAGGCCCAGAGCCCGGCCGCGACAGCGGCCAGGACTCCGAGCGCCCACCAGTGCAGGTCAGACATCGGCCGCCTCCCGTAGCGGGAGGAGGGCGGTGGCACGGTAGGAAATGCCCCACCGGCCGGCGATCTCCCAGACGTAGCCGAGCAGGCCGACGGCGTTGACCAGGTCGCCGGCCTTGATGGGCGGCTCCCCGGTGATGCCGATCTTGACGAGTTCGATCCGGCCGAGCTCGTCTTCGACGGAGACGGTGACCTCGTAGACGGTGTTGCCGTTCTTGTCGGTCTTGATCTCGCCGGTGTCGCGGTAGCACGCGAGGGCGCGGGGCCTTCACGCAGGTGATGGCGAGTTTGCTGGTGTCCACAGGGATGGGGACGGTACGCATGGGTGGAACTCCTCTGAGTGACTGTACTAGTTATCAAGATACCTAGGTATCTAGCTTTGGAAACCTGTAACGCCATGATCTTTTCGAGATTGGTTACCCATTGCCCAGAGACCTAGGCATCTAGAACGTCTACTGTAGACACATGGCACCCACTGACCGGCGCCGGCCGTACCTCAGGATTGCCGAGGACATCCGGCGCGACATCGCGTCAGGCCGATATGCCGTGGGTGAGCAACTCCCCGTAGCTCGCGAGCTGTCCGAGAAGTACGGGGTGGCCATGATGACCATCGGCAACGCGCTTGCCGTACTGCGTGACGAAGGATTGATTGAGACCCGCCAGGGAGCGGGCAGCTTCGTCACTCGTTCCCCTGATGACGCCACTTCCGAGCTGTCCCCCGGTGAGCGCAGCGAAGAGTTCCGCATCATCTCCGACCAGCTCCGCGAGATCCGGCAGCACATGGAGAAGCTGACAGTCAGGCTGGACGAGCTAGACGCCCGGACTCAGCCTGATCGATCCGAGAAGTAATCCCTTCTGTTCGCCGCTGGAGTTCGGCCAGGCCGACCGTGATCTCTGCCAGCTCGCGTAGCAGCACTTGGCGTTCGTCCTCTGTGAGACCCACGAGCACTACCCCATTCGTTAGGCAGGACGCCACAGCGCCCCCGGGTTACCTGATGGGCGGGAGAGCCGGTGGACTGCCGGCTCCGGTGATGGATTAAAGAAGTCGCATCGCCTTGGCGAGGTTGAGGACCTCGCGTTGGCGGTGCAGGCGGGCGCTGTCGCGCAGGTCGCGCACGATGTTGCGGACGAGCGGCCGGTTGCGGACGTGCTGTGGAGCGATGCGATCCGCACGGAGCAGGGCGTCCGCGGCTTCGTTGTCTCTACGGTTCATGTGAAAGCCGGCGGCTGTACAGGTCCAGTAATGCGCCTGTCTTTCGGAAGAGGCGATGGTGGCGATCTCTACTTGTTCCGCGCGGGTGATGACGTCCCTGGGTCTTCCCAGCTCCATGCTGACCTCCACCGCGTGGATAGTGGTGTTGACGCGGTTGAACTGGGTCTGGAAGACGTTGCCGTCCGGGGGCAGAACTTCGGCGACGCGGCGGGCCTCGTCGAGATGGCCCTCGGCCTCGCGCTGGTCCCATAGCCGGGAGCAGGCGACGGCCGCCCGCAGGTGCAGGGCGCCCCACATCGCCTTGATCGTGTCGCTCGCGCCCACGTACGGTTCGATGTGGTCGAGGGCGGTCAGTGCAGCGTTCTTCGCCGGGTCCAGCTGGGCTTCGTGGAGCCAGACGCCGCACAGGTCCCAACTGGCGGCGGCGATCAAGTCGGGCGAGCCCACTCGTTGCGCGGCGACCAGTTCACGTTGCACCGCCGTCCATCCGAGGTCGTGGTGACCCAGAAGGTTGGAGGAGACACGTGCCATGTGACAGGCCCGCAGCATGAGGGCCTCCGCCCGGTCGCAGTCTGCCGATGAGTCTCCAGTGATAGTGATCAGGTCGGTGAGGATGCCGGGCAGGACCTCTCCCAGCGCGGTGAACTTGGCGTCCTGGCGGAGTTGCTCGGCCAGGCGGACGTTGGCCTCCAAGTCGGCCAGCGCGCGCGGCCCCCGCGAAGGCAGCGGCGCGACACCGGCCGGGAGTGAGGCTTGCTGCAGGGCGAGGCGCAGTCCCGGAACCGCGGCGTGGCCCGAGTCGAGTTCTGCCGTCTCATGCCGGTACGGCTGTCCTGTCAGTTCGGCGACCTCCACACCGAGTACTCCGGCGAGTTGGCCGAGCACACTCATGCGGTCCAGCGGCAAGCGCCCGTTCTCGACCTTGGACAGCCATGAGACGGAACGGCCGATCTTCTCGGCCAGGGTCGCTTGGTCCCAGCCCTTACGATGCCGAGCGCGCGCGATCCGCTGTCCCTGTGTCAGGTTCTCGGTAGCCACGTGTCCGCCCTCCTTATCTCCGTCGGCTGACTCGACGATAAGGCGGGTGACCTGCTTCACCAGCAGAAAAACTGCCAGTGCACGGGCACGCCGATCCGCAGGTCGGCCTTCGACCTGCGGAAACATGCCGTCACGCGTCAGTAGCGCAACGTGACAGTGGCGCTACTGGATACCGGCGTGGCGTCCTTCTAGCCTGCTTCACCCCTCAAGATCGCGGTCCAGAGCTCTTCGGTTCGACGCCACGTCTCCCACTCGCTTTCAACGACGACCAGGCGGCCGATCGAACGTTCGTGACGGCGCACGAAGGCAAGGCCGCCGGCGACGCAGAGCTCGAAGACGACCGGCAGACAGTCACAGGTGTAGGCACGCACACGGACACGAGCGGCGCGGGAAGCACCGGGGCGCCAGTGGACCGGGGTCAGATTGGGGCGCTCCTTGGCGGGGTGGACGCTGTGATAGGCCCCAATCTCGGCCGCGGTCCGTCCGGTCCTCTCGCTGGAGGGCATCGATGAGCGACCGACAGAATCAAGCCGTGCAGCACGCGCCTGCGTGCCAGTGGCCGAGCGCATGTGCTCTTGCCCCACCCGGAGGGGCTCTGCCCTGCCGCTCATCGATGCCATGCTTCAAGCATAGCCAGCCTGTAAGCCCCTGTCTATTCCATGAAGCTTCATGGAGCTGCGTGATCCGGTGTGAAGGGGCATGAAATGCCCTTCTAGCCTCATCATGTGGCGAGATATGTCGAGCACACGCGCACCTGGGAGTTTGACGAGGACCGCTCTCGATGGGAGCAGATCCTTGAGGTCCTCGTCGTGCGGATCGACGCGGGCGAGTGGGGACCCAAGTTCAAGATCTCCGAAGTCAAGCTGATGGAGGAGTTCGGAGTCGCTCGCCCCACCATACGCAAGGCCATGGAACGCCTCAGAGCGGCGGACAAGATCTACACCGTGCCCAACCTGGGCAGCTTCGTGAAAAGTGCCGGCGACGGGACCACGGCCAGCGACGCCGAGTGAACACCCGGCACTCCACCAAGATCATTTTTGGGCCCAGTGTCGGCGGATGAGAACTTTCTCTACGTCATCAAGGGCAGCCCGCCTACGGCGCACTGCCGCGCGTCGGGCGGTCACTGGCCGCGCTGCGGCTCTCCGGCCGGTCGCGGCCAGCACCGCCCACGCGCCAGTCACCAAAGAGCAACAGGCACCCAAGGCGAGAGAAAGCCCTAACGGCGCAGCTGGGGCGGCAGTCGCACCCGCCAACAACCCTGTGATCGTCAGGACGGGCCCCGGTGTGGATTTGCCGGGTCCGAGATAATACACCGGTTGAATTCGTAGTGTCTCCGGGGCGTGACGGATAGCGGTCGATGCGGTACGACCGAGGTATGCGGTACGGGCAAAGGGGTGGATACACGCCCGCGGAGCAGGAGCGGCGGGAGCGTGTACGGCTGCAGGCGGCCGAGTGGTTCGAGGCTGGAGAGTCGGCCAGAACGGTCGCCGCGCGGTTACGGGTGCACGAGCGGTCGGTGACCCGCTGGCGCAAGGCCTGGCTTGAGGGCGGGACTGAGGCGCTGCGCTCGAAGGGGCCGGTGTCGAGGGAGAAGTTATCGGCCCGGCAGTGGGCGCGGCTGGATGCCGAGCTGCGGCGCGGGCCGCTGGCCTGGGGCTATGTGGAGGATCAGTGCTGGACCCTGGGCCGGGTCAAGGCGCTGATCGGGCGGCTGTTCCATATCGGCTACACCATCGAGGGCGTGGGCAAGCTGCTGCGCCGCCATGGCTGGTCGGTGCAGGTCCCGGCCCGGCGTGCTCTGGAGCGCGATGAGGAGGCCATCGCGGTCTGGAAGGACGAGGTGTGGCCGGTGGTAAAAGCACCGCGGCGGACCTGGGCGCCTACATCTGCTTCGAAGACGAGGCAGGTCAGGGGCTGAGGCCGCCGAAAGGACGTATCTGGGCACCGGTGGGTGCCCGGCCGGTGGTCACGGTGCGCGGCAAAGGCTCGGGCCGGGTCAACATGGCCGGCGTCGTGGCTTACCGGGACGGCGAACGGCCGCACCTGTTCTACCGCCTGCACGTCTACCGGCGGCGCAAGGGCGAGCCGAAGACGTTCTCCTGGATGGACTACCGGGATCTGATCGTGGCTACTCACCAGCAACTGGGCGCGCCACTGGTCTGGTGCTGGGACAACCTCAACGTGCACCTGGCCGGCCAGCTCGCCGATTTCGCCGCCGCGAACGCCGACTGGCTGCGCATCGTCCAGTTACCCAGCTACGCTCCCGAGCTCAACCCTGTCGAGGGCGTCTGGTCCCTGTTGCGGCGGTCGCTGGCCAACTTCGTTGTCGCTGATTTGCCCGGGCTGGTCCGGCTCGTCAAACGCAAGCTGAAGAAGATTCAGTATCGGCCGCATCTGCTCACCGGTTGCCTGGCCCAGACCGGCCCCACCCTCGACACCCCGGAAAAACTATGACCGACTCTACGAATTCAACCGGTGTAGGTACTGTCGATGGCTGAAGCGCTAGCCAGTTCCGAGCTTGGTGCGTAAATTACCTAGTTACCACCGGCTACTAGGCACTCCAAGCGACCGAGGTGATGCGTGAGCACCGTACGGGGAACGACGAGGCGTCTGCTGTCGTCACAGCCAAGAATCATAACGCGATGGCTCGCTGAAGCTACATCGCCGGGCCAATTTCTAGGTCTGCACAGACTGTTGCCGGTGGCCGCCATCCTGGCGATTCTTTCAGTCGTGACCCTCTTCTTTATCTACTGGATTATCATATTTCTTCTATCCGGCTTTGCCGCGCCAAACCAACAAAATCTCACAGGACTTCTAACCGCAGCTATCGCCACAACTGCTCTAATTGGCGCATCGCTAGGCGCGGTGTATGCCTTCAGAAAGCAAGTACTGACTGAGCGTGAATCCGCAAGAGAAGATGAGGCAGCATTTTCTGAGAGATATATCAAGGCGGCCGATCTGCTTGCTAATGAGCGTCCAGCAGCCCGACTGGCGGCCGTGCACGCCCTTGCAATTTTGGCAGATGACTGGATAGCAGGCAAGGCAGCATGCACCTTAGCCCTTGCCTCTTATATGCGCCTACCAATGCCGGCGACAGAATCCGGAATGGAGAGAGCCGGAGAAAGAGAGGTCCGGCGCACTGTCTGGAAGGTAATACGTTCTCACCTAACTGACCGCACCGAGAAAACTTCATGGCATGACCAGGAACTGGATTTTTCTGGTGGACATTTCGATAATGTAGATCTAGACAAAACCGTGCTGCATGACGTCGTGATGCAATTTCGTAATTGCGTATTCGAGGGCGGAGAGATTCGACTTCGCGGCACCAAATTAACAGGCAGAACACGTATAGATTTCACGGGTTCTACGTTCAAAAACATGACTATCCTCCTACAGGGGATGCGCATCGGGGAGGGCTCTCGCGTTTGGTTTGATGGATCCAGTATGAGTAAATGCCAGCTCCTACTTGACTTTATGGACATCGACGGAAACGCAGATCTGTCTTTTTGTGATATAAATGCTACAGGGACTGATTTTAAATTCGATAGCGACGGCACCCTCTTCTTCTTTCAGTCGCAACATTCGCACATCTCCGGAGAAGTTGACTTTTCGCGATCCAGGCTCGAAGAAGTTGATGTCCGGATGCATGCATACGAACTATCTGGACGCCTCGTCTTCGACGATACAAAGACTGATCGTGTTAATATCACAGTTCCTTCTAAGCTTACGGGGCATCCGTACGTGAATCTTGACGTATGTCCGCAGGGAGATACCTCTATCAGCGCCGGGCCGGGAAGTATCAATGGAGGTGACCTGCGCATTCGGCCCTCCGACGGTACCCCTGGAACGTTGACGGCAGAAATCAATACGTATGAGATCAAAGGTGGCGAGGTGCTCGTCAACGCTTCACGCCGTGTATGGAAATCGTTCCGCTTGGATCTAGTGAAGTCACCTGCTTCCTTCGGTGCTCCCGCAGGGCCTCCAGGCAGAGGGACAGTCCGCTCCGAGTCGAAGGTCTTCGGGTGGACGAACTGGAGTCGGACCGCGACCAGCTGGAGGCTCTGGACCACTTCCAACTTGCCGGCCTCAAGGTCGACGTCCGTCCAGCGGAGCCCAAGGAGCTCCCCACGGCGCAGGCCGAGGCAGAGCGCCAGTATGTACAACGCGTAGAGCCGGTGCTCCCGAGTGGCCTTGAGGACGGCATGAGCCTGCGGGACGGTCAGGCCGCCGATTGACCTCGAACTTAGGCACCGGGACCTTGACAAGCTTGGCGACGTTCCGAGCGATAATCTTCTCTCGTACGGCGCACTCCAGAGCGTTCCGAAGGACCGCGTGAGTGCGGGCGGTTAGTTAAGCGCGCGTATAGCGTCCAGTGGAAGTTGAAGCAGTCGCCATAAAGTTCATTGTTCGAAGGGAGCGGTAATGCAGCATAGGAAACGGCGCGACAGACGTCACGTTATGGAAGAGGAGTCTGGAGGGCTGCTCCGTGCTGCACTTCCGAGCGAATGGGTTATCCATGAGTATAAGCCGGATTATGGCATCGATGGGACCATCGAGATTTTTGAACCGGTAAGTGAGGGGGGTGACGTCTATGAAACGCTGGGTGAACATATCTTTTTCCAGCTCAAATCTATCAACAGGACAACCCTTAGTCTCCGGATCGCGCGCTCCTACGGTAGCCCGTTGGCAGGAGGCAAAAGGCAGGGGCCTCAACTTTCGGTGGAGTACGAGGCCGTTTCCTACGACCTTGAGGTGAGTGAATTACTCACGGTGGAGGCAATGGGGGCTTCCTTCGCGGTTGTTCTCTTCCTTGTTACGCTTGACACTCGCACAACCTATATGATCAGTCTCACTGACTACATCGAGAGAGTACTGGATCGGGAGGATCCGGACTGGCGAACGAGGACTAAGAAGAGAATCTTCATTCCCAGTGCCCTCACCGTACCGGGCCGCCCTTCGGCCGAACTCCTCCGTCTTTATGGTGGACGCTCGAAGCTGATGCATTTGTTCAATGTGGCCAGCTATCAGTTCGACGAATTAGAAAGAGTTTTCGGAGATAGAGAGATGAGGCCGCTGGCTGCGCGGTTCTGTGAACGGCTGCTGGCCCTCGACGTTTGGCGGATCAGCTCGTGGATTCTGCCCGTTCACTACGTTCATCAGTTGCATGCATGCCGAGAGCTCCTCGCTGGGAACCTGGCCGTGCTACCACGCCTTGGTGCTGTGATTAGCGTCGAGGAACTGGGCAAGATGGGAATCCTTGAGGAGACCATCGATCATCTACTGCTCAACGTGTGGCGAGGGCTTCGGGCACTAGGGGCTACCTTTGAAGAGAGAGTCAGAGAATGGGGGATGCCAACGCACCTGGGGATCACAGACGCGGGACTCTGAGGCTAGGTCAGATCCCAAGGCGCTGTAGCAGCGCCGCTCCTGCCATGATCCGTTCCGGAACGCTCTGCCGCCGAAGATAGTAGTAGAGGTGGGCGTTGCTAACGGTGGTGCTAACAACAGTCCTGGACGATCACGGATGTGAGTGGGCGGTGCCTCACGTGAGAGCAGCCTCGAAGAGACAATGTCGCCCAACGTGGACAGCCCTGGATGATCGTGTTCTCACTCGTAATGAAGTGTTCGGGGTGCGGCCGTGACGATCGCTGACTTCGGCTTTCACCGACCGGGGTTGGGGCGATCGCCGGCAAGGCCCTCCTACGTCGGACCTTGCGCCCGGGTGACCACGGCTGAGGCGACAGCAGCACTGACGGCAAATCCCCACGCCGACACACCCGCGCTACCGTCCACACCTAACCACGGTCGCGGTCAGCCTGTACTAGCCGGGCTCATGCTCGGTCGCTCCCATGCCTATTCATCCAGGTGGAACGCTTCCAGTAGGCGCTCCAATGTGAATTTATTGCGTAGCTTGCAGGCACTGTTCTGGTTGGCAAACATCCCACGCGTCCACTTGGCCTGCTCACGCGGGACATCCTGTATCCAGGTAATGGGCACGACGTATTCCGAGAGCGTCACGTCTTGATCATCGCCCTCGTGTCGATAGCTCGCCTTCAAATCGAGGTCCATGAAACGCCGAGTCTCCCCGTCGATCTCCAGCACCGCTTCCTTCGCCGGTCGAGCCTCGCCAATCACTGTGCCTATGCCAACGTAACCGGTCTTGGGGATGCAGGTGAAGATGCGCGCTCCAATGGGCAGGTTGACCAGCGTCCGGGAAAACCAAGTGCCGCCCCCCGCGGAAACGAAGCCGTACCTGCGAGCGTCGTCCCAGCTACGATGCCCGTTGTCCTCCCCCAGAGCCACGTACCAGTCCTGGCCGTTCCATGCCTCCTTGGTACCGCTCCGCTGTTTTACAGAGGCTGTACGCGACGGTTTGCTTTCGTCGATCAGCCAAGTACGGGCCAGGTACCGGCGATCGTCATCTTCGAAGTACCGAAAGAACACAACGTTGACAGGAACTGCGAACGAACTGAGGTAGCTCACGATGCGCTCTGTAGCGGGGTCGGCGTCATGAGCAACGATCGTCAGTCGGTGGCCGGTGTTGAGTTCGTCCGGTGGGCCGGCGCCGAACACGTTCGAGAACGCCACTTCGAAGGGGGGCTCCTGCTGGGACTCTGCGTAGATGGCCAGTACGTCGTCGTGGCTCAGTTCCTTGGCCCACGAGGCGTAGTCAAGGATCTGGGCCACAACCTCGCGCGGCGTGCGGCCCCGCTTCAATTCCACAATGTGCAGCACGCCATCACCCTCGACCCCGAGGAGGTCGATGATCCCGCCGAAGCTCGTGGTTATCTGCCGCCCGATGATCATCAGGGGTTCGCCCAGGATCACGGGATCCCGGGCGATCAACGTCTCTAACTGGGATTCCAAAGGAATTGCGCTGGAGGTGATGCGAACGGGTTCGCTATTTGCACCGATCCGCCAGAGTCCCACCTCATGTGTCATGCGCTCCCCATCGTCACGGACGCCTACGACTCGGCCGACTTTGCTCGCGCCACCTGCAACGCCTCAGCGATCGCGGCGAACTCGCTGAGCGCGGCCTCCAGATCCTCCACGATCTCCTGGGCGATCACCTCGGGAGGCAGCAGCGAGTCGGCGTCCTCCAGGGCGGGATCCTTCAGCCAGGTGATGTCGAGGTTGACCTTGTCCCGGGAAATCAGCTCGTCATAGCCGAACGGTCGGAACCGCTCCGTCTCAATCCGGTTCGCACGTGGCTCCCCCGGCCGGTAGCACTTGACGAAGTCGTCCAGGTGCTCGCGACGGAGCGGGTTCTGCTTGAGCGTGAAGTGCTGGCCGACGCGGAAGTCATAGACCCACAGCGTCTCCGTCCACGCCTGGCCGGGTCGGGCTTCCTTCTTGTCGAAGAACAACACATTGGCCTTGACCCCGCCGGCGTAGAAGATGCCGGTCGGCAGCCGCAGCAGTGTGTGAACGTCGAACTGTTTGAGCAGGCGCTTGCGTACGGTCTCACCCGCCCCGCCCTCAAACAGGATGTTGTCGGGGACGACCACCGCAGCCCTGCCGGGAATCGCGAGCATCGAGGCGATGTGCTGGACGAAGTTGAGCTGCTTGTTGGTGGTGGTGGTCCAGAAGTCCTGCCGGTTGTAGGAGATCGCCTCCTTGTCCGCCCGGCCATCTTCACCAATCACAGTGATTGAAGACTTCTTGCCGAACGGCGGATTGGCCAGCACCACGCTCGGGTACCGGGCGGGAGGTTCGGCCAGGGCGTCACGAACCTCGATCAGAGAGGCGCCGTTCGGTCTGCCGATCCCGTGCACGATCATGTTCATCGCTGCGAGCCTGGCCGTGCCATCCACCAGCTCGATCCCGCTAATCGCACCAGAGGCCAACCGGTCACGCTGCTCAGGCTTGAGCGATGAGCCGTAGTGCCCGACGATGTAGTCGTGCGCGGCCAGCAGGAAGCCGCCGGTGCCGCAGGCCGGGTCGGCGACCGTGTCGTCTGGCCCTGGCTGGACGCAGTCAACCATCGCCGCGATAAGAGCGCGCGGGGTGAAGTACTGGCCAGCGCCGGTCTTGACGTCTTCGGCGCCCTTGGCGAGCAGCTCCTCATAGGCATCGCCCTTGACGTCAGTTCCCTGGCTTGACCAGTTCTCCTTGCCAATCAGGTCGACGATGAGCCGCTTCAACTTTGCCGGATCCTGGATCCGGTTCTGCGCCTTGCGATAGATCACCCCAAGCGTGCCGGGCTGCTTGGCGAGATGCTCCAGCGTCTCGCGGTAGACCTTCTCAAGGTCCTGAGCCTCGGCATCAAGCAGAGCCTGCCACCTTGCGGCCACTCCGGCGAGCGCGGTGTCCGGATTGAGTCTCCGATTTGCCCGCTCGTGCGCCATCTTTAGAAACAGCAGGTAGGTGAGTTGCTCGACGTAGTCAATCGTGGAGACGCCGTCGTCACGGAGAACGTCGCAATAGTTCCACAGCTTCGCGACCAGTCGTCGCGTGTCCACCGCGCTCACAGCAGCGTCTCCTGTACGGGTGTGCCCTTCAGCGGCGTGGGCGAAGGGTCAGGGATATCGATGATTGGTCTCATTGCGGCTTCTGGTCGCGGCCAGCTTTCGTTCACAGGCTCGGCTACCTTCTGCCGACTACGGGGGCCGCGGCGTGTGGGAACCTGTACAGCGGCGCGCTCCATTTTGATCCGCTCGAGCAGCGATGAAGCTGGTTCATCGGTCGAATCTTGCGCTACAAGCCGACCCGCGAAGGCCTCGGCGAGCAGGGATCGTCTCAGATGATCCGCCCGCACAGTGGCTCGAACGACCTCGTCCGCAAGTTTCCCCTTCACTGAGAGTTGTTGCGATACAGCACCAACAATGTCCTCTTGAATATCGAGCGGCGGCACCACGACCGGGAGTGCTCGAATCGCTGCGGTGTTCACGCCCTTAACCGCGACACCTCGTGCATGGCGTCGGAGATATCGCTTCACAAAGGAGCTCTGAAGATAGCATTGAAGGTATTCGGGATGCAGACCGGGAAGCGGAGCGATTCGCACCACGTCACGGCTAATATTCGCCCCCACCAAAGAGGCGGGAACCACTGCAGATCTCTCGTATGAACCTCGGACGGCTAGTACGACGTCGCCAGGCGCTAGGCGGGCCCCGGCAAATTTCTCGTCGAGTTCGCGGCTCGTCTTATGCAGCACCTTCTTGGCAAGTGTCTCACCCGCAAGATCCTTCACCTCAACATATGGAACCGTTCCGCCCTCCTTTGTTTTGGGCATTAGGATTCCATATCGAATTACGCGCACAGGATCCGTTGCGGCTTCGAGGCTGAGCACTGCCCACTCAGCAGGGATGGCAGGCTGCAGTTCAAGGTCAGGTTTGACCGGCTCCTTGTACCGCCGATCGCCAAAAGCTTTATGCCAACGGAGTCTCCGCACCTCATCGAATTGCGCCTTTAGGTCTTCCTGGCAGGGAACTGCTTGAACCAGGCGGCCTTCGACAGCAGCTGTACGCAAGGCGGCAGAAAATGAAGAAATCTGACGCTGTGCGTTCAGGCAATAATTGCGTCCTGCGTCGAGGCGAGAGAGGTGGTCTTCGAGGGCAGCAACGATACGCTGCTGTTCTTTCATGGGCGGAAGGAGTACCGGCAGAGAGTCGAAGCGACCTTTCGTTACGTGCACCATCCCCGATCCGTGGGTATGGCGATAGAGCTCATCGAGCTGATACTGAACCAAATAATAATGGAAGCGCTTATCAATGAATGAATCTACCTTGAATATATGCTGATTCAATGCACCTTCTGGTCCATGCCAAATAAACGCACCCAGTGTCGCCGCCCAGGAGATCAGTAGATCGCCAGGACGAACAATATAGCGATCTTCCAGATCTCCATCATAATGGTTGAAATCACCTCCCGAGCCTGTTAGGTTCTGAATTCGAATAATAGGGCGGCCGGAATCTGACCACTCCGTCTTTCTAAAGCCGCGTCCGTTGAGATAAAAGCCAAGCTCACCCAAGGTGGTCCGAACCCAGCCAGAGGGTAGGTCTGTCATGCGGTGAGGTCCCGATTCAGATCGTGAAGGATGACTTCGGCGCGATCGTCACCAAAGGCGTGAAGGAAGCCGTCGGTGCCGCCACGCTCGGTGAACGGTACTTGCTCCAAGTCATTGTGGTCGAAAGCCGCGCTGATCGCGACCACATCGCGAATTCGCTCCAGCCACCAGACCTGATCATCCGTGAAGCAGGCCCCCGCTTGCTCCTGGCGGGCGAGCCAGTTGGCGAAGCGCTCCTCGACAACGCTCTGATGCGGCCGGGGCTGCCCGTCGATCAGGCCCAACTCAAAGCGAATGAGCTGGATCAGATCTCCCACGCCGTGCCCTACCCCCGGGGCAGCGGCGGCCTTGCCCACCTGCTCGTACGCCTCCCAGAGCCGGTTGGGGGTCCACTGGTACGGCGGGCGGGCCAGCTGTGAGGAGAGCTCCTTGAGCTGCCGGTACACCTCGCGCCCATAGGCTCCGTTGCGGTAGGCGATCTCAAGAGCGGTCAACTCGTCGCGATGCTCCCGGACATAGTCGGCCCAGGAAGTGACGATGCGCTCGGCGGTTTCACCGCGGTCCACACCTCGTGCTTCGATCAGGCTGTCCTGGTTGACCTCGTCGTACACGATGTCGTGGGCGCGGCGGATGTCGAGCAGCCGCTGCCGAAACTCCGGGTCGGCCAGCGGTTCAACGGCCACTTCCACCAGGCGGCGTTCCCAGCCCCTGCCGGTTTGCCGGGCTTCCTCCAGCACGTCGGGGTCGTTACACCGAGACAGACTCCGCACCACGTCGGCCAGCGGCTGCCCGGCGAGGTGTTCCAGCTCGCCACGCTCCTCGGGAGTGATCTGCTTGTTGAGGCGGGCGAGGCGGGAGGCAAGCGTGGAGGTCTCCGCCAGGGTCAGGCTGAGCGTGCCGGCCTTCTTCAGCAGCCGCTCCAGGCTGATCTGCTTCTCGGTGTGCTTCTCCAGCGGGGAGGCGTCCACCCGCTCGGAGTCGGTCACGCCGACCGCGTCGACCAGCACGAAACGGTCCTTGGATGCGACGTCGGGGGTGACGGCGTGCAGCTCGTTCGGGTCGATGCTGCGGGCGCCGCGCCCCTTCATCTGCTCGAACATCGCCCAGCTCTTCACCTCGTTGAGGAAGAAGACGCATTCCAGGGGTTTGATGTCGGTCCCTGTGGCGATCATGTTGACGGTGACGGCGATCCGCAGCTCCGGGCTGTTACGGAAGGCCGCGATGAGCTTGTCGGGATTCTTCGCCGTGTATGTGATCTTCTGGCAGAACTCGTTGCCCCGGTCGAAGATCTGGCGGACCATGCCGACGATTTCCTCGGCGTGGTTCTCGTCCACGGCGAAGACGAGTGTCTTGGGCACGTACTTCCGCTCGGGCTGTCCGGGCTGCCGGGGGAAGATCTCGGTGAACAGCCGGTCGCGGAAGGACTCCAGGACGAGCTTGAGCTGGCCCTTGCTCACGACCTTCCGGCCGAGTTGGCGGCCGGTGTAGGTGTAGTCGTCGTCCAGCTCCTCGTAGCGCTGCGCCCGGGTCTTTCGGTCGAGCTTGGGCACGACGATGCCCTCGGGGATGACCGCGCCGTTCTCCCCGATCTCGGTGCGGATCCGGTAGACGTTGAAGTCGACGTTGACGTTGTCGGCGACCGCCTCGGTGTAGGTGTACTCACTGACCAGGTTCTGGTGGAAGAACCCGAAGGTCTGCGCGACCGGGGTCGCGGTCAGTCCGACGAGGAACGCGTCGAAATACTCCAGGACCGCGCGCCACTGGCCGTAGATAGAGCGGTGGCACTCGTCCACGATGATGAGGTCGAAGGTCTCCGGCGGGATCTTCGGGTTGTACTCGACCCCCACCACCTCGTCGACGTCGTAGGAGTCGAGCGCCTCGTCCTCGGTGTCCGCGGACGGGACCTCCTTGCCCTTGAGCATGGCGTAGAGCCGCTGGACCGTAGAGATCACGACCTTGGACGATTCGAGCATGTCGGCGCCGGCCAGCCGCTGCACGTTGAACAGGTCGCTAAACTTGCGACCGTCGTCGGGCGTGACGTAGTTGGTGAACTCGGTCAGCGCCTGCTTTCCCAGGTTGTTCCGGTCCACCAGGAAGAGGATCCGGAACGCTCCAGCGTGCTGGAGCAGCCGGTAGGAGGAGGTGACGGCGGTGTAAGTCTTGCCCGCCCCGGTCGCCATCTGGATGAGAGATCGCGGCGCGTTCCGCCCCAGCGACGCCTCCAGCCCCCGTACGGCGCGCACCTGCGCCGGGCGCAGCCCCTTCTCACCCAGTTCCGGCAGGCCCCGGTGGAGCTTGGCCCGGAGAGTCGGCGCCGCCTCGTCGTCCCCGGCCGCGCGCATCCACCGGGCCAGCGTCTCGGGCCGGTGGAAGGAGAAGACCTCGCGGGAGCGGGAGTTGGGGTCGAGCGTGTTGGTGAAGTGGGTCTCGGTCGCGGTCGTCTCGTAGCGGAACGGCAGCGGCATCCGCCAGGCCTGGAGCTGCTGGGACGCGGTCAGCCTCTCGGCGTACCGGGCCGACTGGTTCTCGACCGCGCGCAGCGCCGTACCCTCACGCTTTGCCTCCACGACACCGACCAGCTGCCGGTCGACGTAGAGTAGGTAGTCCGCCGGGCCGCTGGCGGTGTACGCCTCGCGGATGGCCACACCCTGGCCCGCATACAGGTTCACCTTGTCGGCGTCCTGGACCAGCCAGCCGGACGCGGCAAGCATCCGGTCGACCTCCTCGCGGACCTCCTTCTCGGTGCGAGGCTGCCGGGCGACGTGGACGGCCCGCGCGATGAGGTTGTCCCGCTCAACCGCGGACGGCTTCTTGATCTTCTGGAGGCTCCGGGCGAACTCGGCCTCCATCTCGACCAGACGCGCGTCCATCTGCTCGACAAGGGTCTGCAACCGGTTCCGGTCCGCGGTCGCCCGCTCCAGAGCTTGCTGAGCCTCAGCACGCGCCCGCGCTTCGGCCTCCAGCAGGGTAGCTTTCTCCTCCCGAGTCACCAGCGCCTCAGCCAGCCGCTCACGGTGAGCGGTCAGTTCGGCGCGGAGCTGGTCGAGCTGAGCCTGCTCGGCCGCGTTCGCCGCCTGGGCCGCTTCCGGCTCGGCCGGGGGCACGAACGCAAACATTCGCGCATCGCCGGGACGTAGCGCCCGATGGAACCAGACTCCCAGCTCAAAGCAGAGTTTCACGGAGCGGAGGGCGGCGCGGACGTCCCCGTAGTGAGTATGGACAGCCTGGTTCCCAGCGCTGCGTACCTGGTCGAACGCCTGACGGATATTGGGGACCAGCACTCCGGCCCTGCTCAGGGCGTGGATGCGGCCCTTCTGGTCGTCATGCGGGACCGTGGTGTTGGTGAGCCGGACCAGTAGCTTGGCGAGGATCTCCGTAAAGCGCCGAGCCTTGTACATGGCGGCGTCAGGGTCGGTGTAGACATGCGACTCAGCAGACACACCATCCAAAACGAGCATCGGCTCATGAGTAAGCAGGAACCCGAAGTTCGGCGACCGCTGCGCCAATTCCTCGATATGCGTGCTCATCCAGTGCCCTACCTGTCCGCCTCATTCCTGATCAACAGAGCCTTGCAGGCTATCCCATACCTCCATCTTGGTCTACCGATAAGGCGCATTAAGTTTGACACACCCAATTTCCCTAACGCAATGAAGTACTTCGTGCACGGTACGTATAGAGACATCCATTAGAGTGCTCAACAGTCAAGCATTACGGTTGGACCGAAAAGGCGAGAACACTGCGCGAACGCTGAAGCCATGGCATTGAGGCAAGACGACACAAGCGAGGCGATGGGCATGCCAACCATCTCGACGCCTACGCAGGCCAAGAAGCCCGCGATAAGCGTCGGCGCGGCGCGGAGAGCCTGACAACCCCGTCACAACGGGGCTGAGGCCGTGACGATCGCAGACTTCGGCACCCATATCACGGGCTGAGGCGATCGCCGCCAAGGCCCTCCTTCGTCGGGCCGCGGCACTGGGCATGGTGGTATCTGTGACGGCAATGCTGACAGCAACGTCGGCCACCAGCCATGTCCTGGGGACATACACGGGATGATCTTGCTTAGCTCACATGTCTTATTAGTCCATTTTCCCAGCTCAAGCAGCCTTTTCAGGCCGAGTAGCCACCACTCTCCTAAAGCGAGTGCCGCAGGTTCGAATCCTGCCGGGGCACTCTCTTCGGCCAGGGTTTTCGCCCGTTGACCTGCGGTTTTTCAGCCGCAGGTCTTTTGCGTTCCTGATCCTTCATAGGCCGCCGAAAGCACCCGTATGCAGCCGTAGGACCTTGTTGATTCCGTCGCCCCTCTCAATTCTTTCGGGGGCGCCGCCCCAGGCCTTCGACCAGATGCCGAGCACGACGCAGGCCAGGAACCCTGCGGCCAGCACAAGTCTGGCCCGACGGTCCGAGCCGTTCAATGTCGATCTCGTCGGCGACGCCGGAGTCACGGACCGCCTCCACCGGAGATCGGCACTGGCATCGACGGGGTGGACTCGCTTCCGAAGCGACATGCCGTACGGAGGTCGTCGGCGCGCACGCACAGGTGACCGAACAGCCCGCCCGGCACCGATACCGGTCTCCGTGTTCACATCGACGGAATCCCTGCGCGATCCACGCACATGGGGCCAGAATGACGGGCATGGAAACAAGATCTCATTAGAGGGGGTCTCATCTGGCGGCCGGAAGATCAGCAGCTACCGGCACTCATGGACCAGGTCGTCGCCGCCCTGGCTGTGGGCCTAGTGCTCGACGTACGCCGCTTGCTGTGCGACGTACCCGCGACGGAAGGCTTCGCAGCTTGATCAATTTGAAACGGGGAGTGGGCGCATGGCGGATGGCGCCGGCGAAAATATAGATGAAAGCAAAAACGATGTCCTGGATGTGATCTGGATGATCCTAGGGGCTATCGTCGGGGTGGTCCTGGTGACAAAATACGTGCAATACGCCCGACTTGCCCATAGGGAGAAAGTGTCGGTTGAGCAGGGCATATTTGCTTTGGGGCTATTTGTGGCTCCTTGCATTCTTTCCACTCGGATCGCAGAGATCTTTCGCATCGAAGCACTGCGAGGGAGAATGTCTTGGGGGACATATTGGACCGTGTTGTCTGGTATGGCGGCGTCCATATTCACATTCTTGGGCGTCACAGGCATCGATGACATTGTTCAAGTACTGGAGTACTGGTCCTCGCTGCCGAAGGGATCACCGTGAACCCGGCCGGGATGGGCTGCGACCGACGTAGAAGGGGACGCATTTAATCCGTCGCGAGCACGGAACCACTTCCGCCTGTGGCGGAGCCCTGTGGCCGGAGGCTCCGGCCGCCAGAAAGTCGATGGGGATGGACGGATCCGAACCGTCACCGCCGCCCCATTTCGCCCCGGAGGCCAAGCCGAGGGTGCTCGGGGGAAGAGTGCTGCCGCCTCACCTCACCCCCAGGGCTCTGCTGACTGCACGCCTGAGTGCCCACAGGCTTCCCAGGAAGCAATGAGTGCCGTAGCGGCGGCAGCTCGCGCTCCACTCCACTGCACAGCCGTGCGGGCCTTCGCTCCCGGCCCACGTGATCGGCCGCACTTCGAGATCACGATCATGTTGAACCGGATGCGGGCCGGTGCAGGTGTCGGGACGCTGCTCTGTGTCGATCACGCAGCTGTTGGCGGTCGTGTTTCCGCATCTTGCCGCCGTTCGTGTCGAGCGGGTGCATCGGATAGGCGTGACCGTGCAGGTGAAGGCCGCGACGACGGAGCCGAAGGGTGAATGTCCTGCCTGCGGATGGGAGTCGGTGCGGGTTCACAGCCGTTATGAGCGGCGCCTGCCGGATCTGCCGGTGGCCGGGCAGGAGGTGCTGGGTCAGGTACAGGTCCGTCGCTTCTTCTGCGACAACACCGCCTGGGCCAAGCGCACCTTCGCCGAGCAGGTTCCCGGCCGGGATGGTCACCGACCGGCCGAAAGGCACGCAATCACGCCGAGGAACCTCAACCTCTGTACCGCGATCCATGTACGTGAAGGCGCCTACAGACATTTGTGTCCCAGAGCGAATCCCGAGGCTCTTCGCCTGAAATGCGAGCACAGCATCCGCCTTTCGATGAACGCCTCCGGCCGCAATCACTCCATGTAATACCTCAATGACACTAGGAACCGACTGGAACGTCACTTAGAGCGACTTGTGAACAAGTTTGATAACTCACCGCCCACATCCCGTCGCAGGCTGTTGATGTCGAATGGCTCTGACCTGGGCATTCACGGATTCGTCGGTGTTTACCGGTTGGACGACACTTGCAACTGACTGCCAAAAAACTCGCCGCCGACGCCATTCATCTCCAAGACAGTTCCAAGTCGCCGTACCTATACCTGAAGCCGGTCAGACATCGGGGCGTACCTGTCGATATCTGCGGTGGGCCGGCGGATTAACGCCGACGCCCGCCCCGCTTATCGTCCGGCGGCTTCGCCAAGGGATGACGCATGTGGGGGTACGGCATGGACGGGCGCAAGGCGCGTGAAGACGAGGTCGACGTCGATCGGCACGTGCTGGAGGACATCGCCAGAGCGGCCTTGGCACGAGCGGACCTGGCGGCGGTGGACGGCGAGGAGGGCGCCGCCACTTGGGAGTTCCGTCATCGCCGGCCGTGGATGTACGTGACGCCGGACGGCGTAACACGCCAGGCGCAGGGCTGGAAGCTGCACGTATCGGCGACGCCGCTGTCGGCTCCCGTGGTGCTCGCCCGCGTGGTGGAGGTGCTGGCTCGGCGCCGTTGCCCTTTCAAGTTCGCGGCGACGCTGGCCGAACTGTCCAATCTGGTGTCCAGGGAGCAGGATCGCGGGGCGGTGGGCAAGTTCGTCACCGTCTATCCGCCCGACGACCGGGCCGCGACCGTGATCGCCGAGGAACTGCACGAGGCCACCATGGGTCTGCCCGGGCCGCGCATCCTGTCCGATCGTGTCTATAAGCCGGGCAGCCTGGTCCACTACCGCTACGGGGTGTTCTCGGCGCCTCTCGTGCTGGACAACGACGGCTCCTACGCCTCCCGGCTGACGGCTCCCGACGGCACGCTGGTGACCGACAAGCGCAACCCCTGGTACTCACCACCGCCGTGGGCGTCCTGCCCCTTCGAGTCGGGCGAAGCTCCGGTCCGGTCGGCCGCGCCGGAGGCCGTGCTGCTCGCCGACCGGTTCGTGGTGCGCCAGGCCGTCCGGCACAGCGCCAAGGGCGGGGTGTTCCTGGCCGAGGACCGTGACACCGGCGGGAACGTGATCGTCAAGCAGGCCAGGCCGCACATGGGCGCCAAGATGAGCGGACGCGACGAGCGCGACAACTTACGTCACGAGTGGCGGATGCTCGGCCTGTTCGGGCCGCTGGGCATCACCGCGCGCAGGGTGGCGCTCTTCGACAAGGACGACAGCCTGTTCCTGGTGCAGGAGCGCGTCGAGGGGACCGTGCTCACCGCCTGGGCGGGCGAGCGCCGGCGCGAGACAGTGCTGTGTCTGGTGAGGCGGCTCGTCGACCAGGTCACGACTGTGCACGAGCAGGGCTACATCGTGCGCGACCTGACCCCGAACAACGTCATCGTCACCGAGGACGGCGACGTCCGGCTGATCGACCTGGAGACCGCAGCGGTGCCCGGCACTCCGGTCGGGCGGGCCCGCACCCGTGGGTACGCTCCCCCGGAGCAGGAGCGGGCCCCCGCCCATGGGCCCTGCCCCGGCGTCGAAGTGGACCTGTACGCGCTGGGCGCGACCGTGTTCTACCTGGTGACCGCATGCCAGCCGATGTTGGCGCCCGACGAGGGAGAGCAGGCCAGATCGTGGGACTCCCGGGTCCGTACGCTGGTCGAGGTGGCCGTATCAGGCGATCCCCTGGCCACTGAGCTCGCTCCCCTGATCCTGGGTCTGATGGCGGAGGATCCTGCCCGGCGGTGGGATCTCGCCAGGGTCCGCGCATTCCTGTCCGATCTGGGCCCGCGGTCGCCCGCCGTGGCGGGAGGCCGGCACCGGCTCGGCACCGCCGAGCAGGACCGGTTGCTGCACGACGGGCTGGCGTACACCTGGCGCAGCATGTCCGCAGAGCCCCCGGACGGCGGGACAGGGCCGGAAGCGCGGCTGTGGCCCGTCGGCGCCGGGTACGGCGTCGGCGCCGATCCCTGGGGCGTCCAATACGGTGCGGCCGGCGTGCTCCACCTGATGGCCTCCGTGGTAGGGCCCCATGCCGCGAGCCTGCCGCAGGAGCTGCGCGTCCCGCTGACGACGGGGCTGCGCGACGGCGCCGGATGGATGATCGGCCGTCTCGCGGGTGAGCATCGCCCGTCACCGGGGCTGTATTTCGGCCGGGCGGGCATGGCCTGGGCCCTGTACGAGGCGGGCAGGGCGCTCGACGACCACGATGTGCGCTCGGCGGGTCTCGGCCTCGCGCTCGAACTGCCGGTCAGCTGGCCGAACCCCGACATCTGCCATGGCCTGGCCGGGACGGGGATGGCGCTGTTGCACCTGTGGAGCGCCACCGGTGACACGAGGCTCCGCGACCGGGCGAGCGGATGCGCCGACGAACTGCTCAAGGTCGCCCAACGTACTCCCGACACGGTGCTGTGGCCCATCCCGCGCGATTTCGACTCCGCGCTGGCGGGGGTGGTGCACTACGGGTTCGCCCACGGCGTCGCCGGGATCGGCGCGTACCTGCTGGCGGCCGGCGTCGCGCTCGGACGCGAGGACTGCCTGGAAACCGCCGCCTTGGCCGGTCGTACCCTCATGGACGCGGCCGACCACCAGGGCGCGGCCGCCTTGTGGGCGGAGGGCCCGCGCGGCGGGGCGAAGCTGACCCACTGGTGCAACGGATCCTCGGGGATCGGGACGTTCCTGGTACGCCTGCACGCGGCCACCGGTGACCGGCGCGCGGTGGAGGTGGCGCGGGCCGCCGCCGTCGCCGTGCACGGCCACCGGCTGCGCTCCGGCACCGCTGCCTGTCACGGACTGGCCGGGGACGGGCAGTTCCTGCTGGACATGGCGGATCTGACCGGCGAGCCGGTCTACCGCGAGCAGGCCGGGGAGCTGGCGAGCATGGTGTGGGCGCGCGCCACGATGCGCGACGGGCTGCTCGTGGTGCCCGACGAGAACGGCCTTGAGGTGACGTTCGGCTGGAACACCGGGCTGGCCGGCGTGCTCGCCTTCCTGTGGCGGCTGCGCCACGGTGGGCCCCGCCCATGGATGGCCGACGCCGCGATCGGTACGGCCTCCGCTCGCGAGGCGTTCGCGGCCGCCTCCGGGAGGGCGTCATGACCCCTATGGCCACCACCGGCCTGCCCGCGGAGCTCAGACGGATCAACTTCCGGTTCTCCGCCACTGGGGAGTACGCCGCCTGCCTGGCCGCCCATGGCCGCGCCCGGCTCATGCCGGAGTTGTGGGACCTCACCGGCCCCGTGCCACGGCCACGCCTGCTGCCCACCAGGGACGGTGAGGACTCCTGGACCTTCCCGCTGCCCGCAGGGGACGTCGGTGTGCTGCTCTGCCGCCACGGCAAGCAGTCCGCGCGGCTGCTGCTCGCCGTCCCCGGGACGGACGGCGCGCCGGCCGAGGAGCACGAACTGTTCGCCTCGCGCGGCCCGGGGCTCGGGCTCGTCGGTGGCATCGCGCCGGGCACCGCCGCCCTGCTGTTCGAGAACGACGAAGACCGCCGTACCAAGGTGTGGCGGGTGTCAGGGCATGCCGAACCTCCCGAGCCGGTCGCCGAGCTGACCGGCCCGGCCGGCGGCGGAGTCTGGCTCGACGCGGACGGCCGGCGTCTGGCACTGGCCCGTCCCGAGCCGGGGGCAGGTGGCACGTTCGTGCTCGACCTCGCCACCGGTCTCTCGGCGCCGCTCGAAGGAGTGGCGGACGGCGAACACCTGCTCATGGCCGCACCTCGTACCGGAGTGCTTCTCACCGTGGCACGGCGGGACGGCGCGTTCCGTCTCGGTGTACGGCACCGCGACGACCCGGCGTCGACGGTGTTCCCCGAGCGACTGAACCGCATCGAGGGCAGCGTCACCCCCTTGGCCCTGGATCCCGGCGGACGGTGCCTGGCCCTGTCGGCCGCCCGCCGGAGCCGCTCCCACCTGCTGCTGCACGATCTCGTCGCGGACACCACCGTCGAGGCGGAGCTGCCGGCCGGGACCTTGCAGCCCACGGCCCGCTGGACCACCGGCGGACTGCACCTGTTGCACACCACGCCGGACCGCCCGCTCAGCGTGGTCACCCTGCCCGATCCGCTCCGGTCCCGGGTACGGGCAACCGCCGAGGAGCAGCCGGGACGCTGGACATCCGCGCGAACGGTGGACTATCCAGGGCCGGTCGAGGCCATCGTGTACGGCGATCCGGTGGCGAGCGAGCGGGTGGTCCTGGCGTTGCACGGTGGCCCGGAGGCCGCCTGGCACTTCGGTTTCGAGCCGTTGTTCCAGCGGATGGCCGCGGCGGGCATGGCGGTGGTCGCGCCCAATCAGCGAGGGAGCACCGGCTACGGCGCCGCGCACCGCGACGCCATCCGCGGCGCGTGGGGCGGCCCGGACCTCGCGGACATTCTTCATCTCGGGCGCACGCTGGCCGACGCCCGTGGCCCGGGTCGGCGGCGGCCCATGCTGTACGGCATCAGCTACGGCGCCTACCTGGCTCTGCTCGCCGTCGCCGCGGAGCCGGACCTGTGGGCCAGAGCCGCCGTCATCGCCCCCTTCCTGTCCGGCGGGGAGCTGTACCGGGACGGGCCGCCCAGCGTACGCGCGCTGCTCGACCGCCTCGGCGGCCGGGTGGAGCTCGACGACGAGCTCGGCCCGCGCGACCTGGCCCGGCTGGCGGATCGCATGCGGCTGCCGATCATGATCGTGCACGGTGAGCAGGACCCGGTCATCCCGGTCGCCCACTCCCGGCGGCTGCACAGCCGGCTGCTGGCGGCCGCCCACCCGGTGGCACCGGTCTACCTGGAGATCCCCGGAGCCGGCCACGACCCGCTGGTCTCCAGCGAGGGACACCTGGTCGCCGACCGTCTCATCGACTTCCTGAGCGAAAGAGCCACTCGAATCCTGCACCAGGGCACGTCCGTGCCCGCCTAGCAGGCCCACAGGCTCCGGCCTCGTCGTTGTGACGAGGCCGGTGGACAGGCCGTCTCGAAACGAGCGGCACAACGGTTAGGGAAAGGAAACACGATGGAGCTCAACATCGACGCCCTGGACATGCTGCCCGCCGACCAGGAGTCGGAACTGTACCCCTGTGTCATGACCTGGCTGTGCGACTGGACCTGCTACGCCACCTTCACCTCCTGACGAGGCGGCGGTCGTGACCAGCGTGCTCGGCCCTGATCGGGACTGAGCACCGGAGGTGGTCCCGTTCCTGGACAGTTCGTCGTCCCGGAACGGGACCACCGTTCATCGAACCCTGAGAAACGCCGCGTCAGGCGACGAGGAAAGGACCACGCCATGAGCACCCCACAGGAGCCCAGCGACGTCATCTGGGACATCACGTACGCCTGCCCTCTGCGCTGCGTGCACTGCTACTCCGAGTCCGGCAGACGCCCGGCGCGGCAGCTGAACCGTGACGAGATGCTCAGGGCCGCCGACGCGATCGTCTCTCTGCGCCCGCAGGCGGTGGAGTTCGCGGGTGGCGAGCCGCTGCTGGTCAGAGACCTCCTGGAGGTCGCCGAGCGGATCAGCGGAGCGGGGGTGGCGGTCAACCTCTACACCGGCGGATGGACCTTCGACCGTCGGTGGGCCGAAGAGGCGTCCCAGGTCTTCTCCCGGATCACCGTGAGCGTCGACGGGGCGAGCGCAGGGGTGCACGACCGGATCCGCGGACGGGCCGGTTCGTTCGAGCGGGCGATGCGTACGCTGGCCATCCTGGACGAGGTCTCCGGGGGGCGCGGTGCCGATCCGGTCGAGTTCGGGGTCGACTACGCGGTTGTGCGGTCCAACCTCGATGAGCTGGAGGAGTTCTGCCGCGCGGTCGCGCCCCGGTTCCCTCACCTGCGTTTCCTCACCTTCGCCGCCGCGGTGCCGTCCGGTCTCGCGAGCAGGAAGGAATTCGCCGAACACGAGCTGCTGGACTTCGGCCAACTGCGCACCCTGGTGAGCCGCGAGCACGTCGAACGGCTGCGTTCCCTCGCCCCCCGCTCGGTGCAGCTCATGACGTCGAACAACATGATCTTGATGATGCACCCGGACCTCGTGCAGCGGCACGGCTTCCCCATGCTGCAGGTGGAGCCGGACGGCGAGGTCCGCGCGATGCCGATCTACGAGGGCACCGTCGGCAACCTCCTCACCGAGGACGCCGACACCCTGTGGGAGCGCGTCAAGGAAAGATGGAGCGACCCGTTCGTGGTGGAGACCCTGTCGGCGGTCCGCTCGATGGAGGACTGGGCCGAGGCGACCCGGCGCATCGACTACCACTTCGGCACGGACGAGGTCCGCCGGCGCATCGACCGCCGCCCGCTGTACACCTTGGACGACCGGACGAGTGGCCGAAGGCACATCGCGTCAATGGCCGGCCCTGCCTCTGGCCACCAGCTTTGAACAAGCGCCTCACATGGTGACCAGCCCCGAGAGGAACTCCTGCGTCTCGGGATCGACCGAGTACACGGCGGTGCCCATCATGCCGCGGGTGAGCAGCACCTTGTAGGTGTTGCGGATCAACTGGTCCGCCTGTTCGTCGCTGACGCCCTTACGCGTCAGCGCCGGGTCCTTGCTGGCGCTGCGTACGGTGACCAGCCTGCCGTCACGGTAGACGAGATCCGGGCCGAAGATCACGCCGTTCCAGTCGTACTCGAAGCCCTGCGCCGTGTAGACGCACCCCACCTGTTCGAAGCCGCCCGGTGCGGAGGCCCACAAGGCGCTGGCCGGTGCGTTCCCCACAGCTCTGTCGCCCTTGACGTTCCACGGTCGCGCCCAGTCACCGATGCGCACGTCGGCGACCAGGCTGTCATCGTCGTTGGGGCTGCTCCAGGGCCAGCAGAATCCTGCTGTGATCCGTGCCGAGAACCCGGCCGCGAGCCGGGCCCGTAGCTGGGCCTCCAGCTCGTACGGGGACTCGGTGAGGGAGACGGCGAAGTGGTCGTCGCCCTTCCACACTTCTGGAGCCTCGCCGTCCAGGCCCAGCAGGCGTAGCACCCACTCCTCGTACTTGCGGCTCCCGCCGCAGCGGAACTGCGCGTCCAGATCGACCTGGTGCACGGCAAGGCCCAGGGATTGAGCGTAGGCGGTGATGTCGGCCACGCGTCCCATCTCGCCCGGCCGTACGACCTGATGCTCGTCCAGCAGGAAGACCGGCACTCTCGCCGCGTTGATGAGTTCGTCCACCTGTGGCCGGCCCGTGCGCTGAGCCGCTTTGGTGAACCTGTTTTCCGAGGTCTCGCGAATACGGTGCGCCTCGTCGCAGATGAGGACATCCAGATCGTTCGGCTTGGCGGCCATGAAGTTGTTGAAGTACTTGAACATGGCCTTCATCCGGGTCGACCCCTTGGCGACGACCCGCCTCATCGTCTCGGTGAAGGAGCGTGAACCGGTGGCGTGCAGGACCGAGTATCCACGCTCGGAGACCTCGCCGAGCAGGGACAGCGCGATGACGCTCTTGCCGGAGCCGGGCCCGCCGGTGATGATCACGACCTGCTTGGAATTGCCCGCACGGGCCTTCTCCATCGCGTGCATGACCATCTCGAAGGCCAGGCGCTGCTCGGCCAGCAGGACGAACTGGTCACGGTTCTTGATCTCCCCGGCAGCGGCCTTGAGCAGCTGCTTGGACGGCCGGATGGAGCTGGAGAGCAGGCGATCCGCCGCGGCGGCTCCCGGCTCGGGCGCGAACTGCGCCTTGAGGTAGTCGACGAACTGACCGCGGCGCGTCTTGCTGAAGAGCCGGGTACGTTCGTCCTCGACGTGGTTGTAGAGATCGTGGATGTCCAGGTCGTTGGCGTTGTGCAGGTAGGCCACCCCACGCACCGCGTTCCTGTGCTGGTCCAGGGCTCCGACGAAGTCAGCCAGGTATTCGCAGTAGCCACGCACCTGCACGACCGGGTGGAGCTTGGGCCGGTTGCCCATGCCTGACACCAGGACGAGCTCAGCGTCGTCCTCGTACAGCTCGGCCTGGCTCCACTGCTTGAGCTCGACGATCAGGTAGGAGTCGGCCCCCGTGCGCCGGTCACGTCCGGCGAGGATGACGTCCGCGCGCTTGCTGGTTAACGGCAGTTGGTACTCGATGAGCATCTCGACGCCGCCCAGCCCGGCTTCGACCAGATCTCGCGCCAGGATCGGGATGCTCCGGTCCCAGGACCTGCGCTCCCCCTTGCCCGGATTGATGCCCTGGGTCGCCCGCAGGTTCTCAGCGATCACCTCGCTGAGGACGCGCTCGGGCACCGACTCAGAAACCAACTGGACCAGGCTTTCCGCCGAATGCCGGAAAACGGCCACGGATGTACCCCCAGGCAGCACGAAAGACT
Source organism: Nonomuraea sp. NPDC050478 (assembly GCF_044458265.1). Classification (NCBI taxonomy): domain Bacteria; kingdom Bacillati; phylum Actinomycetota; class Actinomycetes; order Streptosporangiales; family Streptosporangiaceae; genus Nonomuraea; species Nonomuraea sp. NPDC050478. The sequence goes on along the minus strand of NZ_JBITHT010000010.1, from coordinate 251,096 downwards.
CGTGCGGTATGGGGGCGTGTCCGCTACCGAGGCGGAAGCCCGTCGGGCCGCATCACCGATACGTCCAGAAGATTACCTGGATCTTCGTCGGGCCGTGGGGTTCGCTGAGCGGCATCGCCTGGGCTTCGACGCGGAACCAGCCTTGCCGGATGGTGTGCGACGGCCTACTTGTACGTATGGCGTTCGCTTCCTGGGTCAACGCATTGGGAGGAATCACAAGAAAGTTGGTTACCGGGGCAATTGGCCCGTGCGGGGTTATCGTCAGTTGGGGCCCTTGACAGCTGTACGAGGAGATCGGCATGCCTGGTCCTGATCGCGAGCTCATGCAGGCAGCGGTGCAACGCATTCAGAAGCTGTCCGACGACAACTGGTGGGCTCTGCACGCTTCCTGCCAGCTCATGGAAGCCGACGCCTGGGTGGGGCCGACCGGCAGCCGATTCGATCAGTCGGTGCACAACTCTCAGCGGGAACTGCATGCGATGCTCGCCCAGGCCGTCGCCATGGCCAGGGATGAGCTGGTGAAGACGAGATGAGCTTCAGCGGAGTCAAGCTGCCGGAGTTCGACATGCTTGTCACCCGTCACACCGCAGCCGCCGCGCAAATGGAAAAGCTGGCCTCCCTGTTATACGGAGAGCTCACGAGCGCAGGGCTCGACACCACCCCCGCGGAACGAATCAGAAAGCTCGCGACACAGGTCGGCCAGGAAGCAGATGATCTTCGCAAACGGCAGCGCATCGTCCGTGAGATCGAGCGGCACAAGATCACCCTTGGAACGTCCGTAGCGACGGGATCCCTTATCGCGGTGCCGGACTCGCTCCGCCAGGCCCAAGGACAGCTCGACGGCACACTGGCTGCCAAGGCGGCGGCCGCCGCCGGCCGCGGTGACCGCAAGGCGATGGCGGAGCTTCAGAAGTACGCGGGAAGGGTGAACGATCCGGAGTTCGTCAAGACCTTCCTCGCCAAGCTGGGAGCCAAGGGCATCACCGAACTTCCGGCCGCGCTGGGCCTGCAGGTGCGCGCCAATGTCAATTCCACGCGTGATCCGCAACAGGTGAAACAAGTCCAGCAGGTCATGAAACTGCTGGCCACCACGCTGGCGAAGGGGACCAACCCAAAAGACGAGGCGTTCATGGGAGAGGCCTTCCTGTATCAGTTGGTCGAGGAAGGGCGGGCCGAGCACAAGGCGCTCGAAGTGACCTACGTCGGCTACCAGGCTCAGGCGCTGATATGGAGAGCCAGCGACGGCAAGCCGCCCTTCTCCGAGCGGTTCATGGAAGTGGTCGGCAGGGACGCCATCATGCATCAGAAGGAGCTGTCCGACTCGCGAACTCCTTACGCCAACAGCATGGACCTGGCCACGGTGCTCGGCATCAGCGACTCCATGCAGCCAGGTGGGCCGCGGATGGGGCAGCCGGGAGAGCCGATCAAAGCGAGCGTCATCGATGACCTGGCCCAGGCGGCCCAGTATTCGCTGCCGGCCGCGCAGGCATTGCTCTTCCACACCCCGAAGGGCTGGAACAAGTCGATCATGGCGTACCTGCTCACCGACCGACTGGACGGCTTCAACAAGACGGGGAACCACGCCCCGTTCGCAGGGCTGCTGCGCACGGCGTTGAGCAGCAAGGACAAGGAGTCGCTCAAACACACGAACGAGGCGCTCATCATTCTCAAGAACGAACTCGATGGCGTCTTCGGACGTGGCGGCGACGGCAAGCTTCAGATCACCGACACAGAGAAGCTGAAGCGACTGTCATTCCTGGCCGGCCCGATCGGATCAGTCATGGCCGCGCACATCGACAAGGTTTTCACCGTTTTCGATGAACGCAAGCCAGATCTGAAAGGCATCAATCATGCTGAGATGGATCGGCTGCTGGCCTTCGTGGGATCCGACGCAGCTGCCACGAAATCCTTGGTGGAGGCCGAGGTCCAACGGATGCTGAGCATGGTCCACGAGTCCTACCGGCGGGACGGCGGGGAGCAGATAGAGGACGTACTCATTCCTGAGGCGCGCTTCATGGGCCACATCCTGGAGACCCGGCGACTGTACTTGTTGGCCCAAGCCAAGACTGATGAGCAGGTCAAAGAGGAGATGAAAGGAATGATCAACAGTGTGCTGAGCGAGCTGACCGGACCGGCGGGGAAATTCGCCACTCGCTTCGGGTTCTTCGGCGACAAGGCGCATGAGAAGCTCACCCCGATGGCGTTCGAGAAGCTCTCGGCGTTATTGGTTGACCGGATGCTGCGGGACGGTATGACCACGGGGTCGGCCATGCAGCAGGCGAGCAACGATCGCACGATGACCATGTCGATGATTGAGACAATGATGCTCAGCGCCAGGATCGCACACGGCCGATGGAACACCGAGGCCCGAGCGGATCTCAAAGGAAAGATATTCGCCACAGACGGCCAGCCTCCTGCTCTCAAGCCGCTCGACGAGATCGTGGCGGACCCGGCCATGTTCGATCAATTCATCAAGTGGGCACGCTGGCACGCCAAGATCGAGAGTGATCTGCAAACCGTGAAAGAGGCGATGGACAACAGTGCCGGTGTGGATGTTCACGAGAACCTCGGCATCGACCGGAACTACTGATATGTCTACACGTACTCTGGCCACGATCCTCGGCACCCTGCTCGCGCTGGCCCTGACATCCGGCTGCAGTAAGCAGAGCGGTCCCCCATCTCCGCCCCCGGCGACGGCGGACCTACGCCCGGTGAGTGCTTCAGGTCCTTACTGGTGTGATGTCATCCCGCAGCAGGCAGTCCGCCTGATCAGCGGCTTGTCCATACCGCTGGAGGAGAACAAAGACGGCGTGCCGACCACCCATGGTGGATGCTTGCTGAGGAATGAGTACACCCGCTTCTCCCTCAACTGGTCGATCCGTGGGGGCGATAACGCGCTTGACCTCGCACAGGAGAACTTCGGTCGCCGGCGACTGGCAGACCTACCGCCTGACCTCGGAAAAGGGTTGATTGCCTACACTGAGGGCGAGCCCAGGACAGGCCCTTACGTCGCCTTCATACTGTTCCGATGCGGCGACAAAAGACCCTGGATGGGCATCGACTTCTCAGAGGTGGCCAAGGGCCGGAACGTGGTCGCAGACCTGGTCGCGTTGCTCCGCATAGCGCGCGACCGATTTGGCGAAATACATCGATGCAGCCCCGAAGCGATGTAGTGCAGGACACTGGCCGACCAGACGCGTAGAACAGTCCAACCAGCTTAGGAACACAATGCGGAGGCTACTCGTCCGATGTGCTGAGACCCAACTTCGCGCGAAGGTATCCGACACCGGCGTGGAAAACTGGAGGCACGGTTATCAGGGCCACGATTGCGTCACCGAGACTGTTCCGTGCGATTTCCATGACCACCCAACCCAAGAACAGGGCCAGCGGGGCCCATGTGCGGGAATTTGAGCGCAGTATCCAGTGTGACACCGCCAACAGCCAGGTCTTCGATGTCCGCCCTGGCGAGCGGCGTAAGGCCAAGGCGAGGGCGGGCATGCCATACAGGAGCCCGACCGCGAACCATGCACGAGCCCGGCGGCCCCGTAACTGTTCAAGATCGCCGAGCCATTCCTTCCGATAGCTCGCTCTGAACGCCGCAGGGAGGATCATCGACGCGAGGGCGAGAACGCGGCCCGCCAGGCCGGTGTCACTCGGTAGGTGTTGACGAGCGATCGTTTCGAGTTCATCCGCAATAGCCTGCAGGCCGAGACGTCTTGCGGCCGGTGCTACGAGATCCACTGTTTCCCGGCTCTTGCGCTGTCGCTTGGCCAGAGGCAAGGGCTGAAGTGTCCGCATGTTGTGCAGTCGATCGAGCACTTTCAGCGTGAGGACGCGATCGTCAGCGCCGTCGATGGCGGCTTGATCGTACTGGCGGTCGAGGTCGCTCATACCCTGGACCAGGCCGGTGATCTCGTCACCGAACTCGGCGCGGAGCCGCGCGGAGGTGCATTCTGTGTCCGTGATCACGTCGTGGAGCAGAGCGGCGCAAACGCTGTCGCAGTCCAGACCCACCTCGCCGACGATTTCCGCGACAGCGACCGGATGGGTGATGTACGGATCGCCGCTCTTGCGCACCTGGCCCGCATGGATATGGGCGGCAAGTTCGTAAGCGCGCTGGATCCTGCCGAGTTCCACGGCCGTGAATCCGGCGCTCAGCTCGGTCGACAGCGGGGTTACCGGGTGAGTCATGACGTCGCCGTCCGGAAGCTCACGGCCATGCGCGACCGCTCAGCCCGATCGAGCGCAGCGCGCGCCTTCACCGCGCCTTTGTCGGTCAGCAGGTAGTAGTGGCGGGCACGGCGGCCTTCGGTCAGGTGCTCGGCCGGAGATTCCTCGTGCCGCTCAAGCCAGCCGAATTCACGCTCCAGCCTCGCCAGGATCGGGTAGACCGTACCGGGATGCTGCTTGGTCTTCTCGCACAGTTCCAGGCCATAACGGCGCTTGGCCGGATCGGAGAGCAGCACTTGCAGCACCAGCATCGTCGGCAAGGTCATCCGAGGGCTCTCAGCCATGTATCGAACTCTAAATATCGAGTACGGAGCGCGACATTACTTCAGCGGTGATACCAGTCTGACCCGCCGTTCCCAGGGCACCCACCGGACATGGATTCCATCCATGGAATGGGCACATCGGCATTCCATCATAGAAAGCAGCTCCAACGAGTTGGCGAACACCGTGCACACGGCCCGTGACCATACGCACGACAACCTCAACATCACTGGATACTGACATGCCGTTTCGAGCTGCCCGACAGTCCCGCAGCACCGTCGCCGGCCTGACACTGTTATTTGCACTGGCCGCCGGCTGTACCGATGCCACTTCGCCGCCGTCGCCCGGTCCAGAGGCCAAAGATTCGACCAGTCCTGTCGTCGACTCCTCACCCTACTGGTGTGACTTCCTCCCCCAGCAGGCAGTCCGGGCGATCACTGGCCTTACTGTGACAGTTGAGGAGCGCAAGACTGGTGTGCCCACGACTCATGGGCAATGCGCGCTTCGCAATGATTATGACCGACTCTCGCTCGTGTGGTCGGTAAGAGATGGTGACGGCGTCTTGGACATCGCACGCGAGAACTTCGGCAAGCGTCAACTGGCTGCACTCCCAGAGGACCTCGGCGCCGGGCTCATCGCTTATACCGCTCGGTTGCCGCGCACCAGGCCGTACTACACGATGATGTTGTTTCGATGCGGGGACGAACGACCATGGATCAGCGTTGATCTGTCGGAAGTGACGAAAGGGCGTGACCCGGTGAGCGACTTGACGCAATTGCTCACCATTGCCCGCAAACGCTACGGCGAACTACATGAATGTACTCCCAAGCCCAACTAACATTACAGGTGCGCATGCTGACATAGGCGACGCAATGGATCAACGTGATGAGTTGATCAGGCCCTGGAGCTCGTTCCGAACCAGCATCTGGTTGGCGAACATCACGGTCTTGGTGCCGCTCAGCGTGAGGACGGCTCTCAGCACCACATGATCGTCCGAGGTGATCCGATCGTGTGCGATCTCTGGGGCGTACGTTCCGAAGGTCCCGCCGTCCCGCATCTTTCCCTCAGGGGTGAGGCGGGTTGTCAGCGCGCGTTCGACGTCGGCGGCGGCGGGTGCTGACGGCAGCACGCAGATGACGTTGACCGGCCGGTCGTCCAGGCTGGCCGGGCGGCGCAGCCCGACGCCGTACAGTGTGACCGCGCCGGGAGGAGACGGGGCCATGATCGTGGCGGCGGCGACGTCGCCGAGGCAGGCGGCCACGGCGGCATGCGCGGGGTTGTCGGCCAGAGTACGCTCCCCGCCCAGGACGGCCTCCAGCGGGCCGGGGGTGGAGGCCGCCGCTGCCAGGGAGTCGGTGACCACGACCTGGTTGAGCTGGTTGGTCAGCCCGGGAACGATCAGACGGGACAGGTCTATCTCGGCTCCAGGGGAGAAGGAGAGCCCTTCGTGGCCGCCCATGGTGCGAGGCTTGGCGCCGAGAGCGGTCAGCTTCGTCCGTACGGCGTCCGAGTCGACGTCGCCGTCGAACCGGAACGCCTGCTGCGGAGGCACGCCGATCGAGATCGCCCGGGTGCCGGTCGCGGGAGCCATGCCGGTGGCCTGTGGCAGGGTCTGCCAAGCGGCGCCCAGGCTTCCGAGACCTGAGACCGCCGCGGGAAGCCAGCGGCGATCCCCGCCGGAGCCGGCATCGACGCCGAGGTCACGCCACCAGGCCGGCTCGCCGTATTCGAAGTACGCCGCGGCGGGTCCCTCCCCCGAGACGCTGGCCATCGCGTCCAGCAGCCCGTCTTCACCAGCCTGCTGCGTACAACCGGTCAGGACCAGCAGCGCCATCAGCGCCACGCTCGTTTTCCGCACGAGCGTGAGGATAGACGGCATCCTTCGGATTCCGTGCATGAACGGGCACCTTAGTTGATCCTGCCCACCGGCTCACCCACCGCTGGCATGCCGAGCCCTCTTCGGCTATGAGCGGTTCGCAAGCGTTTGGCAAGCACGCTCGACGACTCTTCCTACGGAAGGGAGAGAACTTCATGAGCGGATTCCTCCAACCTCCGGAGATGACTTCGGAGGTACGGCGGCTGTTCGACGATGACCTGGCCGAGTGCGGCTATGTCATGAACCTCACCAGGCTGTGGGCCCACCAGCCGGACACCATCGCGGGACTGTTCGACCTGCTACGGCAGTGCGTCGAGGCAGGCGGGCTCGACCTGCGCACCCGCGGCATCCTGGTGACCGCCTGCGCCTCGGCCATGGGGGACTCGTACTGCTCGCTGGCCTGGGGAAACAAGCTGGCCGAGGCCGCCGACGCCCGTGTGGCGTCGGGAGTGCTGCGGGGCGACGACGACGGATTGACGCCCCGGGAGCGAGCGCTGGCGCGCTGGGCGCGGAAGGTGGCACGCGATCCCAACGGGATCGGCCAGACGGACGTGCTCGCGCTGCGGGAAGCGGGGTACGACGACGGTCAGATCTTCGCGGTCACCGTCTTCGTGGCACTGCGCATCGCGTTCTCTACCGTCAACGACGCGCTCGGCGCACGTCCCGACGCCGCCCTCCGCGACACGGCGCCGCAATCCGTGCGGGAGGCCGTCACCTTCGGCCGCCCGATCGAGGATCAGCCAGTCTGACCTGTGGCTTCTCAGCCGCAGGTCTTCATCCGCCAGACTCGCCCATGAGCAGCCGCGCGCCCTCAGCCGCGGCTCACGCCGGTTCGAATCCTGCCGGTGGCACTCGATCTTGACCAGCGGTTCCAACCGCAGACACGGGCGGGCCTCCGGTCTCACGGAGTCCCGCCCGCTCTTCTTGACACCCACTGGTCAAGCACCGGTTGTGAACAAAGTAGCGATCTTGTACCGTACCTGGCATTTCCCCGCCGATCACCTACCGCCAACCCGTGGTTCACCCCCCGCCGTTAGCATCGCTGCCCTCATTCCTGATCTTCGAAGGACACCCCTCAATGAATTCTCCGCTCGGACGCACCCTCAGCCGACGCGGTTTCCTCGGCGGCGCCGGCGCGGCGGCCGTACTCCTCGGCACCAGTGCCATCCCCGACCCGGCCGGGGCGACGCCGCTGCAGCGCGGTCTGCCGGACAACCCGTTCAAGCTCGGTGTCGCCTCCGGCGACCCGCTGCCGGATTCCGTCGTGCTGTGGACCCGCATCGCCCCGGATCCGCTCGCCGCCGACGGGTCGGGCGGCATGCCGCGGCGGCGGGTCCCCGTCCACTGGCAGGTCGCCGAGGACGAGGGCTTCCGCCGGATCGTCAAGCGCGGCACCGCCGTCGCCACGCCGGAGCTCAACCACTCCGTCCACCCAGAGGTGTGGGGCCTGCGACCCGGCCGGCACTACTTCTACCGGTTCAAGGTCGGCACCGACATCAGTCCCGTCGGGCGGACCAAGACCGCCCCGGCCCACGGCGCCCACGTCAGCTCGGTCTCCCTGGCGGTCGCCAGCTGTGCCCTGTGGCAGCAGGGTTTCTACACCGCGTACCAGCGGATGGCCGAGGACGACCTCGACCTGGTCCTCCACGTCGGCGACTACATCTACGAGAACGGCGTACCGGCGAACGGCGGCACCCGTCAGACCACGGTCCCGGACTACCTGTCCCCCGAGACGGTCACGCTGGAGCGCTACCGCCTGCAGTACAGCCTGTACAAGAGCGACGCGGACCTGATGGCGGCGCACGCCGCCCACCCCTGGGCGGTGACCCTCGACGACCACGAGGTCGACAACGACTGGGCCGACGACATCCCGCAGAACCCTGCCGACATCCCGGGCTTCATGGACCGGCGCGCCGCCGCCTTCCAGGCCTACTACGAGAACCTGCCGCTGCGCGCGTCGGCCCTGCCGAACGGTCCGGACATGCAGTTGTACCGGAGGCTCGCCTACGGCGACCTGCTCGACATCAACGTGCTCGACACCCGGCAGTACCGCGACGACCAGGCGGCCGGCGGCGGCCTGGCCGCCCCGAACCCGGACAGCCTGGACCCGAACCGGACGATGATGGGCTGGGAGCAGGAGCGGTGGCTCCTGGACAGCTTCGAGCGCTCCCACGTCCGGTGGCAGGTGCTGGCCAACCAGGCGCCGATGGCCGAGACCGACATGGACGACACCGCTGCGGTCTCGGTCTTCATGGACCCCTGGGACGGGTACGACGCGAACCGCCGCCGGGTGCTCGACGGCGCGCGGAACCGCGGGGTCGACAACCTCGTCGTGCTGACCGGCGACCGCCACCGGCACCACGCCGGCGACATCAAGGCCGACTACCGCGACCCGGCCGCCCCGGTGCTGGCCAGCGAGTTCGTCTGCACCTCGATCAGCGCCGAGGGCAACGGTTCCGACATGGACTCCTACTCGCAGCTGTCGGTACGCGCCAACCCGCACATCAAGTTCGCCAACTACCGGCGGGGATACCTGCGGTGCACGGTGACCGAGGACCTGTGGAGCACCGACTTCCGGGTGCTCCCGTACGTCGACCGGCCGGGCGCTCCGGCGTCCACCCGAGCCACATACGTCGTCGAGAACGGCCGCCCCGGCGTCCAGCTCGCCAGTGAGGGTCCGATCGTCTGACACCACCCGCACCAGGAGGTGGGCCCGGGAGGGCCCACCTCCTGTGCATGTGTACGGACGGAGCCGTCTGTCGGAGGCGAGCGGCTCCGACGAAGGCAGCCCCATGATGGTGGGAGGACACCCGGCTGACCGCATCTGAGGGAAGAGGGCCAACGTGAGCGAGGCGCTTTTCGGCTTGATCGGAGTCCTGGTGGGCTCTGTCATCACGGCGATCGTGACGATCTATGCGGAAGTCCAGAAGGGCAAGCGTGAGACGGACCAGAGCGATCGTCAGTACGAACGGGAGCGACGGACGGCGCGCGACACGTTCCAGCGGGACAGCATCCTCACTCTCCAGAGCGCGATAACGGATCTGGTCCAATCGGCGTACGCCGAACTCGACAGGCTCATCGCCGTCTCGAAAGAGACAGGGCAGTGGCCGGCACGGCGATGGGAGACGCCCACGGCCGTCGGATGGTCCACGGCCTTGCTCCTGTTGAAGTCCTCCCGGGCCCGGGTTTTCGATGACGGCATTCGCTCGCTCGCCGCAGAGGTCGAAAAAGTGGCCGGCGACTCCATCTGGGCCGGCAGCCTTGACGAGGCACGGCAGCACAGCAAAGGTCTCGAACCGCTGCTCGACCGCTTCAACGACGCGGTCGCGCGGACGCTGCCTTCGCTCTACTGAAGTCCAGCACGACGATGGTCACAGCCACGATCGTCATCAGCACCGCCACCAGCGCCACGGGGAAATGTGATCCGTCGACCGGGAAGAGCTGCCAGGCCAGGTTGAGTGTCATGTGGAACAGCGCCATGGCCAGGACGCTGCCGCCCATGTGGGCGAACAGCCACACCATGATCACGCGGGCCGCGACGGTGCCGAGCGACCACCAGGCGATCCAGGACACCGGACGGCCCACCTGGAGCAGCGCAGGCCAGTGCCAGACGGCCCAGGCCGACCCGAGGATCAGGGCCGCCCACGCCGGTCCCCAGCGAGCTTGCAAGGGCCGGGTGGCGTAGCCCGACCAGCCCAGTTCCTCGCACAGCGCGCCCACGAAGAGCGCGGCGGCCAGTGACAGCGCCGAGGTCAGGGAGATGCGCGCGTCCGGCAAGGAGGTGCCGGACAGGCGTAACAGCACGTACGACAGGGCCACCACGGCCGGGTACAGCAGCAGAGCGGGCACGAACCACGCCTTGCGGCCGACCCGGCCGGCGTCGAAGGCGCGTCCGGCGAGCGCTCGCACCCCGTCCATCCCGCCCTCGCGGTGGACGAGCACGGCCGCGGCCAGAGCCGGACAGACGAAGGCCAGCCCCGACAGAGGCACGCCCGGCACGATCTGCGCGCTGGACAGGGACCCCACCACCACGAACGGGACGCTGAACAGGAACACCAGCGGGAAGAACACCGCCACGCCACTAATGGAACTTGGGATACCATGTCTCATGGCTCGAAACTACCCGCCGGACCACGACCCGTCGAGGCCCACCGCCCCCGCCCGGCGCCGCGCCCGGCTCAGCGACCAGGAGACCGAACGGCGGATGCTCGACACGGCCGTGGCGATGGTCCACCGCGACGGCCTGACCGTGGGGCTCGACCACCTGGGTTTCGAGGACGTCATCCGTGACGCCGGGGTGTCCAGGACAGCCGTCTACCGCCGCTGGCCGTACAAGGACCTGTTCTTCAGCGACCTGCTGCGCGAGCTGGCCCGCGGCGCCGCGCCCGCCTCCGCGCCGGCCCTGGAGATCACCGGGGAGGTGCTCAGTGAGGTCCTGTCCAGCCGTTCCGAGGACCTGGCCTCGCCTCAGGGCCGCCACGACCTGGTCACCGAACTCCTGCGGGTGACCGCGGTCAGCGACTTCGAGGCGGTCCACGGCTCCCCGGAGTGGCGCACGTACCTGGCCTTGCAGGCCACGTTCCTGAGCCTGCCGGAAGGGGACCTGCGGGCCGACGTGCAGGCCGCGCTCGCCCGCTCCGAGCGGCGGTTCGTCGATCGCGTGGCGCGCGGCTGGGAGACGGTGGCGACGGCGCTGGGCTACCGGCTGCGGCCGGGGACGGGCGGCAGTTTCCCGCTCATCGCGACCCTGGCCTGTGCGGCGATGCGTGGCCTGGTGCTGATGTCGCTGTCCGACCCGGACCTGCTCACCCGGCGCGTGCCCGCCAATCCCACCACGGCGAGCGCCGCCTCCGACTGGTCACTGCTCGGCATAGCGGCCGCGAGCATCGCGGTCACCTACCTCGAACCCGATCCGGACGTCACGTGGGACGACCTTGCGTGAGCCCTGGCAGGAGAGCACGCAATCCTTGAGCCCGCCGAACGGTACGGGGACGGGGACGATCGTCCGCAGTGCCGCCAGCGAGATCTGCGTCCGGTCGCCGAACGCCGCCTCCAGCGCCGCCGTCGAGGTGACGTAGAACTCCCACTGGTCCAGGTTGAGCGGGTCGATCGTCCGCTTGTCCGTGTGGTGGAGAAGGCAGAAGACGTACACGTCGCTGGGCCGCTCCGGCGTGGCGGCCACCACGTTCGTCCGCGCGTCCCAGCCCTTGGCACGGGCGATGGTGAACTTGATGGCCGACGGCTGCCGCTGGCTCCATGACTGCAGGTAGGCCGCCGACTTGACCTCGACCTTCAGCCTGCTGGGCAGCACCAGGTCGACCGCGTCCCACTCCGTACGGACACCTTCATGGACTTCCAGGGCCAGGGCGACGATGTACTCGGCGAGGACGCCGCGCAGCCTGTTGCCGACCACGTCGGAGCACGCCCATCCCCAGAAGTCGGCCAAGGTGGCACCGGCCGGGGCCCCGGCCTCGGTGAACGGCTCGGCACCCGACCTGCGAGGGACGTCCAGCGCGTCGAGCGGCACCCTGCCGGAGGTGGCCACGTCGGCCGGTGTCGCCGAGGCTTCTGACGTCATCTCCGTGCTCGCCCCTGGTCTCGTCCGGAACTCGGCCCCGAAGTACGATCTACGCCACACACTATGCGGCCCGCCGCGTCACCGCCATCGGCGTCTTCGAGGCTCTCGGTGCGTATAACCGGTGGTGCGTCTAACCGGCGGGCGCGAGGGCAGGGCGTCCGTCATGGCAGCGCTTCCGGGAGTGCCCGAGTCGTACTGGGTCGAGTCGACCCCCACCACCTCGTTTCCCTCGCTTGAGCAGGACATCACCGCCGATGTCGCCGTCGTCGGCGGTGGGATCGCCGGGTTGTGCGCGGCGTGGGAGTTGTCGCGGACGGGGCGCTCGGTCGTCGTGCTCGAAGCGGACCGCGTCGCCGGGGGCGTCACCGGCTACACCACCGCCAAGCTGTCCGTACAGCACACGCTCATCTACGCACGGTTGCGCAAGTCGCACGGGGAGCAGGCCGCCAGGCTGTACGCGCAGTCGCAACAGGACGCGGTCGAGCACGTGTTCGCGACCGCCGCCGAGCTGGGGATCGACTGCGACCTGGAACGCCTGCCCGCCTACACCTATGTGGAGTCCGGCGGGGAGACCGAGCAGATCACCGCTGAGGTGGAGGCGGCCCAGCAGGCCGGACTGCCCGCCTCCTTGGTGACCCGGACGGGTCTCCCGTTCGACGTCGCGGCGGCCGTCCGGGTGGAGGACCAGGCCCAGTTCCACCCTCGTAAGTTCCTTCTCGCACTGGTGCGGCGGATGGCCGACGACGGCGCCCGGGTGTTCGAACGTACCCGGGTGATGGGGCTGGAGGAGGGGCGGCCGTGCCGGCTGGCGTGCGAGAACGGCACCACGGTCACCGCCGGCGATGTCGTGGTGGCCACGCACTATCCGATCTTCGACCGGGCGCTGATGTTCTCCCGGCTGGAGCCGCGGCGTGAGCTCGTGGTCGCCGGGCCGATCCCAGCTGAGCAGGACCCGGGCGGGATGTACATCACCTCGGAGCACAACACCCGGTCGATCCGCACCACCCCATATCGGGATGGGCAGCGCCTGCTCATCGTCACAGGGGAGACCGCCGACCCCGGCTCCGGTGACGCCGGCGAACGATTCCAGCGCCTGGCCGCCTGGACCCGCGACCGGTTCACCGGCACACAGATCAGCCACCGGTGGGCGGCACAGGACAACACCAGCACCGACCACCTGCCCTACGTGGGCCACTTCCACCCCGGCGCCAAGCACGTCTACGTCGCCACCGGATTCGGCGGCTGGGGCATGAGCAACGGCGTCATGTCCGGCAAACTCCTCTCCGCTCTCATCACCGGGCACGATCTGCCGTGGGCCGAGCTGTACGATCCCCGGCGGCTTCACCCGCTGCGTGAAGCCGGCCCCATCGCCAAGCTCCAGGCCAAGGCCGCACGCCACCTGATCGGCGATCGGCTGCGCCCCTCCCACGCCGATTCGGTCGACGACGTCGCTCCGGGATCGGGCGCCATCGTCCGTATCGGCGGGCGGCGGTGCGCGGTCTCCCGCGACGCGGCAGGCGTCGTCCACGCGGTCTCCGCCACCTGCACCCACCTCGGCTGCGTCGTCGCCTTCAACCAGGCCGAACAGACCTGGGAATGCCCCTGCCACGGCTCCCGATTCGGACCCGACGGAGCTGTCCTGCACGGTCCGGCCACTCGGCCCCTGGAACCGGTCGACCCGGACAACCCGTAACCTGGCCGCGCAGTTCAATGATCAAGATCAGCGTTTACGCTTCTTCCGGCGACCTCGGGCTCCCGGCGGCCGGGTGGGGACGAGGCGGAGGGGGTGGCGGGCGGTCCTGCGGAGCGGCTCGGCCACCAGCTCGCGTAGCTCCCGCAACCCCACGACATCAGGGTGCCCCGACGCCAGGATCGCCTCCAGGAACTCGTCCGCGTCCCCGCCCCCCATTCTCCTGAGCTGCTCGACAAGCCCCTCAGGCCCCGCGAGTTCCAGCACCGACAGAAAGTTCTCCGACCCCAGCAGCAGGTTCTCCCGCTCGCTCAACGACCCGGGCCTCATCTCCCCCGCATCGATGAGCTGCGTCCACACGGCGGGCCCGAGGACCGGGTCGTGCCGTAGGTCCTGCAGCAGCCGCCTTTCGGGAAGGGCGCCGGCCAGCACGCGCAGCATCGCCCCCACCCGCGTACGGAACGGGCAATCCCGTACGGCCTGCACCAACATCTCGACGTCCTGCCCCGGCCGGGCCAGCCACCCCTGGAGCTCCGCGACGGCGTCCTCCGGTGGATAGTGCTGGGCGAGCACCCCGAGCAGCTCGGCCGGCGGGGCGGTGGCCAGTTCGCCGACGAGGGGAGCGTCGCGGCCCTCGGCGAGGAGGCGGTCGCGGACGCCGCGCACGCCGAGTGGAGTGAGGCGGACCAGCGGGAGGTCGGACTCGGAGAGGGCGGCGCGCAGGCGTTCGACCGCGTCCGGCGGCAAGGGCTGGTCGTCGTGGTCGAGGTCGCTCGCGTAGAGGGGGTCGGCGGGGCCGTGGGTGAGCTCCACGGCCCCGAGGTCGGACAGGACCTCGAACATGCGTCCCAGGTCCCGGGCGACCTCGCGGCGCAAGAGATCAAGCCGGTGCTCCTCCTCGTCGAGAACGACGTACTCCTGGCAGGCCAGCCACACCATCTCTTCGAGCCGGACCACAGGCATCTCGTCCAGCCCGTACATGGAGTTGAGCACGTCCGGGAGAATCTCGTCGAAGATCTCGGCCAGGATGGGCTCGGGCCGCCACGTCGCGACGGGCACGGTGACCACGCGCCCCAGCTCCGGCAGGACCTCGAACGCGCGACCCCACAGCGTCTCCGGGTCGCGCAGCAGGGGTACGGCCTTGGCCACGCGGAGCAGCCGCCCCTTGCTGGTGCGGGTCAGCCGCAGCTTCCTGGCCCAGGCGAGCAGCAGGTTGAGCTGCGGCAGGTCGGCGGCGCTGCGGACGTGCGGCTGGTCCTCGCCGGTGCCCAGCAGGGCCGACACCTCGAGGGCGTCGGCGACGCGGAGGTTGCCCGCGTCGGTGAGGGCGCGGCCGTCCTTGCCCACCCAATCGGCCAGGGTGATGAGGCGCTGGACGGTCCGGCTGCGCCCGGCGGCCTCCGCCAGCTCGGACGCGGGGGGCAGGGAGACAGGCGGCTGAGGGAAGGCGCGTTCCTCGTCGATGCCGCCGTACACCAAGCGGTTCTGCATGATCTTGTCGAGCACCTGCTGGTCGTACGGGACGCGTCCGGCGTCGAGTTCGCGCTTGAACCGCTCGAACGCCCCCGGGACGGTGAGATCGAATCCCTGGTCGAGAGCCGTGTGCGCCCAGAACGTCGCCAACCCTCGCAGCGTGGGATCGTCGAGCGCGGACGCGTACTCCGCCTGCGCCCCGGCGATGATCTCCTCCGCCTCCGCGAGCGTGGCGCCGCGCGGGTCGCGAAGGCCCGTGACGTCGAGATAGCGCAGGTACGTGCGCAGCACCTCCGGGGCGAGGTCGAGCTCCTCCCGCGAAGCCGTCACCTTGTACGGCACGTACCGCAGCAGGAAGAACCTGATGCGCGTACGGTCCCAGTACGCCAGCCGGCCGTCACGGCTCTCGTGCCGGGCGTCGACGGCGGCGGAGAGCAGCAGGCCATCGGCTGGATGCCCGTGCTCCTTCGCCCAGGTGACGCACCGCCGGATCAGCAGGTCCTTGGTCGCCTCGAACTCCTCGGCCTCTTCGGGCTCGAACCAGGTACGCACGGTCCAAGCCTCCCATCCCCGCAGGGTCGCCGTCTCGCCTGTCAGAAGTCTCGGCGGCCAGACGGACCTCTTTCCCAAGAGATGTTGGAAAGCTATGATCCCAACATGTCTTGGGAAAACGACGACGATCTGGTACCGCTGCGAGCACTGGCCAACCCGCTCCGCATCCGCATCGTCTCGCTGCTCACCGGCACGTCCATGTCGGCCACCGAGGTCGCGGAGGAGCTGGGGATCGCCCACGCCTCGGCCAGCTACCATCTGCGCCAGCTCGCCGAGGCGGGTTTCCTGGAGCACGTCGACGAGCAGCCGCCGCGAGGAGGCAAAGGCAGACCCCGGAGGCGCTACCGTTACGACCCCTCCAGCGGAGCCCGCCTGGATCGGACGCAGGGGCGGCAACTCCTCCACGAGGCGCTCAGCGTCGACCTGTCACGACGTCTCACCCAGGCTCAGGTCACGCGCACGTCGATGGACGCCGAGGTGTGGCTGGACCGGTCCGTGTGGGAGGAGGTCGTGGGGCTGGTCGACCAGGCGGTCGCTCTGGTCCATGGCAAGGCGGGGCCGCCCCGGTCCAGCGACAGGATCAAGGTGAGCATGACCGCCCTTCTGCTGGAACTCGACGACGCGCGATGACCCGCCTGCTGCTGTGCACAGGAGCGTGCTTCCTGTCGCTGGGGCTGCTCATACCCGTCATCCCGAGGTACGTCACCGGCCCGCTGGACCAGGGCCCGGTCCTGGTCGGCGTCTGTCTGGCGATGACCTCCATGTTCGGCCTGCTCGCCCGGCCGGTCGCGGGCAGGCTGGCCGACCGCCGGGGTCGCAGGGCGACCGCGTGCGCCGGCGCCCTGCTGCTGGCCGCCGGTTCGTCGGCCGTGCTCCTGGCCGACTCGCTGCCGCTGTTCCTGGTCTGCCGCGCCGTCGCGGGGGTCGGCGAGGCTCTGACGTACGTCGGCCTGGCCGCCTCGGCCAGCGACCACGAACGGCGCGGCGCGGCGATCAACCACTTCTCCGTCGCGGTCAACGCCGGTCTGCTCGCGGGGCCGCCCCTGGCCGAGGCCGTACGCGTCGCCGCCGGTCTGTGGGCCGTGTGGGCGTTGTCGGGAACGGTGGCCGTCGCGGCCTTCGCCGGCTGCCTGTTCCTGGCCGGGCCCGCGGGCGGCGAGCCGTCCCGCACGAGGAAGGCCGGGCCGCTCGTCCACCGAGCGGGCCTTGCTCCCGGATTCGCCTACTGGGCGTCGGTGTGGGGATACACGGCCTTCAGCGCCTTCCTGCCGTTGCACGTCGCGGCGCTGGGCGGCGACGACAGCGGCATCCACTTCCTGCTCTACGGCTGCGTGCTGCTCACGGTACGGCTGGCCGGTCATCGGCTGTCGACCCGGATCGCCCCGCGCACGATGGCGGCGGCCTCGCTCATCCTCACCGCGGCAGGGCTGGCCATGCTCATCGTCTGGCCGTCCGTCACGGGAGCGCTGCTCGCGGCGGCGGTGCTCGGTACCGGGCAGGCGCTGGGCCTTCCGGCGTTCCTGACCATGGCGGTGACCGGCCTGCCCGCCGAGCAGCGCGGCTCGGCGCTGGCCACCACGACGGCGTTCTTCGACCTCGGGTTCCTGACGGCCGCGCTCGCGCTCGGCGCCATCGCGCAGTCCCTCGGGCTGACGTACGGGTTCGCCGCCGCGGCCGCGGTGGCGGCACTGGCGCCCCTGCTGTTCCTCCCCCTCGGCCGCAAGCCTCGTGAGGCCTCACCCCACGGAGACATCCATGACCATTCCCCCCGCTGAGCTGGCCGGGTACGCCGACGTCGTCTTCGACATCGCCGTGCCGGTCGACCGCGACGACCGGGTCCTGATCAACGCCGAGATCGAGCATGCCCCGCTCGCCCGCGCCCTGGCGGAGGCCGCGTACGCCCGAGGCGCTCGCTATGTCGACATCTGGTACTTCGACCCGTACGCCAGGCGGTCACGGGTCCAGCACGCGGACGAAGCGACGCTGGGCGAGGTTCCTTCCTGGCTGGACGCGCGCAATGAGGAGCTCGCCCGCCACTGCGGCGTCCTGGTCAACATCCGGGGCACCGCGACCCCGGACCTCCTGGTCGGGCAGGATCCGATCCGGGCGGGTCTGGATCGGATGCCCTACCTCACGTCGAGGCAGCGGCTCCAGCTCGGCAACCTGGTCCGCTGGGCCATCGTCCCCGGTCCGACGGCGGAGTGGGCTCAGGCGATCTTCGGGGAGCCGGACGAGGCCCGGTTGTGGCAGCACCTGCGCCCCATCCTCCGGCTCGACCAGCCCGATCCCCGGGCCGCCTGGGAGCGGCGGATCGCCGAACTGCTCCGCCGCGCGGAGGTGCTGGAGGACCTGCGTCTCGACGCCGTACGGTTCGAAGGGCCGGGGACCGACCTGACCATCGGCCTGCTGCCCGACGCCCACTGGACCGCGGCGCGGCTCGAATCGGTCAAGGGGCACGTCTTCCAGTGCAACCTCCCCACGGAGGAGGTGTTCACCACTCCCGACTACCGCCGGGTGGACGGCACGGTTCGCTCGACGCGTCCGCTGATCCTCAACGGAACCGTCATCCGCGACCTCGAACTGACCTTCACCGCAGGTGTGGTGACCGAGGTACGAGCGAGCAGCGGCGCGGACGTCGTCCGCACCCACCAGGCGACCGATGCCGGGGCCGCCCGGCTCGGTGAGCTGGCACTCGTCGACGGCTCCTCACCAGTCGGACGGTCGGGGATCACGTACCTCGAAACGCTGCTGGACGAGAACGCCACCTGCCATCTGGCCTGGGGCGCCGGGCTGCCTCCCGGCGTGCCCGCGCACCTGCGCGCGCGGGAGGCCGCCGACCTGGACGCGGCCGGGGTCAACCGTTCCCGCGTGCACGTCGACTTCATGGTGGGCGGCCCCGACGTCACCGTCACCGGAGTCGGCCACGACGGCGGCGCGGTCGAGCTCCTCCGCGACGACGAATGGCAGGTCTGACCGGCATCGAACCCCCCGGGGCCGCAGCCGAGAACGTCGAGCCGGCGTGACGGGCCGCCGCCGCCGGGTCGTGAGAGGTCCGGTAACGAGGATCCGGCCTGGGTCAGAGCTCAGCCGCGTCGTGCGGCGGGGGTGGGGTGACGCTGGTGGAGAACGTGAGCCCGCCCCCGTTCGCCGGCTGGAACCCCAGTCCTCGAAGCTCGGGACCGTCGATCGCGGTGACCACGCGCAGAGCACCGGCCTCGGTCACCACGCGGACCGCCCCGTGCGCCAGCGCCGCCCCCACGTCCGACGGGACGCCGGGCTGGAGGTGCACCAGTTCCAGACGTGCGACGGTGTGCCGCGCGTCCTCCCAGGACGCGACGGCGTGTCCCACGTGGGGTTCTGCGCGGGCGTTGTCGACGTAGGCCTGCACCCAGCAGGCCAGCCTGTCCTCGACGACCAGCTGCCGGGGAAGGCTCACGTCCATCCCCTCCTCGGCCAGCCAGGAGCCCATCTCGGACGGAGGCAGCGGCACCAGCGCTTCCGGCGACCCCCACGTGAAGAAGGTCCCCTTCCGCTTGGGCCCCGACGAGCGGGGCACGCCCACGAGGGGAACCGACGCGACGTAGTACCCGGCGGGAACGACGTCCACAGGATGGCGCGAGTCCAGCACGACGTGGCCATCGCGGATCGTCCGGCCGCCCCAGCCGACCAGCCCGGTCGCGAGGTTCTCCGAGAGCCCGGCCATGACGTCCGCGGCCCACTCGTACGCCGAGGTCACCGCCAGGCCGGTCCACGGACTGGTCGGCTCCGTCGGGAACGCGACCTCGACGGCGTAGACGTTCGGATCGAGCCGCCAGCGGAACGTCACGAGCATGGTGTCCGGCTCCGCGATGACGTCGAGCCCGGAGTACCCGTCCTCCGTCCCGCCTACCCGGAGCGCGCACGTTCTCAGCGCTTCGACGATCTCCGCTCGCGACCACTCCACCGCCATTGGTCCATGCTGTCATGGCCACGGTGTCAGGCTCACCGTGTTCTGCCGGGGGCTCCAGTACGAGAACGTGGTCGAGGATCGTGTCGATGCTGATCACCAGCATGGCCAGACCGGTCTGCAGGCTGCTCCAGCCGCGCACCTCACGCCGATCGTGCCCGCGAGGCCGTCGCCGGGATGCTCAAGCCGGACCACGCCGTACACCAGCAGCAGCATCGCGCCGGTGATGCTGAGGGCGCCGGCCAGATCGAAGCCGCCGCAGGTCGGCCGCCCGGCCGCCCAGCAGCATGAAGCCGCCGTAGCCGAGCACTCGACCGGCGCAGCCTGCGCTTCACCGGGCTGCGCCGCATGATCGACGGGGTCAGCCGGCGCATGCTCACCCGTACGCGCGGCACCTGGACCGAGACGCACCAGAACGAGATCGCCGCCGCCCGCACCGCCTACGACGCCCGCGTGCTCGCCGAGAAGCGTGCCCGCCGAGGCCCACCGGCCCCAGCCGGCGCCGCGCCCGGCTCAGCGACCAGGAGACCGGACGCGGATGCTCGACACGGCCGTGGTGATGGTTCACCGCGACGGCCTGCTGCGGTTCGGCCACAGCGTCCCAGGGACCTTCGATGACACCACATCACATTCGCCCAGGAAACCGGATGCTTCTTATTAACTCCGGCAACACTGTGGGCTTTTGTTATGGACGGGCGGTAAGCATAAGCCCATAATCCGCGAATGCGGCGACCCTGCGAACGGTGCAGCATACGAGACGGCCCAGCACAAGAGGTTGCTCGCCGGCCATCAGCATGAGTGACTCCCCCACGCCGGCGCGGAAGACGACCACCGCCACGTACAGCGTCTGGCGGAAGAAGACCACGTTTGTCCCGAAAGAAGAGAAGCGTGACCGCGTGGACCCCGTGGCGCGTTGGCTGGTACATCAAGCAAAGGTGATCCGAACATGACGATCCGACAGGTGGCGCCTCTCCTGATCTCCAGCACCCTCGCACTTTCGGCGGCGGCCTGCGCGGCATCACCTCCAGCCGATCCGGTGTCGGAGCCGCGAGGCGCCACCTCGTCGGCCGCCCCGGCCGGGACCGCGGTCGCCACGCCATCACCTCTCCGCCTGCCGGGCATGGACGCCGGCACGAAGACCGTCCTCAAGGCGGGGCCGAGGAAGGGATCCATGGTCGTCGGGGACATCCCACCCGGCAAGGACGAACTGTGGGTGCTGTTCAATTGCCGCGGGCAGGGCAAGGTGGAGATCGTTCTGGAGCCGGGCATCACCATGCCCTTCACCTGCCTCGACGACGTGGTCAGCCCCATCATGAACCGCCTCGACCTC
This sequence comes from Nonomuraea sp. NPDC050478, assembly GCF_044458265.1. Taxonomy (NCBI): domain Bacteria; kingdom Bacillati; phylum Actinomycetota; class Actinomycetes; order Streptosporangiales; family Streptosporangiaceae; genus Nonomuraea; species Nonomuraea sp. NPDC050478. Next base: position 230,160 of record NZ_JBITHT010000010.1, on the reverse strand, counting down.
GGCGAGAGAAAGACCCTGACGGTACGGATCCAGGCCACCGACGCGGTCGAGTGGGCCCTTCGCATCACTCGTTGAGACGTGCCGGGAGCCTGGAACCCAGGGTCAGGAGGCCGGCGCTCCGGTCGAGGGCTGGTCGGTCTCGGTGCCGTCCGGGGCCAGGGCGACCTCGGGGGAGCCGAAGGAAGAAAGGCCGCGCCAGACCCGATCAGCGGGCGCCGAAGGCCTGGTACAGGGTGCCGGCGACCACCGCCCATGCCACCGTCGCGATCCCCAGCACCAGTGGAGCGGGCAGCCGGAGGGCCAGCGCCCATACGCACGCGGCGAAGGCGATCATGCCCGTCGCGCCCAGCACCGCGCCCCGCGCGTCCTGCTCGGCCGGATCGCGCCGGTGCTCCTCCTCCTCGATGAGGGTCAGCGTGGCGCCCAGGATGGCGGGAAAGGCCAGGAACACACCCCCTGCCACCGGCCCCCAGACGTGCCCGACCACCCCGGCGACCACCGAGACGAACGCGCCGAAGACGAAGCGCACCACCAGCCCGCGCACCGGCGTCTCCCGCAGCTTCGACGGCCGTAGCCGGATCCCGCTCCAGGCTCTCATGTCAGCAGCGCCCAGCCCGCGCCCGCGACGGCCCCCCACACGGCGAGCGCCGCCAGCGAACCCGCGAAGGCGCCCAGGCGACCCACGAGCGGCACGGCCGCCACACAGTACGCCACCAGCGCCACCGATCCGGCGATCATGCCGAGCGCGGACTCCGCGAGCGGGCCATGCCCCTGGTGCAGCACCGTCACCGTCATCCCGGCTATCGCCACGGCCGGAGCGGCGGCGAAGATGCCGGCGAAACGCTTGGGCGTCATCATCTCGCCGATCACCGCGAAGACCATCACGAGCAGGCCTCCGAGCAGTCCACGCCCCGCGATCCACCACAGCTGGCTCATCGAACGCCGGTCCGTCGACCCGCAGTCTCATCCCCCATGAATCATCAATACCACCGGGCGTCCCCGGCACCCTCGAAGGCCGGACGGTCCGCCGCGTATCCATCCAGGAACGACGGCGGGCGCGGACAAGGGTCATGGGTTCCGAAGCCCGGAAGGGCGAAGCTGCACGGTCGCACCGTCGGACGTCAAACCGCGGCGCGAGACCGCCGCGGCCTCCTCGGCGCGTTGCGTTCGGGTCAGCAGGAGCACGATGAGCGGCAGGGCTTCGGCGTTCCCGCAGCACACGACGGCCTCGCGCAACAGGCTCAATGCCACCTCCGTCCACCCCGCGTTGAAGAGCAGCACGGCGGCCTGCCGCACCGAGTCGGCTCGGCCTGCCCGCGAGGCTGCTCTCACGATGTCCACGGCTTCCGCCACGTGGCCGTCCTTGAGCAGCCGCCGCACGAGCTCCTGGATCGCCGCGTCGACTCCTTCCGCCGCCGCCGACCGCAGCAGCCGGTCGGACTCCTCGTGCCTGCCGAGGTCGCGCAGCGCCTGCGCCAGCAGGTAGCGGGCTCTGGCGCCATGTGATCCGACCCCGGCCTGGAGGACCTCGACACACTCCTCCTGTCTGCCCGAGTTCGTCAGCAGGTCGGCGAGAGCCGCGAGCGCTTGGTAGTCGAGATCGACCAAGCGGCGCAGGAGCTGCTCGGCTTCGGCCTGGCGGTCGCCCTTGAGCAGCAGCTTCGCCAGCAGCAGACCAAGTCCCGGATCCTTCTCCGGAGCGGCTCGTGCGTCGTCCAGGGCTCGAACGGCCTTGCCCCTCATCGGCTCGTCGCTGAAGAGACCGGTCAGTTCGTTGCCCGCGTCGAATCTGCCGGCCATCATCCGCCGTCGCAGTCGCTCGGGGTCGAACCTGGGATCCTTCTGGCGCAGCAGGCGCAACAGTGCGCTCACCGCCTCGGGGAACGCCGTGGCCGCCCGCATGTCGCGTTCGAGCAGTTGCCATCCCGACAGCTGGGCCCGGCGACGAGAGGGCGTCGCCATCACCTGGTCGTCGAGGAGCCGTCTGAGCTCTTCCGCCTCGTTCGTCCGGCCGGCGCGCCGGAGGAGGATGAGCAGCAACCTGGCAGCCGACCGGTCCCCTCTCTGGAACGCCGTCCGGAGCAGTTGCTCGGCTTCTCGCCGGCGTTCACCGTGGTGCAGGAGGATCGCGAGTTCGCGTTCGGCCTGCGGGTCGCCGTTGGCGGCCATCCCACGGAGCGCCTGCTCTATTTCCCCGCCGCGGCGTGCCCGCCGCAGCAAGGCGAGCAGCAGGCGCTGCGCATGGACGTCCCCGGCGTCGGCGGCCTGCCGGAGGACGTCCTCAGCCTCGCGTGACCTGCCCATCTGTCCCAGCAGTCGCCACAGCGGCGACCATGTGGACAGCCTGCCCCTGGCGAAGGACGCCCGCCACGATGCGAGTGCCTGGAGGTAGCGTCCACGGCTCGACGCGGACGCCCCCAAACGCTCGAGGTCGTCCGCATCGCCGCTGTGAACGGCCAGTGCTCGCCACATCTCGTCGGAGACCGGCGAGCAGCGGCGCGCCGCGCGACCCTGCTGGTGGATGAAGTCCGCGAGCACGTAGCCTTCGACGCGGTTCTCCGCCCGTGATGTCGCTGTCAGGAGGGAGATGCCGCCTCTGAGGGGCTCGCACGCGTACCCCAAGGAGTCCTCGAACCATCCTGGCGGAGCGGCGGCCCGTTGCGGCCCGTTCAGCGACGCGGCGCTGAGCTTGTGGAGCAGTTCGGCGGACAGCGGGCTGAGGTGTCCCAGCCGGCGTGCGTCGATCGCGGCGTTGACCACCGCCCGCTTGTACGGGTCCGGAGCGTCCTCCCATCGGCTCATGAGATCGGGCCCTCCGGCCAGGGTCTGGGTGACCCCGTATCCGTTGTCCATCGCCGTCAGGGCGGTGGCCAACCGGGAATCGCGCTCGGCTACCTGGTGAGCGTTCCGCAGTTCGGTCGGGGTGAACGCGTCCGGGACGGAGATCTTCGTCGCGTTGTCCAGCAGCGCACGCACCTGGTGGTGAGGATCGGGCACGCCAGGCCGCGGCGTCCTGGTGTAGGCGAACCAGTATTCGGGCCACATCGAGCCGATGACGACGACGTCCGAGGTCATGGTGAGGAGACGACGTGTTTCTGTCGCGACGGCCTCACCCTGGTCGCCGTCGAAGTAGATCTGGCTCTCGTTCAGCCACAGCACGGTGCGCGGCTCGACTCCTCCTTCCAGAGTGGTGAGCAGGTCGGTGGCGTGCAGGGGATGGAGGATCGTCCAGCCGGGCAGGCAGTTCAGGACGGCCTCGTACGCGCTGCGTGTCTTTCCGGTCGAAGAAGTGCCGACCAGCATCACGAGGGTGGGATGCTCCGGGTTGTCCAGGAGACGCCGGAGCAGCCGGTCGTGATCGCGCTGCACGTACGTGGGGAGCCTCCGGGACAGCTCCGGCCTCCCTGCCGCCGGATCCAGCGCGATCGCCGGATGCACCCCCAGGGCGATCGGGTCGCTCTCCTCGACAGTCGACGCGGACGTGGCCGTGGGGGCGCCGTGTCCGGCGGGGCGGGACTGCGCGATCTGGCTCACCACGGCCGCTCCGACGAGCAGAGCGGTCACCGTCCAGGTGAGCGGGACCCACCACCACGCCTCTATCTCCACGGTGCTGGTCGCCAGGTTCCCCACGAGCCCGATCGCCACCGGGATCGCGACCAGCGCCACCGGCGACGCCGCCCAGCGCCTCCCACGGTTCCCGTCCATGTGACTCATCATCAGGGCCCGCTCCCTTGAAGTCACAGGTTGCCGGCGACAGGCGTCAGCAGCAGTGCCACTCCGGCACGTCGACGACGATGAGCCGTGCCCCGCCGAGGACGAGGTCGTCCCGCGTCTGCTGCACGATGTCGAACGCGTGCACCTCGCCGGGCTCGCCCTCGCAGCCCATCACGAAGACCACCGGTACGAGCTCTCCGGGCCTGATGGTCAGGCCCACCGACTGGTCCCGGCCGTTCACGGTGCGGAGCTCGACATGGGCCGGGTGTTCCGCCGGGCGCAGGGGTGTCGCTTCCGGCAGGCCGCGCAGCACCAGCCGCCCGCCCTGGGCCAGCCAGGTGCGCTCGCGCGGCTCCTGCTGGCATGCCGCGGGCACCGGAGGGGGTTCGGGCTCGCCGTCGACCAGGTCGACGAAGGCTGTCATGAGCAGGTGCTCCTGCTCCACCCGGCCCATCGCCGTCTCGCGGTCGAGCTCCCACGCCCGTACGACGAAGTCGTCCGGTTCCGCTCCCGGGTTGGCCAGCCGGAACGCGAACGGCGTGCGGCGGCCGGCGTTGCGGATGACGGTGATGTTCTTCCATCCGTGGTGCCGATTGTTGATCACGTCGAGCTTGCCGCCGCTGAGCCTGGCTCCCTCGGGCGTCGGCAGGGTCTCGACATAGACGTTCGCCCCGACGCACAGGTGCCCGGTGTCGGCGTTGGGTCCGTTGATGAGGTCCGCGGTGGTCGGACGCCAGGTCACGTGGACCGTGCCGGGCGCGCTCTTCGTCACGGCCGTCGCAACGGTGGCCGTCCGTCCGTTCGCGCCGCCCGAACTCGGCCGGGCCGAGTCCGGCCCGATGTAGCCGGGGGTGTAGTCGCACACCCACGTCTGCACCTTGACGCTGGAGCGCGGGTCGGTGCTCATGCTGTCCACCTGGACGTGGACCCAGTTGTCCACGCCTGTGATCGCGTGAGGGAGGCTGTTGCCGCCCGTATCGGTGAGCCAGATCGAAGGTGAGGCCCAGAACGCCGCTCCTTGGGGGATCACGTCGCTGCCGTCGTCGCCGCTGTCGTACTTGATGTAGAGGTCTCCGGGCACTCTGGTCATGGTGAACGCCTCTCCTTCTGTCGATGACGGTTACGACGGGACACAGGTGATCTGGAAGCAGGTCAGCGAGACGACCGCGGTCGAGCCCGCGCCGTCGAGCTCCGCGGTGAGGTAGTAGCGGAACTGATCGTTGTCCACCTTCGACGCCGCTCCCGCGGGGGCGACGGCCGAGGAGTCGAAGTTGCCGTTGCTCAACGTCAGGCCCACGAGCAGCTCGGTGGTGGACCCGGCGGCCAGGCTCTGCCGGCGCAGGTTGACCGACAGGTTCCCGGAGTCCTTGCGCCCGCAGGCGCGCAGCTCACGGATCGTCGCCCCGTGCGGCAGCGTGACGGACATCATGCCGCTGGCGTCGGTGGCGCCCGACGGTTTGTCGGCGCCTCCGAAGACGTGGTTCCACGGGTCGGTCAGCGTGATCAGCGTCGGCGTCAGGGTGAGCTTCACCGGTTTGGGGACGGGCGTCTGGGACAACGCGTCGAGCGCGTCGCTGACCTTGTCCATGATGTCGGCGATCCGGGCGAACTCGGCCTCCAGCGCGTGGAAGCGGACGTTGAACCCGTTGTCGCCCGCCGCCCGGACCCGGTCGACGTTGTCCACCCAGTCCTTGTGCCGGAACTCGGGCGTGTAGGTCACGGCCATCGTGGTTGTCCTCCTTGGGGAATGCCGCCGGTCATGGGTCCAGCCCGAACGTCCAGCCGGGTGGCCTCGGGCCGTGAGCGCGGAAGTCCGGATAGGTGTACGGCGGGAAGGCGTCGATCAGCGCGGCCTGGAGCTCCAGCACGTGTGCCCGGATGACACGCGTGTCGACCTCGACCCCTATCGGGCACAGATGGCTGAGCACGTTCATCACCAGGTCGTACTGGTCCTTGCGGATGACGACACGGCCGCCCTCGCGCTCCACCTCACGCAAGCTCTCGGCCAGTTCCACGCGCATCGTGTACGCGGGCGTCGCGTCGTTCCACTGCTGGACGGCCCGTACCTGTACGGTTCCCGCCCCCTGGGCGAGCACCGAGGCCCACGGCCGGGTCGTGCTGGACAGCCGCGCGTCCGCTCCGCCCGTCAAGCGCACCGACCACACGAGGCGTTCGCCGAGCCCGGTGCCGAGCGGCCAGCAGGTGAGCAGCGTGCCGTCCGCGGCGTCGAGCACGGCGACCGTATCGGGCACGTCCCCGGTCGAGGCGACGTAGCAGCGGCCGGCGTCCGCCGTCACGGCGGTGGCGCCGGGCAGGGGCACGGACGCGGGAAGGCCGGGCGGCGCGTGCGCCGTCCCGTCCGGTCGGCGCAGGTGCACGCGTCCGCCGGCGAGATCGACGACGTAGAGGACGTCGGCGGACGGGGCGAGCGCGAGAGCCGCCGGCTCGGCGCCCACGTCCGTGAAGGTCGCCTGCACGGAGGCGGCGGCGAGATCGACGACCAGCAGGGACGACGCCCCGGGCACCGTGACGTAGGCGCGTGCCGCCCCCACCGCGAGGCCGTGCGGCGCCCCCGGCAGGCTCACGATCTGCGCGGCCGTGAACGTGGGGAGGGACACCGCCCGCAACCGGCCATCCTGCGTCGCGGCCCACAGCCGGGCGCCGCCGGGCTCGCAACGCACCGCCACCACGGGTGAGCCGAGGCTGAGGACCCGGGTCACGGTCCGGGTGACGGGGTCCACCTCGGCGACGTCCCCAGATCGCAGGGCGGCATAGGCGCGGGCGCCGCCCGGATGGTACGTCACATCGGTGGGCGCGGCGGGGAGGACGATCTGCCCGGCCACCCGGTGGTCCGCGGTGCTGACGACGGTGAGCGTGGTGTCCCCGGCGTCCGCGATCAGGAGCCGGGCACCGTCCGGCGCCGCGGCGATCGCCCGCGGGCCCAGCCCGGCTTTGACGCAGGCCCTCACCGTGCCAGTCTCCGGATCGACCGCCGACACGCTGCCCGTGCCGCCGTTCACCGTCCACACCTGACCGGCCGCGGCCGCGAGCGCGCACGGCTCCGCCCGGGCGACCCGCAAGGTGACGGACGCGCCCGCGTCGACCGTCACCGGGCCCTCGATCGGAGCGGCCGGGCCGGCCTCCTGCGCCAGCGTGAGTTCCGACCCGTCGTTGGCGACGTAGCCGAACCCTGCCGCGTGCGCCAGAGCTCCCAGCCTGGCGAGCGACGCCGTGGACGTCCCTCGTCTCAGGGTCACCGCGCGGCCGGCGCCCGCCGGTCCGTCGTCGGCGGGATCCCAGGCGGACCGCAGCTCAGGGTGCCCGGAGGGCAGAAGCGTGGCCAGCGCCGCCAGCCGGGCGGCCAGCGCCGGATGCACGCGGCGGGTCCGCGGCTGGCTTCCCGGAGGGCGGCCGAACGCGACCGGCGCGTCCACCAGGTAGACGGGATGGACGCGTTCGTCGTCGCGCAGCGGGCCGGGAGGACTCGGGCCGAGCCGGCCGGACGCCGCGACCGAGTCGCCCGCCGCCAGCTCGGCCAGGCCGATCCGCAGCAGGCGGGACGCCGAGAAGGCCCCGCCGCGGTGGCGGACCTGTACCTGGGCGAGCAGGTGTCCGGGCCGCTCGGCGCTCAGCACGACGTCCCGGAGGTCGCTCTGTCCTGTGATGCGCGCCCGTCCCTCCCCGCACGGCATCACCGACCACCGGACGGAGGCCCCCAGGGGTGGCGCCGGTTCCAGCCGCAGCCCGATGGTTTGGTGGATCAGCAGGTCGAAGCCGTTCTCCGGAGTGGCGTCACCGCCGGGACCGGCCACGATCTCCACGGACGCCGTCGAGCGCACGGCCGCGTACACGTCCCCGCTCGCGAGTCCGGCGCCCGGCCGGTGCGCAACGAAGGCGAAGCCGGCCCGCGCGGCCTGCGCGGCCAGCCGATCCGGCGGCAGTGCAGGATGGGCCAGCACCAGGGCGCGGCCGACGGCCCGCAGGTCCTCGGCCGCGGGATCGAAGCCGGCCAGTATCCGCAGCCGGCCGGCGACGCCGCTCGCCGCCAGCGCGCCGAGCAAAGTGCGCAGGGCCACTCGGGTGCCGGTCCGCATGAGCCGTGGATCGCCCGCCGCCGGAGGCTGGGCGAACTCCACCCGTGGGTCGCTGCCGTCCACGAGCAGTTCCGCCGCGAACGCCTTGTCCCGCGCGGGCGGCTCCAGGACGTCCGCTTCGCCGAGCCCGCGCCGTCCGGTGTCGTCCAGCGTGCCGCCCGCCGGGACCGCGACCGGAAGCACGGTCAGGGCATGGGTGGCCTGAACGAGGGTCGCGTCCGCGTCGGTCACCACGAACGGGTCCGCCACCCCGGCGAGCGTGCCGACGACGTCGTTGAGCGCCGCCTGCACCCCGCTCCGCGTCGGCAGCACCCAGCGGCGGAAGATGCGCAGGCGGAGCCGGTACCCCTCGTCGGCCTCGCCCAGCACCGGGTGGAACGCGGCGCGGGCCGCCGACGACAGCCGCACCTCGTCGATCGTCCCCGCGAACGTGCTCGTCGCGTTGACGCCCTTCCTGCCGATGCGTACGGGTTCGGTGTTGGCGAGGGCGCCGGAGAGCGCGGGCAGGCCGCCGGTGGCGGTGAGCGGAGCGGCGGCCACGACCTCACCGTCGACGACGAGGCGCGCCTGGCCGGCGGCGCGGTCCACCACCGCGGCGAGATGCGTGAAGCGGGCGGTGGGGAGCGGGCGGTCGGCGAACAGGTCGCGTGACGTCGTGCCGTCCCCGATGCGCAGGCGCACGTTGCGCGGGATGCCGCGGCCGAACGCGCCGACGCTCAGAGCCCAGCCCGGCAGCGCGGCGTCCGCCGGATCGGCGTGCTTGGACAGCACCGCGCCGTCACCCGTCATGGTGTCGGGCTTGACGAAACACTCCGCCGTGAGGCTCGCGGTGGCGCCGGTGGACAGCGCGGCGGCGTGCGGGACGGCGATCTCGGCGTCCAGGACCGCGAACCGCATCGCGGTGCCGAAACGGCCGGGCGACTCGGCCTGCACGCCTGCCGTGGCGGCGCCCGGATGCCCGGCGCCCCCGCCCAGATAGAGGGGCCAGGCGTCGCGTACCGAGGCACCGCGCGCGTCGTCGAGGTGGTACAGCGCGACGGTGCCGTCCTCCTGTCCGTACGGTTGCGGCGGGAACCGCGGAACGCCGAGGTCGTATCCGATGCGATCGAGTGTGGCGCCGGTCACCCGTTCGCCCACCCGGGCCAGGGCCCTGACACCGGCCACGTGCCGGTCGAGGACGTCGCGTTCGGCACCGGCCACCCACAACAACGTCGCGAGGTTGCCGAGCAGCGCGGTGACACGCCACTGCTCCGCCACGTGACCGGCGGAGGGCGGCGGCTGGGCGCGCAGGGAGCGCAGCACGGCCTGCCCCTCGTCGCCAGGGCGCAGCACCACGCCGAACGAGGTGCCGGCCACCGTTCCGGCCGGCACGGACACGGTGGCGGTGCCGGTCCGCACGCCGCCGGTGGGCTGGGGCACCTCGTAGCCGATGATGAGCGTGGCCGCGCCGGGCACGTCCGTCACCGCCGTCAGGACGAATCTCGGCTCGGGCTCGACGCCGAACCGTGCTCTGTGCTCGGCGAAGTCGTACAGGACGATGTCCGCCTCGCCCGGTCCGGCGGACGGCACCAGGGCGAGGTCCACGGTGTCGGCACCGCGGCTGAAGGGAACCGTGAGGCCGGCGGTCATCCGCCGGAGGGAGGCCGTCATCGCGGAGTGACCTCCAGATCGAGCAGCGTGGAGTCGACGGTGAAGACGGCGATCTCCGTGGGGCCCATGGTGAGGCTCTCGCCTGGACCGGCCTCCACGACGTCCGCGGCGAACGCGACCTGCCCCAGCGTGATCCGGCCGAACGCAGGAGGGCAGCGCCGCAACCGCAGGTCCTGCACATCGCTGACGCCCGGCTGCTCGACGAGGGTGCGCATGACCTGGCTGAACAGGACGTCACCGCCCAGCGCCAGGCCGCCGACGTCCGCGGCGAGCCGCTCGGTCAGCGCCCCCACGAGGGCCTGGCTGTCGTAGCCCGGCTGGGTGACGAGCCGGGCCCGCAGCCCGACCTCGATGTGGTCGGCCTCGACGACCTGGGGGTGGATGCCGACCGGCCGCACCCTGTCGATGGCTGCGGTGACCTGTTCGAACAGGCCGGTCACCGTGCCCGGCGGCTCGGTCCGCCAGGGGCGGGCGAACTCGTGGGCGACGACGACGCTGAAGAAGTACGGCTCGCCGAGCCGGCGCTCGTCGCTGAAGAGACGCTGGTCGAAGGGGAACGCGCCGAAGTAGCTCTGCGACACGTCCACACCGCCGAGCGGGTCGGACAGCAGGACGTCGACCACTCCGGGGACGGCGAGCACCGCCTCGCGCACCGCCGCCGGCGTCCACATGGTCCGCGAGCGGCCGAGCAGCCGGCCCCGGTAGGCCTCGTCGTCCTCGTGGTCGGCGCCGCCGGTGAAGGGGCGCTGGTTGGTCACCCGGAAGCCGGTCGGCGGAGCGACCCCGAGGTAGTGCCGCTGGAAGTCCGGGTCGACCTCCGTCACGGCGCCGACGGCGACGTCGCCGCCCGGCCCGGCGGCGAAGGCCCGCGCGGCGACGGTCGCGGTGTCCGCGCCGGCGCTGAGCCGTACGGTCGCGGTGGTGTGGAAGGCGACCACCGGGGCCGGGGCGACGAGGACGGTCCCTTCCGGAAGCACGTAGACGCGCCCCGGCTGCGGGTTCTCGACGGTGATGGTCACCTCGCCGGCGGCCGTCAGGTGCGGCCGGTCGAACCCGAGTTCCTCGCCGAGCCGGTCCAGGTCGTCGCCGATCGCGGAGGACAGGAACCTTGAGTAGTAGAGGTCCTCCAGACGCCGCCACAGCCGGGCGTCCTCGGCGGCGGTCACCTGGAGGATCTTCAGGAGCGGGCTGGTGGGTGACAGGTCGACGTCGTCGCCGAAGGCGGACCGCGCCCGCGCCACCGCCTCGGCGAGCAGGGTGGCGAACTCCTTGCGGACGAACCCTTGCGAGGTCACCCCGAACGCGGCCATGTCAGATCGCCACCTGGAACGGGAGCGTGTGCTGTGCGCCGTCCACCGTCAGGACGGTGACCTCGACCCGCCAGAGCCGGCTCCTGTCGCCGGGCGCCGGATCGAGTACGGCCACGTCGCGGATCTCGCGGACGCGCGGATCGCCGCCGACCGTGCGCACGAGACTGAGCCGCAACAGGTCCTGGGCGGTCCGGGCGCTGGTGGCCTGGGCGAACACGGCGGCGACGTCGAGACCGTAGGTGGTGGCGAACCGGTCGCTGCCCAGCGGTGTCAGAACCCGCAGGGTCAGCGCCTGCGCCAGGTTGGGCAGCCCGGAGACCTGGGCCAGGCGCCCGTCGTCGAGTGCGAGGTCGCCGTCGCGCAGTTCCAGGCTGTGACCGAGGCCTGTCGTGCTGGGCATGTGGTCCTCCTCGGGACGCTCGGTGGGGTTCAACGGGCACGCAAGATCGTCTGGCCGGGCGACAGCACGACGAGCGTGCCCGGCGGGTTGCCGTTGGTCAGGCCGGTCACGGTGTCGAGCAGCGCCGCCCGGCCGCCGTCGGAGAGCGTCGCGGCCATGCCGCCGGTCACCGAGACCACCGCCGTGCACGGCACGATCCCGCCCGGTGCCGGCTTGGTGCCGCAGCCGCTGATCGGCCGCCCGTCGAGGTCTCCCGCCGCGAGAACCTTGGCCCCGCCCGCGGTGAGCGTGGCTGCCCCGGCGCCGAGCTGGACTGTTCCTCCGTGACCGCAGCCGATCGAGGCGTCGGCGTTCAGGACGTTCGGCATCAGGCCACCTCCACGGAGGAGCCGCGCAAGGTGATCTTTCCGTCGGCGAGGGTGATGGACGCCGATCCGCTCTTCAGCGTGACGGTCCGGCTCCCGGCGTCCACGGTGACCGCTCCGTCGGCGGCGACGGTGACCGTCGTCCCGCTCTCATGCTCGACGACGAGCTTGCCGTCGAGGTCGGCGGGGACGTCCGGACGCTCGCCGACGTCGGGAAGGAGCTTCTCCCCGACGGTGACGCGCAGGCCCTTCGCCTGCAGTACGCGCCTGCCGGCGGCGTCGGTGAGGTCGTTGACCCCCTTGCCCGCCGGCAGGCCCTTGCCGTCGAGTCCGGTGGGCAGGCAGAGCCACCAGTCCCCCGCCTTGTTCTTCGGCGGCGAGTACGCGGGCTTCTCCGGCCAGAGGAAACCCGTGACGACGGCGTCGTTGACCAGTCCCCTGTTGTGTGCGAGTACGGCCCGCATGCCGGGCAGCACGGGCACCATCAGGCCGCAACGGTGGAAGGCGAAGGGCGAGGCCATCGGGCGGTCGTGCAACTGCGGGGTGCGATCGACCTCCGCCTCGATGCTGGGCGCGACGACCTCCGCGTCCGGCGTCTGCCCGTAGTGGAGGTTCGCCAGGTGCCGGCCGTCCTTGTACCGGGCCACCTCCCCCACGTCGATCGCGGGGCGTTCGCCGCGGACGGACTCGGCGATATCGCGCATGCGCTGGGCGACTCCCTCGGCGCCGGTCGTGCGTACCGCCTTGCGGCCCGGCTCGGCCGCGACGAGCATCACCTCGCAGGTGTACCCTCGGCGGCTGTCGAACAGGTGGCGGACCCGCTCCACACGCAGAGGGCCGGGCAGCGCGTCACGCGGGTCGTCGGGCACGAGGACGGCGGGGCGTCCCGGGCGGACGGCGGGGTCGCCGAGCACGGTCAGCTCCACGCTGGTGCGCGCTTTCACCGGAATTTTCGGCAGGCTTACGCCGGCGAGCGCCGCGGCGGCGGCCGCGGGTCCGCCGCCGTCGCCGGTGGGCGGCGGATGCGGAACGAGGTCCTCCGGGTCCTCCTGGACGTGGTCCAACGCCACGATGTCGTCGGCCGCCGTGAAGCGCAGCGGCGCGCCGGTGCCCACGACAGCGCCGATGCGGATCGTCCTGTCGCCGATGACGAGCGGTGCCCGGGCGAACTCGGAGATGTCCCGCAGCGCCTGCAGCCCGTCTCCCGCGCGCAGGCTGAAGTTCTTCGCCTCCGGCAGCCCGGCTGCCGAGGCGACGATGGTGGTTCCGTCCGTGCTCGCGGCCTTCGCCACCGCCTCCACGCACGCGGCGAGCGACCGGCCGCCCGGCTCGCCCTCGCGCACCGCCGTACGCAGCAGCTGGAACCCGGCGAGTTCCATGCCGCGCAGCTCGGTCTGCAGTTCGCCGGAGCTGCTCACGCGGGTGCGGATCGACGTGACGACACCGCGCAGGACCGGGTCGGAACGCCCGTCCGGGTCGTCGAAGTAGCCGAGGTGGAGCGAGATCGACAGCGGTTCCCCGCCCGCGAGCCCGTCGGCGTGCCGCGATTTCAGGGTCTCGACGACGTCGGCCGGCAGGTTGGTCAGGGTCGCGCTGAACGTGCTGGCCACGGCGCCGCTCAGGAGGTCGAGCCGGATGTCGGCGTCGAGGACGTACTCGCCGCCGAACACGTCGTTGGACACGCGCAGCGGCAGCAACCCTCCGGGTCCGGCCTTGTCGACCTGCAACTGGAACCAGATCACGAAGCCCATCGCGTCGCCACCCCCGCCAGCACCTCTGACCCGAACGTCCCGGCCGATCCCAGGTTGCGCGGGTCGACGACCATCGACAGCACGACGAGGGCCAGTTCGGCACCCTCGTACTCCAGCCCGGGCACCAGTTTGCGGCGCAGCACGATCCGCTCCGGTCCGGGTGACTCGCGGGTCACGGTCGCCACCATGAACGCGCCCGGCATGGGCAGCGTCAGCTTCCGGCCGCCGGCCAGCAGCGTCTCCTCGACCACCGTCACCGTGAGCGCGACCGTGTACGTGGCCGGGCCGAGCGCGAGCCGGAAGGCCTGCGGGAAGCCCTCGTCGGCGTTGACGGGCAGTCTCATGTACCTGGACAGGTCGACGCTCATGGCCTTCACCCGGCCAGGGGGGTGGTCGCGACGCGGGGCATGGGGGCGGCCGGCGGCGCCGGGCCGGACAGGGCCGTGCCCGCCGCGAGCGCGAGATCGGCGGCCTCGCCGAGGATCGCGGTGACGCTCGACCGGGGGACGTGCCGGAGGGTCAGGCTGACGTCGAGCGCCTCCCGCCTGTTGACCGACTGGGTGAACCGCAGATCGGTGATCTGCATGTCGAGGCTCACGGTCAGGCCGGACACCACCGGGATGCCGGTGACGGCGAGCATCGGCGCGGTGGCGGCCACCATCACCCGCGAGACCAGGGCCAGCGCTTCGAGCTGTTTCTTGACGAGCAGCCGGTCGGGGCCCGGCAGTGTGGCCTCGATCGCGATGGTCTTCGTCGTGGGCGCGATCGCCTGCGAGAAGCGGCTGCCCGCGATCCGCTCTATCTGGTATCCCTCGGTGATGCTGAGGCTCTGGACGTACAGCAGCGGCACGGTGCCGATGAGCACCGGGGTGTTCCGGTCGGCCATCTCCCCTCCTTCGGCGGGACGTCGTGGGTGGTCGTCGGCGGTTCACAGCCGGTAGGCGCGCAGGTTGCCGGCGCCGAGCCAGGTCCGGAACGCGGCCTTGGCCGCGGCCGGGTCGTGCCCGGCCACCGTGAGGGCGCGGGTCAGCTCCGGCGCGTCGAAGAGCCGGAGCATGCGCTGCCCGAGGTCGGGCAGCTCCGCGGCGACGTTCGGGTGATACAGGTAGATGAGGTCGGTGTAGCGGGTCGCCGCGTGGGCGGTCAGATCCTTGACGATCTGCGTCTCGGCGAAGGTCGCCGCCCCTGACAGGTTGGTCTTGACCTCGACGCTGACGCGGCCCCGGCCTGGTATCTCGGCGAGGATGTCGACGACGCGGTCGGCGCGCGGCGCCTGGAACTCCAGGGAGGTCGCGCCGAGGTCATGGACGAGCGTGCGGGCCGCGTAGAGCTCGCCCCAGCCGCCCTGGACGGCGTGCTCCATCCGGCCGGCCTTGCCGACGTTGCGTTCGAGCATGCTGTGCAGCACGTCCTCCATGCCCATGAGGTCGCGGGCCGGCAGCCTGCCGGCGATGTCGTCCACCAGCACCAGCAGGTCGGCCCGGTCCGCGGCGGCGAGGTCGAGCGCGCTGTCCCAGGCGAAGCCGCCGGTCTCATCGCTCATCCGGGCCAGGTGCTCCAGCCCTGAGAGCTCCCGGTCCTGCAGCTGCCCCAGCTGGGCGGCGAGCCGGTCGCGCTGGGCGATCCGCTCGGCGGCCTCGGCCGCGCGGCCCTGCTTCCGCAACCGGGCGGCGGCCTCCTCGAACTCCTCGAGTTCGGCCAGCAGACTCCTCCGGCCACCGGCGCGGAGCCGTTCGAGAGCGCTCCCCGCCGCCTGGGAGATCCGGCCCGACAGCTCCTCGAAGGCGGCCGTCTCCCCGCCGGCCAGCCGGTCCAGCAGCCGCTGGAAGCGCGCGGGGTCCGCGATCTCGGCTCTGCGCAGATCCAGGCCGTGCAGCAGGCCGTCGACCGCCCGCATGTCACCGCCGTGGCGGCGCAGCATCGTGAGGTAGACGTCGCCGCCGGTCTCGGCGACGAACGTCAGTGATCGCGGCCAGTACGCGAGCGCCTGCAGCGACTCCGCTCCCAGGCGCTCGACCTGGGCGGGCCGCAGCGCGCCCAGCGCGCGCGACCACGCTCCCAGGCGCTGCGCGGGGACGGCGTCCACCAGGTTCGCCAGCGATCGACGTTCCCAGCCGGTGTCGATCAGCCGTCGCAGGGCCGCGACCATGTCCTCGGTGACGCCGCCGACGGCCTCGGCCCGGCGTTCGAACCGGCGCGCCAGGGACAGCGCGTCCGCCAGCCGCTGCACGTCGGGCATGACGTTCCTGGCCTTGGCGAGGTCCCGCAGCACTTTACTCCTCGCGCCGGCCGGGACGTCGACGAGCTCGGCGAGGCGGACGATCTCGGCGAGGTGCCCCTGGGGGAGCAGTCGCAGGGCCCGCGCGGCGGCGACCTCGTCCTTGAGCATGGCGAGCTTGGTCAGCGCGGACACGAACCGCTCCAGCTTGGACAACTGGCCCGCCGCCTCGGCGGTGCTGCCGAGGCGGCGCAGTGACGACAGCACCTTGAGCAGCGCCGCCAGCCGTTCGGTCAGCCGGACGCCGCCGAGCGCCTCCTTGATCTCGCCGATGCCGACGAACCAGCTCAGGATCTCGATCGCGAGCGCGGTGGCCAGCGTGTTGGCGAGGTCACCGGTGATGCGGGCGCCGCCGCCCCGGCGCCCGTACGGCGTGCCCAGCTCCTCTGCGTACTCCAGCCCGGCCATCGCGGTGCGGATGGCGCCGTCGGCCTGCTCGGCGAGCAGCCGGAGCATCTCCAGCGCCTTCGGGTCGGGTGGGATGCTCGTGGCCCGGTCGACGACGAGCGCGAACTCGATGAGGTGGCCGATGCCCTCGATGAGCTCCGCCGGGGAGTGCGTGAACAGGTCCACGACGCCTTCGATCGTCGAGCGCACCCACAGGCTCAGACCGTTGGCGGCGTTGCGCAGGCGGCGGATCGGGTCGGGAGCCCCCGGGTCCGCTCCGATCTCCGGCAGGAGACCCAGCTCGCGGAAGAGGGCCACCACGAACCGCGGGCTCATCGGGCCCGGCGGGCGGGCGCGTCCGAGGATGAGCAGCAGGTCGATGACCGAGCCGTCGAGCGTGGCGAACAGCCGCCCGTAGGCTTCCTTCTCGCGCAGGATGGCTGCCATCGCCTCGAGTTCGGTGCGGCTGCCGGCCGAAGCGATCAGCTCGACCATGGTCCTCTTCTGCCGGGCGCTCGGCCACAGCAGCCCGGACAGGGCGGCGAGGAACGCCGCGCGCCGTTCCCACGGCATGACGGCGAAGATTTCCCGGTCCATGGTGACGATGCGCTCCAGCATGACCTCGTCGTCGGTCGTGCCGGGCTCGGTGCCGGTGCCCTCGGCCGTCAACCGGGCCGCGGCGACGTGGGCGGCGACGGCCGGATCGACACGCTCGCCCGCCGGTGTGCGTGCGAGTTCACGGCTGATGGCCGAGGGCCGCCAGGAAGCGCCGCGGCTGAGTTCGCACACGAAGCGGCCGTCGCCGGTGACGGTCATGACGACGCGGAAGTCGTTGAGCGGCAGCGTCCTGCCGCGCTCGGTGGCCTGCAGGCCGGGCACCGCCTCGGCGTCGTCACCCGCCATGACGGGAACGGTGCTGCCGAATCGGCTGATCAGCAGGTGCTCCGCCAGCGGCACCATGACGAACCGGTCGGCGGGGTGCCGGCCGCGGCGTTCCATGACGGTGAAGCCGTGCGCCCCGTAGAGTGCCCGGCCCCACTGCAGGGCTCGGGCGAGGGACGGCGAGGTCACGTAGGGGTCGTCGCCGGTCCAGATCCATACGTCCAAGGACAGCTTGATGATCGCCATGGCGGGGAAGGCGGACCGGACGAGCACGTCGCCGAGCGGCAGCCGCTCACCGCCGTCCGCGGCCTGCCGGATCGGGATCGCGACCGGGGCTCCTCCGCCGTTGTAGCCGGGCATGACCCACCATGCTCCGTCGGCGTCGGCGCCCCACGGCTCCCCGCCCGTCCCCCGTCCGCCGGCGGCCGGCGGGGCCGGGCGGTCCGCGCCGCGTGTCCCCAGCGCGCGGCGCACCCCCGCGGCGACGGCCGCCTGGACGCGCCTTCGCGTCCGCTCGTCGCCCTCGCCCGTCCAGCTGACGATCACCGGTTCGGACACGGTCATGGCCGGTTCGGCCGGATGGGTGCTCATTCGGTGACCCCCGGGGTGGGCCGCAGCCCGAACTTCACCTGGACGGTCTCCCGGTTGCTGTTGGGGTTGTGGAACTGGAACGTGAGATTGTCGGCGTCGACGGCGCGACGGTAGTTCTCCGCCAGCGCCTTCTCCAGGTTGTGGTCCAGGCTGACGCGCCGCTCCTGGATGGGGATGTCGGCGGCCTTCGGCAGGTCCACGAGGCCGGGGGGCGGGTCGGCCACCTTGAGCAGCGGCGCCTTGCCCTGGAGCGGGAACGCGAAACCGGCCTCGTCGAGGAAGCGCGCCGCGCCGGGGTCGGCGCGTGCCAGCGTCCAGAACTCGTCGCGCACCCTGTTGTAGAGGTCGAACATCTCCTGCCTGCCGGCATGCGCCAGGGAGCGGTCGCCGACCACCTTCGCCCGGGCCCGCTCCCATATCGGCCCCAGGGGCGTCTGGTCGAGGCGGCGGCCGATGACCCGTCGCACGCGCGCGAGCGCCGCCCGCGACGTCTCGCCCGCGGCGCGCGCGATGTGCTCGAGATCGACGCGCACGCGTTTTCTGCCGGGCACACGGATGTCGTCGATACGCGGAGTCTGTCCCCCCGTGACGCCCGGCCGGCTGGCCCGGCCCTCGATGGCCCCGGTCAGTTCGGCCACTTCGTCCCCGGTGGCGAAGAGGTCGGCGACCTCCTGCCCGGGCCGTCCCGCGTGCCCTTCCATCGCGCTCTCCGCGGCGCCGGCGCGCAGTTCTCTCGCCGTCGCCCGATCGGTCCAGCCCATGTCCTTGAACAGGACGTCCAGCTCGTTCAGGCGTTTGGCGTCGCGTACCGTACGGCCCGCTCTGACGTCGGCGACCGCCGACTCCAGCACTCGCGCGCCCGCCGTCCCGGGCCTCACCTGGGTGAGCGCCCGGTAGGCGACGTCGGCCTCGCGTGCCGAGAGCCGGTAGTCGCGGGCCAGCGTGGCGACCGTGACGGAGGCCCGCCCCGCCTTGTACACCTTGGCCGCGGCGGGCAGCAGTACGGAGGCGGCCAGAACGGCGCGATCCACCGTGCTCAGCTTGTTTCCGAACAGGTCGTACCCGAACGCGGCCTCCCCCGCGGCGACGATGGACCCGACGACGGGGATGAAGCCGATCCCGACCTCGATCGCGGTCTGCCACGCCGGGATGTCGATCCGGATCTCGTACTTCTCGGTGTCCGGATATGCCTGGGCGAGCAGGTACGCCTCGTACTCGGCCGGGTGGGCGGCGAGCCAGGCCTGGAAGTCGGCGGCGACGCTGGTCCTGGTGAAGTCCTCGTGGTGCATGGAGGCGATGACGTCCCGCAGGAACCCCCTCCCGATGAGGTCGCGGACGGCACTCTCCTGCGCCGATTCCCACACCAGGTAGCCGACGCCGCTCTCGCGGTCCTCGATCGTGTAGGGCTCCCGCACCCGCCACACCCGCGTCTTCAGGAAGTCCAGCGCCTCGTCGAGCTTGCGGCCGGCGGCCTCCCAGTGGGTCTTCGAGGCGGCCTCCGCGGTGACCTCCCGGTCGCGGCGGAGCTTCTCGGCCACCTCGGCCCTCACCTCCGCCTCTACCCGGCCCACGTAGAAGCGGGACCACACCTTCGCCGGGTCGTACCTGACGAGCGCGTCGTCGGCCTGCCGGTCGAGCCAGGCGAGGTAGTCGGCCAGCGACGCGCCCAGCCGGAGCTTCTCGGCCTGCGGGACGACGTCCGCCGTCCGTTGCATGGCGCTCGCCAGCTCCAGGAACCGGGTCCTGGCCGATACGGGTGCCGGCCGGGACGCCTCACGCAGGGACGCGCTCCACAGCGCCGGCCCGGTCTGGCGCAGGAACTCAGGAGTGCGGTGGTGCTTCTCGATCCAGGTGTGGTAGCGGCCGAGCGCCTGGGCGGTGAACTCGTCGTCGGGGCGCACCCCGGAGACGTAGGCGAGCAGTTCGCGCAGCTTGTCCAATTGTTCGGAGCGCGGCCGTTCCACTCTGCTCGACGTGTACCAGAGCAACCCGCGCGTGGGCCCGTGCCGAGGGGCGTACAGTGACCCGCGCTCGACGACCGCCACCTTGACCAGGGGATCGACGTAGATGAGCGCCTCCGTGTAGGCCCTGACGACCCGGTCGGGCAGATCCGCGGGCAGCAGGCCGGTGGCCTCGATCACGCGGTCGAGCATGGGCAGGGCGAGACCGCCCGGCCCGAGCACGTAGTCACGCGAGACGTCCTTCTGCAGGTGGGGCCCGAGCCACACCTCGACCCGGACGGTGTCGCCCGGCATCAGATAGCCGGCGTGCGGGTCCATCCGCCGCTGGAGATCGACGAGGTGGTCATCGGCGTCGGACGGGACCTCCCGGCCCAGCGTGGCCCAGCGGCCGCTGAGCCGCATGGCCTGCACGACGCGCATCAGGTCCACCGGCGCGAGGCGGAGGAGGATCCGCAGCACCTCCCTGGCCTCGGCGTCGGTCACCGCCCAGTCAGTGATCCCGGTGCCGAGCAGCTCGGTGATGCGGCGCAGCGCGGCCTGCTGCGCGGCGGGGCCGGTGACGGCCTGCGGCGCCGGACGGGCGGCGTTCCGCTGCGTCAGCGGGACCCGCACCGGCCGCGCCGGGCCCTGATAGGACATGATGCGGTAGCCGCCGCCCGTGGGCTCTCCGCCGGAGGCCGGCGGCTCATACGGGGCCACCGGTACGCGGGAGGCGCCGGCCGTCGCGGGCGACGTGCCGGAGTCGTCACCGGTGACCCCGGCGGGGCGAGCGCCGGCCAGCGCCCGCGCCGCCTGCTCCGCACGGCGGGCGACCAGCCGCGCCACGGCGTTCTCCAGGCGCGTCAGATCCTCGGCGGTGGGCGTCCCGACCAGCCGGATCCGGATCGGCACCCGCACCTCGGCGCCCGGCGTGCCGGTCACGCTCTGCCCTGCCGCCGGAGCGCCACGTCGAGCTCGTCGAACACGTGCCTCGCCACGGCGCCGACCTGCTCGTCCGAGAGCGCTCCGACCACCTCGACCTCCACCGGGAAGTTCCAGACCACCCGGGTAGCCCCGCCC
Organism: Nonomuraea sp. NPDC050478; assembly: GCF_044458265.1. Lineage (NCBI taxonomy): Bacteria > Bacillati > Actinomycetota > Actinomycetes > Streptosporangiales > Streptosporangiaceae > Nonomuraea > Nonomuraea sp. NPDC050478. The sequence continues at coordinate 209,718 of NZ_JBITHT010000010.1, read as the reverse complement.
ATCTGCGAGAACACCGCCTCGCTGCCCGGCGCGGGCACCACGTACTCGCCTTCGTGCACCAGGGCGATCCCGGTGCGTTCGACCCTGCCACCGACCTCGAAAGCCGGCATGACGAACAGGCCCTCGCCCTCGTCGGCGCCGTCGGCGGCCTCGCCCGGCCAGGTCATGACTCGACCCCCGGGCTCAGTGACATGCAGGTGAAGCTCGCGCTCGGCGCGCCGTCGATGACGACGTTGCTGGGATTCACCGACGTGATGACGCACCGGCTGAACTTGAGCGACTTGAACGACCAGTCGGTGCCCTTCTTCTCGGCGACCGTGATCTCGAACTCCTGGCCTTTCACCGCGAGTTCGGTGAGGTCCGCCACCACTGTGCCGATGGCCTGCACCGTCATCGTGAACGTGAAAGTCTGAGGCTGGCGCACGTAGCCCAGGTTGTCCGCCTCGATCGAGTGGATGACCAGGTGCGGCACGTTGAAAGTGGGCGTGAACTGGGAGATCGGCGCGACGACGGTATTGCCGAGGCGGATCTCCAGACGCGTGTTCCAGTCGGGCATGGCCGCTCCTAGACGAAATTGAGGGTCAGTGCGATGCGGTGGATCGCCCCGGCGTAGTCGATCGACACGAGGATCTGCGTGACCCTGTCGGCCTGGGCGTTCTGGATGGCCTGGAGCTGGGCGTCGGTGAGCGCCGCCGGGTCGGCGTCCAGCAGGGCGAGCACCGGGATGTCGATCGCGTAGCCGTCGATGACCTCGTCGCGCACCGCCGGGTCCAGGACGGCCTCCATCTGCGCCACGAGCGCTCGCAGCCCGGTACGGCTGATGCGCAGAGTGCCGATGGCCCTGATCAGGCGGGCCTTGAGCCTGAAGGAGATGTCGTCGACCGTCCGCCGCACGTCGATGAACTTCATGCCGCCCGGATTGCCGGTGTACCCCTCGCCGAGGTAGACCCCTCCGCCGGGGATGAGCACGGGATCGACCAGCCAGTTGATCCCGTTGCCCTTCGGCGGGTTGCCGAACTCCTCGCTCGAGTTGATCGCGTCGATCTCGGTCGCGCTGAACGGCGCGCTGGTGATGGCCACCTGCTTGAGCAGCATCGAGATGTGCGGCGGATAACCGGCGATCGTGCCCGCCACCGCCGCCGCCGCGTCGTCGTCGCTCTTGTGGGCGACGTACACCATGCGGTCGCTCACGAGCTTCCCCTTGCCCGTGACCAGCGTCGCGTCGGACACGCCCTTGGCCAGCATGGCGACGCCCATCCGCTCCTTGCCCTCTCCGCCGGTGTCCGAGACGCGCGTGACGTGCTGGGCCAGCTTTCCGATCGCGCCGTTGTCCGCGCCGGACGCGTCGTCGAGCGGGGTCCCGGCGATGACCACGAACTGGACGTCCAGTTCCTCGACCGCGGCGAGCGCCGCCCCGGGATCGGACAGCGGCTTGACCGCGTCGCCCGCCGCCTTGACGGCCCACACCTGGCCGGGGCCGGGGCTCTGGCCGAACAGCGTCGTCAGCGCCGCCGTCAGCAAGGAGTTGAGCTTGACCCGGTTCGGCTGGGTCTGGGTCGGGTCAGGCACCGTCGCAGGGCCGAACAGCTTCGCGGCGGCCGACGGATCGGCCACCGCCACCGGCTGGTCGTCGGTCCCCGACGGGGCGGTGCCGATGACGGCGATATTCCCCGTCGCGCGTACGACCGGGGAGAACATGTCCACGTTGGACCTGACGTTGACGTACCGGACGGCCATCACATTTCCCTTCACTTTCCCGCGGACAGCACCGTCAGTGGAACATCTCCTGGAGCTTGCGGCGCAGGGCCTGCCGCTGCGCGGCCGTCATCGGCCGGGGAACCTCCGGCTCGGTGACGGAGACCTCCGCCTCGGAGGCGGCGGGCGCCTCCGGCTCGGCGGCGTCGGCCTCGGAGTCGGGGTCTCGTTTCCTGGACCGGGTCATGCGTGGATCTCCTTCCTGGCTTTCGACGAGCTTTCGGGCGTCCGGGCGCGGGACCTACGGCGGCACCGTGATCGCGAGGATGTCCTGACCGGCGAAGAACGCCGTCAGGTCGGCCTCGGCGAATCCGCTCGCGGCCACGGCGTCCGCGGGGAAGACCAGCACCGGGGCGAGCGGGGCGAGGACCTCCAGATCACCCAGGTCGCGGGCGTAGGCGAGATCCCGCTCGGCGAGGTCGCGCACGAGCGAGGCGGAGCGGAGCGCCTCGGTGACGTCGACGACGTCCCGCATGAGCAGGGCCAGCTCCAGCCGCACCCTTCGCTGGTTGGCGGGGTCGCCGGGGTCGAACGGCGGCGGGTCCGCCTGCTTGATCTCTCCGAGCAGGTGGCGGTAGGCCCTCCTGAGCTCGTCGACGGTCTCAAGGCGGTGCCGCGCCATGTAGCCGGCCAGGTCGAAGTAATGGAACTTCGCCTCGAACTCGGCGAGGGTGGTGAACTCCCCGATGTCGGCGAACGTGATCGACTCGATCGCCCCTCGGTCGAGCTCCAGCACGAGGGTGACGGCGAGAGCGGCCGAAAGATCGATCCACTCGGGCGGCGTTCCGGCTTCGCGGCCCTCGTACCGGACGTCGGTGCGCGCGTGGTCGGGCGACGTACGGGTCCAGGTGCCGGTGAGCAGCCGCGGCCTGAACAGCGGCCGCTGGAACCGGGCCCCGAGCACCTCGACCTCCAGGACCTCGTGCACGCTGGAGGCCGGCAGCCCGTACAGCGTGCCGACCAGCTGCCGGACCCTGGAGAGCCCCTGCTGGCCAGGAGGGAACAGCAGATCCTGTACGCCGCAGGTGGCGTGGAGCTTCAGCATCAGCGCATCGGTGAAGGCGCTCACCCGGCGCCGCCCTGTCCGGCGCGGCGGTCATCACTTCTCAGCATGTCCGCACCTCTCCACCCGGACGGGGTGTGCGATAGATGACGGGGGCCGCGGTTTCCAGGCAGGGATCAGCCCATCGGGAGGGGGAGATGTGATCGATCACTGCCGCTTGAACACTACGTTCCTTGCGGCAGCGACCCCCCTAGGGTGCGGCCTAGGGAAATCCCTAGAAGTGGGTCCCGCCCGGCTCGTCCCGCCGCTCTCTCGCAATCGTGGGTACGGTGGGCACGCCGCGATTCCCGTGCCTGCGGAGCGTCGTCCCAGTTCGAGGGTGCGACGCGCACTAGCGTCGGATGCCATGAGGATCGACGGGGCCCGTGTCCTGATCACCGGTGCTTCCTCGGGCGTCGGCGCGGCGACCGCGCGGGCGATGGCCGCCGCCGGGTCGCGGCTGGTGCTGGCCGGACGTGACCGGCAGCGGTTGCACGCGGTCGCGGCCGAAACCGGCGGGCGGGCCGTCGTCGGCGACGTCACGACGGACGCCCCCGCGCTCGCAGAGCAGGCCGCCCCCGTCGACGTCCTGGTCTGCAACGCCGGAGCGGGGTGGGCGGGGGCCTTCGCCGGGATGCCGCTCCGGGAGGTGGACGAGCTGGTGGCGGTCAACCTGACGGCGCCGATGGAGCTGGCGCGGCTGCTGCTGCCCGGGATGATCGAGGAGCGCCGGGGACACGTCGTCTTCGTCTCCTCGATCGCCGGCGCCGTCGGGGTGGCGGGTGAGGCGGTCTACTCGGCCGCCAAGGCCGGGCTGGTCGTCTTCGCCGAGGCGCTGCGGGACGAGTTGTCGGAGTTCCCCGGCATCGGGGTGTCGGTGGTGTTCCCTGGCGTGGTCGCCACGCCCTTCTTCGACCGGCGCGGCGTCCCGTACGACCGCCGGTGGCCCCGGCCGATCCCGCCGGAGCGGGTGGCGCGCGGCATCGTGACGGCGATCCGGCGCGGCAGGTCCGAGTGCTACGTGCCGGGCTGGCTACGGCTCCCGGCGCGGCTGCGCGGCGCCGCGCCCGGGGCGTTCCACCGGCTGGCCCGGCTAACGGGCTGACGGTCAGTGGTCGCGTACGGCGCGGAGCGACTGCTGGAGCGAGCCCAGCGTGGCGAAGATCGCGGTGGGCTCGTATCCGCAGTGGGCCATGCAGTTGGCGCACCTGTCGTCGCGGCCCCGGCCGTAGGCGTCCCAGTCGGTCTCCTCGACCAGCTCACGGTAGGTGCGGGCGTATCCGTCGGCCATGAGGTAGCACGGCCGCTGCCATCCGTACAGCGAGTACGACGGGATCGCCCACGCCGTGCACGGGAAGTCGACGCGGCCTTCGAGGAAGTCGAGGAAGAGCGGCGAGTGGTTGAATCGCCACCTGCGGCGGTTGCCGTCGGCGAAGGCCTGGCGGAACAGGTCGCGGATCTCCGAGACGCCGAGGAAGTGGTCCTGGTCCGGCGCCTTCTCGTAGGCGTACGCGGGAGAGATCATCATCTGGTCCACGGCCAGGTCGTCGTTGAGGTAGTTGAGCACCTCGATGACCGTCCGCGGGCTGTCGGTGCTGAAGAAGGTGGTGTTCGTGGTGACGCGGAAACCCCGCCGCTGGCATTCGCGGACGGCGGCGACCGCCTCGTCGAACACGCCTTCCTTGCACACGGCCGCGTCGTGACGCTCTCTCAGGCCGTCGATGTGGACGGTCCAGGCGAAGTACCTGGACGGCTCGAACTGGTCGATCTTCTTGGGGATGAGCAGCGCGTTGGTGCAGAGGTAGACGTACCTCTTGCGTGCGATCAGCTCCCGGACCATCTCCGCGATCTGCGGATGCATGAGCGGTTCCCCGCCGGCGATGGACACCATCGGGGCGCCGCTCTCCTCGATCGCCGCGACCGCCTGCTCGACGGGCATCCGGCGGCGGAGCACGTCGGCCGGGTGCTGGATCTTGCCGCAGCCGGCGCAGGAGAGGTTGCAGGCGAACAGCGGTTCCAGCTCGACCAGCAGCGGGAACTTCGAGCGTCGCCGGAGCTTGTTGCTCAGGATGTAGCCGGCGACACGCAGACTCTGGCGGATCGGGATCGTCATGGCTGGGCGTCCTTCGGCAGGGTGAAGCTGATGGATTCGTCGGTCGTCACGGGGCCGAGCCCGCGGAGCGCGTTCTCGGCGGTGTCGACGAGCGAAGGCGAGGTGGAGGCGCCGGCGGTGAGGACGACGGTGCGGGCGCCGCGGAGCCAGGCGAGCTCGATGTGCTCCGGCGCCTCGACGAGCCGGGCCGGTGCGTGCCGGGTGGCGGACTCCACCAGGTTCCTGGTTTCCGGGGAGCCGGTGGGCCCGATGACGAGGACGAGGTCGGCCCGGCTCGCGGCGCCGTCGAGGTCCGGTGACGCGCGGAGCACCGTCCGGGGGGCGGTCGCCGCGGCCCAGCGGGTGAGGGCCGGGCCGACGCGGCGCAGCACGCGGCGGGCCGTGAGCGCGTTGCGCACGGTGGCCGGGCTCAGCAGCGGGGCGGCGGGCGTGTCGACGACGACCCGGACGGCCGCCACCGGACGGCCGGCGGCCGCGCGGGCCAGCGGGCCCGTCTCCATGTCGACGGCGTGCGCGCCCCGCTCGGCGAGTTCGCGCCCGCGGGCTCCGGTCACCACGTGGTCCACGGTCAGCAACGAGCCGGTCCGGGCGCGCAGACCGGCGCGCGCCAGTTCCCCGGCGAGCAGCGGCGCCGACGGGCAGGCGAGAACCCGGTCGCCGTAACGGATCTCCTCGGCCACCAGGACGTCCCCCGCCCGCAGGCCGGGGACGAGCGAGCCCGCGAAGCCCGTCACGGCCAGCGCGTCGAACTCCGGCAGGATGGCCGCGACGCGCGCGGCCCGGCGTGGCCCGAGCCCTGTCCGGCGCAGCCGGACGTGCACCGGGGAGCGGCACAGGCCCCGCCTGACGGCTCGTGCCTCCATGCCCAGGGCGGTGCAGATCAGCAGGGCCGTCATGGCGCCTGCCCGCAGGCCCGCAGGTAGCGCCCGAGGGCGTTGACGGGGAAGACGAGCCGGTACAGGTGGTAGTTGATGTAGAAGTCGCCCGGGAATCCCGTCCCGGTGAAGTGCGGTTCGTCCCAGGTGCCGTCGGGGCGCTGGTGCTCGACCAGCCAGCGCACGCCCGCGTCCACCACGGGCGACCGCTCCCCGGCGGCGAGCAGGGCCATCAGCGCCCACGCCGTCTGCGAGGGCGTGGAGGCGCCGCGTCCGATCCACGCCGGGTCGGTGTAGGAGCGCAGGTCCTCGCCCCAGCCGCCGTCCTGGTTCCGGTGGGACTCCAGCCAGGCGACCGCCCGGCGGACGCATGCCGCGTCGCGACGTACGCCGGCCGCGACCAGGGCGGGCACCACGGCGCCGGTCCCGTAGACGTGGTTGGCCCCCCAGCGGCCGAACCACGACCCGTCCGGCTCCTGCGCCTTGAGCAGCCAGAGCACGGCCCGGCGCAGCTCCGGCGAGCCGGGCGGGGACTCCTGCGCCAGCGCCTCGACGACGTGCGCGGTCACGTCGGCCGACGGCGGGTCGATCACGGCCCCGAAGTCGCAAAAAGGCAGTTTCGTGCAGAGCGTCCTGGTGTTGTCGGCGTCGAAGGCCGCGAAGCCTCCGTCACGGGAGGCCATGCCGGTCATCCACCGCACGGCGCGGCCGATGGCCGGTCGCGCGTCCGGCCGGTCCGTCCGGCCCAGGGCGAGGACCACCTCGGCCGTGTCGTCGATGTCGGGATAGAGGTCGTTGTCGAACTCGAACGCCCAGCCGCCCGGCGCCAGCCGGGGCCGCCGCACCGCCCAGTCGCCCGGCCCTCTGATCTCTTCCTCCAGCAGCCAGTCGACGGCCTCGGCGACGGCCGGATCATCGTGGGAGACACCGGCGTCGAGCAGCGCGTTGACGGCGAGCGCGGTGTCCCATACCGGGGACTGGCACGCTTCGAGCCTGCGGCCCCGCTCGTCCCGGATGGTGAACCGGTCGAGGCCCCGGAGCCCGCGCCGCATGATCGGATGGTCCAGGTCGTAGCCGGACAGGTTGAGCGCGATGAGCGAGTACACCCAGGGCGGCTGGATGCCTCCCCAGGAGCCGTCGGCCTCCTGCCGCGCCACGATCCACTCGGCGGCCCGCCTGATCGCCGCCTCGCGCAGCCCTCGCACGGGCCGTCGTTCGTAGCGGACCAGCAGCCGGTCCAGGCCGTGGAAGAACCCGTCCCAGCCCAGCCCGCCCCGCCTCGGCACGGGACGGCCGGTGCGGAGCTCGGCCAGGTCGAACGGGAGCGGGCGGACGGGCCGGCGCGCGCTGACGATGGTGAGCGGGACGATCGTCTGCCGTGCCCAGCAGGCCCAGTCGTAGACGTTCAGCGGGAACCACGACGGCAGGAACATCAGCTCGGGCGGCAGGACCGGCAGCCGCTCCCAGGGCCACTGCCCGAACATGGCCAGCCAGATCCGGGTGAAGACGCGCGCCGACTCGATCCCGCCAGATTCCCGTACGAACGAGCGGGCGGCGCGCATGTGGGCCGCCTCGACGGGGTCGCCGGCGAGCCGGAGCGCGGTGTAGGCCTCGACCGTGGTGGAGAGGTCGGGCGGGCCGCCGTGGAAGGTGGCCCAGGTGCCGTCCGCCCGCTGTTCGGACCGGATCCAGTGGGCCGCCTCGGCCGTGTCGTCCTTCGCTCGGATGCCCAGGAACTCCCGGAGCAGCAGGTCCTCGGCGTCCATGGTGACGTTGGTCTGCAGTTCGCCCTTCCACCAGCCCTGCGGTGACCGGAGCCCGATCAGGTGGTCGCGGGCGGCGTCGAGGGCCAGCCTCGTGGATCGGAGCGTGTCGGCCGTGCTCATGACCGGCGACCTGTCGTGACGAGCTGCCGCCGGACCAGGCCGGCGGCGTGAAGTCCGCTGCGCACGGCGCCCTCCATCGTGTCGGGCCAGCCCGTGTCGGTCCACGCGCCGGCGAGGTACAGCCCCGGCCACCGGGTCCGGGCATAGGGCCGGCGCGCACCGCTGCCGGGCCCCTGGAAGAAGGTGGCGTGGCGTTCCCTGGTGACGAAGAAGTCGGTGAGCCGGGCCTGCCGGGCCGCGGGGAACAGCCGTTCGAGCGCGGGGACGAACTCCGCCCGGATCTCCGACGTGGGCAGGTCGATCCACCGCTGCGCGGCCGACACCGAGACCGTCAGGTACTGGCCCTCGTTCAGCCCCGCCACTCCGGTCTTGTCGAAGACCCACTGCACCGGCGAGCCCACGACGGCGGCCGACGGCAGTTCGGTGACCGTCCGGTCGTACACGGCGTGCACGTTGACGATCGGGCTCGCGCCCAGCTCATGCCAGGCGTCCCGGCCGGGCGCCGCCCCGGCGGGCACGATCCTGGCGGCCTGCCCGTGCGGCACGGCCACGATCACCGCGGCCGCCGGCACCAGGGCGCCGTCCACGACGACCGCCGGCCCTTCGGCGATCCCCGTCACCTTCGCGGACAGCCGCACCTCTCCGCCGCGCCGCTTGATGGCGTCGTGCGCGGCGGTGCCGTGCAGCTCGCCGAGCGGCGCGTCGGGGACGCCGATGTCGGCAGCGTCGGACCTGCCGAGCAGGGCGGTCCTGAACACCTTCACGGCGGGCCCGAGCGCCGCCTGCTCGGCGCCGACGTTCAGGGCGGCCTTCGCGAGGAGGTCCCAGAGGGCCTCGCGGACGGGCTCGGGCTGACCGTGCGACTCCAGCCAGCGCTGCAAGGTGATCCGGTCGAGCGCGGGGTCGGCGGGGTCCAGCCGGGCCAGCGCCAGCGCGCCTCGTACGGCGCGCAACCGGTCGGCCGGACCGAGGAGGGAGTACGTCGCCAGCGCGGGAAGCATGTGCAGAGGGCCGGGAAGCGCGGTCCGGCGCAGCCGCCCGCCGCGGCCCCCGGGCGTGAGGACGCGGACGTCGAACCGCTTCTGCAGCCGGACCTTGTCCGAGACGCCCATCCGGTCGAGCAGGCCCATGTAGGCGGTGCAGCATCGCAGGAACACGTGCTGCCCGTTGTCCACGACCATCCCGTGACGTTCGAACGAGTGCGTGGCGCCCCCCAGCCTGGGACGCGCCTCGTACAGCGTCACCGCGTGACCGGCCTCGCCCAGGGCGACGGCGGCGGCGATGCCCGCCAGCCCGCCCCCCACGATCGCGACCGGCGCCGCCGGTGAGCCGCTCATCGGCGGGGTCCGGCCACCGCGCGGACCGCGATGGCCGTCTTGCGCCAGGTGGGCAGCGACGACCGCGCGGCCAGTGCCCGGAGCGGGTCGGCGGCGATCCGGTCCAGCAGGGACCGGTAGATGCCGGCCATCGCCATCGTGCAGGCGGCGCTGCGGCGGTCGAGCAGTCTCACCAGCCGGGCCCCTTCCTCGTACCAGTCACGGGCGCGGGCCGCCTCGTGCCGGACGAGCGCGGCGAGCCGGTCCGGCGGGTCGGTGAACCTGCCCCGGGCGTCGAGGTCCAGGGTGCAGCCGAAGCGTTCGAGGTCCTTCGACGGCAGGTAGACGCGTCCGGAGAGCCGGTCCTCGCGCACGTCGCGCAGGATGTTCGTGAGCTGCAGCGCGACCCCCAGGGCGTCGGCCAGGGGCTCGGCCTTCCGGTGGTCGTCCGCGCCGAAGACGCCGAGTGACAGCCGCCCGACGGATCCGGCGACGCACTGGCAGTAGCCCAGCAGCTCGTCGAAGCTCTGGTACGTGGTGCCGCGCACATCCGCCGCGCAGCCGTCGATCAGCTCGTCGAAGGCCGGCAGGGGGATGGGATAGCGGCGGGCCGCGTCGTCCAGGGCGAGCAGGACGAGGTTCGTCTCGCCCGGGCCGATGCGGCGGAGGGCGTCGCGTACCTCCGACAGCCCTGTGAGCCGCTGCTCGCTGGGACCCTCCGTGTCGCCGATGTCGTCGATGCGGCGGGCGAGGGCGTACACCGCGCTGAGCGCCTGGCGCTTCGGCTCGGGAAGCAACCGGATGCCGTAGGAGAAGTTCCTCGCCCGGGTGCGGACAATCTGTTCGCAGAGCCGGTATGCGTGGGACAGGGTCATCCGGTTCTTCACCTCCAGGTAGTGAGAATGCGGAGCCAGGCGGCGAGCAGGCGGCCGCGACGCGGGCGGACGGCGCGGCCCAGGACGTCATGGCCCGCCCGGTCGAGCGCGGCGACGGTGGCCAGGCCACCGGCGACGTATCCGGCGACCGCCGGCCGGGCGTATCCGGACAGCGAGGCGACGAGCGGGCGGCCCTCGCGCAGCATCTCCGCGGCCCGCACGGTCTGCAGGGCCACGACGCGGCGCAGCCTCCCCGGAGTGGTGCGGGAGGACAGGTCGGCCTCGGCGCAGCCGAACCGGCGCAGATCCTGCGCGGGCAGGTAGATCCGGCCGCGCGCGTGGTCCTCGCCGACGTCCTGGCAGTGTTCGAGGATCTGCAACGCGGAGCAGACGCGATCGGACCAGGCCAGCCGCGGCGGATCCGCCGAGGCGAACACGTGCAGGACGATGTGTCCCACGGGGTTCGCCGACAGCTCGCAGTAACCGAGAAGGTCGTCGAAGGTGTCATACCGGGTGACCGTCTGGTCGCGCCGGTTGGCCTCCAGCAGCCGGCGGAAGGGCTCGGCCGGAACCGCGCAGCTCTCCACCGTCCGGGTGAGCGCGCGGACCACGGGCAGGCGCGGTCCGGATCCCCCGTAGAGGCGGTCCAGGTCCGTCTCGACGTCGTCGAGCAGCCGCAACCGGTCGCCCGGCTCCCCCTCGTCGCCCAGGTCATCGACGAAACGCGCGAACCCGTACACGGCTGCCAAATGGTTCCGGTAATGGACCGGCAGCATTCTCAGTGCTACTGGAAAGTTCTCCTGGCCGGCTTTCGACATGAAATCGTACGTACCGGTCCCGCGCGACGCCATTGCCAACGAATGCCCGCCGTGCGCTGCCCAAAACGAGCCGAAGTAACTTGTCCGGGCACTTATTAAGCCGCCACGATCCCCGTTTTACTTTTTCAGCGGAAGTCCACGGAGAAGCCCCGGTCAATCAAAATCTGGGAAACTCCGGTTTCGCCGTTCCCGGCACCGGACACACAATATCCGCACTTATATCGAGGAGGGCCGCTGTGTCCTGCCTGTCACGACATCCGCACGGCACCGCGCCCGCTGCCGACCTCGTGGTCGCGCAGCGGCCCGACCCGCAGCCCCGCCCGGCGGCAATGGCCGACCACCTCGGGCAGCGCGCCGAGCGCCGAACGCCAGCAGCCGGCGGCGGACGTGTGATCGGTGTCGTGCAGCACGACGGTCGCGCCGCCCCCCAGCCCCGGGCGCAGTCGCGCCATGACGGACTCCGGCGTGGCCGAAGCCGTCCAGTCCTGACCCGACACGGTGCACAGCACCGGGCGGAGCCGGTGCAGCCGGGTCGCGACCAGCGCCTCGGCGCTGAGCACCCCGTACGGCGGCCGGTACCAGACGGGCCGGACCCCGGTGAACGACCGGACGAGATCGGCTGTCCGGCCCATCTCCGAGGTGACCGCTCCGGGACGGGTGACGAGGGCGTTGGTGTGCCGCCAGCCGTGCACCGCCATCTCGTGCCCCTCGGCCACGATCCGTCGCCCCACCTCAGGATGGCGTTCGAGCATCTCCCCGAGGACGAAGAACGTGGCCCGGCAGCCGAGCCGGCCGAGCTCGTCCAGGAAGAACGGCGTGGAACGCGGATCGGGACCGTCGTCGAAGGTCAGCGCGACATGGTCGTCGCGGCCCGCGCCCGCCAGCCGGGGCAGCCGGCGCCGCGCCGTGGCCAGCCAGGTGGCGCCAGGACCGACGTGGACGAACGCCAGCCCCGCCAGCGCCAGCGGCAGCGCGGCCCGCTTGATCATTGCGTCCCCCCGCGGGCCGGACGATGAGCGCCGAGGGCAGGCGTCTGCTGATCATCAGCGCCGCCATGGGCGCAGGGCACGACGCCGTGGCGGCGGAACTGGCCCGCCGCCTGACTTCCCTGGGCGCCGACGTGCAGGTCGTCGACGTGCTTCATCTGCTCCCCCTCCGCCTGGGCCGCCTGTTGCGCGGGTCGTACCGCTGGATGATCAGGCGTGCTCCGTGGCTGTACGAGGTCATCTACCGGGTATTCTTCGCGGCCAAACGCGCCCCCTCGGTCTCCCCCTTGACGGCGCTCGCCGGGGTTCGGCTGCTGCGCCTGGTCTCGCACCGCCCGCCGGACGAGGTGATCTCGACCTTCCATGTCGCGGCCCAGGTGACCGGGACGCTGCGGCGGCGTGGCCGGCTTCCGGCGACGAGCACCGTGCTCGTGACCGACTTCGCCGTGCACCGGCTGTGGCTGCATCCGGGCAACGACCGGTATCTGTGCCCGAACCCGGCGACGATCCCGCGCATCGCCGCGCTGACGGGCCGGCCCGCGTCCGTGCACGCCCCGGTCGTCCGGCCGGCGTTCCTCGACCGTACGCGGCCGGCGGCCGGCGACGTCCGGGCCCGCATCGGCGCCGCGCCCGGCGACCGGCTGGTGCTCATCTCCTCGGGATCGTGGGGAGTGGGACACGTCGCGGAGACCGCCCGGATCGTGGCGCGTTCCGGCCGGTACGTGCCGGTCATCCTGTGCGGGCGCGACGCCGGGCTGCGCCGCCGCCTCGCCGGCGCCCACGGAGGGCTGGCCCTCGGCTGGCAGGAGGACATGCCCGCGCTCATGTCGGCGGCCTACGCCCTGGTCGACAACGGCGCGGGGCTGACCTGCGAGGAGGCCTTCGCCGCGGGCCTGCCCGTCATCTCCTACCGGCCCATCCCGGGACACGGGCTCGACGGCGCGCTGGCCATGGCCCGCGCGGAGGTGACGGTGCACGCGCCCGACGCCGCGTCTCTCGTACGCGCGCTCGATCAGTTGCGGGACGCGCGCCGGCGCGACCGCCTGCTCGCCCGGGCCTCGGCCCTCTTCGACGCCGCGCCGGCCGAGGCGGTGCTGCTACGTTGACGGCGAGTCCTTGAGCAAGGGCGTTCTCGCGAGCATCACGGTGCCGAGGAAGATCACGCCGATGCCGGCCGCCTCAAGGACGATCCACGGCCCCGAGCGGACGTCCTCCCCGAACATCAGGGTGCCGTACAGGATGCCGGCGACGGGGTCGCTGATGGTCAGCGCCGGCTGCGCGACCACCAGCGGCCCGCTCCGGAACGTGAGCTGCAGGAGGAACAGGCTGCACAGCCCCGCGACCACCATCGCGTACGGCTGCCACGAGGTCACCAGAGACCCCGGATCACTCTCCAGGATCATGGTGCTCTCCTTGATGAGCGCGGCGGTGAAGGCGAACCCGAAGCCCGTCGCCACCCCGAACAGCGCGGGCCGGCCACGGCCGCCGAAGAGGTACGCGACCGCGCAGAGTCCGAAGATCGCCCCGACCGTCGCGGTCGCCGCCAGGGCCCACACCTCCGTGCTGGGACGGTCGTGGCCGACGCTGGGCGCCGCGCTCAGCAGGAAGATCGCCAGCCCGCCGGTCATGGCCGCGACCGCGAGCCACGGCCGCCGCCCCACGTGTCCGCCCAGGATCAGCGGGATCAGGACCAGCGTGAACGGCAGCTCCGTGACGAGGACCGGCTGGACCAGCGCCAGGGGTCCGGTCGCCAGCGCCGCGGCCTGGAAGACGAAGCCGCCGATGAGCGCGGCGATCCCGGCCAGCCAGACCGGACGCCGGACCAGCGCCAGGACCTGCCGCGGCCCGAACTCCTCCTGCTGGGGCAGGGACAGCGCCGCCTGACGCTGGAGGTTGGAGGCAGCGGCGTTGGAGGCCGCGGCCAGCAGAGCCAGCACCACCGAGATCAAGGGCCCTCGCCTTCGACGCCGCACAGTCATCCGGGGAGGGGTGACCGAGATCTTCCACATGTCCCTTGCCGGAAACGGCGTTTTACGATCTCCCGGCCTTGGTGTGGGAGTTCACGGACGGCCCGTCAGCGGGCCGGAGTCCGGGGGCGGTTCCACCAGAGGGAGAGGGACAGGGCGGCGGTGATGAGGACGGCGCCGCCGGCGGCGAAGGCGGCGGCCGTGTCGACCCGCTGACGGACGACGGTGAAGGTGCCGGGGAGGGCGTCGAGGGCGCTCTGGAGCTGGTCGGCGTTCTCGGCGCGGTGGTAGGCGCCGCCGGTGGTCTCGGCGATCTCCTTGAGCGCGGGCTCGTCGAGCATGCGGACGTTCCGGCCGCCCCTGTCGAATCCGCCCCGGCCGCCCCAGCCGCCGCCCCAGCCGCCGCCCCAGCCTCTGCCGTCGAACTGCGAGTTGTCGCAGACCATCGGGGCCGGGTTCGTGGTGCCGAAGCCGATGGGGAAGACGCGGACGCGGCGCAGGGCCGCTTCCCTGGCGGCGGTCTCGGGGTCGACGCCCTGGGTGTTGGCGCCGTCGGTGAGGACGACGATCGCGGCGCCGGCGTAGCCTTCCCCGGCACCGCCCGGGTCGGCCCTGGTGGGGGCGACCGACGGGTCGACCTCGGCGATCGCGTCGATCGAGGTGAGCACGGCCTGCCCGATGGCGGTGCCGCGGCCCACGGTGAGTCCGTCCAGCGCCTCGATCAGCGCGTCGGTGTCGTCGGTGGGCGGGACGAGCAGGCCCGCGGTGCCGGCGAAGGTGACCAGGCCGATGCGCGGGCCGCCGCGCTGCGACTCGATGAACTCCGCCGCGGCTTTCCTCGCGGCGGTGATGCGGTTGGGGTCGACGTCCGTGGAGCACATGGAGCCGGAGGTGTCGAGCGCGAGCAGGATCGTCGCCGACGTCTGAGGCACCGGCACCGACGCCTGTGGCCGCGCCGCCCCGACGACCAGCAGCACGAGCCCGGCCACGAGCAGCGCCGGGGGGATCTTGCGCGTCCAGCGGGTGCGGCCGGGCAGGGCGGTGCGCACGAGCGCGATCGAGGTCACCCGCACGGCGGCGCGCCGGCGGCGGCGCAGCGCCCACCAGCGGACGGCGAAGATCAGCGGGATGACCATGACTGACAGGAGCGCCCACGGCCACGACAACGTCATTCAGATCACCCGTCCAGACCGGAGCACGGTGAGCGCCGCTCCTGCGGTGAGCAGCGCGAGGGCGAGCCCGATCAGGCCGCCGGCGAGGGGCAGCGGCTCGTCGGAGACGGTGAGCCGCAGGTCGATCGTGTCGGCGACGCCGTCGAGCCGCGCGGCGTCGGAGGCGGGGTGGTAGGCGCCGCCGGTGGTCCGCGCGATCGCGGTGAGGGTGTCCTCTTCGAGCGAGCTCTGCAGGTGGAAGCCGTCGACCTTCACCGTCGCCCCGGCCGCGGTGCCGATCCCGACGGTGTGGACCTGGACGCCCGCCTTCTGGGCCACGGCCGCGGCCTGTTCCAGGTCGCCGCCCCGGTTCTGGCCGTCGGAGAACATCACGATCGTGGCCGACGGCCAGTAGCCGATGTCGGGCGCGGCGCCGTCGCGGCCGACCGCCACCTGCTTGCCGGTGATCGCCGAGAGCGAGGCGGTGATGGCCGTCCCGAGCGAGGTGCCGCCGGTGACCTTCAGCCGGTCGATGGCCTTGAGCGCGATGGAGTGGTCGGCGTCGGGCCGCGCCGTGGTGAGGGCGCCCCGCTCGAACGCGACCACGCCGATGTCGACGCTGTCGGGCTGGGCCGCCACGAACGCGCGGGCCGCCCGCTGCGCGGCCGCCAGCCGGGTGGGCGCGACGTCGTCGGCGCTCATGCTGTTGGAGACGTCGATGGCGAGGATGACGGTGCCGGCGGTCCGCGGCACCGGCACCATGGCCGCCGGTCCCGCGGTGGCGATCGCGAGCACCCCGACGCCGGCGATCGTCAGACCGGCTCCCAGGTACGTCCCGCGCCCGCCCCGCGCGACGACCCCGGCCGCGGCGAGTGCCGCCGTCCGGCGGCGCGCCGAGACGACGGCCGCCCAGGCGAGCGCCACGGTGACGACCAGCCCGACGAACAGCAGCAGCGGCGACGACAGGGTCATGGCGACCGGTCCCGGGTGCGGGCGACGACCTCGACGAGCGCCTCGGCCAGGTCGCGGTCGGTGTCGACGCGGTGGACGGGCACGCCGGCGCGGCGCATGCCCGCCGCGAGCCGGGCGTCGCGCTCGTCGACGGCCTGGCGGAACCGTACCCGGAGCAGCGGGTCGGCGGAGTCGACGACGAGTTGCTCGCCGGTCTCGGCGTCCTCGACGACGATCAGCCCGGCTTCGGGCAGCACGTCGTCGGCGGTGTCCGCGATCCGCAGGGCGACCACCTCGTGCCGCCGGGCCAGGCGCTGGAGCGAGCGTTCCCAGTCGCCGTCGCCGATGAAGTCCGACAGCACGACGATGAGCGCCCGGCGGCGGGCCAGCCGTCCGGCCGCGTCGAGCATCTCCGCCAGGTCGGTGGTGGCGCCGCCGCGGGCCTGGCCGGTGCGGGCCAGTTCGGCGCCGATCCGCAGCGTGTGCCGCCGGGAGGTGCCGGGCGGCACGACGCGCAGCACCCCGGTGTCGAACAGCAGGGCGCCGACGCGGTTGCCGCCCCGGCCGAACAGCCGGGCCAGGACGAGCGCGAGCTCGGCCAGCACGTCGTGCTTGCCGCGCCCCGGCCGGCCGGCCGCCATCGACGCCGACCGGTCGAGCACCAGCCAGACCGTCAGCTCGCGGTCCTCGGTGAACACCCGCAGGTGCGGCTCGTCCAGCCGCGCGGTCACGTTCCAGTCGATGTGCCGGGCGTCGTCGCCTTCTCCGTACGGGCGCAGGCCGGTGAAGTCGATCCCGGAGCCGCGGTGCGCGGTGCGGTGGGCGCCCTGGAGCCGGCCGTCGAGCCTGCGGACGACCTTCCACTCCAGGCGGAGCAGGAGCTTCTCGGGGGCGGTGGCCATCAGCGGTTCTGCAGGACGACGTCGGGCGTCCAGACGGCCCCGAGCACCCTGGTGATGATCGTGTCGGCGTCGACGTCGTCCGCGAGCGCCTCGTAGGACAGCACCAGGCGGTGGCGGAGCACGTCGAGCGCGAGCTCGGTCAGGTCGTGCGGCAGGACGTAGTCGCGGCCGCGCAGGAACGCCAGCGCGCGGGCGCCCGTGACCAGCGCGATGGACGCCCGCGGGCTCGCCCCGTGGGTGACGTACGGTTCCAGCTCGCCGAGCCCGGCCGTCGCGGGGGAACGCGTCACGGCGACCAGCCGTACCGCGTAGTCGACGATCGCCGGGTCGACGTAGACCTGCTGGGCGCGGGCGCGCATGGCCATCAGGTCCTCGGCCGTGACCATGGGCTGCGGCGGCTGGGGCGGGCGCAGCGCCCGGCTGACGATCGCCTGCTCCTCGGCCTGGGTCGGATAGTCGACGACCACCTTCATCATGAACCGGTCTACCTGCGCCTCGGGCAGCGGGTAGGTGCCCTCCGACTCGATCGGGTTCTCGGTCGCCATGACCAGGAACGGCTCGGGCACCCGGAACGTCTCGCGGCCGATCGTCACCTGGTGCTCCTGCATCACCTCCAGCAGGGCGCTCTGCACCTTGGCCGGGGCGCGGTTGATCTCGTCGGCCAGCAGCAGGTTCGCGAACACCGGGCCGAGCTCGGTCCGGAACTCGCCGGAGTGCTGGTGGTAGACCCGCGTGCCCACGAGGTCGGCGGGCACCAGGTCGGGGGTGAACTGGACGCGCTGGAAGCTTCCGGCGATCGCGGCGGCCAGCGACCGCACCGCGAGCGTCTTGGCCAGGCCGGGGACGCCCTCGACGAGCAGGTGCCCGTCGGCGACCAGCGCCACGGCCATCCGCTCCAGCAGCACGTCCTGCCCGACGATGGTGCGTTTGACCTCGAACAGCACCTGTTCGAGCGGGTGGGCCTGGTCGGGGGAAGAGGTCATCGCATTCCTTCGGTCAGATCTGGGGTCCGTCGCCCGGCGGGCCGTCGCCTTCGTCACCGCCCAGGGCGGCGCCGATCGGCACCGCGAACGCGATGCCGGCGAACGCCTCGTCGCCTCCCGGGTCGGCGATCGAGACGACGATGCCGATGACCAGGCCGCGGGCGTCCAGGAGGGGGCCGCCGGAGCTGCCCGGGTTGACGGAGGCGTCGAACTGGATGAGCCCTCTCAGGCCGCCCTTGTCGGTGCTGCGGTTCAGGCCCGACACGACGCCGGTGGAGACGCTGTAGGCCAGGCCCAGCGGGTTGCCGATCGCCACGACGGGCGCGCCCACGGCCGCGGCGCCGCCGAGCGTCGCCGGGACGACGATCTCCGGCAGCTTCGCGGGCTTGAGCATCGCGATGTCGAGCTTGGGGTCGGACGACACGACGGCGGCCTTCGCCCTGGTGCCGTCGGCGAACGTCAGGCTGACGTCCTTCGCGTCCTCGACGACGTGGTGCGCCGTCAGGATCGTGCCGTCCTCGGCCGCGATCACTCCGGTGCCGAGCGACTTCCCGGCGCGGATGACCACCACCGACGGCCCGACCCTGTCGAAGACCTCGGGCACCGTGAGGGTCGCGCTGGGGGTCGGCGTCGCGCTCGGCGCGGGCGCGGCCTCCTCGCCGTTCCCGCCGCTGCTTCCCAGCCAGTACGCCAGCACGGCCACGACGACGAGTGCCACTCCCCCGACGACGAACCACCGAGCCCTACCGGCCATGGCTCCCTGAGTTCCCTGAGCCTCGGCCGCACCCGTCTCCTGCGGCACGTGCTCCATCGCCCCATCGTCATAAATTTCAGGCGAAAGTGCTACAAACTCCGCCTGAGAACTCCATGAGAACCGAGCGAGTCCCATCCGGCATCGATCCGTGACGTACCGGCGCATCCAACGGAGTTGGACTTCCCTGGAGAATCCGGAGATGACGGGATGACCAGATTCCTCGTCGCGCTCGCCGCCGTACTGACACTCACCGCCTGCGCTCCGCCGTCCCCCGACGTGGCGGCGCTCGACCACGAGTTCGCCCGGCGGTCCACCGTACGCGTGGACGTCGAGCTCACCGTCCGGGCCGACGACGCGCCCGCTGGACACGCCTTCCGCCAGCGCGGCGTGCTGAAGCTCAGCCCGTCGGGAGCGGACGCGGCGGACCTCGTCCTGGAGTCGTCCCACGACGGGCCACGGTCCCTGCACTCGATCCAGACCGGAGGCCACGTCTACTACGACCGGCCGCCCTGGTCACGGATGCCCCTCGTGGTCGACGAGGTCACCTGCGACGTGCCGTCCTACATCGGCTGCCTCGTGGATGTGCTCCGGCCCGGGGTCGCCGAGGCGCTGCTCGCCGCGTCCGTCTCGGCGGCGCCGGACGGGGCGGGGACCGTACGGCACAGCGGTGTCATCACCGGCGATCGGCTCCACCAGGCCGCCGGGAAGAGACTTCTCTCCCTGCCCATGAGTGTGGTCCCGGCGGCCTTGTCCGGCGACGCGGAGCACTCCTGGTCGATGTGGATCGGCTCCGACGGGCTGCCGCGCCGCGTCCAGGCGTCCGGCCCGATGAGCTCGGTCGTGCCCGAGCCGGTGAGCGGTCTCTTCATGACCGTGGACATCCGCTTCCACGACTGGGGCGGGTCCCGGACGATCAGCGCCCCGGCCGGCTACATCGACGTCGGGTGACCGTACGGCCGAAAACCGGTTGCCTCGCGTGATCATCGTCCGGGAATGTGGTGTCCATGATGCTTTGACGGACAACGCCCCCTGATCCCCCATCCTGTTCAGCGAAGAGAGCGTCTTGTCTCAGCAAACCTCGGCCACCGTCGCCGTGTTCGCCTCCCCCACGAGCTGGATCGAGTCCGACGCCCTGGACCAGTGTCACCAGGTGGCCGCGCTCGACGGCATGATCCACGTCGCCGCCATGCCTGACCTGCACCCGGGCAAGGGCGCCCCCATCGGCGCCGCCATGACGTCCGCCACGCTGTACCCGTTCCTGGTGGGCTCCGACATCGGCTGCGGCATCGCCGTGTTCCCCATCAGGCTCAGGCGCGCCGACCCGGCCAGGCTCGCCGCCCGGTTCCCCGACCTCGACCACGCGCCGGACGCCGACGACCCGGCGTGGGACGTGGTGCGGGGCGACATCCCCGCCGGTCACGTCGAAGGGCTCGGCACGGTCGGCCGGGGCAACCACTTCGTCGAGCTGGCGCGCGTCGGGACCGTCTTCGAGCCGGACCACGCGAGCCGGCTCGGGCTGGCCGCCGGCGACCTGGTGCTCGTCGTCCACAGCGGCTCGCGCGGCCTGGGCGAACGGATCCTGCGCGCGCACACCGAGGTCCACGGCGCCGGCCCAGCCCCCGATCCCGCCGCCTACCTGGCGATGCACGACGACGCCGTACGGTGGGGCTCGCTCAACCGGCGGCTGATGGCCGCCCGGGTCGCGCACGCCCTGGGCGCGGAGCCCGCCGAGCCGGTCGTCGACCAGTGCCACAACCTGGTGGTGGTCCGCGACGGGGTCTACCTGCACCGCAAGGGGGCGGCGCCGGGCGACGGCCGTGACGTGCTCATCGCCGGCACCCGCGGCACCCCGTCCTACCTCGTGGCCGCCCACGCCGGGCCGGACGCGAACCACTCCGTGGCGCACGGCGCGGGCCGCAAGATGTCGCGGGCGGACGCCCTGCGCCGGGGCCGGGCCAAGCACACGGTCGAGGAGCTGCGCCGCACCCCGGTGGGATCGCTGGTGGTGTGCGGCGACCGGCAACTGCTCTTCGAGGAGGCGCCGACGGCCTACAAGCGCATCGAGCAGGTGATCGCCGACCTCGTGGAGCACGGCCTGGCCACGCCCGTGGCCACCACGGTCCCGCTGGTCACCTACAAGACGGCCGACCTCGGAAGGGACCGGCGCCGTAAGAGAGGACGGTCGTGAGCGTCCACCTGCTCCTGTCGGCCGGGCGTGGCCCGCAGGAGTGCGCCTGGGCGCTGGCCCGGCTCCTGCACCGCCTGGAAGCCGACGCCGCCCGGCGGCGTCTGGAGACCCAGCGCGCCCAGGCCGTGCCCGGTGACCGGCCCGGCACGTACCGATCGGTCGTCGTGCGGATCACGGGAGCGGACGCGGAGGCGTTCGCCGCCTCGTGGACCGGGACCCTGTGCTGGCAGGCCCCCAGCCCGTACCGGGCCCGCGCGGGCCGCAAGAACTGGTATGTCATCGCCCAGCCGTGCGAGGTCGAGGCCCCGTCCACCACCTTCGCCGAAGCGGACGTCGACGTCGTCGCCTGCCGCACCGGCGGGCCCGGCGGGCAGCACCGCAACAAGGCGAGCACCGCGGTGCGCGCGACCCACCGGCCCA
Organism: Nonomuraea sp. NPDC050478; assembly: GCF_044458265.1. Lineage (NCBI taxonomy): Bacteria > Bacillati > Actinomycetota > Actinomycetes > Streptosporangiales > Streptosporangiaceae > Nonomuraea > Nonomuraea sp. NPDC050478. The sequence continues at coordinate 188,736 of NZ_JBITHT010000010.1, read as the reverse complement.
CGGGTCTCGTCGTCGTGGTCGACACCGAGCGGCTGTTCAGCCTCAACCGCCGCCTCGCCATGCGCCTGCTGCGCGAACGCATCGAGCGCGGCGACGAGGCCGCGGCGCGCGACCTCACCACCGCCCGCTGGCGCGTCCACGACGAGCTCGTCCGAGGCGACCCCACCCGGGTCGAACGCCCGTGACCGCCCGGCTCACCGGACCGGCGACGCCTGCCTCGCCGCGCGGCGTGGGCACGCCTTAGGATCAGGGCCATGGCCTTGACGGTGAGCGACGTCGACCGGTTCGAGGCCTCCAGGCCGCGTCTGGAGGCCATCGCCTACCGCCTTCTCGGCTCCGCCGGTGAGGCCGAGGACGCCGTGCAGGAGACGTTCCTGCGCTGGCAGGCCGCCGACGCCGAGCACATCGAGGTGCTGGAGGCGTGGCTCACGAAGGTCCTCACCAACCTGTGCCTCAACCAGCTCACCTCCGCGCGGGCGCGCCGCGAGACCTATGTGGGCCGATGGCTGCCCGAGCCGCTGCTCGCCGGCGACCCGATGCTCGGCCCCGCCGACACCGCCGAGCAGCGCGAGTCGGTGTCGTACGCGGTGCTCGCCCTCATGGAGCGCCTGTCCCCCGGCGAGCGGGCGGTCTACGTGCTGCGGGAGGCGTTCGACTTCCCGCACCGGGAGATCGCCGAGATCCTCGACATCTCCGAGGCCGCCAGCCAGCAGACCTTCCACCGCGCCAAGAAGCACGTCGCGGCCGGCAAGGCGCGCGCCGAGGTCGACGAGGCCGCCGCCCGGCGGATCATCGAGGAGTTCCTGACGGCCGCCGCCACGGGCAAGACCGAGCCGCTCGTGCGCCTGCTCACCGAGGACGCCGTCTCGGTCGGCGACGGCGGCGGGAAGGTCCCGGCCCGGGTCAAGCCGTTCGAGGGCGCGGTCGCGGTCGCCAAGTTCGTCCGGGGGCTGGTCAGGCCCGCCGCGGCCAAGCGCGCGTTCACCGGCGGCGCGCCCGAGGTCTACGCCTGGACCGCCAACGGCGGCCCCGCCGTGGTGGCCGTCGTCGACGGCCGGGTCGTCGGCGTCATGTGCCTGAGGGTCACCGACGAGGGCATCACCGAGCTCTACAACCAGGTCAACCCCGACAAGCTCGAACGGGCGACCGCGCGCTGGGCCGCGTCCGATCACGGGGAACCCCTGTTCACCATTCTGTGAGGCGCTTCACACCGCGTTCCTGTCAGGAAACGGCGGGCTGTCCGGTTCAAAGGGCACATCCGCGTAAGACAGGAGCGAGGAAATGCAGCATCGCGTCATCGTCCTCGGCGCCGGCTACTCCGGAGCCATCGCCGCCGGCCGTCTCGCCAAGCGGCTCCATCGCGAGGACGTCGCCATCACTCTCGTCAACTCCGAGCCCGACTTCGTGGAGCGGATCCGCATGCACCAGCTGGCGGCGGGCCAGGACCTCAAGCCCCGGCCGTACAGCGAGATGTTCGCCGGCACCGGCGTCGAGGTGAGGATCGCGAACGTCACCGGCGTCGACGTCGACGGCAAGACCGTCACCGTCACCGGCCCGAAGGGCGCCGCGCAGCTCGCGTACGACACGCTCGTCTACGCCCTCGGCAGCGGCTGGAACTCACAGGGCGTCCCCGGGACCGCCGAGCACGCCTATGAGATCGCCGGCCGTCCCGGGGCGCTCAGGCTGCGGGAGCGCCTGGCCCGTCTCGGCGCCGGGGAGAGGGTGGTGGTCGTCGGCGGCGGCCTCACCGGTCTGGAGGCCGCGACCGAGATCGCCGAGTCCCGCCCGGACCTCGACGTCGCCCTCGCCGCCGACGGCGCCCTCGGAGACTGGCTGTCGCCCAAGGGCCGTGCGCACCTGTGGAAGGTCTTCGGCAAGCTGGGGATCACCGTGTACGAGCACGCCGCCGTGACCCGCGTGGACGCCGACCGCGTGGCCACGGCGGACGGCAGGGACATCCCGGCCGCGGTCACCGTGTGGACGACCGGCTTCGCGGTCCACCCGATCGCGAAGGCGACCGCCCTGAAGGTCACCGGCACCGGCCAGATCGTGGTCGACGGGATGATGCGCTCGGTCTCGCACCCGGACGTGTACGCCGTCGGCGACGCGGCCTTGGCGATGGGCGCCGGGGACAAGCCGCTGCGGATGTCGTGCGCCTCGGGAGGGCCGATGGCATGGCAGGCGGCCGACGCCATCGCGGCGGGGCTGACCGGCGGGAAGCTCCCGAACGCGCCGCTCCGCTACTTCAACCAGTGCATCTCGCTGGGCCGCAAGGAGGGTTTGATCCAGTACGTCACCGCCGACGACCGCGCGAGGCGGGCGGCTCTGACCGGGCGGATCGCCGCCGTCTACAAGGAAGTGGTCTGCAAGGGCGCCGCCTGGAACGTCGCCAACCCGACGTTCGGGCTCCCGGTCCGCCGCCGCCGCGTCACCCCGGACCGGGCCGCCAAGGCCTCGGCCGCCAGAGCGTCCGCGTAACCTGAGGCGACCTCCAGGCGGGGCGGCGCGCGAAGCGACGTCCGTGCGGGACGCACGAATCTCCCTGTCATCACCCCCGCCGGAGGCAGCGTGCGGGGTTGATGACGCCGCGTGAGATGCTGCATCGGTGTCCACGACCGAGCAGGCCGAACCGGCCCCGCGCCGCCGGCGGGGCCGTCCCGGTTATGACCAGCCGGCGATACTCCGGGCCGCGATCGACCTGTTCAACCGGCGGGGGTACGACGCCACCAGCATGGGCGACCTGGCCAAGGAGCTGGGGCTGACCAAGCCGGCCATCTACCACCACGTCACGAGCAAGGAGCAGCTGCTCGGCCTGGCGCTCGACGACGCGCTCGACGAGCTGACCGCCGTCGTGACCGAGGCGTCGCGCGAGCGGGCCGGCGTCGGCGCCTACGAGCGGCTGCGCGAGGTGGTGCGGCGCAGCGTGGAGGTGCTGGTGGCGCACCAGCCGTCCGTGACGCTGCTGCTGCGGGTGCGCGGCAACAGCGAGGTCGAGCTGGCGGCGCTGGAACGGCGGCGCTGGCTCGACGACCGGCTGGCCGCGCTCGTCGCCGAAGCCGTGGCGGAGGGCGCGCTGCGCGACAACGTGCCGCCGGCGCTGGTGAGCCGGTTGCTGTTCGGGATGGTGAACTCGCTGGTCGAGTGGTACCGGCCGGACGGCGCCTACGACCCGGTGATGGTGGCCGACGCGATCACCACCGTCGCCTTCGACGGGCTGGCGAAGCACGAGGCCTGACGTCGTACGGGCTCAGGCGTCGTAGTCGACGGTCACCTGCTCGCCCGCCGGGAACGTCTGGCAGGTCAGCACGAATCCGGCCGCGACCTCGTACGGTTCGAGCGCGTAGTTGCGGCGCATGTCCACCTCGCCCGCGCGCACGACGGCGCGGCACGTGCCGCAGACGCCGCCCTTGCAGGCGAACGGCAGGTCGCCGCGGGCGGCCTGGGCGCTGTCCAGGAGGGTCGTCTCCCGGGAGACGGTCGAGGTGGTGCGGCGGCCGTCGAGCACGGTGGTCAGCTCGGTGGTCAGCTCGGTGGTCGCGCCGGACGGGATCCCGTCGCCGGTCCGCCTCGGCGCGGGCGGCGGGGCGTCGGCGTAGAACAACTCGACGTGCACGCGTTCCGCGGGGACGCCCAGCTCGGCGAGCACCGGGCGCGCTTCCTCGATCATGCGCAGCGGCCCGCACAGCCAGACGTGGTCGAACACCTCGACGGGGACGAGACCGGTGAGCAGGCGGCGCAGCCGGTCGCCGTCGAGCCGCCCGGACAGCAGCTCGACCTCGCGCGGCTCGCGTGAGAACGTGTGCACGACCTGGAGGCGGGGGCCGTAGCGGTTCTTCAGGTCGCCGAGCTCCTCGGCGAACATGACGGTGCGGCTGGTGCGGTTGCCGTACAGGAGCGAGACGTGGGCCCCCGGGTGGGTGAGCACGGTCGAGGCGACCGACAGCATCGGGGTGATGCCGGAGCCGGCGGCGACGCACAGGTGCCGCTCGCCCGGGTCCGGGTCGGCCCGCCAGGAGCCGGTGGGCGGCTGGACCTCGATGGCGGTGCCCGGCCTCACCTCGCGGACGAGCCAGGAGGAGAACAGGCCGCCGGGGATCTCGCGGACGCCGATGCGCGGGGCGGCGCCGGCGGGGGCGCAGATCGAGTACGAGCGGCGGTGCTCGTGCCCGTCGATGACGCGGCGCAACGTGAGCGACTGCCCGGCCCGGAAGGCGTACGCGGCGCGCAGCTCGTCGGGGACGGCGAACGTGATGGCGGTGGCGTCCTCGCACAGCCGGTCCACCGCCGACACGGTCAGCGGGTGGAAGACGGCGGCCCTGGACGGCGCGGGCGCGAGCGTGGTCATGGTCAGATCTCCTTGACGTGCTCGAACGGTTCGAGGCAGCCGGTGCAGCGGTAGAGGGCCTTGCAGGCGGTGGCGCCGAACTCGGAGGTGAGCCGGGTGGCCGCCGACCCGCAGCGCGGGCACGGTGGGGCCGAGCGGGGCGGGCCCAGCGTCAGCGGGACCGGCCCGGTGCGGCGGGGGGCGGGGCCGGGCGCGGACAGCCCCGCCGCGCGCAGGGCCGCCCTGCCGCGTTCGGAGATCCAGTCGCTGGACCACGGCGGGTCCAGCACGACCCGCACCTCGACGCGGGCGAACCCGGCGTCGTTGAGCCGGTGCACGAGGTCGTCGCGCATGGTCGCCATGGCCGGACAGCCGGTGTACGTCGGCGTGATGGACGCGATCACGACCTCGCCGCCTTCCGCGTCCCGCACCACCTCGACATCCCGCAGCACCCCGAGGTCGGCGAGCGTGAGCATCGGCATCTCGGGATCACGCACCCGGCCCGCCGCCTCGACAGCCCGCCGCGCGGACGCCGTTCCCCCGGTCGCGGGCCGTCGGGTGGTCACCAGCGCCCCATGGGGTGGGCGCGGGCGACCACCTGCATCTCGGCGAGCAGGAGGCTGAGGGCCTCGGTGTGGAGGCCGTCGCGGCCGGTGCGGCCGCCGACGCCGGCCAGGGGTGCCCGTTCTGGACGGTCGAGGCCGGCTGCGGTGAGGACCTGGCCGAGGACGGCGTCCACCGGATCGCGCAGCGACGCCGGATCGACGCCGACCCCGGCCAGCGCCAGGGAGTGTTCGAGCGGGTGCGGGGCGACCAGTTCGGCCTGCAGCGGCCACAGCGCGTCGAGGGCGGCGAGGAGCCTGCGGCGCGACTCCTCGGTGCCGCGTGCCAGCGTGACGAACCAGCGCCCGGCCCAGTCGCGGTGGTAGGCGACCTCCTTGACGCCCTTGGCCGCGACGGCGGCGAGCACGTGGTCGCGGCTGACGCACAGCCGCTCCAGCAGCGCGAGCCGGGCCGTCGAGAACAGCAGCAGGCGGACGACGACGTGCGCGAAGTCCCCGTTGGCCACCTCGGCCAGGCGCACGTTGCGGAAGGCGCGGTCGTCGCGGAAGAAGGCGAGCGCGTCCTCCGGCGGCACCGGCGACCCCTCGGGCAGGCCGGGCACGACGCGCGGGTCCGCGGCGGCCGCCCGCGCCAGCAGCAGGCGCGCCTGCCCGAGGAGGTCGAGGGCCATGTTCGCCAGCGCGATGTCCTCTTCGAGGTCGGGGGCGCGGCTGCACCACTCCGACAGGCGCTGCGACATGATCAGCGCGTCGTCGCCGAGCATGAGACAGTACGCGGCCAGCTCGGCGGGGTCGGCACCGTCGGGCGTGGTGGTGTCGACGCCGGCCAGCGGGTCCTCGAAGTCGGTGCCGAAGGCCCACTGGGAGGAGTCGCCGCCGAGCAGGCCGTCGAAGATGCTGCCGTGGTCGTCGTTCATCCTGCCCTCACATGTGCGGGACGTCTTCGGGGATCTCGTAGAACGTCGGGTGCCGGTAGACCTTGTCGCCGCTGGGCGCGAACAGCGGGTCCTTCTCGTCCGGACTGGAGGCGGTGATGGCGTCGGCGCGCACCACCCAGATGCTGACGCCCTCGTTGCGCCGGGTGTAGACGTCGCGGGCGTGCCGCAGGGCCATCGCGTCGTCGGGGGCGTGCAGCGATCCGACGTGCACGTGGTTGAGTCCGCGCTTGCCCCGGACGAACACCTCGTAGAGCGGCCATTCCCGCCGGTCGCCGCTCATCGGGCGCCCTCCCGCTCCGCGAACGCGGTCGCCGCCTCGCGCACCCAGGCGCCGTCGTCGTGCGCGGCCCTGCGGTGGGCCAGCCGCTGCGCGTTGCACGGCCCGTCGCCGCGGATGACGGCGGCGAGCTCCCGCCAGTCGGGCTCGCCGAAGTCGTAGTGGCCGCGTTCCTCGTTCCAGCGCAGGCCGGGGTCGGGCAGCGTCACGCCGAGCGCGTCGGCCTGCGGGACGGTCATGTCGACGAACTTCTGGCGCAGCTCGTCGTTGGAGTTGCGCTTGATGCCCCACGCCATCGACCGCTCGCTGTTGGGCGAGTTCGCGTCGGGCGGGCCGAACATCATCAGCGACGGCCACCAGAACCGGTCGACCGACTCCTGCACCATGGCCCGCTGCTCGTCGGTGCCGCGCATCATCGTCATGAGCAGTTCGTAGCCCTGCCGCTGGTGGAAGGACTCCTCCTTGCAGATGCGGATCATCGCGCGGCCGTAGGGCCCGTAGGAGGTGCGGCAGAGCGGCACCTGGTTGCAGATCGCGGCCCCGTCGACCAGCCAGCCGATGGTGCCGACGTCGGCGTACGAGAGTGTCGGGTAGTTGAAGATCGAGGAGTACTTCTGGCGTCCGCTGAGCAGCAGGCCGGTCAGCTCGGCGCGGGACACGCCGAGGGTCTCGCACGCCGAGTACAGGTAGAGCCCGTGCCCGGCCTCGTCCTGCACCTTGGCCAGCAGGATCGCCTTGCGGCGCAGGGAGGGCGCGCGGCCGATCCAGTTGCCTTCCGGCTGCATGCCGATGATCTCGGAGTGGGCGTGCTGGGCGATCTGGCGGACGAGCGTCTTGCGGTAGGCGTCCGGCATCCAGTCGCGCGGTTCGATGCGGTCGCGGCGGGCGATGGTCGCGTCGAACCCGGCCTGCAGCCGGGCCTCCAGGTCCGGCTCCGCTGGGATGGTCGTCATCTTCCCTCCGGAACGGGCTCATTTACTTATCGCTCGGTCAGTAATAAGGTCGCACACGAGTGGGCATCGACGCAACGGGGCGCGAGAGGAGACAGGGTGAGCACGCTGCTGGAGAGCTACGCAGCCGGACGGTGGTTCCGCGCGGCCGACGACGGGGAGCCGCTGCTCGACGCGGCCACGGGCGAGGAGGTCGCGCGCCTCTCCAGCCGAGGGCTGGACATCGCCGCGATGGTCCGCCACGCCCGCGAGACCGGCGGCCCCGCGCTGCGGTCCCTGACCTTCCACGAGCGGGCCGCGCTGCTCAAGGCGCTGGCCAAGCACCTGTCGGAGCGCAAGGAAGAGCTGTACGCGCTGTCGGTGCGTACCGGCGCCACTTCGCGCGACACCGCCGTGGACGTCGACGGCGGCATCGGCACCCTGTTCAGCTACGCGAGCAAGGGCGTACGGGAGCTGCCGAACGACACGGTCTTCCTGGACGGCGGCCTGGAGCGCCTGGGCAAGGGCGGCACGTTCGTCGGCCAGCACCTCTACACGTCCAGGCCGGGCGTGGCGCTGCAGATCAACGCCTTCAACTTCCCCGTCTGGGGCATGCTGGAGAAGCTGGCCCCGGCCTTCCTCGCCGGGCTGCCCTCGATCGTCAAGCCCGCCAGTCAGACCGCCTATCTGACCGAGCTCGCCGTCCGGCTGATCGTCGGCTCGGGCATCCTCCCCGAAGGCACGATCCAGCTCGTCGCGGGCAGCGCTGCCGGGCTGCTCGACGAGCTGACCGTGCAGGACTCGGTGGCCTTCACCGGCTCGGCGCACACCGCCGGGATCCTGCGCCGCCACCCGAACGTGCTCGACGGCGGCGTGCTGCTCGGCGTCGAGGCCGACTCGCTGAACTGCTCCGTCCTCGGCCCCGACGTGCGGCCGGACGACCCGGAGTTCGACCTGTTCGTGAAGGGCGTCGTCACCGAGATGACGGTCAAGGCGGGGCAGAAGTGCACGGCCATCCGCCGCGCGCTGGTGCCCTCGGCGATGGCCGACCAGGTGGTGGAGGCGCTGGCCGCGCGCCTTTCGCGGGTGACCGTGGGCGACCCGCGCAACCCGGACGTGCGGATGGGTGCGCTGGCCGGGCTCGGCCAGCGCGAGGAGGTGCGCAAGGCCGTCGAGGCGCTGCGCGCCGGCGCCGACGTCGTGGCCGGCGACCTCGCGGGCGGGCCTCTGCTCGACGGGGACGCGACGCGCGGCGCGTTCATGACCCCGCTCCTGCTGCGTGCCCGCCCCGGAGCCACCGAGCCGCACGAGGTGGAGCCGTTCGGGCCCGTCAGCACCGTGCTCACCTACGACACCCTGGACGAGGCCGTGGCCCTGGCGGCGCGGGGCCGGGGCAGCCTGGTCGCCTCTGTCGTCACCCACGACCCCGAGGTCGCCCGGTCCGTCGTGCTCGGGCTCGCGCCGTGGCACGGCCGGGTCCTCGTCCTCGACCGGGACGACGCCGCCGAGTCCACCGGTCACGGTTCGCCGCTGCCCGTGCTCGTCCACGGCGGCCCGGGGCGGGCGGGCGGCGGCGAGGAGCTGGGCGGAGTGCGCGGCGTGCTGCACCACATGCAGCGGACCGCCGTCCAGGCCTCCCCCGACCTGCTCACCGCCGTCACCGGGCGCTGGACGACCGGCGCGGCGCGCACCGACTCGGACGTACACCCGTTCCGCAAGTCGCTGGCCGAGCTGCGGATCGGCGACACGATCGCGTCGCCGCCGCGCACGGTCTCGCTCGACGACATCGAGCACTTCGCCGAGTTCACCGGCGACACCTTCTACGCGCACACCGACCCGGAGGCGGCCGCGCGCAACCCGCTGTTCGGCGGCATCGTCGCCCATGGATACCTGGTCGTCTCGCTGGCGGCCGGGCTGTTCGTGGACCCCGCGCCGGGTCCGGTGCTGGCCAACTTCGGCGTGGACGCGCTGCGCTTCCTCACACCGGTCAAGGCGGGCGACGCCATCGCCGTGACGCTGACCGTCAAGCAGATCACGCCGCGCAGCGGGGCCGGCCACGGCGAGGTCCGCTGGGACGCCGTCGTGACCAACCAGGAAGGGCGCGCGGTCGCCACGTACGACGTCCTCACGCTGGTGGCCAAGACGTGGGACGAGAACGCGCGGTGAGCGACACCGGCGAGGGCTGGCCGGCACGTCCTGCCGCTCCGCTGGACGACGTGGACCGGGCGATCATCGCCGAGCTGCTGCGCGACGGGCGCATGTCGGTGCGGAACCTGGCCGAGCGCGTGCACATCTCGCGCGCCAGCGCCTACGCGCGCCTGGCCAGGCTCCTGGACGACGGCGTGATCACGGGTTTCACGGCCGAGCTCGCGCCGGCGAAGGCGGGCCTGGGCACCAGCGCGTACGTCTCGGTGGCCATCGAGCAGAACACCTGGCGGCAGGTGTCGGCGCGGTTGCGCGAGATCGCGTACGTGGAGCACATCGCCATGGTCGGCGGCGACTACGACCTGCTGGTGCTGGTCAGGACACCGGACAACGAGGCGCTGCGGCACATGGTGCTGGAGCGCATCCAGGACATCCCCGGCGTGCGCGCGACCAGGACGTGGCTGGTGTTCGACGAGGCCCGCGGCCGGGGCGCGGAGTGGTGAGCCAAACGTCCGGCTCACCCTCCGCAAGAAACCCGATTGGATCGACATTTGGCCCACATAAGCTCCATTTTTGGCCATTTGTCGCTGTTTGTACGTGATGTCTTGAGCAGGTGGCTCGCGCGGCACACGCTTCTCTTGTCAAACGTCCAGAGAAAGCGAGTGTCGCCATGTCCCATCACCAGGTGGCCGGCCTTCTCCCCGCGCCCGTCCCGGTGCGCTTCGTCGCCGAGGACGGCACCGCCGTCGATCCGCCCGCCGGTTACCGGGCGCCCGCGGACGAACAGCTCGCCGAGGCCTACCGCCGGATGGTCCTGGGCCGCCGCTTCGACCGCCAGGCGACCGCGCTGACCAAGCAGGGCAGGCTCGCCGTCTACCCGTCCAGCATGGGGCAGGAGGCCTGCCAGGTCGCCGGCGTGCTCGCGCTGGGCGCGGACGACTGGCTGTTCCCCACCTACCGCGACTGCGTGGCCCTGGTCGCGCGCGGCCTCGACCCGGTCGAGGTGCTCACCCTGCTGCGCGGCGACTGGCACTGCGGCTACGACCCCGCGGCCACCCGCGTCGCGCCCCAGTGCACGCCGCTGGCCACCCAGACCGTGCACGCGGTCGGCATGGCCGAGGCGCTGCGCCGCAAGGGCGAGGACGCGGTCGTGATGGCCTTCGTGGGCGACGGCGGCACCAGCGAGGGCGACTTCCACGAGGCGCTCAACTTCGCGGGCGTGCTGCGCTCCCCGGTCGTGTTCTTCGTGCAGAACAACAAGTACGCGATCTCGGTGCCGCTGGCCAGGCAGACCGCGGCCCCGGCGCTCGCGTACAAGGGCGTCGGGTACGGCGTCCGCTCCGAGCAGGTGGACGGCAACGACCTGGTCGCGGTGCTGTCCGTGCTGACCGAGGCGGTGCGGCACGCCCGTGAGGGAGGCGGCCCGTTCCTGGTAGAGGCGCACACGTACCGCATGGACGCGCACACCAACGCCGACGACGCCACCCGCTACCGCGACGACGAGGAGGTCGAGCGGTGGGCGGCGGCCGACCCGCTGGCCCGGCTGGAGACCTACCTGCGCGACCGGGGCCTGCTCGACGCGGCGGGCGTCACGGCGGCGCGCGAGGCGGCCGAGGCGTTCGCTGCCCGCGTCCGCGACGGCCTGAACGCCGACCCGGAGACGGACCCGTACGAGCTGTTCGACCACGTCTACGCCGACCCCACGCCGCAGTTGCGCGAGCAGCGCGAGCTGCTGGCGGCCGAGCTGACCGCACCGGAGGAGTGACATGACCGCGATGTCGATGGCGCAGGCGCTGAACGCCGCCCTGCGCGACGCGCTGCGTGCGGACGAGCGGGTGCTCGTCTTCGGCGAGGACGTCGGGCCCCTGGGCGGCGTGTTCCGCGTCACCGACGGGCTGACCAAGGAGTTCGGCGAGGAGCGGTGCTTCGACACGCCGCTGGCCGAGTCCGGCATCGTGGGCCTCGCGGTGGGCATGGCGATGGGCGGGTTCCGGCCGGTGGTGGAGATGCAGTTCGACGCCTTCGCCTATCCGGCGTTCGAGCAGATCGCCTCGCACGTGGCCAAGACGCGCAACCGCACCCGCGGCCGGGTGACGCTGCCGATGGTGATCCGCGTCCCGTTCGCGGGCGGCATCGGCGGCGTCGAGCACCACTGCGACTCCAGCGAGGCGTACTACGCCCACACGCCGGGGCTGAAGGTCGTCACGCCCGCGACGGTCGAGGACGCGTACTGGCTGCTGCGTGACGCCATCGCCGACCCCGACCCGGTGATCTTCATGGAGCCGAAGCGGCTGTACTGGTCCAAGGAGGCGTTCTCCCCCAGCGGGCGGCGGCGCGCGCCCGGGTTCGGGCAGGCCGTGGTCCGGCGCGAGGGCCGCGACGCGACGCTCGTGGCCTACGGGCCCGGCGTGCCGGTCGCGCTCCAGGCCGCCGAGGCGGCGGCCGCCGACGGGGTCTCCCTGGAGGTGGTCGACCTGCGGACGATCGTCCCGTTCGACGACGAGACCGTCACGTCCTCCGTACGGAAGACCGGGCGGTGTGTCGTGATCCAGGAGGCGCAGGGGTTCGCCGGGGTGGGCGCCGAGATCGCGGCGCGGGTCCAGGAGCGCTGCTTCCACTCGCTGGCCGCGCCCGTGCTGCGGGTCACGGGCTTCGACATCCCCTATCCGCCGCCGAAACTGGAGCACGCCCATCTGCCGGACGCCGACCGGGTCCTGGACGCGGTCGACCGGCTGCAGTTCGACGACCGGCCCGACGTGGTGCACCTGAGCAGGGAGGCGTCATGACCGCGGGGCAGGTGTTCCGGCTGCCCGACCTGGGCGAAGGGCTGACCGAGGCGGAGATCCTCGACTGGAAGGTGTCCGTCGGCGACACCGTCGAGATCGACCAGATCGTGGTGGAGGTCGAGACCGCCAAGGCTGCCGTCGAGGTCCCGGTCCCCTACGCGGGCACCGTCCTGGCCCTGCACGCAGAGCCCGGCGCCGTCCTGTCCGTGGGCGCGCCCCTCATCGAGGTCGGCGGAGAGCACCCGGCAGCGGCCCGCTACCGCGAAGAGGAACGCGCCGGCTCCGGCAACGTCCTCATCGGCTACGGCACCACCCCCACCCCACCCCGCCGCCGCCGTCCCACCACAAACGCGAACGCCACCGCAGAGCTCACCCCCACCACAAACCTCAGCCCCGACACAAATCTCCGTCCCGCCACAGACCGGCGGCCCGCCACAGAATCCCGCCCCATCACAGACCCCCGCCCAGCCGCAGGCCCCCGTCCCACCGCAGAACTCACTACCACCACAAACCTCAGCCCCGACACAAATCTCCGTCCCGCCACAGACCGGCGGCCTGCCACAGACCCCCGCCCAGCCGGCGGCCCCCGTCCCACCGCAGATCTCCGTCCGGCTGCGGAATCGCATCCCGCCGCAGAGCCGAGCCCCGCCACGAACCTCCGTCCCGCCGCAGAGCGGCGGCCCGCCGCAGATCCCCGCCCGGCAGACCTCCGTCCCGCTGCGGAATCACGGCCTGTCGCGGAGGTGCGGAGGCGGGAGGCGGCCGGGGGGATGGCGCCGCGGGTGATCTCGCCGTTGGTGCGGAGGATCGCGCGGGAACATGGGATCGATCTCGACGAGGTCACGCCCACGGGGCCGCGTGCGGTGATCCTGCGCCGTGACGTGGACCGAGCCATCACCGACCGCGCCCGCGCCACGGCGGGGAGGGCGCCGGTGGCCGACCGTTCCCAGACCACGGCGGGGAGAGGGACCGACCGTTCCCAGGACATGGCGGGTCAGGAGCGCGTGCCGCTGCGGGGGGTGCGGCGGGCTGTGGCGGAGAAGCTGAGCCGCAGCCGCGCCGAGATCCCCGACGCCACGACGTGGGTGGACGTGGACGCGACCGAGCTGCTCGCGGCCAGGGACGCGCTCCGGCGCGACCGCCCCGATCTCGGCATCGGCCTGCTGGCCCTGCTGGCCCGCATCTGCGTGGACGGCCTGCGCCGCTTCCCCGAGCTGAACTCCACGGTGGACGTCGCCCGTTCCGAGATCGTCCGGTACGGACACGTCAACCTCGGATTCGCCGCCCAGACCGACCGCGGGCTCGTCGTCCCCGTGGTCCGCGGGGCGCACCGGATGACCACCGCCCAGCTCGCCGGGGAGCTGACCAGGCTCACCGGCCTGGCCCGCACGGGCAAACTCCCGCCCGAGGCGCTGACCGGCGGCACGTTCACGCTCAACAACTACGGCGTCTTCGGCGTGGACGGCTCCACCCCGATCATCAACCACCCGGAGGCCGCTCTCCTGGGCGTCGGCCGCGTCATCGACCGCCCCTGGGTGCACGGCGGCGCGGTCGTCCCCCGCAAGATCACCCAGCTCTCCCTCACCTTCGACCACCGGGTCTGCGACGGCGGCGCGGCCGGCGGGTTCCTGCGCCACGTGGCCGACCTCGTGGAGAACCCGGCGATCCTGCTCGCCCACGTCTGAGCGTCAGGAACCGCCCGGCACCACCAGGCCGGACTCGTAGGCGATGACGACGAGCTGGGCCCTGTCGCGGGCGTGGAGCTTGGCCATCGCCCGGTTGACGTGGGTCTTGGCGGTCAGCGGGCTGATCGCCAGGCAGTCGGCGATCTGGTCGTTGGACAGGCCCTGCGCGACCAGGGCGACGCTCTCGCGTTCCCGGTTGGTCAGCTCTTCGAGCCCTCTGCCGGTGCCGAGGGTGATCGGCCGCGTGACGTACCTGTCGATGAGTTTCCTGGTGATCGACGGCGCGAGCAGCGCGTCGCCGCGGGCCGCGACCCGCACGGCGTGCAGGAGATCCTCGGGCACGATGTCCTTGACCAGGAACCCGGCCGCGCCGGCGCGCAGCGCGTCGAAGACGTACTCGTCCAGGCCGTAGTTGGTCAGGATGACGACGTGCACCCCGGCCAGCGCGGGGTCCGCGGCGATGCGCCGGGTCGTCTCGATGCCGTCGGCGACCGGCATCTGGACGTCGACGAGCGCGATGTCGGGCAGATGCTCCCTGGCCAGGGCCAGGCCCTCGACGCCGTCGCCGGCCTCGGCCACCACCTCGATGTCGTCCTCCAGGTCGAGGAGCGCGCGGAACCCGCTGCGGATGAGCGGCTGGTCGTCGACCAGCAGGACGCGGATCACGGCAGCCGGTCCACGGGGAGTTCGGCCCGGACGGTGAAGCCGCCCTCGCCGCGCGGCTCCGCCCGCAGGCGTCCGCCGAGTGCGGTGACGCGTTCGCGCATCCCGAGCAGCCCCACGCCGGGCACCGGGACGGTGTCCTGGTTGGCCCTGCCGTCGTCGTCGACGCGTACGTCGAGCGTGTCCGGGCGGCAGTCGATCCGGACCGAGGCGGTCGCGGCGGCGGCGTGCCTGGCGACGTTGGTGAGCGACTCCTGGACGATCCGGTAGACGGTCCTGCTCACCGCGGCGGGCACGTCCTGCCGCCGCCCCTCGATCGTCAGGGTGGCGTCCAGGCCGATGGCGCGGGCCCGTTCCACCAGCTCCGGGACGTCGTCGAGCCCGCGCGGCGGGGTCGTGTCGTCGTCGCGCAGCGCCTGCAGGGTCGCGCGCAGCTCGCGGGCCGCCTCGCGCCCGGCCTCCTGGATCGCCAGCAGCGCCTCCGGCACCTGTTCGCCGCGCCTGCGGGCCACGTGCACGGCGACCTCGGCCTGAAGCTTGACGATCGAGATCTGGTGGGTGAGCGAATCGTGCAGCTCCCGCGCGATGCGCAGCCGCTCCTCGTCGGCGCGGCGCCGCGCGGTCTCCTCGCGGGTGCGCTCGGCCTCCTCCGCCCGCCGCTCGGCCTGCCGCAGCGCCTCGCCCGCCGCCCCGGCCGCGACCAGCCAGGCCAGCTCAAGAGCGCCCCGGGCCTGCGCGAACGCCTCGCCCATGTCGTACGATCCCGAGGCCACGGCGGCGAGCGGCAGCGCGGCCAGCATGGTCACGCTCGCCACCACCGTGACGACGCGGTGCCCGGCCCGTACGGCGGCGTACACCGCGAACAGGAACGCGACGGCGGGCACGTCGAAACCGGCCGCCTGGTAGCCCACCGCGCACAACCCGGTGACGACCAGGACGGGGACCGGCGCCCGGCGGCGCGCGGCCAGCGCCAGGCCACCGGCGACCAGCGCCGCGTAGCCGGCGGGGTTCGCGGAGCCCTGCCCGGACAGCCCGGTGACCAGCAGCGCCGCCGCCACGCAGCCGGCGATCGCCCAGTCGAGGGCACGGGACCGTCCTGTGCTCATGCGCGCACCATAGCCCGATGCCGTCGCGGGCGGATCCTGCGTACGGACGATCGCCGGGCTACCGCGTCCGCGGTACTTCCACGGATCCTGCGGCGCCGGCGGCAGCGCGCATCGCCTCCCCTGGCCGGACGACCGGCGGCGGGTCCGGAGGACACCATCGGGACACGTCCAGTCCCAGGAGGAGAGTCTCATGTCCGTCACCTTCACCCTGCTCGGAGTCGTGGACCCCGTCGACGCCTACGCCATGACGTCCGGGCGGCTCTGGTCCGCGGTGGGCGCGCTGCTGGGCCTGGCGGGCACGGTGGTCGGCGGGCTGGCCGTGGCCCGCGCCACCGGTCGCATCGGCGCCGGCACCGGCAGAAGGGGAGCCGTCGTGGCCCTGGTGGCGGGGCTGGCGGGCGCGGCCGTCGGCGGGCTGGTGGTGGCCGCCGCCGAGGGCGGTCCCGGCACCGGTTACGGCATCGTCGGCGGCTATGTCGCCGTGGTGGTGGGCCTGTGCTCCGTCGTGCTCGGCGGGCTGGCGCTGACCCGCCGCGTCCGCCGCTGATCGCCGGGCCCGTATCATCGCGGCATGCTGAACCCCAGCAGGCGGGCGGTGCTCCTGGCCGCCGGTGGGCTGATCGCCGGTTGCTCGCGGCAGCGCGAGGTCGGCGAGATCGACCTCCGGCTGGCCACCGGGCCGGCGGGGGCGGTCTACCGGCGCATCGGCGGCTCGATGGCGGCGCACATCTCCGAGCAGGTGCCGGGCGTCACGGTGCGCACCGTGCCGAGCGGGGCGTCCACCGACAACATCCGGATGCTCAGGGCCGGCGCGGTGCACCTCGGGCTGACGAGCCTGGACGCGCTGATCCTGACCGACGGCAGCGCGCCCGAGGAGCTCTCGGCGATCTGCCGGCTCTACGACAGCCACCTGCATCTCGTGGTCATGGCCGGTTCGGCGATCGAGGAGTTCGGCGACCTGGAGGGCAAGCGCATCTCGCTCGGCGCCCGCGACTCGGGCACCGAGTTCACCTCGCTGCGGGTGCTGGAGCTCGGCCCGGTCGACACCGACAGCCGGTATCTCAGCCAGGCCGAGTCGGCGGCGGCGCTGCGCGAAGGCGTGATCGACGCGATGTTCTCCCTGACCGGCGTCCCGACCCCGGCCATCACGGAGCTGGCGCAGCGCCACCCCATCCGCCTGATCCCGCTGGACGCGCAGGCGGGTGCGCTCTTCACGGCGTTCCCCGGCCCCTACGCGCCGGCCATGATCCCCGCGACCGCCTACGCCGGCGTCCCGGCCACCCGCACCTTCGCCGTGCCCAACGTGCTTCTCGTACGGAACGATCTGCCGGCCGACCTGGTGTACGCCATCACCGACACGATCTTCACCCACACCGGCACGATCTCCTCCGCCGGCCGCGGCGACACCGAGGCCATTCCCGAGGCCTGGCACATCAACGTGCGCACCGGCATCTCGACCGCGTCGATCCCGCTCCACCCGGGCGCCGCCGCCTGGTTCCGCGACCGCAAGCACTGACCGGCACGCCGCACGAGACATGAGTCAGTTGCAGGGCTATCGTTGTTGCAAGTCATTTGCAATTACGAGGAGAGATAGCTCATGGGTGACTACACCCTGCCGGACATGCCGTACGACTACGCGGCCCTGGAGCCCGCTATCACCGGCGAGATCCTTGAGCTGCACCACGCCAAGCACCATGCCGCCTACGTCAAGGGCGCCAACGACACCTTGGAGAAGCTGGCCGAGGCACGGGACAAGGGCGAGTTCGGCGGCCTGGTCGGGCTGGAGAAGACGTTCGCGTTCAACCTGTCGGGCCACGTGCTGCACACGATCTTCTGGGAGAACCTGTCCCCCGACGGCGGCGACCGCCCCGACGGCGACCTCGGTGCGGCGATCGACGAGCACTTCGGCTCCTTCGACGCCTTCAGGAAGCAGCTCACCACCGCCACCGCCACCGTGCAGGGTTCCGGCTGGGGCGTGCTGGCATGGGAGCCGCTGGGCCGCCGCCTGGTCGTCGAGCAGGTGTACGACCACCACGGCAACGTCGGCATGAACACCACCCCGCTGCTGGTGTTCGACGCCTGGGAGCACGCGTACTACCTGCAGTATCGCAACGTACGCCCGGACTACGTCGAGAAGCTGTGGGACCTGATCAACTGGAACGATGTGATCTCCCGCTACGACGCCGCCCGCGGCGTCTGACCCAGGCCGGCGACGCCCGCCCGGTCTGAGCTTGGTCCGCGGGGCCGGGCGGGCGCCGCCTCAGTTTCATGCGACTTGCTTGCAATTGCGACTTATATGCAGAATGAGGTGTTTCGTATCGCAATTGCCCGATCCTCTCACCACCGGAGCTCCACCACATGAGCCGCCCGCCCCGTACCACCCCGAAGTCAGGCTCCATGAAGAAGCTGCTCGTCCTGGCGGCGGCCCTGACGCTGACCGCCTGCTCGCAAGCACCCACCGCCCAGGAGCCCACCCAGCAGGCGGCGCCGCAAACCGGCTTCCCCGTCACGGTCGAGAACTGCGGGCGCACCCTCACCTTCGACCGGCCGCCGGCCAAGGTCGTGACCGGCTACCACCCCTCGCTGGAGACCCTGTTCGCCCTCGGCCTGGGCGACCGGATCACCGGGCGGACCAACTTCTCCGAGAGCCCGTTCCTGCCCGGCCACAAGGAGCAGTACGACAAGATCCCGGAGATCTCCGACACGATCATGATGCCGCAGAAGGAGATCATGCTCTCCCAGGGCGCCGACTTCATCGTGGACAACCAGATGGCCAGCTTCGACGCCGCCGGTGGTTACGCCACCGTGGAGGAGCTGGACGCGGCCGGCAGCCCCGTCTACATCCTGGGCGGCTGGTGCAGCCCCGAGGAGGTGCTGCAGTTCACCCTCGACGACACCTTCGACGACCTGCGCAACCTCGGCAAGATCTTCGGCGTCTCCGACCGCGCCGATAAGCTGATCAGCGAGCTGCAGGCCCAGCTGGACGACGTCAAGAAGCGCGTCGAAGGCCGCACCCCGGTCAAGGTCCTGGCCACCGACGGCGGCAAGGGCCCGGTCAACGCCTACGGCGGCTCCGGCATCACCCACCAGATGATCACCCTGGCCGGCGGCGAGAACGTCCTGGCGGACGTCAAGGGCGACTACACCGAGGTCAGCGCCGAACAGGTCAGCGCCTCCCAGCCCGAGGCCGTCCTGATCAGCGACTACTCCACGCTGCGCGGCGAGGACATGCCCAGCTCGCCCGCCAAGGCCGCCGAGACCTTCGCCATCGTCAAGAACAGCCCGGCCGCCAAGGAGCAGCGCTACCTCGCCGTGCCCGTCACGGCCCAGCATCCCGGCTACCGCAACCTCCTGGCCGTCACCGACATCGCCAGGTTCCTGCACCCGGACGC
Organism: Nonomuraea sp. NPDC050478; assembly: GCF_044458265.1. Classification (NCBI taxonomy): domain Bacteria; kingdom Bacillati; phylum Actinomycetota; class Actinomycetes; order Streptosporangiales; family Streptosporangiaceae; genus Nonomuraea; species Nonomuraea sp. NPDC050478. The sequence continues at coordinate 169,928 of NZ_JBITHT010000010.1, read as the reverse complement.
CTTCACCCAGTGACCAGCACCACCCGGCAGAGCCCGGCGAAGACCGTGCCCGTCCCGCGAAGCCGCCGAGTGAGCCGGTTCCTCCTGCTCGTCGCCGCGCTGATCGCCGCCGTGGTCGCCTCGACCTGGCTGGCGGTCAGCATCGGCGCGGTGCCCGTCGCCCTGCCCCAGGCCTGGGGCATCGTCGCCGACCGTGTCATCCCGGGCGTGGTCCCGCAGACCTGGGCCCCGGTGCAGGAGCAGATCGTGTGGGAGTTCCGGCTGCCGCGCGCGCTGCTGGCCCTGCTCGTCGGGGCCGGGCTGTCGGTGGTCGGGGCGGTGCTGCAGGCGCTGGTGCGCAACCCGCTGGCCGACCCGTTCCTGCTCGGGGTCTCCTCCGGCGCCTCGTTCGGGGCGGTGCTCGTGCTGATCCTGGGCGCCTCCGCGCTGGGCGGGCTGTCGCTGTCGGCCGCCGCCTTCGCCGGCTCGCTGCTCGCGCTCGTGCTGGTGTACCTGATGGCTCAGCGGTCCGGACGGCTCACGCCGTCGCGGCTGGTGCTGTCCGGGGTGGCGCTGGCGTACCTGTTCCAGGCCGCCTACAGCTTCGTCCTGCAACTGGCGCAGAGCGGGCGGGCCGCTCAGCAGGTGCTGTTCTGGCTGATGGGCAGCCTCGGCGGCGCCCGCTGGCACGTGCTGCCCCTGCCGGCGGTCGTCCTGGCCGCCGGGGTGGCGTACCTGCTGCTGCAGCACCGGCCGCTGAACGCGCTGGCCGCCGGGGAGGAGACGGCCGTCTCGCTCGGCGTGAACGTGAACCGGTTCCGGCTGAGCCTGTTCGTGCTGACCTCGCTGCTGGTCGGGGTGATGGTGGCCACCAGCGGCGCGATCGCGTTCGTCGGCCTGATCGTGCCGCACGCCGCCCGGCTGCTCGTCGGCGCCGACCACCGCCGGGTGCTGCCCGTGACCGCCCTGCTCGGAGCCGTGTTCCTGCAGCTCGTGGACATCGCCGCGCGCACCGTCAACGCCCCTCAGGAACTGGCGCTCAGCATCGTCACCGCGCTGTTCGGCGTGCCGTTCTTCCTGTGGCTGCTGCGCCGCCGCTCGGTGGACCGGGCGGTGAGCGTCCAGTGAGGCTCGACCTGCGCGGCGTGTCCGTCGCGCTCGACGGCACCCCGATCGTGCGCGAGGCCGACCTGCTGGTGGACGACGGCGAGTTCGTCGGCCTCGTCGGGCCGAACGGCTGCGGCAAGTCCACCCTGCTCCGCTCGATCTACCGGGCGCTGCGCCCCTCGGCCGGGCTCATCGCCGTCGACGGCGACGACGTGCACCGGCTGCCCGCCCGCGAGGCCGCCCGGCGCACCGCCGTCGTCGCCCAGGAGACCCCGCCCGACCTGGACTTCACCGTGGCCGAGATCGTCGCCATGGGCCGCACCCCGTACAAGTCCGACCCCCGCGCCGACGAGGAGCTGTGCGCGCGGGCGCTGGACCGCGTCGGCCTGACCGGCGCCGCCGGCCGGATCTTCGCCACCCTGTCCGGCGGCGAGAAACAGCGCGTCCTGCTCGCCCGCGCCCTGGCCCAGCAGACCCGCCTGCTCCTGCTGGACGAGCCCACCTCCCACCTCGACATCCGCCACCAGCTCGAACTGCTGCACCTGGTGCGCGAGCTCGGCGTCGCCACCCTGGCCGTGCTGCACGACCTCAACCAGGCCGCCGCCTTCTGCGACCGCCTGTACGTGATGAACGCCGGTCGCATCGTCGCCGGCGGCCCGCCCGAGCAGGTCCTCACCCCCGAGCTGATCTCCGAGGTGTACGGGGTGCGCGCCGTGCGGCGGACCCAGCTCGTCTTCGAGCGGCTCAAGGACGAGAGGTGAGCCTCAGGCCGGGGCTCCGGACGAGTCCGCCACCGGCAGCGCGACCACCGCGGCGAACCCGTGCCCGGACCCGTCCGGGCGCGGCAGGCCGTCCTCCAGCCGCAGCTCGCCACCGGCCGCGCCGACCAGGTCGGCGCAGATCGCCAGGCCCAGGCCGGTCCCGGACACGTTCTGGTGACGCGGCGACCGCCAGAACCGCCGCAGCGCCTGGGCCCGCTCGGACGCCTCGATCCCCTGCCCGTCGTCGCGCACCGCGATCGTGACCACGCCCCCGCCCGCGGGGACGGCCCGGGCGGTGACCTCCACCACCCGGGCGTCCGACAGCCGCAACGCGTTGCTGATGAGCTCGTCCAGGATGCTGCCCAGCCCGCCCGTCGGCTCCAGCAGCCGCAGCCCCGGCGGCACGTCGACCGCGAGCGTCTGCCCGGCCGTCGCCGTCAGCGCCCGCCACCGCTCCACCCGGGTCGCCAGCACCGCGTCGAGGTCCACCGGGGACGCCGTCCGGATGCTCTCCATCCGCGCGCTGGCCTGCAGCGAGTTCAGCAGCCGCTGCATGGCCTTCAGCTCGTCCACGGCGACGTCGTACACCTGCCGCCCGTCACCGGCGGCGCGCAGGTGCGGTTCGAGGCTCTCCACGGCGAGCCGGAGGCTGGTCAGCGGGTTGCGCAGCTGGTGGGAGGCGTCGGAGACGAACGCCCGCTGCCGCTGCACGGCGTTCTCGACCGCGTCCATCATGGTGTTGAACGACTCCGCCAGCCGCCGCAGCTCGGCGGGCCCGGCCTCGGCGTCGGCCCGGATGGTGAGGTCGCCCTGCGAGATCCGCGAGCTCGCCGCGTCCAGCTCCCGCACGGGCCGCAGCACCCACGCCGACACCGGCCAGGCGACCGCCATCAGCGCGACCAACGGCAGCAGCCCGATCCCGGCGAGCTGGGCCCAGCGCAGCATGATGCGCCCGCGCGTCTTCGACAGGTCGGAGATCGTCACGATGGCGCCGACCACCTCGCTGTCGCGGCCCACCGGCTCCGCGACCACGAGCGCCGACCCGGCCCACGGCGCCCAGTCACCGGACGGTTCGGGCCGCGCCCCGGCCAGCGCGGCGGTGACGATCGGGCCCATGCCCGGCTCGCTGCGCGCCGCCTCCCGGTAGGCGTCCGTGGGCCCGAGCAGCACGGTGCCGGAGGTGTCGATCACCGCGACCGGGATGCCGTAGAGCTCGTGGTAGCGGGCCAGCTCAAGCTGGAGCGCCTCGGTCCGCCCGGTCGACAGCGCGGTCTCGGCCAGCGACGCGAACCGGCCGACGTCGTTCAGCCGGTCGACGTACGTCTCCTGCACCTCCCGCTCGGCCACCGTGACGCTGAGGGGAACCCCGAGCGCGGCGACGAGCATCACCGCGAGGGGCACCAGGACGACGAGCAGCCGGCGGTGCACGGCGCGTCAGCCGGTCGGCTCCGGCCGGTCGGCCAGGAGCCTGTAGCCGACCCCGTGGATGGTGCGGATGACCACGGCCGGGCCGATCTTCTGCCGCAGCGCGGCGATGTGGGTGTCGAGGGTGCGGCTCGACGACTCCCAGGTCGCGCCCCAGATCTGGTCGAGGATGACGTCGCGGCTGACGACGTTGGGCGCCCGCCGGGCCAGCAGCAGGAGCAGCTCGAACTCCTTGCGGGTGAGCGTCACGGGCGTGTCGTCGACGGTGACCTCGCGGGTGCCGACGCCGATGCGCATCGGGCCGAGGAGGAGCGGCTCGTCGGGGGCGCTCAGGGCGCGGGCCACCCGGGTGCGCCGCAGCACGGCGTCGATCCGGGCCAGCAGCTCGGGGATGCCGAACGGCTTGACGATGTAGTCGTCGGCGCCTGCGCGCAGGCCGCGGACCCGCTCGTGCTCCTCGGAGCGCGCCGTGACGGCGATGACGGCGGTCTCGGGGCGGTCGCGCAGCTTGCGGATCACGTCGAGCCCGTCGCCGTCGGGCAGGCCCAGGTCGACCAGGACGACGTCGGACGGGGCCGCGCGCACGGCCTCCGCGGCGGTGGCGAGGCGGTGGACCTCGAAGCCCGCCTGGGCCAGGACGGTCACCAGACCCCGGGCCACGCGGTCGTCATCCTCGATGATGGTGATCCGCATACCGGATTGTACGGCCCGGTCCGACTCCGTTGTTAACCAGTTCTTGGGATTTTCCTGACATCTGGCGCATTCCTTGGGATTCCTCTGACACTATCCGCGCCCGTACCAGCCCAGACTGAGGCCGCGCACTCACCCAAGAACGCGAATGCGCCGAAGAGGAGGCCGCGACATGAGAACGACCAGCAGGTACCGGGCCGCCGCGCGGATGATCGCCGTCATCGGCGTCGTCTCGCTGGCCGCCGCCTGTGCGGGCAACGGGGGCGACGGGGGCACCACCGGCGGCGGCGACACCGCGGGCTACCCGGAGCAGAACATCACCTTCGTCGTGCCGTTCAGCGCGGGCGGCCCGACCGACACGGTCACCCGCATGATCGCCGAGCCGATGGCGGCCAAGCTCAGCGCCAAGATCGTCGTACAGAACGTCGAGGGCGCGGGCGGCACGGTCGGGGCCGGCGAGGTCGCGCGGGCCGAACCCGACGGCTACACCGTGCTCATGCACCACATCGGCATGTCGACGGCGCCCGCCCTCTACCAGAACCTCGGCTACCAGCCGCTGGAGAGCTTCGAGACGGTCGGGCTCGTCACCGAGGTGCCGATGACGGTCGTCGCCCGAAAGGACTTCGCGCCCGCGACGCTCCAGGACCTCGTGACCCACGTGAAGGCGAACGCCGACAAGGTCACGCTGGCCAACGCCGGCATCGGCGCCGCGTCCCACCTGTGCGGGCTGCTGTTCCAGACCGCCGCGGGCGTCAAGCTGCAGGAGGTCCCGTACGAGGGCACCGGCCCCGCGCTGACCGACCTCGTCGGCGGCCAGGTCGACTTCATGTGCGACCAGACGACCAACACCAGCGGCCAGATCTCCGCGGGCGAGGTCAAGGCGTACGCGGTCACCACGCCGGAGCGGGTCAAGAGCCTGCCCGACCTGCCGACCACCGCCGAGGCGGGGCTGCCCGGCCTGGAGGTCAGCGTGTGGCACGGCCTCTACGTACCGAAGGGCACCCCGCAGGACGTCGTCCAGAAGCTGTCCGAGGCGCTGAAGACGGCGCTGGCCGACCAGAAGGTCGTCGACCAGATGGCCAAGCTCGGCACCGCGCCGGTCCCGGCCGAGAGCGCCACCCCCGAGGCGCACCGGACCAAGCTCCAGGAGCAGCTCGGCACCTGGGCGAAGGTCATCGCCGACGCCGGGATCAAGGCTTCCTGACGTGGAGCACCGCCGATCATTCCCCGACGTCCTCGCCGGGGGGATCTTCGTCCTGATCGGTGGCGCGTTCGTGGTGGGGTCGCTCGGCTACGAGCTGGGCACCCCGCTGCGGATGGGCCCCGGCGCCTTCCCGCTGCTCGTCGGCGCGCTCGTGGCCGCCCTGGGCCTGGCGATCGTGGTCAAGGGGCTGGTCGCCGGCGAGATGATCGCCTTCGGCACGATCCCCTGGCGCGCGGTCGCCGTCATCACGCTCGCGCTGATGTTCTTCGGATTCACCGTACGGGGCCTCGGGTTCGTGCCGACGTCGGCCGTCACCGCCCTGCTCACCACGCTGGCCAGCAAGCACGTACGGCCGCTCACCGCCGTGGTCGTCGCGGCCGGGCTCACCGTGGCCAGCACGCTCATCTTCGTCGTCGGCCTCCAGCTGCGGATCCCGCTCTGGGGCCCGTGGCTCGGATTCTGACGCGGCATCCGGATTGAGGCATGGACCTACTCGAAAACCTCGCGCTCGGCCTCTCGACCGCTCTCCTGCTCCAGAACGTCCTCTGGTGCTTCGTGGGAGTGCTGCTCGGGACGATGGTCGGTGTGCTGCCCGGCATCGGGCCGACGGCGACGGTGGCGATGCTGCTGCCGATCACCTTCAGCTTCGAGCCGGTGACGGCGCTGATCATGCTGGCCGGCATCTACTACGGCGCGCAGTACGGCGGCTCGACCACCGCCATCCTGATCAACCTGCCCGGTGAGTCGTCCGCGGCCGTCACCGCGCTGGACGGGCACGAGATGGCCCGCCAGGGCAGGGCCGGCGCCGCCCTGGCCACCGCGGCGATCGGGTCCTTCATCGCGGGCACGGTCGCGACGGTCGTGCTGGCCGTCGCGGCCCCGCCGCTGGCCCGCGTCGCGTTGCAGTTCGGCCCCGCCGAGTACTTCGCGCTGGTGCTGTTCGGCCTGATCGTGTCGATCGCGCTGGCGCGCGGCACCGCGCTCAAGGCCCTCGCGATGATCTTCCTGGGCGTCCTGCTCGGCACGGTCGGCCAGGACATCTACACCGGCACCCCCCGGTTCACCTTCGACCAGCGCGAGCTGTACGGCGGGATCGACTTCGTGTCGGTCGCCGTCGGCATGTTCGGCGTGGCCGAGATCCTGCGCAACCTGGAGAACGAGCAGACGCGCACGGCGATCGTCGACAAGGTGCGGAACCTCTGGCCGACCCGCGAGGACCGGCGCCGCATCGTCGCCCCCATCCTGCGCGGCACCGGTCTCGGCGCGGCGCTCGGGGTCCTGCCCGGCGGCGGCCACGTGCTGGCCTCGTTCACCTCGTACGCCGTCGAGAAGCGGATCTCGAAGCGGCCGCAGGAGTTCGGGCACGGCGCGATCGAGGGCGTCGCCGGCCCCGAGTCGGCGAACAACGCCGCGGCGCAGACGTCGTTCATCCCGCTGCTCACCCTGGGCCTGCCGGCCCACCCGGTGATGGCGCTGATGATCGGCGCGTTCATCGTGCACGGCATCACCCCCGGCCCGAACGTCATCACCGACGAGCCCGCGCTGTTCTGGGGCCTGATCGCGTCGATGTGGATCGGCAACGTGCTGCTCGTCCTGCTGAACCTGCCGCTGATCGGCATGTGGGTGCGCATGCTGCGCATCCCGTACCAGGTGCTGTTCCCGATGATCATCCTGTTCGCCTCGATCGGCACGTACTCCCTGGGGTTCAACGCCTACGACGTCTACGCGATCGTGCTCTTCGGGCTCCTGGGCTACATCCTGATCAAGTGCGGCTGCGAGCCGGCCCCGCTGCTGCTCGGCTTCGTCCTCGGCCCCCTGCTGGAGGAGAACCTGCGGCGGGCGCTGATCATCTCCCGCGGCGACGCGTCGGTCTTCCTGACCCGGCCGATCTCCGCGGCGCTCCTGGCCCTGTCGGTGGCGGCGCTCGCCCTCTCCGTCCTCCCGGCGATCCGCAAGCGCCGCGAGCAGGTGTTCACCGAGGACGAGTGAGCCCGGCCATCGTGAGGGCGGCGAGCACGGTGACGAGCGGGATGGCCGGCAGCGCGGCGGGGACCAGCGTGACCACCAGGGTCCCCGCCGCCGCCCCGACCACGACCGCCGTCAGGATGGCGATGTCACGCACCATGGCCCCCGCCAGGCCGCCGGAGGTGAGCAGGGCGGCGATGACGCCGGTCAGCGTCCCCGTCAGGTACGTCGTCGACACCACCCGGCGGCCGCCCAGGGCGCGCATCGCCGCGCTCTGCAACCCCATGGCCATCGCCGTCAGAACCAGCAGGACGTGCAGCGCCACGGCGGACGGGCGGCCACCGGTCACCTCCCAGCCCACCGCGAACGCCACCAGCGCGAGCAGCTCCGCACCGAGCACGGCGATCATCCCGCCGCGGCCCGCGACGCCGGTGCCGGCGGCGACCCCCAGCACGTACCCGATGACCGCGGTGACGGTGGTGAGCAGGTGCGCGAGGTCGGCGGTGCCGATCGCGTAGCCGGACACCACCAGGTTGCCGGTCATGACACTGCTGAACACCCCGCCGAGCCGGATGAAACTGGCCGCGTCGACCGCTCCGGTGCCGATGGTGAGGACCACGGCCATGGCGGTGAGCGGAAGGTCCAGCCGCTCGCGCCCCATCAGCGGCGCGTCACGAGCCCACGACCGTCCCGCATCGCACCCTCCCCACACCCGACGTCACACTCCGTACCTATTCCACCACGAAGCGCCACCACATGCCTGACACGCGCGGCCGATGGAATGCGGGCGCGGTCGCCGCCGTTGTCGGAAGTGCGAGCCCGACCATGGGTCCGCCCGGACGAGACGCGCCGTACCCGGCCTGCAAAGACGACGCTCCTTTCATGGAAGGAGCCGTCATGGCTTGGATCATGCTGGTCGCCGCGGGTCTCTTCGAGATCGCCATGGCCTACGCGCTCAAGCAGAGCAACGGGTTCTCGCACTTGCTGCCGAGCATCGGTTTCGTCGTCTTCGCCGTGCTCAGCTTCGGTCTGCTCGCGCTCGCGCTCAAGACCCTCGACGTCGGTACGGCCTATGCCGTCTGGACAGGCATCGGCGCGGTCGGGACCGCCGCGCTGGGCATGATCCTGCTGGGAGAGAGCGTGTCCCTCCTGAAGCTCGCCTCGATCACCCTCATCATCGCCGGCGTCGTCGGCCTCAACCTGGCGAGCGGGGGCCACTGACGGGCCCGGATCCGAGGACGCCTTCCCGCCTCGGTGGTACACCTGGTACGTGTCCGATGTACGGCTGCGCAGGACCTTCCGCTACATCCACGAACCGCTGCCGGCGGACGAGGACGCCTTTCCGATGCTCGGCAACCAGTCGTTCGTGGACGAGCTCAGGCAGCGGTTACGCAGATCCAGGGGCGGGACGTTCCTCCTCACCGGGTTCCGCGGGGTGGGCAAGAGCACCGTGGTGGCCAGGGCGCTGCACGCGATCGAGAAGGACGGCGAGCAGGGAGAGATCGTCGTCCCGATCACCGTCAACGTGGCGCGGCCGATCTCGCCGGAGCGGCTGCTGTTCGCCGTGGTCCGCCGCACCTACGAGGAGCTGGCCGATCGCCGCATCCTGAGCCGGTTGACCCCCGCCGTGCAGCAGGCGCTCATGCTCGCGCACATCCGCACCTCGTACGGGCTCAAGCAGACCTCGTCCGACGCCACCGAGAACGCCGCCAACCTGACGCTCGGCATGGGCGAGGCGGCCAAGAAGACGACCGGGCCGCTGGGGTTCATCGCCCCCGGGCTCGGGGTGTCGCGCAAGCGGACCCGGTCGATGGCCACCGAGGCGTCGTTCCTGACCTACTCCGACACCGACGTCGAACATGATCTGAACCGGGTCGTCTCCCTGATCGGCGTCCCGGCCTCGCGCGGATGGTGGCGCAGGCGCCCGCGCGTCCACCTGGTGATCGTGCTGGACGAGGCCGACAAGCTCACCGGGACGCCGGAGGGGCTGCGGGCCTTCGAGCTGATGCTCAACACGCTGAAGAACGCGCTGACCATGCGGGGCGTGCACTTCCTCATCGTGGCCGGGCCCGACCTGCACGATCACGCCATCCGCGACGTCAGCCGCGGGAACAGCGTGTACGAGAGCGTGTTCGCCTGGCGCATCTACGTGCCGTGCATGTGGGAGGCGCCCGAGCGGCTGCTCACCGCCCTGCTGGACGACACGCCGGACGAGGAGGAGCTGCGCCGGCTGACGTGCTATTTCCGGTTCAAGGCGCGTGGCGTGCCCCGGCGGCTGCTGCAGGAGTTCAGCGAGCTGGTCAGCTGGGACGGCGACCAGCCGTACCTGCGGGTGGAGGGCGCGGACCGGGAGCGCGTGGACTTCTACGCGGGCATGGAGGACATCCTTCACGAGTATCACCAGGCCAGCGGGCGGGAGCGGCTGCTCGCCGTGCCCATCGACAAAGATCGCTGGCGGATGGCCGGCTACTACGTGCTCGACTGGGTGCTCAGGACCGACGGCGAGGCGTTCTCGATCGAGGACATCCTGCGCGCCGGCGAGCTCGACCCGATGCTGCACGTGGCGCACACGGAGCTGGAACAGCTGCTGGACCACCTGGTCCAGCGGCAGGTCATCCAGATCGTCCGGCAGGCGGGGGCCGGGTCGACCCTGATCGGCAACACGCCGGCCGCCCAGCTCACCAGCTACACGCTGACCGACGAACTCCGGCGGCGGCTGCTCGGCCTGGCCCTGCACAGCGAGTCCGAGCGGGCCTCGCTGGACGTGTCGCTGCTGGTGCCCTCACCTCCCGAGGCGGCGGGCAGGTCCGTCCAGGGCGTGATCCGGGTGATCGGCGGCCGGTACGACCTCGTCGAGGTGATCGGGCAGGGCGGGATGAGCTCGGTGTACAAGGCGTGGTCGCGTACGGACCAGAAGTACGTGGCGGTCAAGCTGATCAGGACCGACGTCGTCGGCGACGAGCTGCGCTGGCGCTTCGAGCGGGAGATCGGGCTGGCCCGGCGGCTCGACCATCCCGGGATCGTGCGCACGCTGGACGTCGTGGCGGACGATCAGGTGCTCGCCCTGGTGATGGAGCTGATAACGGGTCCCACGCTGCAGCAGAAGGTGGACGAGGAAGGGCCGCTACCGCCGGCGGAGGTGGCCGGGCTCGGGGCGCGGCTGGCGGAGGCGCTGTCCTACATGCACGGGCTAGGAGCCTTCCGGCTGGATCTCAAGCCGTCCAACATCATCCTCATCGACGGCGTCGATCCGGTGATCATCGACATCGGCATCGCGAAGACGACCCACGACGTCGAGACGACCTCGCCCGACATCCTGGTGGGCACCCCGTCGTACATGTCACCCGAAGGGGCGCACGGGGCGAAGCAGGACATCCGATCGGACATCTACTCGCTCGGCCTGGTGCTGGGCTTCGCCGCCACCGGCCGATCCCCCGCGGGCAGCGAGAGCGTGCCGAAGGTGCTCTACCGCATCATCCAGGGGCACCTGAACTTCGACGGCATCGAGCCACCCCTGCTCGACGTGGTCGTGCGCGCCACCCGGCGCGCACCGGACGAGCGCTTCCAGCACCCGGACGAACTGCGGGCCGCGCTGCCCGGGCAGGAGGCCTCGCGGAACCACCAGGGCGCCAGACCGCCGCTGGGGGGCACGGTGTTCCTGATCGAGGGCGTCTCCTGCCCGAAAGGCCACTTCACCGACGGCAACCGGCTGTCCTGCATGGTCTGCGGCGCGCAACTGGGCCCTCATCTGACGCGCTACCAGGCGGCCCGCCCCAAGCTGGGCGATCTCGTGTTCGACGACGGCCGCGAGCTCCCTCTCGACGGTTCCTATCTCATCGGCGCCGCCCCGCCATCACACCTGGGCACCCGTACGGTGAGCCTCGCCGACGCCGGTGACAACCATCTGTCCATCCGGCTGGACGGCTGGACGGTCTGCGTCCACAACCTGGACACGACGAGCGGGACGGAGATCTCCTACGCCGAGGGCGACGAGTTCCACGGACTCCCGCCCGGAGCCGTCGTGGACCTGCATCCGGGGATGACACTCCGCCTGGCCGGCCGGGCGACGATCACCTATCGCGGCCGCGACTCCTGACCGCCGTCACCGGCGGACCTGGTAAGCCAGGTGGAGCACCCGGTCGCCCTGGATCACCACGTGCGGGTCCTCCAGCAGGTGCTGAGCGTCGACCGAGCCGAAGTAGCGCTTGCCCGAGCCGAAGACCACCGGCACGACGTCCATCGCCACCTCGTCCACCAGCCCGAGGGCCAGCGCCTGCCCGCCGACGTCGCCCGCCGCCACGGCGACCGTGCGCTCCCCCGCGAGTGCCCTCGCCTTGGCGACCGCCCGCGCCACGTCGTCGACGAAGTGGTACGACGCCTCCGGGTGCCAGCCCTCGGGCTTGGGCCGGTGCGACACCACGACGACGTGCTCGCCGGCCGGCGGGCGTCCCTCCCAGCCGTTCGTGATGTCGAACAGGTGACGGCCGATCACCATCGCCCCGATGCCGGCCCAGATCGGCCTGACGTACGCGGCCGAGGCCCGCGAGACCTTCATCGCGCCGCCTTCGACGAGCGGGACGTCGCCGTTGCCGTACCACTCGAACAGCGGGCCTACCTCATCGGCGGCGTCGGCGATGAAACCGTCCACCGACACGACGTTGTGCATGACCACGGTGCTCATGAGATCTCCCTGGGTGTCTGACGAGTTCGTCCTTTCACCCATGCGTCGAACGTATACCGCCGGAACAGACACGACCCGGAAAGAATCTCGACCGCGACCGTACGCTACGCCCTGTCGTGCGCGAGAGGGCGTGCGGAACCGAGCGCCGAGGACAGCGCCCAGCGGCCGGGCCCGAGTGCGGCGACGAGCAGGAAGCCCCAGCAGAAGAGCGCGGCCTTCTCGCCGCCGTTCTCGATCGGGAACAGCGCCTGCGGCTGGTGGACGACGAAGTAGGCGTAGGCCATGGTGCCCGAGCAGACGACGGCGGCGGCACGGGTGGCCAGCCCGAGGAGGACGAGGACGCCGCCGATCAACTGGATGACGGCCGCCCACCAGTCCGGCCACTGCCCGACGCCTGGCACCTGGCCGTGGGGCCCGCCCAGCACGTCGAAGAGCGTCGCCACACCGTGACAGGCGAACAGCAGGCCTATCACGATCCGGTACAGGGCCAGGAACAGCCCTTGGTCCTTGACCAGCGATTCCACAGAGGTGTCCTTTCGACGAAGGGTTGCTGGTGCCGTTCTCCGGGACGCTTTTGGGAGCGCTCCCAAAGGGTCTCTGCACGGAACCCGTCCGTCAACGCCGCGCCTCCCGCGGGAGATCGCGCCGTCGGCTGCCACGCGCCCCACAAGGCGGAACACCACAACCGCGACCTCGTAGAAGATGAAAATTTCAACTACACGACTCCCCCTCACCGACCATGAAAGTTTCATGATCCACAGTGACGACCTCACGAGATGGTAGAAGTAGGGCGGAAGCGGGGGTCCTGACGGTGAGGGCGATCGTTGATCCGGGTTCTGCTCGCGGAGGACATGCACATGGTCCGCGGCGCTCTGATCGCGCTGCTCGGGGTCGAACCCGCCATCGAGGTGGTGGCCAAAGTCTCACCGGTGTTGGCTCTCTCGGATCCGCATGGCTGATCGGCTACTCGGACGGAACCCGTACCGGCTATCTCAACGGCATCACGATCAGCGTTTCCGACACCGACGGCGACGGCCGGTACGACACCGGCATCTCGTCGTACTTCGACGGCGAGACGATCCCGGTCTACAAGCACGCCGCGAGCTCCTGGACCGGCAGCATCACGTAGGGCCGCACCGATCCTCGACACCCGCATGGGCAGGGCGCCGCTCACTGCCCTGCCCATGACGCCCGGCGCGCCTGTACGGTCGATTCACACGAGATCGCCGGCCGTGGAGGCTTCCTACCTCGTCTGTTCGGGCAGCGGCGGCGAGCATGACCTCGGGCGGATCATCGACCTCCTCTCCAGGCCCGCGCCGGCCCGGCGCTGGTGGAGGCGGAGGGCCAGGCAGCCGCTCAACCCGCTCCTCCGGCAGAGGCGGAATGAGCATGGTCTACTGCGCTCGCGACATCGGGCCTGGCGCAAGGCCTTCACCCGATCCAGCGCAGGGCGTGGGGCTATCCGGCTTCGGTGATCGGCAGGGTGACCACGTCGTGCGCGTCGGACTTCAGGTCGGAGCTGCGGGGAACCGAACCTCTTATGCGCAGGAAATACTCTTTGGCCTGGCGCAGGCTCTGCTGAAGTCCTCGGGCGACCTGGCCGCGCTGCTCGTAGTAGGTGTCGCTACCGTAACGCTCCTCGACGAAGTCGTAGAAGTCCTGGGCCTTGTTCCCGACGAATACACACGCGTCTTCCATCTTGTTTCCGAGCTCAGCGCTCACGTGCTTGCTCGCCTCGGCGACAGAGGCGTCCAGCGTCCGCAACTCGGCGGTGAAGGCGACGCGGTTCTGCTCCAGCCATTTGAGGTTCCGGCTCTGACGGTGAAGCGTCTCAAGTGTGCTGATGGCCTGGTCAAGGGCGTGAGCGCCCTGGGAGGCGGCCATTTCTCACGGTCGTGCCTCAGACAGCAGGTCGAGCAACCACCTTCGGAAAAGCTCGGCGGATGCGCATGCCCTGCGCACCTGGTCCGCGGTGGCGTACATGGCAGCCTCCGACAAGATCTCCTCCAGGCGGCCCACCAGCTCTTCAACCCTCGTCGGTTCCTTCGGGTACGGTGGACGTTCTTCGCGCAGCGCCATTCGGAGGAACTCGGTGTCGGCCGCGAGATCACCGCTCGTTCGAGCTGTGAATCTGGTGGCGCGCAGCGCCTCGACAAGATCTCGCCAGGCTGCCGCTGGATTCTCTGCCAGCTGTCGCCGTCGCACGCCGGTCAGCTCTTCCAGAGCGGAGACCAGACTCTGCGCCTGGTCCTTGAGCAGCCCACGGACCAGGAGCTCGATGGAGTCCGTAGCGATGCGCACGTCGGCCGTGTCGATGAGGCCGAGCCTGCGGTCCAGAGAGAGGTGCAACTGCCTGATGTCGCCGTGGGCGATGCGTGTGACGCCGGAGGCCCGGAACTTGGTGTCCAGCTCGGCCGTGCGTACGTACCGGTCGCTGACCACGATCACCGCCGAGCCAGGTGTGCTGGCGCGCACGCGGCAGGGGGCGAGGCGCACGAAACGCTCCTCTTCGTCCAGCAGTTGGAGAGCCGCGCCGACCAGACCGTCCTGATTGCCCATCGTCCGCTGCATGAAGTGCAGTTGCCTGCTGAGCACGGCGTCTATCTCGCCCCGCGAGCGGGGCACCCCGACGACAGGAGCCTTCGCCGCCGGCCGGAAAGGAGGTACGTCGACGTCCCTGGTCAGCCGGGAGTATTCACGCGCCGCGTACACGCTCATATCGAAGAACCACTGCCGGACGTCGTCGGGCAGCCGCTTGCGACCGACGAAGACGAGGGCGCAGCCGATCAGGGACAACAGTGCCTGGGGCCGCCAATGCTCGCCGTGATCGTTGCTGTCGGCCCAACTCTGGCCCGCCTCATGGAACGCCGCGCTGACCGCTTTGAAGCCGAAGACTGAGGGGACGTCAGGATTGTGCGGAGTGACGATCGCAGCCTTGAGGTGGTGCCGCGCCTCGGGGTCGTCGGCGAGAGCCCTCAGCCATTCGCGTGCCAGGCTCAGCAGCAGATGCGCGGGATCACGGGCCAGTGGCGCATCTTCGGCGAAGTCACCGAAGTCGATGAGCTTGAAGCCCCGCGGATCCTCGGCGCGCAGCAACACGTTGCGGACGTTCAGGTCACCATGACCACGTCCGCGGTGGACGAGCAACTGATGCGAGCCATCACCGTTGGCCAGGGCCAGCGGGTTGCGCGCCAGACCGCCATCGCCGTCAGGCACCCATTCGACCGTCGCCGTCACACCGTGCTCGACGGCCCACCTGTCCAGTGGTTCGCCGTGATCCAGGCGGTCACCGAGCAGCAGGCGCAGGTATGCGCCTGCTGTCATGGACTCCGGCCGGTGAAGGAGCGTCGGGTTCCATGCGCCGAGTACGGACTCGAACACGGTTCCACAGGCTTTGGGCAGCCCATCGGAATGCCGCAGCTCCACCAGGGGCCGCACGGTGGATCGGTCGCCGCCGGCGATCCTCATCTGGATCATCCACCACGAGCCCAGCATGATGGGGTCGCCGATCAGCTCCACCAGGTGCGCCTCACGGAACTCGCGTGGTGAACGGTTCAGAGCCCGGCGCATTCGTCGCGCTTCTCTGGCGCCATCGCCTTTCAGGAATTTGAGCACGGCCTGCCGGGCGAGGACGTCGGCCTCGAACTGTGAGGCGACGGCGACCAGCGCGTCGCTCATCCCTCCCGCCATCCAACCCGTCAGCTCGGAGTCATATGTGGTGGACTCGTGCCACCGCCTGTAGACGGCGAGCAGGTCGGAAGGCAGCTCATTCCATTTCTCGCCCGACAGCTCGCCCACGTCGCCCGCCCTATTCCAGGAAGAACAAGATGATGGAGATGATGATCCCGAGCACCCCGAGGACAAGGCCGTAGAACTCCCATGGCCTGTCCCTGACGATAGCTCGCAACGTACGTCGCTGAACGCCCATCAGGCTCAGCGGCAAGGCGCCGATCCCGTGCGGAAGAGAGTCGTGGAGCCAGCGCAACCCCTCCATGTTGAGGCCGGCCCGGTTCACCTGGGCGCCTTCTTCGAGAAGGATCTCCGGTTTCACCCATCGGGCATCCGGCCCGGCGAGCAACTGGGCGCGGGAGGACCGCAGCTGGAAGAACGCGATCTCATACGCGGTCAGTGCGCCCAAGGTGCGCGACGGCTGAGTGATCTCGGCTGTTCCCAGCTCAACGAGCTGGTCCGTACGGGAGTCGAAGACGAATCGGGGAAGCTCCTCCTCCAGCTCGCGCACCGCGACCTCGCGCATGCCGGGATCGGCGGGACGCATCCGCCCGCCGGGAAGCTGGTACTGATCGGCGGCACTGTCGTACATGATCAGGTAGTTGACTCCCTGACCGCGCAACCGCGCTTTGACCACCACTTGCGCGACTTTCACGCGTCGCAGCGGACGCGCCCGGGGGCTCAGGCGACCACGCTGACGTTCCATCAGGTACAGGAACTGCGGCCCCGCGAGAGCCTCCTGATCCAGGTACGGCGGCTCGCCCACCCGCGCGCGGGCCCAGTTGCCCAGGATCGGAGTGCCCGTGGCGACGTACTCGGCCAGGCTGCGGAGGAACAGTGACGACGTCACGTGATCGGCCCTGACCTGACAGTCCTTGACCGCGAGCACGCCGAAGGCGTTCAGCAACGTGATCAGAACCTGACCGACCGTCTCGGCCTGCTCGGGATCCAGGCCCATCCCGTCGCAGATGGAGGCCGCGGGAAGCGCGGCCTCACCCGGCAAGGGCAACTTCCGCAGCAATTCCGCAGCGATCCGCCGTGCCTCTGGCTCTGTCATCCCCCACCCTTCTCGGGCCCGGGTGCCGCAGAGTCATCGTCTCTCGTGGTCGTGACGCTGTCGATCCACCTACCGGCGCACCCGGTAGGCCAGGTGCGGCCCTCGGTCGCCCTGGATGACCACTGCGGGTCCTCTGCTGAGCGTCGAGCGAGACGATGGGCACTGTGGTCATGCACCACGTCGTGTCGGTGCTTGGACACCGCCCGGTTGATTTCGGCTCGGATTCCGCGCCGGACGTCAGGTCAGCGTGCCGGTTATGCGCCACAGGTCGTAGCTCCACAGCGAGGCGCACGTCCCAGCGCAGCTCTCGGTGAAGATGACCGTGAGCGATCCGGTGTCGGGCAGCGTGCCGTAGACGGTACGCAAGATGCCGGCGTTGTGGTTGCGGGGCAGGCCGGTGAGCGCGGGGTCGATGACGCCCTCGACGCGCCAGGAGCCGCCGCCGTTCCAGATGGACGCGCCGTCGATGCTGGCTACCTGGAGCGAGGCGCCGATCTGCTTCGGGGGGACGGTCGGGTACGGGTGCTGCTCACGTACGGCGTAGAAGCGGTCACGGGAGGGGTCGTAGGCGACGTCGAAGTTGTTGAGCACGTCGGGCTTCCCGTCGGTCCCGGTCAGCCCGGCCCTGGTCACCTCGACGGCGGGGCCGACCACGGGGGCGGACATGTCGGCCAGGGTGATGTCGCGCCGGTACGCCCGCGTCCCGCCGGGACCGCCCGCGGTGTAGAACAGCAGCAGCCGGCCGGCGGCGGGATTGACGGCGGTGACAGCGGGCTGGCCGACGCCCCACGCGGCGGGGTCGTCGAAGGGGAAGCCCACGAGCGGCTTCGGATACTTCACCCACGGCCCGTCGAGGGTCTTGGCGAAGGCCACGCCGACCTGGTTGTGGGCGCTGGCGTTCACGTCGTTGCCCAGGTAGAACATCGCGTAGCCGTACGTGACGCCCTGATATCGAGCGGTGACCGCGACGACGGCGGGGTCGCAGTTGTGGTACTTGTCCCAGCCGGTGCCACCGGAGGCGATGACCCGCCGGTCGCCGACGATCTTCCCGCCGGACCGGCGAGTGTGCCAGATGTCGTCCTTGATCTTGCCGTCGGTGGTGTTGTGACAGGTCCAATAGTGCTCGGTGGCGCCCTGTTCGATCGCGGCGGGAGCGTACGCGTAGAGCTTGCCCTTCGGATCGTAGACCTGCTGGACCGACCCCGGCTTCCATCCGGCGGCGGCATGGGCGGACGCCGGGAACAGCGAACAGGCGAGCACGAATAAACAGGTCAACTCGCGAACCAGCACGACGGCTCCTTCATGGGCAGGGACGGAGGGATCAGCGCGATGCTTCATGATCCTCCACGTTCCGGTCACGGGTCACGACTTTCACGATTCGACGCGACCTTCATGGTCAGCGGTCCCAGCGGTCGACGACCGAGTCTCCGGCCCCGGCGGTGCTCCGGACTCCGCGCGGCGCCACGGCCGCGACCTCGACCAAGGTGCCGGCGGCCAGGCCCATGACGCATCCTCGATGCCCGAACCCGACTGCCGCGATCGCGCATCCCGGATAGCGGGCGTAGCGGTGCAGGTGGGACCGTGCACGTAGCGGGTCGTCAGGCGGACCACGCCACGAGGAGCTCCGCCGGGCCGTACGCGGCGTCGAGCCCTGCGCAGTCGGTCCCGCTGCGCAGGGCGGCGATCACCGGGATGGGATCGGACGTGAGAGAGGCGCGGTGTCGGTGCAGCGCCGCGAGGTCGTGCCGGTCGAACGGGGAGTTCTCCAGCCACTTCACGGAGCCGACGAACAGCAGTTCCTTGGCGATCGGCGCGCGGTCCGCTCCCACGATGTCGATCTCCACGTCGTTGGTACAGGTCCAGTAACCGCCGACGACGGGGGCAGCGGGCAGGTTCGCGTCGGGCAGCAGCCGTGCCAACGCCTCGCGCACCAGAGGCTCGACGGCCCTGCCGCGCCAGCTGGTCCAGTTCTCGCGGATACGCCGCAGCGTCAGGTCTCCTCGGCCCCGCTCGATCTCCTCCATCGCCGGGCCCAGGAGCTTCAGCCAGAAGCGGAGGTAGGAATCCTTGACCCGGTAACGACGATCCTTCGAGGGCCGGGTGGAGACAGGAAGCTGCCGCGATGATCCGCTTGTCCGTGAGAATCTCCAGCGCCCGATGGAGCGGGCCGCCCCGATCCCCCCGGCGGCGCGGGCGATGTTGGTGAAGTTCCGCTCACCGCTGCCGATCGCTGAGAGGACAGCGCGGGCCTGCACCTGCTGGGGGAACTCCGCAGCGAGCGAGCGCTCCGCCGACACCGGATCGCTGAGTGACCCCAGAGCACCGGACTGGCAAGTTACTAACATCAATGTTAGTAACATCCGTGTTAGCAACATGCCCGCGCTCCACCTCGGCCAGCGACAACGTACCCATCAAGGTGGCCCGGAGGATCTGCGGGCGTGCTCATGTGGCTTCCCTCCGTCAGCATCCTGGCGGATCTCGCCGGCAAGAGCGAGACCGTGCCCAGCAGCCAGTCCGCGAGCCGGTCGCGTTCGACCAGGATGAGCGGCTCCCGCGCGCCCAGGGCTTCGGCCTGGCCTGCTTGGTGAGACGGGCGGAGTGACCAGGACGCCGGTGTGGCCCGCGAAGGTGTTGGCCAGCGCACCGAGAAAGTCGCGTACGTCGCGGGCGCCGACCGGCTTGCCGTAGCGCTTGCACTGGATGGCGTAGCGGCCGTGGCCCGGAGCGAGAGGCTGTGATGTCCACCCCTCGGTCACCGGCACCGCCGCGCTGACGGACCTGGCGGAACCCGTCGGCGATCATCCGTTCGGCGACAAGGTGCTCGAACTCGGGCCCCGACATCCGATCGACCTTCTCCAGCTCGACGTTGGCGGCCAGAAAGCACCGTCTCTCTGCCCGGATCATGCGCTGCCGGAGAACGAGTCCGCCGGCGTAATACGCCGAGCAGGCAGGTGATCCCCAGGGCCCAGCCGGGGTGTTCGGCGGCGAACCACACGCCCGCGACGCCCGCGACGCAGACTACCGCGGCTGCCCGCTGCCTCCTTCGTGCCCTCTTCCCTCTCCTGGAGCACCTCGCCATCAGATTCTCCCGAGGGGACCGTCGCCTTCAGGCGACGGGGAATCGGGAGCGGGAGGGCCGCCAGAGCCGCCAGGGCCGAGCGTGCCCTGACTTGTCAGGTCCGCGCATAGGGATGTCCTTCCGGGGTTTTGTCGGCGCCAGCCGATACTGTGGTGCTGTCGTTACCGAACGTGACAGGAGGTGGGGTGTGCGCAGGTCGTCGAAGTTCCTGCTGCGCCCCACCCGCCACCAGGAGATCGCTCTCACCGCGTGTCTGGAGGACCACCGGCAGCTCTACAACGCCGCCCTGGAACACCGCCGCACCGCCTACGCCAAGGCGCGCGTGAGCGTCCGGTACGGCGACCAGTCCGCCGAGCTGAAACACATCCGCGCCGACGACACCGGCGGGCAGGGCCGCTGGTCCTTCTCCTCCCAGCAGGCCACCCTGCGACGCCTCGACAAGGCGTTCGCCGCGTTCTTCCGCCGGGTCAAGGCCGGGCACACCCCGGGCTTCCCGCGTTTCAAAGGGCGCGGCTGGTTCGACACCGTCGAGTGGCCCAAGGACGGCGACGGCTGCCGGTGGGACTCCCAGCCCGAACACCCAAAAGCGACCTTCGTCCGGCTCCAAGGAATCGGCCACGTCCGCGTCCACCAGCACCGGCCCGTACGCGGCCGGGTCAAGACGATCGCCGTCAAGCGCGAGGGCTCCCGCTGGTACGTGGTCCTGTCGTGCGACAACGTGCCCGTCGGCTCACTGCCTGCGACAGGCGCGATGGCCGGGATCGACATGGGCATCGCCTCGCTCCTCACCACCTCCGACGGCGTGCACGTGGCGAACCCACGTCACCTGGCCGCCACCGCCGGCCGCCTCGCGGACGCGCAGCGCGACTTGGCCCGCAAGCAGCGCGGCTCCCGGCGGCGGCGCAAGGCGGTGGCCCGCGTCGCCGCCCTGCACGGCAAGGTCCGCCGTCAGCGCCTGGACCACGCGCACAAGGCCGCGCTCGCCCTGGTCCGCGCCTACGACGTGATCGTGCACGAAGACCTGCGGATCACGAACATGACCTGCGGCGCGTCCGGCACGATCGAGGCTCCCGGCCGGAACGTCGCCCAGAAGTCGGGCCTCAACCGTTCGATTCTGGACGCGGGCTGGGGGGTGTTCCTGACGATCCTGTCGCACAAGGCTGAAAGCGCCGGTCGAGAGCTGATCGCGGTGAACCCCGCCGGCACCTCCCGCACATGCTCACGTTGCGGGCACTGCGCGAAGGCGAACCGCGTCACCCAGGCCGAGTTCCGGTGCGTGTCGTGCGGGCATGCCGCGCACGCCGACGTGAACGCGGCGGTCAACATCGTGAGGGCAGGGCTTGCCCTTCGCCAGGCTGCGGAAGCGGCTTAGCGAGAAGCCGCTCCCTTCAGGGAGCGGAGGAGTCACGGTGCCTCCTCGATGAGTGGTCCCGAAGGCAAGTGTGAGCGAGAGGACCGACAGATCGTCAGCGCAACGTCGCCGTGAAACCGCGGCCGTGGGCGTGGCGGGTCGTCGCCTGGATCAGCATCCCGCCCGGCACCCGCCGCACCTTCACCCCCTCGTCCGCCGAGTCGACCCGGAGACGCGGCCCGTGGAGCACGACGCTGACCCGGTCCCGCCGCATCGTCGGGTCCGACAGCGCGACCACCGTACGCTCACCCGATTGCACGATCACCGAAGCGGGCCCGTCGACCAGCATCCGCCCGGCGAGACGCGGCCCGTCCGAGAAGACGTTGGCCGCCACGATCCCGAGCCCCTTGTGCTCGATCGCCTGGACGTGCCGGTCGTTGGCCAGCACGCGCACCGTCCCACGCGCGTACCCGCGCAACCCGGCCTCGGTCGCGCCGGGCACCAGAGCGTAGGCGAGCTCGGGAACCTGACCGCCCGCGGGATGGGTGACCGACGCGGTGAAGACGTTCTTGGTAACGCTGGTGTCTGGATTGCTCGTACGGACGACTCTGCGGCTGCGGGTCACCGTCTCCAGCCCGGCGGTGACGGGCTGCCTGGTGAGGAAGGCGTAGCCGACGGCGGTGCCGCGGGTGCCGTTGGCGTAGCGCAGCCAGCGGGGCGGCGTGGTGTCACCCGCCTGCCAGGCTCCCCCCTGCCAGCGTTCGCCGGTGACCGCGACCGCGTCACCGGGAGCGGCGATGCGGCTGTCCACCGTCGTCACCGCGGCACGCCCGCCCTGCCCGGCGACCCCCGCCACCAGCACCACGATCTCGTCGTCGAGCATGAACCACGACTTGGTGGCCCGGGCATTCCGATAAGCCACGAAATCCTCGGGCAGAACCCCCTCCTGCTTGGCCGTATAGGCCACGTCATCGGACTGCACGAAACCGGCCGCCCCGTACACCCCGGACGTCACCCCGCCGGAGAACGCGTTCTCGCCACGCGGGAAGTACACGTACGTGTTCTGCGACTCCGACGACGAGGTGAAGTTCAGCGGATGCCCCGGGTTCTCGTACCAGAACCGCCCGTACAGCTCCGGCACCGTCCGCCGCTCCTCCACCGGCGCGGTGACGCCGGCCAGCCGGTACGGGGAGACGGCCGTGAAGTAGTCGACCCCGAACACCTCCCGCTGGTCCTCGCCCGCCAGATAGAGGTAGTAAGCCCCATCCCCCTGAAACCAGGGCATGAGGTTCTCCCCGTTCATGTACTCGTACTTGCTGATCCGCTCCGAACTCCGCGCCAGCGCGAACGCGTACCCGGGCCGCCGGTGCACGGCCCGGTCCATGGCGTTGAAGGCCACGGACCGCGAAGGCGGGTTCAGGTCGGCGGCCGGGATGGCGTCGTCAGAGCGGATGGCCGAGTAACGGGCGATGCTGACCGGAGAGACGAACGACCCCGTGTCGGCGGCAGGCAGGTGCTTGACGTACTTCTTCAACGCCAGCGCGCTGTCCCCGCCGACGTGGTCCGCCAGGTCGGCGATGGCCTCCACGATGATCCCGACGTCCGCGTACCCGGTGTTGGTACGGGAGACCGCGCGCCCCTTGACGATCTCCATCATCCAGCCCTCGAAGATGAGCGGGGCGAAGCCGTCGGTGATCCACCTGTAGACCACCTCCCCCAGCCCTGACCCGGTGGTCGCGCCTTCGAGCGTCTTGAGGGTCTGGACGACGCGGGTCAGCAGGATGCGCCCGTACGAGCCGGTGTAGGCGACCGAGTGGTGCTGGATGAAGGAGCCGTCCTCGTAGTAGCCGTCGGTGACGCCGTGCCGCAGATCGTACGGGTCGATGGTGGCGAAGACGGTGGCCTGGTCGGCGATGGCCTTGGCGACGCGGGCGTCGTCGGCGGTGAGGGCGCCCTGGAGGATGCGGTTGGCGGTGATGTCGGCGAGGTTGGCGCCGGTGTGGAAGCGGGAGTCGAGGTCGACGTCGCCGTCCTTGCCGTTGCGGAGGTAGGCGTCCATCGTGGCGAGGTACGTGGACGTCAGAGCGGGGCGTTCGTCACGTAAGAGGTCGGCGAGCAGGACCAGGGTCCGGCTGACGTGGGTGGGGATGCCGATCTCCCAGTTGTGCCAGTTGCCGTAGTAGCCCGCCGCCTGGTCGCCGAAGTGGCGCTCGTGCAGCCATTGGAGTCCCTCGACGACGCGCCGCTGGACGGTGGCGTCGCCGTCGAGTTCGCCGCCGGGGGTGCGGGTGGCGAGCGCGATCTCGTACAGGAACTGGAAGGCCTGGCGGAGTGCGGCGTCGTCGGCGCCGAGCGTGAGGCCGGCGAACAGCTCGCCGTCGCCTGCCTGGTCCATGGCGGTGAGGCGCTGCCTGGCGGTCCTGAGGATGGCGGCGAGCTTGGCGGCGACCTCGGGTCGGGTGTTGCTGTCGGAGGTGCCGGCGAGCATGGCCACGGTGTTGGCGAGCAGCCGGGCGTGGTCGGCGCCGGACGCGGCGGCGCGCACGGGAGAGGCTACGGCGAGGAGGCCGGCGGCGGGGAGGAGGGAGAGGGCCTGGCGGCGAGACAGATGCGGCACGGCTTGACTCCGGGCTGTCGGGGGCTCCTCACATGATCCACACTCATCGCGTTGGAATCCATAGCCATCTCGTGGTTTATCGATGAAGAAATCTTTCACGTCCTGGTGGGGGCCGAGGACCTCTACAGATCGCCCGCCCAGGGTTGAAAGTGGACACGGTGGCGGGGACCGGTGAAGATCGGGGGGAGGAGGAGCGATGATCCTGGACAGGCGTCCCCGGCTCGCTCTGGCCGCGGGCGGTCTGCTCGTGACCGGCATCGCGGTCATGCTCGTCACCCGGCCGCTGCGGCATCAGGTGTTCACGCCCCGCGTCCTCGCGAGCGTGTGATCACGGCTGTCATCGTGATCGTTCCCACCGTCCTGGAGCTCGTTCCGCGGACCGTCCACATGGTGTGGGGTGTGGCGGCCGTGGCTTTCGGCGGTGTGGCGGCGCTCTCGGCTGGGCGGAGGAGCGGAGCCGCGAGGGGTACGTTCCGGTCTGTGTCTGTGTCTGTGGCTGGGAAGGCGAACCGCGAGCGAGCTCGTCGCAGGCCCTGGAGAAGGCGGGAGATCACGACTCACGGGCCTGTGAGCGCTGATGGTCAGTCGTCCACGTGCGACAGGATGACGGCGTCCGCCACCAGGGTGATCTGGTTCTGCCCGTAGCAGTCGGCCTGGTGGGTGGCGAGGTCCGTGCCGCAGCCCGCGCAGACGAGGTTGGGGCCGTCGATCTCGCTGATCCCGCAGCAGCCGCCGACCCGGGACCGGTCCGGGTGCAGGAGCATGCCGACCGCGTCGTCCGGGTGGATCACCAGGCCGGGCGGTTCGCCGGAGAACTCCTCGGGCCGGTGGTTGGCCGCGTACGTGCCGCGCGGCATCCGCGGGGGCTGGATGCGGTCGGTGGGCACGGTCGCGCCGGCGATGGCGGTGTAGTGCGCCGGCGGCAGGGGGATCCTGCGGACCGGCAGGGTGATCGGGCGACGGCAGGCGAAGCAGAGGAAACGCGCCACAAGGGCGACGATACTTGACGTCAACCGAACTTGAGGTTGCACCGTACGAGGATGAACAGCTTCGAGATCGGCGTCATCCTGCCCGGAGTCAGTGTGGGCATCGACCTGCGGGAGGCGGCGCGGCACGCCGAGGACGCCGGGCTGGACGGCGTGTGGCACGGTGACCACCTCGCCTGGGCCGCCAAGCAGGTCGCGACGCTCCAGTACGTGTCGGGCGGCCGGCTGGTGCTCGGGGTCGGTTCGGGTGGCGGCCTCGGGCAGTGGGCCGCCGCCGGGGTGCCCTATGCCGAGCGCGGGCCCCGTACCGACAGCGCGCTGCGGCTCCTCCCGCGCCTGCTGGCGGGTGAGCGGACCGAGGTCGAGGGCGCGGCCGTCGAGCTGGCGCCGTCCGTGCCGATGCCCCCGGTCTGGGTCGGGAACGCGTCCATGACGGCGATCCGGCGGGCCGCGCGGCTGGGGGACGGCTGGTTCCCCTCCCTGATCTCCCCCGCTCAGCTGGCCGAGGGCGCGGCGCGGCTCGCCGAGCTGGCAGCGGAGCACGGCAGGCCCGCGCCGGTCGTCGCGATCGGGGGGACCTGCGCCCTGGGCACGGGGGTCCCTTCCCGTGAGGAGATCGCGTCAGGCATCGGCGGCGCCTACGGGCGTCCCGTGGAGGAGGTGATCGACATCCCGCTGACCGGCCGTCCGGAGGAGGCCGCCGAGAGGCTGGCCGCCTACCGGGAGGCGGGGGCGCGGCACGCGGTGGTCGGGATAGCGGGCGGGGACTGGCGGACGCAGGTCGAGCTGCTGGCGGAGGTTCGCAAAATCTTGCATGACACGCATTGATGCGCGTTGTGTATGTTTGACCTGTCCCCTCTAGACAGGATGCGTACATGAGCGCCGACACCGCGCAGACCGCGACGCCCGAAGAGTCGCCGAGCTCCAGCCCCACGGCGATGCGCCAGATCATCCCCCCGGACATGCTGGAGCGCGGGCAGTGCCCGTTCGACCCGCCGCCCGGTCTGCGCGAGCGGCGCGGTCAGGGGGCGGTGCAGCCGCTGCCGCTGCGCAACGGCGCGCAGGCGTGGCTGGTGACCGGCTTCGAGGAGGCGCGCACCGTACTGTCCGATCCGCGGTTCAGCGCCGACAAGATGCGCCACCGCGACGCCACGTCGATGCAGCCGCACGAGGTGGACGCGCCCACCACCCCCGAACCGCCCGCGACCCGCGAGGACGGGTTCTTCGTCTTCATGGACCCGCCCGAGCACACCCGGCTGCGGCGGCTGCTGACCGGCCAGTTCACCGTGCGGCGGATGAAGGCGCTGGAGTCGCGGGTCACCGAGATCGCCGTCGAGCACATCGAGGCGATGAAGGCGGCCGGCGACGAGGCCGACCTGGTGCCGGCGTTCGCGCTGCCGCTGCCGTCGCTGGTGATCTGCGAGCTGCTCGGCGTCGACTACGCCGACCGGGCCGAGTTCCAGGAGCACACCTCCGTGGCGCTCGACAGCAGCGCCGACCCCGAGCGGCGGGCGCTGTCCGGGGCCGAGCTGTACGGGTTCATGCAGCGCCTGGTCGCCCACAAGCGCGCCCACCCGGCCGACGACCTGCTGTCCGGGCTCGTCCACGACGCCGACCCGCCGCTCACCGACGCCCAGCTCGTCGACGTCGCGCTCGTCCTGCTCGGCGCGGGCCACGAGACGACCGCCAACCAGCTGAGCCTGAGCGCGTTCGCTCTGCTGGAGAACCCCGACCAGCTCGCCGCGCTGCGCGCCGACCCCTCCCTGATCGACAACGCGGTCGAGGAGCTGCTCCGCCACCTGTCGATCATCCAGCTCGGCGTCAACCGGGTCACGACCGAGCCCGTCACGCTGGGCGGCGTCGACATCCCCGCCGGCGCCACGGTCGTGATCGCCACCCCCGAGGTCAACCGCGACGCCCAGCACTGGCCCGACCCCGACCGGCTCGACGTGCGGCGCCCCCGCACCCCGCACCTCGCCTTCGGTCACGGCGTCCACCAGTGCCTCGGCCAGCAGCTCGCCCGCGTCGAGATGCAGATCGGCCTGCGCGAGCTGATCACCCGCCTGCCGGGCCTGCGCCTGGCCGTGCCGGCCGAGAAGATCCCGGTACGCAACGAGATGCTGATCTTCGGCGTCCACTCGCTACCTGTGACCTGGTCATGACGACGCTTCCGGGGCGGCGTGAGCGGAAGAAACAGGCCACCCGCGCCGCCCTGAAGGAGGCCGCGCTGCGGCTGGCGATCCGCGACGGGGTCGAGAACGTCACCGTCGAGCGGATCGCCGACGAGGCCGACATCGCGCTGCGCACCTTCTTCAACTACTTCTCCAGCAAGGAGGAGGCGGTGGTGGCCACCGTGTCCTCGGCCGCGGAGGCGCTCATCGCCGAGTTCCGGGCCCGGCCCCGTACGGAGTCCGTTCTGCGGGCCTTCCGTGAGGCGGTGCTGGTGATCCTGAACGAGAGTGACGCGGCCAACCGCGACTACCTGGCGGTGGTCAGGCTGATCCACCGGACGCCGTCGCTCGTACCGCAGCAGCTCGCCATGCTCGCCGCCCAGGAGAAGGCGCTGGCTTCAGCGATCGCCGAACGTGTCGATGTCCCTGAGGACTCCGTCTATCCGATGGTGTGCGCGGCGGCGGTGCACGCGGCGCTGCGGATCGTGGTCAACCAGTGGCTGGAGGCGGGGCGGGAACCGTCCGCCGAGGTGCTGGGGCGGCAGGTCGACCTGGTGATCGCCGAACTCGCCGCCGGTCTGGACCGTCCCTGCTCAGGTGATGGCGCCGGTGGCGGTGCAGACGTGGAAGCGGTTCATGGTTAGTTCGAGCTTGACGGGGATGTCTTCGGCCAGGTCGAGGTCCTTGATCTTGTTCGGCGAGTTCGCCGCGGCGCTCAGGTATCCGATCTGGGCTCCCGTCCGGGCGTTGAAGAGGCGGAGGATCACGCGGTACGAGGTGCCGTTCTTGAGCGTCATGCGCTCGTCCAGGGCGTAGAAGTTGCCCTTCACCTGGTTGGTCGTGCTGTTGTCGTAGAGGAACTGGGTGTAGGCCGACCTCCCGCCGGCGTCGCCGTCGTTCTGGTAGGAGTTCGCCCAGCACTGCCAGCCCGCGGCGGCGTGCGCCTGGGCGGGGGTCACCGCCATCGTGAGGGCGGACGACAGGACGATCATGCCGATCTTTCTTCGCATGCGTTCGGTGCTCCTTGCTCGCGCCGGGGCCGTTCCCCGGTTTCGCCAGCACGCTAATGACCGGCGTTATCGTCCGGCTTAACGGCGAAGGCCTTCCGGCTGTGCGCCAGCGCCTCCCGTACGGCCGGGCTGTGGGTGTTCTTCCAGACGAGGGCGAGCCGGGCGGGAGCCTCGACGTCGTCGATGACGCGGGCGGCGAGCCGGTCGCGGTGGTGCGCGGCCATCGACTCGCTGAGGATGCCGACGCCGAGCCCCCGCGCGGCCAGGTCGGCGACGGCGTCCCCGGCACTGGCCTGGAACGCGATCACCGGCCGGCGGTCTCTCGCGGCGCAGGCCCGGTCGAACACGGCCCGCAGCCCGGTGCCCTCCGGCATGCAGACGATCGGGTACGCGGTCAGCTCGTCCAGGGTGACCCGTTCCCGGCCCGCGAGGGGATGGCCGGGAGGCACCGCCGCGACGAGGCGTTCGCTGATGATCGTCATCGTGTGGAGCCCGTCGTGCTCGCCGGTCTCCGTCCCGATGAGGGCCAGGTCGATCGTCCCGGTTCGTACGCTCTCGGCGAGCCGGTCGGAGTTGCCCTCCAGCAGCGAGATCTCCACTCCCGGGTGCGCCCGGTGGAAGGCGGCGAGGGCGTCGAACAGCGGCGTGACCGTACAGCCGATGACCATGCCGACGGTGAGCCTGCCCCGGATCAGGTCGGTCACCTCCCCCACTGCCTGCTTGACGGCGTTGGAGGCGGCGAGGGCGGCGCGGGCGTGTTCGAGCGCGGCCTTGCCGGCGACGGTGAGGGTGACGGTGCGGGTGTGCCTTTCGAAGAGCTCGGCGCCGAGCTCGCGTTCGAGCTGGCGGATCTGGGCGCTGACGCCGGACTGGCTGATGTGGACGCGCTCGGCGGCTCTGGTGAAGTTGCGCTCTTCGGCGACGGCGATGAAGTACTCGAGCTGCCGGAGTTCCATAAGGGTTGATTCTAGTTTTGACGAGGTCTATCCGTTGGGCTTCTAGCATGCCTGTTCAACAGCGCCCCGAAGACGGCACCCGTGCCCTCAGAACCATCTCGCGACGACGCCGACGATGATCCCCACGAGTCCCACTGCGGCGACCGCTGCCGCGTTGCGCAAGCGGAAGGCCCGAAGCCTCAGGGCCATCCCCGCCGCGGTGATGAAGATCAAGTCGATGGAGACGTGGGGAAGCGCTGCCAGAGCGCCCTGCACTCCCCGGAATCCGGCCCGGTCACGCCCGCTGGTGATCTGAGCCGGATAGACGCGGCCAGGCTCGCCCCAGGAGAAGGCGCCGACCGCCGTCACCTTGTCGCCGGTGGCCGCGTACACGAAGTCGCCCGTGCACACCTGCCTGCCGTACCTGCTGGACTCCAGGTCATGGCACTCCTGAACGGTCAAGGTGCCCGGAGCGCCGGTGAGACCGGTCGCCAATCCGATGTCGACCAGTGCGGGGACAGTGGCCGTCAGGGTCCATCCCACCGCCGCGACCATCGTGGCGACGACCAGGACGACCATGGTGAACATCGACTCGCCGGAGGCTTCGGAACGAGAGGGCATGGTGTCACTGTGGAGTGATGGGTTTGCGACTCACTTGGAAACCACTGGGCCGTGCGAAACGGTCAAGGCCGTCGTGACCCTCGACGCTGGGCGCCCGACTTCCTGCTCACCGCCCCCGTCGAGGAGGACATCGGACGCGATGCGCAGCGATGAGTCCGCCGGCGCCCAGAGGTCTACTTCTCGACCCAGACAACCAACGCATCGGGAGTAAGGGCATGGGCCTCATCCACATCGAGCTGTTCGCCACCCTCGACCTCGTCGGGCAGTCGCCCGGCAGCCCCGACGAGGACCCGGTGGGGTTCCCGTTCGGCGGGTGGCAGGCGCCCCTGCTGGACGAGGCCTCAGGCGCGCAGGTCTCCGCCGCGTACGAGGGCACGGACGCACTCCTGCTCGGCCGACGGACCTACGACATCTTCGCCGCCTACTGGCCGCACCAGGAGGGCGAGATCGCCACGCTGTTCAACAGCGTCCCGAAGTACGTGGCCTCCCGCGGCACGCCCGACCTCTCGTGGGCCGGTTCCACGCGGCTCGGCCCGGACCTGGCCGGCGCGGTGCGCGAGATCCGCGACCGGCACGAGCACGTGAAGGTCGTCGGGAGCCTGAACCTGGTGCAGACCCTCCTGCGCGAGAAGCTTTTCGACCGTCTCGACCTCTGGGTGCACCCCATCGTGCTCGGCGTCGGCAAGAAGGTCTTCGACGGCGGCGCGGTGCCCACGAACGTCACACTCCTCGAACCACCGGCAGCCGGCCCGAAGGGAACCGTCTACCTGCGCTACGGGCTCGCCGAGGGCACACCCGAGACAGGGGACATGAGCCGCGTTTCATAAGTGCTGGTTTTGGCTTCAAGCGGAACCAGCTGTTGGACTTCTGACGGGTTGGATGGGGATGCTGGAGGCATGAGCGCATACGAGAAGGCCATGCGACCTGAAGACATCACCCGGCTGTTCGTCGAGCGGTCCAACGCCGGGGACGCGGCCGGGGTCGCTGATCTGTACGAGGAGGACGCGGTGCTGGCCTACCCGCCGGGGAGCCAGACCGTGGGGCGGGAGGCGATCCGCGAGCTGTGGTCGAAAGTGCTGGCCGGGCGTCCCCGGTTCTCGCCGGAGGAGCCGCTGCCCACGTTGATCAGCGGCGACATCGCCCTGACCTCGACTCCGCCCAAGGACGGTTCCGGTGCTCGCGCGCAGGTGGTCCGGCGTCAGGCTGACGGGAGCTGGCTGCGGGTGCTCGACCAGCCCGAATTCGTGCCGCCGGGCCGCTCCTAGGACGGGCGAGGGGCGCGGCGGTCCTGACGCTGGGCGAGCTCTTCGTCGTCCACCAGGGTGAGCATCGGCTTGCCGGGCTCACACAGCATGGTGACGGTGAAGCGGAGCCGGATGTCGTCGCGGTGGTTGCCGTCCTGGTAGTGGATGACATCGCCGCCTGGCTCCCAGAAGACCTCACCGGCCCGCAGGACCCGCTCCGGCTGGCCTTCCAGCTCGAACAGCATCTCGCCTTCCAACACGTAGCCGAACGCCGGGCCGGAGTGCCGGTGCGGCGGCGTGCCGGGGTCACCGGGCGGGAACTCGATGACCACGGTCATCACGTGCGCCCCCTCGGGGATGAAGGGCGGCTCGACCTCCTGCAGCAAGGTGAGCGCCGTCTGCCAGGCGGGTTTGGCCTCGGACATGGGACCTATCTCCAGTCTCTGTAGCGGATCTCGCCGAGAGTGGCGCCGTCATCCGGCACCAGCGACCGCTCGCGCAGCTCGGCTCCGAAGTAGTGCGCGTGCGGGTCGGTGACCACCTCACGCGGATCACCCCAGGAGGCGAGCACCTCCCGGAAGAACTCGTCCATCCGGACCTGCTCGGGCCCCGCCACGTCGACCCTGCCGTTCGACGGCTCCCCCACCGAGACCCGGCCGACCGCCCGCGCGACGTCGTCACCCGCGATGGGCTGGAAGAGCACGGGCGCCATCCGCACCTTGCCACCGTCCGTCGCCTCGTCGGCGATGCTCGGGACGAACTCGAAGAACTGGGTGGCGCGTACGAGCGAGAACGGGATCGGCGACTCCTCGATCAGCTTCTCCTGGGCTGCCTTTGCCTGGAAGTACGGGCGCGCGGGCGGGCGATCCGCGCCTACTATCGACAGGACGACGTGGTGGCCGACGCCGGCTTCTGCCTCCGTGGCGAGCAGGTTGCGGGTGGAGGTGTCGAAGAACTCCCGCACGGCGGACTCCTCGAAGGAGGAGGACTTTGACACGTCGACCACCACGGACGCGCCCTCCAGCGCTTCGGCCAGGCCTTCGCCGGTGACGGCGTTCACCCCGGTGCTCGGGGATGCCGCCACTGCCTCGTGGCCACGCTCGTCCAGCTTGGCCACGAGCTTCGAACCGATCAGACCGGTACCGCCTACTACGACGATCTTCATTCCTGACCTTTCCCTGCGAGGTGCCCTTGGCCTCGTGGCTGCTGGTGCAGGACAGGACGGCTTCCTGGCCTGAGTCGCTTGTGGACCTCGTCTTTGAGCGTCCCTCGTGCTGTCTCTGCTGCCACGTACAGGGCGGCAAACTTTCAGCAACCCTCGAGAACGTCCCTGCCTGGCCGAAGTGCTGCACGAAAATCCACGCCCAGACCGTTGACGACCTGTTCGATGAGCAGCAGTAGCTCGGTCAGCCGCGGGCGGGCGTGCGGAAGACCTGGCGGGCGTGCCAGCCGATGTGGTCCGGCTTGACCGTGTCCAGGCCCGGCTGGGGTTCGCGGGCCGGGCGTCCGGCCAGGGAGAGGACCATGTCGCGGGATGCCTGCGACCGGCCCACGTATCTGGCCGAGACGGTGATGGTGCGGTCCTGCGTCAGTCCGAGGACGCCCTTGTCGAACAGTTTGTGGTGGATCGCGCACAGGCACAGCCCGTTGGTCAGGTCGTCCGGGCCGTCGAAGGCCCACCAGCGGACGTGCGCCGCGTCCAGGCCCACCGCCGTGCCGTCCAGCCAGCCGTCGTACGCGCAGAACGCGCAGCAGTACTCGTACGCCATCAGCACCTGATCGCGGAACCCGGGGCCGCGGCGGACCGGCGGTGGCTTCCTGGCCTCGGCGGTGGTCTCCGCCGTCTCCAGGTCCAGGCCGGCCAGCATGCAGAGGTCGGTGTGCAGGGACGGGGCGAAGTTGGCGTCGAGGAGGTAGCGGGCGATCCGTCCCAGCAGGCCGGGTTCCTCCGACAGGGCGCGGGCCAGGTCGGGGTGGAGGCGGCCGCTGGCCTGGCTGTCGCGCAATCTGCCCAGTTCGGGGCCGGGGCTGCCCGGGCCGTGCAGGGTCTCGACCAGCCAGAGGCCGTCGCTGGTCAGGTGGTGGAACGGGTAGCCGGGGCTGGTGTCGCGGGGCGGGCCGTACTCCTTGAGCAGGGTCTTGAGCTCGGCCTCCGCGGCGCTGAAGGGGATCGGCCGGTTGCCGTGGCGTTGGAACCGGCCCAGGGCGTACAGGAGGAGGAGCGGTTTGTGCGGCGCGCGTTCGCCGCCTCTGGTCCAGCGCCGGATCTCGGCGACCCGCTCGATCCAGTCCACGATCGTCAGTGTAGGGCGATCTTCCGGTTGTTGGAGGTCAGCAGATCTGCTCGCCGGGCTGGTGGGTTGATCACAGTCGGCTTCAAGCGGATCGCAAGGCGGACGGCCTATCTCTAGAAGTGATCACGTCACGTACCATCCCGGAGTTCCCTCATGCGCCTGCTCGCCTTCCTCGCCGCCCTGGCCCTCCCCCTCACCTTGGCCTCCCCGGCCGCCGCCGACCGCACGTCCTGGAAATGGGGGACCGTGTACTCCGCTGACGCCAAGGCCAGCGCCTGGGGCAAGGTGACGGTGGGCCAGTCCGGGTTCGTCGTCTCCGGCAACGTGCGGGACGTCCCCGGCAAGGCCTGCTCCTGGGTGATCGTCCGCGCCCAGAGTGCGAAGAACGGACGCTGGAAGACCCACGGCTTCTACTACTGCAAGCCCGGCGTCGGCACCTTCCGCCAGAGCTACGGGTACGTGCTGCAGATCAAGGTCCAGGTGTGCCGGGGCACCGCCAAGCAGCCCACCGGGTCGTGCTCGAAGGCGAAGACAATCTTCACCCAGGGCAGCTAAGGCTCTGGCCACCGGTGGTAGCGGGCGGCGCGGGCCTCGTTCTCGGTGCAGAAGAAGCGGCTGTCCAGCGGGGTCACTACGTAGAAGTCGCTGCCGGGCATCCGGTAGCTGTAGGCGGCGGCGAAGTTCGTGGCGACGAGCGGCAGCCCGCCGCACCTGATCACGTGGATCGGGAAGCTCGCCATGGCGGTGGTGAGCGGCGTTGCGAGCGCGATCACGTACATCGCGATCGCCGTAACCAGTGCCCGCAGCCAGTCGGGCGAGAGCCCGATCAGTGCGAGGGGGATCAAGCCCAGGATGTAGGCCAGTGCCAGCAGTACCAGGTACCAGCCCAGGAAAGCCGCGGGCTCGTGCAGCGACGAGGCCGCCACGGCCAGACCAGCCGTCGGGATGACCAGGAGGAACGCTGCCAGCCACGCACTCGCCACAGCGAATCGCTTCATATGGATATGACGGGTCGGGCCGGGGGTTCGTTCGGGTCGATCAGCCACGGGCGGGCGTCGGAGCCGGCACCCGCGTGAATGGGGCAACCGGGGTGGTTAAGGGCGTGACCTGATGACCACTTAAGGTAGTTGACATGTCACAATGAGTGTCATGCCGTCCCCCCGACATGACGCTCTCATTCAGCTGTTCAAAGACCGGCCCGAGCTGGCAGTGGAGATCTTGCGCGACCTCAAGGGAGTGGAGATCCCGACCACTCCGTTGATCCGCGTCGAGGACAGCACGTTCAACACCCGCCCCTCGGGAGATCTCGAAGCTGACGTGGTCGTCGTCCTGGGACCACCCAACGAGCCCGCGCACGCCATCGTCGTGGAGATCCAGCACGACAAGTCCAAGGACCCGAAACAGCTCGCCCGCTATGCCGCCGCCCTGTGGCTGCTGCTGCGCTGCGACGTCACCGTCCTGGTCGTCTGCCCCGACCAAGGGGTCGCCACCCACTACGCCGCGCCGGTCGATTCCGGGCTGACCGGCTACCGCCTGCGCCCCCACGTGCTGGGACCGGACGACATCCCGATCATCACCGACCCCCACGAGGCCTCAGCCCAGCCCGCCCTCTCGGCCCTGGCGGTGATGGCCCACGGCCGTATCCGCAAGGTGATCGAGGCGTTCGCCATGGCGCTGGCAGAGCTGCGCGACGAACACGCTCCGAAGTACTATGAATACGCTTACAGCATGGCCGCGCCCGACATCCGGCGCCTCCTGGAGGAGATCATGAAATCCACCGCCTGGCCGGTCTACAGTCCCTTCGCCCGCGAACACTACGGCCGCGGCCTCCAAGACGGCCAAACCCAAGGCAAAGCAGAAGGCAGAGCCGAGGGTAAAGCAGAAGGCAGAGCCGAAGGAACCGCTCGAGTGGTGCTGCTCCTGTTGGAGACGCGCGGTTTCGCGCTTCCCGACGACATCCGGGCCCGCATCACCGCCTGCACTGACCTCGACCAGCTCGAAACCTGGGCCACCCGCGCGGTCACCGCCCACACCCTCGACGACCTGTTCGACGAGTTGGAAGACCCAGCCTGAGGACGAGCTGCCTAAGGGGCACTGAGGGGTTCGCCCTCGTACGCCTCGTGCAGCATTCGTACGAAAGACGGCGCCTCAGGCAGGGAGCTCGAGGCGATCCGCTGTACGGGCACCCCCGGCGTCCACGAGTTCATGACCACGGCCCCGGCCAGCTCAGGCAGGTCGGTGAGCCTGATCTCCTGGACCCGCTGGGGGACGCCGAGCCGGTCCAGTTGGCGGCGGACGATGGCCATCGTGGTGCCGCCCAGCATCTCGGCCTCCGGCCACACCACCGCGGTCCCGTCCCAGAAGGCCAGGTTCCAGATGGACCCTTCGCTGAGCCGGCCGCGGCGGTCGAGGAAGGCGGCGTCGTCGAAGCCGCGGGCGACGGCCTGGCGCAGGAAGTACGTCTTGGCCACCTCGCCGACGTGTTTCACGGCGGGGAGGACCCGTTCGTGCTCGACCGCCGCCAGCGAGAGCGGCCCTCGGGGGCCGGACGCGGGCGGGCCGGTGCGCACCAAGAGCGAAGGCTCCAGGTCGGTCGCGGTGAACTCGCCCGCCGGGGAGTACACGGTGGCCGTCAGGGAGAGGTCGGCCGGGCCTGCCAGGAGGGCCGACCGCAGCCGGGCCCGAACCTGATCGTCGGGGAGTGCCCGGCCGAACAGCTCCATGGAGGCGGATCGCAGCCTCTCCAGGTGGAGGTCGAGACCTCGTACGCGACCTCCCCTGACCTGCATGGCGGTGAAGTGGGCGTAGCCCGCGAAGGCGAGCGGCGCCAGCTCCGCGGCGGTCGCCGGGTGGCCGTCGCGGTGGACGACGAAAGAGGACATGGCTTGCTCCAGGGGTGATGACGCGGGCCGGAATGCCCGTTCGACGAGGCGACGTTATGGCTTCACACCGATGGAAAGGTCAACTCATGCTGATCGGGGAGCTGTCCCGGCTGACCGGGGTACGCCCGAGGATGCTGCGCTACTACGAGGAGCAGGGACTGCTCGACGTCAGCCGCGCCGCCAACGGCTACCGCCGTTACGGCGAGGATGCCGTCGTCACCGTGCGGCAGGTGCGCGCGCTGTTGAAGGCGGGTCTGTCCACCGAGGTGATCCGTACGGTGCTGCCGTGCGCGCGGGGCGAGCGGCCGGAGTTCGACTGGTGCGCGGAGCTGTGGGACATACTCAACGGGGAGCTGGCGGCCATGGACGAGCGCATCGACGACCTCCAGCGCAACCGGAGCACGCTCGCCGGCCTCCTCATGCGATAGGTAAACGACCAGTAACCCTCCTGCATGGTAGGGAATAGGCCCCGCGCGGGCGGGGTTGTCGCGGGCATGGCAACTCTTGGATTGATCGGCAGTGGCAACATCGGTGGCACGCTCGCCCGTCTCGCCGTCGATGCCGGTCTCGACGTCGTCCTGAGCAACTCGCGCGGCCCGGAGACCCTGGCCTCGCTCGTCGAGGAGCTCGGCCCGCGCGCCCGCGCCGCCACGCCGGCCGAGGCCGCGGCCGCCGGCGACTGGGTGGTGGTGACGATCCCGCTGCGCGGCATCGGCCAGGTGCCGGCGGAGCCGCTGGCCGGGAAGGTCGTGCTGGACACCGGCAACTATTATCCGCAGCGCGACGGGCGGATCCCGGAGCTCGACGCGGAGGAGACCACGACCAGCGAGCTGCTCCAGCGGCAGTTGCCCGGGGCCAAGGTGGTCAAGGCCTTCAACAACATCTACTTCAAGCATCTGGCCTCGCTCCCCCGCCCGGCGGGCGCCCCCGACCGGACGGCGCTGCCGATCGCGGGGGACGACGCCGGGGCCAAGGCCGCCGCGACCGAACTGCTGGACACGCTCGGGTTCGACGTGGTCGACGCGGGGCCGCTGGCGGAGGGGTGGCGGTTCCAGCGGGACACCGCCGCGTACGTGGTGCCGTACGCGCACGCGCCGCAGGGCGCCGGGATCTCCGCGGACGACCCGGGCTCCCCCGCCGGGGCCGACGAGCTGCGCACCGCGCTGGCCGCGGCGCTCCGTTACCGCGACATGGAGTGACTCACGGCCCGCTCTTCGCCAGCAGTTCGCGGGCCAGGACGTCGCCCCACCAGTTCTCGACGCGGTCGGGTGACCAGCCGCGCTCGCCGGTGAGCACGGCGTAGACGTCGATGTTGCAGATGGCGGCGTAGACGTCGACGGCCGTCGCCACGTCCAGGCCGGCCCGCAGGACCCCGTCCGGCCACGACGAGAACACGTGGACGCGGGTCTCGTCGGCGCGGCGGCGGCCGTCGCTGTAGAGGGTGGCCAGGTCCGGCTCCGTGCGTGCCGCTTCCCGTACGAGCATGATGATGTCGCCCGAGCGCTCGTACAGCCGGCGGTCGAAGCCGGCCATCGCGCCGAGCTGCCGTGCCGGGTCCGCGGCGGGGTCTTCGAGCTCGGCCAGCAGGTGCGGCACGTCGCCGCTCAGGTCGGCGGCGTCGGCCAGTGCCCGTGCCAGGCCGGTCTTGTTGCCGTACGTCGCGTAGACGGTCGGCACGGAGACGCCCGCCTCGCGTGCCACGTCGCGCACCGTGGTCTGGGCCCACCCCCGGGTGAGGAAGAGCGTACGGGCGGCCCGGGCGATCTCCGCCCGGGTTTCCAGCGCCTGGGTGGTGCGGCGCAACGACTCGTAGCGACGCCGCTCCTGCTCCTCGCTCATGATCCCCCATTTGGCTTTACGGTGCCTATAATCAATATAAGTGGCGTCGAATCGCAGGTGCCACGACGGCCAAGCTAGCGGAGGTGCGTACGTGAGACTTGTGATCTTCGGGGCCAACGGCCAGACCGGCCGGATCGCCACCGCCCAGGCGCTCGCCGAAGGCCATGCCGTCACCGCGGTGACCCGGCATCCGGAGGAGTTCCCCCTGGACGATCCCGGGCTGGCGGTGGTGAAGGCGGACGCGCGGGACGGCGCCGCGGTGGACCGGGTCGTGGCCGGGCACGACGCGGTGATCTCGACACTCGGAGTCCCGTACGGCTCGGCGGACACCACGACGGCCTCCGAGGCCGTTGCGGCCATCGTCGCGGCCATGACCGCCCACGGGCTCCGGCGGCTGGTCATGGTCACCTCGACCGGCGTGCCGATGAAACCCCCGCCCGGCGAGACGCTCTTCTACCGAAAGGTGATCATGCCGTGGCTGCTCAGGCTGGGACGTCCGCTGTACGAGGACGCGGGGCGCGCGGAGGAGATCGTGGCGCGCAGCGACCTCGACTGGACCGTCATCCGTCCCGCGGGCTTGTTCGACCGCACCGGCGTCACCGATTACACCGTCGGCCTCCCGCAGTTGGTCGGCCGGTTCACCTCCCGCCGTGACCTGGCGGACGCGCTCATCCGGGAAGCCGTCGAAGACCGCAACCCACGCGCCGTCGTCGAGGTCATCACCACCGAAGGCACCCCGAACCTTTACCGCATGCTCGTGAAGGAAGCGCTGCACATCGGATGACCCCGGAAACAGAACGGGCACGACCCCCCTTGGCAAGGGTCGTGCCCGTTCGTCAGCCCGGCGCCTGGGGCGTCACCGTGACGCTCCCCCCATGGAACGAAGTTTTCTGACGGTGACTGCGCCGGCCGCTGGGATGTGACGTCGTCAGGTGACGTCCATGCACCACATCGGCTTGCCGTCGATGGTGCAGGGGTACCAGATGTCCGGCGGCCTGGCCTGGGCCGATCCGGCGGCGAGGGACAGTGCGGCCGCGGAGATCACCGCCACGGCGGCGATCCGGCGAACCGCGCGCCCGAAGGCGCCGTTCTTGTTGTTGTCGGTCATGGTGAGGATTACATCGGGCCGCTCTTGTGACGCTCTTGGAACCGGCTGGGAACGGGATGCAAGTCAGAGCCAGTAGACCGCCAGCAGGGCGATGGCGAAGGCCAGGGCGATGAAGGGGACGGTTCTCGGCTGACGGGCGGCTTCGCGGCGGGAGGAGATCACCAGCACGACGATCAGGGCCAGCGCCACCACCAGGTGCACCCCGTACCACCAGATGGTGGACACCTCGCCCAGCAAGGTCCTGCTGAGCAGGTCGTCGACGGTCGCGTAGCCGGACAGGGTGGCGGCCATGGCCAGGCCGAACGCCGCGAGCGCGTACCGGTGCCGGGCGACCAGGAGCCAGACGAAGGTGCCGAAGGCGAGGACAGGCCAGGACTGGAGGTGCACCTGCCGCAGGAGCAGCCCGCCGGGCACGTCGAAGCTGATCCGCAGGGACGAGCTGTAGGCCTCGCTCATGGGGACGCCCTGCAACGGCGCGTACGAGCCGTCGTAGACGATCGTGTGGTCACCGGGTGTGAAGTGGTATGCCAGGAAGGCTCCGGTGACGACGGCGAACAGGAAGATGAAGATCAACGTGTCGCCGATTAATTGGCCCGCTCGCTCCATTCGCCATATCCCACCACAAGAGAGACGCTCGCGTATGCGGTTGAGAGGGCGGTGCATGGACGGTCCCGGCCCGTACGCACACGATGAGGGCATGCTGGTTCTGCCGCTCATCGCCCTCGTGCTGCACGGCGCCCTCGCGGGCCTCTTCTACGCCTTCTCCATGTCCGTCATGCCGGCGCTCAACGCCGTCGAGCCCGCTCAGGCCGAGACGGTGATGCGGAGCGTCAACAAGAAGATCCTCAACCCCTGGCTCTACGTCGCGTTCCTCGGGGCGCCGGTCGCGGCGCTGGTCGCCGGGCTGTTCGCCGACGGGCCGGCCGCGGTCTGGTTCTTCGCCGCCGCCGGGGTGAACTTCGTCGGCTCCTTCGTGGTCACCGTGGCGATCAACGTGCCGATGAACAACGCCGTCGACGCGGGCACGATGCCGTGGAAGGAGTACTCGCCGCGGTGGACCGCCTGGAACACGGTCCGGGCCGCGGCGTCCCTGGCCGGCCTCGCCCTGGTGGGCGTCGGCCTGGCCCAGCTCTAGCGCCAGCGGGACTTGCCGTCGAGGTAGCGGCCGGCGTCCTCCAGGCTCTCCGGCTGGTACGGGGTGAAGAGGTTGGGGGCGAAGCGGCTCCGGTACGCGTCGAAGATGTGCCGGTACATGTCCCAGTGGATGTCCGGCTGGCGGTGGCGGGCGCGGTGGGCGGCGATGGGGATCTGGGCGACGACGAGCTTCTCGAACTTGCTGTCCGCCGCCGCGATGACGTTGCCGTCCGGGCCGTAGACGGCCGAGCCGCCCGCGCCCGTGTCCTCGAAGTACGGGGTGTCGCGCGGCAGGAGCGAGTTGTTGACGATCGCGGTGTAGACGCGGTTGTGCAGGGCGGAGGCACGCACGTCGATCTCGTTGAAGCTGCCGCTGGCGGTGCGGAGGAAGACCTCGGCGCCCTTGACGGCGGCGGCGCGGAAGAGCTCGGGCTCCAGCTGGGTGGACGACATGGAGATGTTGCCCAGCGGGGTGCGGGCGACGGGCACGACCTGGTCGATGCCGTACTTCTCGATGTACTCGTCCAGCACGTCGTAGACGGTGGTGGTGAACAGTTCGACGCCGCCGAAGACGCCCTTGACGTTGCGGGCCTTCCAGTGCTTGGCGACGATCTCGCCGTCGGGGCCGATGAGCGTGGTGACGCTGAGCACGTGGCCGGGCCAGTCGGGGTCGCGGACGTAGGCGCCGAAGGCGATGTAACAGTTGTGCTCCCGGGCCTTGGCGGAGATGGCCTCCGACTCGGGACCGGGCAGCTCGATGCAGCGCCGCTCGGCTTCGGCCTTGGTCCAGTTGTCCCAGCCGCTGATCGGGAACTCGTGGAAGAACAGCAGGTCGGGCCGGTAGCCGAAGGGGGTGTGGAAGCAGTTGTCGATCAGGTGGAGCATGTGGTCGAGGTTGGCCCGCATGCCCGACGGGTCGGGCGTCGGGTTCACGGTCGACTGGACGACGCCGAGGGTCCAGACGTCCTTGGCCAGGTCGGCGGTGGGATAGAGGCCGTCGGTGTGCTGGGTCATGCGGTCTCCTCGTGGATGCAGGCGATCAGGCGGCCGTCGGGCGCGGGTCCGAGCGCGGGATCGGTGGCCTCGCAGGCGGCGGTGGCCAGCGGGCAGCGGGTGTGGAAGCGGCAGCCGGGCGGCGGGGCCAGCGCGGAGGGCACCTCACCCGTGAGCGGCGCCGCCGGTGGGCGGCCGGGGTCGGGCACGGCGGCGAGCAGCGCCCTGGTGTAGGGGTGGCGGGGGTCGTCGAAGACCTGGTCGGCGGTGCCGGTCTCGACGAAGCGGCCGAGATACATGACGGCGACGTCGTCGGCGAGGTGCCGGGCGATGTCGATCTCGTGGGTGATGAGCACGTAGCTGAGCCCGAGGCGTTGCCTCA
The DNA here is from genome assembly GCF_044458265.1 of Nonomuraea sp. NPDC050478. Lineage (NCBI taxonomy): Bacteria > Bacillati > Actinomycetota > Actinomycetes > Streptosporangiales > Streptosporangiaceae > Nonomuraea > Nonomuraea sp. NPDC050478. The sequence goes on along the minus strand of NZ_JBITHT010000010.1, from coordinate 128,684 downwards.
GGTCCTGGAGCAGGTTCACGAGCAGCGCCTTGACGCTGACGTCGAGGCTGGCGGTGGGCTCGTCGAGCACGAGGACCTTCGGCTCGACGGCGAGCGCGCGGGCGACGGTGACGCGCTGCAGCTCGCCGCCGCTGACGCCGCCGGGCCTGCGGCCGAGGTACTCCTCGGTGAGGCCGACCAGGTCGAGCAGCTCGCGGACGCGGGCGTCGCGGGCCGCGCGGCCGGGGTGCAGGCCGTGCACGGCGAGCGGCTGGCGCAGCGCGTGCCCGATGCTCTTGCGCCGGTTCAGCGCCGACCAGGGGTTCTGCGACACGAGCTGGATGGCGCGGCGGTCGGCCTTCTCGCTGCCCTGCACCTGGATGCGGCCTTCGGTGGGTTCGGCGAGCCGGACGAGCATGCGGGCGATGGTCGACTTGCCGCAGCCGGACTCGCCGATGACGGCGAGCGTCCGGCCCTGCGGCACCTCGAAGGTGACGCCGTCGACGGCGCGCAGCGTCCTGCCTCCGCCGGTGCGGTAGTGCTTGACGAGACCTTCGGCGCGGACCGCGATCATGCGGACTCCTCCGCCACGTGGCAGCGCACCAGCGACTCTCCCACCGTACGGACCTCCGGGTTCTCCTCGTGGCAGCGCTCGGCGACGGACGCGCAGCGCGGCGCGAACGGGCACCCTGCGAGCCGGTTGGCGCCGGTGACGGTGCCGGGGATGGTGCGCAGCGGCTCGCCCCTGCGGTGCCGGCTCGGCATCGCGTCCAGCAGGGCCCGCGTGTACGGGTGGCGCGGCGTCGCGAACAGTTCGGCGGCGGGGGCCAGCTCGACCAGGCGGCCCGCGTACATCACCCCGATGCGGTCGCTGACCTGCGAGATCACGCCGAGATCGTGGCTGACGAAGATCATCGAGCAGCCGATCTCGTCGCGCAGGTCCAGCAGCAGCCGCAGCACCTGGGCCTGCACGGTGGCGTCCAGCGTGGTGGTGGGCTCGTCGGCGAGCAGCAGGTCGGGCCGCTTGCCGATGGCCGCCACGGCGATGAGCAGGCGTTGCAGCTGTCCGCCGGAGAACTCGTGCGGGTAGCCGTCGAGCCGGTCGAGCACCGCGCCGAGCCCGACGCCGGCGAGCAGCTCCTTGAGCCGCCCGTCGTCGAGCCCGTCGAGGTGCCAGCGCAGCTGCCGGCCGACGGGCGTGACCGGCGAGAGCGAGGTCATGGGCCGTTGCGGGATCAGCCCGATGCGGTCGCCCCGCAGCCTGCGCATGCCGTCCTCGCGCAGCTTGACGAGGTCGGCGCCGTCGAAGGCGAGGCGCCCGGCGTCGAGGCGCGCGTTGCGCGGCAGCATCCGCGTCAGCGCGGTGAGCAGCGTGCTCTTGCCCGACCCCGACTCGCCGACCAGCCCGAGGATCTCGCCGCGGGCGAGGTCGAAGGAGACCTCGCGCACGGCGGGCACGTCGCCCTCCCTGGTACGGAAGGCAACCCCCAGGTCCCTGACCGACAGCAGCGCGCTCATCAGGTGAACTGCACGGCGGGGACGCTGATGCGGCTGACGCTCATGCCCGGCTCGTCGAGCGGCGAGACGTCGGTGCGCTGCGCCACGAGCATCTTCGGGTAGACGGGCGGGATGATGATCGCGTCCGCCGCCAGCAGGCCGTTGATCCGCTTGCACAGCTCGGCCCGCTCCGCCTCGTCGTCGGTGGCCCAGGCCTGGCCGAGCAGCTTGTCCACTTCCTCGTTCTTGTAACCGAAGTTCAGCGGATACGCCGAGTTGGTCACGTTCAGGAGGGAGAAGGCGGTGCGCCCGGCGCCGAAGCCGGTCTCGAAGCTGTTCATCACCAGGTCGAACTTGCCCGACGCCCACTTCTGCACCCAGGGGCCGACGTCGAGGGTCTCCAGCGTGCAGGTGATGCCGGCCTGCTTCCAGCCTTCGACGAGCACCTGGCCGATGTTCTTCATCATGGCGTCGCTGGTGATCGTCAGGGTGAACTTCAGGTCGCTCGCGCCGGCCTCGGTCAGCAGCGCCTTGGCCTTCTCGTGGTCGGGGGCCTCGCCGTAGATCTGCAGGGACGGGTCGTGGCCCTCGACGGCGGGGCCGATGGGGCCCTGCGCGATGGTGGCGGTGCCCGCGTACGCGACGTCGCGCACGCCCTTGCGGTCCATCGCGTATGCGAGCGCCTGCCGCACCTTGACGTCGTCGAAGGGTGCCTTGTTGGCCGTGAAGTAGGTGATGATGTCGCTGGGCGCGTCGACCTCGTGCACCTTGACCTGCGCGTCCTGCTTGAGCAGGGCCACGCTCTCGGGCGTGACGTCGGTCATGATGTGGATCTTGCCTTCGCGCAGGTTGACCAGGCGGGTGGCGGGGTCGGGCACCGCCTGGAAGACGACGCTCGCGAGCGCGGGCTTTTCGCCGTGGTAGGAGTCGTTGCGGCTCAGCTCGACCGACTGGCCCTGGGTCACCTTCTCGATCGTGAAGGGGCCGGTGCCCATGGTGGTGTCGGTCTTGGCGACGAAGTCCTTGTGGATGATCGGCAGGTTGGTGAGGTGGGCGCGGAGCACGCCGTAGCGGGCGGTCAGGGTGATCTTCACGGTGTGGTCGCCGTCCGCCTCGGCGTCCTTGACGTAGCCGGCGAAGAAGACCGTCCAGTCGCTGGTGGACTTGGGGTCGGAGACGAACTTCAGCGCGGCCACGACGTCCGCCGCGGTGAACGGGTCGCCGTTGGCGAAGGTCACGCCCTCCTTGAGCTTGATGGTCCAGGTGAGGCCGTCGTCGGAGATCTCCGGCTCGCCGTCGGCGAGCAGCGGCACGGACTTCAGCGACGCGTCGTGGGTGTAGAGCGACTCCACCACGGGGTCGGTGATCCAGTGGACCCGGCTGGAGGTGGTGTAGAGCGGGTTCAGGTAGTCGGAGATGGAGGTGACGCCGAACGCCAGCTTGGTCGGCTTCGGGCCCTGGGAGGCGGCCGGGGCCGGCGTCCCGGACGTGCCGCATGCCGTCACGGCCAGCGAGCCCGCGGTGAGCAGGCCGGCCATCGCCAGGAAGCGGCGGCGGCCGATGATCGCTTCATTCATCACGATGTTTCCTTCAGAGGTGGGGGTGGTGAGGCTCAGCGCCGGCCCTGCGCGTCGAGCGCGTCGCCGAGGCCGTCGCCCGCGAGGTTGAATCCGACGGTGGCGACGAGGATGACCAGGCCGGGGATGATGGAGTACCACCACGCGCCGAGCAGCATGTAGCTGGTCGCGTCGCCGAGGATGTTGCCGAGGCTGGGCCGCGGCGGCTGGATGCCGAGGCCGAGGAAGCTGAGCGCGCTCTCGGCGAAGATCGCCACGCCGAGCCACAGGAACGCCTGCACGAGCACCGGCGGCAGCACGTTGACCAGCACCTCGCCGCCGATGATGCGCCAGCGCGGCACGCCGATCGCCCGGAGCGCGTCGACATAGTCCTCCTGGACCTCGACCAGGGTGGCCGAGCGGGTCACACGGGCGAAGTACGGGATGAAGCCGACGCCGAGCAGCAGCACGACCTTGGTGGTCGCGGTCACCGTCAGCGGGCCCCAGTGCGAGTCGCCGGTGCCGGTGATGCCGATGACGAACAGCGCGAAGACGAAGAGCGGCAGCGCCTGCAGCGCCTCCAGCACGCGCATGATCAGGTCGTCGGGCCAGCGTCCGCCGAAGTACCCGGCCACCAGCCCGGCGGGCACGGCGACGACCAGGCCGAAGGCGACGCCGGCCGCCGCCACGAGCAGCGAGACGCGGGCGCCTTCGGCGGTGCGGGCGAACAGGTCGCGCTGCAGGTGGTCGGTGCCGAACAGGTGGTCGGCGCCGGGGGCGGCCAGGGTCAGGCCGGTGCGCGCGTCCGGCGAGCCGGCCAGCAGCGGCCCGGCCACGGCCAGCAGCAGGAACAGCCCGAGCAGGGCCAACCCGGCCCAGGTCAGCGCGGACATCCGGGGAAGCACTCGGTTCATGGTCAGCGGGCCGTCCCGTTCAGGAACCCGGCGCGGATCCGGGGGTTGAGCACGAAGTAGAGGAGGTCCACGATCAGGTTCGTGACCAGGAAGACGGTGGCGGTGATCAGGGTGCAGGCGATGGCCAGCGGGTAGTCGTGCTGCTTGAAGGCGGCGACGATGGTCTGGCCGATCCCCGGCAGGTTGAACACGTTCTCCACCAGCACGGTGCCGCTGATGAAGACGCCGAGCATGAGCCCGATCACGGTGGCTGTCGGGATGATCGCGTTACGCGCGGTGATCCGGCGCAGGATGCGCCGCTCGGGCATGCCCATCGCGCGGGCGAACGACACGTAGTCGGCCTGCGCGGTGTCGATCATCGAGGCGCGCAGCGTACGGGCGATGATGGCGCCCGAGCCGAGGCCGAGGGCGAACGCGGGCAGGATCACGCCGCGCAGGTTCTCCATCGGATCGTCGCCGAAGCGCACCCATCCGCTGGAGGGCAGCACGCCCTGGACGTAGAGGCCGAACACCACGACGAGCACCAGGCCGAGCCAGAAGCTCGGGATCGACAGCGCGATCACGCTGATCACCCGTACGCAGCCGTCCAGGAACGAGTCGCGCTTCCTGGCCGCCACGGCTCCGGCCAGGAGGCCGGCGGCGACCCAGAACACGAACGCGATCAGGCTGAGCTCCAGGGTGACGGGGAGCCGCTCGGCGATGATCTCGATGACCGGGCGGTCGCTGAACAGTGAGCGGCCGAAGTCGCCGGCCAGCAGGTTGCCGACGAAGGTGCCGTACTGGACCCAGATCGGCTGGTCGAGGCCGAGCCTGCGCTCGACCTCGGCGACCTTCTCCGGGGTGGGGTTCATGCCGAGGTAGGCCTCGGCGGGACCGCCGGGAGCCGCCCTGAGCATGAAGAAGACGAGCGTCAGGACGATCAGCAGGACCAGTGCGAGACCGGCGACCCTGCGCCCGACGTACCGGAGCATCGCGGGCCCCTTTGTGCTCGACGCTGTTTCGCGTGGCGGACTGTCATTACGGTGAGCGGAATACTAGCCACGCCACAAGCCGAGATGGAAGGGTTTTTCGCTCCAACTTGAAACATTGTTCCGCAGGAAATCCAGCCCTCGACCTCAGCTCACCTGGACGCGGCGGTCATGGAACGCCGTCACGGTGAGCGGTACGGGACTGTTCGAGGGGTCTTCCGGCTACCGGGCCGCCCAGAGCATGCCGCGTTCGATGATCGTGCGTACGGTGTCGTTCCGCAGCACGTCGAGGCTGTGACCGGGGGTGGTGACGAAGATGCGGCCGGCGCCCCAGCTCCGGGTCCAGATGGCCGGCGAGGTGACCTCACGGTGCCAGGGGTCCCACGGGCGGACCTTCTGGGTGGTCGTGGCCAGCACGTCGATGTAGTCGTCGGTCAGCACCCAGTACTGCTCGGTCACCAGGTCGAAGTCCGTCAGGCCCTCGGTGATGGGGTGGGCGGCGGCCTCGGGGAGCAGGTTCACGGTGTACGGCACGAAGTTGTGCGCCTCGGCGCTCTCGTGCGGCTCGGCCGGGTCTTTGCCGGGGTGGCAGGCGAACTGCCCGCCGATCAGGTGGAGGTAGTCGGAGGAGTTGCGGAAGGAGTCGGCGATGCCGCCGTGCCAGCCCGCCATCCCGGTGCCCGACTCGATGGCGGCGCGCAGGCCCGCGAGCTCGCCGGGCTCGATCGTCCCCATGGTGTAGCACTGCACGACCAGGTCGACCCCGGCCATGAACGCGGCGTCCGCGTACGGCTCCGGGGAGCCGGCCAGGTGCACCTCGAAGCCGTGCGCTTCGAGGAAGGGGACGAAGAGGTCGGTGGCGGCCACCGGGGCATGTCCTTCCCAGCCGCCGCGCACCACCAGTGCCTTACGGTTCGCCATGCTCGCGCCAATCGCTCGGAGGGTCGACGTATCCGATCGTCGCATTCCCGGGATCAGCGTCCGACGGCCCGTCCCCGCGCGGGCGGCGATCGTTCGCTGATCAGCCGGTCACCGAGACGGACCAGTGCTTCTGGCAGCTGGACGGGCCGATGAGGTTGGTGTCGCAGCCCTTGATGTTCCACCGGTAGCCGCCGTTCGTCCGCGCCCTGACGATGTAGCGGCCGCGGAAGCCGCCCGCGGTGTCCTTCTGCACCCCGTGCGGGTCGGCGGCGCTGGTGTAGCGGACGAGGAAGGTGTCGAACTCCTTGGCCGTCCGGTGCCAGTCGACGTAAGCGTTCCCTCCGGCCGACCAGGCCGCCACCACGAAGTTCCCGCCCAGCTTGGGCGACCAGGCCAGCTGGCCCCGTTCGAACGTCTGACGGCGGCCGGCCCAGCCGACCCCGTTCTGGTGGATGTCGCGCTCGCCCGTGGTGGGGCAGCCGAGCTTGCCGTCCGCGCCGCCGAGCTGCTGCCAGCGGGCGCCGATGAGCCCGTACGGCTGGATCTTGCACGCGGTGCCGGTCGCGGCGTGCGCGGGCACGGTGGTCAGCGTTCCGGCGGCGGCGAGCGCCGCGACGAGCGTGAGGGACAGGCGACGGTTCATCGCGGCGCTCCTTGGGGGTCGGATGCTTCCTTGATACGACCCCGTGCTTGCCGGACGCTTGACCGCCGCCTTCTGGCAGGCCCTGTCGGCGGTAGACAGATGAGGTTCCGACATGTCACCATCGCAGACATGATCGTGAGGAAGGACGGCGCCACCCTGAGCCGGTGAGCGCACGCGCGCAGCGGGAAGCTGCGACCATCCGCGAAGAATGGCTGGGCCTGGCGCTGTCGACGCGGCTCTGTCACCGTCAGGCGGCCGAAGCCGCCATCTCGGAGCTCTACCTCCTGGCCGGGTTCGCCCCGCCGCGTTTCCACTGGGCCTCCTCGCCCGTGACCGCCCTCGCCACCGTGCCGCCCGGCGTCCGGCCGCGCCCCGACGAACCCCCGGAGCGGGTGCAGGACTGGCCGGTGGTGAAGAGCCTGACCCGCATGGCCGGCGAGCTGCGCGGGCGGGTCGACGCCGCGGTCAGGGGCGCCCACTTGGAGCTCGACCAGCTGGTCCGCCGCGAGGTGCACGACCCGCTCTCCTGGACGGCGCGCCGGCTCGTCCCGGTGCTGGAGGCCGCGCACGACCGCCCGCTCCGGCGCACGAGCTGGTACGAGGACGTCACGGCCGTCGCGTGGCAGGCGCGGCACGACGCGCTGCGCCGGCTGGGCGGCGTCGAGGTGTTCAGCCGGGCGCAGAAACGGCAGGCCCACCTGTGGTCCGTGGTGGCCCGCTCGTGCGGCTGGTGGTGGCCGCGCCGGGATGTGTGCGTGCTCTCGGAACGCCCGGCCGAGCTGCGCACCGAGGTGTGCGGCGAGCACGGCGAGGTGCGGCTGCACCACGACGGCGGCCCTGCCGTGCGGTTCGCCGACGGCTGGGACGTGCACGCCTGGCACGGCACCCGGGTGCCGTCCTGGGTGACCACCGATCCGTCCGCCGAGCGCATCGGGCGGGAGCGCAACGTCGAGGTCAGGCGGTGCGCGATCGAGCGCCTCGGCTGGGCCGCCTACATCGAGCAGGCCGGCCTCCGGCTGGTCGCCGCCGCCCCCGACCCCGGCAATCCCGGCTTCGAGCTGCGGCTGTACGACGTGCGCGCGGGCACCAGGGTGCTGCTCGCCGTCAACGGGTCCGTCGAGCGCGACGGGCGCCGCCGCCGCTACGGGCTGACCGTGCCGTGGTACTTCGACGACCCGATCGCCGCCGCCGGCTGGACCTACGGGCTGTCCGCCGGCCAGTACGCGAGCCTTCTCCGCCGAACCTGAGGTGAATGCCATGAAAGTGACTCTCGCCACCCTCGAAGAGCAGACCGGACTGACCGCGCTCGACCACCTGGAGCGGTCGGTGCGCATCCCCGTCGTCGACGGGCCCCAGGCCCAGGGCGACCTGATCGTCATCCCGCTGGCCATGATCGCCGCGTCCGTCCGGATCCCGCCGGCCGCCGTGGCGTGGGAGTGGATCGACGTGCCGGTGGAAGGCGTCGACCTGCTGCGCGGCGAGGCCGGCGGCAACACGCACACCCTCGTCGCCGAACCGTACACGTGCCGGTGGACGCGGCGGCTCCACGACTCCGAACGGCTGGCCATCGGCGTGTTCGAGACCACCGCCCCGGCCTACCTGCTGCACCCGGAGCACGGGGCGACGGGCTGCGCTCCGGGCACGTACGTGATCCGCCGGCAGCGCGAGCAGGAAGGCCCGCGGGCCCGCCTGGTCGCCGACTGATCCGTCAGGGGCAGGCGGGGAACAGCGGGCGGGTGCCGGTCGAGTAGACCGACGGGTCGGTGAACCGGCACCCGTAGCGCGGGTCGGCCACCACCGAGCGGGTGACCACGTCGTCGCCCGCGGGCCGGGGGCCGCCGCGCTGCCACCGGACGAGGTCGTCCCAGGCGGCGCCGGCCTCGGCGTCGCTGAACTCGCAGTGGCCCACGGCCCTGATCGCCCGCTGCACCAGGTGCTTCGTCCTGCCGTGCCGGGCCACGTCCTTGAAGTAGTGCTGCTCCATCGAGAACGGCACGAAGTTGTCGCCCAGGTCGTGCAGCGACAGCACGGGCACGTCGATCCGGCCCGACACGCTCGCCACGGCCGTCAGCCCGCGGGTGAACCGGGCCACCGGGTCCTCGGGGGCCACCCGCCGGACGGTCGCGTTGACGTTCACCGGCGAGGAGGGCGTGTAGCGGGTGCCGACGTTCGTGCCCACCCGGCCGGGCTGCTGCGCCAGCGAGCCGCCTTCGTCCGGCCCGGCCAGCCCGAACAGGAAGTCCTTCCAGTACGCGAACGCGGCGTCCGCGCCCGGCCGCTCGCCGCCGCCCTGGTTGATCACGATGTCGCGGAACTGCGCGCCGACCGCGCTGCCCGGATCCAGCCGCTCCTGCATCTTCGGTACGGCCGAGGTGGCGTAGTCGGCCGGGAACGGGTACGCGGGCACGTCCGCCAGGTCCTGGGCGACGAGGTGGAAGTCGAGGAAGAAGTCGAACAGCTCGTGGTCGCCGAGCACCCCGCACATCGGCATCGCGGCGTCGTAGAAGCCCGGGTACTGCTCGATGGAGCGGGCCGTGATGTGCCCGCCCATCGACACCCCGGCGATGAACGTGCGCTTCGGCTTGCCGACCACCCGCGCGAAGTGACCGGCCAGCGCGCGGGTGCTGACCACGCCGGCCCGCACGTCGTAGTCGTTGGCGTAGTACGAGGACGCCGCCCACGCGTACCCCTGGTCCAGGAGCCGCTGCCGGAGCCCGTAGCCCGGCGGGTCCACGGAGAGCACCCGCGTGGCGCCGCGGAAGCCGTGGGCCCACATCGCCAGGCCGCCGTTCCAGCGCGGCGGCACCTCGATCACGTACGCCGCGTGCTCGTGCACACCCTGCAGCACCCTGGCCGGCCTGCCGTCCACGAGCGCGGGCGGGAGCGGCGGGTTGTCGACGGTGTAGCCGGGCAGCGGCTGGTCACCGGGCACGACGGTGCGCGCGTCCGCAGCGGCGCCCGTGCCGGGCACGAGTAACGCGGCGGCCAGGGTGAGGGCGCAGAGAACCAGGCTCGGACGGCGCATCAGCCGTCACCTCCGGGCAGGCTGATCGGGGGGTGCGGGTGATTCGTTCATACTCCGGCGCGCCGGGCATGGGAAGGGGCCCGCACCGGGCGGCACGGTTGGGGGCCCGCCGCCCGGGTAGCCACGATCCCATGACCGTGCGGAACGACGTCATCGCCCTCGTCCAGGCCGACCATCGCCGGATCGAAGTCCTGTTCAAGCGTCTGCTGCTGAACCAGAAGGACCCTGGGCCCGCCGTCAGCGCGCTGCACGCCCTGCTGACCGCGCACACCCGCGCCGAGGAGGACGTGGTCTACCCGCTCCTGGACGCCCACCACGGCTTCGCCCAGCACAAGGAGGCCGAGGTCCACCTGGACACGCTGCGGCGGGCCGACGCCGGGACGCCCGAGCTCACCGAGGCGCTGCACCAGCTCGTCGTGTCGGTGATGGCGCACTTCTGCGACGAGGAGACGACGATCCTCCCGATGCTGGCCCGCGGCATGAGCGGCGAAGAGCTGGCCGAGCTGGGTGCGGCGTTCCAGGACGCCCGGCAGCGCGAGCTGGACGCGCTCCGAGGCCGCCCGGCCGAGGGCGAGCCCCGCCGGGAGGCCGGCCGGTTCGGCACGGGCAAGACCAGGATGCAGGAGGTCCTCACCACGCTGTGACCCCGGCTCGGATGTTGCGGTCAGGACGAGCCGATGGGCACGAACCCGCTGCCCGCCCGGTAGTTGGGCGACTGGTGGCGGAAGTAGGTGTTGTAGACCTGGCAGTAGCGGCCGCCCCGCGCCAGCAGCGTCGGGTGGTCGCCCTCCTCCACGATGCGGCCGTGGTCGAGCACGATGATGCGGTCGACGTGCTCGATGGTGGACAGCCGGTGGGCGATGACGATCGAGGTGCGCTCGGCCAGCACCACGTCGAGACCCTCCTGGATCTGCGCCTCGGTGAGCGGATCGACGCTGGCCGTGGCCTCGTCGAGCACCACGATCGCCGGGTCCTGGACGAGCAGGCGGGCCAGCGCGACGAGCTGGCGCTGCCCCATCGACAGGGCCCGGCCGTGCTCGCCCACGTCGGTGTCGAGGCCGTGGGGCAGGGCGTCGATCCAGTCGCCGCCGCCGACCGCCTCGGCCGCGGCCCGCACCTCGTCGTCGGTCGCATCCGGCCTGGGGTAGCGGATGTTGTCGGCGACGGTGCCGCTGAACAGGAACGGCGCCTGCGGCACCGCGCCGATCTGGCGGCGGTACTCGCCCAGGTCGAGCTCGCGGATGTCGCGGCCGTCGATGAGCAGCCGGCCTTCCTGGAACTCGTAGAACCGGGTGATCAGCTTGCTCAGCGTGGACTTGCCCGCACCGGTGTGGCCGACCAGCGCGACCGTCTCGCCGGCCTCGATGCGCAGGTCGAAGTCGCGCAGCACCGGGCTCGCGGGGTCGTAGCCGAAGGTGACGCCCTGGAACTCGATGCGCCCGGCCAGCCTGCCGACCGGCTGCGCGCCGGTCTGCACCACCCGCGGCGGCGCGTCGATCAGCGCGAAGACCCGCTCCGACGCCGACAGGCCCTGCTGGAACTGCGACCAGAACGCGGCGATCGACGTCAGCGGGAACCAGAACAGCGCCACACCCTGGAGGAACAGGTACCAGTCACCGGCCGTCAGCCGCCCGCCGAGCACGGCCGTGCCGCCGAACTGCACCAGGGCGACCGTGGCGAGCCCGGCCACCAGGAACAGGACCGGGAAGATCGCCGAGAAGACGAACCCCTGCCGCAGCGTCACTTGGTAGCTCTGCCGGTTGATCGGCAGGAACTCGTCGTAGACCTGCCGCTCCTGGCGGAAGCTCTTGGCCACGGCGATGCCGCCCATGGTCTCCTGCAGGTTGGCGTTGACCCGGCTGAGCGAGCGCTGGGCCTTGCGGGTGGTGGCGCGGGCGAGCCGCCGGAACAGCAGGGCCAGGCCCACGACGACGGGCACCACCAGAAGTGTCAGCAGGGCCAGCTCGACGCTGCGCAGGAACAGCAGCACGGTGACGAACCCGACCATCAGCACCTGGCTGATCAGGTCCATGGTGAGCGTGGACACGGTGGCGAAGTCGTCGGTGTCGGACGTCACCCGGCTGACGATGCGGCCGGACGGCGTCTCGTCGTAGAAGGACAGGTCGCGCTGGAGCACCGCGTCGAAGGCGTCTTCGCGCAGGTGGAGCACGACGTCGCCGGTCACCCGCGCGCTGTACCACTGCCGGAAGAAGTTGAACACCCAGCCGAGGACGCCGGTGAGCAGCAGCGCGCCGGTCAGCGGCCAGGCGACGTCGCCGATCGTGCCCGCCTGGACCGCGTCGACGCCCCAGCTGACCAGCAGCGGCACCGCCGCCTGCCCCAGCGAAACGAGCACGATCATGGCGGCGACCAGCACCATCGCCCCGAGCTTGGGCCGGAAGTAGGACAGGATCCGGCGCAGCAGCTCGCGGTCGCTGTAGGTGCGGTCGTAGTCTTCGGCCTCCAGGCCGTCCATCAGGAAGCCCATCAGCCGGCCCTTCCCTGCTCGCCGGCCAGCACGGGCGCGTCGCCCCCGGCCGGCAGGACCTCGTCGTAGTGGGCGAAGATGCGGCGGTAGAGACGGCTGCGCCCGAGCAGCTCGTCGTGGGTGCCGAAGTCGACCAGCTCGCCCCGTTTGAGCAGCAGCACCTTGTCGGCCCACCGGATCTGGGACAGCCGGTGGGTGATCAGCAGCGTGGTGCGGCCTTCGAGCACGCGGCCGATCGCCTGCTGGATCAGGTCTTCGGTGGCCGAGTCGACGGCGCTGGTCGAGTCGTCGAGCACGAGGATCGCCGGGTCGGTCAGCAGGGCCCGCGCGATGGCCAGCCGCTGCCGCTGGCCGCCGGAGAGAGTGATGCCGCGCTCGCCGATGACCGTGTCGTAGCCGTCGTCGAGCTCGCCGATGAACTCGGCCGCCTGCGCGTCCTCGGCCGCCCGCACCACGTCGTCGCGGCCGGCCTTCTGGCCCAGGCCGAAGGCGATGTTCTCCGCGACGGAGCGGGAGAACAGCACGATGTCCTGCTCGATGGTGGAGATCTGGGAGCGCAGCGAGTCGAGGTCCCAGGCGCGCACGTCGACGCCGTCGACGAGGACGCGGCCGGAGGTGACGTCGTAGATGCGCGGCACGAGCTTGGTCAGCGTGCTCTTGCCCGAGCCGGTCTCGCCGACGACGGCGACCGTCTCGCCCGGCCGCACGGTGAAGGACACGCCGCGCAGCACCGGGTCGCCGCCCTCGTAGCCGAACGTCACGTCGTCGAAGACGATCTCGCCGGTGACGGCGGCGGCATGGCCGTCGGCCGGCTGGTCGAGCTCGGTCTCGGCGTTGACGATGGCGAGGATCCGGCGGGAGGCCACGACGCCGAGCTGGACCAGCGAGAACGTGAAGATCGACATCTGGGTGGGGAAGCCGAGCATACCCATGAGCCCCATGAAGGCCACCACGTCGCCGATCGTGATCTGGCCCGCCGCCTGCAGCGCGAGCGCGTGCCAGAGCGCGCCCGCCATCGCGGCCGCGAAGAGCAGCGTGGGCAGGTAGCGGGCCTGCACCAGGCCGTTGCGCACGAAGGAGTCGCGGTAGAGCCGGGCGCGGGCGCGGAACCGGCGGCGCTCCTGCGCCTCCTGGGCGGTCACCTTGATGACCTCGATGCCGCGCACGGCCTCGTTGAGCCCGGCGTTGAGATCGCCGAACTGCTCGCGCATCCGGGTCGCGACCGGGTTGAGCTGGCGCATGTAGTGCCAGAGCGCGATCACGAAGACGACCGCGAACACGCCGGGCACGAGCAGCAGCCGCGGGTCGATGGTGGCGATGAAGAACAGCGGCACCAGGCCGGACAGCCCGGAGTCGACGATCAGGTCGAAGCCCGGGGAGATCATGATGGAGAGCTGCCGGATGTCGTTGGCGGCCCTGGCCATCAGATCGCCGACCCGCTGGCGGTTGTGGAAGGTCTGGCTCTTGCCGAGCAGGCTCACGTAGAGCTCGTCGCGGGCGTCGCGCTCCAGCCGCTTGGCCAGCACCTCGGACGACAGCCGCGCCACCAGGTCGATGATGCCGCGGGCCACCACGACCGCCAGCATGACCAGCACGATCGCGCCGAGCGCGGACCCGTCGCCCAGCACCGCGTCGAAGGCCGAGCCGGTGAGCTGCGGGACCATGGCGTTGAGCACCACCATGACCAGCGACCCGCCGAGGAACCCGGTCAGGTGGAGCGGATGGCGGCGCACATGGGACCAGAGCCAGCGCAGCGGGCCGCGCCGGTCGTAGACCGGCCCGGAAACAGAGAACTCCGAACTGCTGCTCACGGGAACGGCCCCCTGACCCCGTCGACGTTTCGACCCTGTTTTCTACCAGCCGCCACCGACAGTTTCCCAACGCTTTTCTCCTGGGCGAGCACTGCTCATACTCCGAGGAGGAGGAACCGAACGGAGAGGGGTACCTCGTGCTGTACGTCTTCGGCTTCGAGCGGATCGGCGTGGCCGTCAGCGACATCTACTTCGTCGACCCGCAACCCAACAAGGGCCAGGAGGGCGCCGAGCACGGCGTCCGGCTCGAAGTGCGGATGCTCGACGAGGGCGAGCTGCGGGGCACGGTCTACTCGGCCCGCCCGATCAGCCTCGGCCGGCCGATCTGGCGAGTGGACCTGCTGGAGTCCGTCGACGGGCGGCCGGGCAGCTTCGACCGGACCCACCACCACCCGATCTTCACCGGCTGGGACCCGGGCCCCCGGGTCTTCGCCAGGGAACTGTCGGCCGACCCGCTCGGCTGGCTGGCCGACCGGCTGGGCGACCTGGACGTGGTGCTCAAGCAGGGGAACGTGGAGGAGTCGTACCCCCAGGACGCCCTCGCCCTCCGCGAGCGCGCCCCCGAGATCATCGCCTGCGTCGAACGCACCCTCGCCGCCGTACGCGCGGGCGACCTCGGCACCGCCCCCGCCGAAGCCGGCCCCAGCGTCCGCGCCAGCTGGCTCTGACAACCGCCCCGGCCATCCAGGGAGAGCGGGCCGGTTTCCAGCTCAGCCCCACCAGGACGGAGCCGCCCGCTCGGGGAGGGCGGGCTGGCTCCCAACTCAGCCCCCGCCAGGGCGGGCCGGCCGTTCTGATCGGGAGGGTCGGTTCCGTAGGGCCGGGTGGACGGGAGGACGTCGGCGTCCGGGGGCCGGCCGATCGTGTACGCGACGGCGGCGGACGAGGTGGAGCGGACGCGGTGGGTCGCGCGTCATGAGCCATGGTGTGAGCCCGCCGCCGCGTTGCCGGAAATGCGGCAGCGCGGCGGGGATGCCGTGCGGCAGGCCGCGCATGTTCACGTCGACCGTCCGGTCCCGCCCGGCGCGAGTCCGGCTGCGTTCGGCCTGCCGCGGACTCCCACCCCTGCGGGCGTGTCAGCCGGGGTGCAGCCAGTACTGCAGCGTGGCGCTGCTGCTCTTGACGACGCGGGGCTCGGCCGACTCCTGGGGCCAGATCTGCAGCAGGTAGTCGTCGTCGACCGGGCCGTCCATCCCCCGGGCGTGGTAACGCAACCGGTACCACCCGGGCCCGGCGGGCAGCGGCGGCAGCTCATAAGCGGGGCCGCCCCATTCGTGCAGCGCCACCCGCCCCACCGCGGACCTGAACCCCACCTCCACGATGTCTTCGAACTCCTCCAGCTCGGGCCCGGGATCGCGGTCGGCCACCGCCACCGTGAACCCGACCGTCCCGGTGTCGACCCCGGTGATCAGGAACGCGGCTCCCTCCTCGACCCTGATGATGCCGACCGGATGGGCCGGGTCGTCCGCCGGCAGGCCGTGGGGCCCCGTCGCCTCGTCGTCGACGAGGTAGGCCTGGCGATAGTGGACGTGGAGATCGACATGGACGAAGTGCGCGGTGCCCTGCCGGCCGTTGCCGGGAGTCCCCTCGCTGGATGTCATGATGCGGATCTTAGGCAGCCCCGCTGACACTCCGGTTTCAGCTCGCTGAAAGCCGTCGTGTGGCACGGCTCCTGTGGGGCAGGGGGTCCCGTCATGAAGGGTCTTTTCAAAGTCGCGCTGGCGCGGTGGCTCGCGCGTACCCCCATCGGACTCGCCATCCTGGGCGCCGGCTGGTTCCTCGGACGGCGACGCAGCAGACGCAAGGAAGAGCAGGAGCGGAGGCGGAGTCCGCTCGGCCGGAGGCGGTCGGCGCGGGGCCGGAGGCGCTGAGCGCCGTTGCCGCAGCGGCCTCGCGGCCCGGAGTCGCCAGGCGCCCGCGTCAGGAGACGCTGTTCTGTGACGGGGCCGGCTGGGGCAGGAGAGGGAGCATGACCTCCACCCGGGTGCCCTCGCCGGGCCCGCCGCTGATCACGCAGATCCCGCCCAGCTCGGCCGCGCGCTCGCGCATCGAGCTGAGGCCGACCCCCGCCCGGCGGCTCTCCGGCAGGCCGCGGCCGTCGTCGGCGACGGTCACCCGCAGCACCTCGCGTTCCCGCTGGAGGTGGATGCGCGCCCGCTCGGCGCGCGCGTGCCGCCGGACGTTGGTCAGGGCCTCCTGGACGATGCGGTAGACGGCCACCTCCACGGCCGCAGGGAGCTCCGACAGGTCGCCCTCGGCCGACACCTCGATCTCGATCTCCGGCGAGGCCTGCTCGGCCAGCTCGCGCACCGCCCGCGCCAGCCCCAGGTCGTCCAGGGCCGGCGGGCGCAGCCCGTACACCAGTTCGCGGATGTCGCCGGCGACGGCGTCCATCCCGGTACGCAGCTCGCGCAGCAGGGCGTCGGCCGAGTCCGGCGCCTCCTTCAGGCGGCCGCGGGCGATGTTGATGAGCATGGCCATGCCCGCCAGGCTCTGTCCCAGCCCGTCGTGCAGGTCGCGGCGGAGCCGGCGCCGTTCCTCCTCGCGCGTGGTCAGGATGCGTTCCCTGGAACGTTGCAAGTCCGCCGCCATGCGCACGGCGTGCGCGACGTCGGCCGCGTACGGGGTGAGGGTGGCGAGCACCCGCTCGTTGTGCGCGGCCGGGAAGCGGCGCGGCCCGGGAGCGCCCACCAGCAGGCGGCCGACCCGCTCGCCGTGCCAGACCAGCGGCACCTCGCGCGGCCGGTCGCCGACCCGGCCGTTCTCCACGTACCGGGGCTCGCCGTCGGCCACCTCCACGGCCACCCCCTCGACCGCGAGCCCGTCGCGCAGCACGCCGACGACCGCGGTCAGCGCCTCGGCCGGGTCCCCGCGCCGGATCGCCTGGGTGAGCCGGGCGGCCAGCAGCCGGGGGTCGCCGACCTTGCCGTAGAGCATCTGGTCGACGGCCCGCTGCAGCACGCGCCGCAGCGGCTGGAAGAACGCCCCGGCGAACAGGGCGGACGCCAGCCCGGCGACCCTGTCGTACCCGGAGACGCCCAGGCTGGCCACGGCGCCGGCGCCGAAGTAGACCGCGCTGATGACGACGAGCAGCCCAGCGGCCACGAAGGTGCGGCTGATGACGGTGTCGATCCCGTACAGCCGGTAGCGCATGACAGAGAACGCGACCGCGACCGGGATGAGCGCGGACCACAGCACCGCCACCCACACCAGGCCGGGCACGGCCGTCCCGACGACCAGGAAGACGATGTATCCGGTGAACGCGAAGAGCGGCCACCCGATCTGCCGCCGGCCCACCGGGTCGGCCCGGCGCAGCCGCAGCGCCATCGACAGCGCGGCCAGCGCCAGCGAGAGGTAGATGCCGGCCCAGGCGGTCTCCGAGATGATCTCCTGGTACGGGGCGAGCGCGCGGATCTGCAGCGGGTTCGGGACGACCTCGGGGAACCGGTAGCCGATCGGCGACGGGTCCGGGCGGGTGATGTTGCGCAGCATCTCGGTGCCGAGCGAGACCGCGCTCAGCGCGAGCGCCCAGCGCCAGCGCGGCGAGGGCAGCCGCCCGTCGGGCGAGTACAGCGGCAGCAGCGCGGTCAGCGTGAGCCCGCACACCGCCCAGAAGACGATGTACGTGTGACGCAGGTAGCCCGCGAGCATCAGGTGACCGTCGGCGGCGACCCGGAGCATGAGCGACTGGAAGAAGTCGCTGAGCCCGGCGGCGAGGCCGCCGGCGCACATCATCCAGGCCATGTTCAGCCGGGGCCGGTGCGCGATGAGGTAGGCGCCGACCGCGGGGAAGGTGAGCACCACGGCGGACTGCGGGGTGACGGTGAGCTGGGGCGTCCACGCCTCGGGCAGCCCGGCCCACTGCACGAGAGCGGCGATCTCCAGAAGCGGCGCGACCACCGCGATGGCGACGGCCAGAATCCGTGGGCCTGTTAACGTGGCCTTCCCGGTCTTCCCCGCGAACGCCGCGAACCCGACCATCCTGTCTCCGCCTTCCTGTTCCGGCACTGCCGGAAGCTGGACAGGATTATGACGTCTTTATGGTTATATATCGCCCCTTGTGGCCGTGCCGTTATCCCTGACCCTTGCCGTGATTCCCGGTCACCCCTGATGCCAGACTCGAAGGCATGCAGAAGACATCTCTGGAAGCCCTCGTACGCGAGCACCTCAAGCGCGCCGGCGACGCCTCGACAGGCCGCAGCGCCGAGACCCTGTACGGCGGCCACGAGCACGTGCTCCGGCAGACGCTCATCGCGCTCAAGGCCGGCCAGTCGCTCGCCGAGCACGAGAACCCCGGCGAGGCCACCCTGCAGGTGCTGCGCGGCCGGGTGCGGCTGCACAGCGGCGGGGACTCCTGGGACGGCATGACGGGCGACCTCCTGATCATCCCCCCGGCGCGGCACAGCCTGGACGCCCTGGAAGACGCCGCCTGCCTGCTCACCGTCGCCAAGACACGGTGACCGAACCGCTGCTGACCTTCGGTCACGGCACGGCCGGCCGCGCGGAGCTGTCGGGCCTGCTGCGCGGCGCCGGCGTCGAGGCGGTGGTGGACGTACGGACGGCGCCGGGCAGCAGGCGCAACCCCGACGCGCGCCGCGAGGAGCTGGCCGTCTGGCTCCCGGAGGCCGGCATCGGCTACCGCTGGGACCGGCGGCTGGGCGGCTTCCGCAGGCCCGCGCCCGACTCCCCCGACACCTTCTGGGAGAACGAGTCCTTCCGCGGCTACGCCGGCCACACCCGCGACCCCGGCTTCCTGGCCGCCATGGACGAGCTGCTGGCACAGACCGCGGCCGGCCGCACGGCCGTGATGTGCGCCGAGGCCCTGTGGTGGCGCTGCCACCGGCGGCTCATCGCCGACTTCGCCGTGCTGGCCAGGGGCGTGCCCGTGCTGCACCTGAGCCATTCGGGCGCGACGGCCGAGCATCAGCCGAGCGCGGGCGCCCGGCTGCGGGAGGACGGGCTGCTGGTGTACGACGTCGTCAGCGGGGAGTGAATCACTCCCGGGGGTGGTGGAGGTCGAACGCGGGCCGTTCGGAGCGGATCGGCGGGATGAAGGTGAAGTTGTGCCGCGGCGGCGGGCAGCTCGTGGCCCATTCCAGCGAGCCGCCGAACCCCCAGGGGTCGTCCAGCGTCACCCGGCGCGGCCCGCGCGAGGTCTTCCACACGTTGTAGAGGAACGGCACCGTGGACAGCCCGAGGATCAGCGCGCCGACGGACGAGATCTGGTTGAGCAGGGTGAACCCGTCACCCGCGCCGTAATCGGCGTAGCGGCGCGGGAACCCGAGCATGCCCAGCCAGTGCTGCACCAGGAACGTGGTGTGGAAGCCGACGAACAACAGCCAGAACTGGATCTTCCCGAGCCTCTCGCCGAGCATCCGCCCGGTCATCTTCGGCCACCAGAAAAAGAATCCGGCGAACATCGCGAACACCACCGTGCCGAACACCACGTAATGGAAGTGGGCCACCACGAAATAGGTGTCGGTGACGTGGAAGTCGAGCGGCGGCGAGGCCAGGATGACGCCGGTGAGCCCGCCGAAGAGAAAGGTGACCAGAAAGCCGATCGAGAACAGCATCGGCGTCTCGAAGGACAGGTGCCCGCGCCACATCGTGCCGATCCAGTTGAAGAACTTCACCCCGGTCGGCACCGCGATCAGAAAACTCATGAACGAGAAGAACGGCAGCAGCACCTGGCCCGTGCCGAACATGTGATGGGCCCACACGGTCATCGACAGCCCGGCGATGGCGATGGTCGCGCCGACCAGGCCGAGGTAACCGAAGATCGGCTTGCGGCTGAAGACGGGGATGACCTCGGTGATGATGCCGAAGAACGGCAGCGCGATGATGTAGACCTCGGGATGGCCGAAGAACCAGAACAGGTGCTGCCACAGCATCGCCCCGCCGTTCTCCGGCGCGAAGATCTGGGTGCCGAACGCGCGGTCCGACTCCAGCGCCAGCAACGCGGCGGCCAGCACGGGGAACGCCATCAGCACGAGCATGCTGGTCAGCAGCACGTTCCAGGTGAAGATCGGCATCCGGAACATGGTCATGCCGGGCGCCCGCATGCCGATGACCGTGGTGACGAAGTTGACCGCGCCGAGGATCGTCCCGAGCCCGCTCAGCGCGAAGCCCATGATCCACAGATCGCCGCCGACGCCCGGCGAGCTGATCACGCTGGACAGCGGCGTGTAGGCGAACCAGCCGAACGCGGCGGCGCCGCCGGGGGTGAGGAAGCCGCTGACGGCGATCAGCCCGCCGAACAGGAACAGCCAGTAGCTGACCATGTTGAGCCGGGGGAAGGCCACGTCCGGCGACCCGATCTGCAACGGCATGATGACGTTGGCGAACCCGGCGAACAGCGGCGTGGCGAACAGCAGCAGCATGATCGCGCCGTGCATGGTGAACAGCTGGTTGTACTGCTCGTTGCTGACCAGTTGCAGGCCCGGCTGGGCCAGCTCGGCCCGGACGACGAGGGCCATGACCCCGGCGACCAGGAAGAACCCGAACGACGTGATCAGGTAGAGGTAGCCGATGACCTTGTGGTCCGTGGACGACAGCCAGGACGTCAGGGGGCGCCGCGCGGGCCGTTCGACCCGGTCGCGGGCCGGCGCGGGAGTCAGCACCACGTCGGGCTCCGGAAGCGGGCGCGGCTCATCGTGACGTCCCGTGCGGCTCGGGGGCCTCGCCGCCGGCCGTGATCACGCAGAGCTCGGGACGGACGAACGCGTGCAGTTCGAGGCCGGGCGCGCCCGGGTCGAGGAGTTCGACAGCCGAGCGCAGCAGCCCGCGATGCGCGGCGCAGACCACCTCGGGATGCGACCGGGCGGTGGCGCGGAACGGGCAGCCGTGCAGCAGGATGCGCCCGTCGCCGGTCGGCTCCGGGTCGAACCCCATCTCGGCGAACATCGCCGTCACCGCCGACCGGGCATCCCCCTTCACCTCGGACCGGGCATCCCCCTTGACCCCGGACCGGGCGTCCTCCACCGACCGGGCATCCCCCTTCACCGCCGACCGGGCGTCCTCCGCCGACCGGCCGTCCCTCTTCACCGCCGGGGTCGCGGCAGGGCTCAGCCGCCGCAGCGCCCACTCCTCGCCGGCGCGCTCCGCCCGGCGGGCCCGCTGGGCGGGGGTGTCGGCGAAGTGGCGGGCCAGCAGCTCGGCGAGCTCCTGGTAGGGCCCGTGCTCCGGCTCCGCCGCCCAGGACGCCGAGTACACCGCGCGCGGCCGGCCCCGGCCGCCGCTCCGCTCGGCCCGTTCGACGACCAGCCCGGCTTCGAGCAGCGCCGACAGGTGGAACCTGACAGTGGTGACGTGCAGGCCGGTCCCGGCGGCGAGCTCGCGGGCGTCGAGCGGTTCGGCGCGTTCGCGCAGCAGGTCCAGGATGGTGACCCGGCTGGGCACGGACAGCACCTCGTGGGCCCGCGCCCGGTCCAGCCCGGTCATGACGTCACCGGATGACCGGCCACCAGCGGGGTGTCGACGCCGAGCCTGCCCAGCTTCGACGCTCCCCCGGGCGAGTCCAGGGGCGCGTCCCTGCCGGGCAGCGTCTCGGCGAAGAACGCGGCGTTGTCGCCCGCGAACACCTGCCACCGCTCGGGCAGGTCGTCCTCGTAGTAGATGGCCTCCACCGGGCAGACCGGCTCACACGCCCCGCAGTCGACGCATTCGAGCGGCTGGATGTAGAGCGCCCGCGCGCCCTCGTAGATGCAGTCGACCGGGCACTCCTCCACGCAGGCCCGGTCGATCACGTCCACGCAGGGCTCAGCGATCACATAAGTCATATTTAGAGGATGCGCATCCTCTAAATAAGAAGTCAAGGGCGGGCCACGTCCGGCACATGGTTCTCCAGCCGCGGCGGACGGCGGTAACCGGTGCCCGGCGGGCGTTCCGGGATCTGGATCTCCGGGCGGGGCACGTCCTCGTACGGGATCGTCGACAGCAGGTGGCTGATCATGTTGATCCTGGCCCGCCGCTTGTCCTCGCTCTCCACCTCGTGCCAGGGCGCCTCGGGGATGTGGGTGTGGACCAGCATCTCGTCCTTGGCCCGCGAGTAGTCCTCCCAGCGGGTGATGGACTCGAGGTCGACGGCCGACAGCTTCCAGCGGCGCATCGGGTCCTCCAGCCGCTTGCGGAAGCGCCGCTCCTGCTCGGCGTCGCTCACCGAGAACCAGTACTTGCGCAGCAGGATCCCGTCTTCGACCAGCAGCCGCTCGAAGATCGGGCACTGGTGGAGGAACCGCGAGTGCTCCTCCTCGGTGCAGAAACCCATCACCCGCTCCACGCCCGCCCGGTTGTACCAGCTCCGGTCGAACAGCACGATGGTGCCGGCCGCGGGCAGGTGCTCGACGTAGCGCTGGAAGTACCACTGCGTGCGCTCGCGCTCGGTGGGGGCCGGCAGGGCGACGATCTGGGTGACGCGCGGGTTGAGATACTCCGCCACCCGCTTGATCGCGCCGCCCTTCCCGGCCGCGTCACGCCCCTCGAAGACCACCACCACCCGCTCGCCCGCGACCCGCACCCACTCCTGCATCTTCACCAGCTCGCCCTGCAGCCGGTACAACTCCTTCTCGTACGCCTTGCGAGCCATCTTCTCGTCAGCCATGCGCAACCCTCCGATGCCGGACCCGTTCCCGCCCTGACCGATCCTCCACGATGGCGCCCTTGACAAATATATTTGTCGGTGGAACCCTCAAGGTACCCCGAACGGAAGAGGCAGGACATGAACACCGTGATTTCCCGCGACGGCACCACCATCGCCTACACGCGCACCGGCCAGGGCCCCGCGCTGCTGCTCGTCGACGGCGCGATGTGCTACCGCGCCTCGGGCCCCAACACCCCGCTCGCCCAGGAGATGGCCGACACCCACACGGTCTACACCTACGACCGGCGCGGCCGCGGCGAGAGCGGCGACACCACGCCGTTCGCCCCCGAGCGGGAGATCGAGGACATCGCCGCCCTCATCGAGATGATCGGCGAGCCGGTCTTCCTGTACGGCATCTCCTCCGGCGCCGCGCTGGCCCTGGCCGCCGCCGCGAGCGGGCTGCCCGTCAGCAAGATCGCCGTGTACGAGCCGCCCTTCATCGTCGACGGCACCCGCCCGCCCATCCCCGCCGACTACACGGCGAGCATCGAGACCATGCTGGCCCAGGGCAAGCCGGGCGCGGCGATCCGCTACTTCATGCGCCGGGGCGTCAACCTGCCCGCCCCCGTGGTGGCCATGATGACCCTCATGCCCGGCTGGTCGACGATGAAGAAGGTCGCCCGCACGCTGCCGTACGACGCCGCGTTCGTGACCGAGTTCGAGCACGGCAGGCCGCTGCCCGAAGGCCGGTGGGACGGCGTCAAGATGCCGGCCCTGGTCGTCGACGGGAGCAAGAGCCCTGCCTGGATCCGCAACGGCACCCGCGACCTGGCCCGGGTGCTCCCCGACGCCGAGCACCGCACGCTCGACGGCCAGACCCACATCGTCAAGCCCGCCGCTCTCGCGCCCGTACTCAAGGGGTTCTTCCGATGATCTTCCGTACCACTGTCGAGCTGAGCGGCAGGACCGCGACAGGGATCGAGGTGCCGCCCGAGGTGGTGGCCGAGCTGGGAGCGGGCAGACGCCCGCCCGTCCGCGTCACGATCAACGGATATGTCTACCGCAGCACGGTGGCGCCGATGGGCGGCCGCTCGATGCTGCCGCTCGCCGCCGAGAACCGCGAGGGCGCGGGCGTGGCCGCCGGCGACGAGATCGAGGTCGGCCTGGAGCTCGACACCGAGCCCCGCACGGTCACCGTGCCGCCCGACCTGGCCGAGGCGCTCGACCGGGCGCCTGCGGCCAAGGCGTTCTTCGACGGCCTGTCGTACTCCCGGCAGCGGCGCGTCGTGCTGCAGGTCGAGGGCGCCAAGAAGGCCGAGACCAGGCAGCGGCGGGTGGCCGACGCGGTCACCAGGCTCGCCGCGGGCGAGGCCTGACATCCCTCGTGAGAGTGAGCCCGAGGATCGCCCCTGGCGGCGATCCGCCGAGGCGCCGGAAATCTCAGGATGGGTGGGCAACCTCGACCGCTTCGAAGGAGCCACCATGTCCGTCCGGCACGTTCCCCCCGCCGCACCGCCCACCACCCTCGCGGCCTGCTCGTACCTGGCCGCGCCGCTGCTCGCCCTGGTCTACGGGGTGCTCAGGATCGTCGACGGGTTCGACGGGAGCAGAGGACCCGGGGCGGCCTGGACACTCGGCCACCTGGCGTTCATGGCGGCGCTGGTGCTGTTCGCGGTGATGCTGCACGACATGCGGGCGCTGCTCGGGCGCACCCGGATGGCCACCGTCACGTTCGCCGCCGGTCTCGCGGGGATCGGGTTCGCGTTCGTCCAGTTCGCCGTGGACGTGGTGGTCGGGTTCATGGCCGCGGACCACGAGGCCATGGGGCCGCTGTTCGACCAGGTCCAGGCGGTGCCGGGGGTGTCGCTGCTGGTCTACCAGGCGGGGCCTGTCCTGTTCTACGCCGCTCTGGTGGCCCTCTCGGCGCAGCTCGCCGCCGGGCGTCACGTGCGGCCCTGGATGCCGCTGCTCGTCCTGGCCCAGACCGTGCTTCCGGTGATCTCCCTCGACCTCATCCCGGTGGGTTCCGCGCTGGCCGTGGTCGCGTTCCTTCCGCTGGCGCTGCGGGCCAGGAGCCGGTCCGTCCCGGCTCATGTCTGAGCGGGCTCGTACGGGGGCGATATTTCGGGATTCGCCGTACGGTGCGGGAGGATGGGGAGCCGTGCAGGAGCCCCCGCTTGTCACCGTGCTGCGGCGGCGCGCGCGAGCGCTGCCGCCCCTGCTGGTGGACGGCGCGCTCGCTCTCCTGGTCACCGGCGCGCAGCTCTGGCCGCTGCTGACCACCCGGCAGTACGAGGGCCTGCCGTGGCACTGGTGGGGGTACGTGGTCGCGGTCGCCTCCTCGCTGCCCCTGGTCTGGCGCCGCCGGGCCCCGCTGGCCGTGCTGATCGTGTCGCTGACCACGAGCCTGCTGTACGACCTGGCCGCTCCCGTCGCCGAGCAGCCCGTCTGGTACGGCCAGCTGGTCGCCTACTACACGGTGGCCGCGCTGTCGTCCCGGCCGATCCGGATGCTGCTGCTCGCCTGCACCGTGGTGGGGTCGTTCTTCCTGCCCGGCTCTCCGGACACGGCGCTGCGCAGCGGCATCCTGCTGGTGGCGGCGTACGCGATGGGCAGGGCGGCGGCCGGCTCCCGGGCCCAGGCGGCGGCGCTGGAGGAACGGGCCGCCAGGCTGGAGAGGGAACGCCAGCTGGAGGCCCAGCGCGCCGCGGAGCGTGAGCGTGCCAGGATCGCCCGCGAGATGCACGACATACTCGCCCACGCTGTCAGCCTCATGGTGGTGCAGGCCGAGGCCGGTCCGGTCGCGGTCAGGAAGGATCCGGCGCGGGCGGAGGCGGCGTTCGACGCCATCGCGGGGGCCGGGCGTGACGCGATGGAGCAGATCCGGCGCATGCTGGGGGTGCTGAAGGAGGACGGCGGCGCGCCGCGCGCGCCCCAGCCCACCGTCGACGACCTGCCTGAGCTGGCCGCGCAGGTCTCCGGCGCGGGGCTGGAGGTGACGTTCGAGGTCGCGGGCGAGCCCAGGCCGGTGACGGCCGCGAGCGCCGTGGCCGCGTACCGGATCGTCCAGGAGGCGCTCACCAACATCGTCAAGCACGCCGGCGCCACCCGTGCCGGCATCCGGCTCACCTGGGAGGACGACACCCTCATGATCGACGTCACCGACGACGGCCGCGGCGCCGGCCGCGCCCTGCCCTCCGGCGGCCACGGGCTCATCGGCATCCGCGAACGCGCCACCGCCTGCGGCGGCACCGCCACCGCCGGCCCCCGCACCGACGCCCCCGGCTTCCACGTCTCCGCCCGCCTCCCCCTCTCATGACCCCCTCACCCCTCCCCGGAGAAAGCCGGCCTCCCGTCACCAAGGAGCCTCCTGGAACACCCCTCCACGCAGGCCCCCCACGAACCGGAAGCCTCAGCGGGCAGACCTCTCAAAACCCACGCCGTCACGGCACTCCCCTCCACGCAAACCCCCCACCAACCGGACACCCCCGCGGAGGGCCGTCTGAAGAACCTCCCCATCACAACGGGTCCTTCCGCACAAAACCCCAGCTAACGGGAAACCCCGGAGGGGAGCCGCCCGAAGACCCACCCCCTTACGGCCCGCCCTTCCGCGCAAACCCCCCACGAATGGGTCACCCCGGAGGGGGGCCGCCTGAAGAGCCGCCCCTGCACGGCGCGCCTCTCCGCGCGGGCGCCGCACCCGAACGGGCCGCACACCCCGGTGGGGAACCGCCTGAAGAGCCGCCGCTTCGTGCCGACACCGCACGTCAGGGGGGAACGGATGGGGGGATTCGGGTGGTGGTGGCGGATGATCAGGAGTTGGTGCGGAGCGGGTTCGCGATGATCCTGGACGCGCAGCCGGACATCCGGGTGGTGGCCGAGGCGGGGGACGGGCTGGCGGCGGTGGCCGCGGCTCGGGAGCACCGGCCGGACGTGTTGCTGCTCGACATCCGCATGCCCCGGATGGACGGCATCGAGGCCGCCGGGATCGTGTGCGCGGAGACCGGGTGCAGGGTGCTCATGCTGACCACGTTCGACCTGGACGACTATGTGTACGACGCGCTGCGGGCCGGCGCCAGCGGGTTCCTGCTGAAGGACGTGCGCCGCGACGACCTGGTGAACGCGGTGCGGGTGGTGGCGGCCGGCGAGTCGCTGCTGGCCCCGTCGGTGACGACGCGGCTGATCCGCGAGTTCACGTCCCGGCCGGCCAGGCCGAGGCCCGGGGCGCTGGACGTGCTGACGGCCAGGGAGCGGGAGACGCTGCAGCTGATCGCCCGCGGGCTGTCCAACGCGGAGATCGCCGAGGCCATGGTGGTCAGCGAGCACACGGTGAAGACGCACGTCAGCAACCTGCTGGCCAAGCTGGGCCTGCGCGACAGGGTCCAGGCCGTGATCGCCGCCTACGAGTCGGGGCTGGCCGTCCCAGGTGCGTAACGACCCGCTCAAGTCGTCATTCAACGAGTGATGGAAACAATACGCCGCAGAATGATGCAATGGCCCGACCAACCAACTGAGGAGCCCCGTTGAACGACAACCTCGACCTCGCCGCCAACGCCCAGGAGCTGGCCGACGCCGCGCCCGCCGGATCCGTCGACCGGGCCGCGGCGTCGTCCGTGGCCATCACGCTGGCGACGACCCGCGACATCGCGCAGGCCAGGCGGACGCTGGACGGGCTCTCGCCCGAGGAGGTGCGGGAGGCGGCGCTGGCCCTGTTCGACCGGCTGTCCGCGCGGTGACCTGACCGCTGGGCGAACGCGCACGACCGTTGGGCGACACGGCCGTTGCACCGCTCCACGTTCCCGATCACCCTGAGGGCATGCCGGGCGTTGACACCATCGACGGCCTGACGCGGGCCGTGGCCGACTTCGACACGAGCGGGTTCGAGCTGCCGATGGAGGAGGCCGCCCTGGCGAGAGCGCGCCGGTCGCTCATGGAGACCGGCCTGCTGCTGCTCGGCGAGATGCCAGGAGTACGGGAGAACCCGCTGGTCATCCTGCGGCTGATGGACGCGCTCGGGCTCGGCAGCCTGGCGCTCGACTGGCACGGCGGCCTGACCATGGAGCTCTACACGTACCTGAGACACGGCACGCCGCTGGAGAGCGCGCACTGGTGGGTGGGCGACGGCCGGGTGACCGCGGGGCATCTCGCGGTGCTGCGGCGGCTGTCCCCGATCACGCTCACGCTGTTCGACGGCGCCGACCGGCCGGACAGGGACTCCGCCATGGCCCGGCGGGTGCTGGACACGGTGGCCGCCCCCACGCTGGTGGTCGCGGGCAGCGCCCACACCGGCGTCACGCCGGACGCGCTGGGCAAGCCCATGGGCGCCTGCCTGGCGCGGGAGCGGCCGGGGCTGGAGAGCATCCGCATCGACTACGGCCGCGGCTCCTTCTACGCCATGGAGCGGCGCGGCATGGACGCCCGCGCGGCGGCGCGGGGGTTGCGGGTGGTGGGCAAGGAGTTGGTGGTGGGGCTGCCGGAGTTCAGCGAGGCGACTGTGCCGCAGCTCCCATTCGAGGCACTGCAGGGGAAGCTTGCCCAATTTTGAGCAAGTTTGACCGGCAGGCAAGGGGTTCGCGGGCCGACCCGCGCTTCCGGATCTTTCACGAGGGCAGCGGATGCGTCAGTCTGGGGGCATCCGTCCATCGCGACACCGAGGGAGACCTGTGGCCGAACCCGCCAGCCTGGCGACCAGAGGCAGTGACTTCGCCAGACTCGCCACCAAGATCAATGAGGCCGGTCTGCTCGACCGGCGTCCCGTTTATTACGCCGTCCGAGGCGCCATCGTCGCGGCCTCCTTCGTGGGCGGCTGGGCGCTGTTCGTCTGGGTGGGCGACTCGTGGCTGCAGCTGCTCGTGGCCGTCGTGCTCGCCGTGGTCTTCACCCAGGTCGGCTTCATCGCCCACGACCTCGGCCACCGTCAGGTCTTCAGGACCCGCCGCACCAGCGACCTCGTCGGCATGCTGGTCGGCAACCTCGGCATCGGCCTCGGCTGGGGCTGGTGGAACACCAAGCACAACAAGCACCACGCCAACCCCAACCACGAGGACCACGACCCGGACGTCTCCCCCGCGGTGATCGTCTGGTCGGAGGACCAGGTGGCCAGGAGCCGCGGCCTGCCCCGGTTCATCGCCAAGCGGCAGGCGCTCTGGTTCTTCCCGCTGCTCACGCTGGAGGCCTGGCACCTGCACGTGGCCAGCGTGAAAGCGTTGTTCCAGCCCGGGGCCAGGCGCCGCCGCACCGAGGGCGTGCTGCTGCTGGCGCACTTCGTGCTGTACTTCGGCGCGGTCTTCGCCGTGCTGCCGTTCGGGAAGGCGCTGCTGTTCCTGATCGTGCACCAAGGGGTGTTCGGCGTGTACCTGGGCTGCTCGTTCGCGCCCAACCACAAGGGCATGCCGGTGCTCACCGCAGAAGACAAGCTGGACTTCCTGCGCAAGCAGGTGCTCACCTCGCGCAACGTCAGGGGCGGCGTCGTCACCGACATCGCCCTCGGCCAGCTCAACTACCAGATCGAGCACCACCTGTTCCCGAACATGCCGGCGCCCAACCTCCGCAAGGCCCAGCCGATCGTGCGGCGCTACTGCGAGGAGATCGGCGTCAGCTACTTGGAGACCGGGTTGTTCCGCTCGTACGGTCAGGCCCTGCGGCACCTGCACGACGTGGGGGCCGCGCTGCGCTGACCCGTCCCGTCCGCCTTGTCCTCAGCCCTGCCGGCGACGCAGGCTCTCTCGGCGTTCCTCCAACTCGGAGATGAGTCCCGCCTGCTCGTCGGCCTGGGTGATCAGGGAGGCGATCTCCGTCTGGTCGGTCGCCCCCATGTCCCTGATCTGCTCGCGCTGCTCGCGGTTCTCCTGCTTCAGCCGCGCAATGTCCTCGTCGAGCCGGCGCAGTTCCTCTTCGTTGCTCATCCCGGGGCTGTACCCGCGAGCGGCCCGCTTACGACTTCCGGTGTATGGCCCGTACGCTGCGCGGACCGGGAGAATGGGGGGCATGCGCAGGCTGCCGGGAAGCACGGTCATGTCACTCGCCGTCGTGGCGGTGGCCGTGGTGGCGCTCGCCGTCACCTGGGTGGTCCGCGCCGACCGGCATCCCGGCGTGCTCGACGTGGTGCTGCCCGTCGTCGCCATGGCCGGGGTGCTGTTCCGCGAGCGCTGCCCGGTGGGGGCCCTGGTCGCCGTGATGGGGGCGACCGTGGCCTACTATCCCTTCACCTCGCTGGACGCGCCGATCATCTTCCTGCCGTTCCTGGTGCTCTACACCGCGGCCGATCGCGGCCATCTCATCGCCGCCATCGCCACCGGCTCGGTCGCGCTGCTGGCCATGGGGCTGGGCGAGAGCGGCGAGGTCCGCCACGTGGACGACAGCACGTTCGTCATGATCGCCGGCTGGGTGGTGGCGGCCATCGCGGGCGGCAGCGTGGCCCGCAACCGCCGCGCCTACCTGCGGGAGGCCGAGCAGCGGGCGCACGAGGCCGAGCGCGGCAAGGAGGAGGAGGCCAGGCGGCGGGCCGGCGAGGAGCGCCTGCGCATCGCCAGGGAGCTGCACGACGTGCTCGGTCACAACATCTCCCTGATCAACGTGCAGGCGTCGGCGGCGCTCCACGGCATGAGGAAGCGGCCTGAAGACGCCGAGCTGGCGCTGCGCACGATCAAGGAGACGAGCAAGGAGACGCTGCGCGAGCTGCGCACCACGCTGGGCGTGCTGCGCCAGGTCGACGAGGACGCGCCGACCGCGCCCGCCGACAGCCTGTCCCGGCTGGACGAGCTGGTCGGGGCGTCCGGGCTGAAGGTCCACACCGAGCTGTCCGGGCCGCTCGACCGGGTGCCGGTCGAGGTCGACCTGGCCGCCGTCCGGATCATCCGCGAGGCGCTGACCAATGTCGCCCGCCATTCCGGCGCCGGCGAGGCCACGCTCACCGTCTCCTCAGATGACCGGCATATCCTGATCCGCGTGGACGATGACGGCCCGGGAGTCACGTTCACCGAGGGCAGCGGCTTCGGTCTGCGCGGCATGCGCGAGCGCGCCGCCGCGCTCGGCGGCAGCCTGGAGGCCGGGCCACGACCGGAGGGCGGTTTCCGCGTCCTCGCCTCACTACCGCTGGACGGAGCCCCATGATCCGCGTGCTGCTGGCCGACGACCAGAACCTGGTACGAGCCGGGTTCCGGTCCATCCTCAGCGACGAGGACGACCTGGAGGTGGTGGCGGAGGCGGGCAACGGCGCCGAGGCCGTGACCCTGGCCCGCGAGCTGCGGCCGGACGTGGTGCTGATGGACATCCGGATGCCCGAGCTCGACGGCCTGGAGGCCACCCGCCGGATCGCCGGCGACCCGCGGCTCGACACGGTCAAGGTGATCATCCTGACCACGTTCGACCTCGACGACTACGTCTACGGCGCGCTGCGCGCGGGCGCCGGCGGGTTCCTGGTCAAGGACACCGAGCCGGCCGAGCTGATCCACGCCGTCCGCGTGGTGGCCAGGGGCGACGCGCTCATCGCGCCGTCCGTCACCCGCCGGCTGATCTCCGAGTTCGCCGGCCGGGTCAAGCGGCCCGAGCCCGGCCCTGAGCTCAACGCCCTCACCGAGCGGGAGCGCGAGGTGCTGGCGCTGGTCGCGGGCGGGCTGTCCAACGACGAGATCGCGGCCAAGCTGGTGCTCAGCCCGGCCACCGCGAAGACCCACGTCAGCCGCATCATGACCAAGCTCAGGGTGCGCGACCGCGCCCAGCTCGTGGTGCTCGCCTACGAGGCCGGTGTCATCACGCCGGGCTGGCTTACCTCCTGAGGAGTACGTCCCCGGGGCGGGTGAAACCCCGGGAGTACGGTGAGTGCACGCCGCGGGCTGACGCGCGAGAGGTGATCGTCGCCCGACCCTGACCTCTATGGACACCGTCGACCTCGCGCGCCTGCAGTTCGCCCTGACCGCGGGCGCGCACTTCCTCTTCGTCGCGCTGACGCTCGGCCTGGTCACGCTGGTGGCCGTCATCCAGACCCGGGCCACGATCAGCCGCAGCCCGGTCCACGTGGGCATGACCAGGTTCTGGGGCCAGCTCTACATCATCAACTACGCGATGGGCATCGTCACCGGGCTCGTCATGGAGTTCCAGCTCGGCATGGCATGGAGCGGGCTGGCGGAGTTCGCGGGGAACGTGTTCGGCTCCGCCCTGGCGCTGGAGACGATGGTCGCCTTCTTCATCGAGTCGACGTTCCTCGGCCTGTGGATCTTCGGCTGGGACAAGCTGAACCGTTGGGCGCACCTGGCGCTGATCTGGATCGTCGCGCTCACCGCGTACGCGTCCGCGTTCTGGATCCTGGTGGCCAACGGGTTCCTGCAGAACCCGGTCGGCTACCGGTCAGACGGCCACACACTGCACATCACCGACTTCGGCGCGATGGTGGCCAACCCGGCGGCGATGGTGGCGCTCGGGCACGTCCTGGGCGGGGCGATGATGGTCGGCGGCTTCTTCATGGCCGGGGTGAGCGCCTACCACCTGCTCAGGCGTACCCCTGAGCAGGATTTCTTCCGCAAGTCGCTGCGGATCGGGGCGGGCGTGGCGCTGCCCGCCACGATGGTGACGGCCGCGTTCGGCGGGGTCGGGTTCGCCACGCTGCAGCCGGGCAAGATCGCAGCCTGGACGGGCGACGCCGACCGCGCCGCCGCGGTCCAGGCGGAGATGACGGCGCTGCACGGGCCCGGCGACTACCTGCCGCCCGTGGAGTGGGTGCAGGCCGGGGCGCTGACCATGCTGATCCTGTTCGGGATCATGTTCTTCCTTTCGGGGCTGAACTTCGTGCTCATGCTGATCCGGCCGGTGGTGCACGGCTTCCGCGCCTGGCACGTGGTGCTGATCGCGGCGATCCCGCTGCCGTTCGGAGCCATGATCGGGGGTTGGGTCTTCCGGGAGGTGGGGCGGCAGCCGTGGGCGGTCTACGGGCTGCTCACCACGGAGGACGCGATGTCGCCGGTGGGCGACG
The DNA here is from genome assembly GCF_044458265.1 of Nonomuraea sp. NPDC050478. NCBI lineage: Bacteria > Bacillati > Actinomycetota > Actinomycetes > Streptosporangiales > Streptosporangiaceae > Nonomuraea > Nonomuraea sp. NPDC050478. The sequence goes on along the minus strand of NZ_JBITHT010000010.1, from coordinate 96,337 downwards.
GGGTGATGCGCTTCTCCCTGATCGCGTTCACCGCGGTGTTCGCCGCGCTGACCGTGATCAACTCCTGGCTGCTGGCCAGGACCGCGCGGCGCGGGCCCGCCGCCGTCGGCCTCGGCGCGCGGCCCGCCGAGAAGCCCGAGCCCGTCCCGGCGTTCTGAGGAGCGAACGTGACTCCTCCGCTCCCTGAAGGGAGCGGCTTCTCGCTAAGCCGCTTCCGCAACCTGGCGAAGGGCAAGCCCTGCCCTCAAGATGTTGACCGCCGCGTTCACATCGGCGTGCGCGGCATGCCCACACGCCGTACAAGCGAACCCGGCCTGGGTGACGCGGTTCTCCTTCGCCACATGCCCGCAACGCGAGCACGTGCGGGAGGTGCCGGCGGGGTTCACCGCGATCAGCTTGCGACCGGCGCTCTCAGCCTTGTGCGACAGGATCGTCAGGAACACCCCCCAGCCCGCGTCCAGGATGCTCCGGTTCAGGCCGGACTTCTGTGCGACGTTCCGGCCGGGAGCCTCGATCGTGCCGGACGCGCTGCGGGTCATGTTCGCGATCCGCAGGTCCTCGTGCACGATCACGTCGTAGGCGCGGACCAGCGCGTTCGCGGCCTTGTGCGCGTGGTCGAGGCGCTGACGGCGGACTTTGCCGTGCAGCGCGGCGACGCGGGCCACCGCCTTGCGCCGCCGCCGGGAGCCCCGTTTCTTGCGAGCCAGGTCGCGCTGCGCGTCTGCGAGGCGGCCGGCGGTCGCGGCCAGGTGACGCGGGTTCGCCACCTGGCCGCCGTCGGAGGTGGTGAGGAGCGAGGCGACACCCATGTCGATCCCGGCCATCGCGCCCGTGGCGGGCAGAGGTTCGGCGGGTACGTCGTCGCACGACAGGACCAGATACCAGCGGGAGCCCTCGCGCTTGACGCTGATGGTCTTGACCCGGCCTTTCACGGGCCGGTGCTGGTGGACACGGACGTGCCCGACGCCCTGCAAGCGGACGTAGGTGGCGGTGGGATGTCCGGGCTGGGAGTCCCACCAGCAGCCGTCGCCGTCCTTCGGCCACTCGACGGTGTCGAACCGGCCGCGCCCTTTGAAACGAGGGAAGCCCGGGGTGCGTCCAGCCTTGACCCGGCGGAAGAACGCGCCGAACGCCTTGTCGAGCCGTCGCAGGGTGGCCTGCTGGGAGGAGAACGACCAGCGGCCCTGCCCGCCGGTGTCATCCCCCCGGATGTGTTTCAGCTCGGCCGACTGGTCGCCGTACCGGACGCTCACGCCCGCCCTGGCGTAGGCGGTGCGGCGGTGCTCCAGGGCGGCGTTGTAGAGCTGCCGGTGGTCCTCCAGACACGCGGTGAGAGCAATCTCCTGGTGGCGGGTGGGGCGCAGCAGGAACTTGAACGACCTGCGCACACCTCACCTCCTGTCACGTTCGGTAACGACAACACCACGGTATCGGCTGCCGCCGACAAAGCTTGGAAGGACATCCCTGATGCGCAGACCTGACAGGTCAGGGCACGCTCGGGCCCTGGCGGTCATCCCGCTCCCGATTCCCTCGTCGCCTGAAGGCGCCGGTCCCTTCGGGAGGCTCTGATGGAGATCTTCATTCTGGCGTTCTTCGCGCTCGGCTATCTGGTGCTGGCCGGGGCGGACATCGGCGTCGGCATGGCGCTGCCGTACCTGGGCCGCACGCCCGCCGAGCGGCGCGAGGCGATCGCCGCCATCGCCCCGTTCTTCCTCGGCAACGAGGTGTGGCTGGTCGTCACCGCCGGCGTGCTGGCCGGGCTCTTCCCCGAGCTGGAGGGCGAGCTGCTGAGCGGCAACTACCCGCTGATCGTGGCGCTGCTGCTGTCCTGGGTGGTCAGGGACACCGGGTTGTGGCTGCGTGGGCGGCTCGACGGCCGGCTCTGGCAGGGCTGGTGGGACGGCGCGATCGTGGCCGGCAGCTGGGGGCTGGCGCTGAGCCTGGGCGGGCTGCTCGGCCACGTGCTGCTCGGCATGACCGGGCCGCTCGCGCTGCTGCCGGTGGCGGTGCTGGCCGCGCTGTTCGGCACGCACGGGCTGGCGTTCGCCGCGCTCCGGCTGCGGGGCGAGTTGCGGCGGCGCGCTGCGGTGCTGTCGGGCGGCGCCGGCGAGGGCCGCACCTACGCGCTGACGGCGGCGGCCCTGATGGTGGTGGGCGTGCTGGCCGGGCTCCGGCTGCCGCTGGAGCCCGGCACGTCGGGGGCGGTGCTGGGGCCGGTCGTCCTGGCCATGATGCCGCTGATGGTGGCGGCCCAGGCCTGGGTGTGGTGGACGTTCCGGCACCGCGTCACCGGCCCCTCCTACCTTTGACCTACAGGTTGCCGCCGCCGGTGGCGTCGAGGGTACTGCCGGTCATGAAGCTCGCCCCGGGGGAGGCGGCGAAGGCGATCACGTCGGCGATCTCGTCGACGTGGCCGATCCGGTTGACCGCGTGCACGCTCGTCGCGTACGCCTCTCCTTCGGGGGTACGCAACCAGCCCGCGTTCACGTCGGTGTCGATGATGCCGGGGGCGACGTTGTTGACCGTGATCCCGCGCGGGCCGACCTCCTTGGCCAGCGCGAGCGTGAACGTCTGCACTGCACCCTTGGTCATGGCGTACGCGATCGCCTGGGGGAAGGCGATACGCGTCACGCCCGAGGTGACGTTGACGATCCGGCCGCCGTTCGGGATGAGCGGCAGCAGGCGCTTGGTGAGGAAGAACAGGCCTCGCACGTTCACCGCGAAGATCCGGTCGAACGCCTCCACCGTCTCCTGCTCCATCGGTACGGACGTACCGATGGCCGCGTTGTTCACCAGCACGTCCAGCCGGTCGGTCTCTTGCCGGAGCTGGGCGGCCAGGGACTCCACCTCGGCCGTGTCGCCCAGGTCGGCCCGGAGCGCGAACGCGCTGCCGCCGCCCGTCTCGATCAGCCGGACGACGTCCTCGGCCGCGGCGCCGTTCACCCCGTAGTGCACCCCGACGCGGAACCCGTCGCGGGCCAGCCGCAGCGCCGCCGCGCGGCCGATCCCCCTGCTCGCACCCGTCACCAGAGCGGTCTTCATAGTCGGACTCCCTTTCTGTAGCGATCGCTACAGCAAAATAGCATAGCGATCGCTATAGAATGGTCCGCATGGCGAGACAGCGAGCCTTCGACCGTGACAAGGCACTCGACCGGGCGCTGCGCATGTTCTGGCGCCACGGCTACGAAGCAACCTCGATCGCGGAGCTGACCGCCGCGATGGGCATCCGGCCACCCAGCCTGTACGCGGCCTTCGGCGACAAGCGGCGGCTGTTCGAGGAGGCGCTCCGGCGCTACCAGGAGAGCTACGGCGCCTTCACCGCCCGTGCGCTCGCCGAGGAGCCGACGGCCCGCGAGGCCATCGAGCGCGTCCTGTACGAGGCCGCGGACGAGTACACCGACCCCGGCCACCCGCACGGCTGCATGATCATCTCGGCCGCGGTGAACTGCGGGCCGGAGTCGTCCGAGGTCGAGGAGGGGCTGAGGCTCAAGCGGGAGGCGGCCAAGGCCGCACTCAGGGAGCGCATCGAGCGCGACGTGACGGCCGGCCTGCTTCCCCCGTCCGCCGACGCGGCGGCGCTGGCCGCCTACTACGCGGCGGTCATCCAGGGGATGTCCACCCAGGCCCGCGACGGTGCGAGCCGCGACGAGCTGGAACGCACCGCCGCCCTGGCGATGCGCGCCTGGCCTGCGACCACCCCGCCCCACCCCTGACCGGACCCGCGCGATCTGCGCGGACGTTTCCGGCCCCGGGGTCGCGGTCAGTGGGCCTTGATGGAGGCGTCCTCGGCGGGCTTCTTCCGGGCTGACACGCGCAGCCAGCGCGTCCCGTACGGATCGAGCGGCAGCCGCACCGGGCCCGACTCCGGAACCTCGACGGTGCCGTCCACCAGCAGGTCGGTCAGCAGGGAGCCGGCCAGCCCGTCGAGCTCCACCTCGGCCTCCACCGCCTCGTCGCCCAGGTTGTGCACGGCCACGACCGTGGCGCCGTCGGCGTCGCTGCGGTGCGCGTGGACGGCGGGATGCCCGGCGTCCAGCGGTTCGTACTCGCCCCAGGCCAGCTCCGGGCACTCCCGGTAGCGTTCGATGAGCAGCTGGAACCAGCGCAGCAGCGAATCGGTGTCGCGCTTCTGGTCCTCGACGTTGACGTGCTCGGGCCCGAACCGCCCGTCGGGCATCGGACGCACCGGCTCGGCCGGGCTGAAGCCGCCGTCCTTCGACCACTGCATGGGGGTGCGCACCGCCATCCGGCCCTCGACGTCCAGGTTCTCGCCCAGCCCGATCTCCTCGCCGTAGAAGATCACCGGCGTGCCGGGCAGCGAGAACATCAGGCTGTAGGCCAGCTTCATCCGGCGCAGGTCGCCGTCGAACATGCCCGGCATCCGCCGGCGCAGGCCGCGGCCGAAGATCTGCATGCGCTCCTCAGGCCCGAACGCCCGGAACACCTTCTGCCGCTCCTCGTCGCTGAGCTGGTCCAGCGTCAGCTCGTCGTGGTTGCGCAGGAACGTCGCCCACTGGGCGTCCTTAGGCGCGTCCGGCCGTTCGCGCAGCGCGGCCACGAGCGGCGCCGCCTCCCGGCGGGCCAGCGCCAGCCAGGCCCGCTGCATGACGGTGAAGTCGAAGCACATGGTGAGCTCGTCGCCCAGCCCGTCGCCGAAGTAGCTGACCAGCTCCTTGTACGGCAGGTTCACCTCGCCGAGCAGCACCGAGTTGCCCTTGCGGCGGGTCATGAACGCGCGCAGGCCGGCCAGGACCTCGTGCGGCTCCCCCAGTTGCGGCGAGACGTTCTCGATCAGGAACGGCACCGCGTCCACCCGGAACCCGGCCAGCCCCAGCTCCATCCAGAACCCGAGGATGCGGGAGATCTCGTCACGCACCTCCGGGTTGCCCATGTTCAGATCCGGCTGGTGCTTGTAGAAGCTGTGCAGGTAGTACTGGCCGGAGCGGTCGTCGCGCTCCCAGACGCTGTCCTCCTGGTCGGGGAAGACCACCTGCTCCGGCTCCGGTCCCGGCTCGTCCTTCCAGACGAACCAGTCGCGCATCGGCGCGTCCTTGCCCTTGCGCGCCTCCAGGAACCACGGGTGCCGGTCGGAGGTGTGGTTCACGACCAGGTCGGCGATGACCCGCATGCCCCGGTCGTGCGCGGTGCGCATGAACTCCACGAAGTCGCCGAGCGTGCCGAGCCTCGGGTCGACACTGTAGAAGTCGGTGACGTCGTACCCGTCGTCCCGGTTGGCCGTGGGGTAGAACGGCATCAGCCACAGGCAGGTGACCCCGAGGTCGGCCAGATAGTCGATCTCCTGGGTGAGCCCTCGGAAGTCGCCGATCCCGTCGCCGTCCCCGTCCTTGAAGGTCTCCACGTCGAGGCAGTAGACGACGGCGTTCTTCCACCAGAGGTCGCTCGTGTACGTCATACGCATGCGGGTCGGGCTACCCCCAAATTCCGGCAAAGAACGAGTCTGGGAGATCGGGGATCGGCAGGCATGACCGCGCCTCTGCCGGGCATCCGCAGACGTCGACTGCCGGTTAGCGGCATTCATCCACGCACTACGACAAACCGCCACTAAAGTCTGACCCGAAACGGATCTCCCGGAGGATGCCCATCATGAGCGACCACGCGATCACCTTCGACCTCATCGACACGGACAAGGACGGCCGCATCTCGGCCGAGGAGCTCGTCCGCCTGATGGAGATCCTCGGCCAGCCGGTGACCCTGGAAGCCGCCCAGGCAGGCGTGCGACGCCTGGACCAGGACGGCGACGGCCTCATCGACCTGAACGAGTTCGGCGCCTTCCTGAAGCCGTAGGCTCGTCCCGGGCGAAACGGGCCGAGACTCCCGGACTCTCGAGAAGCCGCCACATACCGCTGGACGGGTCCTGATCGAGGAGATCACAACCGGGTTCGGCCCCGCCCGGGTGAGCGCACGCGCCGGATGCGCAGCGCATGCCCAGATTCCGCGCGTTGGCATAAGCCTTTCCGACGCGGGGCAGCAGGTCCTCTGCCCGCGACCGGGTGATCCTCTTGTCCTTGCCGCCGAAGCCGGCGAAAGCCGGGCGCTGAATGAGTAACCGGTGGACGTGATCATTGCACCCGCTCTGCGGCACGTCGTACATCCCGTAGTGCAGATACAGCCAGAAGTCGAAAGAAGGGCTGGAGAAGGCCACCCGGATCTTGGCTTGATGTCAGCCAGTGACGCGAAGGGTCCGCCTGTGGTCTTGATCGATTCCAGGTGCCTTCACGGAGTCCAGACGGCCCATCCCCGGGGGGAGCGCGAGGGGGCCGGCCCCCTCGCCGGGGGTGTGGGGGCGTGCCCCCACAGTCACAGCCTGAGCTCTCGGGCGCGCAGCGCCCTGGCGGGGGAAGACCGCGCTGTTGGCGTGCCGGCGAAGACCGAGGGCTAAACGGTGCGGATGTAGAGCTGGCCGAAGACTTCGGACAGGTTGCGGAGGTCTGTGGCCACGTCCACCTCCGGGGTCGCCGGGTCGTACAGGGTGGCGAGGCGGGGGCGGATGGAGGTGAGCTTCTTGAGCTGGTCCCAGGTGGGGTTGGCCGCCCACTTCTCTCCGTACACGCGGCTGACCTGGCCCTGGGCGTCCTGCCAGCGGGTCCAGAGGGTGATGGTGCCGGCGGCGGCGTCCTGGAGCGGGGCGGCGATGCGGTCGGTGATGGTCTGGGTGGCCTGCTCGGTGGTCAGCCGGGAACCGCCGGGGGCGGCGAAGCCGGTGTCCTCGGCGGCGATGTGCGCGTAGGCGTCCCAGGCGCGGGCGCGGACCTGGATCCACTGGTTGCGCTGGGCGGTGGCGGCGTCGATCCGCCACGTGGCGTACTCGGTGGCGAGGTGGCCGCCGTCGAGGGAGAGCTGGTCGACGAGGCCCTTGGCGAGCCAGGCGCCGATGCGGTCGGGGTCGAGCAGCGGGTGCTTCTTGGCGAGGGCCTCGGTGCACTCGGCGACGGCGCCGCAGCCGAAGACGGGCACCGCGGTGTGGACGGCGAGCTTCTTGCCGGGGGCGAGCTTGCGGAGCGCGGCGGAGGCCGAGGCGACGAACGTGTCCAGCTCGTCGGCCGTGGCGAACGTCCGGTCGTAGCCGAGGCCGGAGCTGAAGCGGATGCCCGCGACGCCGGGCTGGGCGGCCAGGGCGGCGACCTTCTTGGCGGCCTCGGCGAGGTTGCCGGCCTGGTGGTCGTCGGCCAGCTCGGCGTCGATCCAGACGCGCATGCCGCTCGTGGCGGAGGTCTTGACGGCCTGGCCGGCGGGGGTCTCGGCGGCCTTCTTCACGGCGGCGCCGGTGACCTCGTCGGGGTCGACGAAGCAGGGCTCGGCGGTCGGGCAATCGGGCTGCCCGCCGTCCTCGGCGCCCTCGACGTCGGGGCTGCCGACGTCGTGCGACTGACCGTCGCCTTCCGAGTCGGTGGGGCAGTCGCTCTCGGTGCAGTCGATGACGATCGGGTCCATCGGGCCGGTGTCGCGCATGTTCTGACCGTCGTTGTCAAGCCAGAAGCGGGCGATCTCGGCGGCTTCCTCGGGGGTGGCCATCCAGCGGCAGACGACGTACGCGGGGGTGTCCTCCGCCATGAGGTCGTTGCAGCTGCGCGGATCGTCCTGTGACCACGCCGGGACGCCGATGCCGAGGAGGGAGAGCGCGAGACCGATGACGAAGAGCTGCCGCAGTCGCATGGCACCTTGACTTCCGGAGAGTGATCGGCTGGCATCTCGCACGATATCGGTATCAACGGTCGATCTCTACCGCCTGTGTCCGGGCGTGTGGAAAATGGGACGACACCATCGCTTCGTACCCGTCACACTTGAGCGTGCGTGAAATCCTCGGCGATCTCGGGCTGTTCCGGGACAGGCGCTTCGCCCTGCTCTTCGCGGCCCGGACCATCTCGATGCTCGGCGCCGCGTTCGCCCCGGTGGCCCTCGCTTTCGGCATCCTCGACCTGCCCGGCGCCACCGCCACGACGCTGTCGGTGGTGCTGACCGCGGAGGCGCTGCCGATGGTGCTGTTCATGCTGTTCGCCGGGGTGCTGGCCGACCGGTTCCCGCGGCAGCGGGTGATGCAGTTCGGCGAGTGGGCCAACGCCTTGGCCTTCTTCACCCTGGGCGCGATGCTGCTGTCCGGCTGGACCCCCCTGGTCGGCCTGGTCGCCGCGGCCGCCTTCAGCGGGATAGCCGTCGCCGCGCTCTATCCCGCGCTGACCGGGATCATCCCCGAGGTCGTGCCGGCCGAGCGGCTGCAGGCCGGCAACGCGCTGCTCGGCCTGGGCGCGAACGTCGCCAGGATGGGCGGCGCGGTGCTCGGCGGTGCCACGGTGGTGCTCGTCGGCGGCGGGTGGGCGCTGGCGGTCAGCGGCGCCCTGTTCGCCACCGCGGGGGTGCTGATCTCGCTGGTGCGGCCCACTCCTCTGGTGCGCGAGCGCGGGGAGCGGCATTCGGTGCTGAAGGATCTGCGCGAGGGCTGGCGCGAGTTCAGCTCCCGGCAGTGGATCTGGGTGGTGGTCGCCCAGTTCTCGATCCTGGTGATGGCGATCCAGGCCGGTCACGGGGTGCTCGGGCCGCTGCTGGCCAAGGAGAGCCTGGGCGGCCCGGCGGCGTGGTCGGCGTTCCTGGCCGGCGAGGCGATCGGCACGATCGCGGGCGTGGTGGTGTCGCTGCGGGTGCGGCCGCGCCGGCCGATCCTGGTCGGCACGCTGCTCTGCCTGCCGGCGGCGCTGCCGTACTTCCTGCTGGGGACGGGTTCGCCGCTGTGGGTGACGGTATTGGGCGCGTTCGTGCTGGGCGTCTGTTTCGACGTGTTCGGCGTGCTGTGGATGACGACCATGCAGCGGGAGGTCCCGCCGGAGTCGCTGTCGCGGGTGAGCTCGTACGACGCGCTCGGCTCGCTGATGTTCGGCCCGATCGGGCTCATGCTGGCGGCGCCGGCGGCGGCGCTGATGGGCGTGCAGAACGCGCTGCTGGCGTGCGGCGGCCTGGTGGTGCTGTCCACCTGCGCGGCGCTGCTCTCCCCCGGCGTGCGCAACCTCCGCGCCCCGGCGCGTCTGGAGGCCGTCTCAAGCTGAGGCCCGCCCGCTGGTCCGCAGCCCGCGTGCCGGTGCCCGCTCGTGCAGCCCGAACCTCGGCTCCGGCCCGTACTCGCCGTCGAGGATCCCCGCCACGTACTCGGCCAGCGCCGGGGCGTGCTTGAAGCCGTGGCCGGAGTCGCCGCCGAGCAGCCACACGCCGGGCTCGGTCTCGGCGATGATCCACTCGGCGTCGGGAGTGAGCGCGTACTGGCAGACCTGGCTGAACAGCACCGGCGCCGAAGCCAGCGACGGGAACCGCCGCGCCAGGTAGGACCGGGCGCGCGCGACGCTGGCCTCGTCCACGGCGCGCTCGCCGTGCTCGGGCTCGTACGGGCGGCCTTCGACGTCGGAGGTGGCCTTCATGCCCACGCCGTCCACGTCACCGTGGCCGTAAGCGGCGGCGGCGTGGTCCACCCAGGCGGGCGTGCCGGGCGCGGTCCACGCGGCGGGGACCGCGAAGTGCAGCGTGTCCTGCTTGGTCACAGTCACGGGCACGTCGAACAGCTCGGGCAGCCAGGCGCCGCACGCCCACACCACCCGGTCGGCGGTCAGCACCTCGCCGTCGGCCTCGACGGCGGTGCCGGGCGCCGGGGTCGCGCGGGCCCGGACGATCCGGGCGCCGGCGGACTCGGCCAGCCTGGCGGTCACCTGGGTGGCGCGGCGTGCTCTGATGACGCCGGCGTGCGGCTCCCACAGCAGGTGGCTGAGGCCGGCGGGGCTGTAGTCGGGGAAGAAGCGGGCGCCGTCGGCCGGGTCGAGGACCTCGCACGGTATATCCAGATTTTTCAGGACCTGGGCGCTGGCGTGCTCCCACCCGTCCGGCGTCCGGGCGAACCAGAGCATGCCTGCTTCCGCGTACAACTCCTCCCCGGCGCGCTCGCCGAGCCGCCGCCAGCCGTCGCGCGCCCGCCACGCCATGCGCGCGTACCACTCCTCGCCGCCGTGCGAGCAGCGCATCAGCCGGGTCTCGCCCGCGCTGGCCTGTCGTACGTGTCCCGCCTGGTGCTGCTCGACCAGCGTCACCCGCCATCCGGTTTCGGCCAGCCGCAACGCCAGCGATGAACCCCAAATGCCCGATCCGACCACGATGACCGATTTCATGGGACCACGGTGACCCGGAGACCCCCGCCGGATCAAGGGGTCAGATGACGATCAACGTCACCACCACGCCCGCGCAGTTGCCCGCCAGGCAGATGCGCACCGGCACCCTGGACACCCCGGACTCCGCGGGCACGCCGCCGACGTGCCCGTCCGGGCCGATGGTGACGCCCGGGGGCAGCGCGCCCTGGCGGGTCACGGTGAACGTCGGCGGCACCCCCGTGGGCCCGCCCCTGATCTGGATGTTCCCGTCCAGCCGCTGCCCGGCCCTGCCGGGGAAGGTGAGCGCGCCCGGCGCCCACGGCACGTTGCGCAGCACGACGAACGTGACCCGCTCCTCGTCGCACGCCTGATCGCGGCAGATCTGGACCTGGGCCGCGTACGTGCCGGCCCGCTCGGGCCTGCCGTACACGCGGCCGGTCGCGTCCACCCCGATCCCCGGCGCGAGGCGCGGGCCCGGACGGATGCGCGCCCCCTTCTCCACGGGCATCAGGCGCTGCTCGACCTCGATGCCCACGGTCAGGTAGAAGGTGTCCTCCACCAGCCGGTCGAACGGGGTCGCCGCGGGCGCGGCCCTGGTGGCGTAGAGCGCCCGTGATCCCACGGAAGGAAGCGCGGGAAGGAAAGCGCACATGGCCAGCCCGGCAACCAGGAGTATCCACGTTTGCCGCATCCTTACCCCCCGGTGTTCTGTTCCCCTACGTACCCTTTTCACCGCATACAGTCACCGCTCCCCCATGACCGTGGCTGGATAATCGCTTCATGGCCGCTGAATCCGCTCAGACGCTCGAACGCGGGCTCCGCCTGCTCAGGCTGCTTTCCGACGGGAAGGGCGGGCGGACCCCGACCGAACTGAGCGCGGAGCTGTCGTTGAGCCGCCCGGTGGTGTACCGGCTGCTGACGACCCTGCTCAACGAGGGGTTCGTGCGCCGCGACGACGAGGGCCGGGTGCATCTGGGGTTCGGGCTGCTCGCACTGGCGCGGGCCGTGCAGCCGCTGCTGCGCGCGGCGGCCCTGCCGACGCTGCGGCGGCTGGCCGAGCAGGTGGGCGCGACCGCGCACCTCACCGTGGCCGAGGGCGACGACGCGCTGGCCGTGGCGGTGGTCGAGCCGTCGTGGACGGACATGCACGTGGCCTACCGGGAGGGCGCCCGCCATCCGCTGGCGAAAGGCGCGGCCGGGCGGGCGATCCTGGCAGGTCGCGAGGGCGGGTCCGCATATCTGGTGACCGAGGGGCAGTTGGAGGAGGGAGCCCGGGGGGTGGCGGCGCCCGTCCTGGGGCTGCCCTGGTTGGAGGCCTCGGTCGGGGTGGTCACGTTCGGGCCGCTCGCGGAGTCCACCGGACCTCGCGTCGTCGAGGCCGCCGCCGAGCTTGCCGCCGCCCTGGGGTGACGGTTGACATCCGTCCGGGGATGACGGACGGTTGTCACGCATAGAGGACACATACGTCCGATAGTCGGACGACATGGGGAGGGGCGGATGCCGTACTACCGCGCCGTGGGCGAGGTGCCCCGCAAGCGCCATGTGCAGTTCAGGCGGCCCGACGGCGGTCTGTACGCCGAGGAGCTGATGGGCGAGGAGGGATTCTCGTCCGACTCGTCGCTGCTGTACCACCGCCACCTGCCGACCGCGATCGTCAAGGCCGAGGCCGTCGCGCCCACGGCCGACACGCGCCTGGAGCCCAACCTGCCGCTGTCGCCGCGCCACTTCCGCACCACGCAGCTCTCCAGCGCGGGCGACCTGGTGTCCGGGCGGATCCTGCTGGCGGGCAACGGCGACGTCCGGTTGTCGTACGCCACCAGCGACCGGCCCAGCGAGCTCTACCGCAACTCGATGGGCGACGAGTGCGTGTACGTCCAGGAGGGCACGGCCCGCTTCGAGTCCACGTACGGCGTGATCGAGGCCGGCACCGGCGACTACGTGGTCATCCCGACGGGCACCATCCACCGCTGGGTGCCGGTGGGGCGGGTCAGCGTGCTGGCCGTGGAGGCGTCCGGGCACATCAGGCCGCCCAAGCGCTACCTGTCGCAGTACGGGCAGTTCCTGGAGCACGCCCCCTACTGCGAGCGCGACCTGCGGGCGCCCGCCGAGCCGCTGCTCGCCGAGGGCGAGGAGGTGCCGGTGCTGGTGCGCACCAGGGGCGGGCTGACCCGGCTGGTCTACCGCCACCACCCGTTCGACGTGGTCGGCTGGGACGGCTACCTCTACCCGTACGCGTTCAACATCGACGACTTCGAGCCGATCGTGAAGAGGACGCACGCGCCCCCGCCCGTCCATCAGACGTTCGAGGGGCCCGGCTTCGTGATCTGCTCGTTCTGCCCGCGGCCGCTCGACTTCCACCCGGAGTCGGTGCCGATCCCGTACAACCACCACAACGTCGACTCCGACGAGTTCATGTTCTACGTAGGCGGCGACTACTCGGCGCGGAAGGGGTCGGGCATCGACGTGGGCTCGATCTCGCTGCACCCGGCCGGCTTCACGCACGGGCCGCAGCCCGGCGCGGTCGAGGCGGTGATCGACGCCGTCGCCAAGGGCGTCACCACCACCAGCGAGAAGGCGGTGATGGTTGACACCTTCCGCCCGCTCGACCTCGGGCAGGGCGCGCTCGCCTGCGAGGACCCCGGATACGCCTGGACTTGGTCACGATGACGCTCTACACCGCTCTGATCGACGACGCGGGCCTGTTCCCGCCGACGTCACTGCACATGTCCGACGCGCTGGACCGCCACCGGCGCAACCAGGAGCGGGGCAGCCGGGTGCTGACCCACCGCTTCCTCTGCCCGGCCAGCAGGCTCGGCCGGCTGCGCGCCGAGCAGTTCCGGCCGCGGTGGGTCGGGCTGATCCTCGACACCCCGGAGCTGCCGGACCTGACCGGCCTGCCCGTCGACATCGCGGAGGCCGAGCTGCCGCCCGAGCGTGGGGTGGAGGAGCTGGCCCGCGAGCTGCTCCGGGCGCTCCCCGGCGGGGTGCGGCTGTTCGTCGAGGTGCCGCCGGGGAAGTTCGTCCCCGACGTGCCCGAGGGCGTGGGCCTGAAGGTGCGCTGCGGCGGCGCCCGGGCCGAGGCGTTCCCGCCGGTGGAGCACCTCGCCTCCTTCATCAGGTTCTGCGTGGCCGCCGACATCCCGTTCAAGGCCACGGCCGGGCTGCACCACGCCGTGCGCCACTTCGACCCGACGCTCAGCGTCGACCGGCACGGCTTCCTCAACCTGCTGGTGGCCGTGTGCGAGGCCGTCGAGGGCCGCGACCCGGCACCCACCCTGCGCATCACCGACGTGGGCCAGCTCACGCGCATCGCGCGGGCCATCTCTGAGGAGACGGCGAAGCGGGCCAGGCAGCTCCTGGTCAGCTACGGCTCCTGCAGCACGACCACGCCGATGGACGACCTGAAGGCGCTGGGCCTGATCGAGGAGGACGAGTGAGCTGGGGACTGGACAACCTGCCCTACGGGGTCTTCTCCCGGCAGGGGGAGGCGCCCCGGGTCGGCGTCCGTTACGGCGACCGGGTGCTCGACCTGGCAGCGGCGCTGCACGACGAGGTGTTCGCCGCCCCCTCGCTCAACCCGTTCATGGCGCGCGGCCGCTCGGCCTGGCACGACACGCGCCGCCTGATCAGGAACAAGCTGTCCGGCGACCTCGCGGTGACCGAGCCGCACCTGGTCCCGCTGGAGCAGGTGCGGCTGCACATGCCGTTCGAGGTGGCCGACTACGTCGACTTCTACTGCTCGCTGGAGCACGCGAGCAACGTCGGGCGGATCTTCCGGCCCGACGCCGAGCCGCTCAAGCCGAACTGGCGCCACCTGCCGGTCGGCTACCACGGCAGGGCCGGCACGGTCGTGCCGTCCGGCACGCCGGTCCGGCGCCCGCACGGGCAGCTCCGGGCGGGGGTGTACGGGCCGACGGCCAAGCTCGACGTCGAGGCCGAGCTGGGGTTCGTGGTGGGCGTGCCGTCCGAGCTGGGCTCACCGGCCGGGGCCTTCGAGGACCACGTGTTCGGGGTGACGCTGGTCAACGACTGGAGCGCGCGCGACATCCAGGCGTTCGAGTACGTGCCGCTCGGGCCGTTCCTGGGCAAGTCGTTCGCGACCTCGATCTCGCCCTGGGTGACGCCGCTGGAGGCGCTGCCCAGGGTGCCGGGGCGGACGCAGGACCCGGAGCCGATCGACTACCTGCGCAGGAAGGACGACTGGGGGCTCGACATCACGCTGGAGGTCGAGCTCAACGGTGAGGTGATCTCCCGTCCGCCGTACCGGGACATGTACTGGACGCCGGACCAGATGCTCGCCCACCTCACCGTGAACGGCGCCTCGCTGCGCACCGGCGACCTGTTCGCGAGCGGCACCGTCTCCGGGGAGGCGCGCGAGGAGCGCGGCTCGCTCATCGAGCTCACCTGGAACGGGACCGACCCCGTCAAACTGCGCAGCGGCGAGACCAGGACGTTCCTGCAGGACGGGGACGCGGTGATGATCCGCGCGACGGCGGGTGACGTCAGCCTCGGGGAGGTCTACGGAAAAGTCGGTTAAGTGACTCGGCGTGCTTGCGTCGTGACTCCTCGCTAATCTTGGGGAACCCTTCCCCAGGAACATCAGGAGTGACATGCTGCGGCGTGCCGCGACGATCCGCCTGGCCGCCTTCCTCCTCCTCGCGGGCGGCTGCGGAGCCGTGCGGGCGGAGCCTCCGCCCCCGACCGTGGTGCAGGTCTCCCCGCCGCTCGGCGCCGCGCGCGCCCGTCCCGACCAGGGGCTCGTGGTGCGCGCCCAGGGCGGCCCGCTCCAGCGGGTCGTCGCCCACTCCGGCGGTGTCCCGGTACGCGGCGACCTCGACGCGGCGGGCACCACCTGGCGCTCCCGCTGGACGCTGAAGCCCGGCGCCGAATACGCGGTCACCGTGACCGCGGCGGGCCGCACCGTCGCCTCAGGCCGCTTCCGCACCCGCCCCGCCGGACGCGCGCTCCAGCTCACCGCCACCGCGCCGCTCCCCGGCGAGACCGTGGGCGTCGGCATGCCGGTCATCCTCGACTTCGGCTCCCCCGTACGCGACAAGGCCGCGGTGGAGCGCGCTCTGGAGGTCACGGCCGGACGGCCGGTCGAGGGCGCCTGGCGGTGGATCGGCGACACCCGGGCGGTCTACCGCACCCGGCGGTTCTGGCCCGCCGGGCAGCTCGTCACGGTCACCGCCCATCTGGCCGGCGTCCGGGCAGCCCCCGGCCTCCACGGCACCGCCGACCGGACGTTCGCCTTCACCGTGGGCCGCCACCAGGCCACCGAGATCGACGCCCGGACCCACCGCATGGTCGTCCGCCGCGACGGCCGCGCCGTGCGCCACATGGCGATCAGCGCCGGCATGGCCACCACCCGCGAATACACCACGACCAGCGGCGTCCACCTGACCATGGACAAGGGCCACCCGGTCCGCATGATCTCCCCCGGCCGCGACGAGGGCGACCCCGGCTACTACGACGTGATGATCGACCACGCCGTCCGCATCTCCGACAGCGGCGAGTACGTGCACGCCAAGGACAACGTGTGGGCCCAGGGCCGCCGCAACGTCAGCCACGGCTGCGTCAACGCCCGCCCCGACCAGGCCGCCTGGTTCTACGCCCATTCCCTCCGCGGCGACCCCGTCGTGATCACGGGCACCGACCGCGAGCTCGAATGGGACAACGGATGGGGGTTCTGGCAGCTCTCCTGGGAGAAATGGCGCGCCGGCAGCGCTCTTCTCGCACCCGGGCCTCTGCCGTAAGCGGAAATCCCGGATTACGGTGGTGAGAGGGAACGATGGCGCCGACGGTCCCGTTATTCCTATAGGAGGGCCGGAGTATGGATGAATGGATCATCTGGGTAATTCTCGCAGTCGTCCTCGGTCTTGCCGAGATCTTCACGCTCACTGCCGCGCTCGGCCTCCTCGGTGTCGCCTCCCTGTTGACCGCCGGAGCCGCGGCCGTCGGCCTGCCGGTTCCGCTGCAGTTCCTCGTCTTCGCCCTGACGTCGACGGCCGGGCTGGTCGTGATCCGGCCCCTCGTCAAGCGTCACAACATCCGCCAGCCGCAGCTGACCAGGTTCGGCGTGGAGGCGCTCGTCGGCAAGCCCGCGTACGTTCTCGCGGAGGTGACGGGTCACGACGGCCGGATCCGCCTGGCCGGTGAGGAGTGGTCAGCGCGGGCGTATGACGAGACACTCGTGATCCCGACCGGTGCCACTGTCGACGTCATCGAAATCGACGGCGCCACCGCCCTCGTATATCCCCGGGAGTGAGATATGGATCCGCTGCTGCTGGTAGGGCTGTTCGTCATCCTGTTCGCGGTGTTCACCGTGCTGAAAGCGGTGCGCATCGTGCCCCAGGCCAGAGCGCGCAACGTCGAGCGGCTCGGCCGCTACAGCCGTACGCTCAAGCCGGGCCTCAACTTCGTCATCCCGTACATCGACCGCGTCTACCCGGTGATCGACCTGCGTGAGCAGGTCGTCTCGTTCCGCCCGCAGCCGGTCATCACCGAGGACAACCTGGTCGTCGAGATCGACACCGTGCTCTACTTCCAGGTCACCGACCCGCGCGCGGCCGCTTACGAGATCGCCAACTACATCCAGGCGGTCGAGCAGCTCACGGTGACCACCTTGCGTAACGTCGTCGGCTCGATGGACCTGGAGAGCACGCTCACCTCCCGCGACACCATCAACAGCCAGCTGCGCGGCGTCCTCGACGAGGCCACCGGCAAGTGGGGCATCAGGGTCAACCGGGTGGAGATCAAGGCGATCGACCCGCCCAAGACCATCAAGGACGCGATGGAGAAGCAGATGCGGGCCGAGCGTGACAAGCGCGCGGCGATCCTCACCGCCGAGGGCCAGCGCCAGTCGCAGATCCTCACCGCCGAAGGCGAGAAGCAGAGCCGCATCCTGCGCGCCGAGGGCACCCGCTCCGCCGCCATCCTGGAGGCCGAGGGTCAGTCGAGGGCCATCGACCAGGTGTTCCAGGCGGTCCACCGCAACGACCCCGACCCGAAGCTGCTCGCCTACCAGTACCTCCAGGTCCTGCCGCAGCTCGCCCAGGGCGAGGGCAACACGTTCTGGGTGATCCCCAGCGAGGTCACCTCGGCCCTGCAGGGCGTCTCCAAGGCCTTCACCGAGTCGCTCCCGCCCTCGGCGGCCACCCGCGAGGTCCCGAAGCCGTCGGAGATGGACGCCGAGATCGCCAACGCCGAGAAGGCCGCGGCGGAGGCGGTCGCCGACGCCCGGAGCGCCGAGCGGCCGACCGGCCCCCGCCAGCTCATGGAGGGCGCCCGGCAGCCGTCCCCGTTCCCCGACCTCGACAAGCAGCGCGACGAAGCCGAGCGCTGACCCTTCCCGGCCCGACCGCCCGCCGCGCCCGCGCCGGGCGGTCAGCGCCGGTCGTCGGCGAAGTACGCCACGAGTGACGGATCCAGGGGCGGGACGTCGTAGGGGGCGCCCCCGTCGCGGAGCGACCGGGTGGCCATGTAGCCGGCCGCGACGCTCATGCGGGCCGCCACCGGAGAGGTGTCGACCGGCCCGCCCTCCCTGGCGAAGCGGGCGAACTCCTCGATGATGCGCGTGTCGGCGCCGCCGTGGGAGCCGGTGGCGTCGGGCACCCGGTACGTGATGTCGGCGTCGGGCCGGTAGCCGGTGGGGCCGGTGTTCCAGACCTTGACGGTGGCGCCCGGCCCGTCGCCGAAGTTCTCCAGGCGGCCCTCTGTGCCGATGACCGTGTAGTTGCGCACGTAGTCGGGCGTGAAGTGACACTGCTGGTAGGCGGCGATGACGCCGTTGTCGAGCACCATGTTCATGACCGAGACGTCCTCGACGTCCACCACGTGGTGGAGGTCCCGTTGGGCGGTGGGCGGCCAGGTGTGGTCACGCGGCCAGCCGTCGGGGCGGGGCGTGCCGGGCTCCCTGCGCGGCAGCCCGCCGTACACCATGAGGTCGCCGAAGGCGTTGACCCGGGTCGTGTAGCCGCCCGCGAGCCAGTGGACGACGTCCAGGTCGTGGGCGGCCTTCTGCAGCAGGAGCCCGGTGGTGCGGGTGCGGTCGGCGTGCCAGTCCTTGAAGTAGTAGTCGCCGCCGTAGCCGACGAAGTGGCGCACCCACACCGTCTTCGGCTCGCCGATGTCGCCCCGGCGGATGATGTCGCGCATCAGCCTGACGACGCCCATGTGGCGCATGTTGTGGCCGACGTACAGCCGGGTGCCGGTGTCGCGGGCGGCGCGCAGGACGGCGTCGCAGCCCTCGACGGTGATGGCCAGCGGCTTCTCCAGGTAGAGCGGCTTGCCCGCCTGGAGACACTCGACGGCGATGCTCTCGTGGGTGTCGTCGGGGGTCAGCACGATGATCGCGTCGAGGTCGTCGCGGCCGAGCAGGTCACGGTGGTCGGGACTGGTCACCGGGTCGCCGAAGCGGGCGGCCTCCCTCTTGAGGGTCTCCGGGTCCGTGTCGCAGACCGCGGCCACCACCGAACCCCGGCCCGGCCGGTGGGCGGCCTCGGCCAGGTTGACGCGCAGGCCGAGGCCGACGACTCCGAAACGCAGGTCCTTCACGGGTGCCCTTCCTCTGGGACGACGAGCCGGCCGGGAAGAATTATCCAACCTTTTTACGAAAAGAGCACCTGGTCCGCGTGGTCGAGCGCCATCCTGACGGCGCCCAGCGTCACGCACTCGCCGCCCAGGCCGGAGGCGGCCACCTCGGGCGGGTAGAGGCACCGGTCGTCGAAGTAGTCCTGGATCGGCTCGACCAGCAGCGCGCCGGCCCTCGCCAGGCTGCCGCCGATCACCACCAGCTCCGGGTCGAGCGGGTTGACGAGCGTGAGCAGGCCCTCCGCCAGGTGGACGGCGAAGGCCCTGACGGCGGCTCTCGCGCGCTCGTCGCCCTCCTCCGCCCTGGCCACGGCGAACTCGGCGGCCTGCCGGTGGGTGCGCAGCTCGCCCGGCTCGACGGCCATCGCGTAGTCGGCCAGATGCCGGAACGCCCGCCAGTGGTCGCCCGACTGACGCCCGATCTCGCCGGAGGCGGCGTGCGCGCCCCGGTGCGTCCGGCCCCCGATCAGCAGCCCCAGGCCGAGCCGGTCGCCGGCGAACAGGTAGACCACGTCGCTACGGCCCCGCGCCTCCCCGCGCCAGTGCTCGGCGAGCACCGCCAGCCGCATGTCGTTCTCCACCAGCACCGGCGCGGGCAGCCGGCGGCCCAGCTCGCCCCGCAGGTCGACGTCGCTCCAGCCGGGCAGCACCACGCTCTTGGTCACCCGCCCGGCGGCGTCGACCACGCCGGTCGTGCCGACGCCCACCGCGACCAGCTCGGCCACGGGCAGCCCCGCCTCGGCGCAGACGGCGTGGACCAGCTCCGCGACGGCGTCGAGCCGCTCGCGGGCGGACATCGCCGCGTGGTTGGGCACCCGGCGCGAGGCCACGATGGTCCCGCCCAGATCGGACACCATGGCGCGCAGCAGCGACGCGCCGATGCCCACGCCCGCCACATGGCCGGACGAGGCCCGGAACCTGAACCGCCTGGCCGGGCGGCCCCGCTGGCGCTCACCGGACTCCTCGCCGCACTCCTCCGCCCAGCCCGCGGCGATCAGGTCCTCGACGATGACCTCGGCCGTCGGCCTGGACACCCGGGCGCCCCTGGCCAGCTCCTGCAGCGTCGCCACCCGCGCCGCACGCAACTGGCGCAGGATGGCGGCGGAGTTGAGCCTGCGGAGGACGGAGGCGTCGCCGCTCTGCTGTCGCACCGGAGTTCCTCCACATGAGTCGGCCGGGGAGCCGACATCCTACTTAACCAACCCTCTTGCGTAATAGTGATCGCCGCTGACCTGCGGCGTGAAGCGGAGCTGTGGGGGCACTTAAGAACTCCTCGATGGACACGTCCGGCGGAGAGCGGGCACAGTGCGTAACGTTCGACTGGGGGGATGTTCGCCATGAAAGCACTGGTCAAGGAGAAGGCCGAGCCGGGCCTGTCGCTGGTCGAGGTACCCGAGCCCGAGGTGGGGCCGGGTGAGGTGAAGATCAGGGTGCTGAGGACCGGCATCTGCGGCACCGACCTACACATACAGAAATTCGATGATTGGGCGAGGCATACGCTGGAGCTTCCCCTCATCGTGGGACACGAGTTCTCCGGTCACGTCGTCGAGATCGCGCCGGGCGTCGAGGACATCGCCGTCGGCGACCTGGTCAGCGGCGAGGGCCACATCGTCTGCGGCAAGTGCCGCAACTGCATGGCCGGCCGCCGCCACCTGTGCCGCAACACCGTCGGCCTGGGCGTCAACCGCGACGGCGCGTTCGCCGAGTACGTGACGCTGCCCGCCACGAACGTGTGGGTGCACCGGGTGCCCGTCCATCCCGACGTGGCCGCCATCTTCGACCCGTTCGGCAACGCCGTGCACACCGCCCTGTCGTTCCCGCTGGTCGGCGAGGACGTGCTGATCACCGGCGCGGGCCCGATCGGCCTGATGGCCGCGGCCGTCGCCACCCACGTCGGCGCCCGCAACGTGGTCATCACCGACGTCAGCGACGAGCGGCTCGACCTGGCCGGCAAGCTCGGGGTCTCGCTGGCGGTGAACGTCTCCCGCGCCTCCCTGGCCGACGGCATGCGCCAGCTCGGCATGAAAGAGGGCTTCGACGTGGGCCTGGAGATGTCCGGCAGCCCGGCGGCGCTGCGCGAGATGATCGCCAGCATGACCCACGGCGGCAAGATCGCCATGCTCGGGCTGCCCGCCGAGGAGTTCGCCGTCGACTGGTCGACCGTGGTCATCTCGATGCTGACCATCAAGGGCGTGTACGGCCGGGAGATGTTCGAGACCTGGTACAACATGTCGGTCCTGATCGAGAAGGGCCTCGACCTCTCCCCCGTGATCACCGACCGCTTCCCGTACCACGCGTTCGAGACCGCCTTCGAGACGGCCGCGAGCGGCCGCACGGGCAAGGTCATTCTTGATTGGAGCGCTTGATGTTCACGAACGTACGCGACCAGCTGCGTGCGACGCTCGACGAGATCGCCGAGGCCGGGCTGCACAAGCCCGAGCGCGTCATCAGCACCCCGCAGAGCTCCCAGGTGAGCGTGGCGGGCCAGGAGGTGCTCAACTTCTGCGCCAACAACTACCTCGGCCTGGCCGACCATCCCGAGGTCATCGAGGCCGCCAAGCGGGCGCTGGACCGGTGGGGGTTCGGCATGGCCTCGGTGCGCTTCATCTGCGGCACCCAGGAGGTGCACAAGGAGCTCGAAGCCCGGCTGTCGGACTTCCTCGGCATGGAGGACACCGTCCTCTACAGCTCGTGCTTCGACGCCAACGGCGGCGTGTTCGAGACCCTGCTCGACGAGCGCGACGCGGTCATCTCCGACGCGCTCAACCACGCGAGCATCATCGACGGCATCCGCCTGTCCAAGGCCCGCCGCCACCGCTACGCCAACCGTGACATGGCCGAGCTGGAGGCCAGGCTGAAGGAGTCGTCGGACGCCCGCAGGCGGCTGATCGTCACCGACGGCGTGTTCTCCATGGACGGCTACCTCGCGCCGCTGGCCGACATCTGCGACCTCGCCGAACGCTACGACGCCATGGTCATGGTCGACGACTCCCACGCGGTCGGCTTCGTCGGCCCCACCGGGCGCGGCACCCCCGAGCTGCACGGGGTGACCGACCGGATCGACATCATCACCGGCACGCTCGGCAAGGCGCTCGGCGGCGCGTCCGGCGGCTACGTGTCCGGCCGCCGGGAGATCTGCGAGCTGCTGCGCCAGCGCTCCCGCCCGTACCTGTTCTCCAACTCGCTCGCCCCCGCCATCGCCGCCACCTCGCTGCGCATCCTCGACCTGCTGGAGACCACCAGCGAGGCGCGCGAGCGGCTGCGGGCCAACACCGAGCGGTTCCGGGGGCGGATGACCGAGGCCGGGTTCGACATCCTGCCCGGCGACCACCCGATCGTCCCGGTGATGATCGGCGACGCCGCCGAGGCCGGGGCCATGGCCGAGCGCCTGCTGGAGCTGGGCGTCTACGTGATCGGCTTCTCCTACCCGGTGGTGCCGCACGGCATGGCCCGCATCCGCGTCCAGCTCTCGGCCGCCCACTCCGAGTCGGACGTGGACCGCGCGGTGGACGCGTTCATCCAGGCCCGCGGCTGAGCTCGGCCCTTCCCTGGCCGGAGGGCGTATCCTCGCGGCGTGATAGACACGCGGCGGTTGCGCACGCTCCAGGCGGTGGCCGACCACGGCACGGTCACCGCCGCTGCCGCCGCCCTGCACCTCACCCCGTCCGCCGTGTCGCAGCAGCTCGCCGCGCTGGAGCACGAGGTCGGCCACCGGCTGTTCATCCGCGACGGCCGCGGCGTCCACCTCACCGCCGTCGGCAAGATCATGCTGGGACACGCCGACGAGGTCCTGGCCCAGCTCGAACGCGCCCGCGCCGAGGTCGCCGACTACACCGCGGGCGCCGCGGGCGAGGTGACCGTGGCCTGCTTCGCCACCGCGATCAGCGCCGTGCTCGCCCCCGCGATCACGGCCCTGCGCGCCTCCGCGCCCGGCCTCCAGGTACGGGTACGCGACGCGGAGGGCGACCAGTCCCTGACGATGCTCCTCGACAGCGAGGCCGACGTGGCGATCGCGGTCGAGTACCGGGGCGCCCCCGACGACCGGCGCCTGTCCCGGGTCCCGCTGTACGCCGAGCCCTTCGACCTCGTCCTGCCCGAGACGCACCCGCCGACCGGCACTTCGCTGGCCGCGCTCGCCGATGAGACCTGGATCGGCCCGTACCCGGGGAACCCGGTGCACGACGTGATCGCCTTCGCCTGTGAGCAGGCCGGTTTCACTCCCCGCTTCGCCCACTGCTCGGACGACTTCCGCGCCGTGGTCGCCCTGGTGGCCGCCGGGGCGGGCGTCGCCCTGGTGCCCCGGCTGGCGCTGCGCGACATGGCCCAGCCGGGCGTCGCGATCCGCCACGTGCCGGGCCCGGAACGCCGCGTCTTCGCCGCCGTCCGCCGCGGCGCCGAGTCCCATCCCCTGCTCCGGCCGCTGCTCGCCACCCTCCGCGATCTCACGACCTCGTTCACCCCTGACGGGAACGACCGCTCACAGGGCTAGCCGGGCCAGTTTGTCGGGGTTCAGGATGCCGTACACCTCGCTGATCCGGTGCTGATCCTCGGCCATGACGACGACCAGCACCGCGTACGGCAGACCGTCGGAGAAGAGCGCCGCGGTGGGCGGGCCGTCCTGGGCGGACCAGTACACCGTCGTCTCCAGGCCCACCGGCGCGACCGCCGCCAGCAGCCTGCTCACCCGATCGCTGCCGGTGACCGGACGCAGGGCGGCCTTGACGCGTCCGCCGCCGTCCGTGCGCAGTGTCACGTCCGGAGCCAGCACCTCCATCAGGCCGGCGATGCTCCCGCCCAGCGCGGCGTCGAGGAAGCGCTCCGCGACGGCCTGGGCGGCGGCCCGCTCCTCGGGGAACCGCGGACGGCGGGCCTCGACGTGTTCGCGGGCCCGGTGGACGAGCTGGCGGACGGCGGCGGGAGAGCGGCCGAGGATACGGGCGACCTCGGCGTGCCGGAAGCCGAACGCCTCGTACAGGATGAACGCCGCCCGCTCCAGCGGCGAGAGCGTCTCCAGCACCACCATCAGCCCGTAAGTCACCTCCTGGGCGCGGGCCACGTCCTCGACCGGGTCCGGGCCGGGCTCCGGCAGCCAGGGGCCGACGTACTCGTGGTGGAGGCGGTCGCGTTCGTCCAGGGCCAGGCGGGTGACGACGCGGACGAGGTAGGCGCGGGGGTTGTCCACCCGGGCGTGGTCCACGCCGTGCCAGCGCAGCCAGGTCTCCTGCACCACGTCCTCGGCGTCGCCGGCGCTGCCCAGGATGTCGAAGGCGATGCTGAACAGCAGGTTGCGGTGCGTGTGGAAGGGGTCGGCGGTCATCGGGCGGCGGGCTCGCCGACGCGCAGGGCGTGCCTGGCCGCCGTGATCGCGCTGTTGACGGAGATCTCGCCGCGCATCCCGGGCGCCGCCACCATGTCGCCCGCCAGGAACACGCCGTGGCCCCGGTCGATCGCGGGACGGTCGCGCCAGGTCATGCCGGGCAGGTCGAGCGCGCCCGTACGGTGCCTGGCCGCCCCGGAACGCCGCCAGGTCACGCGCTCGCGCCAGCCGGGCACCGCCAGATCGGCCAGCGCCTCCACCCGCCGGGTCGCCTCGGCCCTGGACTCGCCGCGGCGGATCGGCATGTCGATCTGGAACAGCGTCTCCCCCTGGGGCGCGGCCGTGGGGTCCTGCATGGAGTAGCTCTCGTGGAAGCCGCCGTCGTCCAGGTCCCAGCAGATGAAGCGGTCGCCCCGCGCCGAGCGCACGGCCAGGTCCAGCATCACGCAGTCGCCGCTCTCCCAGCGCAGCGTGTCGTCGCCGAGCAGGAGCCGCGCCGACGACAGCTCGGTCGCGACGATCGTCGGCTCGCCCGGCAGCTCGGTCACGCGAGAGCCCAGCTCGACGCGTACGCCGAGGTCGCGGGCGCGGGCGGCGAGCCGGTCGATCACCGCCTGCCAGCCGCCGACCACCCACCGGACCGCCGGCGGGCGCGGGGCGAACACCCGGCGCAGCAGATCCCACACGAACGCCGCCGACAACCGCCCCGTGTCGGCGTCGTACGTCACCACGCTGATCGCGTTGGCGGCCACCCGGGCCGTGCGCTCGCCGTACGACCTGGACGCCCAGGTGTGGAAGTCCATCTCGACCGGTGCCGTCCTGGGCCCCGTCGCCATCATCCGCAGGAACCCCGCCGGGGGCAGCAGCCGCATCCGGCCGTCCCGTACGAACCCCATCCGGTAATCACGCACCGCCGGTCTGCCCAGCCCGTCGACCAGGCCCCGCTCCCGCAACCACGCCCAGTGCGGCCCGTCGGCGTAGAAGACGTGAGCGCCCTCGTGAACCAGGTACGGCCCGGCGATCGCCCGCCCCCGCCCGCCGAGCGTCCTGTGCGCCTCGTGCAGCGTCACCTCCGCCCCCGCCTCCGCGCAGACGACGGCCGCCACCAGCCCGGCCAGCCCGCCGCCGACCACCACGATCTTCTTCGTCACATTCCTCCCCTTTCCTCACATCATGAGAAGGAAAAGGCGCCGCAAATGTGACATCCTCAGCCCGCCCGGGTGACGGCGTCGGCGAAGCGGGTGTAGCGGTCGCGTTCCTCTTCGACGGGCTGGAGCACGTACTCCTGCCCCACCCTGCCGATGGCCTCGCGCAGCGCCTTGGAAGCCTTGCGGGCGCGGCGACGGCCGCCGAGCCAGGCGGCCACCCTGGACAGCAGGGCGATGAGCACCCCGGCCAGCGCGCCGCCGAGCAGCAGCACGGTCGGCCACGGCACCTCGCCGGCGGTCGGCAGGGGCGGCTCGGGCAGGCGCAGGTAGCCCAGCGCGAACAGCCCGCCCAGCCAGAGCGCCCCGGCCAGCAGGGCCGCGAACACGAGCCACTGCAACGCGTTCACCGCCCGCCACCAGCGGGGCCGCCGGGTCGCTCCCAGGGAGGTGCGGCCGACGGCCTTGTCCACGGCGTCGGCCAGCTCCGCCGAGCGCGAGCGCGCCGCCTGCCGCACCGACGCCGCCCACGCGCCCGGCAGCCCGGCGGCGGCCGACTCGCCGACGTCCCTGATCGCGGTCTCGACCTGCGCCCGCTGCACGGCGGACGCCTCGGGTACGGAGGTGCGGCCCACCAACTCGCGGTCCGGGGAGGACGCGGGCGCGGCCACACCGATCCGCAGCCGCCGCAACGGGTCGGGCCGGAACCGCCGCACCCACCGGGTGACGGGCCACCCGGTGGCGACCACGGCCCGGTGCCGGTGCCCCTTCGCCACGGCCTCCACCACGACCGGCACCCCGGCGGCCCGCGACAGCGCGGCCACCAGGCGCCCTTCCAGCCCCGTGACGTCTCCGGACACCGCCGGCAACGCCGCCTGCCCGTCCGGCGCGCTTCTCAGCGGCCCGCCACCGCCTCGGGCCTCGATCCCGGCCCAGGAGCCGGTCTCGGCCTGATGGTGCGGTGCGTCCGGGGGTACGGCGCCGTCGGCCGGTCCCGTGTCAAGGGCGAGCGTCCCTTCTCCGGCAGACCCTTCGGTCCGTCCGCGCGGGCTGCCGGAAGTGTGACCGCTCGTACGGGGAAGGGCCGACGAGGCGGTGGTCAGGTGGGTGGCGGCGGTGGTGACGTCGGCGGCGAGGCGGGCGGACCAGGAGGCGCGGTCCGCGACCCGGGTGGACAGGAGGGTGCGCAGTTCGGCCAGGCCGGCGCCCGTCCGGGCCGACACGCCGAGGACCGGGACGCCGGTGAGGCCGTCGGCGTCGAGGAGGCGGCGCAGGTCCTTGAGGCAGCGGTCCGCCGCGCCGGGCGGGAGGCGGTCGATCTGGTTGAGTACCACCACCATGACGTCCCGGTGCCCCGCCAGCGGTCGCAGGTAGCGCTCGTGGATGGCGGCGTCGGCGTACTTCTGCGGATCCAGCACCCACACCAGCAGGTCGACCAGCTCCACCAGCCGGTCCACCTCCAGCCGGTGGGACAGCCGGATCGAGTCGTGGTCGGGCAGGTCGAGCAGGACCAGGCCGGACAGGTCGTCGACGGCGGACGCGGAGTGGCGGTGCGGGACGTCGAGCCAGTCGAGCAGCGGCCCGGCTCCCGCGCCGTCCCACAGCGCCGCCTGGGCGGTCGACGTGGTGGGCCGGGTGACGCCGACGGCGGCCAGGTCCGTGCCGGTCATGGCGTTGAACAGTGACGACTTGCCGCTGCCGGTCGCCCCGGCGAGCGCGGCCACCGTGTGCTCGACGGACAGCCGGCGCCGCGCCCCCGCCCGCTCGGCCACCGCGCGCGCCGCCGCGACGGCCTCCGCCGGCAGCCGCCCCTCGCCCAGCTCGGCCGCCTCCAGCAGCGCGGCCAGCCGCGAGTCCAGCGAAGGCCGCTCCTTGCGGCGCAGCAGCTTCACCGCGCGTCCCCTCCCTCGGACGTCCGCGCCCGCGGCGACCCGCCAGGATCAGAACCACCACCGGGAGACTCCCGGAGTCCCGCGCCGCCCGCCTCAGAACCACCGCCGGGAGACTCCCGGAATTCCGCGCCGCCCGCCTCAGAACCACCGCCGGGAGACTCCCGGGGTCCCGTCCCGGACGGGTCGGGGCCACCCTCGGGAGGGAGCCCCGTCCCGGACGGGTCGGCCGCGGGGCGGGCCTTCTCGGAGGGCGGGCCCTCCAGGTCACGGTCCCGCCGACCAGATGGGAGCTCCGTCCGGTGGTCGCGGATCGTACGGGCCGCGTCCAGCAGGGCGGTGGCCGTGCCGCGCGACGGCTCCAGCGGCTCCAGGACGGACAGGAAACGGGCCGCCTCCTCGTCCATCAGCCCCCGCACCCGCTCCCGCAGGTCCTCCCGGGCGCGGATGGTGAGCGTGCGCACCGCCTGGTCGCCGAAGATCGCCTCCAGCAGCTTCTGCGACAGCACGGTGGTGCCGCCCGCGATCCCCACCTCGATCCCGGTCAGCCCGCCCGTCGAGGCGAACACGGCCAGCATCAGCAGCAGCCCCGCCCCGTTCACGCCGAACGACGCCGCGCGCGCCGTGGTCCGCCTCTCCGCGCCTTCCTCCCGTACGAGGTCGAGCACGAACTCCTGCCAGCCGCGCACCGCCAGCTCGGTCCGCTTGCCCAGGTCGGGGGCGGCGCGGCCGAGCCGGGCCGACTCGATCGCGCCGAGCCGGTCGAGCAGCCCCGCGCCGCCGGGCGCGGCCGACCAGCCTTCGAGCGCCCGCTCGGCGGCGGCGTCGGCGGATCCCCTGATGAGCGCCTCGACGCCGCTCTCCAGCGCGTCCCTGAGCCGGTTCTCGGGCACCTGGCCGGTGAAGAAGCCGACGATCCGGTCGCGCAGCCACCCCACCCGGCTCTCCAGGGAGCGCATGAAGTCGCCGGTGCCGATGAAGTCCTGCCAGCGGGCCAGCACCTCGCCGCGGAGCAGCGACCCGTCGCGCATGCCCTCGTCGAAGTCCGCCATTCCGCCCGCGTAGGCGCCCTCGACCACGTCACGCAGCGTGCCGAAGCCG
This sequence comes from Nonomuraea sp. NPDC050478, assembly GCF_044458265.1. Classification (NCBI taxonomy): domain Bacteria; kingdom Bacillati; phylum Actinomycetota; class Actinomycetes; order Streptosporangiales; family Streptosporangiaceae; genus Nonomuraea; species Nonomuraea sp. NPDC050478. The sequence goes on along the minus strand of NZ_JBITHT010000010.1, from coordinate 68,154 downwards.
GCCTCCTGCCGCTCGACCGCGCCGGCCAGCGCGGGGACGCGGACGGCGAGGCTGTCGAGCGCGCCCGACAGCGTCTGCCGTACGACGCGGGCGCGTTCGGCGGCGTCGGCGGCGAGCCCGGAGAGCCAGGCGGCGATCGGGGCGACGGCGTCGGCGGGCAGTCGGGCCTTCTCGGAGGGCAGCGGCGCCTCGGGCACGGTGAACAGGCGGGTGCCGTCGAGCCCGTTCTCGGTCAGCAGGCGCTCCAGGTCGCGGGCGACCGGCCCCGCGGCCTCGGCAGGCACCCGGTCGAGCACGACGGCGAGCGCGGTGCTGCGCTCGCGGGCGGTGCGCAGGAAGCTCCACGGCACCTCGTCGGCGTAGCGGGCGGCGGTGGTGACGAACAGCCACAGGTCCGCGGCGGCCAGGAGCTGCGCGGCCAGCTCGCGGTTGGCGGTCACCACGGAGTCGATGTCGGGCGCGTCCAGCAGCGCCAGCCCGGCGCCGAGCGCCTCGGACGTCACCACCCGGAGCGCGCCGGGGCCGGAGCCGGTGGCGCGGGACATGCCGGGCAGCACGTTCTGGCCCATGAACCAGTCGCGGTCGGCCGGGTTGGCGACCAGGGTCGGCACCAGCGTGGTCGGCCGCAGCACCCCCGGCTCGGCCACGTCGGCCCCGACCAGCGAGTTGACCAGCGTGGACTTGCCCGCCCCGGTGGAGCCGCCGACCACGGCGAGCAGCGGGGCGTCGATCGCCCGCAGCCGCGGCAGCAGGTAGTCGTCGAGCTGGCCGGTCAGCTCCTTGAGCGCGCGCCGGTCGCCCGCCGCCTCGCCGATCGCCAGCGGGAACAGCTCCCGGTCCAGCGTCCCGCGCAGTCGCTGGAGCGCGCTCAACAGGTCCATACCGTCAAGCTAGCCCGAGGGCGGCTCCCTTAACACGTATCCGACGCTGCGCAGCGTGTGGATGAGCCGCGGCTCCACGTCGTCGACCTTGCGCCGGAGATAGGACACGTACGATTCGACCACCCCGGCGTCGCCGCCGAAGTCGTAGTTCCACACGTGGTCGAGGATCTGCGCCTTCGACACCACCCGGCCGGCGTTGGCCATGAAGTAGTGCAGCAGCTTGAACTCGGTCGGCGACAGCCGCACCTGGCGGCCGGCCCGCCACACCTCGCGCGCCTCCTCGTCCAGCTCCAGGTCGGCCACCTTGAGCCGGCTCGCGGGCGCGCCCTCGCCCCGGGTGCGGCGCAGCACCGCGCGGATGCGCGCCTGGACCTCCTCCAGGCTGAACGGCTTGGTCACGTAGTCGTCGCCCACCCGCAGCCCGGCGATCTTGTCTTCGGTGGCGTCGCGGGCGGTCAGGAACAGCACCGGCGCGTCGATCCGCCTGGCCACCTCGAACCCGTCGAGGTCCGGCAGCATGACGTCGAGCACCACCAGGTCGGGGCCGGTCCGCTTGGCGACCTCGACGGCCTCGTTGCCGTCGGCGGCGGTGACCACCTCGAACCCGGAGAAACGCAGGCTCGCCGAGAGCAGGTCCCTGATGCTGGGCTCGTCGTCCACCACCATGATCAGCGCCTCGGGTTTGCTCACCCTCTCAGGGTGGCCCAGTGACCTGAGGAAACGCTGAAGGCTCACTCCAAGGCGAGTGGGAGTTCGACCCGGAACGTGGCGCCCTCGCCGGGCGCGCTCCGCGCCACGACCGTGCCGCCGTGCGCCTGCACGAGCGCCTGCACGATGGCCAGGCCGAGCCCGCTGCCCCGGTCCTCGCCCGAACGCCGCCTGGACCTGGCCGAGTCGGCCCGGTAGAAGCGTTCGAAGACCCGGTCCACCTGGTCGGGGCTGAGTCCGGGCCCCTTGTCGGCCACTTCCAGGAAGACCGTCCCGTCGCCGGCGCCGACCCGCACGGTGATCGGGGTGCCCTCCTCGGTGTGGATGAGCGCGTTGGAGGTCAGGTTGCCGACCACCTGGCGCAGCCGCACCTCGTCGCCGGAGACGATGAGCGCGGCGCCGCCGACGACGTCCAGGTCGATCTGCCGGTCGGGGGCGAGGATGCGCGCCTCCTGCACCGCGTCGGCGGCCAGCGCCAGCATGTCCACCGGGCGCATCTTGAGCGGGCGGTGCTGGTCCACCTGGGCGAGCAGCAGCAGGTCGTCCACGAGCAGGGTCATCCGGCCGGCCGCGTTCTCCACCCGCTGCATCAGCTCGGCCGGGTCGGCGCCGGGGTTCTGGCGGGCGTACTCGGCGAAGCCGCGGATCGAGGTGAGCGGGGTGCGCAGCTCGTGCGAGGCGTCGGTGACGAACTGCCGCATCCGGTCCTCGGAGCGCCTGGCGGCCTCCTCGGAGGCCGAGCGCGCCGCGAACGCGCTCTCGATCTGCGCGAGCATCCCGTTGAGCGCCGTGGCCAGCCGCCCGACCTCGGTGCGCGAGTCGCCGTCGGGCACCCGGCGGCCCAGCTCGCCCGCGGCGATGGTGCCGGCGGTGCGCTCGATCTCGACCAGCGGCCGCATGCTGCGCCGCACGATGGTGACGCCCACCACGGCCAGGATGAGCACGATGCCGCCGCCGCCCAGCAGCTCGATGAAGACGAGCCGCCGGGTGATCTCGTTGACCTCAGTCAGGTCGGTGGCGACCACGAACGTGCCGTACGGGGTGGCGGTCTCGCGCACCCTCCACTCGCCGGGGCCGCTCACGGCGGGCGCGGTGTAGACGCCGGGCCCCGGCGAGTCCTCCAGCTGCGGCTTGGGCTTCTGGTCGACGTCCCTGTCGCCCTGGGCGGGGGTCAGCCCGCCGTACGGGTCGCGCAGCAGCACGATCGTGTCCGACTCGATGAGCAGCGGCTTCTCGGACGTCTGCCTGCCCTGCTCGCGCCGCTCGGCGTCGATGATCAGCCGTTTCTGGACCCGTACCGAGATCAGGTTGACCTGGCCGTCGACGCGGTCCATCAGGTAGCCGTGCAGGACCGAGACGCTCACCACGCCGATGAACGACATGCCGATGCCGAGCAGCGCCAGCATCGAGGCCATGAGCTTGATCCGGAGCGGCAGCCGGCCCGACCTGGCCATCAGCCGCTCGGCGGCAACCGCAGGACGTATCCGACGCCGCGCAGGGTGTGGATGAGCCGCGGACTGCGATTGTCGATCTTACGGCGGAGCACCGAGACGTAGGACTCGACGATGCCTACCTCGCCGCGGAAGTCATAGTCCCACACGTGGTCGAGGATCTGCGGCTTGGACAGCACCCGTCCGGCGTTCGTCATGAAGTAGCGCAGCAGCTTGAACTCGGTCGGCGACAGCGCGACGGCGTGGCCGCCGCGCCACACCTCGTGGCTCTCCTCGTCCAGCTCTATGTCGGCGAACGTCAGCCTGGGCGGGGGCGGCTGCGCGTCGCCGCTGGTACGGCGGAGCACGGCGTGGATCCTGGCCACGACCTCTTCCAGGCTGAACGGCTTGGTCACGTAGTCGTCGCCGCCGATCGTCAGCCCGCGGATCTTGTCCTCGGTCTCGTCCTTGGCCGTCAGGAACACCACGGGCGTGTACATGCCGCCGCTCCGCAGCCGCCGCACGATCTCGAAGCCGTCCAGGTCGGGCAGCATGACGTCGAGCACCACGAGGTCCGGGCGTTGCCGTTGGACCGCGGCGACCGTGTCGGCGCCGCTCTTGGCGGTGGACACGTCGAAGCCCGCGAACCTCAGGCTCGCGGCGAGGAGTTCGAGGATGTTCGGGTCGTCTTCGACGATCAACAGGCGCGCTTCCATCACCATCAAGGATGCACTCATCGGGAGGGTGCCGGAACAATTCCGGCAATGTGCTGGGCGATGGCCAGGCTCGACGTGGCAGCGGGGGAAGGCGCGTTCCGTACGAGGACGACGTTCCCGTGCACGTCCACCGCGAAGTCGTCCACCAGCGAGCCGTCGCGCGCCACCGCCTGCGCGCGCACGCCGCCCGCGGCGCGTTGCAGGTCATCGGCGGTGAGCTCGGGGACGTAGCGGCGCGCGGCCTCGGTGAAGGCGCTCTTGACCAGTGAGCCGTAGACCTCCTTGACGCCGGTGCGCCAGTGGCGGCGGGCCATGCGGAGGGTGCCGGGCCAGGCGAGAATCTGAGGAAAATTACGAAAATTTCGCCATGTGTAGCCTTCGTACGCGCCCGCCAGCACCGCGTTCGGCCCCACCAGCACCTCCCCGCCGACGTGCCGGGTGAGGTGCACCCCGAGGAACGGGTAGCGCGGGTCGGGCACCGGGTAGATGAGCCCGCGCACCAGGCCCCTCGCCGCCCCCCGCAGCGCGTAGTACTCGCCGCGGAACGGCACGATGCGCACCGAGCCCGGCCGGCCCGCCATCGCGGCCACCGCGTCCGTGCCGAGCCCGGCGCAGACCACCAGCCGGTCGAAGGCGAACCTGCCCGTCCCCGCCACCACCTCCACGCCCCTGGACGTCTCCCTGATGCCCCTGACCGGATGCCGCAGCCGTACCGAGCCGCCCAGCTCCGCCACGTCGAGCGCGAGCCGGCGCGCGACCGCGGGGAAGTCGGCGATCGCGGTGTGCGGCGAGTGGATCGCCGCCACGCCGACCGCGTGCGGCTCCACCTCGCGCAGCCCGAGCGCGTCCAGCTCGGTGATGCCGGGCACGCCGTTGGCCCTGGCCCGCTCCGCCAGCGCGGCCAGCCGCGGCCGCTCCGCCCGGGTGGCGGCCACCACGAGCTTGCCGACCTCCTCGTACGGGAGCGCGTGCCGCGCGCAGTAGTCCTTCAGCAGCGCCACGCCCTCGCGGCAGAGCCTGGCCTTCAGCGAGCCGGGCGGGTAGTAGATGCCCGCGTGCACGACCCCGCTGTTGTGGCCGGTCTGGTGGGCCCCGACGCGGCCCTCCTTCTCCAGCACGGTCACCTCGGCGCCCCTGGTGGCGGCCAGTTCGCGAGCGACCGCCAGGCCGACGATCCCGGCCCCCACGACTCCGATCTTCTCCGTCACCAGATACCTACAGGCTGGAGGCCCCGTCCCTCAGTGCGGGGAGGAAAGCCGGAACGGCCGGACACTGTGCTCTCCCGGATCTTGTCGGTGGCGGTCGGTAGTTTGATCGGCGTGTCCCGCTACCGGCTCCAGCCTTCGCCTGCCCAGGAGCAGGCGCTGCTGGAGCACTGCGGACACGCCCGGTATGTGTGGAATCTCGCGGTTGAGCAGCACGCTCACTGGAAGCCGGGCCGTAAGTCCGCGCCGGGGTTCGCCGAGCAGTGCCGCCAGCTGACCGAGGCGCGGGCAGCGTTCGCGTGGCTGCGGGCGGGGTCGATCATCGTCCAGCAGCAGGCGCTCAAGGACTTCGCGCAGGCCATGGCCAACTACTTCGGCGGCACCCATAGGCGTCCGACATGGCGCAAGCGCGGGCGGGGTGAGGGGTTCCGGATCGTCGCCGTCAAAGCGGGTGACGTGCGCCGCCTGTCGCGGCACGTGGGCGAGGTGAAGGTGCCGAAGGTGGGATGGATCCGCTTCCGCTGGTCCCGCGCCGTCCCCGACCGGGTGAAGTCCTACAGGGTCACCCGCGACCGCGCCGGGCGGTGGCATGTGGCATTCCCCGCCGTACCCGGCCCCGTCCCGGCGCCGGGTACGAGCCAGATCGTCGGCGTGGACCGGGGGGTGGCCGTGTCGGCCACCCTGTCGACCGGGGAGATGCTGCACGCTCCCGGTCTGCGCGACACGGAGAAGGCGCGCCTGCGGCGGCTGATGCGCAAGCTCGCCAGGGCCACGCGCGGATCGAACCGGCGTGCCAAGGTCAAGGCCGCCATCGCCCGGCTGAAGGCGCGCGAGAGCGACCGGCGCAAGGACTGGGCGGAGAAGGTCAGCACAGGCCTCGCCCGGCGGTTCGACGTGATCGCCGTCGAGGACCTGAAGATCGGTGACATGACCCGATCGGCGCGCGGCACCGTCGAGGCGCCGGGCCGCAACGTCCGGGCCAAGGCGGGGCTGAACCGGGGCATTCTCGCCGCCGGATGGGGCGGTCTCGTCCGACGCCTGGAGGACAAGGCGCCCGGTCGGGTGGTGAAGGTCAGCCCCGCGTACACGAGTCAGCGGTGCTCGGCGTGCGGGATCGTGGACCGGCAAGCGCGTGAGAGCCAAGCGCGTTACCGGTGCCGGTCCTGCGGATACGCCTGCAACGCTGATGTGAACGCGGCCAGGAACATCGCACACGCGGCAGGGCATGTCGTGTCTGCGCGGGAAGGGCCACGGGTTGCCGGGCCGGTGCACCGCGAACCTCAACGCGACCCTCCTCGTGGGGTAGTTGCGGTTGGAATCCCCGTGCTTCAGCGCGGGGAGGATGTCAAGTGGTGAATGTATCCAAAAACCCCCCGATGCGCTCCCCTCACCCCGTGACGGCGAATCGAACATGAGTACGATGAAGGCATGTATGTCCCGCCCGAATGGCCCGCCGAGGTGCGACCCCCCAGCGTGCCCGACTGGGAGAGGTCGGCCGTCGCCTGGCTCCTCGACGCCGTGCCGCCCGACTACCGGGCCTACGAGGTGCTGCGGCGGCATCCGGTCGCGCTCGCCCGGATGGCCCGCCACCACGTCGGCTCCGCGGTCGAGGCGGCCCGCGCGGGCTACCGGGGGGCGGCGGTCGACCTCAAGGGCCACCTGCCGCCGCACGCCATCGAGGCGGTCCTCGACACCTACCGCCAGGAGGGCCCCCGCCTGGTGCGCCTGGCCCGCTCGATCGAGGCCGTCGAGCGGGCCCTGCGCGGCGACATGTTCACCGCAGGCATGCGTCCGTAACGGCCCTCAGCGCGTGATGCGCGCCAGGAACGTGATGGCGCCGATCGCCAGCGCCGCCGCCCCCAGCCAGATCAGCACGTTCAGCCCTGTCAGCCCGCCGCCCGCCTGCTCGGCCGCCGCGGTGGTGCCCTGCGCGCGGGGCCGCTCGGACGGCGTGGGTGAGGGCGTGGGCGTCGCGGCGGCCGGCAACGGCACCCTGTGGACGGGGCTGCGCACCCCCTCCGACCCGGTCAGCAGGGCCGTGCCGTCCCGGGTGTACGCGATGGACTCGGCCTGCCTGAGCTCCGGCATCGGCACCTTGGCGATCATCTTGCCGGACGGCTCGTACAGGGTCGCGGAGAAGTACGTGCGGATCACGTACGACGAGCCGTCGGGCGCGTACGCGGCGTCGGTGGCCATGATCGGCGCGCTCCCGATCCTGCGCAGCGTGTTGGTCCTGTCGGTACGCAGCTTCTTGGGGGCGACGTAGACCCCGCCGGCGAACTCCTTGGTCACGACGTGGAGCCGTCCGGTCCTGGGGTTCACCATGATGCCCTCGGCGTTCCTGGCCCCGTCGGCGTAGCGGAACCGGTAGCGGACGGCGGGCAGGGTGGCGTCGGCGAGCGTGCGCGGCTCCATCACCTTGTAGACGGAGACGTCGGGCCACGCCCCGTCGAGGTTGTCGCCGATGTCGGCGAACCACAGCACCCCGCGCCCGGTCTCGGGGTCCTTGACCGCCGCCATGGCCTCCCAGTCTCGCGCCTCGGCCCCCCGCAGCCGGAAGGTGGCCTTGGTCCTGCCGTCGGCCCCGACCGCGTAGAACTCCGGCTGCGCCGAGCTGTCGTTGTGGGTGTAGTAGACGTCGTCGTGGGTGGGCGAGACGGCCAGCCCGCTGGACTCGGTGATGCGCGGGTCGCGGAAGGTGAACAGCCGCTCCCCGTCGTCGGCCGCGGCCGCCGCCGGAGGCAGCACGGCCAGGGCGGCCAGCGCCACCCCGAGCATCCTGATCAGCAGTCCCCCCACGCCGCCATCATGCCCCAACCGCCACGCATTCCCGGCCGCCGAGCCCAGGGGACCGCCGCACGTACATCAGCCATTCGTCCGGCAGCGACCGCCCAACCGCCCTGCAGCGGCGCGGCCGGCACCGCCCACCTGCGCGCTGTGCCGGTGGAACCCGGTGGCCTGGAGGACGGCCAGCAGCAGGTTGCCCACGAGCATGGCGACCCACAGCCCGGTGACCCCCCAGGTCGCGGCCACGGGCACGGCGGCCAGCGCGAGCAGCCCGTAGCCGGCGGCGAAGTACGCCAGGCTGGCCCCCGTCCGCTTGAGCCCCGTCAGGCCGAAGCCCTGCACGGCCTGGACCGAGTCGGCCATCGAGGACAGCAGCATGAGCGGCAGGAGCGCCAGCGCCACGGCGCGCACCGCGGGATCGCCGGTGAACAGCCCCAGCACCGGGCCGCCCAGCGCCAGCAGCGCCAGGGCGGCGAGCGTGGTCCCGCCAAGAGCGAGCAGGGCGGCAACCCGGTTGGCACGGCGCGCCGAGGCGACGGTGGCGGCGCGCGACACCTCGGGCACCGACGCCTGCCCGACCGCCATGGCGGCGAGCACGATGAACCCGGTGAGCGTGGCCAGCACCGCGTGCGCGGCGGCGTCGCGGGCGCCGGTCACGCCGGCCGCGAACGTGATCACGCCCAGCGCGCCGAACTTGATCAGCACCGTCGCCGCCAGCGGCAGGCTCACCGCGGCCAGCCGGGCGATCTCCCGCGGTCGCGGCCTGCCCCGGCCGACCGGACGGCCCAGGGCCCGGCGCAGCGCCAGGTCGCCGACGCCGACCAGGGTCAGCCCCGACAACGTCCAGGCCACCCCGACACCGGTCAGCCCGAGCGGCGGCACCAGCGCGACGGCCAGCACGATCATCACCGCCGTGCTCGCCAGGCTCGCCCACAGCACGCCCCGGCTGCGCCCGATGGCCACCAGCACGGCGGTGGCGCCGCCGCCCGCGGAGTAGATCACCAGGTAGAGGGCGAGCAGCCAGGGCAGCATCCCCAGCTCGGCCACCACCTCGGCGGGCACCCCGGCGGCCCCGGCCAGCGCGGGCACGCCCAGCACCGCCAGCGCGCCCGCCATGCCCACGAACAGGCTCAGCCACCGGGCGTCGCGCAGCACCGGCAGCACCGCGTCGGGGTCGTCGCGGTGCGGGGCGACGAACGGCGCGAGCCCGCGTAACGCGCCCGCGACGGCCGTGGACGCGGGGGTGAGCACGGCGGTCATGACGGCGAAGGCGGCGAGCGTGACGGTGGCGTGGCGGCCGAGCACGGCGGTGACCACGACCGCGCCGAGCAGGTTGGTGACCATCGAGAGGAACAGCGGCACCGAAGCGCGCACCAGTCCCGAGAACACGGCCCCGACCCTATGGCCTGGAGCGCACTCCAGGTACCTAGTGTGGAAAGCATGGACTACGTGAACCTCGGGCGCAGCGGCCTCCGGGTCAGCCCGCTCTGCCTCGGCACCATGAACTTCGGCCCGCACACCTCCGAAGAAGACTCGTTCGCGATCATGGACAGGGCTCACGAGCTGGGCCTCAACTTCTTCGACACGGCCAACGTCTACGGCTGGAAGAAGGGCGAGGGCATCACCGAGAACATCCTGGGCCGGTGGTTCGCCCAGGGAGACGGCCGCCGTGAGAGAACGGTGATCGCCACCAAGCTCTACGGCGACATGGGCGACTGGCCCAACGAGAGCAGGCTGTCGGCGCTCAACATCCGCCGGGCCTGCGACGCCTCGCTCAAGCGCATGCAGACCGACTACATCGACATCTACCAGGCCCACCACGTCGACCGGCGCACGCCGTTCGACGAGTTCTGGGAGGCGATGGAGGTGCTGCGCCAGCAGGGCAAGATCCTGTACGTCGGCTCGTCCAACTTCGCCGGCTGGCACATCGCCAAGGCGCAGGAGACGGCGGCCCGGCGCGGCTTCTTCGGCCTCGTCAGCGAGCAGAGCCACTACAACCTGCTGACCAGGGCGGTCGAGCTGGAGGTGCTGCCCGCGTGCGAGGACTACGGCCTGGGCGTCATCCCGTGGAGCCCGCTGGCCGGCGGCCTGCTCGGCGGCGTCCTGCGCAAGATCGACAAGGGCCGCTCGGCCGCCGACCGCATGCTCACGGAGCTGGAGAAGCACCGCGACAAGATCGAGCGGTACGAGAAGCTCTGCGACGAGCTGGGCGAGGACCCCGCGCACGTCGGGCTGGCCTGGCTGCTGAAGCAGCCCGCGGTGACCGCGCCGATCATCGGCCCGCGCACCCTGGAGCAGCTCGACGGCACCATGCGCACGCTCGAGATCGAGCTCGACGACGAGGCGCTGGCCAAGCTGGACGAGATCTTCCCGGGCCACCGCACCGCGCCGGAGGACTACGCCTGGTAGGGCGTCAGGTCACCAGCGCGCCGACGATCACGATGAGCATGAGGAGGCCGAGCACCAGGGGCAGCAGCCAGGAACGAGGACGGTCCACGCCCAGGAGCCTAGCCGGGCGACGCGGGTGCGAGCGCCCACTCGTCCAGTGACTCGTACCTCACCCGCGGCCCCGGCTCGCTCATGAACAGCCGGATCGTCTCCGCCCGCCACGTCGAGCCGGTGAATCCGGCCAGCGAGTCGACGAGCGGGCGGAGGTCGGTCTCGGCCTTGGCCCTGGCGAGCGTCAGGTGCGGATGGAAGCGCTTCTCGTCGATGTTCGCGGCGCCGGCCCGCCGGCCGGCGGCCCTGACGGAGTCGACCAGCCGGACCATCGAGTCGCCCGACAGGCCCGCCCAGAACACCCGCGCGCGCCGTACGGACGAGAACGCGCCGAACCCGGTGAAGGCCAGGGCCGGCACCGGGTGGCGGCCGGCGGCGCGGGCCAGGCGGGCACGCAGGTCGGGCAGCGCCCGCTCGGGCACCTCGCCGAAGAAGGCCAGCGTGACGTGCCAGGTGGCGCGGTCCGGCCAGCGCAGCTCCGGCACCTGCCCGACGTGCGGCGCGATCGCGCGTTCGAGCTCGTCCAGCACCTCGTCGGGCGGCAGCACGGCCGCGAAGAGCCTCATACCCCCAGTGTGTCCCGCCTCAGGTGGTGGCAGGCACCGCCCGCCGCCGCGCCACCCGCCCGGTGATCATCCTGGTGACCAGGACGGCCATCGCGGTGCCGGCCAGCACGAACCCGCCGGCCAGGACGGCGCCGGCCCTCGGCCCGCCGAGCTCCGACAGCCAGCCGACCAGCGACGCCCCGATGGGCGAGCCGCCGACGAAGACCAGCATGTAGATGCCCATGACGCGGCCCCGCATCTCGGCCGAGGTGGCGAGCTGGACGGCGGCGTTCGCGGCGGTGTTGACCGTGATCAGCGCGACGCCGGCGGGCACCAGCAGCACCAGGTAGAACAGGTAGGACGGAGCCAGCCCGGCCGCGATCTGGAACACGCCGAAGCCGATCGCCCCGCCGAACAGCATCCTGCGCGAGATCGTGACCCTGCGGGCGGCCAGCAGAGCCCCGGCGAGCGCGCCGACGGCGAACATGCTGGAGGCCAGGCCGAACGAGTTGGCCCCCGCCTTGAACTCCTCGCGGGCCATGAGCGCGATCGACATCGAGAACGCCTGCGAGAACATCGACACGAAGGCGATCAGCAGGATCGGCATCAGCAGCTTCTCGTGGCGCAGCACGTACCTGAGCCCCTCGCGCAACTGCCCCTTGGCTCTGGGCACCGGGTCCGACGGATGCAGCTCGGCCTTCCGCATGAAGACCAGGCTGGAGATGACCGCGGCGAACGTGAGCGCGTTCATCAGGAACAGCGGGCCGGTGCCGCCCAGCATGTAGATGAGCATGCCGGCGACGGCCGGGCCGACGACGCGGGCCAGGTTGAAGCTGGAGCTGTTGAGCGCGATGGCGTTGGGCAGGTCGTCCCTGCCGACCATCTCGACCACGAACGCCTGCCGGGTCGGCACCTCGACGCAGGAGATCATGCCGAGCGTGAAGGCCATCACGTAGACGTGCCACTCCTGGGCGGCGCCGGTCATCGTGAGCACGCCGATCGCCAGGGCCAGCGTGGCCATCAGCGTCTGCGCGGTGATGAGCAGGGGCCGCTTCGGGTAGCGGTCGGCCAGCACGCCGCCGAACATGCCGAACAGCAGCATGGGCAGGAACTGCAGAGCCGTGGCGGTGCCGAGGGCCGCGGCGCTGCCGTTGGTCAGGTCGAGGATCAACCAGTCCTGGGCGGTGCGCTGCAGCCAGGTGCCGACGTTGGAGACCGCGCCGCCGATGGCGAACATGCGGTAGTTGCGAATCCTGAGCGACCGGAACATCCCGGTCCTGGGTTCTTCAGGCTCTAGATCCTGCTGAGTTTCTCCAGGATCGGAGCCGCCTGACGGAGAATCGCCCGCTCCTCCGGCGACAGCTCCTTCAGTTGCCGCGTCAGCCACGCTTCCTTGCGCGCCCGCTCCTCCTTCAGGAGCTTCCTGGCGGCGTCGGTCACGGTCACGGTCACCTGGCGCCGGTCGCTCGGGTGCGGGCTGCGCGACACCAGGCCGCGCTCCTCCAGCCCGGCGATCACGCGGGTCATCGAGGGCGGTTGCACCTTTTCGAGCTCGGCCAGCTCGCCAGGGGTTATCCCGTCGTGCCGCTCGACGGCGGCCAGAGTCGCGAACTGGGTGGGGGTCAGCGGGTGCGCCGCCGCCTGCCTGCGCAGCCGCCTGTTGAGCCTGGCCAGGGAAACGCGCAACGCGGAAGCCAGACCGGCGTCGCTTCGCAGGTCCATCTGGGACTGAGGTCTTGTTAGCATGTGTCATTACCTTTGCTAACTATAGCCGCGGTCAAGAAATTTCCCAAGCCAGTTCCGTCTCACCCATTGATACCCAACGGGCCGCCGTCCTCGCGGACGGCGGCCCGTACTTCCTGGTCAGAGCCCGAGCATGACCCTGATCGGGCCGAGCGCGAAGTACAGCACGAACAGCGCCGCGACGGCCCACATCAGCGGGTGGATCTCGCGCGCCTTGCCGCGGACCACCTTGATGAGCACGTACGAGACGAAGCCGGCGCCGATGCCGTTGGAGATCGAGTACGTGAACGGCATGAGCACGATGGTGAGGAACGCCGGGATGGCGATCTCGTAGTCGGTCCAGTCGATGTCGCGGATCGCGGTCATCATCAGGAAGCCGACCACCACCAGGGCGGGCGCCGCGGCCTCGTACGGCACGATCTGGACGAGCGGCGCGAAGAAGATCGCCACCAGGAACAGCGCGCCGGTCACCACGCTCGCCAGGCCGGTCCGCGCGCCCTCCCCGACGCCCGCTGCCGACTCGACGTAGGTGGTGTTGGACGACACCGAGCCTGCGCCGCCGACGACGGCGCCGAGCGAGTCGACGAGCAGGATCTCACGGGTACGCGGCAGCGTCCCGTCCTCCTTGACCAGGTCCGCCTGGCGGCCGACGCCCACGATCGTGCCCATGGTGTCGAAGAAGTCGGTGATGAGCAGGGTGAACACGAACAGCACGGCGAGCAGCAGCCCGGCCGAGCTGAACGCGCCGAACGGGTCGAACTCGGCGAACAGCACGAGCGGGTTGTTGAAGCCGAAGACCTCGCTGGGCCAGGCGGGGACGTTCAGCTGCCAGCCGTCCGGGTTCTCGGGCGAGGAGGCGCCCGAGCCGGTCAGCGCCTCGACGACGATCGCGATGAGGGTGGTGCCGGCGATGCCGAGCAGGATCGCGCCCTTGACCTTGCGCGCCACCATCGCCGCGGTGGCGAGCAGGCCGATGACGAAGACGAGGATCGGCCAGGAAGACAGGTTGCCGCCGATGCCCATCTCCAGCGGCGGCCCGGCGGCCACCCGGCGCACGAAGCCCGCGTCGACGAACCCGATCAGCGCGATGAACAGGCCGATGCCGACGCTGATCGCGGTCTTGAGCTGGGACGGGATGGCACGGAACACCGCGACCCTGAGCCCGGTCAGCACCAGGATGCCGATCACGATGCCTTCCAGGAAGATCAGGCCCATGGCCTCTTCCCAGGTCATCAGCGGGGCGATGTTGAACGTCACGAAGGCGTTCAGGCCGAGCCCGGCGGCCAGGGCGAACGGCACCCGGGCGATCACACCCATCAGGATGGTCAGGACACCGGCCACGAAGGCGGTGCCCGCGGCCACCAGCGCCACGTTGGGCGTGGTGCCGTCGCCGATCACCTCACCCTGGATGTCCTTGCCGTTGGCGATGATGATCGGGTTCAGCACCACGATGTACGCCATGGTGAAGAACGTGGCCAGGCCACCGCGCACCTCACGGGAGACGGTGGAGCCGCGTTCGGTGATGGAGAAATACCGGTCTATAGCGGTACGGGAGTCACTCACGGGCGAACTGTGACACTTGGGACGATTCGCCAAAAGTGCTGGTAACCGTATCGAGATGCGATTGGAAGCTAGGCTGGATGCTGTGACGCAGCAGTGGCACCCCGACCCCGAGCCGATCGAGACCAACGACACCGCCACCATCGCCGTGGGCACCGGCCTTTGGGCGATCGCCCTGGTCGCCTTACTGATCTTCCCGCCCGCCCCGGAGAACTCCTGGTGGATCTGGACGTGTCTCACCGGCGTGGGCTTCGGCTTCTTCGGCATGTGGTTCGTCCACCGGCTCCGCCGCTGACATCTGTCATCCCGCGCCGCTTACGGGAGTCACCCCGAACTGCTGTTTCCTTGCACTACCTGAGCAAACGCCTCCCCTTCCATGCTTGATGGCATGAAAAGGACCTTGTTCACCTCCCTCGTGCTCGCCCTGGCGGCGACCGGCTGCGCCGGCGCCGAGAAGCCCGCCGCCGAGCCGGCCGCGCGCGACACCGGGGCGGTGGCGTGGCAGGCGTGCACCGACCTCATGGGGCCCGACGGCAAGACCATGGCCCCCGAACCGGCCCTCGAATGCGGCACGCTCGCCGTGCCGCTCGACTACAGCCGGCCCGACGGCGACACCATCGACCTCGCCCTCATCCGGATCAAGGCCACCGGTGACCGCCTCGGTTCGCTCGTCTTCAACTTCGGCGGCCCCGGCGGCTCCGGCGTCGACACGCTGGCGCTCGCCAGGCAGGCCTTCGCCGGCCCCGGCAGCGCCTACGACCTGGTCAGCTTCGACCCGCGCGGCGTCGACAGGAGCGCGGGCGTCAAGTGCGGCGGCAAGGTGGAGGAGCTGATGTCGCCGGCCGCCGGGGAGAACCCCGACAAGGCCGCCCGCGAGTTCGCCGCCGCCTGCGAGGCCGACTCGGGCAAGGTGCTCCCGCACGTCGGCACCGTCAACGCCGCCCAGGACCTCGACCGCATCCGCGACGCGCTCGGCGACGACAAGCTCAACTACTTCGGCCTCTCGTACGGCACCCACCTCGGCTCGGTGTACGCGACCAAGTTCCCCGAGAAGGTCGGCCGGTTCGTGCTCGACGCCGCCTACGACCCGAACGTCACCTTCGAGCAGCGGGCGCTCACCCAGATGAAGGGCTTCGCCCAGGCCTTCGAGGCGTTCGCGAAGGACTGCGTCGCACAGGGCTGCGACCTCGGCAAGTCCCCCGCCGAAGCGCGCCAGACCGTCGAAGCGCTGATGGACGACCTGAAGGAGAAGCCGCTCAAGGTCGGCGACCGGCAGCTCACCTACGGCCTGGCCCAGTTCGCCGTCATCACCCCGCTGTACGCCAAGGCCACCTGGCCGATGCTGGAGCAGAGCGTCGCCGCGGCGCTCAAGGGCGACGGCACCACCCTGCTGGCGCTGGCCGACAGCTACACCGGCCGCAGGCCCGACGGCACCTACTCGACCATGATGACCAGCCTCCAGGCCATCAGCTGCGCCGACACCTCCCAGCGGCCGACAGCCGCCGACATGGCCGCGCTCAACGAGCAGGTCGAGAAGATCTTCCCCATCATGTCGGTCGAGAGCACCTCAGGCGCCTGCGCCCACTGGCCCACCGAGGGCAGCGACGAGGCCAAGCACATCGACGCCACCGGCTCGGCCCCGATCGTCGTCATCGGCGGCAAGGGCGACCCCGCCACACCGTACGAATGGGCGGTGTCGCTGACGGACCGGCTCAAGACCGGCGTCCTGGTCACCTACGAGGGCGAGGGGCACGGCGCCTACCTGAGCGGCAGCACGTGCGTCGTCCGCACGGTGGACGCGTACCTGTTGAAGGGCACGATGCCCGAGTCCGGTGCCGCCTGTCCCGCCGCATGACCCGCCGTGATCCGGGTTCGCGCCGGTTCTTCCTTGTGAAAAACTGAAAACCTCTTTTGGGAAACCCCTCGGGCTGGGCGCCGTTAGCAAGCCTTCGGCCTGCCCGGCCCGCCGTAGGTCCGGAGAGCGGGCGTGGGTCGGGTCGCCACACGCCCGCCCTTTCCAGGACGCCAGGAGATCAGGACCGGTCCGCCTCCGTCAGGAGTTCAGGACCGGTCCCGCTTCTTCAGGAGTCAGGACCGGTCCGCTTCTTCAGGAGATCAGGACAGGTCCGCCTCCGCCAGGAGCAGGGGGACCGCGGACGGGTCGCGGAGCATGGCGGCCACGGCTAGGCGGTCGTTCCACTGGCCGGTGGCCCAGGCCAGGCCGCGGGCGAGGCCGTCGAGGCCGGTGCAGTGGACGGCGCCCTCGAAGAACCGCCACGCGCACGGCACGCCGTCCACCAGCAGCTTCTCGTGCTCGACGTAGGTCTCGGGGGCCGTCGGGAGCAGGGAGCGCACCTGGGGCGGCACCTGCCGGGTCTCGCCGGCGGTGGTGACCTCGCCGGCCGCCACCTCGCCGGCGAGCGGCAGGTCGAGCAGCTCCGACAGGGACTCCGCCAGGTCGTAGGGAGCGAGCACCAGCGGCCGGTCGGTGACCAGCTGCAGCAGGTCGGGCGCCTCCACCACGACGACGTCCTCGGCGGCGGCCACCACGATGTCGCCGCCGAGCACGGCCCGCACCCGGGACGGCGGCGCCACCCGATCGGGCTCGACCGCCGCCAGCGCCACCCACAGGGAACGCAGCTGCGCCCGGTCGACCTCGATCGACTCGTCGGCCATGAGGTCGAGCAGCTCCTCGGGGCCGCCGTGGGAGTCGAGCAGGTCGGCGAGCGTGCCGCGCACGCCGAGCATGGCCAGCGCCCCCTCGTCCAGCCCTTCCGGCGCGTCCGCGTACAGGCCCTGCAGCAGCGGGTCGGCGCCGGGCAGCCGCAGCTCGCGCGGCCTGCGCCCGCCCAGCACCGGATGGCCGGCCAGCCACCAGGCGGTGTAGGAGGGCACCTCGACGCCCTCGATCCGCAGCGGGTGGAGAGCGGCGCGCAGCGGCGGGCGGGTCAGCAGCCGCAGCGCCGCCGGCCAGTCGGCGACCAGCTCCAGATCGCGCACGGCGGCGAACTCCGGCACCACCGGCGGCACGTCCAGCTCCGGCAGCAGGTCGAGCACGTGGTCGAGCCACTCGTCCTCGCCGTCGAGGTCGTGGTCGCACTCGTCACGGTCGAGCAGCACGTCGGAGTCGTGCACCACGGCGAACCCGTCGAGCACGCCCGCCGCCTCCAGCACCCGCGGCCCGTAGGTCTCCTCCAGCTCGCGGGCGGCCACGCCGAGGTGGGTGTCGGGCTCCAGCAGCCCGGCGAGCGCCCCTTCGGCCAGCATCAGCTCACCCGCCGGGTAGAGCTCGCCGTCGGCGCCGGGCAGCGCCAGCTCGGCCAGCCACGGCGCCTCGCCCGGTGCCAGCCCCGCCGCCTGGACCAGGGACAGCACGGCGTGCGCGACCGGCCCCGCGTCGGGGTTGTCGAGCGACTGGGCGACGGCGGCCTTGGTGATCGGGTCGTCCAGGATGGTGCGCGGGGTGGCCTCGGCGGCGCCCAGCCGCAGCAGCGCGGGGTGGGCGGCCTCCGGATGCACGATGCGCAGCCCCAGCGGCGTCAGGTCGAGCGCGGACCCGCCGTCGGTGAGGATCAGCGTGCCGCGCGGGCCGCGCACCAGCCGCCCGTCGGCCAGCGGCACCGGCAGCGCGCCGAGCGACTCGGGGTCGTCGGCCGGCAGCACCTCGTAGAGCGAGCGCCACCACGAGGGCTCGCGTCCCTCCACCGCCTCGCCGGAAAGCAGGTCGACCACGTCGGACAGCTCGACCCTGCGCACGCCCAGCGAGGTCATCGCGGGATGCCGGGCGGGCCAGCCGGCGGGCAGCAGCCCGGGGACGAACGCGGCGACGGCGTCGAGCAGTTCGCCCGACCCGGCCACCACGGCGGCCTCGCGGCCCGAGACGACCCAGCCGTCCTCGCCCGGCTCCCGCGACGGGTGCTCGACCAGCCATTCGGCGTCGGGCTCGTAGACCTCCGCGTCGGCGAACGAGGGCGTCCGCACGGCGGGCGCGGGCGCCGACAGGGCGGGCAGCAGCGGCGTGTCGGGCAGGCGCTGGAGCACGGCGCGGCGGACGCGCGCGTCGAGCTCGCCCTTGCCCATGTACGAAGGCACCAGGTCGAGCAGCTTGGGAGTGCGCGGCAGCTCCTCCAGCAGCCGGACGTAGGCGTCGGCGGCCTTCTCGACCAGGAAGTCGGCCAGCGGCCCCTTGGCCACGTGGCGGCGGTCGGTGGCCATCGGGAACGACGCGATGAGCAGTGCGGGCAGGTCGATCGGCTCGTCGCTGGGCGTCGGCGCGTGCACGACCGGCGGCACCGCGGCGGGCAGCGGCCCCGGCTCGCCGATGCCGGTCAGCGGCACCGCCCAGCGGACCGACCAGAACGGGCGCGCCCGCTCCTCGGTGGGCCGGTCGGCGAACAGCTCCGCCACCTGCTCAGGCGCGAACTCGCCGGACTCGGAGACGACGTGCCAGCCGTCGGCGGTGACCCTGCGGACCTCGCCGTCGAGGTCGATCTCGATCACGGACAGCGCGGGCATGCCCAGCGGCAGCGCCGGGCTCGCCTCCTCCAGCATGCGCCGGACGGCCAGGGCCGACGCGTCGTCCTTCAGCGGGAGGCGTACCAGGGTGTCGAACCCGTCGGGCACGTCGAGCGGGCCGTCCTCGAACGGCAGGCGCAGCAGCGGCACGTGGCCGGAACGGGCGGCCAGCTCGCCCGCGAGCTCCGGCACCGAGGCGACCAGCTCGGCCGTCTCCGCGCGCGACCAGCGCACCGAGCCGGCGCCGCGGGAGCCGATCACCGGCTCGTCGCAGACCGTCACCACGGCCGCGAACCCGACGCCGAACCGCCCGGCGGCGCCCGCCTCGTCACGCTTGCCGGACACGCGGAGCGTGGCCAGGCTCTCCACGCCGGTCGCGTCGAGCGGCGCGCCGGTGTTGGCGGCCGTCAGCACGCCGCCGCGCAGCGTCAGCCTGAGCACCCCCGGCACGCCCGCGCGCAGCGCCGCGTCCGCGGCGTTCTGCGCCAGCTCGACGATCAGGCGGTCGCGGTAGCCGCCGAGCGCGAAGTCCTCCTCGGCGTTGGCGTCCTCGCGGAACCGGGCGGGCGAGGCCGTCCACGCGGCGAGCACGGCGGCTCGCATCCGGTCGGTGCCAAAGGTGTCGGTCATCGGTCACGATCCTGGGGTCGAACGGTACGGGGCCACCGTAGGCTAGCGGCCCGCACCGTCAGGAGTGGCCGAGCTCTTCGGAGTCGGATTCGCCGACCGAGCCCGCCTCCTCCTCCATCAGGTCGAAGCCCAGGTCGTCGAGGATGGGCACGGCCTGCTCGACGGGCGGCGGCAGCACCGCCGCCTCCGAGTGGGCGCCGCAGCCGTGGTCGGCGGCGACCACCTTGCCGTCGTCGGGCGCGTACTCGTTAGTGCAGACCCCGAACAGCTGCCGGAGCCCACCCGCGAGCAGCCAGTAGAAGCCGCACGTGGAGCACTGCGCGGGAGCGGCGTGTGCGATCGGTGTGTGCGGCCCGTGCTCGCCGGAATGCCAGCGCCTGGCGGTCCGGTCTCTGCCGATGGCCGAGAGCACACGGGCCCGGCCCAGGCCGTACTCGAAAATCGTCTGCTGCTCCGCCTCGTCGTCGAGTTCGGCGAAACCCGGCACCAGCCGGTCGTCGTCCTCCGGCGTGGGCAGGAGGTCGCCGACGCCCAGGTCGCCGGGGCGCAGGCGCTCGCTCCACGGCAGCCACTCGGGAGCGCGCAGCGCGCCGGAACCCGGCAGCAGGACGGCCTCGCTGACCGTCACCTTCTTCGCCCGCGACGCCCGGGTGACGGTGACGGCCCACCGCCAGCCGCGATAGGCGCGGTCCTGGCAGGCGAAGTAGTGGGTGACGACCCGGTCGCCCTCGCTCTCGTAGCCCAGGTGCTCGCCGGGCTCACCCGGCCGCGCCAGCTCCTGGGCCGCGTCGCGTGCCAGGTCAACGGCGGCGACACAGGCCTGGTCGGGCGCGGCGGAGCGGGTCCTGGCACGGCTCATCGGCCTGCCTCCGCCGAAAGGTGCTGTTCGCTCACACTTCATTCTCTCCCATGGCTGACCGTGCCGGGGCCGACTAGCCCGCATTCCCGCCTGCCGCCTCCCCGAAACACCGGATTCCGCCACAAGATTTGCGTCCTGACGCGACAGATGACCGCAAGTGGTGCGAAAGCGGGGGTGAGGGTTGGAGGGGCGATCGGGTAAGACTGGTAAGCGTGGAGGGAGGCTGGGAGCGAGCGCGCGACCTCTCCCGGCGCGTGGGGCGCGGCGTCGCCGACGCGGGCCGGGCTACCGCGCGTGCCGGCAAGGCGACCGCCGGCGGCACCGCGCGGGCCGGGAAGGCCACCGCGGGCGCGGCGCGGTCGGTCGGCCGGGCCACCCGCCGCCTCACCCACGCCAACGGCGCCGACCGCACCGGCCTCGGCCGGCTGATCGAGCTGACCGCCGGCCACAGCGCCGGCGACACGCTCGTCACGGTCGCGCTGGCCAGCACCGTCTTCTTCGGGGTGCCCGTCGGCGAGGCCCGCGGCCCGGTGGCGCTCTACCTGGTCATCACGATGCTGCCGTTCGCGCTGCTCGCGCCGTTCGTGGGGCCGATCCTCGACCGGTTCAGGTCGGGCCGGCGCTATGTGATGGCCGGCACGCTGTTCGGCCGCGGCCTGCTCTGTTTCGCGATGGCGGCGGCCGTCGGCCCGCAGGACCTGCTGACGCTGTTCGGGGGCGCGCTGGGCGTGCTGGTGCTGTCGAAGGCCTACAACGTGTCGCGTGCCGCGATCATGCCGAGCGTGCTGCCCGCCGACATCACGCTGGTCTCGGCGAACGCGCGGGTCGCGCTGTTCTCACTCGTGACGGCGGGCGTGATGGTGCCGGTCGGGGCGGGGCTGACGCTCTGGCTGGGCAGCGCCACGATGCTGCGCGTCGCCATGGTGGTGTTCCTGGCCGCCGGGGTGTTCGCGGTGCGGCTGCCGCGCCACGTCGACTCGCCCGACCTGGAGGAGGAGACCCCCGAGGAGGGCAGGGCGCCGCGCTGGCGGACGCTGCTCCAGGTGGGTCCGGCGGTGGCCGAGGCGGTCTGGGCCAACGTCGCCATCCGGCTGTTCTCCGGCTTCCTGCTGTTCTTCCTGCTCTTCCTGGTGCAGGACAAGGTCGTGCCGTGGCTGGCGCCGCCCGCGCCCGACCCGTTCTTCGACATGACCAAGACCCTCGCGGTCCTGACGCTCGCGGCCGGGCTGGGCGGCCTGGCCGGCGCGGTGATCGCCAACTGGACCCGCAACCACGCGCCCGGCCTGCTCGTCCTGCTGACGCTCGCCACGACGGCGGTGACCGCCACCGTGACCGCGATCCTCTTCGGGCTCTGGGCCGCGGTGGCCATCTCGCTGGTCACCGCGTTCGCCCAGGAGCTGGGCAAGCTCGCGCTGGACGCGATCGTGCAGCGCGAGATCGGCGAGGAGGTGCGCTCGTCGACGTTCGGCGTGGTCGAGGCGTTCCTCCAGCTCGCCTGGGTGTTCGGCGGCCTGATCGGGCTCGGGCTGTCGCTCACCGAGAGCAGCGCGGCCGGGCTGGTCACGCTCGCGTGCGTGCTCACCGTCACGCTCGGCTGGCTCGTCGTACGGCGCCGCGCCCGCGTCAGGGCGGCCAAGGCGCGGACGCGGGAGGCCGCCGCGGAGGCCGAGACGGCCCCGTACGCCCCGCCGGAGCCTCTCGACCGCACCAAACCGCTGACGAACCCGCCCTGAAGCTAGACGTCGAGGTCGTCGGCGACGGCCCTGAGCACCACCGCGACCTTCTTCGCGTGCGCGGCTTCAGGGTGCTTGCCCCGCTGGTAGGACGTGGACAATCCGTCGAGCAGCTTGATCAGGTCCTCGACGATCACCACCATCTCGTCCGGCTTCTTCCGCTTGGCCTTGGGCTTGGTCTTGGCCAGCGTCGGCGGCTGCTCCAGGATCCGCACGGATAGCGCCTGCTGGCCGCGCCTGCCCTCGGCCACGCCGAACTCGACCTTCTGCCCGGGCTTGAGAGGCCCGGCGTTGGCCGGCAAGGCGGAGGAATGCACGAAGACCTCACCGCCGTCGTCGCGGGTGAGGAAACCGAACCCCTTGTCGGCGTCGTACCACTTGACCTTGCCACTCGGCACAGGAGGACCTCGTTCGAACGTCGTGGATTAGGTGAATGGATGTAGGTTATGCCCCGTAGCGCGGCAGAGCGACCGGGTAAATGCCGGTGAATTACACGAGTTCACGACTCCGTTGCCAACCGGCGAACCAATCGGCAAATTCCGTCAGATCGCCCAGTGCCACGTCGGCCCCGTGGTCGCGCAGCTCGGCCGTGGTGTAGGGGCCGGTGGCGACCGTGACGCTGACCGCGCCTCCGGCCCGCGCCGCTTCGATGTCCGCGACATGGTCGCCGACATATGCGGCGGCGCCGAAAGCGGTGAGCGCGGTTCCTTTGTCCGCGCCGAAAACGGAGCCCACCACGTCGTCCACGTCGAGCCCGAGCCGCCGCACGGTGCTTCTCGCGTCGCGCAGGTTCTTGCCCGTCACCACGATGACCCGCCCGCCGCGCGACTTGACGCACGCGACGGCCTCGTGCGCGCCCTCCATCGCGACGTGCACGGGCACCCCCACCTCGGGATAGATCTCCCTGTAGAGGTCGGCCGCCGCCGCGATCTCTCCGGCGGGCAGCCAGTTGGCCAGCTCCGTCTCCAGCGGCGGGCCGAGCCTGGTCACGATCTTCCGGCTGTCGATGGGCACGCCGAGCCGGGCCGACAACTCGTCATAGACGGCAGCAATACCGTTCCGAGTGTCGGCAAGTGTCATGTCCAGGTCGAATCCCACCGAAGTCGCCACACCTGAAGGATGCCAAAGAACCTCCCGATACGCGTAACGGCTCGGGTCGTGGGACCGTAGTCATCGGAAGGGTTCCTGCCCGGCTGTCAAGGTCCCCGCGGGCCGGCGACTACCCTCCACTGCGGAGGTATCAGAAACGACATGAGCAGATCGCCGAGCACGGGAGCCACCGGGAGCACACCCGCGAAGGCCGCCGCCACCAACACGCGCGAGCGGATCATCGACGAGGCTCTGCGGCTCTTCGCCGAACGCGGCTACGCCGCCACGTCCGTGGCCGAGATCGAGGCCGCCTCCGGCCTCTCACCGGGCGCCGGCGGGCTCTACCGGCACTTCAAGTCCAAGTACGAGGTCCTGTCGGCGGCGATCAACGAGCACGCCGCCAGGACCCGCGGCCAGGTCGCCGGCAGCCTCGCCGAGCTGAGCGCCATGGAGACCTCGAAGGACCTGGAGGAGCGGCTGTCGCACCTGTGCAGGGCCGGGCTGGCCAAGGTGCGCGAGGAGTCGGAGCTGACCCGCATCTTCTTCCGCGACCTGAGCCAGTTCCCCGAGCTGGTGGCGGTGGTGCGGCAGGGGCTGCTGCAGCCGATGTTCGACGCCATCGTGACCTGGTTCCACGCCCAGCCCGAATACCGGTCGGCCGACGTCGACTGGCAGGGCATCTCGGCCGTGCTCGGCGGCGCCGTCGTGCAGTACCGGCTGTTCCAGGAGACGGTGGGCGAGACGCCCGGGCACACGGAGAAGGACCAGTTCGTGGCGGCGTGGGTCCGGCTGGCCGTCGGGCTGCTGCCGTCGCCCGCGGCCGTTCACTCCTGATCGACCAGCCGGTAGGCCAGCCAGACCACGCTCACGCCGGTGCCGACCATGAACATGACGCCGCTGGCGTTGAAGAACTCGACCACGAACGCCTCCAGCCCCGGCTCGCCGCCGACCCGCAGACCCCCCACGATCAGCCCGCCCGCGCTGTAGCCGAGCAACGGGGAGCCGATGCCGATCAGCCGGTCGCGCAGGGCCCACGTGTCGCTGAACATCACCATCGCCGAGCCGGCCGCCCACGCGATCACCGGCACCTGGAAGATCGCCACGGGCGCCAGGTCGAACGGCACCAGGAGCGCGGCCACCACGAGCACCAGCAGCGCGGCGACCTCCCGGGGGTGCTCCTTGACCACGGTCCTGGCGTCCCTGCCCTCGGTGACCATGGGGTTCGCCACGGACATCGCGGCCCTGCGGAACCCCGCGAACGGCAGCCCGCGCGCCTCCCTGGCCAGCCGCCGCTCGGCCTCCCGCCTGCTCCGCGCCACGCCCGGCGGCACGTCGTCGCGGATCTTCGGGAACGCGGCGGTGGCCTCCTCCCCCGCGGGAGCGACCGCGGCGGCTTCGAGGGGAGCGGTCTCCGCGAGGCGGCGGGCCTCGCGCTCCACCAGCAGCACCGGGTCGCCGAACCGGGCGAGCAGCCTGGTCACGTCCTTGGCGCTCTGGCTGCCGCGCCGCTCGGCCTCGATCCTGGTACGCAGCCGCCTGGTGAAGTCGAGCCGCTGCTCGGGTCTCAGCACGCCGTGGGCCGCGTCGGCGGCCTTGCTGACGTAGTTGAGAATCAGCTGGTCGGCTCGCTCTATCACGCCTAGCAATGCTGCCCCAATCAGCAGGGACATACCATGGCAACGATGGAGTTCACGGAGTGGATCAGGGGGCGCACCGACGAGCAGCTGCGGGCGCTGGTGACCGCGCGCCCCGAGCTGATCACTCCGGTGCCGGCGCATCTGGAGGGCCTGGCCGCCCGGGCGAGCAGCCCGTCGGCGATCGCCCGGGTGCTCGACCGGCTCGACCGCTTCACGCTCGCCGTGGTCGAGACGCTCGCCGTCCGGGACGGCCCGGTCAGGAAGACCGCGCTGCGCGAGACGGTCGCGGCGGCGCTGGCGGCGGGCAAGCCGGAGCCGGCGCTGACGTCCGCGCTCGACCGGCTGCGCGACCTGGGGCTCGTGTACGGGCCCGACAGCGCGCTCGACCTGGCCCCGGGCGTGCGCAAGGTGCTGGACGACCCGGCCGGCCTGGGCCCGCCCGCCGACGTGGCGTTCCGCCACCATGCGCCGGAGCAGCTCGACGAGATGGCCGACGACGTCGCGCCGGGCACCACCGGGTCCGGCCGGGAGCGCCTGGCGGCGGCGCTGGCCGAGCCGGGCAAGCTGATCGAGGAGGTGCCGCCGGAGTCGCGGGCCGCGCTGGAGCAGCTCGCGTGGGGCCCGCCCACCGGGCGGGTGCCGAACGCCCGGCGCGAGGTGCGCGTCGCCTCCGCCCGCTCGCCGATCGAGCAGCTGCTGGCCCGCGGCCTGCTGGCGGCGGCGGGTGAGGAGAGCGTGACGCTGCCCCGCGAGGTGGGCCTGTATCTGCGGGGCGGGCGGGTGCACCGCGACCTGCTGGCGCTGCCGCCCTCGCTGGAGGGCACGTCCCGGGGTCAGGATCTGGCCGACCGCACGGCCGCCGGGCAGGCGTTCGCGTTCGTGCGGGCCGTCGAGGAGCTGTGCGAGCGCTGGAGCATCGAGCCGCCGGGCGTGCTGCGCACCGGGGGCCTGGGCGTGCGCGACATGAAGCGCACGGCGGGCGAGCTCGACCTGCCCGACTGGGTGGCCGCGCTGGTGGTGGAGGTCGCGTACGCGTCGGGGCTGGTCGCGGCGGGCGGCAGCGTCGACGGCGAGTGGCTGCCGACCAGCGGCTACGACCTGTGGCGGGTCAGGTCGACCGCCGACCGTTGGGTGGCGCTGGCCGCGGCCTGGCTGGCGATGGACCGGGTGCCCGGACTGGTCGGCGAGCGTGACGATCGCGACAAGCCGCTCAACGCGCTCCACCCCGATCTGCGCCGCTCGTCGGCCGCCGGGGTGCGCAAGGCCACGATGGGCGTGCTGGCCTCCGCGCCGGGGCTCGCCCCGGCGCACGACTCGGTGCTGGAACGGCTGGCCTGGGAGCAGCCGCGCCGCCGGGGGCCGCTGCGCGAGCAGCTGACCGAGTTCGCGCTGCGCGAGGCCGAGCAGCTCGGGCTGACCGGGCTCGGCGTGCTGTCGGGCCACGGGCGGGCCCTGATCACCGGTGCGGAGGCCGCGCCGGTGCTGGCCCCGCTGCTGCCCGAGCCGGTCGACCACGTGCTGCTGCAGGCCGATCTGACGGCGGTCGCGCCCGGCCCGCTGACCAGCGAGCTCAACCGCTGGATGACGCTCGCCGCCGACGTGGAGTCCAAAGGGGGCGCGACCGTCTACCGGTTCAGCGAGAGCTCGGTGCGGCGCGCGCTCGACGCCGGCCAGGCCGCCGAGGAGCTGCTGGCCATGCTGGAGCGCCACTCCGCCACGCCGGTCCCGCAGGCGCTGTCGTACCTCGTCTCCGACGTGGCGCGGCGGCACGGCCGGATCCGCGTCGGCACCGCCAGCGCCTACGTCCGCTGCGACGACCCGGCGCTGCTCGACCAGATCACCGCCGACCGGCGGTCGGCGGCGCTGCGCCTGCGCAGGCTGGCGCCGACGGTCATCGCCTCGCGCTCGTCGCGCGCGGTGCTGGTCGACTCGCTGCGGGCGATGGGGTACGCGCCGGTCCCCGAGTCGCTCGACGGCGACGTGATCATCTCCCAGCTCGACAGCAGGCGCACCGAGGGCCCCGCCCCGGTCCGCCAGGTGGCCCCGACCGGCGAGCCCGATCCTGGCGTGGCGGCGGCGGCCGTGCGGGCGCTGCGCGCGGGCGACGCGGCCCACCTGTCCCGGCGCGAGCCGGTCGACGCCCCGGGCGGCCAGGTGCCCCGCACCCCCGCGACGGCCACGATCTCGAAGCTGCAGGACGCGATCAGGCAGGGGATGCGGGTGTGGATCGGCTACACCGACTCGCAGGGCAACGCCACCTCCCGCATCCTGGAGCCGGCCCGGATGGAGGGCGGCTACCTGACCGCCTACGACGAGACCAGGGCCGCCGTCCACCGCTTCGCCCTGCACCGCATCACCGGCGTGTCCGGCGTCTGAGCGGGGTTGACTGCGTGCCGCGAGTCGGCGGAAGTTAGGGCATGTGACCGAGCACACGCTGAGCAGTCTGGCCGAGCAGTCATGGAGCAGGTTCGACGACTACGACGCGATGTTCTACGAAGGGGTCTGGCACCGCAGCCACAGCCTCGCCGAGCGGGCCCGGCGCGTCTGCGGCGGCTTCGTCGAGGCCGGCATCCGGCCCGGCGACCGCGTGGTCGTGATGATGGCCACCTCCCCCGAGGTGCCGCTCGTCTGCCAGGCGCTGTGGGCTGCGGGCGCGGTGGTGACGCCGGTGGTGTTCCTGGTGGGCGCCGCCGAGCTGCGCCACATCCTGCTCGACAGCGGCGCCGCCGCCGTGGTCACCTCGCCGGAGCTGGCCGGCACGGTGCGGGCGGCCGGGGTGGACGTGCCGGTGTACGTGGACACCGCCGAGCTGGAGCGGGCCGCCGAGCACGGCCCGGTGGCGCGTGACCCCGGCGACCTGGCCGCGCTGATGTACACCGGGGGCACCACCGGCAGGGCCAAGGGCGTCATGCTCAGCCACGCGGGCCTGTGGCAGGTCGCGAAGGCCTCCTACGAGCTGTCCCACCAGGAGGGGATCAACCGGGCGATCGTCCCGGTGCCGCTCTCGCACGCGTACGGCCTGATCGTCACCGTGGCCGGGATGCACGCCGTCGAGCCGCCCCAGGCCGTGCTGATGCGCTGGTTCGACCCCGGGGCGTTCCTCCGGCTCGCCGCCGAGCAGCGCGTCCAGTACGGCACCGTCGTGCCGGCCATGCTGCAGATGCTGCTGGCCGAGCCGCTGGAGTCGCACCCGCTGCCCGACCTGGCCTTCCTCACCTGCGGCGCGGCCCCGCTGGGCAAGGAGGTGCTGACGGAGTTCGAACGGCGGATGCCCGGCGTGACGATCCTGGAGGGTTACGGGCTGACCGAGACCAGCGCGGTGACCACGTTCAACCCGCCGGGGCGGCGCAAGGCCGGCAGCGTGGGCCTGCCGCTGCCCGGCTACACGATCACGATCCGCGACTCGTCCGGCGAGCCGGTGGAGCAGGGCGACGTGGGCGAGATCTGCGTGTCCGGCGAGTCGCTGATGCTGGGCTACTGGGGCGAGCACGAGCCCGACCCCGAGGGCACCGCGCTGGTCGACGGCGAGCTGCGCACCGGCGACGTCGGCTGCGTCGACGACGACGGCTACCTGTACGTGGTCGACAGGAAGAAGGACCTGATCATCAGGGGCGGGTTCAACGTGTTCCCCCGCGACGTGGAGGACGTGCTGAACCAGCACCCCGGCGTGGTCATGTCGGGCGTGGTCGGCCGCCCCGACGACCGGCTGGGCGAGGAGGTCGTCGCGTTCGTGCAGCTCGCGGCCGGCGCCGAGGTCGCCGCCGAGGAGCTGATCGCCTGGGCCAGGGAGCGCGTGGGCCGCGTCAGGTATCCCCGCGAGGTCACGTTCGTCGACTCGATCCCGGTCACCAGCGTGCTGAAACTCGACCGCAAGGCGCTGCGGGCGCGGTTCGCCGGTTAGCAGGATCGGCGACCGAGTCAGGATCTTGCCCGATCCGTGATATTTCTTGACCCGTCAGGAGGTGGCATGAGCGAGGACGATTACCCGTACCAGCGCTACGGCGCCCCCTACGGGGAGCAGCCGCCCCCGTCCTACGGTTACGGCGGCTACCCGCCGCCCCCGCAGCACGCCCGCGGCGAGCCCAACGTCAGCGGCATCGTCGCGCTCGCGCTCAACCTCTTCAGCGTCGTCTCCTGCTGCAACGTCTTCGGCGTCGTCGGCGCCGTCCTGGCCGGCCTGTCCCTGCGTTCAGGCACGGCGCCCGAGAAGGCCCGCACGCTCACCGTCGCGAGCTGGGTGGTGCTGGTGGCCGGCTTCCTGATGATGGCCGTCCTGTTCTTCTACCTGGGCGTCAACGGCCACTTCGACGACTGATTTCCCCGTCCGGGGGACTGTTTGGGCCGTCGCGCGTGTTGGATAGGCGTCAACCGTTTGAAGGGATGGCTGTGAACGACGGCCCGCTCATCGTCCAATCAGACAAGACGCTGCTGCTCGAGGTCGACCACGAGAGGGCCGACGAGTGCCGCAAGGCCATCGCCCCGTTCGCCGAGCTCGAGCGCGCGCCCGAACACGTGCACACCTACCGGGTCACGCCACTGGCGCTGTGGAACGCCCGCGCCGCCGGCCACGACGCCGAGCAGGTCGTCGACGCCCTGATCGGCTACAGCCGCTACCCGGTGCCGCACGCCCTGCTCGTCGACGTCGCCGAGACCATGGCCCGCTACGGCCGGCTCAGGCTGGAGAAGCACCCGGTCCACGGGCTGACGCTGACCTCCACCGACCGGGCCGTGCTCGAAGAGGTGCTGCGCGCCAGGAAGATCCAGCCGATGCTGGGCGAGCGCGTCGGCGACGACACCGTGGCCGTCCACCCGAGCGACCGCGGCAACATCAAGCAGGCGCTGCTCAAGCTGGGCTGGCCGGCCGAGGACCTGGCCGGTTACGTCGACGGCGAGCACCACCGGGTCGAGCTGGTCCAGGAGAGCTGGACGCTCCGGCCCTACCAGCAGGAGGCGGCCGACTCCTTCTGGCACGGCGGCTCCGGCGTGATCGTGCTGCCCTGCGGCGCCGGCAAGACCATCGTCGGCGCGGCCGCGATGGCGCACGCCCAGGCGACGACGCTGATCCTGGTCACCAACACGGTCAGCGCCCACCAGTGGAAGCAGGAGCTGCTCAAGCGCACCTCGCTGACCGAGGACGAGATCGGCGAATACTCCGGCAGCAAGAAGGAGATCCGTCCGGTCACCATCGCCACCTACCAGGTGATGACCACCAGGCGGAAGGGCGTCTACAGCCACCTGGAGCTGTTCGACGCGCGCGACTGGGGCCTCATCGTCTACGACGAGGTCCACCTGCTGCCCGCGCCGATCTTCCGGATGACGGCCGACCTCCAGGCCCGCAGGCGCGTCGGCCTGACCGCGACGCTGGTGCGCGAGGACGGCCGCGAGGGCGACGTGTTCTCGCTGATCGGCCCCAAGCGCTACGACGCGCCCTGGAAGGAGATGGAGAACCAGGGCTGGATCGCCCCGGCCGACTGCGTTGAAGTGCGGGTGACGCTCACCGACGAGGAGCGGCTGGCGTACGCGATGGCCGAGTCGGAGGAGCGCTACCGCTTCTGCGCCACCACGCCGTCCAAGACCCAGGTCACCGAGGCGCTCGTACGCCGTCACCTGGGCGACCAGGTGCTGGTCATCGGCCAGTACATCGACCAGCTCGACGAGCTGGGCGAACACCTGAACGCGCCGGTGATCAAGGGGGAGACCAGGATCAAGGAGCGCGAGCGGCTCTACCAGGCCTTCCGCGACAAGGAGATCCAGGTCCTGGTGGTGTCCAAGGTGGCCAACTTCTCCATCGACCTGCCCGAGGCGAGCGTGGCGATCCAGGTGTCCGGCACGTTCGGGTCCCGGCAGGAGGAGGCGCAGCGGCTCGGCAGGGTGCTGCGGCCCAAGGCCGACGGCGGCGGGGCGCGCTTCTACACCGTGGTCAGCCGCGACACGGTCGACCAGGAGTTCGCCGCGCACCGGCAGCGGTTCCTGGCCGAACAGGGTTACGCCTACTCGATCATCGACGCCGACGACGTGCTGGGCGGGGTGTGAGCCCGGCCGCTCATCGAGCGGCCAGGCATCCCGGTCTCACGTCCAAGAGACTCCGCGGGTCGTCGACAATCGAACCACCCCCCTCACTGCGTCCTCACACCACCGCAACCGAATCCGGCTGCGACATACCCGATGATCCGGCAATGCCACCTGGTATGCCCGGATTTTGCGGCATTTCGTTATATGTCCGCCGTTTGCGAGGAGTGTTCACTTCGCCAGCAGCCCGCCGAGGAACAGCAGCCCTTCCGCGGCGATCCACGAGGCCACGCTCAGCCCCATGAACCGGGTGAACGTCCGCTCGTCCTGCCGCGCCGCCGGCAGCGCCCAGGCCGCCACCGTCAGGCAGGCGGCCACCGCGGCGAACAGCCCGGAGACCGAGGAGAACACGGCGAGCCGCTGGACGCAGGACGGCGACGACCCGCCACAGAACGCCTCCAGACCCCAGCCCGCGAAGACCGACAGCCCCCAGAGGGTGGCCAGCAGGAAGCACGCGATCGTGGGAAGGATCGGGGAGAAGCCGAGTCGCACACGCGCCACGCCGGACTTCTTACCCCTCCCCGGCGACGGCTAAATGCTTTGAAGCCACCCCGACAGCCGCATTAAACTGGCGGATTCGCTGCCTTGTTACCCACCTCCGAGCGCCGGGAGGCACTTTCGCATGCCCACAGACCAACTGGCCCCCGACATACCCCCGGACCTGCCCACGGACGTCCTCGCCGCCGAGCAGGCCCATCTGGCCGAGTCCAGGGCCGCGCTGGCGGCCATGCGCGCGCACGCGCAGTCGCTGTCGGCCGACGCGGCCGGCGACTGGGTGTCGCAGCAGATCCTGCAGTCGCTGCTCGACCAGCGCGTGGCCGCCCTGGCCGACCACCCCGACACCCCGCTGTTCTTCGGCCGGCTCGACCGCTCGGCCGCCGACGACCTGCCCACCACGATCCACGTCGGCCGCCGCCACGTGCACGACGGCGACAGCCGTCCCCTGGTCATCGACTGGCGCGCCCCCGTGTCGCGCGCCTTCTACCAGGCCAGCCCCGCCGACCCGATGGACGTCACGCTGCGGCGCCGGTTCGGCTACCACGGCGGCGCGCTCACCGCGTACGAGGACGAACGGCTCGACCAGGGCACCGAGATCGGCCCGTCACGCATCCTGACCGAGGAGATCGAGCGCCCCCGCACCGGCCCGATGCGCGACATCGTGGCCACCATCCAGCCCGACCAGGACGAGATCGTCCGCGCCGCGCTCACCCGTACGGTCTGCGTGCAGGGCGCGCCGGGCACCGGGAAGACGGCGGTCGGCCTCCACCGGGCCGCCTACCTGCTGTTCACCCACCGCGAGCGGCTCGCCAGGGCGGGCGTGATGATCGTCGGGCCGAACCGCGCCTTCCTCTCCTACATCTCCTCGGTGCTGCCCGCGCTGGGCGAGGTCAAGGTCGACCAGACCACGGTCGCCGGCCTGCTGGGCGACCACGCGGCCCCCGAGGACCCCGCGGTGGGCGCGGTCAAGGGCGACGCCCGGATGGCGGCCGTGCTGAAGCGGGCCCTGTGGCTCCACATCGTCAAGCCGGAAGAGGGCCTGGTCTACTCCAAGGGCGCCTACCGCTTCCGGGTGGCCGACCACGAGGTGCGCGAGATCGTCGCCTCGCTGCGCGGCACCACCCGCTACGGTCCCGGCCGCGCCGCCCTCGCCCAGCGGCTCGCGCACCTCGTGCTCGTACGGATGGAGCAGCGCGGCGAGTCACCCGACGACCGGGTGCAGGACGCGGTGGCCCGGTCCAGGCCGGTCAAGCAGCTGGTGGACGCGGTGTGGCCGAAGCTGGTGCCCGAGCAGGTGCTCTATCGGCTGCTGGCGGACGAGGAGTTCCTCGCCAGGGCCGCCAGGTCCGACCTGTCGCCCGAGGAGCGGCAGCTGCTGCTCTGGCGGAAACCGTACCGGGGATGGAAGTCCGCCAAGTGGAGCGCCGCCGACGCGGCTCTCCTCGACGAGCTGCGCGACCTGATCGAGCGCACGCCCTCGCTCGGCCACCTCGTCGTGGACGAGACGCAGGACCTGTCGGAGATGCAACTGCGGGCGCTCGGCCGCCGCTGCCGCAACGGCTCCGCCACCGTGCTCGGCGACCTGGCCCAGGGCACCACCCCCTGGTCCACCACGTCGTGGCGGTCGGTCCTGACGCATCTCGGGCAGGACGGCGAGGTCACCGAGCTGACGCTGGGCTTCCGCGTGCCGCGCGAGGTCCTCGACTACGCCGCCCGCCTGCTGCCGTCGATCGCCCCCGGGCTCGCCCCGCCCCGGTCCCTGCGTCCCGGCGCCGGGTCCCTCTCGATCCGGCCGGCCGGCGACCTCCACGAGGCGGTCCGCGACGCGCTGGCCCGCGAGGGCTCGATCGGCGTCATCGTCCCCGACGCCGCCGTCTCCGCCGTCTCCGAGTCGCTGTCGGGCGTCGCGCACGCCGTCCTCGACCCCGACTCCACCCAGGAGCACCGCCTCCTGGTGGTGCCGGCGACGCTCGCCAAGGGCCTGGAGTACGACCACGTCATCGTGATGGAGCCGGCCGACATCGTCGACGCCGAGCCCCGCGGCCTGGCCCGCCTCTACGTGGTGCTCACCCGTGCCGTCACCTCGCTCACGGTCCTCCACCGCAAGCCCTTGCCACCCCAGCTCGCCCCGTGACAGGGACGGTGGCGGGGTAGGGGATCACTTCTAGGATGACGTCAAGGAGCTCTCACCCAAGGAGGATGCCGTGCCAGCACCGCTGCCACACGAATACCTGCCGTCGGTCCCCTCGCTCACGGTCCACAGCGACGACATGACGGACGGGGAGAGGCTGAGCGACCTCCACGTCTTCAACGACTGGGGCATGACGGGCCAGAACCTCTCCCCCAGCCTCCGCTGGTCAGGCGCCCCGGCGGAGACGCGCAGCTACGCGGTGACCTGTTTCGACCCGGACGCGCCCACGGGCAGCGGTTTCTGGCACTGGGTGCTGTTCGACATCCCGGCGTCGGTCACCGAGCTGCCCACGGGCGCCGGCACCGCGCCCGAGTTCAAGGGTCTCCCGCAGGGCGCCAAGCACGCCCGCAGCGACTACGGCTCCAAGGACTACGGCGGCGCCGCGCCGCCTCCCGGCGACCCGCACCGCTACGTGTTCACCGTGCACGCGCTCGGCGTCGACACCCTCGGCCTCGACACCGACACCAGCCCGGCCGTGGTGGGCTTCAACATCACCGCCAACACCCTGGCGCGCGGCCACATCGTCCCGCACTTCGGGATCTGACCACGCGAGCGCACCGCCTCCTCCGGGGGGCGGTGCCGCGCCTTGGTAGCTTCGCCCCCATGAGCGATCTAACGATCCGTCCGGGGGGCCTGGCGGACGTCGGAGCTGTCCTGGAGTTCTGGCTGCACGCCGCCGAGGGCACCGACCGTCACGACTCGGCCGGCAAGGTGCGGGCGCTGGTCGAGCGCGACCCGGATGCGCTGCTTCTGGCCGAGCTGGACGGCGCGCTGGCCGGCACGCTGATCGCGGGCTGGGACGGGTGGCGTGCCCATCTCTATCGCCTGGCCGTCCATCCGGCTCACCGTCGCAAGGGCGTCGCCACCGCCCTGCTGGCCGCCGCCGAGGCGCGTTTCGCCGCCTTCGGCGCGTTCCGGGCCGACGCGATGGTCCTTCATGACAACACGCTCGCCCACCACGCCTGGACCGCCGCGGGTTATGCGCCCCAACCGCAGTGGTCGCGATGGGTCAAGCCCCTTTAGGGCTACGGAAGTGAGGCGTTTTCGCCGGCTCAGGTATATCAGAACGTTATCAGCGATATACGGATAGTGGCGGCGCACAAAAAACCGCCTATAAGGGCGGTCGGAAAAGCGAAGCGGCCCGAACCGGAAACACCGGTGCGGGCCGCTCGCGAGAACCTCGGGTCGAGAACCCTCGATCAGAAGTCCATGTCACCGCCGCCGGGCATGCCGGCGGGAGCGGCCGGGGTCTTCTCCGGCTTCTCGGCGATGACAGCCTCGGTGGTCAGGAACAGCGCCGCGATCGAGGCGGCGTTCTGCAGCGCCGAACGCGTCACCTTGGCCGGGTCGATGATGCCCGCCTCGAACATGTTGACGTAGTCGCCGGTGGCCGCGTTGAGGCCCTCACCCGGGGTGAGGTTGCGGACGCGCTCGACCACGACGCCGCCCTCAAGGCCGGCGTTGACCGCGATCTGCTTGAGCGGCTCCTCCAGCGCCTTGCGCACGATGGCCGCACCCGTGGCCTCGTCGCCCGGCAGCTCCAGCTTGTCGAACGCCTTGGCGCCGGCCTGCAGCAGCGCCACGCCACCGCCGGGGACGATGCCCTCCTCGACGGCCGCCTTGGCGTTGCGCACGGCGTCCTCGATGCGGTGCTTGCGCTCCTTCAGCTCGACCTCGGTGGCGGCGCCGGCCTTGATGACAGCCACGCCGCCGGCCAGCTTGGCCAGGCGCTCCTGGAGCTTCTCCCGGTCGTAGTCGGAGTCGGTGCGGTCGATCTCGGCGCGGATCTCGTTGACCCGGCCGGCGATCGCGTCGGCGTCACCGGCGCCGTCGACGATCGTGGTCTCGTCCTTGGTCACCACGACCTTGCGGGCGCGGCCCAGCAGGTCGAGGGTGGCGTTCTCCAGCTTGAGACCGACCTCCTCGGCGATGACCTGGCCGCCGGCGAGGATGGCGATGTCGGCGAGCATGGCCTTGCGGCGGTCGCCGAAGCCCGGGGCCTTGACGGCGACCGAGCGGAAGAGGCCGCGGATCTTGTTGACCACCAGGGTGGCCAGGGCCTCACCCTCGATGTCCTCGGCGATGATGAGGAGCGGCTTGCCGGACTGCACGACCTTGTCGAGCAGCGGCAGCAGGTCCTTGTTGGCCGAGATCTTCGAGTTGACGATCAGGATGTACGGGTCCTCGAGCACGGCCTCCATGCGGTCGGAGTCCGTGACGAAGTACATCGACGTCATGCCCTTGTCGAAGCGCATGCCCTCGGTGAGCTCCAGCTCCAGACCGAAGGTGTTGCTCTCCTCGACGGTGATGACGCCTTCCTTGCCGACCTTGTCCATCGCCTCGGCGATGAGCGAGCCGATCTCGGGGTCGGCGGCGGAGATGGAGGCGGTGGAGGCGATCTGCTCCTTGGTCTCCACGTCCTTGGCCAGCTTGGAGAGCTCCTCGCTGACGCGCTCCACGGCCGCCTCGATGCCCTTCTTCAGGGCCATCGGGTTGGCGCCGGCAGCGACGTTGCGCAGGCCCTCACGTACGAGCGCCTGGGCGAGCACGGTGGCGGTGGTGGTGCCGTCGCCCGCGACGTCGTCGGTCTTCTTGGCGACTTCCTTGACCAGCTCGGCGCCGATCTTCTCCCACGGGTCCTCGAGCTCGATCTCCTTGGCGATCGAGACACCGTCGTTGGTGATCGTGGGGGCGCCCCACTTCTTCTCCAGCACGACGTTGCGGCCCTTCGGGCCCAGCGTGACCTTCACCGCGTCGGCGAGCTGGTTCATCCCGCGCTCGAGACCGCGCCGGGCGTCCTCGTCAAACGCGATCATCTTGGCTGCCATTAGGCGAGACCTCCCAGATGCAGGGTGTCCTGGTGAGATCGAGCCGACGCCCGCGACGGCATGTGGGCCCACATCTCCGTTCGGCAGGCCCCATCGTCTCGATCCCCGTTGGCACTCATCAACATAGAGTGCCAACGACTGTTTAGCACTCTACCCTGTCGAGTGCAAGCTGACTCCGCACCTGGCCAGGTCAACAGATCGCCGTCGAAGGTGTCCGTACGGCGGGCCCCGGGCGGCCCGCCGTACCCCAATGTGAGGTGGCAGTCACACGCACTGCGCTGGCGTGCGAGCTGCCGGTCGCACCAGCTAGGCGACAGCGCGGACGGATTCCGCCTGCGGCCCCTTCTGGCCCTGCGTGATCTCGAACTCGACCCGTTGTCCCTGTTCGAGAGAGCGATACCCGTCCATCATGATTGCCGAGTAATGGACGAATACATCCTTACCACCGTCTACCGCGATGAAGCCGTAGCCCTTGTCCGCGTTGAACCACTTGACGGTGCCCTGCGCCACTTCCGACTCCTCTTACTGGGCTCAGGGATCTCGCCCATTCGTCTGCGAGACCCACAATCGCCATGACTTATGGGGATATCGTCTGACGATCGCACTCGACCATACCTGTGGCATGGCGGTCGGCAACAGAGTCAATCCGCAAAAGCCTTATTTCACCCCTAGCTGAGTAGTTCAAGGTTGAATTTCCCACAAAAGGGAGAAGGCGCCCACATGGGGCGCCTTCCAGACGATCGCTCCGCCGAGCGGGGGGCTCAGCCGCCCGCGACGGCCGGGATGATGGAGATCTGCGTGCCCTCAGGGGCCGGAGTGTCCAGACCTTGGGCGAATCGGACGTCCTCTTCCCCCACGTAGACGTTAACAAAACGCCGAATCTTGCCCGATTCATCCAGAATGCGGGCGCCGATCCCCGGGTAGTCGGAATCGAGCTTGGCCAGGACGTCACGGAGAGTCGCGCCCTCCCCACTCACTTCCGCGTTGCCCCCGGTGTACGTGCGCAGGATGGTAGGAATCCGCACAGAAACGCTCATGTTATGGTCTCGCCTTTCCTGATTGTCAGACAGTCGCGCGGAACGCGTCGAGGGAGGGCCGGATCACGGCCGTGGGCTGCGCGTCGGCCGCGACGGCGTCGAGCGTCTTGAGCCCGTCGCCGGTGTTGAGCACCACGGTCTCGGCCTCCGGGTCGAGCTGCCCGGTCTCGACGAGCTTCTTCAGCACACCCACCGTGACGCCGCCCGCCGTCTCGGCGAAGATGCCCTCGGTGGAGGCCAGCAGCTTGATGGCGGCCACGATCTCGGCGTCCGTCACGTCCTCGACGGCGCCGCCCGTGCGCCGGGCGATGTCGAGCACGTAAGGGCCGTCGGCGGGGTTGCCGATGGCCAGCGACTTGGCGATGGTGTCGGGCTTGACCGGCTGGACCACGTCGTGGCCGGCCTTGTAGGCGGCCGACACCGGCGAGCAGCCGAGCGCCTGCGCCCCGAAGACCTTGTAGGGCGTGTCGTCGACCAGCCCGAGCCGGATCAGCTCCTTGAAGCCCTTGTCGATCTTGGTGAGCTGGGAGCCGGACGCGATCGGGATGACGATCTGCTCAGGCAGCCGCCAGCCGAGCTGCTCGGCGATCTCGTACGCGAGCGTCTTGGAGCCCTCGGCGTAGTAGGGCCGCAGGTTGACGTTGACGAACCCCCACTTGTCGCCCATCGGGTCCCCGATCAGCTCCGAGCAGAACCGGTTGACCTCGTCGTAGGTGCCCTCGATGCCGATGAGCCTGCCGCCGAAGACGCGGGCCATGGCGATCTTGGCCTGCTCCAGCCCGGCGGGGATGAACACGCACGCGTCCAGGCCCGCCCTGGCGGCGGCGGCCGTCACGGCCCCGGCCAGGTTTCCGGTCGAGGAGCAGGAGAGCGTGTGGAAGCCGAAGTTGCGGGCCGCCTCGACGGCGATGGCCACCACCCGGTCCTTGAAGGAGTGGGTGGGGTTGCCCGAGTCGTCCTTCACGTACAGGGACTTGAGACCGAGCGCCCGGCCCAGGTTGCCCGCCTTGACGAGCGGCGTCCAGCCGGGGTTCATGTTGGGCTTGCTCGCGACGTCGGCGGGCACCGGCAGCAGGGAACGGTAGCGCCAGATGCTGGCCGGGCCCGACTCGATGTCGGACCTCTTGACGTCGCCGAAGTCGTAGGCCGCCTCCAGCGGCCCGAAACACTCGACGCAGGCGAAGTTGGGGCCGAGCGGATAGCGGGCGCCGCACTCGCGGCAGGAGAGAGCAGTGGCGGGACCGAAGTCGAGCGACATGAAGCGAGGCCTTCCCTCATCTTCGTCCGCGGCCACCCTGACCGCGGACCGGAATTGGCACCCTGTCCCGGTCGGCCTCGCCAGGTCGCGAGTCACAAGCCGGGAGGGTTGCCGGGGCTTCGCAGGGCCGGTCCCTCCACCCCTCTGGATGAGCAATGTTCAGTTGTGTGGTGCTGCTGACTCGGACTCTACCCAATCAACCACGTGACATGGACAGTCGTCTCACTCTCCGAGATGAACGATCTCACCGGTAGTCGTCGCCCAGCACACCCTGCACGTACTTGCGCGCCTGGTGGATGCGCGACTTGGCGGTGCCGAGCGGGATCTTGAGCTGCTCGGCCACCTCGCTGTAGTCGAGCTGCACGATGTCGCGCAGCACCAGCGCCTGCGCCAGGTCGGGCTTGTCGGCCTCCAGCGCCTCCATCGCGTCGAGCAGGTCGAGCCGCGAGCCCGCGATCACGCTGACCCGCCGCACGTCGGGCTTCTGCGTCAGCAGCTCGTCGGAGCTCTGCTCCGCCGACCTGCGCTTCAGCGAGCGGTACGTGGTGCGCGCGCAGTTGGCGGTCACGATGTGGAGCCAGGTGCTGAACCTGGCCCGCCCCTCGAACCTGGCGATGTTGCGCGCCACCGCGAGCAGGGTGTCCTGGGCCGCCTCCTCGGCGTCATGGTGATACGGCAGGATACGAGCGCAGTGCCGCAGCACGTCGGGCTCGATCCGTCGCAGGAGCTCGCCGAGTGAGCGATGATCGCCTCTGGCTGCGGCATGGGCGAGTTCCTCGGTGTGCTCATCTAGCGCCATAGCTGGGATCCTATGGTCGGAGGGAGCGTAAATGAACAGCGTCCTGCTCGCCTCGAACAGAGGCCCTGTGTCGTTCACCGTGTCCGACGACGGCGTCCTCACCATGAGACGCGGCGGCGGCGGTC
Source organism: Nonomuraea sp. NPDC050478 (assembly GCF_044458265.1). Taxonomy (NCBI): domain Bacteria; kingdom Bacillati; phylum Actinomycetota; class Actinomycetes; order Streptosporangiales; family Streptosporangiaceae; genus Nonomuraea; species Nonomuraea sp. NPDC050478. The sequence continues at coordinate 28,812 of NZ_JBITHT010000010.1, read as the reverse complement.
TCGTCTCCGGGCTGTCCGGCGTGGCCAGGGACGAGGGCGTGCTGTGGGTGTGCGCGGCTCTGTCCGACGGCGACCGCAGCGCCGTCCGCCAGGCCCCCGGCGGCCGGCTCGACCACGCCGGCTACGAGACGGGCCCGCTGCGCATGCTCGACATCGCGCCCGCCACCTTCCACCGCGCCTACAACTCCGTGGCCAACTCCACGCTGTGGTTCGTCAACCACCTGCTCTACGACATCCCGAACGCGCCGCACTTCGGCACCCGGTTCCGGCGCGACTGGGAGTCCTACCGCGACTACAACGGCGCGTTCGCGCTCGCGCTGGCGGAGGGGGCCGCTCACGGCGCCCGGGTGATGGTGCAGGACTACCACCTGACGCTGACCCCGGCGATGCTCCGCGCCGAGCGGCCCGACCTGCGCATCGCGCACTTCAGCCACACGCCGTGGGCCCCGCCCGAATACTTCTCGCTGCTGCCCGACGAGGTGGCGCGCGAGGTGCTGGAGGGCGTCCTGGGCGCCGACCACGCCGGGTTCCTCACCCGTCGCTGGGCGGGCGCGTTCATGGACTGCTGCGAGACCGTGCTGGGCGCCGAGGTCGACCAGCGGGCCGCGACGATCACGTACGAGGGCCGCACCACCCGCGTCGGCGTGCACGCGCTGGGCGTCGACGGCAAGGCGCTGTGGACCCGCGCCGCCGAGCCCGACGTCGAGTCGCACATGGCGGCCATCAGGGAGGAGGTCGGCGACCGCAAGCTGATCGTGCGCATCGACCGCACCGAGCTGTCGAAGAACATCGTGCGCGGACTGCTCGCCTACAAGGAGTTCCTCGACGCCCACCCCGAGTGGCACGGCCGCGTCGTCCACCTGGCCTTCGCCTACCCGAGCCGCCACGATCTGCCCGAATACCGCGAATACACCGCGGCGGTGCAGCGCTGCGCGCAGGAGATCGAGGACGAGTACGCGACCGAGGACTGGAACCCCCTGATCCTCAACGTCAACGACGACTACCCGCGCTCCCTGGCCGCCTACCGGCTGGCCGACGTGCTGCTGGTCAACCCGATCCGCGACGGCATGAACCTGGTGGCCAAGGAAGGCCCGATCCTGTCGCCGCGCTGCGCGCTGGTGCTGTCGCGGGAGGCCGGCGCGTGCGCGGAGCTGGGCGCGCACGCGCTGGTGGTCAACCCGTACGACATCAGCGGCACCGCCGCCGCGCTGCACGCGGCGCTGGTGATGCCGGAGGCGGAGCGCGCCCGGCGCAGGGAGCGGCTGGAGGCGGCCGCCACCGCGCTGCCCCCGCAGAAGTGGCTGGCCGCCCAGCTCGACGCGCTCGCCTAGATCACTTCCAGTCGGCGTACTTCAGGGTGTCGGCGAGGTTCCCGGTGCTCCACTCGTCGACCACGAGGATCTGCGACTTCGGCAGATACCACTCGCGGGTGGTGAACGTGACGCTGGTCTTCTTCCCGTTGCCGGTGCGGCAGCGGGTGGTGAACTCGTGGTAGTGGGCCTTGTGCCCGGGGCCGACCTGGCGCAGGCCCTTCTTGTGCGCGCCGACCCGCTCGCCGCGCAGGAGCATGCCGTTCTTCGGGCACTTCTGCACGTCGGAGGCGGGGTAGTAGCCGCCCCTGCCGGCGTCGTACGGGCCGAAGCCCTCGGCGCCCGTCCTGATCGCCTTCGGGCCGAAGATCCAGAAGCTCTTGCAGCCGGGAGCGAAGAAGCCACCCCTGGGGTTGGCGCAGGGTCCGGTGACCACCTTGATCCGGTCGGCGCCGACCCGGTGGACCACCCACTTGAGCGGGATGTAGAGGGTCAGGCCCTTGCGCAGCTTCAGTTCCTGGGCGGGGCCGGCGGTGGCCGAGGCGGCTGTCGTGGAGGCGGCGGCCGCGGAGGCGGGGGCCACGAGGACCGCCGCCGCGGCCACGGCCACGGCGGCGAGGTGCTTCTTGCTCATGCCCGGACCATAGGGGTGCCCACTTGCAAACTGGTCACTATCGGCTGAAAGCGGACGTCAACTCGCGGAGCAGCGCCACCACGCCCTCGGGGCCGTCGACGACGATGTCGGCCCGCTCGGCCAGCGCCGTGACCTCGGTGGAGCCGCTGCACACGGTCACGCCGGGCAGGCCCGACGAGCGGACCGCGTCGAAGGCGGCCAGGTCGCCGAGGTCGTCGCCCACGAAGAGCACCGACCTGGCGGAGCGCTCGGTCAGGAACGCGCCGAGCGCGTGCCCCTTGTCCATGCCGGACGGCCGCACCTCCAGCACCATCCGGCCGGGCTCGACGACCAGGCCGTGCTCGGCCGCCAGCGCGGCCAGCGGCTCGCGCAGCCGGGCCAGCGTGCCCTCGGGGTCCGCGCAGCGGCGGGTGTGCACGGCCACCGCGCGGCCCTTGTCCTCGATCGCCGCGTCGGTCACGCCCAGCGAGCCGAGCAGCAGCGGCAGTTTCGCCTTGGCCCGCGGCACCCCGGCCGGCGGCGGGGGCGCGGAGGTCCGCCCGTCCTCCCACCGCTCGAAGCCGTAGTGGCCGAGGATGACCAGGCCCGGCACGTCCTTGAGCGCGGGCCCCAGCTCCAGCACCTTGGCCGGCGGCCGTCCGGTCACGATGGCCACCGCGCCCACGTGCCGGCCCAGCTCGGCCAGCACCGGAGGCGCGCCGGGGTGGACGACGGCGGTGTCGGGGTCGGGCACGATCGGCGAGAGGGTGCCGTCGAAGTCGAGCCCGATCACGGCGCCGGCCGGATCCTTCAGTATCGCTTCCATTCCAGGGATGTCGCTCACGCCGCCTGCCGTACCCAGCCGGTCAGGGGCGCATGCCGAGCCGGCGGGCGGAGCGCTCGCGCCGGCGGGCGGCGCGCAGCCTGCGCAGTCGCTTGACCAGCATGGGGTCGTGCGCCAGCGCCTCGGGACGGTCGATCAACTCGCCGAGCAGCTGGTAGTAGCGGGTGGCGGAGAACCCGAAGGTCTCCTTGACGGCCTGCTCCTTCGCGCCCGCGTAACGCCACCAGTGGCGCTCGAAGGCGAGGAGCTCGAGTTCGCGGTCGGTGAGGGGCCGGTGGACGGGTTCCTGGGCGTGGTCCTGGTCTGCCCTGTCCTCTGCCCTCTGGTCGGCCCTCTGGTCGGCACTGTCACCGTTTGACGGTGCAGTGTCCATGGTGTCCTCCTCAGGAACGGGCGGCGCGACGATGGCTTCGCGCGCAGGCGGCCCGTCGCCATCGTAATGTGCCGAGTGCGGCTGTTCACGGCGGATTGAGAGACGTACAGTCACTAAGTGTGACCTCTGTCATCACACTTCTCACGGATTACGGGCTCGAAGACGGTTATGTCGCCGCCTGCCACGGGGTGATCGCCGGGATCGCCCCCGAGGTCCGGGTGATCGACGTGTGCCACCTGGTCCCGGCGGGTGACGTGCGGCGCGGCGCGGCGATCCTGGCCCAGACGATCCCGTACATGCCCGTGGGCGTGCACGTCGGGGCGGTCGACCCGGGCGCGGGCGGCGCCAGGCGCGCGATCGCGGTCGAGGCGGGCGGCCGGGTGTTCGTGGGGCCGGACAACGGGCTGCTGTCGTGGGCGGTGCGCGCCAGCGGCGGCGCGCGGGCGGCGTACGAGCTGAGCAACGCCGAGCACTTCCTGCACCCGGTGTCGCCCACGTTCCACGGCCGTGACGTGTTCGCGCCGGTGGCCGGGCGGCTGAGCAACGGGCTGCGGCCGCGCGAGCTGGGCCCGCGGGTGCCGGTGGAGAGGCTGGTGTCGCTGCCCGCGCCGACGTCCGTGCTGCGCGAGGGCGCGGCCGAGGGCGAGGTCGTCTCGGTCGACCGCTACGGCAACACGCAGTTGTCGATCACGGCCGGCGACCTGGAGGCGCTGGGGCTGCGGGTGGGCGACACGCTCGGCGTGTCGCTGGGCCGGCGGCGGCTGTCGATGCCCTACCGGGAGACGTACGCGGCGGTCCCGCCCGGTGAGCTGGTGGCGTTCGCGGACTCGGCGGGCCTGATCGCGTTCGCGGTGAACTCCGGCGACGCGGCACAGCGCCTCGGCCTGCCTCCGGGGGCGCATGTCCGGTTGTCACCCTCCGTATAACGCAAAAGCCAACAAACGCCAATTACGTGGCGTATCGGACTGTTTACTGAACCGTCGGACTGAGGCCCTGACCCCGTGCCAGAATTCACGGCAGATCGGGCGCCCCCTCCCCCCGTTCGAGGTTCACGTGTTTCAGCTGTCCCTGCTCCTGCTCGCCCTCCTGTCCGTGTTCTGTTCCCCCGCCGCGCCGCCGGTGCCCGAGCGCTGGCGTGCCTGGCCGGTGACGCGGGTGTTCCCGTACGCCGTCCCCGGCACCAGCCCGTCCGGCGCGCAGGTCACCTACCTGCTGGCCGGGGTCGCGCCCGAGGCGTCCTGCGCGGCCGCCTTCCAGCCCGCGCTGCCCGCCTGCGTCACCGCGCTGCGCGCCACGTACGCCGACAGCACCGCCACCTACGTCGCCACCGCCGGCATCGCGGTCCTGGCCCGGCCCGTGCCCCCGGGCGCGGCCGGGCCCCTGCGCGTGCCCGCCGTGCGGCCGGTCGCCTTCCCCGGCGGCCCCGCCGAACGTTTCGGCGAGCGGCAGTGCTTCACCGGGACCCTGATCGCCTCCCACGCGCCGTACGTGATCGCCACCACCGCCGGTTACGCGGACGGACGGTCGTTCCGTCCGGGTGACCAGGCCGTGCCCCGGCTCGGTGGTTTCGCCCGCCAGCTCGCCACCGAGCTGCACCGGGGCCTCACCGGATGAGGCGGCCGCGCCTGCGGGCGGCGCTGCTGTCCCTGTCGCTGCTGTTCCTGTCGTCCCAGCTCGGCCTGGCCACGCCCGCCGCCGCGGACGACGAGATGGGCGCCCTCGCCAGGGCCAAGCAGTGGCAGGTCGGCACGCTGCGGCTGCACGACGCCTGGCGGGTCACCCAGGGCGAGAACGTTCTGGTCGCGGTGCTCGACACCGGGGTCCGCGGCGACCACCAGGACCTGCGCGGCTCCGTCGTGCACGGCCCCGACCTGACCGGAGCCGGCCGGGCCGGCGGCGTGTGGGGCCACCACGGCACCGCCATGGCCAGCCTCATCGCCGGCCACGGCCACGGCGAGGGCAAGGCCGGCGGCGTGCTCGGCGTCGCGCCCGCCGCCAAGGTGCTGTCGGTACGCGTCACGCTGGAGAACTCCGATCCCCGGCGGGCCAAGCGGCGCGCCGGCGGCCACGACGCGCTCGCCAAGGGCATCCGCTACGCCGTCGACCGGGGCGCCGAGGTCATCAGCATGTCGCTCGGCGGCGGCAGCGGCTCCTGGGAGGGCTCGGCCGCCGAGGAGGAGGCGGTGCAGTACGCGGTCGCCCACGGCGCGGTGCTGGTCGCCTCCTCCGGCAACGACGGCGAGAGCACCAACAGGAAGAACTTCCCCGCCGCCTATCCCGGCGTGATCGCCGTGGGCGCGGTCGACCGGAATTTCCGGCTCGCCGGGTTCTCCAACCGCCAGGACTACCTCTCGGTCGTCGCCCCCGGCGTCGACATCGTCTCCGCCGGCGGCGCCCGCCGTTACGTGGTCGGCGACGGCACCAGCTCGGCCGCCGCCATGGTCGCGGGCATCGCCGCGCTGATCAGATCCGCGTACCCGGACCTGTCGCCGTACCACGTGCGGCGGGCCATCGAGCTCGGCACCAGGAAGCGTCCGCGCGGCGGCTACAGCACCGGCTACGGCCACGGCGTCGCCGACGCCGCCCTGGCGCTGCGCGTGGCCGAACGCCTGGCCGGCCCCACCCAGCCGCCCCCGCTCCCCGCGGAGCACTTCGGCGAGGACCCGTCCGGCCCCCCGCCGGGCTCCCGCGCCCTGGTCATCGCGGGCCTGGTGGCGCTGGCCCTGGCCCTGTCGGCCCGCATCCTGCTCCACCACGATCGTCGCCGAGCCGTTCCCTGGAGCCGCGGCGGGGCTCCCCCCTGACACGACCGCCCCCGCACCGAAGGGCGCGGGGGCGGCGGCGTCGACACGCGCCGCTAGTTCACATGCACCACGTCATGCGTCTCGGCGAAATGGCAGGCGCTCTCGTGGGACGTGCCCGGCCGGATCTGCAGCAGCGGCTCCTCCGTCGCGCAGATCTCCTGCGCCTTCCAGCACCGCGTGCGGAAGCGGCAGCCGGACGGCGGGTTGGCCGGCGACGGCGGGTCGCCCTGGAGGATGATCCGCTCGCGCTGGTCGCGGCCCTCGGGGTCGGGGACCGGCACCGCCGACAACAGCGCCTGGCTGTACGGGTGCGCGGGCTTGTCGTAGATCTCGACGTCCTTGCCGAGCTCGACGACCTTGCCCAGGTACATCACCGCGACCCGGTCGGAGATGTGGCGGACCACCGACAGGTCGTGGGCGATGAAGATGTACGCCAGGTTGAACTCGTTCTGCAGCCGCTCCAGCAGGTTGATCACCTGGGCCTGGATCGACACGTCCAGCGCCGAGACCGGCTCGTCACAGACGATGATCTCCGGCTGGAGCGCCAGCCCGCGGGCGATGCCGATGCGCTGGCGCTGACCGCCCGAGAACTGGTGGGGGTAGCGGTTGATGTGGTCGGGGTTGAGCCCGACGACCTCCAGCAGCTCCTGCACCTTGCGGGTGCGGTCGCCCTTGGGCGCCACCTCGGTGTGGATGTCGAACGGCTCGCCGACGATGTCGCCGACGGTCATCCGCGGGTTGAGCGAGGTGTACGGGTCCTGCATCACCATCTGGATGTTGCGCCGCATCCGCTTGAGCTCGGCGCCCTTGGCCTTGGCGATGTCACGACCGTTGATCTTGACGGAGCCGGAGGTGGGCCGCTCCAGTGCCATCAGCACCTTGGCGAGGGTGGACTTGCCGCAGCCGGACTCGCCCACGACGCCGAGCGTCTCGCCGCTGGCGAGGTCGAAGGAGACGCCGTCGACGGCCTTGATGGCCCCGATCTGCTTCTTGAACATGATCCCCTGGTTGAGGGGGAAATGCTTCACCAGATCGCGGACCTCGAGGATCGTCTCACCCTTGGTCGCCATCGAGGACCTCCCTCCAGTAGTGGCAGGCGCTGTTGCGCGTGCCGCTGATCTCGTAGAGCGGGGGGCTGTCGGTCACGCAGTTGTCCTGCCGGTACGGGCAGCGCGGGTGGAAGGCGCAGCCGGTCGGCATGTCGAGCAGGTTGGGCGGCAGGCCCTTGATGGCGTACAGGTCCTGGCCCTTGAGGTCGACCCGGGGGATCGACTCCAGCAGCCCCTTGGTGTAGGGGTGGGCGGGCGCCTTGTAGATGTCGTGCACGGAGGCGTTCTCCACGATGCGCCCGCCGTACATGACCGCGATCTTGTCGGCGACGTCGGCGACGACGCCGAGGTCGTGGGTGATCAGGATCATGCCCATGTTGCTCTCGCGCTGCAGCTCCGCGAGCAGCTCCATGACCTGGGCCTGGACCGTCACGTCGAGCGCGGTGGTCGGCTCGTCGGCGATCAGCACCTCGGGGTCGAGCGCGATCGCCATGGCGATCATGATGCGCTGCCGCATGCCCCCGGAGAACTGGTGCGGATAGTCGTTGACGCGCTGCTTGGCGCCCGGGATGCGGACCCGGTCCATCAGCTCGACGGCCTTCCTCACGGCGTCGCGCTTGCCCATGCCGCGGTGCACCCGGAACATCTCGCTGATCTGCCAGCCCACGGTGAACACCGGGTTGAGCGCGGAGAGCGCGTCCTGGAAGATCATCGCGATACGCTGGCCGCGCACCTGCGTGCGCGCCTCCTCCGAGAGCCTGAGCAGGTCGGTGCCGTTGAAGCGGACCTCCCCCTTGGGGATGCGCGCCGGCGGCATGTCGAGGATGCCCATGATCGCCTGCGCGGTCACGGACTTGCCGGAACCCGACTCGCCCAGGACGGCGAGGGTCTCGCCCGCCTGGAGCGAGTAGCTCACCCCGTTGACCGCCCGTACCAGGCCGGCGCGCGTGGCGAACTCCACGTGCAGGTCGTCCACCGCGAGCAGCGGCTCGTTGCCCAGCCCTCCCTCGGCAGGCAACGCGTGCGGCGATGTCTTGCTCATGTTTCCCCCCTCCTACCTGAGCTTCGGGTCGAGCGCGTCGCGTACGGCGTCGCCCAGCATGATGAACGCGAGCACCGTGATGCTCAGGAACAGGGCCGGGAACACCAGCGGCAGCGGCGCCTCCAGGAACCGGTTCCGGGCGTCGGCGATCATCAGGCCCCAGGAGATGTCGGGCGACTGCACGCCGACCCCCAGGAAGGACAGCGCGGCCTCGGCCGCGATGAAGCCGCCCAGGTTGATGGTGGCGACGACGATCACCGGCGCGAGCGCGTTCGGCAGCAGGTGCCGGAACATGATGCGCGCCTGGCCGGCCCCCAGCGCCTTGGCCGCCAGCACGAAGTCCTGGCTTCTCGCGGTGATGACGGCCGCCCGCATGATGCGGAAGGTCATCGGCCACGCCAGCACCGAGAGCGCGATCACCACGATCCAGATGCCGATCCCGGCGTCCCGGAACGTCGCCGTGATGAGCAGCGCGCCCAGGATGGAGGGGATGGCGAAGAAGACCTCGGTGACGCGGGACGTCAGGACGTCGGTCCAGCCGCCCCGGGTGCCCGCCAGCAGGCCGAGCAGCCCGCCGACCAGCGCCGTGATCACCGTGGTGGCGACACCGATGATGATCGAGTTCTTGGCGCCGTAGATGGTCTTGGCGTACACGTCGCAGCCGAGGTTGTCGCGGCCGAAGATGTGGCCGGCGCTCGGGCCCTGGCGAGCGGTGGAAAGCTCGCAGGTCTTCGCGTCGAACGGGTTGATCGAGGTGAACAGCGACGGCCAGAACGACATGACCAGCAGGATCGCGATCAGGACCAGCGAGAAGATGAACATCGGCCTGCGGCGCAGGTCGTACCAGGCGTCTCGCCAGAGGCTCGCCGGCTTCGCTTCCTTCTTCTTGGGCTGCTTGACCGGCGGGGACGGCTGGTTCTCCGTCAGCGACTGGGTTTCGGGGAACGCCGGCCCGACCTGGCCCAGCTGCGGTGTCTCACTCATAGCGGATCCTCGGATCGAGCACGGCGTACAGCATGTCGACGATCAGGTTCGCCACGATGTACACCAGCACCAGGATTGTCACGATACCTACGACGATGGGTTGCTCACGTAGGTAAACGCCCTGATACAACTGCAAGCCGATGCCCGGCAGGTTGAAGATGGTCTCCGTGATGATGGCGCCGCCCATGAGCACGCCCAGGTCGGCTCCGAGATAGGTGACCATCGGGATCAGCGCGTTGCGCAACCCGTGTCTGCCCACGACCCGCCGTCTCGACAGGCCCTTCGCGGTGGCGGTGCGGATGTAGTCGGAGCGTAGCGTCTCGACCAGACTCGTCCTGGTCAGACGTGTCAGGTACGCGATCGACGTGCCGGCCAGCACGAAGCCCGGCAGCAGGTACGACTGCAGGCCCTGGCCGACTCCCGCGATGGGGAAGAACTCGATCCCGGTGACCTGCTTGAGCCATACGCCCAGCCACAGCTGCAGCACGAAGCCGGTGACCAGGGTCGGCACCGAGATGAGCAGCAGCGTCGAGGCCAGGATCGCGGTGTCGGTGGCCCGGCCGCGGCGCAGCGCCGCCCAGAGGCCGAGCAGCAGGCCGATGATGGCCTCCATGACCAGCGCGGTGAACGCGAGGTTCAGCGTGACCTGGAACTTGCCCGCCATCAGCTGGGTGACGGGGACGCCGGCGAAGGTCTTACCGAAGTCACCGTGGAAAAGGATGCCGCTGATGTAGTACCAGTACTGGACCAGCAGCGGATCGTTCAGGTGATACTGCTCGCGGATGATGGCGGTGATCGCCGGGTCCTGGCGCTTCTCGCCGGCGAGCGCCTCGATGGGGTCACCAGGAAGCGCGAACACGATGGCGAAGATGAACAGCGTGGCGCCCAGCAGGACTGGTATCGCCTGGATCAGGCGCCTGATGATGTAACGGCCCATACAAGCCTCCCGTACATGCCAGAAGGCAGTCCCTGGGAACCTTGGGTGGCGCGTGCCCAAGCGACTGCCTTCGTGGCGGGCTCACGAGGGGTGGACGGCGTCCCGCCCACCCCCGTATATAACGTCAGGCCTTCTCGACGTCAGCCCATTCAACCTGGTTGAGCAGATTGATTCTGACGTTCTTCACCTGAGTGGAGTACCCAGAGTTGTTCCGGTAGAAGTACACCGGAACGTACGGGAGGTCCTTGATCAGGACATCGTCGGCCTGCTGGTAGAACTTCAGGCCCTCTTCAGGGCTCTCCGCCTGGTCGCCCTTGGCCACCAGCTCGTCGAACTCCTTGCTGGAGTAGCCCGCGTAGTTGGAGCCGGTCTTGATGGCGCCGGTCGAGAAGATCGGCGACAGGTAGTTCTCCGCCGACGGGTAGTCGACCGCCCAGCCCATGCGGAACATGCCCTTGTACTTCTTGGCGTCCAGGTCGTCGAGGATGTTCGCGAACTTCTCGAACGGCCTCACGGTGACCTCGACGCCGAGGTTGGCCCGCAGGTTGTTGGCGACGGCCTCGATCCACTCCTTGTGGCCGCCGTCGGCGTTGTAGCCCAGCTCCAGCTTGGCCGGGCCGTTGGCCGCCGCGTACTGCTCCTTCGCCTTGCCCGGGTCGTAGGTGCAGGCCGCGCAGGCGCCCTGGCGGTAGCCGTCGATGGCCGGGTTGATGAAGTCGTCGGCGGGGGCGCGGGTGCCGGAGAAGACCGTCTCGGCGATGGTCTTCCGGTCGATGGCCATCGAGATGGCCTCCCGCATCCGGACGTCCTTGTACTCGTCGTTGTACTGCAGCGGGAAGCCGATGTAGCCGATGCCGGCGTCCGGCTGGTCCTGGTAGCGGTCGCCCAGGGCCGTCTTCGCGCTGGAGATGGCCGAGGCCGGCAGCGAGTCGTGGATGTCCACGTTGTTCGCCTGCAGGTCGTTGTAGGCCGTCTCGGAGCTGTTGTAGAGCTTGAACTGGAGCTTGGTCCAGCCGTTGGGCTTCTTGGCCGGGTACTTGTCGTACACGGAGAGGTCGACCGTCTGGTCGGTGCCCTTCTTGTACGGCTTGTCGAGCTTGAAGAGGCCCTGGCCGATCGGCTTCTCGCCGTACTCGTTGGTCACCTTGCCGTCGGCGCCGAAGGCGGCCTTGGGCAGCGGGTAGAAGGCGGTGTAGCCGAGCATCGTCCTGAACTGCGAGAACGGCGCCGCCAGCTCGACGGTGAAGGTCGAGTCGTCGACGACCTTCAGGCCTTCCATCTCCTTGGTGGTGACTTCCTTGCCCTCACCCGGGTTCAGCGCGTCGTAGCCCTTGACGCGGCCGAAGAAGTAGCCGGCGCCCTGCGCGTTGTCCTGGTTGGCGGCGTAGTTCCACGCGTCGACGTAGTTCTGTGCGACGAGCGGCTCACCGTTGTGCCAGGTGTAGCCCGACTTGAGCTTGATCGTCCACGTGATGTTGTCTTCCGTGGTGATCGACTCGGCAGCGGCTTCTACGACCTGCTTGTTCTCGTCGTAGTTCACCAGGGGCTCGAAGACGGCCGCGAGGAGCTCGGAGCCCTCGGACTCGGTGGTGTTCGAGGGGACCAGCAGGTTCTGCGGCTCACCCAGCTCCATGCGGACCGGCGTGTCGCCGCCATCCGCCGCGGGGTCACCGGACGGGCTGGCACCGCCGCCGCACGCGGCAACCGCGAGAGCGAGCAGCGCGGTACCGGCGACGATCCGTGCGCCTCTAGTAACACGCATGGTGAAAAAATTCCTCCCTCTACCAAGGTGGGCGTAAGCGCTGAGCTGCGATGATCGTGAGCAGCCTGACGGGGGGTTCCTTGTAATCCCCCGGGTTTGGCTGACCTGGTCAAACCAGCCGACGCCCTGCCAGTCGATCGCGACTATCTCCTACTACTTGCCACCAGCACGTCTCTGGCGCGTTGCAGTTCGGTCACACGTCCGCCTGTCCCACGTCGCGCCCATACGGCTCGCAAGGGGATGAAGTGCATAAACGAGTCAGACGGGCATTCGCGGGGACGGGAAGTGTCGATGAAAAATACCTCCTACCAGACGGTGCTCGTGCCGTTGCCGCCATCGTCCGTCCCGCTGGGCTACGGTTGAGCGAGTCTTGACGGTGGCTTGGAACCGAGCGCCACGAGACACCGTCCAACTGTCGGCCGCGCGCCACGCGGCAGGCATCCCGAGCAACCCGGATCCAATAGAGTCCATCCCATGAGCCAGCCGGAATCCGCTGTCGCGGACGCCCAGGCGGGCGGCCGAAGCGGGCAGGAGCCGCTGGCCAAGCTCGCCGAGAGATACGGGCTTCGCCGTGCCATCGCACGGCCGAGGTTTCTCGTCTATGTGCGCCAACTCGCGGAGCGACGACACTTCATCCTGACGTACGCGACCTCGCGCAACGTCTCGAAGTACTCCAGCTCCGCTCTCGGCCAGCTGTGGCAGGTCCTGACCCCCCTGCTCAACGCGGCCATCTACTATGTGATGTTCGGCATAGTCCTCGGCGGCCGCGACGGCGTCGAGAACTACCCGGCCTTCCTGCTGATCGGCATCTTCGTCTTCACCTACACGCAGCGCAGCGTCACCGCGGGCGCCAAGTCGATCTCCGGCAATCTGTCGCTGATCCGTGCGCTCCACTTCCCACGCGCCGCGCTGCCCCTGGCCTACACCATCCAGGAGCTCCAGCAGCTCGCCATCTCCATGGGCGTGCTGGTGCTGATCGTGTTCATCACCTCCGAGGTGCCTACGTGGTACTGGTTGATGATCCCGGTCGTGCTGATCCTGCAGACCATGTTCAACGTGGGCGCCGGGCTGGTGATGGCACGGCTCGGGTCCTCCATGCGGGACCTCAACCAGCTGCTGCCGTTCATCACCCGCACCTGGCTCTACGCCTCCGGTGTCTTCTTCTCCATCCAGGACAAGGTGGTGGAGACCGCGGGTCTGCCGCAGTGGGTCGCCACCGCCATGTATCTCAACCCGGCCGCCTCGTACATCGAGTGGATGCGGGACATCTTCATCTACAAGCACACTCCCCCGCCGATGGTGTGGATGGCTTGCGTATTCTGGGCAGTGTTCGCACTCTGCTTCGGCTTCTGGTACTTCTGGCGGGCTGAGGAGAGGTACGGGCGTGGCTGACCTGACCGAGGAGCTGGCAAAGGTGAAGGGCGAGGAGCCCGCCGTCCCAAGCAAGGACGTCCGGGTGCATCCCGACCCGGAGCCCGCTAAGGGCCCCTTGGACGTGCCCACGGGCACGCCGACGGTCATCGTCGACGATCTCCACATCGTCTACCGCGTCTACGGCGCCGCGTCGGAGTCCGAGAAGGGCAACGCGGTCAACGCCTTCATGCGCATCGTCAAGCGCCAGGGCAGGCCGCAGATGAAGGAGGTCCACGCCGTCAAAGGCGTCTCCTTCGTGGCCTACCACGGCGACGCCATCGGCGTCGTCGGCCGCAACGGCTCCGGCAAGTCCACGCTGCTGCGCGCCATCGCCGGCCTGCTGCCGCCCCACTCCGGCGCCGTCTACACCGACGGGCAGCCGTCGCTGCTGGGCGTCAACGCGGCCCTGATGCGCGAGCTGACCGGCGAGCGCAACATCATCCTCGGCTGTTACGCCATGGGCATGACCCCGGCGGAGGTCAGGGAGAAATACCAGGAGATCGTCGACTTCTCCGGCATCGACGAGTTCGTCCAGCTGCCGATGTCCACCTACTCCTCCGGCATGGGCGCCCGGCTCCGCTTCGCCATCTCCTCGGCCAAGACCCACGACGTCCTGCTCATCGACGAGGCCCTGGCCACGGGTGACCGCGAGTTCCGCAAGAAGAGCGAGCAGCGCATCCGCCAGATCAGGGAGTCGGCGGGCACGGTCTTCCTGGTGGCCCACGACCTGCGGGTGATCCAGCAGACCTGCAACCGGGTGATCTGGCTCCACAAGGGAAAGATCAAAATGGACGGCGACCCCAAGGAAGTCCTCGCCGCCTACACCAAAGGCTGACCACCATCTGACACCGCCTCTGCCGAGGCGGCGCGCCCACGCGGAGCGGCGCGACCCGCGAGAAGCGACGCGGCCGCGCGAAGCAACGTGACCACGCGAAGCAACGCGACCACGCGAAGCAACGCGACCACGCGAAGAAACGCGACCGCCCATGCGGCTGGGCAAATGGCGCGGCCTGCCTGAGAGTCCCGGCCGGGCCGGTCAGGGCTCTCGGGCAGGCCTCGCCACTTCCCCTGCCGCTTCGTGGACGCGCCGCGTCGGGCCCGGTCTCTTCCGCGGGCCGTTCCCGACGGCGGGCCGGTCGTCCGTGACGATCCGCCGGCGGGAAACGGAAACCTTCTCGGGACACCCCGGGCGGGCCGCCATGATGCGGGCCTTTGGCACGCCCAGGCCCCCGTAGATTTCGAGACGGTGTGCGAGAAGTCAGTCGGGGCTGCGCGTGTAGGACTGACAGGAGGGGCTACCGTTCGCTAGGATTCGAACGTCGGTTCGAGCTTGGGAACGGTGATGGAGTGGGGGGACACGATGGGTGAGCTCTCGGCCGCTATCGACCACCTGGCCACCGAGGATGTGACCGAGATACCCACGATGCAGCTCGCCGAGCAGTTGCTGGAGCTGCACTGGCAGATGGCGAGGCTGCAGGCCCAGATCGCCCGCCGCACGGGCGTGCGACTGCCCGGATAGAAAGCGAACCGCCGCCGACCCTGGTGCGGGCCGGCGGCGGGGCCGCGGCTCACAGCGCCGCCACCCTGCAGACTTGGGCGGCGCCGGCGAGCGCGGCGGGGGTCGGGAAGCCACTCCCGGGGATGGGCTCCCGCAGGATGCGGGGCCCGGCGATGCTTCAGAGGGTGCGGAGCTCGGGTCCGCCAGAGGATCAGCGGTAGTGCCAGGGGTCCCGGACCATGCTGGTGAGGGCGGCCGTGGTCCAGCCCAGCGCGGCGACGGTGTCGGTGTAGGCGCTGGTGGCCTTCGTCCCGTTGGTGGAGACCAGGGCGGAGGCGTCCTCGACGAGCGGGGCGATCTCATCGATGGAGGCGACCTGAGTGGTGCCGGGCAGCGACTCCAGCAGCGGCGCCGTCTCGGCGGGCGCCACGCGGCCGACGAGCGGCGCCAGACGTCCGTTGCTGGATCGCGGCAGCGCCTGCTTCGCGGCACGCGACATGCCGACGACCGTTTCCTGCAGCGACAGGTGGGCCACGCCTGTCGTGGCGCCGTCCAGCGCCGACGTGGCGCCGTCCAGCGCCTCGGTGGAGCCGTAGCGTCCGCCGGGCACCATCCGGGTCGTCGACAGCGACGCCGTGGCGCCGCCGAGCGAGCCTTCGAACAGGTAGGCGACCTGGGCGAAGGCGCCCTCGAACGTGTCCTCCTGCGTCGGCTTGACCTGCGCCCTGGGCTTGGCCGGGCGCGAGGCGGCGAGGCCGTCCAGAGGCAGGGTGTTGGACAGGCCGTCGATGCCGGGGCGTCCCTGCGGCCTGGTCTGGTTCTGCGCGGGCTTGGCGGAGGCCTTGGCGGCTGCGCCGAACAGCCCGTCCAGCAGGCCGCCGGCGAGCCCGCCCACCAGGCCGTCGAGCGGCGAGTCGTCGCCGATCCGGGCCTGGTCGCGCTTCGTGGGCGAGGCGCCGAGGTCCCCGGCCTGGGCCTGCGCCGGCACGGCGAGTGCCGCCGCGAGCCCGAATGCCGTTACGGCGACCGCCGTCTTCATTACACGTTTCATGATTTGCCTTCCCGGCTCGTGATCGATCGCTTCGGAGAGCATTGAATTGCGAATCGATAACCCCCGAATGCCGTGGCGTACACGCTATGGGCACCGCACGAAGCGCGCCGTCCGCGGCTGAGCTACGGATGCAGTTCTATCACCGCGCACGACCCCGGGTGAGCCGCTAAAAGCCCGCGTGACAAGGGCTTTGTGGGTAAGTTACCGAGCCCGAAAGGGGTCACACAGGGGGAGACAAATCGGGAAATAGAGGGGGGCTAATTCGGATATTCCATGGACGCTTCCGGCGTCCGTAAGTGCGCTTTCCCCGGCCCGCGCCAGGAGCTCGACAAAATGAATGTCACGGGCCGGGGGCGCAGATTTTCCGCTTGCGGTGGCCGCCCTTGACCGCCTCAGGCCCCGAGCGAGGCGGCGACCTCGAACGGGAAAGCGTCGGCGAAGGCCGGCCGCAGGTCCGTCAGCCAGACGGCCGACGGGTCGTACCGCGCGAAGAACGGCCGCCCCACCAAGGACGGGTCCCGCGCCTGGATGAGGTGGAGCACGAACACCCGCTGACCGGCGATCTCGGTGACGCCGTCGACGCACACCTTCCCCGGCGTCGCCGACATGGACGGCCCGCGGACCGTCCTGCAGAGCCCGGAGACGCTCGCGTACGCGTCCCTGAAGATCTCGTACGCGCGGCCGAGCGGCACCGCGAAGTAGTCCTGCGGACCGGTGTCACGCTCGACGAACATGTAGTACGGGATCATCCCCATGCGGTGCTGGCGCCGCCACATGGTCTCCCACACGGCCGGGTCGTCGTTGATGGACCTGATGAGCGGCGCCTGGGTGCGGATCGTCGCCCCGCTGCCCAGGATCCGTTCCACCGCGGACTCGACCAGCGGCGACTCCAGCTCGCGCGGGTGCGAGAAGTGCGCCATGAACGCGAGGTTCTTGCCTGCCTTGACGACCTCCTCGAACAGGCCGAGCGTGGCGTCGGCGTCGGGGTCGGTGACGAAGCGCTGCGGCCAGTAGCCCAGCGCCTTGGTGCCGATCCTGATGGACTCGAGCTGCTCCAGCTCCAGCAGCGGCCCGATGTAGCGCCTGATCACCGGCTCACCCATGATCATGGCGTCGCCGCCGGTGATCAGGACGCTGGTCACCTCGGGATGCTGGCGGAGGTAGGCGACCATCTGGTCGATGTCGTCGGAGGCGAACTTGAGGTCGGCGTCGCCGACGAACTGCGCCCACCGGAAGCAGTAGGTGCAGTAGGCGTGACAGGTCTGCCCTTGCTTCGGGAAGAAGAGCACGGTCTCCGGATACTTGTGCTGCATCCCGGGCACCGGCTCCTCGCCGATGCGCGGCACGTTGAGCTCCTTCTGGCCGGCGGGGTGCGGGTTGAGCTGCGCTCTGACCTTGTTCGCCTCCGCCTGGATCTCCCCGTTGGGCGCCTCGGCCTTGAGCAGGTCGGCCAGCCGGGCCACATCGGCCTCGGGCAGCATGTCGGCCTGCGGGAAGACGAGACGGTACATGGGGTCGTCGGGCGCCGCCGACCAATCTATGAGTTCATCGACGACGTAGGCGTTCGTCCGGAAGGGCAGCACCGTGGCCACGGCCCGCACCTTCAGCCGCTCCCCGTCATCGAGCCCGGCGCGTCGCAGGAGCTCGTCGAGGTGCTTGGACGTGTACGCCTTGAAGCGTCGCGTACCTGCTTGGTTCAAGATCACTAGGCCTTTCCCGTCTTTTTTGTTCGATCGGATGTAAACCTCACGCCCCCGTCGCGCGTCTATGGCTCTTATACCGAGAGTAGGCTGCCCGCGGCTATGGTTCGGAGGGTGCTCCAAGTTTCTTGGGAGAATTGAAATCACGACATATCTTGATTTGACCTAAACTGGCGGTGTGACCCACGACCCTGCCCTCCGGGCCTCCGACGCCGACCGCGACCAGGTCGCCGCGCTGCTCAACGAGGCCTACGCCAGTGGACGACTCACGAGCCCCGAGCACGCCGACCGTCTCGAGGCCACCTACCAAGCTCGCACCATGGGCGAGCTGGAGCCCCTGATCGTGGACCTGCCCAAGGTCCGGTCCTCCACGGCCGCCGCGCCCATCGCGACGGAGCAGACCGTCAACGCCGTCTTCAGCAAGGTCGTCAAGCGCGGGCGCTGGATCGCCTCCCGCCACACCCGCCTGTCGGCCACGTACGGCGCGCTCATCGTCGACCTGTCGGAGGCCGTGCTCCCCGGCCGCGAGATCACCCTTTCCATCAGCGCGTTCGCGGCCAAGCTGATCATCCGGGTGCCGCCGAACGCCCAGGTCATCGACGAGGTCGGCGCCATGTTCGCCAAGCGCCAGGTCTCGGGCGACAACACCCCCGACGGCGACGGCCCGGTGATCAGGGTGACCGGCCGGGTCACCTTCGGCAAGGTCGTCGTGGCCCGCACCGTCCACGACTGGAACCTGAGCGGCGACGCCTAGTCCTGCCCGCCGGTTAGCCTGGTGACGGCCTCGCCTACCATTCGGACGGCCAAGCGACACGCCGTACGAGGTGACTTTTGCCAGACAGCAGGCCGATCGCGGTCGACGCCATGGGCGGCGACCGCGCGCCCCACGAGATCGTGGCGGGCGCCGTGCACGCCGTGCGCGAGCGCGGGCTGCCGGTCGTCCTCGTCGGCTCGCCACGCGTGCTGTACGAGTCACTCGCCGAACACGACGCGGCCCACGAGATCCCCATCGTGCGCGCCGAGGAGGCGCTCGCCATGGACGAGGGCGCGCTGGCCAGCCTGCGCCGGCCCCGCTCCAGCATCGCGGTCGCCTGCCACCTCCTGCGCCGCGGCGACGTGTCGGCCGTGGTCTCCGCCGGCTCGACCGCGGGCATCGTGGCCACCGGCAAGCTGCGGCTCAAGACCCAGCAGGGGGTGCTCCGCCCGGCGCTCGCGGTCGCGCTGCCCACCCTGCCGCACCCCACGCTGCTCCTGGACGCGGGCGCGAACGCCGAGGTCAAGCCGGAGATCCTGGTCCAGTTCGGCCACCTCGGCGCCGCCTACGCCGAGCTGGCCTTCGGCATCGCCGAGCCCCGGGTGGGCCTGCTCACGATCGGCAGCGAGGCGGAGAAGGGCAACAAGCTCGTCCGCCGAGCCCACGAGCTGCTCGACGCCGCCCCCGCGCTGACCTTCGCCGGCAACGTCGAGGGCTACGACCTGCTGACCGGGCGGGCCGACGTGATCGTCACCGACGGGTTCACCGGCAACGTGGCGCTCAAGACCATGGAGGGCGCCGTCCGCTACGCCTTCGACGAGCTGCGGCGGTCCGTGAGCGAGAGCCGGATGGCCAAGTTCGGCGCGTTCATGCAGCGCTCCCGGCTGCGCGAGCTGAGCGGCCGGCTCGACGCGGAGGCGTACGGCGGCGCGGTGCTGCTCGGGCTCAACGGCACCGTCGTCGTCGCGCACGGCTCGTCCAGCGCCAGAGGAGTCAGCGCGGCCTGCCGGCTCGCCGCCGACCTGTCGGCGGGCGGGCTGACGTCCCGGATCGGCGAGCGGATAAGCGCCCACAGATCACGCTGAAAGCCGTAGGGTGATCCCCGTCCGCCTATCAGGGGAATCAGGCGGACCGACGCCGGCGGGGAGACCCGCTCAGTGACGTTGCCGCAGGTCGGGGGGTTCGCGGTGGACGGAGTCATGTCGCTGGACGGGCTCACGTCGGCGCAGGTCGCACGGGCGAGACCGAACGTGGTGCCGCGCCGGTCCAGCCGGTCGCTCGCCGCCATCATCAGGGCGAACGTCTTCACGCTCTTCAACCTCGTCATCGGCGTCCTGTGGGCGCTCATCCTCGTCTTCGGCGCGTGGCAGGACAGCGTGTTCGGCCTGATCATGGTGGCCAACGTGCTGATCGGCGTCGTCCAGGAGCTGCGCGCCAAGCGCACGCTGGACCGGCTGGCCGTGGTCGGCGAGAGCCCCGTGACGGTCCGCCGCGACGGCGCGGACCGGCGCGTCCCGCCGCACCAGGTGGTCCTCGGCGACCTGATCGTGCTCGGCCCCGGCGACGCGCTGCTGGTCGACGGCGAGATGATCGTCTCCGCCGGGCTGGAGGTCGACGAGTCGCTCCTGACGGGCGAGGCCGACCCGGTGCGCAAGGAGCCCGGCGACCCGGTGCTGTCGGGCAGCTTCGCCGTCGCCGGAACCGGCCTGTTCCGGGCCACCGCCGTCGGCACCGACGCGTACGCCGCCCGGCTGGCCGAGGAGGCGAGCCGTTTCCACCTCGCGCACTCCGAGCTGCGTGACGGCGTCGCCCGGTTCATCCGCTACATCACCTGGCTGGTCATCCCCATCGGCGCGCTGCTCACCTACAGCCAGCTGAGCAACTCGGCCGACTTCGCCACCGCCATCACCGGCGCGGTCGCCGGGATCGTCACCATGATCCCCGAGGGCCTGGTGCTGACGACCTCCATCGCCTTCGCCGTGGGCGTGGTCAGGCTCGGCCGCCGCCGCTGCCTGGTCCAGGAGCTGCCCGCGATCGAGGGCCTGGCCCGAGTGGACGTGCTCTGCCTGGACAAGACCGGCACGCTCACCGCCGGCGGCATGACGCTCGACCGCGTCCTGCCGCTGCGCGAGGGCCGCCCGGTGGGCGACGCGCTCGCCGCGCTGACCGCCGCCGACGGCCACCCGAACGCCACCGCCCGCGCGATCAGCGACCGCTTCCCCTCCGCGCGCTGGCGTCCGCTGGCCACCGTGCCCTTCTCCTCCGAGCGCAAGTGGAGCGGCGCCGACTTCGGCCCGCACGGGGTGTGGCTGCTCGGCGCCCCCGACGTGCTGCTCGCCCCGTCGGCCCCGGAGCGCGCCCAGGCGGCGGAACTCGCCGCCACCGGCGCCCGCGTCCTGGCCTTATGCCGTACGAACCGGCTCCCGGACGGCAACCGCCCCCCGGCGAGCCACCGTACGGACCCGATCACGGCGGACGCACACTCCGCGAGCCACCGTACGGACCCGATCACGGCGGACGCACACTCCGCGAGCCACCGTACGGACCCGATCACGGCGGACGCCCTCCCTGAGGACGCCCGTACGGACCCGTCCGTGATCGGCGTCGAGGAGGGCGAGCCGGTGGCGCTCGTCGTGCTCAAGCAGCGCGTCCGCCCCGACGCCCACGAGACGCTGGAGTACTTCGAGCGGCAGGGCGTCAGCGTGAAGATCATCTCCGGCGACGACCCGCGCTCGGTGTCCGCGATCGCCGCCGGGCTCAACGTGCCCGGCGCCGACCGCGCGGTGGACGCGCGCACGCTGCCGGACGACGAGGACGCGCTCGGCGAGGCGCTCGACGCCGCCACCGTCTTCGGCCGGGTCAGCCCCCAGCAGAAGCGACTCTTCGTCACAGCCCTGCGCAAACGCGGCCACACCGTCGCCATGACCGGCGACGGCGTCAACGACGTGCTCGCGCTCAAGGAGGCCGACCTCGGCATCGCGATGGGCGCGGGCAGCCCCGCCACCAAGGCCGTCGCCCAGGTCGTGCTGCTGGACAACCGGTTCGCGGCCCTCCCGCACGTGGTCAACGAGGGCCGCCGGGTGCTGGCCAACATCGAGCGGGTCTCCGGGCTGTTCCTCACCAAGACCTTCTACGCGATCGTGCTGTCGCTGATGACCGGGGTCGCGGGGATGATGTTCCCGTTCACGCCCCGCCATTCCACGCTGGTGAACGCCGTCACCATCGGCCTGCCCGCCCTCTTCCTGGCGCTCGCGCCCACGCTGGAGCGGGCCAGGCCCGGGTTCGTGCCCCGGGTGCTCAGGTTCGCCGTGCCCGCCGGGGTGATCTGCGCCTTCGCGGTCCTGCTGGCGTTCCGTGCCGCGGCCGGGGGCACGCTGGAGGAGCAGCGGACGGCGGCCGTGCTCGCGCTCTTCCTCACCACGTGGTGGGTGCTCGTCCTCGTCGCCAGGCCGCTCGACCGGTGGCGGGTGGCCCTGGTCGCGGCCATGGCCGGGCTGTTCGCGCTGGCCCTGGCGAGCCCGTTCGTACGGGAGGTCTTCGAACTCCGCCCCGGCGGTCCGCACGACGATCTGATCGCCGTCGGCATCGCTCTCGTGGCCTGCGCCGGCATCAGCATCGCGGTCAAGGTCGCCGGTACTCTTAGGACATGACCGACCCGCAGAAAGTGCTCACCGAGCGCGTCCAGCAGGCGCTGGCGTCCGCGTTCGGCGCCGAGTACGCCGACGCAGATCCGCTGATCCGGCCCTCCCAGTTCGCCGACTTCCAGGCGAACGTCGCGATGAGCCTGGCCAAGCGGCTGCGACGAGCCCCGCGGGAGGTCGCCGAGTCGATCAGGGCCGAGCTGTCCGACTTCCCCGGCGCCGTCGAGGTCAGCGGCCCGGGCTTCCTCAACATCACGCTCGACGACGGGTGGATCGAGTCCCAGGCGTCCCTCGTCTTCAAGGACCCGCGCTCCGGCGTCGCCACGATCGCCCCCGCGCAGACCGTCGTCATTGACTACTCGGCGCCCAACGCCGCCAAGGAGATGCACGTCGGCCACCTGCGCACGACCATCGTCGGCGACTGCCTGGCCCGGGTGCACGAACACCTCGGCAACCACGTCGTCAGGCAGAACCACCTGGGCGACTGGGGCACCCCGTTCGGCATGCTCATCGAGCACCTCCTCGACATCGGCGAGGAGGCCGCGGTCGCCCAGCTCGAAGCCGGCCAGGGGACTGAGTACTATCAGGCCGCCCGCGCCAAGTTCGACGGCGACGAGTCGTTCAAGCAGCGCTCGCGCGTACGGGTGACCACGCTCCAGTCGGGCGACCCGGAGACCATGCGGCTGTGGCACGTCTTCATGGACGCCACCGTGCGCTACTTCAACAAGGTCTACACGATGCTCGGCGTCACCCTGACCGACGCCGACCTCGCCGGCGAGAGCATGTACAACCCGATGCTGGAGAAGACCTGCCAGGATCTGGAGGCGGCCGGCGTCGCCACGATCAGCGAGGGCGCGCTCTGCGTGTTCCCGCCCGGCTTCACCGGCTCCGACGACAAGCCGCTGCCGCTCATCGTCAGGAAGAGCGACGGCGGCTACGGCTACGCCTCCACCGACATGGCCGCCATCCGCTACCGGGTGCACGACCTCAAGGCCGACCGCATCCTCTACGTCGTGGGCGCCGACCAGGCGCTCCACTTCCGCATGGTGTTCGCCGCCGCCGAGCTGGCCGGCTGGCTGCCCGACTCGGTCTCCGCCGAGCACGTGCAGATCGGCATGATGCTGGGCAAGGACGGCCGCCGGTTCAAGACCCGCTCGGGCGAGTCCGTCAAGCTGATGGACCTGCTGCAGGAGGCGATCGACCGGGCGTCCGCGGCCATCGCCGAACGCGGCTACGACCAGGCCACCCGCGAGGAGATCACCCACGCCGTCGGCATGGGCGCGGTGAAGTACGCCGACCTGTCGGTCAACCACGACAGCGAGTACGTCTTCGACTTCGACCGCATGCTGGGCTTCACCGGCAACACCGGCCCCTACATGCAGTACGCGACCGCCCGAATCCGGTCCATCTTCCGCAAGGCGGGCCGCTCCCCCGACGACACCACGGGTCCGATCGTGCTGGGCGAGCCCGCCGAGCGCGCGCTGGGCCTCCACCTGCTCGGCTTCGGCGAGACGCTGGAGCAGGTGGCCGCCCAGTCGGAGCCGCACCGGCTGTGCGCGTTCCTGTTCGAGGCGGCCAGCCTGTTCAGCACCTTCTACGAGGAGTGCCCGGTCACCAAGGAGGGCGTCGACCCGGAGACCAGCGCGCGACGGCTGGCGCTCTGCGCGCTGACGCTGCGCGTGCTGGAGACGGGCCTCGACCTTCTGGGCGTCCCCGTACCCGAGCGCATGTAACAGGCGATTCGATCAAAGTCCCCGTTCCGCTGTGGCGCGCCTCCGCCTCGGAGGCGTGCCACGCGGGTTACCCTTTACGGGGTCATGAACTGAGGCCGAATTGGGGGAGTTCTCTGCCTTGAGCACGGACCTGACCGCGAGCCCCCAAGCAGCCAACGAGCTACGGCGCTACGCCGAGGCGTTGCTGGCGCACCTGGCCGCGAACGGCAGCGCGCCCCCCGCACCACCCGGCTTCACCGACATCCCCGGCCACTGGCTGCCGCCCGCCGTCGAGGCGCTGGTGACCATCCTCGCCGGCGACGACCCGCTGGAGCCGCTGAGCAGAGCCGCCTCGCGCGACCAGCAGCAGACCGCGGTCTTCCTCTGCCTGGCGCTGGCCGTCGCCGGCCACGGCAGCCGCATCCACGCCTCCTGGCTCGGCACCGCCTTCGGCGACCTCTCACTCGACCGGCCCGTCTCCCACGGCCAGCGGGCGCTCTGGCTGGCCGCCGCCCGCGGCGCCTACGGCCCCGCCGGCAAGATCTTCGTGCTGCGCAAGCTCGACGCGCTCGCTGTGCAGGAACAGGCCGACCCGCGCCAGTGGGTGCAGGCGCTCGTGCCCGGCGAGCCGTCCGTGGTGGTGCCCGCCTCGCTCGTCGACTTCCCTGAGATGGCGGAGATCCCCGAGCTGGCCAGGCCGGCCCAGGCCGCCGCCCGGCTGACCCGGTTGCGGGCCCGCTGCGAGGAGATCACCTCGGCCCGCCAGTCCGACCAGGGCTCGGCCGCGCCGCTCGCCAACTCCGGCGCCACCCCCGCCGCCACCTGGGCCGAGGACGAGCCGCTGGCCGTGCTCCGCGCCATGATCGGGCTGAGCGGGCCACCCGGGCCGCAGGCCTCGCTCGACTCCCACCTGCTCGACGACCTGCGCCCCGGCTCCGACCCCCACCTGACGGCGATCGCCCTGCACGTCGCGGCGCCCATCCTGCGTGGCGTCGCGGAGGAACTGGAGTCCGACAGCAGGCTGGAGCCGCCGCCGTCGGTCACCGTGTCGTTGCTCGGCCACCGGGTCGAGCTCCGCCCTGAAGGCCCCGACGAGGAGTCGCTGGCCGTCGCCGAAGCGGCCATCTCCGCTGCCGTGCCGGCCCTGCCCCGCGCTCCGTGGGCGCCGGGGCTGCTGGTGCTCGGCGGGCTGACCTGCCTGGTCGCCGCCTTCCTCACCCACCCGGTCACGGCCGCCGCCGGGGTCGTGCTCTTCGCGCTGGCCGGGTGGCTGCTCTGGCAGCGCCGCGAGCGCGTCCTGTCAGACGCCGCGTACGTCGCGGCGCAGGTGAGCGAGCTGAGGGAGCTGGCCGACGGCGCGGTGTGGGCCCTGCACGCCTACGCCCGCGAGGCCGAAGGCCGCGCCAAGCAGGCCGCGGAAGACGCGACCGACATCACCCGCCTGATCCGCCGCGGCCCCCGCGCGGCCTGATCGATCATCGCCTGTCCCGCCCACAGCCTCGGCCGCGGCGGACCGCGCAGGCCGTGCCGACTCCCCGCCCGCGCCGGCACGTGGCCTGGCGCGGGTCAGGTCGTCTCGATCTCGACGTGCGCGGGCGCCAGCAGGAAGACGCGGTCGGCGATGCGCTCGATCCGCCCCTCGCAGCCATAGGCCAGACCGGCGGCGAAGTCGACCATGCGCGTCGCCTCCGGCATCGCCATGCCCGTCACATCCATGATCACCGTCTGGCCGTCGCGGAAATACTGGCCGATCAACGGTGCGTCGTTGTACTTCAGCGGCTGGACCATCACGATCCGTGACGACTCGATGGTGGCCCGCCACCGGCGCGCCGCCCGCTCCGTGGCAGGCATGTACTCCTCTTCGTACTGCCCGTCGTCGTCATAAGCCTCGTCATACTGATCAACCGCGCCCAGGCCCAGGTAACCCGCAACCTTACGCACTGCCCCCATCGGCTTGTCCTTTCCTCAGGAACTCACCGCAATCGGCACGTCCCGACAC
Source organism: Nonomuraea sp. NPDC050478 (assembly GCF_044458265.1). NCBI lineage: Bacteria > Bacillati > Actinomycetota > Actinomycetes > Streptosporangiales > Streptosporangiaceae > Nonomuraea > Nonomuraea sp. NPDC050478. The sequence continues at coordinate 3,326 of NZ_JBITHT010000010.1, read as the reverse complement.
ATTGGACGGTAACCGACGATTCCGCGTTCGCCATGCGACACGCCCAGCACTAATTCCATTTTGTACGGCTAGCGTCCTGGTTTCACCCCGATATCTGGCCCCCTATAGCATCGGCTCATGCGCCTGTTCATCGTCGACGCCTTCACCGACACAGCTTTCCAGGGTAATCCCGCAGGCGTGTGCCTGCTGGAAGATCGGGTCCCCGACGTGTGGATGCAGTCGGTCGCGGCCGAGCTGAAGCTGTCGGAGACCGCCTTCCTGCTGGGTGATTCGCTGCGCTGGTTCACGCCGAAGGTGGAGGTCACGCTGTGCGGGCACGCCACCCTCGCCACGGCGCACGTCCTGTATTCGACGGGCGTCGCGCATGGCCCGGTGAAATTCGCCACGGCGAGCGGAACGCTCACGGTGAATCGCCAACCGGACGGAATGATCACGATGGATTTTCCGGTCAAGGAAGTGACTGCCACCACAGTTCCCGAAGGTCTGGAGAAGGCACTCGGCGCCACCCCCGTGCATGTTTCGAAGGGCGCCCTCGACCTGCTGGTCGAGCTGGATTCGGCGGAGACCGTGAGGGCTTTGCGGCCCGATATCGACGCCCTCGCGGCGATCGACGCACGCGGAGTGATCGTCACCGCCCGGGGCACCGAGACCGACTTCGTCTCCCGGTTCTTCGCGCCGAAGGTCGGCGTGCCCGAGGACCCGGTGACGGGCTCGGCCCACTGCGCTCTGTCGCCGTACTGGTCTGCCAGGCTCGGCCGCGAGACGCTGACCGGCGCCCAGTTGTCGGAGCGGGGCGGGCTGGTGCGGGTGACCCTCGCCGGTGATCGCGTGCACCTCGCGGGCCACGCGGTCACTGTTGTCTCGGGCACCATGCAACTCCAGCCTCCCTCCTGAATCACTGGCCTGCCCGTATAACAGCAGTTCTCACCTGACGTCCAGTTGCAATTTGATATCAGCGGATGAACAGGAGGCTTCTCGCGGTGTCGCGGAACCCGAGCCCGCTGTAAAGACGTGCCGGTACGGGATACCCGTCGTCGCCGCGCGGCGCCACCACGGCCTGCTTGGCGCCCGCCGCCCGTGCCGCGCGCAGCGCCGCCAGGCACACCGCCTTGGCCAGTCCCTTGCCCCGGTGCGCGGGCACGGTGCCGACCGGCTCGATCAGCGCCACGTCGCGGTCGTCGAGCCAGAGCAGGCAGTACGCGGCCGTGCCGCCGTCGGGCCCGATCGCGCACCAGTCGAGGTCCTTCCGGTACGGCCAGGCCGCGCGGACGGCCGCGTAGCTCTCCTCGGAGACGCGCGACGGGTGGAAGGCCGCCCGGTGCGCCGCCACCCGCCCGGGCACGTCACGCACCGCTTCGAGCCGGAACCCCGCGGGCGGCTCCGGCTCGGGCAGACCGTCGAGGTCTCGTACCATCTGCACGAAGAACGGCCCGTCCTTCTCCCGTGCGTAACCGCGCTCCTCCAGCGCGGCGACCAGGTGCGGCTCCCCGCTCGACACCTCGACCTGCCGCTCTCCGGCCGGCACGATCTCCTCGAACCAGCGCAGCACGTCGTGCGCCAGCTCGGCCCGTTCGGGGTCGACCGCCAGGTTGAGATATCCGGGCAGGTGGATCCACCCCCAGGCCAGGGTCCGCCGATCGGCCCGCCACAGCATGGTGGGCCACTCCGGCTCCCGCCCGGTGTGCTGGAGCCGTCCCCAGGCCAGGTCGCCGGCGTGCCAGCGCGCCCGCGGCGACCAGATCCGGCCGGTGAGCTCCTGCATGGCCCGCAGATCCCGGGGACCGCCGTAACACGTCACGATCATCCCGCCATCCTCGCCCACCCTCGCCCGGCGACGCATCCCGGTATCCGCCTCCCACGCGAAAAGCCCCCACCCCGCGATGACGCGAGATGGGGGCTCACTAGGGGATCAGGACTCCTGGGGCAACTCCGCGGTCTCCCGGTGACGTCGGGGGATCAGGACTCCTGGAGCAGCTCCAAGGTGTCTCCGGTGACGTCGGAGGCCAGCGCGAACGCCTTCTCCGCCTCCGGAAGGGAGTGCGCCAGCTCCTGCGCCTTCCGCAGGCTCTCCTGGGAGTCCCACCGCCAGACGCCGACCCAGGTCCCGTCCTCGGTCCGCCCCAGCCTCGCCTCCTCCAGCCCCGGAACCGCGGACCGCACCGTGGACGCCAGAGTGGCGTGCCTGTCCTGCACCTCCTCGGAGTCCTCCGGCTTGGCCTTGAATCGGGTGATGGCGATGACGGGCTTCTTCGTGTTCTCTGCACTCATACCGACGAGCGTGCCCGGCCCTCCTCGCACCTCCCGCACAAACCCCGCACACCGCCCTGAGCCCGCGGCCAGGTCCGCGACGATGGGACCGTGGACTACGACACGCTCATAACGGAAGCGCTCGCCGCCCCGATCGGCGGCTGGGACTTCAACGCCTTCGCCAGCCGCTACGTCACGGGCAGCCCGCCATGGAGTTACGAGGAAGTCGTACGGGAACGCCTCCCCCGCGTGCGCTCCCTGCTGGACATCGGCACGGGAGGCGGCGAGTTCCTGTCGTCGCTCGCCCCGCTGCCGGCACGCACCGCCGCCACCGAAGGGCACCCGCCGAACGTCGCCATCGCCAGGGAACGCCTGACGCCTCTCGGTGTCGAGGTGGCGGCCGTCGACGGGAACGCGCTGCCGTTCCCGGACGGCTCCTTCGAGCTCGTCGTCAGTCGGCATCACGCCTACGACCCCGATGAGGTCCTCCGCGTCCTGGTGCCGCACGGCACCCTTCTCACTCAGCAGGTGGGTGGCTGCGACCTGGCAGAGCTCAACGAGGCCCTGGCCGCCCCACCGCACCCGCACCATCACTGGGATCTGGAGCGCGCCATCGCTGGCCTTGAGAAGGCCGGCTTCGCCGTCACCTGGCAGGCCGAGTCGTTCATTCCAGCCCGGTTCCGCGACATCGGTGCGGTCGTCCAGTTCCTGCGGGTGGTCCCGTGGCAGGTACCGGACTTCGATGTGCGGACGTACGAGTCCGCCCTGCGCACCTTGCACGAACGGATGCAGGCGGGGCATGCCCTCCGTGCTCGCTCTCACCGCTTCGCTCTGATCGCCTCTCCCAGGTGAAGGCACGTGAACCAGCGAGGGCCTCGGCGATCACGCCGAGGCCCCAGAAACAGGAAAGCCCCGAAGCCGAAGCCTCAGGGCTCACCCACAAGAAACACCCCGAGACCGAAGCATCGAAACCCTCCTAAACAAAGAAAGGCCCCGACAGAACCTGTCGGGGCCTTTCCCATATGAAAATTGTCCGGCGGTGACCTACTCTCCCACACCCTCCCGAGTGCAGTACCATC